>NZ_JBFMMP010000002.1:0-473138 GCF_040790145.1 Massilia aurea
AAGTTATGCCTGATGACCATAGCAAGTCGGTCCCACCCCTTCCCATCCCGAACAGGACCGTGAAACGACTTTGCGCCGATGATAGTGCTGCAACCAGTGTGAAAGTAGGTTATCGTCAGGCTAGTTATTAGAAAAGCCCCGCTCAGTTGATCTGAGCGGGGCTTTTCGCTTTGGGCGAACAGTATTCAACGATCGGGCAGGTCAATCCGGACTATTCTGCAATTTTTCCCTCTACCTTCGTTGCCGTATCTATACTGAGGCTTCTCTTTGCCACTTCTGGATACCAATGACGCTTCCATTCTCATTCCTGCTGAGGCGACTGACCCTGCTCGCGGCGATGATGTCGTCCAGTGCTGTACTGGCACAAACACTGCCTGCCGGTTGCGAAATGAACGAGCAGCAAACTGTCCCGCTTACCTTCACCGATGACATGCGGCCACTTGTCGATGCCAGCATCAACGGCAACCTGGTGTCGGCAATGCTCAATATCGGCTCGGGACAGCATACGGTTCTCAACAAGAAAATGCTGGATCGTTTTGGCATCAAGGTACGTCATGTCACGAGCAGTGTCTTCCGTAAAGAAGGTGAGGGAGAGTCGAGTAACAATATCACCAGCAATCTCGTGTTCAGGGAGGGACTCTCTGCCTTCGTCGACGACTTCTCGTCAGGTGTCGTCAAGGGCAAAGCAGCCTCGTTCCCGGTCGAGGATTTTATCGATGACGCGTTCGGGGCCAGGATTGGCGCAGGCAGCTTGTTACAGGCGGATCTCGAGATCGCTCTCGACGAAGGTTTCGTCAAGCATTTCAAACCGCGCGGATGCAATACCGCGCACCTTGCCTACTGGGACCCGGCAGCGATATCGGTCCCGATCATTGTCGACGTCTGGAAGCGCGATCCGCGACCGCTGCTGCGCATCCAGATCAATGGCAAGGACGTTTGGGCACTATTATCGACCGCGACCCCATACTCCTATCTCCCACTCGTCGCAGGCAGCCATCTGGGACTGACCCCGGCATCGCCCGGCGCCGCGCGGGAACAGCCTGTGCCAGGCCATGGCCAGGACCAACCGGTATGGCGCATTCCCGTCCAGCAGATGGCGATTGGCGGGATGGAGATCAAGGATTTCGATATGCGTCTCGTCGAGCTGGGGTATTCGGGCGAGATCGCAATCCTGGGCGCCGACTTCCTGCAGCGCCATCGGGTTTATATCGCCATGGGACAGAGGCGGGCGTATTTCTCTGCAGTCGAGATAGACGCCAACCGCAAACGCGGTTCGGTGGATGTCATTCCGCTTCCCGACAATTAACGTATGCCCAAGGCGCACGTATTACTGCGCCGTCACCGTCACCGGCTCCACCGTCTTGACCACGTCCTGCCCGCGACTGATGCTGTCGCCATCGTCACGGCGCAGGCGCCAGAAGACCAGGGACGAGAACAGTGTCAGGATTGCCAGCGCCATGAACCCGTGGTGCATCGCCTGCGTCACTTGCCCCTGATTCGTCTGTGACACGTCACCCAGGAACCACGCGGTAACGAGCGAGCCTGCTGCCAGGCCAAAGCTCATCGACAATTGCTGCAGAGAGCTCGAGATCGTGCTCGCCATGCTGGAGTCCGCCGGCTCGATGTCGGCATACGCCAGCGTATTCATGCTCGAGAACTGCAGCGAGTTGAAGAACCCCAGCATCAGGCTGATGCACACGATCATGATCAATGGTGTGCCGGCATCGACCAGCGTGAACATGGCAATCGTCACGCCAATCATGATCGTATTGGCCAAGAGCACCTGGCGATACCCGAAGCGCGCCAGTAACCGCGGCGCGAACAGCTTCATCCCCATCGCGGCCAGCGCCGACGGCATCATCATCAGCCCCGACTGCCATGCCGGCATGCCCAGGCCCAACTGATACAACAGCGGCAGCAGGAACGGCAGGCCGCCCACGCCAAGACGGGTGACAAAGCCACCCAGAACCGCGATACGGAAGGTGCGCACCTTCAGCAGCGTCAGGCGCAGCAGCGGAAACTTTATGCGACAAGCGTGCCAGGCGTACGCGCCGAGCAGACTCAATGCCAGCAAGAACAGCAACCCGGCCGTCATGCCGCTGAGTGTGTGCTCACCAAACACTTCCAATACCCACGACAAGAGCGCCGTGCCGCTGCTGAACAGGAGCAGGCCAACGACATCGAGCGGGCGTCGCTGCTCTGCGCGGTAATCCGGCATATGGCGCCAGACAAAATACAGCGCGATCAAGCCCACCGGAATATTGACAAAGAAGATCACGCGCCACGACGTCCAGCTCACGATCAGGCCGCCAATCGTCGGCCCCAACAGCGGCCCGATCAGCGCCGGAATGATCACGAAGTTCATCGCCCCCAGCAATTCGTTCTTGGGAAACGTGCGTACGATCGCCAGTCGCCCGATCGGAATCATCATCGCGCCGCCCAACCCTTGCAGCAGGCGTGCGCCCGTCATCATGTGCGCATTGAGCGACAGGCCGCACAACACGGAGGCAAAGGTGAAGATCGCGATCGCAGTGAAGAAAACGCGCCGCGTGCCGAAGCGGTCGGCCATCCAGCCACTGAGCGGAATCCCGACGGCCAGGCCCAGGATATAGCTGGTGACAACCGATTTCAGGCTCAGCGGCGTGACACCGAGACTGGCGGCAATGCTGGGAATAGCGGTGTTGACGATGGTCGCATCGAGCTGCTCCATGAACAGGGCGATGGCGACAAGCCAGGGAAGATAACGTTTGAGGGTGGGCGAAGGAGTCAATCGGGCCTCGAAAAACAGCGCGCGGACAGCGCCGCGAAAGGCCCGATTGTGTCACGAATTGCTATTTGCCCGCGCCATATACCCACAGTGGATGCGAGTATGCGGCGGGCAACCAAACACATCAGAAGCGGTAAGCAGCCTTGGCGACCAGCCAGTTAGCGCCGGCATTCGGGCTCTTGATGCTGCCGTTCGAATAGTGCTGGTACTTCAGGCCGAAGTCCCACTTGGCGGTGGTGTAGCCCACACCAATATGGTCGCCGAACTGGAACGCCGTCGAGAGTTCCTTGTCTTCATTCTTGTACAGCGTCGACAGCAGGTTCAGGCCGATACCGATTTCGCCGTACAGGCCCAGCTTGTTATCGTTCTGGTAGCGGAACACCGGCGTAAAGCCCAGCACGCCGATATTCTTGTTGCGGCCGCGGACGTTCTCGTACGAGTTCAGGCGCCACAGGGCCAGGTTCGTTTCAAAATAGCCCGACAGATGGCGGCCATTGCTGGCAAACCAGCGCTTGTCCCAGTCGGACTGGATCGCGACACGGCCCATGCGCTGTTGCGGATTGGTGCCGTATTCGAACGAGACGGAGTCGATATAGCCATTGGCCACGGTGGACTGGGCAAACGCGGCAGGCGCGCACAGCGCGGCGCTGGCCAGCGCCAGCATGCTGATTTTTTTGAAAGTGATCATGGTCTACCTGGAAAGGGGGAGGGATGACAGTTTGAACAATGCGGTATTGTACTAGCGAGAACAATAGCGTGCTGCCAGCCACGCAAGCGGGCAGCGCGGGTATCATAGGCGCCCGCCGCAACGACATCGATCAATACTCATGGCCGAACCAACCATCACCCCGCTGTATCCTTTGACCGCGCCAATGCAGCGCCAACCGGACACCGTCGTGCTGCCGCATGACCCGGTCGCCGAACACATTGCCACGCACCTCGGCGCGCCCGCGCTGGTCTTCCACGAGACAGACGCCGGCGCCATCCAGGTCGACATCCACGTGATCGGCCCGACCCCGGCCTTCCCATTTGTGCGCCTGGTGACTTCGGGCATGAGCAGACGCCCGATGACGACGCCGGAAGGCGCGCCGCCGTTCGCCGAACTGATCATGACCTTGCCGGCGGACTGGCAGCTCGATGAAGCGGCGGTCAAGGAAGAGCGCTGGTACTGGCCAGTCGCGTTGATGCGCCACCTGGCGCACTATCCGCACAACCAGGGAACCTGGATTGGCCTGGGTCATGCGATGCCCAATGGCGCCCCGCCCAAGCCATACACCGACAGCGTCGGCTTCTGCGGCGCCATCTTGCTGCCGCCGGTCTCGGCGCCGGAACCATTTCACTCGGTGACGGTCGACGGCAGGGACGTCTATTTCCACTGCGTCGTGCCGTTGTTCAAGGAAGAACTGACGTTGGCGCGTCACCGCGGCTTTGCCATCCTGATCGACAAGTTCAACGACAAGAACGTCACCGACGTCGTCGATCCGGCGCGCAAGAACACAGTTAAAAAGAAATTCCTCGGCCTGTTTTAGGCGAGAAAAAAGGCCGGGCGCATGCCCGGCCTGCCACGCCATCAGCCAACCGGCAGACGCATCTCCGCCAGGCGCACCCAGTAACTCGCGCCAATCGGCAGCAGGTTGTCGTTGAAGTCATAACTTGCATTGTGCAGCTGGCACGGCCCAAGACCGTGCCCGCCAGCGCGATGGTCGCCTTCGCCATTGCCGATAAACACATAGCATCCCGGCTTGGCCTGCAGCATGAAGGCGAAATCCTCGGCGCCCATGGTCGGTTCGACATTCGCATTGACCCGGCCCGGGCCCACTACCGCGCGCATCGCCTCGATCGCGAACGCCGTGTGTTCGGTGTGATTGACCAGCGGCGGATAATTGCGTTTGAAGCCGAAATCGATCGTCGCGCCAAAGCCGGCCGCGATCCCGCCCGCCATTTCTTCCATGCGACGCTGGATCAGGTCGAGCACCTCGGTCGTAAACGTGCGCACCGTTCCCACCAGCACTGCTTCGTCCGGAATGATGTTGGTCGCACTGCCCGCGTGGATCTGGGTGATCGACAACACCGCCGTGAGCAGCGGATTTTTTTCGCGCGAGATGATGGTTTGCCACGCTTGCGCGATCTGCACCGCGACCATGATCGGATCGATGCCGCGGTGTGGCTGCGCCGCATGGGCGCCCTTGCCGCGCACGGTCACGCGAAACTCGTTACTCGACGCCATCATCGGCCCGTCGACCACGGCGAACGTGCCCTCGGCGATGCCTGGCCAATTGTGCATGCCATACACGGCGTCCATCGGGAATTGCTCGAACAGGCCATCCTCGATCATGCGCCGCGCACCGCCGCCGCCTTCTTCGGCCGGCTGGAAAATCAGGTACACGGTGCCGTCGAAGTTGCGGTGCTGCGCCAGGCGTTGTGCGGCGCCCAGCAGCATCGCGGTATGGCCATCGTGGCCGCAGGCGTGCATCTTGCCGGCGTGGGTCGATGCGTGCGCGAAGCCATTGAGTTCTTGCATCGGCAGTGCGTCCATGTCGGCGCGCAGGCCGATCGCGCGCGCGGACGTGCCGTTCTTGATGATGCCGACGACGCCCGTCACGCCCAGCCCGCGCACGACGGGAATGCCCCACACTTCGAGCTGGTCGGCCACGATCTGCGCGGTGCGGTGTTCTTCGTAGCTCAGTTCGGGATGCGCGTGCAGGTCGCGCCGGATTGCCTGGATTGCGGCGTGCGACGCCAGGATAGGTTCAACCAGTTTCATGATGTTCTCCGCGATGGGGACCTCGGTGACGCTGCCGCGCGCTGCCTCGCGTGATGCGATGCAGGCAGGGGGAGCTGGAGGCCCCTCGGTTATCTTGCCACCCTTGCATGGCATGGTTTTAACTATTGTAGCGTGCCTTAAACAGACTTGACAGGGGAGGTCACGAAGCCCGCCCGAATCGTATAAAGTATTGGTTTCACGCAGTTTTTTCAGCGCAGCCTGCATTTTCAAGCCCAAATAACAATATGACCACCACCATCGTCCGTGCGACCTGTCCCCACGATTGCCCCGATACCTGCGCGCTGCTCGTCAAAGTCGAGAATGGCGTCGCGACAGAAGTGAAAGGCGATCCGGAGCATCCCACCACGGCCGGCGTGTTGTGCACCAAGGTCTCGCGCTATGTCGAGCGCACCTACCACCCGGACCGCGTGCTGTATCCGATGCGCCGTGTCGGCCGCAAGGGCGAAGGCAAGTTCGAACGTATCACGTGGGAAGCCGCCATCGACGAAATCGCCACGCGCTTGAGCGCCATCGCGGCGCGCGACGCCCAGGCGATCCTGCCATACAGCTATTGCGGCACCATGGGCCTGGTGCAGGGCGAATCGATGTCGCTGCGCTTCTTCAATCAACTGGGCGCATCGCTGCTCGATCGCACCATCTGCGCCACCGCCGGCGCCACCGGCTATCGCTATTCCATTGGTAGTTCGATCGGCACCGACCTCGAACAGTTCCAGAACGCCAAATTGATCCTGATCTGGGGCGGCAACCCGATCGCCTCGAACCTGCATTTCTGGATGCGCGCGCAAGAAGCCAAGCGCAATGGCGCCACGCTGATTGCCATCGATCCGTATCGCTCCCTCACTGCCGAAAAATGTCACCAACATATTGCGCTGCTGCCTGGCACGGATGCGGCGCTGGCCCTGGGCATGATGCACGTGCTGATCAAGGAAGATTTACTCGATCACACCTACATCGACAAGCACACGCTCGGCTTCGAGCCACTCAAGGCGCGCGCCCTCGAATGGACGCCCGAACGCACCGCCGAAACCTGCGGCATCACGGTCGATGAAGTGGTGAGCCTGGCGCGCCTGTATGGCCAGATCGTGAAGAATGGCGAGGCCGCCGCGATCCGCATCAACTACGGCATCCAGCGCGTGCGCGGCGGCGGCATGGCGGTGCGTAACATCGCCTGCCTGCCGGCCCTGGTGGGCGCCTGGCGCCAGCCGGCCGGCGGCATCCAGCTGTCGAGCTCGGCGTCGTTCCCGACCAACCGTCCGGCGCTGCAACGCCCGGATCTGCTGGCTGGCCGCACTCCGCGCACAATCAATATGACCACGATCGGCGACGACTTGCTGAGGGACAGCGCGCCCGATTTCGGCCCGAAGATCGAGGCCGTCATCGTCTACAACGCCAACCCGCTGGCGATCGCGCCCGATTCGCGCAAGGTGCAGCAAGGCTTCGAGCGCGAAGACCTGTTCACTGTGGTGCTCGAACACTTTCACACCGACAGCGCCGACTACGCCGACATCCTGCTGCCGGCCACCACCCAGCTCGAACACGTCGATGCGCACCTGGCCTACGGCCACCTGTACATGATGGCCAATAACGCCGCCGTGCAACCGGTGGGCGAATCGAAGCCGAACACCGAATTCTTCCGCCTGCTGGCAGCGCGCATGGGCTTTACCGACCCGTGCTTTGCCGAGAGCGACGACGCCATCGCCGCCAAGGCCTTCGACAGCAAGGATGCGCGCGCGGTGCACTTCGACTGGGAATCGCTCAAGCGCACCGGCTGGAGCAAACTCAAGATGCCCGACGCGCCGTTTGCCGAAGGCGGTTTCACGACGCCATCGGGCAAATGCGAGTTCTTCTCCGAGAGCATGCTGGCCGACGGCCTCGATCCGGTGCCGACGTATATCCCGCCGTACGAGTCCGTCGCATCGAACCCGGCGTTGGCGAAAACCTATCCGCTCGCCATGATTTCTCCGCCGGCGCGGAACTTCCTCAACTCAACGTTTGTCAATGTACAGAGCCTGCGCGCAACTGAGGGCGAACCGCACCTCGACATCCACCCGTTTGATGCCGCCGCACGCGGCATCGGGCACGGTGACATGGCGCGCATTTATAACGACCGCGGTTCGTTCCTCGCCCGTGCACGCGTGACCGACAAGGCGCGCGCTGGATTGGTGGTGGGCTTGTCGATCTGGTGGAAAAAACTGGCCACCGACGGCAAGAACGCCAACGAAGTCACCAGCCAGCGTTTGACCGACATGGGCCGGGCGCCCACTTTCTACGACACCCTGGTGCAGGTTGAAAAAGCTGCGCCCCCATTGCGAGATGACACCCTCTAGATTCTCACTGGCCTTCCGGCCCCTCATGGCCGCGGCAGCTGCGGCCCTCATGTTGACAAGCTGCTCATCCCTCTCGTACTACACCCAGGCCGCGCAAGGCCAGCTGCAATTGCTGTCCGACGCGCGCCCGATCGACGACTGGATCGCCGATACCAGCACCAACGTCAAATTGCGCCACCGCCTCGAGGCGGCGCGCCAGATCCGCCGCTTCGCGATCGGCGAAATGAAGCTGCCCGATAACGGCAGCTACACCAACTACACGAGTTTGAAACGCCCCTACGTGCTGTGGAACGTGGTGGCCACGCCCGAGCTGTCACTCAAACCAATTCAATGGTGCTTTCCGGTGGCCGGCTGCGTGAATTACCGCGGCTACTACAGCAAGAGCGACGCCCAGGCGTATGCCAGGCAACTGCGCGCGCAAGGCCACGATGTGGAAGTGAGCGGCGTAAGCGCTTATTCGACGCTCGGCTGGTTCAGCGATCCGTTGATGTCGACCTTCATCAATTACCCGGACGCCGAACTGGCGCGCCTGATCTTTCACGAACTGGCGCACCAGGTGGTGTACATCGCGGGCGATTCGCAATTCAATGAATCGTTCGCCAGCGCCGTGGAGCAGGCTGGCGTGGAAGCCTGGCTCGAACGCTTTGGCAACCCGGCGATGAGCGACGCCTATGACCGCTACAAGGCGCGCAAGAGCGACTTCCTGGCCCTGCTGCTGCGCTATCGGGGCGAACTCGAGCGCACCTACAAGAGCATGGAGCCGGACGACACCAAGCGCGCCACGAAAGGGCGCCTGTTCATCGCCCTGCAAAACGACTACCAGGTGCTCAAGGCAAACTGGGGCGGCTACGCCGGTTATGACCGCTTCTTTGCCGAGCCGCTGTCCAATGCCCACCTTGCCTCGGTGGCGACCTACAACGATCTGGTGCCGGCATTTCGCGCATTGCTGCGGCGCGAGAAGACCTGGAACGGGTTCTACAAGGCCGCCAACCGCATCGCCGCACTCGATAAGGAAGAGCGAACCCGTGTCTTGAAGCGCCTGGCTGCGACGACGCCGCCCGGCATGCAGGTGGTGCAGCGCACCATCGGAGCTCTGCCGTAGAGGGGCGGTTCCAATCGGCGTAAAACCGCTTGCGTACACGGGCGCTGCCCGATAGCATCACACCCAGCGATAGCAAAGGCATAAGCTTCGTGCGCATGCGAGCCGGCAACATAGCACGGCCGCCGACAAGAACGATCACGATCCGATCAGGATCACGAGACAGAGGCAACCCATGGACAAGATTTGGCTGCAGTCGTATCCCCCGGGCGTGCCCGCAGAGATCAATCCTGATCAGTACTCATCCCTGGTGCAGTTGCTGGAAGAATCCTTCAGCAAATTCGCAGACCGCAATGCCTTTGTCTGCATGGACAAGTTCATCACCTACCGCGAGCTCGACGCCTGTTCGCAAAAGCTCGCTGCCTGGCTGCAAAGCCGCGGCCTGACGCCGGGCGCGCGCGTGGCGATCATGATGCCCAATGTTCTGCAATATCCGATCGCGCTGGCCGCCGTGCTGCGCGCCGGCTACGTCGTCGTCAACGTCAACCCGCTCTACACCGCGCGCGAACTCGAACACCAGATCGCCGACTCGGGCGCCGAAGCGATCATCGTGCTGGAAAACTTCGCCCATACCGTGCAGAAGGTGATGGGCAAGACCCCGCTGCGCCACGTGGTGGTGGCCAATATGGGCGAGCTGCTGGGCGGCGTCAAGGGCATGGTGGTCAACCTCGTCGTTCGCCACGTCAAGAAGATGGTGCCCGACTTTTCGCTGCCGAACATGGTCACCTTCAAGGATGCGCTGGCGCAGGGCGCCCGCATGACCTTCAAGCCGGCCACGCTCAAGGTGGGCGACGTCGCCTTTTTGCAGTACACGGGCGGCACCACCGGACCGTCGAAAGGCGCCACGCTTACGCACCGCAACGTGATCGCCAATGTGCTGCAAAGCGAAGCGTGGTCGCAGCCGGCGCTGGGCGAAGCGGGCGGCGAGCAGCTCACGATCGTGTGCGCGCTGCCGCTGTATCACATCTTCGCGCTGACCGCGTGCGCCATGTGGGGCATCCGCATGGGCGCGCTGAACGTGCTGATCGTGAACCCGCGCGATATCCCCGGCTTCGTGAAAGAGCTGGCCAAGTACCGCTTCAACATGCTGCCGGCGGTGAACACGCTGTACAACGCGCTGGTAAACAACCCTGATTTCGCCCACCTCGATTTTTCGGGCCTGCGCATGTGCAATGGCGGCGGCATGGCCGTGCAAAAAGCCGTGGCCGACAAATGGCGCGATGTCACGGGCGTGGCGATCATCGAAGGCTACGGCTTGTCGGAGACATCTCCTGTGGCCACCTGCAACCGCGCCGACGGCACTGAATTTACCGGCACCATTGGCCTGCCGGTTCCATCGACCGACATCGCCATCATCGACGACGACGGCAAGCACATGGCCCTGGGCCAGACCGGCGAGATCGCGATCCGCGGCCCGCAGGTCATGCTCGGCTACTGGAACCACCAGGGCGAAACCGACAAGGTCATGACGACCGACGGCTTCTTCCGCTCGGGCGACATCGGCGTCATGGATGCGGGCGGCTACGTCAAGATCGTCGACCGCAAGAAGGACATGATCCTGGTCTCGGGTTTCAATGTCTACCCGAACGAACTCGAAGGCGTCATTGCCGGCCATCCGGGCGTGCTCGAATGCGCCGTGATCGGCGTGCCGGATGCCCATTCGGGCGAGGCGGTGAAGGTATTCGTGGTAAAAAAAGACCCGGGCCTCACGACGGACGACCTGCTGGCCTACTGCAAGCAGGAGTTCACCGGCTACAAGCGACCGAAGTACATCGAGTTCCGCGACGAGCTGCCCAAGACCAACGTCGGCAAGATCCTGCGCCGCGCGCTGCGGGATGAAAAGCAGGCCGAGGCGGTGGCGTAAAAAAATCAGGTAGCGTCAGATACGTCGTTCCCGCGCAGGCGGGAACCCAAGTTTGCCGGTGTTGACGATACGCCGGCAAAATTAGGTTCCCGCCTTCGCGGGAACGACGTTTTTAAGCCCACAGGGCGGTATGTGCGTTTTATTGGCATTAACAAGGAAGGCAGTGGAATACATGGACAAATTCTGGCTCACGTCGTACGAGAGCGGTGTACCGGCGGAGATCGATGCGACGCAATACCGCTCGCTGTCGCATTTGCTGGAAGAGGCGTTTCGCAAGTACGCCGACCGCAAGGCCTATGCCTGCATGGGCAAGTCCATCACGTTTTCCGAACTCGACACGATGTCGCAGCGCATGGCCGCCTGGCTGCAGGCCAAGGGCCTGAAACCCGGCGCGCGCGTGGCGCTCATGATGCCCAACGTGCTGCAGTATCCGGTGGCGCTGGCCGCCGTGCTGCGCGCCGGCTACGTCGTCGTCAACGTCAACCCGCTCTACACCCCGCGCGAGTTGCAGCACCAGCTGGCCGACTCCGGCGCCGAGGCGATCGTGGTGCTCGAGAACTTCGCGCACACGCTCGAGCAGGTGATAGGCCAGACTGCGGTCAAGCACATCGTGCTGGCCACGATGGGCGACCTGCTGGGCGGCGTGAAAGGCACGCTGGTCAACCTGGTGGTCCGCAAGGTCAAGAAGATGGTGCCGGCCTACTCGCTGCCAAGCGCCATTGCCTTCAACAAGGTGCTGGCCGAGGGCGCGCGCGAGACCTTGGGGCCGGTCGCGATCGGCCATGACGACATCGCCTTCCTGCAATACACGGGCGGCACCACGGGCGTCTCGAAAGGCGCGGTGCTGCTGCACCGCCACGTGATCGCCAACGTGCTGCAGAACGAAGCCTGGTTCGCGCCGACCCTCAGCCGCATGAAGGCAGGCGAGCAGGCGCAGTTCGCGTGCGCGCTGCCGCTGTATCACATCTATGCGCTGACGGTCTGCGCGCTGCTCGGCCTGCGCGTAGGCGGCATGAACCTGCTCATTCCGAACCCGCGCGACATCAAGGGCTTCATCAAGGAGCTGGGCGGCTACCGCATCAACATCTTCCCGGCCGTGAATACGCTGTACAACGGCCTGCTGAACAACGACGATTTCTCCAGGCTCGATTTCTCGGGCCTGATGGTGTGTCCGGGCGGCGGCATGGCGGTGCAAAAAGCGGTGGCCGACAAGTGGCTCAAGACCACCGGCATCCCGATCGTCGAAGGCTACGGCTTGTCCGAGACCTCGCCCGTGGTCACTGCCAACCGCTGCGACATCAGCGACTTCACCGGCACCATCGGCCTGCCGCTGCCATCGACCGAACTGCGCATCCTGGACGATGCCGGCAACGCCGTCCCATTCGGCACCGCCGGCGAGATCGCCGTGCGCGGCCCGCAAGTGATGGCCGGCTACTGGCAGCGCGACGACGAGACGGCCAAGGTCATGACGCCGGACGGCTTCTTCAAGACCGGCGACATCGGCATCATGGACGAGAAGGGCTACACACGCATCGTCGACCGCAAGAAGGACATGATCCTGGTCTCGGGCTTCAATGTGTACCCGAACGAAGTCGAAGGCGTGGTCGCGGCGATGCCCGGCGTGCTGGAAGTGGCGTGCGTGGGCGTGCCAGACCAGAACTCGGGCGAAGCGGTCAAGCTGTACGTGGTGAAAAAGGACGCGAGCCTCACCGCCGACCAGATCACCGCGTTCTGCAAAGAGCAGCTGACCGGCTACAAGCGGCCGAAGTTCGTCGAGTTCCGCGAGACGCTGCCGAAGACGAACGTCGGCAAGATTCTGCGGCGTGAACTGCGGGATGAGAAGAAGCCGGGTTGATTTTTAATCTATCTTGGCGCGACTGACTTGGATCCCCGCCTTCGCGGGGATGACGTGCTGGGGCAAGCTGCTAACGCAAGTCGTGGCGACTAGCCTCTGAACGTCGTTCCCGCGGAGGCGGGAACCCAAGTTGCACGCACCCCCTATCGCATCACCGGTTCGCAATCAGCGATTCCAGCGGCGGCAACTGGCGCGGCTTGCGATCCGGGCCCGTGGCCACATACGTCAGCGTCGCCTCGGTCACCTTCACCACCTCCGCCGCCAGTCGGTTGCGCTCGGCGTACACCTCCACGAACACCGTGATCGACGTATTGCCCACCTTGGTGATATCGGCATAGAACGACAGCAGGTCGCCCACGAACACGGGATTCTTGAACAGGAACGAGTTCACGGCGATGGTCGCCACGCGGCCATTGGCGCGGCGCGTGGCCGGCAGCGAGCCGGCCAGGTCGACCTGCGCCATGATCCAGCCGCCGAACACATCGCCATACACATTGGCGTCGGAAGGGGCGGGCATGACCCGCAGTTCCGGCATCTTGCCGGCGGGGAGTCGAACGGTGCTGGGCGTGGTAACGGTATTTTCGGGCGTGGTCATCGTGAATTCTCGGTAAAAGCTACAATCGACCCGAATTGAACCACAAAAGTCTCTCCATGCGCCGTAATACCTCACTTCCGCCCGAACCCTCGGGCATGCCCCGCAACGACTGGGCCACGCTCAAGACGCTGTTTCCCTACCTGTGGGTCTACAAATGGCGCGTGCTGGCCGCCATGGGCGCGCTGGTCGCGGCCAAGATGGCCAACGTCGGCGTGCCGCTCGTGCTCAAGCGGCTGATCGACGGCCTGGCCATCGACCCCGCCCATCCGCACGCGCTGATGGTGCTGCCGGTCGGTGTGCTGGTCGCGTATGGCCTGCTGCGGCTGTCGATGACCGTCTTCACCGAGCTGCGCGAATTCCTGTTCGCACGCGTGACGCAGCGCGCCGTGCGCACCATCGCGCTGCGCGTGTTTCGCCACCTGCACGCGCTGTCGCTGCGCTTTCACCTGAACCGCCAGACCGGCGGCATGACGCGCGACATCGAGCGCGGCACGCGCGGCGTGAACTCGCTGATTTCATACTCGCTGTTCAACATCCTGCCGACGCTGGTCGAGATCACGCTGGTGCTGGCCTACCTGGTGCTCAATTACGACATCTGGTTCAGCATCATCACCGCGGTGGCGCTGGCGTCGTACATCACCTTCACCGTGATCGTCACCGAATGGCGCACGCACTTCCGGCGCACGATGAACGACCTCGAATCGAAAGCCAGTACCAAGGCCATCGACTCGCTGCTCAATTACGAGACGGTGAAATACTTCGGCAACGAAGACTACGAAGCGCACCGCTACGATGAAGGCCTGAAGAACTACGAGAACGCCGGCGTGCGCTCGCAGACGTCGCTGTCGTTCCTGAACACCGGCCAGTCCCTGATCATCGCCGTGGCCGTCACGCTGATCCTGTGGCGCGCCACGCAAGGGGTCATCAACGGCACCATGAGCCTGGGCGACCTGGTGCTGGTCAACACCTTCATGATCCAGCTGTACATGCCTTTGAACTTCCTGGGCGTGATCTACCGCGAGATCAAGCAAAGCCTGGCCGACATGGAGCGCCTGTTTGGCCTGCTCGACCAGAACCGCGAAGTGGCCGATGGCCCCAAGGCCCTGCCGCTGGCGGTCAAGGGCGCAGAGGTCGAGTTCTCGCACGTGGATTTCAGCTACGAGGCCAAGCGCCAGATCCTGTTCGACGTCGACTTCACCATCGCCGCCGGCACCACGACGGCGGTGGTGGGCCACAGCGGCTCGGGCAAGTCCACGCTGTCACGTCTGCTGTTTCGCTTTTATGACGTCAATGGCGGCGCGATCCGCATCGACGGGCAAGACCTGCGCGACATCACGCAGCAGTCGCTGCGTTCGGCGATCGGCATCGTCCCGCAAGACACGGTGCTGTTCAACGACACCATCGAATACAACATCGCCTACGGCCGGCCCGGCGCCAGCCGCGACGATATCGTCGCGGCCGCACGCGCGGCGTCGATCCACGACTTCATCGATAGCCTGCCCGATGGTTATCAAAGCATGGTGGGCGAACGCGGCCTGAAACTGTCGGGCGGCGAGAAGCAGCGCGTGGCGATCGCGCGCACGCTGCTGAAAGACCCGGCACTGCTGATTTTTGATGAAGCCACGTCAGCGCTCGATTCGCGCGCCGAGCAGGCGATCCAGGCGCAGTTGAAAGAGATCGCGAAGAACCGCACGACGCTCGTGATCGCGCACCGCCTGTCGACGATCGCCGACGCGCAGCAGATCATCGTGCTCGATCACGGCAAGATCGTCGAGCGCGGCACGCACGGCGCGCTGCTGGCGGCGCGCGGCCTGTATGCGCAGATGTGGGACCGGCAACTGGCGCGGCCGGATGAAGACGTGGCGTCGCCGGTTGAGCATGTCGGCGACGCAGGGTTGGCAGCTTCGCTGCCGACGCGTTCAAACCTGCTGCCGTGAGCCCGTCAGCTCACGGCTTCTTGTAGACCACGCCATCCTTCATCACGAACCTGACCTGCTCGAGCAGCTTGATGTTGGTCAGCGGATCGCCCTCGACTGCGATGATATCGGCCGCGAATCCCGGCGCGATCGCGCCCAGGCGCTTGGGCTGATCGAGCAGCACGGCAGCATTGACGGTGGCCGCGCGGATCGCCTCGAGCGGCGTCATGCCGCCTTCGACCATATACCCGAACTCCTTCGCGTTCTCGCCGTGCGGGAACACGCCGGCGTCGGTGCCGAACGCCATCTTCACGCCGGCCTTGTGGGCGCGCGCGAACGTGGCCTGCAGTTGCGGCCCGATCGCGGCCGCCTTCGGCTGCACCAGCGCCGAATAGTAATTCGGGATCTTCGCTTTATCCGCCACGAAGCGGCCGGCCGAGATGGTCGGCACGTACCAGCCGCCGGTTTTCTTGAACAGCGCGATCACTTCGTCGTCCATCAGCGTGCCATGTTCGATCGAGTCGACGCCGGCGCGCAGCGCGCGCTTCATGCCTTCGGCGCCGTGGGCGTGGGCCGCAACCCGAAAGCCGTAATCCTTCGCGGTCGTGACCACGGCGCGCAGTTCATCCTCGGTGTACTGCGAGTTCTGGCCGCTGGCGGCCTGGCTCAGTACACCGCCCGTGGCCGTCACCTTGATCAGGTCCGCACCATCCTTGTAGCGCTGGCGCACCGCCTGGCGCGCTTCTTCCGGACTGTCCAGCACACCTTCGGTCGGGCCGGGCGTGCCAATTTTTTCGCTCAGGAAGTGCGACAGATTGTTGGTCGGGTCGGCATGCCCGCCCGTGGTAGCCAGCGATTTACCGGCAGTGAACATGCGCGGGCCCGGCACTTCGCCGGCGGCAATCGCGCGCTTGAGCGAGATATTCAGGTTGTCTGCTGCGCCCAGGTCGCGCACCGTCGTGAAGCCGGCCATCAGCGTGCGCTCGGCATACTTGATCGAGCGGTAGGCCATGTCGGCCGGGTTGGCGATGAGACGGTCGCGGTACGAGTCGACGACCGGCTGCGTCTCGCTGGTCAGGTGCACGTGCATGTCGATCAGGCCGGGCAGGCAGGCGTGGCGCGACAGGTCGATGTTCCCGGCCGCGCCGGTCATTGGCCCGACCGAGACGATGCTGCCGTTCTCGATGACGATGCTGACGCGCTCGCGCCAGGTGCCCTTTTGCATGTCCAGCAAGCGGCCGCAATCGACCGTCTGGGTGGCGGCGTGGGCGCCGTTCAAGGCCAGCAGCATGCCGGCGGCCATCATGATTTTCATCGTTCGTTCCTCTTGTTTTTCATGAAAAAAAAGGCCCTCCATCGCTGGAAGGCCTTCCGGTATCAGGCACTTGCCCGCCGCGCCTAGCGCAGCGGTGAAATGGCGGGATCGGCGTTCGGGTCGCCGAGTTCGCCTTCCCACTTGGCGACGACGGCGGTGGCGATGCCGTTGCCGATCACGTTGGTGGCCGAGCGGGCCATGTCCAGGAAGTGGTCGATCGCCAGCAGCAGCAGCAGGCCTGCTTCAGGGATGTCGAACTGGTTCAGCGTTGCGGCGATCACGACCAGCGACGCGCGCGGCACGCCGGCCATGCCCTTGGAGGTCAGCATCAGCACCAGCATCATCGTGATCTGGGTGCTCAGCGACAGTTCGATGCCGTAGGCCTGGGCGATGAAGACGGCGGCGAAGGTGCAGTACATCATCGAGCCGTCGAGGTTGAACGAGTAACCGATCGGCAGCACGAACGAGGCCAGGCGGTTCTTGACGCCGAAGCGCTCGAGGCCTTCCAGCGTTTTCGGGAATGCCGCTTCGGACGAGGCGGTCGAGAAAGCCAGCAGGGTCGGGCCACGCAGTTCGGCGATCAGGCGCAGGATGCGCGGGCCGATGAAGGCCATGCCGATGCCGATCAACACCACCCACAACAGCGCGATGCCGAAGTAGAACTGGGCCATGAAGACGCCGTAGGTCGACAGCACGCCCAGGCCGCTCTTGGCGATGATGCCCGACACCGCCGCGAGCACCGCGATTGGCGCGAAGTTCATCACGTAGCCGGTCAGCTTGAGCATGACGTGGGCAACGCCGTCGATGGCGTCGATCAGCGGCGTGGCGCGCGCGCCGACGGCGGCGGCGGCGGTACCGAAGAACACCGAGAACACCACGATCTGCAGGATCTCGTTGCGCGCCATGCCGTCGACAATGGACGTCGGCACCAGGTGCGTGATGAAGTCCTTCATCGTCAGGCCGGTGGTGGCGAAGCCGGCATCGGTGCCGACCGGCGGCATCATGCCGGCGGCGAACAGCGCGTCGCCCGGACGGAACAGGTTCACCAGGATCAGGCCCAGCGACAGCGAGATGAGCGAGGCGATGAAGAACCAGCCCAGCGCCTTGACGCCGATGCGGCCGACTTCCTTGGCGTCGCCCATCTTGGCGATGCCGACCACCAGGGTTGCGAACACGAGCGGCGCGATGATCATCTTGATCATGCGAAGGAACAGCGTCGTCACCAGGGACATCGTGTCGGAGAAGCTTTGCGCGCCGGCCGTATCCGTATTGGCATTGACCAGATAGCCGACCAGAATACCGATCACCAGCGCGATCAGGATATAAGTGGTCAGGCGGTTTCGATTGTTCATAAAGCTTCCTGTCTTGGGGACCTGTGCGACACCAGCGGCAACGGTGTTGTCGCTGGCGAATTGTTCGGGCAGTGGCTGGCTGTCGAGGACCGAAAGACCAGTTGGTTCTGAAGATTATGGCAAGTTCCGCAGTATCCTAGGCGCTGTTAGTGCTGTCAAGCATGCTGTCGGGTGTGTCATTACGCCACGTCGCGCGGCGCTCCACGGCGCCCCGGCACAGGTAAAATACGCCATTCGTTATCCGAGAGCCGCCATGTCCACCATCGAAATCCCCGACACCATCACCATCACCCGCCCAGACGACTGGCACCTGCACCTGCGCGACGGCGCAGCCATGGCCAGCGTGCTGCCGCACAGCGCGCGCCAGTTCGCGCGCGCGATCGTGATGCCGAATCTCCGGCCGCCCGTCACCACCACCGCCATGGCGCTGGACTACCGCGCCCGCATCCTGGCCGCGCTGCCCGAGGGCATGCAGTTCGAGCCTTTGATGACGCTGTACCTGACCGATAACACCAATCCGGACGAGATCCGCCGCGCGCAAGACACGGGCTTCATCCACGCCGTCAAGCTGTACCCGGCCGGCGCGACCACCAATTCCGACGCCGGCGTGACCGACCTGACCAAGTGTTATAAAACGCTGGAAGTGATGCAGGAAATCGGCATGCCGCTGCTGGTGCACGGCGAAGTGACCGACAACGACATCGACCTGTTCGACCGCGAAGCCGTATTCATCGAG
Source organism: Massilia aurea (assembly GCF_040790145.1). Classification (GTDB taxonomy): domain Bacteria; phylum Pseudomonadota; class Gammaproteobacteria; order Burkholderiales; family Burkholderiaceae_D; genus Telluria; species Telluria aurea_C. The sequence goes on from NZ_JBFMMP010000002.1 coordinate 18,612, forward strand.
CGCGTCATGCGTCCGCTGCGCCGCGACATGCCGGCCCTGCCGGTCGTGTTCGAGCACATCACCACCAAGGACGCGGCCCAGTACGTGGCCGAAGCCGAAGGCCCGATCGCCGCCACCATCACCGCGCACCACCTGCTGTACAACCGCAATGAGCTGTTCCGCGGCGGCATCCGCCCGCACTTCTACTGCCTGCCGGTGCTCAAGCGCGAAGAACACCGCCTGGCGCTGGTCACCGCCGCCACCAGCGGCGACGAGCGCTTCTTCCTGGGCACCGACTCGGCGCCGCACGCCGTGCATACCAAGTACGCCGCCTGCGGCTGCGCCGGTTGCTATACGGCGCTGCACGCGATGGAAATGTATACCGAAGCGTTTGCGCAGGCCGGCGCGCTCGACCAGCTCGAGGCCTTCGCCAGCTTCAATGGCCCGGCGTTCTACAACCTGCCGCGCAACGAGGGCACCATCACGCTCAAGCGCGAAGCCTGGACCCTGCCTGAATCGGTGCCGATGGCCGAGCACCAGCTGGTGCCGCTCAATGCGGGCGAGAGCATCAACTGGAAGATGCTGTAACAACGATGGCATTGCCGCCGATCGACTGGGCGCAGCCGTGGTACGACACGGTGCGCCCGGCCTTTGAGCGCGCCGCGCCGCCGCAGGACGGCTTCATCGACGCATTCAATGCGGCGGCGCGCGCGCTCGATCTGCGCAACGGCGCCGGCCAATCGCTACGATTCGTGCCGCAGTCGAGCCTGCCCGACGGCACGGCGTACGAACAATTCATCGGCGCCACCGGCCAGGTGCCCACGCGCGACAACCTGCACGACTTCTTCAATGCGCTCGTGTGGCTGACCTTCCCGGGGATCAAGCGCGCGCTCAATACCCTGCAGGCGGCGCAGATCGCGCAGGCCGGCGTGGGCAAATCGCGCGGACCGGCGCGCGACGCCGCCACGATCTTCGACGAGAACGCCGCGCTGCTGGTGGTGCGGGCCGATGCGGCGGGCCGCGCGCTGGTGGACGACTTGCGTGCGCATCGCTGGCGCGAAGCCCTGTACGATCAACGCGCCATGTTTGGCCGCGACGCCGAGGTCTGGCTGTTTGGGCACGCGCTGATGGAAAAGCTGGTCACGCCGCGCAAGGCGATCACCGCGCACACGCGCGTCGTGTTCGTGGACGATGATTATTTCGCGCTGGCGCCGGCTGCGCGGCGCGCGCGGATCGACCGTGACGTCGCCGCCATGCTGGCGAATGAAGCATTGACGCCGGGCTCCTTCACGCCGCTGCAGGTACTGGGTGTGCCGGGCTGGTGGCCCGGGCAAGGTCCCGATTTTTATGGCGATATCACCGTGTTCCGTCCACGCCGGACGGACTGATTTGACAAACTGACCAAGGAGAATGTGCATGGCTGAAGCGGTACGCTGGGGAATCCTCGGCACGGGCAAGATTGCCCGTGCCTTTGCCACTGCACTCAAGGACGTGCCGGGCGCGGTGCTGGCCGGCGTGGCGTCACGCAGCCAGGCATCAGCCGACACGTTCGGCCACGAATTCGGCGCGCTGGCCAGCTACGGCTCGTACGACGCACTGGTCGCGGACCCGGGCATCGACCTGGTCTACATCGGCACGCCGCATCCGCAGCACGTCGAGAACGCCTCGATGGCCCTGCGCGCCGGTAAGGGCGTCTTGTGCGAAAAACCGTTCACGATGAACCTGCGCGAAGCCGAGCAGGTCGTGACGCTGGCACGCTCGAAACGGCTGTTCCTGATGGAAGCGATGTGGACGCGCTACCTGCCGGCCTACCAGGAAGTGCAGCGCATCCTGGCCTCGGGCGAAATCGGCACGCCACGCCACGTGGTGGCCGACCTCGGTTTTGCCGCCACCTTCGGCCCCGAGCACCGCGTGTTCAATCCCGAACTGGGCGGCGGCGCGCTGCTCGACCTGGGCATCTATCCGCTGTCGATCGCCGCTGGCCTGCTTGGCCCGGTGACAGAAATCCGCGCGCAGGCCGAGATGGGCCCGACCGGCGTCGACGTGCAAACGGGCTTCACGCTCAAGCACGAAGGCGGCGGCATGTCGGTGTGCAGCTGCTCGCTGCTGGCGCGCACGCCGGCCGAACTGACCGTCTCGGGCGAGCGCGGCCAGGTGCGCATGAACACGCGCTTCCACTGCGCGACGTCGATCACGGTCTCGCTGGACGACGGCACGGTGCGCACGATCGACACGCCGTTCCTCGGCAATGGGTATGTGCACGAAGCGATCGAAGCGCAGCGCTGCTGGCAAGAGGGCTTGCTGGAAAGCCCGGCGATGACGCTGCGTGAGACGCTGGCGCTGATGGGCGTGATGGACGAGATCCGGCGCCAGATCGGGCTGCGCTACGAGGCCGACCGGGTACGCTGATGCGGCGCGCTTACGCGACGCGCTGACCGTATGCATGTTGACAACAAATCCGGCTGAGCGAATACTGGGGCGCTGTTTTGATCCCACACCTTTGCCCGGAGATGTCATGCATACCGTTCGCTTCCTGTTGCTGGCCACTTGCATGCTGGCCGGCGCCGCCCACGCCGATCCTGTTCCAGAGTCCAGGCTGGCCTACGTCGGGCACTGGCAGGGCCAGGACATGGAAATCACGCTGCACAAGGATGGCAAGCTGCTCTACAAGCGCAGCAAGCCGAAGTTCAAGGCCGACCTCACCATGGACATCGGCGGCTTCGAGGGCAACGATTTCTATGCCGGCGTCGGACCGTTTCGTTCTACCTTCGTGGTCAGCAAGCCGCCAAGCCGTGTCGGCAAGGCGTGGAAAATGACCGTCGATGGCGTCGAGCTGACGAAAGCAGAGCAATGACCATCACCGCATTGATCCGATGACGCTGGGCGCCGTCACCCCGATCCTGCGCATTTTCGATGACGCCAGGGCCAGGGAGTTCTATGTCGGCTACCTGGGCTTCAAGGTCGACTGGGAGCACCGCTTCGCGCCCGATCTGCCGCTGTACCTGCAGGTCGCGCGCGGCGATTGTGTGCTGCACCTGAGCGAACATCATGGCGATTGCTGTCCCGGTGCCGCGCTGCGCATTGCGGTCGATGATATCGATGACCTGCATGCCGAACTGACGGGCAGGCAGTATGGCTACGCACGGCCGGCGATCGAGGATACGCCATGGGGCTCGCGCGAGTTGAGCGTCAAGGATCCGTTCGGAAACCGGCTCACGTTCACACGTTAAAACATCCAGGGAAGCCATGGGATGCTTTCTGTCTCCGCACCATCTGGCGTCACTACCGCCATCCAGCGGCGAGACCCGGAATGGGCATGATCGTACCCAATAAGGGAACGTTCGAAGTCAGACGACTGGTTGCTTCGCCGCGATCGCTGCGTCCAGCCGCCTGAACAACTCCCGATGCAGATCCCGCGTGTGCTTTCCCATGTGCTTGCGTGCGTGCACGATCTCTTTCAGCTCGCGTTGCGCAACGTCGTCGCTGCCATTGGCAATCGCCCATAGCACCAGTTCGACGCGCGCTTCGACACTACCGAAGCGTTCCACTAGCGCCTCGAACTGGACGCCGGCCTCGTTCTGCTGATTGTTGGCGGCATACGCGCGCCCCAGCGCCAGCCCGACATCGTCGGCGCGAAAGCCCGGCTGCCTGTCTTGCAGCGACACGAGCAATGCGATTGCCGCCGCCGGCCGACCATGTGCCGCGTTGGCGCGCGCGGCGCCCAGCGCCACTTCCGGATCGCCCGCGAACGGCCCGCCCAGGCAGGCATCGTAATGCTGCACGGCCTCGTCGGACTGGCCGGCGTCGAGCAGGGCCGCGGCCAGGCGCATCTGGTTATGGGCAGTCGGGGTCAGGTCGAACACGCGCCGCGCATCGCGCACGTCGCGGCCCGGGTCGATGCTTTTCTGCAGCGCGCGGCCGGCGATGCGGCCCTGGCGCTCGAGGCGCGACGCCGGCAGGTACTCGGCCACGAAATAGGCCAGGCTGCCGAGAAGCGGAAACGAGAACAGGATCAGCAGCCAAACCATCTGACGCCCGTTGCGTAGCGCATGCACCGCGAAGAACAGCGCGATGAGAAAGTGCAGTGCAAGTCCGATGATTGGCATTCCAGGCTCCGTGTCTTGTATGAAGAGACGCTGCAACGCTGCCTGGCAGGCGCTACACCGCAGCTACGATAGCTGCAAATGGTGGGCAAATTTCTAACGGATTGTCACAGTGCGTTTGTACAACACGGTGACTGCCCAAGCGCGAAATGACGCGACCCGGCTGTCAATACCCTGCTAGAGTTGGCGTAGTTGCTCAACGGGAATTCTCATGCCGATGGAACCGAATGTCGCTGTCCTCGTGGACTGCGAAAATGCGCAGTCTGCCGTGCTCGATCGCGCGATGCAGCATGCCACCACTCTGGGACGCGTGGCATTGCGGCGCGCGTATGGCAATGCGGCGTCGCTGACAAACAAGTGGCAGGATGGGTTGATCCGGCATGGATTTGCCCCATGCCTCCAGTTCCAGTACGTGGGAGGAAAGAACACAGCCGACATTGCGCTGGCGCTCGATGCGCTCGAGATGCTGCTTGATCGGCGCGCCGATCAGTTTGTGATCGTGACAAGCGACTCGGATTTTGTCGGCCTGTGCCGGAAATTGCAGGAGCGTGGCGCCGGCGTGCATGTATTCGGCGAGGCGAAAACGCCGGCGGCCCTGCGTCATGCGTGCGACCGGTTTCATGAAGCGGCACCGCAGACAATCGACGCACCGCGTGCGATGCCAGTTGCGGTGGAGGACAAGGCGACCAATCCGGTCAAGCGCAGACCGAGATTCGTCGTTGAGGCAGTGCGTGTGCTGGCAAGTTCTGCTGCCGATGGCAGAGTCGATCTTGGCGCCTTGGGTAACCACCTGCGCCAAACACATGCCGGATTTACCCACGCTGCGAATGGCTACAAGAATCTGCGCTCCATGCTGGAGGCCTATGATCTTCTGTGCATTCATCAGGATGACCGGGGACACTGCCGGGTAGGGCTTGCGTCGGCAGTGCCACCGGCTGCGCCCATCCTGCGCGCCGTCTAAACCTTCAAGAACTCTTCACGCCCACCGAGCCAGCGCGCCAGATGCGCATCGACGACGGCCATCTTCTCGGCCGATTCGCCATCCAGTAACCACTGCGCCACGTCGCGCGCCCGATCCACCATCCACTGGTCGATCTCCAGGTCGGCAAAGCGCAGCATCGCCTGCCCTGACTGGCGCGCACCCAAAAATTCACCGGGCCCGCGAATTTTCAGGTCGCGCCGCGCGATCTCGAAGCCGTCGGTCGTCTCGCGCATCGTCATCAAGCGCTGCTTGGCCACCTGGCCCAGCGGCGACTGATACAGCAGCAGGCACACCGAGGCCGCCGAGCCCCTGCCCACGCGCCCGCGCAACTGGTGCAGCTGTGACAGGCCGAAGCGCTCGGCATGCTCGATCACCATCAGCGACGCATTCGGCACGTCCACGCCCACTTCGATGACGGTCGTCGCCACCAGCACATGCACCTGGCCGGCCGTGAACGCGTCCATCACTTCCTGCTTCTCCGCTGGCTTCATGCGGCCATGCACCAGTCCCACCTGCAGGTCGGGCAGCGACTCGGCCAGCGTTTCGTACGTTTCGGTCGCGGTCTGCAATTGCAGCGCCTCGGATTCCTCGATCAGCGGACAGACCCAGTACACCTGCCGCCCTTCGAGCGCCGCCGCGTACACGCGCTCGACGACTTCGTCGCGCCGCATCTGGTCGATCGCGCGCGTGACGATCGGGCTGCGACCCGGCGGCAGTTCGTCGATCACCGACACCTCCAGATCGGCGTAATACGTCATCGCGAGCGTGCGCGGGATCGGTGTGGCCGACATCATCAGCTGGTGCGGCACCAGGCCGTCGCTGCCCTTGTTGCGCAAGGTCAGGCGCTGGCCGACGCCGAAGCGGTGCTGTTCGTCGACGATCACCAGGCCCAGTTTTGCAAACTGCACCGAGTCCTGGATCAGCGCGTGCGTGCCGATCACCAGGTTCGCTTCGCCCGATTCGATCAACGCGTTCGATGCGGCCTTGTCCTTTTTCTTCAGGCTGCCGGTAAGCCATGCGACCTTGACGCCCAGTGGCTCCATCCACGCGGCGATCTTTCTGAAGTGTTGCTCGGCGAGGATCTCGGTGGGCGCCATCAGGGCCGCCTGGTAGCCGCTGTCGATCGCCTGCGCGGCGGCCAGCGCCGACACCACCGTCTTGCCGCTGCCGACGTCGCCCTGCAGCAGGCGCTGCATCGGGTAACCGGCGCGCAGATCGGCGCGGATCTCTTGCACCACGCGTTGCTGCGCGCCGGTCAGCGCAAACGGCAGGCCGGCCAGAAAACCTTCGGACAGCTGGCCCACTGCGCGCAAGGGCGGCGCGCCTTTTTCGCGGCGCGCACGCTGCGCGCGTTTCAGCGACAACTGCTGCGCCAGCAGTTCGTCGAACTTCATGCGGTCCCAAGCCGGATGCGAGCGCTCGATCAGCGCGTGCTCGTCGACGTCCGCCGGCGGGTAGTGCAATAGTTTGACGGCCGGCTCGAAGTCCATCAGCTCCATGCGCTTGCGGATCGCGGGCGGCACGGTATCGGCCCAGTCGATGCGCTTCATCGCGTCGGCGATCGCGCGCCGCAGCACCGTCTGCGACAAGCCTTCGCCGGCCGGGTACACGGGCGTGAGCGAGGCGGGCAGGGGCGCGCCTTCGTTCACCACCTTGTAAGTCGGGTGGACCATCTCGGCCCCGAAAAAGCCGTGCTTGAGTTCACCGCGCGCGCGGATGCGCACGCCTTCGGCCATCTGCTTGACCTGGCTGCCATAGAAATTCATGAAGCGCAGCAGCAGGTCGCCCGATTCGTCGGCGATCGTCACCAGGAGCTGGCGGCGCGGCTTGAACGAGATCTCGTTCTTGGTGACGATGCCCTCGACCTGCCAGGTCTGGCCGCCGCGCAGGCAGGCATCCCGGATCGTGATGATCTGGGTCTCGTCCTCGTAGCGCAGCGGCAGGTGCAGCACCAGGTCCATGTCGGTGCGCAGGCCAAGGCGGGCGAGCTTGCTTTCGAGCGTTTTTGGGGGCGTTGTGGTTTTTGGGGCGGGCATATTGCGGCAAAGTGGCGCTTGCTGACGTAAAATAGAAGGTTCGCCGTATGCGCTTCAAGCCTCTATTGTAAAGCTGGCAGCACTGATTTGCCGAGATTTGCCTAACCAATTGAACATCATGTATTCGCTATCCGATTTCGACTTCGACCTGCCACCCGAGCGCATCGCGCAATTGCCGCTGCCGGACCGCAGCGCCTCGCGCCTGCTGCATCTCGATGGCGAGCAAATCATCGACCGCCAGTTCGCCGACATCGTCGACCAGTTGCAGGCCGGCGACCTGCTCGTGATGAACAACACGCGCGTGCTCAAGGCGCGCTTCTTTGGCGTCAAGGCATCCGGCGGCCAGGTCGAGGTGCTCGTCGAGCGCGTGCTCGACAACCGCACCGTGCTGGCCCAGGTGCGCGCGTCGAAGTCGCCCAAGCCGGGCAACCGCATCCGCCTGGCCGACGCCTTCGACGTGGTCACGGGCGAGCGCGCCGGCGAATTCTTCACGCTCCATTTCGAGGGCGACGTCTTCGACCTGATCGAAGCGCACGGCCGCCTGCCGCTGCCGCCCTACATCGAACACACGGCCGACGAATTCGACGAGCAGCGTTATCAGACCGTGTACTCGAAAGAGCCGGGCGCCGTGGCCGCGCCCACTGCCGGCCTGCATTTCGACCAGCCACTACTCGACAAGCTGGCTGCGAAAGGCGTGAACTTCGCCTACGTCACGCTGCACGTCGGCGCGGGCACCTTCCAGCCGGTGCGCGTCGAAGACCTGAGTGAACACAAGATGCACACCGAGTGGTACACCATCGCGCAAGAGACGGTGGACGCGGTGCGCGCCACGAAAGCCGCCGGCCGCGACGTGGTGGCGGTGGGCACCACCAGCCTGCGCGCGCTCGAATCGGCCTCGCAAAGCGGTGAGCTTGCCGCCGGCAGCGCCGATACGGCCTTGTTCATCACGCCCGGCTACACCTTCAAGACGGTCACGCGCCTGGTGACCAACTTCCACCTGCCCAAGTCGACGCTCCTGATGCTGGTGTCGGCCTTTGCCGGCTACGCGCCGATCCGCGCGGCGTATGCGCACGCGATCGCCAACGAATACCGCTTCTTCAGCTACGGCGACGCCATGCTGCTGACGACGCAGTCACGCTAATCACCCGTTAAAGAAAAACGATGCTCGAATTTACCCTGCTTAAAAAAGACACCAGCGGCCTGTCGCACGCCCGCCGCGGCCGCCTCAAGCTGAACCACGGCACCATCGAAACCCCGATCTTTATGCCGGTGGGCACGTACGGCTCGGTCAAGGCGATGGACCCGATCGAACTCAAGGACGTCGGCTCGCAAATCATCCTGGGCAATACCTTCCACCTGTGGCTGCGCCCGGGCGTGGACGTGATGAACAAGTTCGGCGGCCTGCACAAGTTCATGGGCTGGGACGGTCCGATCCTGACCGACTCGGGCGGCTTCCAGGTGTTTTCGCTGGGCGCGATGCGCAAGATTACGGAAGAGGGCGTCAAGTTTGCCTCGCCGATCGACGGCTCGAAACTGTTCCTGTCGCCAGAAATCTCGATGCAGATCCAGCGCGCGCTGAACTCGGACATCGTGATGCAGTTCGACGAATGCACGCCTTACGAGATCGACGGCCGTCCGGCAACGAGCGAAGAAGCAGCGAAATCGATGCGCATGTCGCTGCGCTGGGCCCAGCGCTCGATGAACGAATTTACCAGCGGCGAGAATCCAAACGCGCTGTTCGGCATTGTCCAGGGCGGCATGTACGAGCACCTGCGCGATGAGTCGCTGGCGGGCCTGGAAGACATCGACTTCCCGGGCCTGGCCATTGGCGGCCTGTCGGTCGGCGAGCCAAAAGAAGACATGAAGCGCATCCTGGCCCATGTCGGCCCGCGCCTGCCCGAGAACAAGCCGCACTACCTGATGGGCGTGGGCACGCCGGAAGACCTGGTCGATGGCGTGGCCAACGGCGTCGACATGTTTGACTGCGTGATGCCGACCCGGAACGCCCGCAATGGCTGGCTGTTCACCCGCTTCGGCGACGTCAAGATCAAGAATGCGCGCTATAAAGAAGACATGGCGCCGCTCGACGAGAGCTGCACCTGCTACTGCTGCCAGAATTTCTCGCGCGCGTACCTGCACCATCTGCACCGCTCGAACGAGATCCTGGGCGCGCGCCTGAACACGATCCACAACCTGCATTACTACCTGAATCTGATGCAGGAAATGCGCGATGCGATCGATGCGGATGGCTTCCAGGCCTTCCGCGTGCAGTTCGCAGCCAACCGTGCGCGCGGCGTGTAAGCACTTGCTTGCATTGAAAAAGCGATACCAGCACCGCTAGCCTCAAGACCGTCGTTCCAGCGGAGGCTGGAACCCAAGTGTGCGCGCATATCGGCTACGTTTGACTGTAGGAGCTGCGCATCAAACTTGGGTTCCCGCCTCCGCGGGAACGACGTGGTATTGCGAGTGGTATTGACAAACGCTACCAGATACCAATTAGGTGCGGCCAGATTTGGTTTCCAGCCTCTGGCCGATGCTAGAATACACCGCTTATTTTTTTAACTTCACCATCGGAGTTCTTGTGTTCATTTCCAACGCGTACGCGCAAACTGCCCCTGTCGCCGATGCTGGCATCATGGGTAGCCTGACGACTTTCCTGCCGCTGATCCTGATGTTCGTGGTCATGTATTTCCTGATGATCCGTCCTCAGCAAAAACGTCAGAAAGAGGCGAAAGCCATGATGGACGCACTGGCCAAGGGCGACGAAGTCGTCACCGCCGGCGGTATCGTCGGCCGCGTGTCGAAAGTGGCCGAAGCCTATGTGACGTTGGAAGTCGCCGTCGGCACCGACATCACCGTGCAAAAGAATTCGGTGACCACGCTGCTGCCAAAAGGCACGCTGAAAGCCCTGTAAGCCAAGCTGTGCGGGGTAACCCGCACTGCCTAACCTGAACGCCGGAACACTATGAATCGCTATCCCGTCTGGAAATACATACTGATCGTCATCGCGCTGCTGCTCGGCGCCTTGTACACGGCGCCTAACTACTTCGGCGAAACGCCGGCGTTGCAGGTGACATCAGGCCGTTCGACCCTGAACATCACGAGTGCGTCCACCACCGTGGTCGAGGATGCGCTCAAGCGTGCCGGCATTCCCTCCACCGGTATCACCCTCGAAGGCACGGGCCACACCACCTCGGTGCGCGCGCGCTTCGCCGGTACCGAAGAGCAGTTCAAGGCCAAGCTGGCGCTTGAACGTGAACTGAACCGCGACCCTGCCAATCCCGATTACATCGTCACCGTCAACCTGGTGAAGAACACCCCGGCCTGGATGACGGCCATTGGCGCAGCGCCGATGAGCCTGGGCCTGGACTTGCGCGGCGGCGTGCACTTCCTCCTGCAGGTCGACACCAAGGCGGTCCTCGACAACAAGGTCAAGGCCCTGCAGTCGAGCGTGCGCAGCAACCTGCGCGACAAGAACGTGCGCCACAGCGGCATCGAGCGCGTGCGCGACAGTATCGAAGTGCGTTTCAGCGATGCCGCCACCCGCAGCGCCGCGCGCAACGTGCTGGCCGCCCAGTCGAACGAGCTTAACTTCGCCGACGCCGCCGATGGCGCCGACATGAAGCTGGTCGTCAGCCTGAAGCCCGATGCCATCAAGCGCACCGTCGAAGACGGCATCAAGCAGAACATCATGACGCTGTCCAAGCGCATCAATGAGCTGGGCACCACCGAGCCGATCATCCAGCAGCAGGGCGCCGACCGCATCGTGGTCCAGCTGCCGGGCGTGCAGGACGTCGCCCGCGCGAAAGACATCATCGGCCGCACCGCCACGCTCGAACTGCGCATGGTCGATACTACCGTAACCCCGGGCACCGAGCTGTCGGCCGCGATTCCGCTGAACTCCGAACTGTTCACCGAAGGCCGCGGCGCACCGATCGTCGTCTCGCGCGACATCATCCTGACCGGCGAATCGATTTCGAGCGCCACCGCCAGCTTCGACCAGAACCAGCAGCCAGCCGTCTCGCTCGACCTGAACGGCGACGGCGGCCGCCGCATCCGCATGGCCACGCGTGAAAACGTCGGCAAGCGCATGGCGATCCTGCTGAAAGAAAAAGGCGTCTACAACGTGCTGTCGGCCCCGACCATCCAGAGCGAACTGGGTTCGAGCTTCCAGATCACCAATATGGGCACCTCGCAAGACGCCAACGAACTGGCGCTGCTGCTGCGTTCGGGCGCGCTGTCGGCCCCGATGGAATTCGTCGAAGAACGCGTGATCGGCCCGCAACTGGGCGCCGAAAACATCGAGCGCGGCCTGCATTCGACCATCTGGGGCTTCGTGGCGATCGCGATCTTCATGGTCATCTACTACCACCTGTTCGGCGTGTTCTCGGCGCTGGCGCTGGCGGCCAACGTGCTGTTCCTGCTGGCCCTGTTGTCGATCCTGCAGATCACCCTGACCCTGCCGGGCATCGCCGCTATCGCGCTGGCGCTCGGTGTGGCGATTGACTCGAACGTGCTGGTGAACGAACGTATCCGTGAAGAGCTGCGCGCCGGCGCGACGCCGCAGGCAGCGATTGCGGCCGGTTCCAAGCACGCCTGGGACACCATCGTCGACTCCAACGTGACCACCCTGATCGTCGGCCTGGCGCTGTTGATCTTCGGTTCGGGTCCAGTGCGCGGCTTTGCCGTCGTGCACTGCCTGGGCATCCTGACCTCGATGTTCTCGGCCGTTGTCGTGGCGCGCGGTTTCGCCAACCTGTGGTACGGCCGCAAGAAGAAGCTGACGAAGATTTCGATCGGCACGGTCTGGCAGCCTGGCATGTCGCCAAACAAGAAGTAAGTACCGGGATACGACAATGGAATTTTTCAAGATCAAACGGGATATCCCGTTCATGCGCCACGCCCTGATCCTCAATGCGATCTCGGTGATCACATTCGTGGCGGCGGTGTTCTTCCTGATCACCAAGCCCCTGAACTTCTCGGTGGAGTTCACTGGCGGCACGGTGATGGAGCTGCTCTATCCGAAGGCGGCGGACCAGGAAAAGATCCGCAACACGCTGCGCGGCATGGGCTATTCGCACCCTGAGGTGGCCAGCTTCGGCACCGCGCAGGACATCATGCTGCGCCTGCCGATCGTCGAAGGCGCGCCGGCGGCAAGCAGCTCGACGGCCGTGTTCAACGCCATTTGCCGCGACGAGCAGGGCACCACCAAACAAACGCAGACCACCACTGACAAGGGCGAAGTGCTCAACCGCACCAGCTGCGTCGCGCCAGGTGGACAAGAGCTGATCGGCCTGCAGCAAGTGCAGTTCGTTGGCCCGTCGGTCGGCGACGAGCTGGCCCAGAACGGCCTGAACGCGCTGTTGATGGTCATCCTGGGCATCGTGGTCTACCTGGCGATCCGCTTCGAATGGAAATTCGCCGTCGCCGCCGTGGTCGCCAACCTGCACGACGTGGTCATCATCCTGGGCTTCTTCGCGTTCTTCCAATGGGAATTCTCGCTGACGGTGCTGGCGGCAACGCTGGCGGTGCTGGGCTACTCGGTCAACGAGTCGGTCGTCATTTTCGACCGGATTCGCGAGATGTTCCGCAAGCAGCGCCGCATGAGCGTGCCCGAAGTCATTGATCACGCGATCACCAGCACCATCTCGCGCACGATCATTACCCACGGCTCGACGCTGATGATGGTCATGTCGATGCTGTTCTTCGGCGGCTACGCGCTGCACTACTTCGCCATTGCGCTGGCCATCGGCATCTGCTTCGGTATTTACTCGTCAGTATTCGTGGCGGCGGCCGTGGCGATGTGGCTGGGCGTGAAACGTGAAGACCTGATCAAGCCGGTCAAAGAGAAAGACGACACCGACGGCGCCGTGGTCTGATCGCTTTTGAATTTGCGGCTTTGTGTGTGTCAGCGCACGGAGTCGCCAAGTCCATGAACTTATAGTGGAACTGTCTCTTTCAGGACATCCCTAGTTTTGGACTTCACCCGCTCCGGCAACGGCGCGGGTTTTTTTTATCCTGCTTTCTCTACAACTGCCACGGATGGTTGTTCCTGCCATCGAGTGCGCTGTCGAGATACGTCGCGGCGCTGATCAGGGCCAGGTGCGTGAACGCCTGCGGGAAGTTACCGAGCAGCTCAGCCTTGCTGGTGAACTCCTCGGCATACAGGCCCACATGGTTGCCATAGGCGAGCAGCTTGTCCATGTTCTCGTGCGCCTGCTCCAGGCGCCCGGCGCGTGCCAGGCATTCCACATACCAGAACGAGCAGGCCGCGAACGCGCCTTCCTCGCCCTCGAGGCCATCATCGCGGTCATAGCGCAGCACCAGCGCGTCGTCACCCAGCTGCTCGCCGATGGCGTCGAGCGTGGCCAGCCACTGCCGATCGGTCGAGCCGATGAAACGCACCAGCGGCATCATCAGCATCGCCCCATCGAGGTCGGTGGAGTCCTTGCTGCGCACGAAGTGGCCCAGGTCCTTGTTCCAGAACGTGGCCCAGATATAGTTGGAGATGTCGTTGCGCGCTGCGATCCAGCGGTCGAACGGGGCGGTCAGTGAGCGCTTGCTGGCCAGCCGGATCGCGCGGTCGACCGCCACCCAGCACATGAGCTGCGAGTGCAGGTGCTCGCGCGGCGCTTCGCGGCCCTCCCAGATGCCGGCATCGGGCCGGCGCCAGTGTGCGCACACAAAATCGACCACGCGGCACACGCCGAGCCAGTCGGCATGCGAGATCGCCTCGCCATACTTGTTGCTCAGGTAGACCGCGTCGAGCAGCGCGCCGAAGATGTCGAGCTGCAGCTGCGTCGCCGCGCCATTGCCGATGCGGACGGGCGTCGACCCCGCGTAGCCGGCCAGGTGATCGAGTTCGATTTCTTCGGCGACTTCGCCACCGTCGAGCGCATACATGATCTTCAGGTGGCCGTCCTGCGGGCCGTGGCTGGGCCGGTCGGCTGCCCAGCGCGTGAACGCCTTGGCTTCGTCGACATAACCGAGCCGCATCAGCGCATACACGGTGAACGACGCATCGCGGATCCAGGTCGAGCGATAATCCCAGTTGCGCGAGCCGCCCAGCACTTCGGGCAGGCCGAACGTGGCGGCGGCCACCATCGAGCCGTGCCGGCGCGACGTCATGAGCTTGAGCACCAGCGCCGAACGGGTGACGTCTTCGCGCCAGCGGCCCTTGTAGCGCGAGTGCCCGGCCCACTTGCGCCAGCATTTGATCACCTCGGCCACCAGTGCATCGCGCGCTTGCCCGTCCAGCAGCGGGTCGCCATCCTGGTCCATGACGATGTCGATCGTCTCGCCGGCACGCAGCGTGAAGCTGGCGCTGGCGCCCCCCTCCGTAGACGTGAAGTCGACTGGTGCGTACAGGCGCAGCGCCGGTGCGCCGGGGGCACTGAACACGGCCTGGCCTGCGCTGATGGCGACTTCGGGCTGCTGGCGCGCGTAATCGAAGCGCGGCTGGCAATCGAGCCGCATGTGTACCTCGCCCTTGGTCACGTGCACGCGCCGCAGCAGGCATGCAGCGCCATGGCCGATTTCTTCGGGGCCGGCCATCAGGTCGGTGATCTGGACGCCGGCATCGATGCCCAGCCATTGCGTAAGCAGCACGTTGGTATCGGGCAGATAGGTCTGCACGACGCGCGCCCCCTCGATCTCCGGGGCGAGCGTGAAGTGGCCGCCTTGGTCCGGGTCGAGCAGGGCGGCGAATATGCTCGGGCTGTCGAAGTCGGGCCAGCATAAAAAGTCGATCGTGCCGTCGGTGGCGACAAGCGCCATCGTGGCCAGGTTGCCGATGGCGCCGTGGGCGGCGATCGGGCGCGGTGGCGCGGTGGGCTCAGCCATTGTCTTCAAAGCCCGGATACAGCGCCATGCCGCCGTCAACGTACACCGTGGTGCCGGTCATGTAGTCGGCCAGGTCGGACGCCATGAACAGCGCCAGCGCCGCCACGTCTTCGACGTCGCCGATGCGGCCATACGGGATCAGCTTCAGCAACTTGTTGCCCGCCGCGCCTTCGGTGGCCTCGGCATTGATCGGCGTACGGATCGCGCCCGGCGCGATGGCGTTGACGCGGATGCGGTCGGGCGCCACTTCCTGCGCCAGGGAGCGCATCAGCATGCCGATGCCGCCCTTCGATGCGGCGTAGTTGACGTGGCCGGCCCACGGAATCGTCTCGTGTACTGAGCTCATGCACAGGATGGCGCCGTTGGCGCGCATGCGGCCGCGGTTGCCCTGCGCGCGAAAATGCCGGATCGCCGCGCGCGTGCACAGGAACTGGCCGGTGAGGTTGACGTCGATGACCGCTTGCCAGTCCTTGAGCGTCATTTCGGCGATCGGCGCGTCTTTCTGGATGCCCGAGTTGGCGACCAGGATGTCGATGCCGCCAAGGGCCTTGACCGTTTCGTCGAACAGGCGCTCGACATCGGCTTCAACGCCCACATTGGCCTGGACCGCCATGGCGCGCCCACCGCCAGCGGTGATCTGTTCGACGACTTCTTCCGCCTTGTCGCGGCTGCTGTTGTAGTTGACGACCACGTGCGCGCCGGCATCGGCGAAGGCGAGACTGATGCCGCGTCCGATGCCGGAATCGCCGCCGGTGACGAGCACTACCTGGTCCTGCAAGCTGATGTTCATGGGATTCTCCGGAAGGCCTGGGCGCACAGGTACGTGCGCCAGCTATTGGAACGACCTTAGCAGAAAGCGGCGATGCGACCGGTACGCCTGTGCCGGCAATGTCGTACGGAAAAAGAAGCGAAGAATAATGTGCCGTGAGTGTGAGTCAACGCACCGAGCTGGCTGCCCACAGGGCATAAGATCGACCTGTCTCTTTCAGGACATCCCTAGTTTTGGACTTTTGCCCGCTCCTCACCGAGCGGGCGTTTTTTTGCCCAGGGAAACGCTGATTTATTCTGGGGGTTGGGATTGGCCAGCAAAAAAGGTGGCCTGCAAGGCGCGAAATCGCAGCAATAGCTAGCTATTGCAAGATTTTGCAACGCCGCAGGACGCCTGTTTTTGCGGCCAAGTCCGCCCTCATGAATAAATCAGCGCTTCCCTACAGCAGCGCCGAGGTCAAACTCTTGACCTCTTCGCCCGACTCTTCCATCACGCCCTTGAGCGTGCCGTGGCCGAATACGAAGTCAATCGTGGCCGCGCCTGCATAGGTCGTGGCGCCCACCGGTGCAAACAGCGGCGACGGGAACGGCGACAAATCATTTGCCAGCAGCAGCGTGTCGCCCAGCGTTTCGGGCGGCAGCGCGCGCATGCCGTCCCACAAGGCTTCGATGGCGCTCATCACCGGCGCCGGCACGCCGAGTTTGCCCAGCACGCCGCGGCCGATGACGGCTTCGCCATGGTCGAGCCAGGCGTCGAGATTATCGTCCAGCAGGCCCGGCATGGCTTCGGCGCGCGACAGCAGATAAAAGCCGCCGACCTCGTGCACGATGCCGGCGAACAGCGCGGTTTCATGATCGACAAAGGAGACGCGGCGCGCGATCACCTGCGCCAGCGCGGCGACGTGCGCCGAGTGGGTCCAGAGTTGATCGGCCTTCTTGCGCAGGCTTGGTTCGCGGATTTCGCTGGCCAGCTGGCGCACGATGACGGATGCTGCCAGTGCACCCAGGGTGCGAAAACCCACCCGTTGCACGGCCGCGCGCACATTGGTGACGTCGTTCCCGGACCGGTTATAGGCGACCGAGTTGGCGATCGCCACCGTGCGCGCGGCCAGCAGCGGCTCGGCCTGCACGAGGCGCGCAGCGGCGTCGATGTGGCAGTCGGGTTCGCTCAACGCCCGCTGCAGCTTGAGCGATGCGTGTACGCTGGTGGGAAACGTGAGTTCGCCACGGTTGGCTTCCGCAGCGATGCTGTCGAGGGAGGAGAGTTGATCCATGAAAAAATTATACCCCCAACGCATCGGAACGCCGCCAAATATATTGCTCTAGAGAACCACCGGCACCGGCATGTGGCGTCCCGACGACCGATTACGCTTCGCTGAAGATCGCGTCGCAGCCTTCTTTTGGCTCTTCGGTGTTTTCCAGTTCGTCGGCCAGGCCCAGGTCGAACAGTTCTTCGCACGCGTTCATGTAGCTGTTGGGCTTGGTTGCGCCGATGAGGCGATAGATCTCGCCGGCCTCATTGCGCACGCCGATCAGCATCGCTTCCTGCTGGACTTCATCCAGTGGGGCGACGTCGAGCAGGATATTGCCGATGATGTGCTTGTCGAAATGGGCGGGCTTCTTGTCGTCGATGAGGGCGGTTTTCAAGGCATTTCCTTCAGGTGGGGTGGTGATGGCGGGGGACCGTCGCCGTGGCTGGTGATGCGGGTGCGCAGCAGCGCCAGTGCCGCTTCGAGCGTGGCGAAGTCGGTGTCGCTGTACGCGTGAAACAATTCTTTGCCGCGTGCAATCACGATCGGGAACACGTCGCAGAATACCTGTTCGCCGGCCGGCGTGAGGCGCACGAAGAACGACCGCTTGTCATCGCAGCTGCGCTCGCGCAGCACCAGGCCTTTGTGCTCGAGCCGCTCGATGACGCCGGTGAGCGTGCCCTTGGTAATCAGGGTGCGCTCGCCCAGTTCCTTGTAGCTCATGCCGCTGGTATTGCCGAGCGTGGCGATGATGTCGAACTGCGCATGCGTCAAGCCATTCTGGCGCACCGCATCGCCCGAGACGCGCTCGAAGCCCTGCATGCACTCGGCCAGCAGTCGGACGCTTTTTAGATATCGTTCCCCCATGGGCGGGGATTATAGCTGCCCGCCGCGCCGTTCGTTGCTCCGCCCGTTACAGCTCGTGCAATATTGCGCTATTGGCAGCCACAGGGCCATTGACGGCGATTGTTCTCCGGTATGATAGACGACCATGTCGTTTGCACAGGCCTGTGGCCCTCTACCGTTAGTGAACCTGCCCGTCCGCCGCGATGCAGCCTGACCTGTCCCTGCTGGCGCAGGAGCGGCTGTTGCGCGTGCTCCTGGTCAATGCCGGCGAGCCCGATGCGCTGACCTGGTCCGGGCTGTACCAGCCGCTACGGCTGGCCGCCAAGGTGCTGGGGCCCGAGCGCCTGCACGTCGACGTGCGCAGTCCCGATAAATTCATGGGCGACGCCCAGCGTCACTGGCACCTGGTGCTGCTGGTCGCCGACGAGGCCGAAGCGGCGCTGCGCCCGGCCAACCTGCGCGCCCTGGTCGAACGCTGCCGCGCCGCGCCGTTCTGGGGCGGCGTCGGCGCCGGCGTGCTGTGGCTGCTTGACGCCGGCGCGCTGCATGGCGTGCGCACCGCGCTGCCGTGGGCGCTGTACCCGGACGTCAATGCCCAGGCTGCGCAAGCCCTGATCACCCCCAACCTGTACGAATTCGACGTTAACCGCCTCACGTGCTGCGGCGGCGCGGCCAGCATCGACTTCGCCCTGACACTGGTCGACCTGCTGTTCGGCGCGACCGTCCAGGCGCAGGTGAAAGAAACGCTGTGCATTGACCGCGTGCGCGGCCCGGACGAGCGCCAGCGCGTGGCGCTGCAAGCCCGCTTCGGCGTGCTGCAACCGCAGTTGTCCGAGGCGGTGGCGCTGATGGAGGCCAATATCGAAGAGCCACTCTCGACCGATGAAATCGCGCAGTTGTCAGGCATCTCACGACGCCAGCTCGAGCGCCTGTTCAAGCAATACCTGGGCAGCCTGCCGTCACGCTACTACCTCGAACTGCGCCTGCGCCGCTCGCGCCAGCTGCTGCTGGACACCAATCATTCGATCGTGCAGGTGGGGCTGATGTGCGGGTTTTCGTCGGGGTCGCACTTTTCGACGGCGTTCGGGGCGCTGTTTGGCAATACGCCGCGGGAAGAGCGGCAGAGGAAGCTGGCGCAGTAATCTGGAGGCAATGAATCGATTGATCACGCGTTGTACATCCAGTCGCGCAGGTTGAACACGTTGGCGGCGTAGGGTTGGCAGGTTTCCTGCCGACGCGTTCACGCCCCAACGACCGCCGGGAGACTTGATCCCACTTTCACGCAAGGAGCCGCCATGACCGAACACGATCACACCCCGGTATCCGCTTGGCACGCGGGCGAAATCACTCTGCAGCGCCACGTCGGCGTAGATGAGCAAATGGCGCGGGTCGGCCACGCGATCTTTCGCCCGGTGATGCAGCCCCAGCAGCAGGCATTCTTCGCGCAGTTGCCTTTTGTTGTCATCGGCGCCGTCGACCCGCACGGCATGCCATGGGCGACGCTGCGGGCCGGCTTGCCGGGCTTTCTCGGTTCGCCCGATCCGTCGCTGCTGAGCGCCGAACTGGCGCGCGATGCCGCCGATCCGGCCGAACGCGGCATGGAAGAGGGCGATCAGGTCGGCCTGCTCGGCATCGACCTCGCGACACGCCGCCGCAGCCGGCTCAACGGCACACTGCAGCAACGTGATGAGCAAGGATTGTCGGTGGCTGTCGGCCAAAGCTTCGGCAATTGCCCCCAGTACATTCACCGTCGGGGGCTGACGTTCGTCCGTGAGCCATCGGTACTGTCGTCCGTGCCGGCCCTCGTCGCGACTGCACTGGACGAGTCCGCGCGCCGCATGATCGCCGCCGCTGACACCTTCTTCGTCGCCTCGTACGCCGACCGGCCCGACGCCGGGCGTCAGGTCGATGTCTCGCACCGTGGCGGCCCGGCTGGCTTTGTCCGCATCGCGCCCGATGGCGGCCTGGTCGTGCCGGATTACAGCGGAAACCAGTTCTTCAACACGCTCGGCAATTTTGTCGTCAATCCCCGCGCCGGCTTGCTGTTTACCGATCCGGCCAGCGGCGATGTCCTGCAAATCAGTGGCAAAGTCGACATCATCCTAAGCGGCCCCGAGGTGGATGCCGTTGAAGGCGCCGAACGCCTGTGGCGCGTGTTTCCTGAAAAGATCGTCCTGCGGCGCGACGCCTTGCCGTTTCGCGCCACAACCGTCCTCGTCCAAAAATGAAAATGCCTGTCGCACTTCTAAAAGAAGTTGTCATCAAGCGTTTCTATAATGGATCGATCATGCGGGAGAACTGACCCCGCGCCATTCACAATGATTGATGAGGACAAAGCCATGAACGCACAGCTTGATTCGGGTATCGCCACGCGGTCTGTCACCCGGCAGACCTTCGACGAGGTCCTGGTCCCGACCTACGCCCCGGCTGCCATGGTGCCGGTGCGCGCGTCGGGCCTGGACCTGTGGGACCAGGAAGGCAAGCAGTATCTGGACTTCACCTCTGGCATCGCCGTCACCTCGCTGGGCCATGCCCATCCGGAAGTGAACGCCGCGCTGACCGCGCAACTGAACACCCTCTGGCACCTTGGCAACGGCTATACCAACGAGCCGGTGTTGCGCCTGGCCAGCGCGCTCACCGAAGCGACCTTCGCCGAGCGCGCGTTCTTCTGCAACTCGGGCGCCGAAGCCAATGAAGCTGCCCTGAAGCTGGCGCGTAAATACGCGCATACCAAGTTCGGTCCGCACAAGTCGCGCATCGTCTCGTGCCTGGCCTCGTTCCACGGTCGTACGCTGTTTACCGTGTCGGTCGGCGGCCAGTCGAAGTACACCGAAGGCTTCGAGCCGCTGCCACCTGAACTGAGCCACATCCCGTACAACGACGTCGAGGCCGCGCGCGCCGCGATTACCGACGATGTCGCGGCCGTGATCGTCGAGCCGATTCAGGGCGAGGGCGGCGTCATCCCGGGCAACCCGGATTACCTGAAAGCGCTGCGCGAGCTGTGCGACCAGACCGGCGCGCTCCTGATCTTCGACGAAGTCCAGTCGGGCATGGGCCGCACCGGCACGCTGTTCGCCTACGAGCAGATGAACGTCAAGCCGGACGTGCTGACCTCGGCCAAGGCGCTGGGCAACGGCTACCCGATCGGCGCCATGCTCACCACCACCGAGATCGCCCAGCACCTGGGCGTGGGCAGCCACGGCACGACTTACGGTGGCAATCCGCTGGCCACTACCGTCGCCCTCAAGGTCCTGGAGATCATCAATCAGCCGGCCTTTTTGGCGCGCGTGAAAGACGCAAACCTGGCCATCATGACCAACCTGCTGCAACTGGCGGCGGACTTCCCGCAAGTGTTCGGCCAGCCACGCGGCATGGGTCTGCTCCTGGGCCTGCCGATGGCTGACGCCTCGAAAGGCCGCTCGAAGGATTTCACCAAGATCGCCGAGAAGATGGGCCTGATGCTCCTGATCGCCGGCCCGGACGTCGTGCGCCTGGCGCCGGCGCTGATCGTCTCGGACGCGCAGATCGCGGAGGCCGACCGCATCATGCGCGCCGCCGTGGCCGAATTCCTGGCTGAATCCGACGCCATCTGAGTCTGGCCTGGCGGACCACGCCAGCGGCGCTTTACCCAAGGCGCCGCTGGCAGCACCGTCGTTCATGAGGGAGTCCCTATGTATGTTGTCCGTCCGGTCGATCGCGCGGATATCGGCGCGCTCGAAGCGATGGCCGCTATCTCGATGCCGGGGGTGCACACGCTCCCGCGCACGCGCGAAGGCATCAACGCCGCCGTCGAGCGCTCGCTCGCCTCGTTCGCCGCGCAAGTCGATATCCCCAGCGAAGAATCGTATCTGTTCGTGCTCGAAGACCTGCGCTCGCGCGAGGTGCTTGGCACCGCCGCCATCCACGCGTCGGCAGGTTCGAATGGCACCTATTTCGCGTTTCGCAACGACGTGATCCAGCAGGTCTCGCGCGACCTGAACATCAGCCACAACGTGCATGCGCTCACGCTGTGCTCCGAGCTGACCGCCTACTCGCACTTGTCGGGCTTTTTTGTCCGCAACCGCGACAGCGCCGGCATCGAAGCCGCGCTCTTGTCACGCGCGCGCCTGCTGTACGCGATGCTGGCGCCGCACCGCTTCGGCGACCGCTTCTTCGTGCCGCTGGCCGGGCGCGTCGATGCCGACGGCCAGTCGCCATTCTGGAATGCGCTGGGCCGCAAGTTCTTCAAGATGGACTTTCTCGAAGCCGAGCGCCTGATCGAAGGCGCGCGCAACCGCACCCTGATCGTCGAACTGATGCCGCACTATCCCGTCTACGTGCCGCTGCTGCCGGGCGACGCCCAGGCGGCACTGGGCCAGATCCATCCGGGCGGCCAGATGGCATTCGACCTGCTGGCCGAAGAAGGTTTTGAGGCCGACGAGTACATCGACATCTTCGATGGTGGCCCGATCCTGCAAGCGCACAAGAACGCGCTGCGCTCGTTCGGCGCCTCGCAGCGCCTGCGCGTGGCCGCCGGCGGCCAGGAGTTGGCTGGCAACGGCGCGCCGGTGGAATACGCCGTCGCCAGCGTCGACAATGGCTTTCGCGCCGTCACGCTGCGCTGCGCACCGCTCGATCATGCGTCGACGATCGCGCTGCCGCGCGACGTCCAGCAAGCCCTTGGCGTATCTGCCGGCGACGAGGTCGTGTGCCTGCGCATCGAAGGAGAATCGTCATGCTCGTGATCCGCGCCGCCAAAACGTCCGACCTGGACGCTCTGATCGACATGGCGCGCCAGGCCGGCAGCGGCATGACCACCCTGAAGCCCGATCCCGAGATGCTCGGCCAGCGCCTGGCCACGTCCGAAGCGTCGTTCGCCGAGATCATCCGCCCGGAGCAGCGCGACTACATGTTCGTGCTCGAGCAGCCGCAGGACGGCAGCATCGCCGGCGTGTGCGCGATCAAGGGCGCGGTGGGCCTGACCGAACCGTTCTACAACTACCGCATCGGCACGCTGGTGCACTGCAGCCGCGAGCTGAACGTCTTCACGCGCATGGAGACGCTGTACCTGTCGAACGATCTCACCGGCTCGACCGAACTGTGCTCGCTGTTCCTGCTGCCCGAATACCGCGTAGGCTTCAACGGCAAGTGGCTCTCGAAAAGCCGCTTCCTGTTCATCGCCCAGTTCCAGCAGATGTTCACTGAAAAGATCATCGCCGAGATGCGCGGCTACCAGGACGAGGCAGGCGATTCGCCGTTCTATGAGGGCCTCGGGCGCCACTTCTTCAAGATGGATTTCAACCACGTCGACGGCCTGACCGCGATCGGCAAGAAATCCTTCATCGCCGAACTGATGCCGCGCCAGCCGCTGTACGTCGACTACCTGCCGCAATCGGCGATCGACGTCATCGGCAAGGTACACACCTCGACCCAGCCGGCGCGCCGCCTGCTCGAGCAAGAAGGCATGTACTACGAAGGCTATGTCGACATCTTCGACGCCGGCCCCGTGCTGCAGGGCCGGGTGTCGGAACTGCGCGCCGTGCGCGACAGCGTGCTGGCGGTGGCGGCCGAAGGTTTGCCGGCACTTGACACCGGCGAGAGCGCCGTCGATTCGCCACCGGATTCGGCGGGCGACACCGAGCATATGCTGGTGTCGAACACCCGTCTGGACGACTTCCGGATGATCCTCACGCGGGCCGTGCCGGGCGCGAGCAGCGTGGTCCTGAGCCCCGACGAGCTGGCGCTGCTGCGCATCGACGCGGGCGACAACGTGCGTACCCTGACACTCAATACCAGGAAGAACACCCATGGCTAACGTTTCCAACTATATTGCCGGCGAATGGCTCGCCGGCAGCGGCCCCGAACTCGCGACGATCGACCCGTCCACCGGCCGCCAGACCTGGACCAGCAATGCGTCGACCGCTGACGACGTCGCGCGCGCCGCGCAAGCCGCGCATGCCAGCTTCGAAGCGTGGGCCTTGACGTCGCTGGCCGAACGCGTCGCGATTGCCACGCGCTTTCGCGATCTGCTGAAAGAGAACGCCGAGTCGCTCGCCGCGACGATCGCCGAAGAAGTGGGCAAACCCCTGTGGGAAGCGCGCACCGAGGTGGCCACGATGGCCAACAAGATCGACATCTCGGTCCAGGCGCACGACGCGCGCACGGGCGAGAGCGCAGCCAAAATCGCCGACGGCACCGCCGTGCTGCGCCACCGTCCGCACGGCGTGTTCGCGGTCTATGGCCCATATAATTTTCCGGGCCACCTGCCGAACGGTCACATCGTGCCGGCGCTGATCGCCGGGAACACGCTGGTGTTCAAGCCAAGTGAGTACGCACCGCGCACGGCGCTCAAAACCGTCCAGCTGTGGGAACAGGCCGGCCTGCCGAAGGGCGTACTCAATCTGGTCAACGGCGGCCGCGACACCGGCATCGCGCTGGGCCAGGAAGCGCTGATCGATGGCGTGCTGTTTACCGGCAGCAGCCAGACCGGCGCCGCGCTGCACAAGCAGTTCGGCGGCCAGCCGGGCAAGATGCTGGCGCTGGAAATGGGCGGGAACAATCCGCTCGTGGTGTGGGGAATCAGTAAACACCCCGAGGACATCGACGCGGCCGTGCACCACACCGTGATGTCGGCCTTTATCTCGGCCGGCCAGCGCTGCACGTGCGCGCGCCGCCTCGTGATCGAAGATAGCCCGGCAGGCCAGGCCTTCCTGGCGCGCCTGATCGAGGTGGCCGCACAACTGCAGGTCGGCCCGTCGAACGCCGAGCCGCAGCCGTTCATGGGCCCAGTGGTCTCCAGCGCCGTCGCCGCCCGCCTCGTACAGGCGCAGGCCGACATGGTCGCCAAAGGCGGCAAGGTGCTGCTGCAAATGCGCCAGCTTGATCCGAACACCGGCTTCGTCACGGCCGGCATTGTCGACACCACCGATGCCCAGGGCATCCCGGACGAAGAATGGTTCGGTCCCTTGCTGCAGGTGATTCGCGTGGCGAGCTTTGACGACGCGCTGCGCGTGGCCAACGCCACCGAATTCGGCCTGGCGTCAAGCCTGCTGTCGCCATCAGAAGAACTGTGGCAGCGCTTCGCCGTGCGCGCCCGTGCCGGCATCGTCAACTGGAACCGCCCGACCACGGGCGCAGCCAGCTCGGCGCCGTTCGGCGGCGTGGGCAAGTCGGGCAACCATCGCCCGAGCGCGTATTACGCCGCCGACTATTGCGCCTATCCCGTCGCCTCGATCGAGAACGCCGCGCTGGAAATGCCGGCCAAGCTCTCGCCGGGCTTGACCTTCCCGGCCGCAGGAGCGTAATCATGCGTGACGCACGCGAGTTCAATTTCGATGGCCTGGTCGGGCCGTCGCACAATTACGCCGGCCTCTCGTTCGGCAACGTGGCCTCGTTCAGCAATGTGCGCAGCAGTTCTAATCCGCGCCAAGCCGCCTTGCAGGGCCTGGCCAAGATGCGCGAACTGGCTGCACGCGGTTTCGCGCAGGCGGTGATGCCGCCGCAGGGCCGGCCGAACTTCCGCTTGCTGCGCAGCCTGGGCTTTTCGGGCACCGACGCCGATGTGCTGGCGCGCGCCTGGCGCGAAGCGCCGGTGATCCTGGCCTGCGCCTGGTCAGCCGCGCCGATGTGGACCGCCAACGCGGCCACTGTCAGCCCGTCGGCCGATTCGCTCGACGGGCGCGTGCACTTCACGGCCGCAAACCTGAACAACAAGCTGCATCGCTCCG
Organism: Massilia aurea; assembly: GCF_040790145.1. GTDB lineage: Bacteria > Pseudomonadota > Gammaproteobacteria > Burkholderiales > Burkholderiaceae_D > Telluria > Telluria aurea_C. The sequence goes on from NZ_JBFMMP010000002.1 coordinate 44,124, forward strand.
AAGAACACGTGCAGGCCACGCGCACGCTGCGCGCGATCTTCGGCGACAGCGAACATTTCATGGTGCACGACCCGCTGCCATCGGTGCCGGCGTTCGCCGACGAAGGCGCGGCGAACCATACGCGCTTTGCCGCCAGCCATGGCGCCGCTGGCGTCGAATTGTTTGTGTATGGCCGCGTCGAGTTCGACCCGTCGGCTCCGGCGCCAAAAAAATACCCGGCGCGCCAGACGCTGGAAGCCTCGCAGGCCGTCGCGCGCCTGCATGGGCTGGATCCGGCGCGCACCGTGTATGCGTCGCAGAATCCCGACGTGATCGACCAGGGGGTGTTCCACAACGATGTGATCGCGGTCGGCAACGGCAATGTGCTGTTCTATCACGAGCAGGCCTTCGCCGATGAAGCAGGCACGCTCGACGCGCTGCGGCGCGCGCTGGCCGTCGCCGGCACCGAGCTGCATCCGGTGCGGGTGGCGAGCAGCCAGGTTGCTGTCGGCGATGCCGTGACGAGTTACCTGTTCAACAGCCAGCTGCTGTCCAAGCAGGACGGCCGCATGGCGCTGGTGGTGCCGCACGAATGCCGCGAGAACGCCGCGGTCGCCGATTATCTGGCAGGCTTGCTGGCAGGGCGTGGCCCGATCGATGAGCTGATCGAATTCGACCTGCGCCAGAGCATGCGCAACGGCGGCGGGCCTGCGTGCCTGCGCCTGCGCGTGGCATTGACCGATGCCGAAGCAGTCGCGATGCACCAGGGCGTGATCATGACCGAGGCCCTGTATGCGCAACTGGTCGCGTGGGTCGAACGCCACTACCGCGACCGCATCGAGACGCAGGATCTGATGGACCCGCAGCTGGCGCTCGAATGCGCCGCCGCGCTGGAAGAACTCACACGCATCCTCGGCTTGCCGGGGCTGTACGACTTGTAACGATGTAGTATTCGGACCGGTAATCCCTGTCCATATAAGGCAGGCGGCGCCATGCCACGAGCTGCGGCGCCCCAGGCACACAACTTTGGAGAAGCAAGATGAAAGATATGCCCAACGATTTGCGCAGCCAGACGCTTGCGCTGGTGAATGAGAACGGGTCGGCCAGCAGCGCGCAGGTCAATGCCCTGATCGCCGCCTGGCTCGAGTCGCTCGACGACGAAGACCTGGCCGGCACCGCGCCACAGAGCCTGGCGCCGGTGCTGATGGACGGGTTCTCGCAGCTGGCCCAGCGCACTGGCCCTGGCGCGCAGATCGCCACGATGGGTTACTCGGACGGCCGCGGCGGCAAGGCCACCGCACTCTTGATTCTGAACGATGACCGCCCGTACCTGGTGGACTCCTTCGTCATGGCATTGCGCAAGGAGCGCATCGTTGCCGCAGGCGTCATGAACGCCGTGCTGCCGGTGCGCCGCGATGCGTCGGGCGCCCTGGTCGCCATCGGCGAAGCGGGCAGCCCGCTCGAATCCATCGTGCTGTGCCTGCTGAACGACGAACTGCAGTTCGAAGAACTCGACAAGCTGACCGCGCGCATCCGCATGGTCGCCAGCGACGCTGCCACCGTGCAGCGCGACGCGGTGGCCATGGGCGACCGCATGACCGCCGTGGCCGCAGCCGCTGCCGCCGCCGGCACGCCGGACGGCCAGGAAGCCGCCGCCTTTCTCGAGTGGGCCAAGAACGAAGGGTTCGAACCGTTCGGCTACGCCTACTACGTCGTCAAGGCGGGCGAGCGCGAACTCGAACGCGACCTGGCCAGCCGCATCGGCGTGCTGAAAGACACCACCCATCCTGTGTATGGCGATTGCCTGGCCAGCATCCCGGGCGACCTCGAGACGCTGTCACGCCGCGCCGATACGCTGTCGATCGTCAAGGCCGACGTGGGCGGCACGCTGCACCGCGACCAGCCGCTGGATTTCATCGGCGTGCGCGATACCGACACGCAGGGCCGCATTCTGGGCGAGCATTGCTTCATCGGCCTGTTCACCCGCGCCGCGACCTCGACCCCGCTGGCGCGCCTGCCGTTCGCACGTGGCCGCGTGGCCAAGGTGCTCGGCATCGCCGGCGTGCGGCAAGAGGGGTTCCGCGCCGAAAAATTCATCGAGATCCTCGAATCGCTGCCGCGCAACGAGGCGCTGGAAGCCGAGCCGGAATGGCTGGCCGAAGTCTGCAGCGCCGTGGTGTCGCTGTACAAGCAGCCGCGCGCCAAGGTGTTCGCGCGCCGCGACGTGTACCGCCGCCACCTGAACGTGCTGGTGTACCTGCCGCGTGAGCGCTTCAGCGCCGCCGTGGCCGCAAGTCTGGCCGGCGCCCTGAAAGAAAGCTCGGGCGCGCGCGACGTCGATGTCCAGACGCTGGTGGCCGATGGCCCGCTGGCGCGCGTGTACCTGATCGCGCATGCGGCCCGCTATCCGCTCGACCTGGAAACCGATCTTCAGGCGCCGCTGCTGGGCGTGCTCGATGGCTGGCATGACCGCTTCGCGCAACTGACCAATACCGTCGATGAAAGCCGCCTGCGCAGCCTGATGCGCAAGGTCGTGCCGACGCTGCCGGTGGGTTTTGTCGCCGCCACCGCGCCCGAAACGGCGTTCCGCGACGTGCACGCGCTCTTGACGCGCTGCCGTCCCGACCGCGTCACCGCGCGCATCGAGCAGGATGACGCCGCCGGCACCTCGATCCGCCTGTACTCGAGCGAGACCGTGCCGTCGCTGTCGCGCATCCTGCCGGCGCTGCAGAACGCCGGCATCGCGGTCGACCGCGAGCAGACCTTCCGTCACACGGGCCTCGATGGCGTGCGCCGTTACGTGACCGCGCTGTCGGTCGACGCCGAAAGTGCTGCCAAGCTGACCAAGCCGGGCATCGGCAAGGTGGCCGAAGAACTCTTCAGCGCCCTGTTCAACGACGAAGCCGAAGACGGCCGCATGAACGGCCTGACCATCGAAGGCGGCCTGTCGCTGCGCGAAGTGCAGCTGGTGCGCGCGTACATCAGCTACTGGCGCCAGCTCGGCTCGAAGTTCTCCGTACGCTACATGGCCGAGACGCTGCGCGCGCAGCCTGGCCTGGTGAAGGAATTCGTCAACGGCTTCATGCAGCGCTTCGATCCGGCGCTGACCGAAGAGCAACGCAACGAAGGCAGCAGCGCGCTGTACCTGCTCAAGACCAGCCTGCCGGGCGTGAACCACGCCGACACCGAAGAAATCATGGCGGCTCTGGTCGACCTGGCGCTGGCCACCGTGCGCACCAATTACTTCCAGAACGACGGCGAGAAGATCATTTTCAAGATCGACACGAGCGACCTGGCGCTGGCGCCCGAGCCGCGGCCGTTCCGCGAAATCTACGTGTTCTCGCGCCGCTTCGAAGGCGTGCACCTGCGCGGTGGCCCGGTCGCCCGCGGCGGCCTGCGCTGGTCGGACCGTATGGAAGACTACCGCACCGAGGTGCTGGGCCTGGTGAAGGCGCAGATGGTCAAGAACGCGGTCATCGTGCCGGCCGGCTCGAAAGGCGGCTTTGTCTGCAAGCAGATGCCGAAGGATGCGGCGCGCGACGTCGTTGCGGCCGAGGGCGAGGCAGTGTATCGCCTGTTCATCGCCAGCCTGCTGGAAGTGACGGACAACCGCGTGCGCGGCGAGATCGTGCCGCCGGAAGCGACCGTGCGTCATGACCAGGACGATCCATACCTGGTGGTGGCGGCCGACAAGGGCACCGCGACGTTCTCGGACATCGCCAACAGCATCGCCGTGCAGCGCGGCTTCTGGCTGGGCGACGCGTTCGCATCGGGCGGCTCGAACGGCTACGACCACAAGAAGATGGGCATCACCGCCAAGGGCGCGTTCGAAGCGGTCAAGCGCCACTTCTATGAACTGGGCCACGACCTGGCCAACAACCCGATCACCATGACCGGCGTGGGCGACATGTCGGGCGACGTGTTCGGCAATGGCGTGCTGCTGTCGCGCCAGCTGAAACTGGTGGCCGCGTTCGATCACCGTCATATCTTCCTGGACCCGACCCCGGATGTCGAAGTGTCGTTCAAGGAGCGCGAGCGCATGTTCGCGCTGCCACGCTCGTCGTGGGAAGACTATGACAAGAGCCTGATCTCGGCCGGCGGCGGCGTGTACCCGCGCAATGCCCGCTCGATCGAGCTCTCGCCACAGATCCGCGAAGTGCTGCAGATCGAAGAAGCAGCGCTGTCGCCGCAGGAACTGATGCACCGCATCGTCAAGGCGCCGGTCGACCTGTTCTACAACGGCGGCATCGGCACCTATATCAAGGCCTCGACCGAGACGCACGCGCAAGTGAAGGACCGCGCCAATGACCAGATCCGCGTCGACGGCAATGAGCTGCGCTGCAAGGTGGTGGCCGAAGGCGGCAACCTGGGCGCGACCCAGGCCGGCCGCATCGAATTCGCCCTGGCGGGCGGCCGCATCTTCACCGACGCGATCGACAACTCGGCCGGCGTGGATTGCTCGGACCATGAAGTCAACGTCAAGGTCTGGCTCGACACCGAAGTCAATGCCGGTGAATTGTCGGAAGCTGACCGCAACCGCACGCTGAACGAAATGACGGGCGAGATCGAACGCCTGGTCCTGCGCGACAACACGCTGCAGACCCATTTGCTGACGCGCGAAGTGCAGGCGCAGGCAACGGGCGCGGTGGTCGACGGCTACATCGCCCTGATCGCCAACCTGGAAGCCGACGGCGCCGTGTCGCGCGAGCTCGAACAGCTGCCGACGGACGTCGAGCTGCAGCGCCGCAAGTCGCTGGGCCTGGGCTTGAGCGCGCCGGAACTGGCGGTGGTCATCGCCAACGTCAAGAACCGCTTCAAGCGCACGCTGGCCGCGCTGCCGCTGGTCGAGGAAGTCTGGGCCGACACGCTGCTGCGGCCGTACTTCCCGGCGCAGCTGGTTGCCACGCGCGATCCGCTCGACCATCCGCTGGCCAACGCCATCCTGGCCACCGTGCTGGCCAACGAAGCCGTGAATCGCTGCGGTCCGCTGATGCTGCGCGACCTGGCGCTGGAACACCGCATCGACGACACCGAAATCGTCAAGGCGTGGGCCAAGGCCTGGGCCGCGCTGCACCTGGCGCCGGTGTTCGACGCGCTCGACGCCGACGCCCTGGTGGTGCCGCGCGACGTGTCGGTCTCGGTCGACAACCGCACCCGCGCGCTGCAACGGGCGACCATTGAAGGCGTGCTGTCGCTGCCACTAGGCTCGCAAGGCCTGGACGAGCTCTCGACGCTGTTTGCCCAAGCCGACGAGAGCGCAGCTGCCAAGTTCCGCTCCGAGGCCGATGGCCACACCGGCCTGCCGACCGGGTTTGCGAAAGCCTGGAAGGCCGTCGAGATCATCGAGTCGCAAGCCTCGTTCCTGTTCGCGGCGGTGTCGGTGTCGCGCCCAAGCGGCATGACGCTGCTGCAGTTCCTGCAGGTGGGCACGCTGCTGCGCCAGCAGGTCGGCATCGACACGCTGGAACTGGGCCTGAAGCTGCCGGCGCAGAGCAAGTCGCAGGAACAGCTGCGCAACTACGCGCTGCAGTCGCTGCGCCGCGCGCAACAGCGCCTGCTGCTGCAGGTGATCGAGCATGCGGGCCAGAACGGTAACGACATGCAAGGGGCGGTGGACGAAGTCACTGCTGCACGCGGCCTGACGGGCTTTGCCCCGCCGGTCGAACTGGAGCAGGCGATGCTGGACGTGTGGGCGCTGTCGGAAGGCCTCACGCCGGAACGCCTGGCCGCGTGATATGAGCACCGTGCCTGGTTCGAACCTGCCGGAAGCGGTGCGCGCGCTGGCGGAAGCCGATTTCGGTGCGGTCGCGCAGCGTTTTCGTGATGCCGGTTTTGTTGTCGCCTTGCCTGCGCCGGGGATCCTGACGGTGCGTTCGGCAACCCCCGACGCAGACCGGCCCAGCGTGCTGGTGTCGGTCGGTGTGCATGGCGACGAGACGGGGCCGATCGAGATGGTGGCGTATCTGGTCGATGCGCTGTCGCGCTCCGCGCACGCGCTGGCGGTGGATCTGATGCTGTGTGTCGGTCATATCGACGCTATCCGTGCCGGCAAGCGTTTCATCGACGCGGACCTGAACCGGATGTTCCGCGCCGAGCGTGGTTCGCTGGCCGGCACGTTCGAGGCGGGGCGCGCCGATGTGCTGATCGAAGCCACACGGGCGTTCTTCGAGGGCAGCGGGCCGGCGCGCTGGCACGTGGACCTGCACACGGCGATCCGTCCGTCGCACTATCCGATGTTCGCGATCGTGCCGGAGCTGATTGCGGATGCTGCGCGCGAAGGCTTGATGACGTGGCTGGGCGAGGCGGGGATCGAAGCGATCATCATGAATCCCGAGTCGGCCGGCACCTATAGCTACTTCACGTCCGAGCATCTCGGCGCGGCCGGCAGCACGGTCGAACTGGGCCGGGTGGGCACGCTGGGGCAGAACGATCTGTCGCAGTTTGCCGATGCCTCTGGCGCGCTGGATCGCCTGCTGCGCGGCCAGCCGGCGCAGGCAGCCAAAGTGGGGCCGCGTGTGTTCGCGACGGCGCAGTCGATCATGAAGCTGTCCGACGCATTCAGCATGCGCGTGGGGCGCGAGACCTGGAACTTCACGCCGATGCACAAGGGCGACGTGATCGCGCAGGATGGCGATACCGTCTACACGGTGCAGCATGATGAAGAACTGGTGGTGTTCCCGAACCCGGATGTGCGGGTGGGTTTGCGCGCCGGGATCATGGTGGTGCGGATTTCATAGTTACACCTCGCACGTCGTTCCCGGCCTCGTCGGCCACCTTGGCGGGAACCCAAGTTATTTGGCGCAGCCACTACGCTCGATGCAGCCACAGTGCTGACAAGCTTGGGTTCCCGCCTCCGCGGGAACGACGTTTCCAGGCAGCGTGCAGCAAGGACTTCTCCACCGCGCTAGACTGGTGCTCTTGATTTGCAGGAGCCATCATGACCATGCTGTTTTCCCCTTACGCGCTCGGCCCCCTCGAGCTGTCCAACCGCATCACCATCGCGCCGATGTGCCAGTATTCCGCCGTTGACGGCCTGGCCACCGACTGGCACATGATCCACCTCGGTCACCTGGCACTGTCCGGCGCCGCACTGCTGACGCTCGAAGCCACCGCCGTCGTGCCCGAAGGGCGCATTTCGCCGAATGACCTGGGCCTGTGGTCCGACGCCCACGCCGAGGCGCTCGCGCCCATCGTCGCTGCGATTCGTCGCCACTCGCCGATCAAGGTCGCGATCCAGTTGGGTCACGCCGGTCGCAAGGCCTCGACGAATGTGCCTTGGGAGGGCGGCGCGCAGATCGCACCGGATGCGCCGAATGGCTGGCAGGCCGAAGGCCCGTCCGCAGTTCCGCATACCGAAGGCGACGCCGCGCCGCTGGCGCTCGATACCGCCGGCCTGCTACGCGTGCAGGATGCGTTCGTCGCCGCCGCGCGTCGCGCGCAGGCGCTTGGCCTGGACGCGATCGAGCTGCACGCCGCCCACGGCTACCTGCTGCACCAGTTCCTCTCGCCTCTGGCCAACCACCGCACCGACAACTACGGCGGGTCGCTCGAGAACCGCATGCGCTATCCACTTGAAGTGTTTGCCGCCGTGCGCGCGGCGGTGCCGTCCATGACGGTGGGCGTGCGCATCTCGGCCACCGACTGGGTCGACGGCGGCTGGGACATCGAGCAGAGCGTGCGCTTCGCCGACGAACTCAAGACCCTTGGCTGCGATTTCATCCACGTCTCGAGCGGCGGCGTGTCGACGGCCCAGAAGATCCCCGTGGAGCCGGGCTACCAGATCGGCTTTGCCGAACGGATCAAGCGCGAGACTGGCCTGCCGACGATCGGCGTGGGCCTGATCACCGAAGCGCGCCACGCCGAAGCGATCCTGCAGCAGGGCCAGGCCGACGTCATCGCCCTGGCGCGCGCGATGCTGTACGACCCGCGCTGGCCGTGGCATGCGGCGGCCGAACTGGGGGCGCACGTCAGCGCGCCGCCGCAGTACTGGCGCTCGCAGCCGCGTGAATTCAAGACGCTGTTCGACACCACGCGGCCCGGCGAGGGCTGATACCGTTCGCGTCGCGGGCGAAGCAGTTCAGGCCGCGCTTCCTGCAATCCGTCGCATGCAGCGTGCTGCAGGGCAGGGCGATTGTTAGAGTGCCATCACTCGAACAACCACCTGTCAGGACTGCCATGCGTACCCTCTTCGGCCTTGCCGCTCTCGCCGCCCTTGCCGGCTGCGCCATCATCGTCGCGCCGCAGGATGGCAGCGACATGCGTGTCCATACGTCGTGGAGCAGCGGTACGAAGGAGGGTGACGGTGTCGCGCTGCGCGATGCCCGCGCCACCACGGCGCTGCCGGCGCTGGACGTGAGCGGCGCGCTGCCGGTCGAGGTGCGCGTGGGGCCGGTCGCGTCGCTGGTGGTGGAAGCCGACAGCAACCTGGTGCCCTTGATCCGCACCGAGACGCGCGGCGACACGCTGCGCATCTGGTCCGAGCAGGGCTTGCGCAGCAAGACGCCGCTGCGCATCGTCTACACGACGCCGCGCCTGAGCGAAGTGCGCGCATCGGGGGCGACGCGTGTCGACGTCAGTGGCCTGAATGGCGCGCCGCTCGACGTCCGCAAGAGCGGTTCGGCGAGCGTGATGCTGGCCGGTACGGTCGACAATCTGAATGCCCGTGCCAGTGGGTCTGGCTTGCTGGACGCCGCCCAACTGCGCAGCAACAGCATCGACATCACGCTGTCGGGGTCGAGCCGGATGCGTCTCGGGCCGGTCACGGGCGATGTCGCGCGCGCCGAGTTGAGTGGATCGAGCTCGCTCGATGCCAGCGGCGCGGTGCGCTCGCTCAGTACCCGAGTGAGCGGTTCGGCCAGCGCCGATCTGGCGGGGCTGACAACGCAGGACGCCGATCTGAGCGCGAGCGGCGCCGGCAGCATCCGGGCCACGGTCAGGCAGTCGCTGTTTGCCCGCACCTCGGGCGCGGGCGGCATCCGCGTGTATGGCCAGCCGGCCAAGCGCAGCATCACGGGCGAGCGTGTGCACCTGCTTGACTAGAGCAGTGCCTGGCCTCTAAACAAAATATCTGCAGCGACGGCAGAGTCCCATATAATCGCAGCTTCGTTTTGAGACTGTGTTTCGGGACTGCTTACCGGCGGCGTCGAAGCGCGATTGCAACCGCGTACCGAAGGACTCGCCGTGAATCAGACCCTGGGCCAAAAGCTGCTACGTACCAAACCGGCGGGACGCCATCACGACGAGGACACGCCTGTCGGTGTTGCCGGCGCCTTGCCTGGCCTGCAACGATCGCTCGGGCTGTTCCCGCTGACGATGATCGGCGTGGGCGCCACGATCGGCACCGGCATCTTCTTCACGATGGTCGAAGCGGTGCCCAAAGCCGGACCGGCAGTCGTTCTCTCATTCTTGCTTGCGGCGATCACCGCCGGCCTGACCGCGCTGTGCTACGCCGAACTGGCCGGGCGCGTGCCGGCATCAGGATCCTCGTACTCGTTCGCGTACGCGACGCTCGGCGAATTCGCGGCGTTCGTCGTCGCGGCCTGCCTGCTGCTCGAATACGGGCTGGCGGCCAGCGCGACATCGATCGGCTGGTCCGATTACCTGAACAACTTCCTGCTCAATGCCTTCCACTGGCAGATACCGGCCGAACTGCGCTCGCCGATGTTCGTGTCGGACCACCATAACGTGTCGTTCAATCCGGGGAACATCAACCTGCCGCCGATCATCCTCGTGATCATGTGCGGCATCATGCTGGTGCGCGGCACGAAGGAATCGGCCACGACCAACGCCATCATGGTGATGATCAAGCTGGCGATCCTGGTGTTCTTCGCCGCGATCGCGTTCACGGGCTTTGACGCCAACAATTTCCAGCCGTTCTTCAATCTCGACGAGAGCAAGGGCTACGCGGGCATGGCCGGCGTGACCGCCGCCGCCGGTACCGTATTTTTCTCGTTCATCGGCCTGGACACCATCGCCACTGCCGGCGAAGAGGTCAAGGACCCGCGCCGCAACGTGCCGATCGGGATCCTGTCGGCGCTCGTGATCGTGACCGTGTTCTACATGCTGGTGGCGGTGGCCGCGATGGGCGCACAGCCCGCGCACCTGTTCGAAGGCCAGGAAGCCGGCCTGTCGGTGATCCTGCAGAACGTAACGGGCCAGGCCTGGCCGGCGCTGGTGCTGTCGGCTGGCGCCGTGGTGTCGGTGTTCTCGGTGACGCTGGTGACGATCTACGGCCAGACGCGCATCCTGTACGCGATCAGCCGCGATGGCCTGATCCCGAAGGTATTCCAGAAAGTCAGCCCGCGCACCCAGGCGCCGGTGGGCAATACGATCATCGTGTGCAGCGTCGTGGGCCTGGTGGCCGGCACGGTCGACTCGACCTTCTTGTGGGACATGGTGAGCATGGGGACGCTGACGGCGTTCATGGTGGTCTCGATCGCTGTGCCGGTGATCCGTCACAAGCAGGGCGCTGATGCGCCGGCGGGCTTCCGCGTGCCGTTTGGTCCGTATGTGGTGCCGGGGCTGTCGGTGCTGGCCTGCCTGTACATCATGAAGGATTTATCAAGCACCACGTTCCGCGTGTTCTTCATCTGGATGGGCGTGGCGGTCGTGACCTATTTCCTGTACAGCATGCGCAACAGCCGCCTGAACAGACAACAGGCGTAACAGGCGGTTGCGGATGATGGAAAAGTTTGAACGACGGCGCGACCGTTTCGCGCTGTTTGACAGCATGGACAGCCCGGCGCTGAACCTGTGCTTCACGCTCGAGTTGCCGGACTTTCGGCCGTGGTGCCGCGCACAGGGCCTGGCACCATTTCACGTGCTGCTGTGCGCCACGCTGCGCGCGGTGCTGAAGATCGAAAACTTCTGCTACCGCATCCTGGACGGCGAAGTGATCCGGATCGAGCGCCTGACGCCATCGTTCACGGTCACGAACGCCAACGACGACCTCAATTTCGCGACGTTCGCGTGGTCCGATGACCTGCACGATTTCGTCGCCCGCAGCCGCGCCGCCGGCGCCGAGGCCGCCAGCATGGCAGGATTGAATGCCACCTACGCGACCTTGTCGCCGCGCGCCGCGAAAGAACAAGTCTTCGTCACCTGCATCCCCTGGCTCGACTTCACATCGATCCAGCACCCGACCGCGCACCTGGCGCAGCCCGACATCCCATCACTGGCCTGGGGGCGCTTCCGCGACGCCCCGAACGGCAAGCTGACGCTGCCATTCTCGGTGCAAGCCCACCACGGCTTCGTCGACGGCCTGCATATCCACCGCCTATCCCAACAAATCGCCGCCGAACTCACCACCATCCTCCAATTAGGGTCAGAGTAGAATTATTGGCCAATTGCCCGGCAGATAACTAGGGTCGGAGTCGAATTAACGGCTCATCCGCAAAAGTTGTCAAAGAATTCGACTCTGACCCTAATTGATTTTGGGGTTATTTTCTGCTTGAGTTTGGTAGAAATTTCGAAGCGTTTAGATACTCTTGCCATTAATTTCTGGCGGCTAATAAAATAGCCGATTTCGACCAAAAATTAATTAGGGTCAGAGTCGATTTATTGGCCAATTTCCCATGGGATAACTAGGGTCGGAGTCGAGTTAATGCCTCATCCGGGAAAGTTGTCAAAGAATTCGACTCTGACCCTAATTGATGAGCAATTGTTTTGGGAACTAATTGGGTCGGCGTTGCGTTATTATTTTCGATTATTGATTACAAGGTTGACTGATGGCTTCTTCTTCCCCGCGCACCGGCAATGTTAGCCATGTTCTCTTTATCGTGATCGTTGCCCTGGCTGGGTTGCTGCTTCCGGCTGTGTTCGGCCAGACGGTCACGGTGTCGCCGCTGGTGCTATTTGCCGTGGCGGTGGTGCCGAATTTCATTGCGTATCTGATTCCGGCGCAAGGCGGTGACGATAATGGGATGTTTTCGCGCGTGTTCTTTTTTCGCCTGGGGCATCGTGTGCTTGTGCGCTGATGTTTTATGCCATTGATCGGATTGCTTACGCTGTTGGCGCGTAACCTCCTGCGCAACCTTCGCCAACTAAAAAGGCCGCGCCCCTTTCGGTAGCGCGGCCTTTATCAACAGCAGAAAACGCGGAATTTACAGCGCGTTCATTTCTTTCAGCAGATTATCCGCCTTGTCCACATACTGCATATTCCACAGCATGTAACGGGTGTCGACCTGGATCGAACGGGTCATCGCCTTGTTGAAGTCCCAATCCGAAATGATCGAGTCGAGCGTGCCGTCGAAGGCCAGGCCGATCAGCTCGCCCTTGGCGTTCAGCGCGGCCGAACCCGAATTGCCGCCGGTGATGTCCAGCGTTGCCAGGAAGTTCACCGGCAGCGTTTTCAGCTTCGGATCGGCATACTTGCCGAAGTCCTTCTTCTGGATCGCGGCCAGCTGGTTGTCTGGCGCGTCGAACTCGCCTTCGCCCGTGTGCTTGGCAGTGACGCCCGCCACGGTGGTGAAGGCGGTCCAGCCGGTGGTGCCGTCGGCGCCTTGCGGGCGGCCGGCGATCTTGCCGAAGGTGACGCGCAGCGTGCTGTTGGCGTCAGGGTAGACGGCCTGGCCGCGGCTGTTCATGTAGGCGATCTTGGCCTTCATGTAGTTGCCGTAGGCTTGCTGGATCTTGCCAGCCGATTCTTCCTGCTTGGCTTCATCGGCCATGTCGGCGTCGTACATCGCCACGGCTGCCTTGATGAAGCTGTCGTTCGATGCCTTGAACTCGGCTGGGGTCTTTTTCAGCCACGCGGTGCGCGCTGTCTTGTCGGCCATCTTCGAGCCGGCATAGATGCGGTCGAGTGCGGCCTTCAGTTCGGCGTCGCTCATGCCGGCGCGGATGCCCAGTGCGGCGTCGAATGCCGCGTCGTGTTCGGCGGCCGGCTGCGCGTTGTACTTGGTCAGGAAGTTCAGCACCAGCGCCTTGTCGACTTTTTCGTCGTAGGTGCGGTCCTGGCCTTCGACGACCGATGTCAGGCGCGGCAGGTCGCGATCCTGGTAGCCGGTCTTGCGCTCGGTGTCCGGCTTGGTGCGCTCGTTGGCCAGGCGGTACAACGTGCGCGCCGACGACAGGAACTTCGGCTGAGCATAGGTCTGGAAGAAACTCTTCCTGGTGCCGGCATCGCGCTCGGCGATCAGCTTTTCGGCCGTGTCGATGTCGGCCGCGTACTGCGCCTTGCGCGCCGCATCGCCATTGACCCAGACCTTGAGCGCATTGTGCTCGGCCGTTTTACGCTGCAGGAAGTCGCTGCCCTGGTACGAGACCAGCATGCCCTTGCGGTTCTTGTAGTAGTTGTTCACGCCCGCGATCTGGCCGGCGTATTTCAGCTTGGCGGCCGGGTCGGTCTTGGTTTCGCGGTCGATGATCGCCAGCGTTTCGCTCGAGGCCTGGATGAAGGCCGGATAGTTCCAGTCGAACGTGAACGCCACTTCGGACGGCAGGCGGTGCCGGTTGGTGCGGCCCGGGTAGCCCAGTACCATCACGAAGTCGCCTTCTTTGGCGTTGTCCTTGGCGACCTTGATGATGTGCTTTGGTTGGTACGGCACGTTGTCCTTCGAGAACTCGGCCGACTTGCCATCCTTGCTCACGTAGGCGCGGTAGAAGCCGTAGTCGCCGGTGTGGCGTGGCCACATCCAGTTGTCGGTGTCGCCGCCGAACTTGCCGACGCCCGACGCCGGCGCATGCACCAGGCGCACGTCGCGGATTTCGAGCTGCTTCAGGCGATAGAATTCCAGGCCGCCGTAGTAGCTGGCCACGGTGCAGCGATAGCCGGCGTCTTGTTCGCAGGCTGCCACCAGGGTCTTCTGGTTCTTTTCGATGGCGTCGATGCGGGCCTTGCCGGTCAGCTTGGCCACTTCTGGCGTGATGATCTGATTGCTGACATTGGCCACTTCGTCGGTGACATAGATGCGGCTGCCGGGCGAGGCCGGCAGTTCATCGGCCATGGTCTTGGCCAGGAAACCGTTGGCCAGCAGGTCGCGCTCGGGCGTCGAGTTGACGGCGATGCTGTTGTACACGCAGTGGTGGTTGGTCACGACCAGACCTTGCGGCGAGACGAACGAAGCCGAGCAGCCGCCCAGGCTGACGATCGCACCCATCGGGAATTCGGTCAGCTTGGTCAGGTTTGCCGGGTCCAGCTTGAGGCCGGCGGCTTTCAGTTGCTTGGCTACTTGTGGCAGCTGTTGCGGCATCCACATGCCTTCGTCCGCGTGTGCGGCGAAGCTGGTGAGGATGGCGAGCGAGAGAAGGGTCTTTTTCATGCGCTTTGGTCTGGTTGGGAAGGGGATGAGATGAACTCATGGACTCCTGAAGAGTGTCCATGAGTATCGTTAATCCCCTATCGGATCGTCAACCAGTATTTCAGCCATGGCAATGAAAAAGCCCACGTGTGCATATACCTGTGCCTACAGCTGCGCCTCGAACAGCGACACGAACCAGGTCGTCCCACGTTCCCACCACGGCCGCTTGGCGAGTTGGCGCGCCGTCACCGGCTTGGCCAGGGCCCAATCGGCCTCGTAGACCTGCGTCATTTGCGCGGCGAAGCCAGGGTCCAGCACATTCAGGTTCGCTTCGTCGTTGATGGAAAACGAGCGGTTGTCGAAGTTGGTCGAACCCACCGATACCAATAGCTTGTCGACGATCAGCGTCTTGACGTGGTACATCGTCGGCTGGTACTCAGAGATCTGCACGCCCGCCGCCAGCAGTTCGGGCCAGCGGTCGCGCGAGGCGGCCCGGACCAGGTCGGAATCGATGATCTCGCCCGGCGTGATCAGGCGCACCCGCACGCCGCGCCTGGCGGCCGCGATCAGCGTGCGCACCGTCAGTTCATCCGGCACGAAATACGACGCGGACAGGTCGATCGTCTCGCGCGCGGCCGTGATCGCCATCAGGTACATCAAATGCATGCTTTCGCTGCCGCCGGTTGGCGAGCTGGAGAACATCTGCGCCGGCATCGTCCCCTTCGGCACGAGCGCCGGGAAGTATGCCGGGCCGTCGAGCACCACGCCCGTGGCCTTGGTCCAGTTGTCGTTGAACACGGCCTGCATCTGGCCGACCGCCGGGCCTTCGACGCGGAAATGGCTGTCGCGCCAGTGGTCTTCGTCCTGCGCATTGCCGCGCCATTGATCGGCGATGCCCACGCCACCCGTAAAGCCGACCGTGCCGTCGACAACGAGCAGCTTGCGGTGGGTGCGGTTGTTCATGCGCGCCAGTTTCCACCACACGGGCTTGTGATAACGCTGCACCTGCACGCCGGCCGCTTTCATCTTCTCGACCTGGGCATTGTCCATCTTCATGCTACCCATGAAGTCGAGCATCACGTGCACCTTGACGCCGGCGCGTGCGCGCTCGGACAGCGCTTCGGAAAACTCGGTGCCGATCGATTCCGACCAGTAGATATAGGTTTCCAGCGTGATCGTCTTTTTTGCCCCGCGAATGGCGTCCAGCATCGCGGGGAAGATCTGGTCGCCATTGAGCAGCGCCTCGACCTTGTTGCCTTCGATGATCGGTGGCCCGAGCAGCACGCCGAGCGAGCGGCGGAACTGCGGATCGGCGGTATCGTATTGCCGCGTCAGCTGGCGTTCGATCTGTTTTTCGCCCGGCATGAAATTCAATGCGAGCACCCCGATTACAAGGGTGGCGGCCACTGTCAGCAACAGTGTCCAGAACATTTTTGAGCTCATCAGTAAAACCGCAGAGGAAAAAAAACCAACGCAGCCGGCGTTGGTTTTTTAGAAGTGGCGAACCACCGTATTAGCGAACGCGACCGCGACGCAGCAGATTCACGATAGCCAGCAGGATGACTGCGCCCAGGAACGAAACCAGGAGCGAAGCGACACTGAAGTCATCGGAGTTGATGGTGCCGGTGCCGAACAATGGCGAGAGCAACCAGCCGCCCAGGAAGGCGCCGATGATACCGACCACGACGTTCAGGATGATGCCTTGTTCTGCATCGGTTTTCATGACCATGCTGGCCAGCCAACCCAGAATACCGCCGACGACGATCCAGATAATAAATAACATGGTGCTTCCTCCTCAAGTGAAAAGACATAACCCCCAGGCCCAACAAATGCCGTGACCATGTGAAAAAGTCTAGAGAAGGGTCGACCACGGGTCGGTGCGGCAGCGTACCTTCGATGCCGATTTTGCATCGTCATCGCCATGCGGCCGGACCCGATCCCAGCAGGCGTTCCAAGCGTGCGTCATCGAACAGAGCCATGCCGCTGCCGGGCCTATGGTGGAGGTCCTTGCCAGCCACCGCTCACCAGCGTTCGGCTGCCGAAACCAACCAACAAAGGATTCATCATGAGCAGCTTCGACACCACCCGCACCACGGATAATCAGCGCATGGTCACCGGCCTGTTCCCTGACCGCGCCAGCGCCGAACGCGCCTATGGCACCGTGTCCGAGCGCGGCTACAACCGCGACGACGTCAACCTGATGATGTCCGACGCCACCCGTCAAACCCACTTCGCCGATAAAGATACGGAACTGGGCAGCAAGGCTGCCGAAGGCGCGGGCATCGGCGCCGGTATCGGCGGCACCATCGGCGCCGTGCTGGCCGGTATCGCGGCCGTTGGTACCACCCTGGTACTGCCAGGCCTGGGCCTGGTGGTTGCCGGCCCGCTGGCAGCGGCCCTTGCCGGCGCTGGCGCGGGTGGTATTACCGGTGGCCTGATCGGCGCGCTGATCGGCGCCGGCATTCCTGAAGAACGCGCACAACACTACGAAGACGGCATCAAGGGCGGCGGCATCCTGCTCGGCGTGAATGCCCGTTCGGATGAAGACGCAGCGCATATCCACAAATCGTGGACTGACCAGGGCGGCTCGCATGTGATCGGCGCCGGCCTGGGCGTGGCAGGCGGCGCGGCGCTGGGCGCCACCGTCGGCACCGTTGCCGGTCCGATCGGCATGGCTGCGGGCGCCGTCGTCGGCGGCATCGCTGGCGGCATCGCCGGCCAGGGCGCAGCCGAAGTGGTCAATCCAAAAGCGAATGACGATCTGGCCGAGCACCATCTGGCCAAGGGCGTCGGCGCAGGTTCGGGCGCGGCGATGGGCGCGGCAGTGGGCGCCGTTGGCGGTCCGATCGGCATGGCGGCCGGCGCCGTGGTCGGCGGCCTGGCAGGCGGCGCAGCCGGTCGTGGCGCGGGCGAAGTGGTCAATCCAAAAGCAACCGACGAACTGCACGACCATAACCTGGCCCAAGGCGTCGGCGCTGGCGGCGGTGCAACGGTCGGCGCAGTGATCGGCGCAGCAGCCGGCCCACTGGGCGTTGCGGCCGGCGCGGCGATCGGCGGCATGGTCGGCAGCGCGGCAGGCAAGGGCGTTGGCCACGTGGTCAATCCACACGCCGAGAACGAATACTGGCGCACCCAGTACCAGACCCAGCCGTACTACTCGCCAGGCTACACCTACGACGACTACGAGCCAGCCTACGCACTGGGTTACAACAGCTACGACAAGTATGACGGCGGCTACGATGCCAACGAAGGCCAGCTCTCGACCGAATGGGATCGCTCAAAAGGCAATTCGCGCCTGAGCTGGGACCAGGCCAAGTCGGCCACCCGCGCCGGCTGGCACCGTGTCGAGCGCGCGATTCCGGGCGACTTCGACCGTGACGGCCGCTGATCGCAACTAATCGATAGAGCGCGCAATAAAAAATCCCCGCCGGTGCGAACCGGCGGGGATTTTTCATGGTCGAACCAGATTACTTCTTGACGGCTTCAACCTGGATCGCCAGCTTCACTTCCGGCGAGAAGTTTGGCAGGCCGAAGCTGATGCCGAAGTCATCGCGCTTGAAGGTGCCAACCACATCGGCGCCGCACGCTTCTTTCTTCAGCATCGGGTGCATGACGCACTTGAACTTGTTGATCTGCAGGGTCAGCGGCTTGGTCACGCCGTGCAGGGTCAGTTCGCCGTCGACCGAGGTCGGCACGTCGCCGGTGAACTTGATCGCTTTCGACTTGAAGGTGGCGGTCGGGTACTTGGCAGCATCGAAGATGTCAGGCTTTTTCGCGTGCTCGTTCATCTTTTCGTGGCCGAAATCGATGCTGTTGATATCGACGGTAATGTCCAGCGAGCCGGTCTTGGCTTCGCGGTCCAGCGTGACGCTGCCGCTCGACTTGTTGAACTTGCCGCGCCATACCGACAGGCCCATGTGGTCGGCTTCGAAGCTCGGGTACGTGTGGTTCGGCTCGATGTCATAGGTGACTGGCGCAGCGAAGGCCGAGGTGGCGGCAAAGGCGGCGGCTGCCGCGATCAGGTGCTTGATGTTCATGTGGCGCGATTCCTGTAAAAAGGGTGGTGAAACGGATTATTTTGCTGCAACGGCAGGTGAGGCGGTAACGCGAAACTTGATGACGACTTCATCGGCGACCATGCTGGTGTCTTTCCACTCGCCTTCGCCGATATTGAACGCCAAACGCTTGATTGGCAACTGGCCTTCGAACACGGTTTTCGCGCCGGCAGCCTTGACCGTCAGCGGGAAGGTCACGTTGGCGCTCTTGCCCTTGAGGGTCAGCTGGCCCGTCACGGTCAGCTTGCCGGCGCCGGCCGGTGCGATGCTCGTCGAGACGAAACTGGCTTTCGGGAACTGCGCCGAGTTAAACCATTCTTTCTTGGCCACTTCCTTGTTGTACATGGCGTCGCCAATATCGAAGCTGGCGGTCGTGATCTCGACGCTGGCCCTGGCCGCCGCCGGCTTGGCCGCGTCATAGTCGATCTGCGCGGCGAAGGTGCGAAACGGCGCTTCCACCGGCACGTTCATCTGCTTGAACACGGCCGAGACGCCACTGGCCGCAAGCTCGGTCTTGAGTGGCGCGGCTTGCACGGCGACGCTGCCGGCAACCAGGCCGGCCAGCATCAGTGCCTTGATCAATTTCATGGTTTTTCCTTCGGGGTAGGGACGGGGAGCATGCGCTGCATGATGCCGTCGCGGTCGATGAGCAGGTGCTTGAATGCGGCCAGCACGTGCAGCGCGACCAGGGCGGCCAGCAGCATATTGAGCCAGTAATGCAGCTCGCGCAGTGTGTCGCGCAGTAGCGGATCGGGGCCGATCAGCACCGGCAACGGGATTTTGCTGAAATACACGACCGGGTAGCCCGCCGCCAGGCTGAAGAAATAACCGGACAGCGGCACCGCGAACATCAGCACGTACAGCGTCAGGTGCAGGCCGTGGGCGGCGCCATGCTGCCAGCGCGGCATTCCGGCCGGATATGCTGGCGGCTTGTTGAACAGGCGCCACAGCAGGCGCAGTGCGGCCAGCGCGAGCACGGTCACGCCGGCCCACTTGTGCCAGCTCGTGTAGCGCAGCTTGGCCATGCTGATGCCCTGGATATCGGTCATCACCAGGCCCAGCGTGAAGGTGCCGATGATCGCAATGGCGATCAGCCAGTGCAGCATGATCGCGGGGATGGAATAGCGGCGCATATTTCCTGTAGATAACTAGTACGGGTTAGAACTAAGTCACTATATCAAAAAAGTGGCGTCGTGGTATTGCCGCGCTTTTCCACGACTGCTTACCCTCGCCGCATTGCAAAAGATACACCAACGGACGCGCCGAATGTAATATCCGGTTATGACCGCATTTATACGCCGCAGGCCGTTCGCCGTCGCTCACTGCACAGCCGCTGCCTGCATTTACCTTGCCTGCGCGCTGCCTGTCGTGGCCGTTGAATACGGGCAGACGAGCCAGGCCGATCTCGCCGATCTGTCGATCGAAGAACTGGCCAATATCCAGGTGACGTCGGTCTCCAAGCGCCCCGAGCGCCTGCAGGATGCGCCGGCGGCAGTGTTCGTGATCACCGCCGACGACATCCGCCGCTCCGGCGCCGACTCGTTGCCCGAGGCGCTGCGCCTGGCCCCCAGCCTGCACGTGGCGCGCGTCAACGGCTATGCCTATTCGATCAGTGCGCGCGGCATGAACAGCGGCGCCAGCGTCCTGTCGAACAAGCTGCTGGTGCTGATCGACGGCCGCTCGGTCTATACGCCGCTGTTCGCCGGCGTGTTCTGGGATGCGCAGGACGTGCTGCTCGAAGATATCGCCCGCATCGAAGTGGTCAGCGGGCCTGGTGGCATGATGTGGGGCCTGAACGCCGTCAATGGCGTCATCAACATCACCACGCGCTCGGCGCGCGACACGCAGGGCAGCATGGCGGCGCTGCACGGCGCCAGCGATGGCGCGGCCGGCGCCGCGTTTCGCCAGGGCGGCACGAGCGACAACGGCGTGGCCTGGCGCGCCTTCGGCAAGGTCACGCGGCGCAGCGACAGCGAACGCGCTGGCGGCGGGCGTATCGACGACAGCTACCGGCGTGCGCTGGCCGGCGTGCGCGCCGACTGGGCGCAGGGCAGCGACGCCTTCACGATCATGGGCAATCTGATGCGCGGCCGGCTCGATCAGCCGGCGCCGGGCGAGCTGGCCACGCCGAATGGCCCCACCGCATTCGGCCGCGTGCGTTCCGACGGCGCCAACCTGTCGGCGCGCTGGCAGCGCACGCTGGATGCCGGCGCCAGCGTCGCACTGCAAGCTGTTCTCGACCACACGGTGCGCGACGCGCCGCCGCTGTTTGCCGAGCGCCTCACCACCGCCGACATGCAGTTCCAGCACACGCTGGCCACGATCGGCCGCCATGACATCATGTGGGGCGCCAACTACCGCAACACGCGCGACCGTGTCAGCAACAGCCGCTGGGTCGCGTTCCTGCCGGCGAACACCACGCAGCGCTGGGGCAGCTTGTTCGTGCAGGACGCCATCGCGCTGCACGACGACTGGCGCCTGACGCTGGGCGGGCGCGTCGAATACAACTACTACACCGGTGTCGAATGGCTGCCGAGCGCGCGCCTGTCGTGGCGCATCTCGCCGCAGCATGCGCTGTGGGCGTCGGCCGCGCGCACGGTGCGCTCACCGGCGCGGCTCGACGTCGACGCCTGGGTGCCGGGCCAGCCGCCGTTCATCCTGCGCGGCGGGCCGCAAGTGCGCAGCGAAGTGGCGCGCGTGCTCGAACTGGGCTACCGTGGCCAGCCGGCGCCGGCGCTGTCATACACGGTCACGCTGTACCACAACGACTACGACCACCTGCGCACGCAGCAGCGCGATCCGAGCGGAAGCTTCGTCGTGTTTTCCAGCCTGATGGAAGGCCGCGCCAGCGGTCTTGAAGCGTGGGGCAACTGGCAGGCGCTGGCGCGCTGGCGCCTGTCGGCCGGCTGGACGGCGCTGCACCAGCGCCTGCGCCTGAAGCCCGGCGGGAATGACGTGGCTGGCCTGGCGACGGCGCGGCGCGACCCGTCGCACACGCTGCAACTGCGCTCGAACTACAACATCGACGATGCGCGCGAGATCGACGTCACGCTGCGCCGCGTCGGCGCGATGCCGGCCTCGCTGATCGCGTCAACGACGGCGCTCGACGCGCGCTTCGGCTGGCGCCTGCGGCCGGGCCTGGGGTTGTCGGTGTATGGAGAGAATCTGAATGGCGGGCGCCCGGAGTTCGGTTCGAGCACGTACTGGGCGGAGTTCGAACGACGGGTGGGGGTGAAGCTGCGGTGGGATTATTAAAGGGCGCACAGCGTGTGCACTGTTTTTTTTCGCCGCCCTCAAGACCGTCGTTCCAGCCTTCGCTGGAACG
The DNA here is from genome assembly GCF_040790145.1 of Massilia aurea. GTDB lineage: Bacteria > Pseudomonadota > Gammaproteobacteria > Burkholderiales > Burkholderiaceae_D > Telluria > Telluria aurea_C. Next base: position 65,723 of record NZ_JBFMMP010000002.1, read on the forward strand.
ACGGTCTTGAGGCTAATGAATACTGCGGATATTACTCAGATCTCCGCAGCCAGCTTCGCCGCCAACCCGATGTAATTCGCCGGCGTCATCGCCAGCATCAGGTCTTTCGCTTCCTGCGGCACGGCCAGCGTCTCGATGAATTCACGCAGCGCGTCGCGGGTGATGCCCTTGCCGCGCGTGAGTTCCTTGAGCTGTTCATACGGGTTCTCGATGCCGTAGCGGCGCATCACGGTTTGCACCGGCTCGGCCAGCACTTCCCAGTTCGCGTCCAGGTCTTGCTCGAGGCGCGCCGCGTTCACTTCCAGCTTGTTCAGGCCGCGCAGGCAGCTGTCGTAGGCCAGCAGCGCGTAGCCGAAGCCCACGCCGATATTGCGCAGCACCGTCGAATCGGTCAGGTCGCGCTGCATGCGCGAGACCGGCAGCTTGTCGGCCATGTGGCGCAGCAGCGCGTTGGCCAGGCCCAGGTTGCCTTCCGAGTTCTCGAAGTCGATCGGGTTGACCTTGTGTGGCATGGTCGATGAACCGATTTCGCCGGCCTTCAGCTTCTGCTTGAAGTAGCCCAGCGAGACGTAGGTCCAGATGTCGCGATTCAGGTCGAGCAGGATCGTGTTGGCGCGCGAGAATGCGTCGAACATCTCGGCCATGTAGTCGTGCGGCTCGATCTGGATCGTGTATGGGTTGAAGGTCAAACCGAGGCGCTGTTCAATGACTTCTTTCGAGAACGCCGGCCAGTCGAAGCCTGGATAGGCCGACAGGTGTGCGTTGTAGTTGCCGACCGCGCCGTTCATCTTGCCCAGGATTTCGACGTCGGCGATGCGCTTGGCCGCGCGCTGCAAACGGGCGACGACGTTCGCCATTTCCTTGCCCAGCGTGGTCGGGCTGGCCGTCTGGCCGTGCGTGCGCGACAGCATCGGCAGCGCCGCATTGGTGTGCGCGATCTCGGTCAGCTTGGCGATGATCGCCTGCAGCGCAGGCAGCATCACGCCGTCGCGCGCCGCTTTGAGCATCATGCCGTGCGAGGTGTTGTTGATGTCTTCCGAGGTGCAGGCGAAGTGAATGAATTCACTGGCCGCGACCAGTTCCGGCACGTCCTTGACCTGCTCCTTGAGCCAGTACTCGACCGCCTTGACGTCGTGGTTGGTGACCGCTTCGATTTCCTTGATGCGGGCTGCGTCCTTCTCGCCGAAGTTCGCCGCCATGCCGTCGAGGTGAGCGACCGCTGCGCTGGAGAATGGCTTGATCTCGGCGAAGCCGGCCTGCGACAGCGCCTGCAGCCACGCGATCTCAACCTTCACGCGGTGGTGCATGAAACCCGTTTCCGACAGGATGGGACGCAGCTTGTCGGTTTTGGTGGCGTAGCGGCCGTCGAGCGGGGACAGGGCCGACAGGGTCGGCGACAATGCAGTAGAGGTCATGGCGGGCGTGTCGGTCAAAAACGCGGATTTTACCACTGGCCGGCTTCCCACCCGTTGCGCATGCCGCGTTTTCGCGGCGCTCAGGGCCGGCGGCGGCGCAGGTTTTGCGGCAGGGGCCGATGCTATACTGAGGGTCGATTTCCACTTGCCTACATCCATGAAACTCATCGGTTCCGTTGCCAGCCCCTACGTGCGCAAGGTGCGTGTCGTGCTGGCCGAGAAAAAGCTCGATTGCGCCTTCATCCTCGAAGACGTCTGGTCGGCCGACACCACCATCGCGCAGACCAACCCGCTGGGCAAGGTGCCATGCCTGATCATGGATGACACCAGCGCGCTGTACGACTCGCGCGTGATCGCCGAATACCTCGACACGCTCACCCCGGTGTGCAAGCTGCTGCCGCCGAACGGGCGCGAGCGGGCCGAGGTCAAGGTGTGGGAAGCGTTGGCCGACGGCGTGCTCGATGCGGCCGTGCTGGTGCGCCTTGAACACGTGCTGCGCCCCGAGGCCCAGCAAAGTCCCGAATGGATCGCCCGCCAGTGGGGCAAGGTGCATGCCGGCCTGCGCGTGATGGCCGAGCGCCTGGGCGAAGGCGCCTTTTGCCGCGGCAACCAGTACACGCTGGCCGACGTCGCCGTCGGCTGCGCGCTGGGCTGGCTCGCGTTTCGCTTCCCCGAGATCGACTGGCGCGGCGACTACCCGAACCTGGCGCGCCTGTTCGACAAATTGTCCGAACGCCAGTCGTTCAGGGACACCGCGCCGTTCGTCGCATGATGACCATGAACGCACCGACCACCGTCGTCTTCGGCGAAGCGCTGGTCGACGATTTCAATAACGAACAGATCGTCGGCGGCGCACCGTTCAATGTGGCGCGCCATCTGTCGGCCTTCATGGCGCCATGCCTGGCCATCACGCGCATCGGCGACGATCGCAGCGGCCACCTTGTGCGCGCCGAATTCGAACGCTTCGCGATGAGCGACGCCGGCCTGCAGATCGATCCGATCGAAGAGACCGGCCGTGTGCTGGTCGAGCGCGGCCCGCGCGGGCACCGCTTCACGATCCTGCCGCACCAGGCCTACGATTTCATCGACGCCGCCGCAGCCGGCGTCGCGCTGGCGGGCGTGCAGCCGGCCATGGTCTATTTCGGCATGCTGGCCCAGCGCAACGCACAGTCGCGCGCCGCCCTGAGCGCGGTGCTGGCCGCGAGCGCCGCGCCACGCTTTCTGGATCTGAACCTGCGCGACGGCCAGTACGACGAAAAAGGCGTCACCCGCTCGCTGCAGGCGGCCAATATTGTCAAGGTCAACGAAGAAGAATTGCAGGTGCTGTTCGGCTGGCACTTCCAGATCCAGCCCGACGCGCCGGCGCTGTCGGCCGACGAAGTGCGTGCATCGTGCCAGGCCTTGCTCAAGATGTTTTCGCTCGACGCGCTGATCGTCACGCTGGGCCACCGCGGCGCGGTGTACTTCGGCCGCGACGGCAACGTGATCACGCAGCACGACACCCCGGCGCCGCCGTTCGTGATCGACACGGTCGGGGCGGGCGACGCCTTCGCGGCGATCTTCCTGCTCGGAGCGGCGCGCGGTTGGGCGCTGGACGTCACGCTCGCGCGCGCGAACGAATTCGCCGGCGCGATCTGCGCGATTGCCGGCGCGGTGCCAAGGGATATGGGGTTCTACGACAAATGGATGACGCGCTGGCGCTGAAGGTGCGTGGTGGTGCGGGCGAACTTGGATTCCCGCCTGCGCGGGAATGACGTCGTTCCCGGCCTCGTCGGCCACCTTGGCGGGAACCCAAGTTGCAAGATCTGCCAGTAGCGATCGATATCACCACCAGCAAAAATAGCTTACTCGCCGATCTGGCTTTGCAGGTAGTTCTGGATGCCGACCTTGACGATCAGGTCGAGCTGCGTTTCGAGCCATTCGATATGCTCTTCGGTGTCTTCCAGGATCATCAGGAACAGGTCGCGCGAGACGTAGTCGGCCGCCGCTTCACAGGCGCCGATGCCTTCCTTGACCGTCGCGTGCGCGGCGCGTTCCAGTTTCAGGTCGCATTCCAGCATCTCTTGGGTCGACTCGCCGATCAACAGCTTGTGCAGCGCCTGCAGGTTCGGCAGCGCGTCGAGCATCAGGATGCGGTCGATCAGCTTGTCGGCGTGCTTCATCTCGCCGATCGATTCTTCGTATTCTTTCTTCGCAATCTTGTCCAGGCCCCAGTGGCGGTACATACGCGCGTGGAGGAAGTACTGGTTGATCGCGGTCAGTTCGTTGGTGAGCTGCGCGTTCAGCAGACGGATGACGTTTGGATCGCCTTTCATGGGGTGCCCTCGATAGTGTTTTGAATGACCTCCATGATAGCAAACAGACGGCCATTAAAACGCTATAAATTGCGCCAAAAGAGGTAAATAAGCGCATTAAATGACAGTAAATGCGACAAATTGCGCGTAATAGCAACCGTTCTCACTCAGTTGTGCGAACGGTTCTCACTACCCCGCATCACGGTCACAATGGACGAAAAAAAGCCCCGCGAAATAGCGAGGCCAGTGACCGGCAGAAAGCGAAAGAGAGTGGAAGAATCAGGCGGCCTGTGGCAGGCGGCGCACTTCGGTGATCGTGGTCTTGCTGTCGATGTGTTCGTGCAGCACTTCGCGTGCATAGCTGACGCATTTGCCGCACATGGTGCCCACGCCGAGTTCCTTGCGCAGCTCGGCCATCGACGAGATGCCCAGGTCGGCCGCCTGGCGGATTTCACGATCGGAGATGTTGTTGCAGACACAGACAATCATTGAAGCGACCCTTTTGAAGCAACCATTGCAGTTTAGTCTATAAAATGCGAATCATTCTCATTTGCGTTGATATTCTCTGTAAACTCGACCACGAACGCAAGCGGAATTTGCGGTTCGAACGCACTTTATTTGCGCGTTACCTCCAAGCGATGACAAGCTGCAAATAGAAATAATTCCTATTTAGGTTTATGATACCGGCATCGTTCCAGTCGCTGTCTCATACGCGCAACAACTATTTGGAAGCTCTCATGAACCACGCTGCTTTGCCCACACTCGACTCGCTCACGACGGGGCAGAGTGCTACCGTCGTCCACCTTGCGCCCGGCGCGCAGGAGGGCGGCATCGATGTCCAGCGCCGCCTGATGGAGCTGGGCTTCGTGCCGGGCGAACGTATTCGCGTGATCAAGCGCGTGATGAAAGGCCCGCTGGCCGTCAAGGTCGGCGAGTCGACCTTCGCGCTGCGCCGCTTCGAAGCGGCCCTCGTCTCGATCAAGGCCGACTGATGGGTGTCATGGAATCGCAAGTCGCGTCGCGCACGCCACTGGTCGCACTGCTGGGTAATCCCAACTGCGGCAAGACCGCGCTCTTCAACCGCCTGACCGGCGCGCGCCAGAAGGTCGCCAACTATGCCGGCGTCACCATCGAACGCAAAGAGGGCAGCTTCACGTCGCCCGCCGGGCGCGCGTTTCGCGTGCTCGACCTGCCGGGCGCGTACAGCCTGAATGCGCAGACGCCCGACGAAGGCATCACGCGCGACGTGGTCGCCGGCCTGCGCGCCGGTGAAGTGGCACCTGACGCCATCCTGTGCGTCGTCAACGCCACCAACCTGCGCCTGAACCTGCGCCTGGTGCTCGAACTGCGCCGCCTCGGCCTGCCGATGGTGCTGGCGCTGAACATGGTCGACGTGGCGAAAAAGCGCGGCATCGAGATCGATACCGCCAAGCTGTCGCAAGAATTGGGCATGCCGGTGGTCGAGACGGTGGCCATCCAGTCTGGCGGCGAGAAGGCCTTGCTGGCCCAGCTCGACGCGATGCCCTTCGGCGTGCCGGTCGCACCGAAGCCGCTGTCGGCAATCGACGAAGTGTCGGTCGAAGACACCCAGCGCGAAGTGCGCCGCATTCTGGCCATCGCCGTGTCGTCGGCCAAAGATACCGGCAACCTGAGCGAAAAGATCGACAACGTCGTGTTGCATCCGATCGCCGGCCCGGTCATCCTGGCGCTGCTGATGTTCGTGATTTTCCAGGCCGTGTTCAGCTGGGGCGACGCGCCCATTGAACTGATCGAAGCGGGCATGGGCGCCTTTGGCGAGATGGTCGGCTCGTGGATCGGCGAAGGCCTGCTGCATAGCCTGATCGTCGACGGCATCATCGCCGGCGTGGGCAGCGTGCTGGTGTTCCTGCCGCAGATCCTGATTTTGTTCTTCTTCATCCTGCTGCTGGAAGACGTCGGCTACCTGCCGCGCGCTGCGTTCCTGCTCGATCGCATCATGGGCAGCGTGGGCCTGTCGGGGCGCTCGTTCCTGCCTTTGCTGTCGTCGTTCGCCTGCGCGATTCCCGGCGTGATGGCCGCGCGCACGATCCAGAACCCGCGCGACCGCCTGGTGACGATCATGATCGCGCCATTGATGACGTGTTCGGCGCGCCTGCCCGTGTATGCGCTCCTGATCGCCGCGTTCATTCCCGACCAGACCGTAGGCGGCTTCATGAACCTGCAGGGCATCGTGCTGTTCGTGCTGTACCTAGCTGGCATCCTGTCGGCGATGGCGGTGGCCTGGTTCATGAAGCGCCGCAATGGCTACAAGCAGCACGCCCTGATGCTCGAACTGCCGGCCTACCACTGGCCGCATCCGCGCGGCCTGGCCGAAGGCCTGCTCGAGCGCGCCAAAATCTTCCTGATGCGCGTCGGTACCTTGATTCTAGCCATGATGATCCTGCTCTGGCTGTTCTCGAGCTTCCCGGGCGCACCGGAAGGCGCGACCAATCCACCGATCTACTACAGCGTGGCCGGCATGATCGGCCGCGCACTCGAAGTGGTGCTGGCCCCGATTGGCTTCAACTGGCAGATCGCCATCGCGCTGGTGCCGGGCATGGCCGCGCGCGAAGTGGCCGTCGGCGCGCTGGGCACCGTGTATGCGCTGTCGGGCGGCGACGAAGTCGGCGACACCCTGGCGCCGCTGATCGCCCAATCGTGGTCGCTGGCCACCGGCCTGGCGCTGCTGGCCTGGTATGTCTACGCGCCGCACTGCCTGCCGACGCTGGCCACTGTGGCGCGCGAAACAGGCAGCCGCAAATATGCCTGGATCATGGCCGGCTACATGTTCGCGCTGGCCTACGTGGCGGCGTTCATCGTCTACCGCGTCACGCTGGCACTCACCGGAGCATGATCATGGCAATCCCCATGCAGGAACTGGCCGTCATCGTCATCGTGTCCGTCGCCGCGCTGTACCTTGGCGCGAAGTACCTGCCGGTTACACTGCGCGCGCGCCTGGTGCTGCGCCTGACGAAGGACGGCCGCCAGTCGGCGCTGGCGCGCTGGTTTGACGCCAGCGCCGGCGGCGCCTGCGGTGGCGGCGGCTGCAGCAGCTGCGGCCCGAAGACCGCAGCGCCGGCCCCCGGCAAGCACCGCGTCATCAAGCTGCACCAGCGCTAGCGTGACAGGTGTGCGTGGCCAACGGTGCTAAGCTGGCCGCCACATCCACTTCACCATTCACGCCATGATCGTCGTCCACCACCTGAACAACTCGCGCTCGCAGCGCATCCTCTGGCTGCTCGAAGAGCTCGGACTGGATTACGACATCAAGCGCTACCAGCGCGATCCCAAGACCATGCTGGCCCCGCCCGAACTGAAGGCCGTGCACCCGCTGGGCAAATCGCCCGTGATCACCGACGGCGACCTGGTGGTGGCCGAATCGGGCGCCATCGTCGAGTACCTGACTGCCCGCGCGTCTGGTGCTGAGTCCGGCCGCCTGGTGCCCGCCGCCGGCACGCCGGCGCGCCTGCGCTACACGCACTTCCTGCACTTCGCCGAAGGCTCGATGATGTCGCCGCTGTTGTTGAAACTGGTGTTCGACAAGATCGAAAGCACGCCGATGCCGTTTTTTGTCAAACCGATCGCGCGCGGCATCGCGCAAAAGGTCAAGGGCACGTTCGTGCTGCCGCAGATCGCGCTGCAGCTGGGATACCTCGAGGCTGAACTGGGCAAGCACCCGTGGTTCGCCGGCGAAGAGTTCACCGCCGCCGACATCCAGCTGAGCTTCCCACTCGAAGCGGCGGCCTCGCGCGGCGGGCTCGATGCCAGGTACCCGAACCTGACCGATTTTTTGGCCCGCATCCATGCGCGGCCGGCGTATCGCCGCGCGCTCGAGCGCGGTGGCGAGTACGCCTACGCGAAGTAGGCAATGCCGCTTGAAAGTCATGCGGCGATAGCAAAAAATAGCTGTTGTAAATACACATCCTTGTAATTTTTGTATTTACGGGCATGCCATACTTCCCGCATAACCTGCCGGAGTCAACATGTCCATCAGATCGTCCCGTCGCTTGCGCCGCTGGCGCTTGCTGCCGTTCCTGTGCGTGCTGTTTGCCTGTAGCCGCGACGGTGAAGAGGCGCCGCCGACGGCACTGAGCGCGTCGAGCGGTCAGGTCCAGCCGGCGTCGGGCGGGGTGGTGTCGCGCCACGCTGCGGCGCGGTTTGCCGACCAGGCCAGCTTCGGCGCCACGCCGGCCCTGGTGGCCGAGATCCAGGCCAAAGGGTTCGAGCGCTGGATCGACGACCAGTTTGCGCTGCCGGTATCGAGCATCGACACCAGCCCGATCGCGCGCTACGACAGCCAGATCGCGGCCGAAAGCACGCGCGGCTACGCATACGCGACCAACGCGCTGTACGTGTCGCTCCTCGGTGCGCCGGACCAGCTGCGGCGCCGGGTAAGCTGGTCGCTGTCGCAGTTCGTGGTCACGGCGATGAACAAGATCGAGCCGTATGGCGCCCTGACCTGGTCCAACCTGCTGCAGCGCCAGGCCTTCGGCAACTACGGCGCGTTGCTGCGTGCGGCCACGGTCAGCCCCGCCATGGGCTGGTACCTCGACAACCTCTCCAACCGTCCGACCAGCGAAGAATGTCCGTGGTGCGCCCCCAATGAGAACTACGCGCGCGAGTTGCTGCAGCTGTTCGCCATTGGCGTGGTCGAACTGAATATCGATGGCACATTGCGGCGCGACGCCGCCGGCAAGCCGGTCGAAACCTACACGCAGAAAGATGTCGAGGAACTGGCGCGCGCACTGACTGGCTGGTCGGTGAACGGCAACTTCGACCGCACCGATTTTCGTCGCTACGACGGCGAACTGGTGCCCGACACCTGGGGCGCCGCCCACGACCGCAAGGCCAAGACCGTCATGGGAACGGGCTTTGCGCCCAACACCGAGGCGGCGCAAGAACTTGATGCCGTCATCAGGCTGCTGATGGCGCATCAGAACATCGCGCCATTCGTCAGCCTGCGCCTGATCCAGCACCTGGTCACCAGCGACCCGAGCCCGGCCTACCTGGCGCGCGTGGCCACGGTGTTTCGCGATAACGGACAAGGCGCTGCGGGCGACCTGCGCGCCGTGGTCAAGGCAATCCTGCTCGACCCTGAGGCGCGGCGCGGCGACCAGATCGGCGCCGATGGCGTCGGCTTCGGCAAGATGCGCGAGCCGGTGCTGTGGTACACCGGCCTGTTGCGCGGCCTTGGCTGCACGGCGCCGCCACGCTGGAACAATGGCGCCGATTCCGGGCTGGCGGCGCCGGCCCAGCGCCCGTTCGACCCGCCCAGCGTGTTCAGCTTCTATATGCCGACCGACCGCGCGCCCGGCAGCAATCTGCTGGCGCCCGAGCAGCGCCTGCTCAATGCCGAAGAGCTGTCCTGGCGCCTGAACAATACGATTGCCGAAGGCGTGCTGCGCGCCGGCACCGGGTGCGACGCCAGCACGTTCGGCCGCGCGTATGCCGCCTCGCCAACTGCCTTTGTCGAGCTGGTCAACCAGCGCTATTTTCGCGGCGCGATGCCGCCGGTATTGCGCCAGAACCTGATCGAGCTGGCCCCCACCACCTGGGGCAATACGCCCGACCAGAAAGCCATCAGCCTGCTGCAGTTCGCACTTGCCACCCCCTACTATGGAGTGATCCGTTAATGGACCGTCGCCATTTCTTGCGTTATGCCGGCGCCGCGCCGGTTGTCAGCCTGCTCGGGGGCACCGGCCTGATGGGCGAGCTGGCCCATGCCGCCGGTGACGACTACCGCGCCGTGGTCGTCATCTTCCTCAACGGCGGCAACGATGGCCTCAACAGCCTGGTCCCGCTCGATGGCGCTTATGGCGACTACGCCACTGCGCGTCCCGAGCTGGCGCTGGCCAGGAGCGTGCTCACGCCGCTGGCCGGCAGCAGCGCCGGCCATACCTTCGGCCTGCATCCGGCACTGGCGCCGCTGGCGCCTTTGTACGATCGTGGGCGCCTGGCCTGGATCGCCAATGCCGGTCCGCTGGTGGCGCCAGCCAGCGCGCGCCAGGTGATCGAGCGCGCGGTGGCGGTGCCGTCGTTTCTGCTGTCGCACAGCGACCAGGTGATGTGGCAGCAAGGCTGGCTGGGCGATGCCGACAACAGCGGCTGGGCCGGGCGTGCCCTTGAACTGCTGCCGGGCGGGCTGCGCAACGCGACCAATGCCGTCACCATGAACACCGACCGCACCCTGGTCCTTGGACGCAATACGCCGGTGTCGTTCCTCAGTCCCTGGGATTCGCGTTATTGGGGGCAGGCCGACCTGGCCCAGCCACAGACGCCGGCGGCGCAGTCCCTGAACCGGATGGCGCGCTGGCAGTTCGCCAATGGCTACGAGGCCGAGTACGCACGGACCTTCGGGCGCAGCGTGCAGGAATCGACGCTGTTTACCGAGGCGGCGTTGCAGGCCGCCGAACCGCAGGGCGACTTCGGCAGTGACGACCTGTCGCGCAGCCTGCGCAAGCTCGCCTCCCTGCTGCCGGTGTTCAAGCGGCGCGGCTTCAAGCGCCAGGTCTTCCTGGTCCAGTGGGGCAGCTTCGACACCCACGCGGCCCAGCGCGGCACCGCACCGACCAGCCAGGATGCCCAGCTGGCGCAGTTTGCGCGCGCGCTCGCCGCGTTCGACGCGGCCAACCAGGCATCGGGTATGGACAGCAATGTGGCCTCTCTCATGATGAGCGACTTCGGGCGCACGCTGCGCCAGGCCTCGGGCGGCGGCAGTGACCATGCCTGGGGCAACCACTGGCTGGCGCTGGGCGGGCCGGTGCGCGGCGGCCAGGTGCTGGGCGAGTTCCCCAGCCTGGTATTGGGCGGCGCCGACGACAGTGACCCCAACAAGGGCGGGCGTTTCGTGCCGACCACCTCGACCGACCAGGTCGGCGCGACGCTGATGCAGTGGCTCGGCCTGGCACCGTCGGATCTCGAGAAAGCGTTCCCGAACCTGGCCAACTTCAGCCAGAAGACCATCAACCTGCTGCACGCATAGGATCGCCATGGACATCAACGGCAGCGAGAATGACGACGTCATGACGTCGCCCGACGACGGCGACACCTGGCACAACTACTTCGGCAAGGGCGGCAACGACACGATCCGCATCCGGCAGGGCACGGTCATCGGCGGCGCTGGCAACGATGTCATCGAACTGCTGCCCAGCCCCGACTGGTGGAGAAACGTCCAGGCGGCTTACTGGGACAGTCCGAACGGCGTGGTCGTGGACCTGGCCGGCGGCTGGGCCGAGGATGGCTGGGGCACGCGCGATACCTTGATCGGCGTACGCAACGTCAGCGGCACATGGCGCGACGACCGCCTGTATGGCGATGCTTACGAGAACGTGTTCTATGTCGGTGGCGGGCGCACGCTGGCCGACGGCCGCGCCGGCGACGACATCGTGTGGCTGCCCGAATTCAACGAGGGGATGGCGCTGTCCGAGTTCACGATCCTGGCCAGCATCGACGGCGCCAGCGCGCTCGTGACCTGGTCGGGCCGGCCGGAGTTTCGCGCCGAGATCACCAATGTCGAACGTATCGGCGTCGGCTATGACGTGTCACAGCAGGTGGCCGACTTCATCCAGCCCGCGCAGATGGCGCGCGAAGGCTTGCTGGGGACCGACGGCCAGCGCTGGAACGCCGGCCGCGCGCTGGGCACGGCGATCGAGCTGACCTATGGCTTCGTGACCGCCGCGCCAGCGGGCGGTCCGGGTGCAACGGGCTTTGCCGCGTTTGACGAAGCGCAGCGCGCGGCGGTGCGCACGATCCTCGACGAGGTGGCGCGCGCGACCGGCCTGAGTTTTCGCGAAACGCCCGCCGCTGGCGCCAGCCTGCGCTTTGGCGCGAGCAGCCAGGACGCCACGCGTGGCCTGGCCGCCATGCCTGGCCAGGTCGATGCCGGCCAGGTCTGGATGGACATCGACTCGCTGCGCGACCTGCGCCCCGGGAGCGAAGGGTATGCTGCGTTGCTGCACGAGATCGGTCACGCGCTGGGACTGCGCCATCCACGCAACGTCGAACCGGGCGATGCCTGGAGCGCGCAATGGCGCGCCATCGATGACGTCTCGGGCTCTTCCGTGATGGCGCACGGCGCCAGTTCCGACGGGCTGTTTGCCGCCACCTGGGGCGCACTCGATATCGCTGCGCTGCGCCACCTGTACGGCAGCCGCGCCGTGAATGCCGGCGACACCAGTTACCGGCTCGACGCGGCGCGCTTCGGCGCGCAGACCAGCATCGCCGACGATGGCGGCTTCGATACCATCGACGCGTCCGACTCCGGCGTCGGCGTCGAGATCGACTTGCATCCCGGCGCGCTGTCGAGTGTCGGGGTGACCGGCGCGGGTATCGCTGCCGTCGACAATCTGGGTATCGTCCCCGACAGCTGGATCGAGGCCGCGACCGGCTCGTCCCACGACGATGTCCTGCTCGGTAACGCGCGCGACAACCTGCTGCGCGGAGGACTCGGCAACGACTGGATCGACGGCGGCGCCGGCCGCGATACCGCCCTGTTCGAAGGGCGGCGCTTCGATTACCTGCTCGACGCCGCATTCGGCAAGTTGTTCGTCACCGCACGCGACGGCAGCAGCGGCTTCGATACCCTGCAGGGCATCGAGGTGCTGCAATTCGCCGATGCCGGGATGGTGCTGGGCATTGATGCCGGTTCCGCGCGCATCGATGGCGGCGTCGGCTTCGACCTGGTGCGCTACGAGGCCGCGCGCGCGGGCTTTCGCTTCGTGCTGCGCGCGGACGGCGGCTTCGATGTCGCCAAGGGCGCAGGCAGCGACCAGCTGGTCGGGATCGAACGCGTGCTGTTCGCCGATGGCGCGGTGGCGCTCGATCTCGACGGCGCCGCGGGCAAGGCTTACCGGGTCTACCAGGCCGCGTTCGATCGCGTGCCGGATGCCGGCGGTCTGGGGTTCTGGATCGACGCCATGGATCGCGGCGCATCGCTCGAGTCAGTGGCGGGCGGCTTTGTCGCTTCGCAGGAATTTTCTGACCTGTATGGCGCCAACGCGACCGCGACCGAGTTCGTCGCCAGGCTGTACGCCAATGTACTGCATCGCCTGCCTGACCAGTCGGGCTTCGATTTCTGGGTCGGGGCGCTGGACCGGGGCCTGTCGCGCGCCGGCATGCTGGCGGAGTTCTCCGAAAGCCCCGAGAATCGCACGCAACTGATCGGGGTGATGCAGGACGGGATCGATTACGCCCCGTACGGCGTATGAGCGGGCCGCGCCGCGCGGGCGCGATGATCGCCGCCATGCTGCTGGCCGGGTGCGGCGGCGAGGGCGCCGCACCAGTGGCGCCGCCGGTGCGCGCGGTGCATGCCGACGTGACCGTGCTGCCAGTGGCGAGCGTCGACGCCGAGGCCCTGGCTGCGCGCCTCTACCTGGTCTATCTCGGCCGCCCCGCCGAGCCGGCCGGACTGGCCTATCACGCCAATGCGATCCGGGTGGCCGGCTTGCCGGCCGCGCCGGCGGCCCTGCTGGCGCGCTATCGCAGCGACCCGCAAGCGCGCCAGGTGCTGGACAGCCTGGCCGCCAGCGCCGAAGCGCGGGCGCTGGCGCCGGACGACGCGACAGCGCTGCTGCTCGCCTATCGCCAGCTGTTCAACCGGGCGCCCGATCCGGGCGGCGCCGCTTATTGGAGCACGCTGCTCGCCAGCAGCGTCATCACGCGCGTTGAGTTGCCGCTGGTGCTCCTGGCCAGTGCCCATCCGCTCGACGTCGCGCAGTTCGAACGCAAGCTTGCCGTCGCCATGGCGTTCACGGCGGCGCTCGACACGCCGACGCGGCTGGCCGCTTACCAGGGCAGCGCCGCCGGTGCGGCCGTGCGCGAGGTCCTGGCCGAGGTAGACGCCGCCACCGATCCGAACGGCACCCAGCGCCTGGTCGATGCCGCACTGGCGCGCCTGGCCAGCGTGCCTGTCTTCTCGCAGGTCGAAGCGATCGTGCAGACCCGCTGTCTGGGCTGCCATTCGGTCACGCCGACCATGCCGGGCTTTGCCACCGCGCCGCGCGGTATCCGCTTCGACAGCGCCGACCAGATTCGCGCCGACGCGCGCCGCATCTACGTAAACGTTGTCCAGACCGAGTTCATGCCGTACGGGAACCGGACCGCGATGACGCCGGCCGAGCGCGCGCTGGTGCGTACCTGGTTCGAGCTCGGGCAGCCGTAGGCCGGCGGGGCAGGCTGGCGGGACGCTGCCGTTGTCCGGCGCGGCTTCCGGCGCGGCTTCCGGCGCGGCTTCCGGCGCGGCTTCCCGCGCATCTTCTCGTAACTGCGCAACCGGTTTATCATGGGCGCCTTCGACCTTCTCCATGCCCACACCACATGCCTAACCCGGGAAAGCTGCTCGCGATCGACGGCCTGAACATCGTGCGCCGCGTCTATGAAGCCAGCCCCGAGCCCGATTCCGACCTGAAGGCCAGTATCGCGCTGCGCCACGCGTTTTCGTCGTTTCGCCATGTGCTCGAGGCGCATGCGCCGACCCACGTGCTGGCTGCGTTCGACTACGGCGGCCCGACCTGGCGCCACGCGCTGTATCCGCGCTACCGCGAGGGCCGGGCGGCGATGCCGGCCGAACTGCGCGCGGCGCTGCCCGAGTTTCATGACCGCCTGCGCGCGGCCGGCTTGCACGTCTTGATGGTGCCCGAGGTAGAAGCCGACGACGTGATCGCCACCGGCGTGATGCGCTGGCTGTCCGAAGGGCGCGGCGAAGCGGTCGTGGCCACCACCGACAAGGACCTGCATCCCCTGATCGCGCACGGCGCGCTGGTGTGGGACCATTTCAAGAACGAGTGGCACGACGACGCCTGGGTGCGCACGCGCTTTGGCGTGGCCCCCGAGCAGCTGCACGACCTGCTGGCGCTGATGGGCGACCCTACCGATGGCGTGCCGGGCGTATCGAAGGTAGGCATGAAAACCGCGGCGCGTCTTCTCAATGCGTACGGCAGCCTCGAGGCCGTGGTGGCCGGTGCCGGCATCCTCAAGACACCGCTTGGCGAGAGGCTGCGCGCCGAGCGTGAGATACTGGAGATGTCGCGCTGCCTGGTGTCGCTGAAACTGGATGTGCGCCTGGGCGTGACCTGGAACACACTGGCGTACGAAGGCTGATTTCTCCGGCAAACTGAATGGAATTGTGACGCTATGCTCAAGGCAGTAATCGTGGATGGAAACGCCGTCTCGCGCGCGATGCTCGGCACCGTGCTGGCCGATGGCAGCTACGACGTGGTCGGCGCCACGCACACCAGCGCGCTGGGATTCGCGCTGGCGCTCAAGCACCATCCGCACGTGATCTGCATCGCGCGCGAACAGGTCGAGGATGGCAGCGACGTCGTCGAGCAGTTGCGCGCTGCGCTACCCAAGACGCTCGTGTTCCTGGTCTCGGGCACGCTCGATGCCGCAGCGGTCCAGAATGCCCTCGCGCGCGGCGTGCAGGGCTTTATCGTCAAGCCCTTCAAGGCCGACACCGTCCTCAAGACGATCCGCAATACCGTGCTCGCCTTCATCAAGCAGCAGCAGGCGCCGGGCAACCCGGGCTGACACTGGGTGGGCACATTGTGACCTGGCGTTGAATCACGTGCGCCGCCGGACCTCGTCCGACGCGATTGCGGCCAGTTCGCGCAGCGCGCGCATCTCGCGCTCGCGCAGGCGGCGCGGCTCGGTATCGAGCACGCACAGTGAGCCCAGCGCGAGCCCGTCGGCGGTGCGTACCGGGTAGCCGGCATAAAAGCGGATGTACGGCGCGCCCACCACCAGCGGATTGTCGGCAAAGCGCGCGTCGGCCGTGGCGTCCTCCACCACGAACGGTTCGTCCTGCATCAGGGCGTGACTGCAAAAGGCTGCTGCACGCGCGGTTTCGCGGCCCTCGATCCCGGCGCGCGACTTGAACCACTGGCGCTGCGCCGACAACAGGGTGACCAGCGCCATGGGACAACCGGTGGCATGGGCGGCGAGCCAGGTCAGGCGATCGAATGCGTCGTCATCCGCCGAATCCATCAAGCCGCTGGCGCCCAGCGCCGCCAGGCGCTGCGCCTCGTTGCCTGGCACTGGATAGTCCGGCGCGGTGGCCGGCAAGAACTCTCCCGTCAACTGCGGTAACTGCACCGGCGTTCCCGGTGGCGCCGCACGTTGTTTCACCAGGCGCATGACGGCACTGTAGCGCACCCGGCGGTGGCCGCCCGGCGTTTTCCACGCCGGCAGATCGCCGCTTTCCATCCATACCTGCGCAGTACTGACGGCAACGCCGAGCAACTGCGCCGCTTCGCGTGTCGTCAGGATCGGATCGTTGAATTCATGCGGTTTCATGACATCTTTATGAGGTGATTTCGCGACTTATTTTACATGAAGCAACAAAAATTGACGAATTTAATGTTCCGGCCGCAGAATTCGATTGACCCAGGGTTTATTTTTGGCAACAATAGATTCCCGTTCGTCATTTTCGTCATATTTAGGTGCATCCGCGCGTCTTCTCCATGAATTCTCCCACCGCTATCCTGCCCTGTGCGCCGTCGCCATACGAGACTGCCCGTCTCGATGCCTTGCGTCGCCTGGAATTACTGGACAGCGCGCCAAGCGAGGCCTTCGATCGCATCACGCGCATGGCCGCGCAACTGTTCGGGTTGCCGATCGCGGCGGTGTCGCTGACGGACGCCAACCGCCAATGGTTCAAGTCGAAGGTCGGCATCAGCCATGACACGATCCCGCGCGTACAGGCGCCATGCGCGGTGGTGTCGGACAAGCGCGAAGTACTTGTCGTGCCGGATCTGCTGCAGGACCCGGACCTGCATGACAGTCCCCTGGCCGCCAGCGGCATCCGCTTCTATGCCGGCGCGCCGCTCACGACCAGCGAAGGCTACTGCCTGGGCGCGATGTGCGTGCTCGGCACCGAGCCGCGCCAGGTCAGCCAGGCCGAGCGCCAGGCACTGAAAGACCTGGCGACGATGGTGATGGCGCAGATCGAACTGCAGCATGCGTTCGGGCGCGTCGATCCGGTCAGTGGCCTGCCCAACCGGAACCAGTTCATCGTCGACTTCAACGACCTCGAATTGTCCGAGCCGCACGGCGACGTGCGCATCGCCGCTTTGATCAGCCTGGCCAGCCCGCAAGAACTGAGCGACGCCCAGCGCGTGATGGGTTCCGGCTATCTGGATGACATGGTGCGCGAGACGGTGCCGCAGCTGCGCCTTGGCGGCGCCGGCAAGATCTATCATGTCGGCAGCACCCAGTTCGCCTTCCTGGCGCCGCCCGGGCTGTCGATCGAACCGTTCTGCGAGCAGATGCAGTCGTGGCTCGATGCGCGCGCCAGCTATGGCCAGGCGCGCCTGATCACCACCACCACGGTGGGCATCGCGCCGTTCACGGTCGGGCAGACCGAAGGCCTGGATTTACTGCGCAATATGCACAGCGCCGCGCACGATGCGCTGGCCGCCGAGCGCTGCGTGCGCGTGTTCTCGTCCGAGCACGACGCGATCCTGCAGCGCCGCTTCTGGCTCGTGACCGAATTCGGCGCTGCGCTCGAGGGCGGCGACGAACTGCATCTGGTGTTCCAGCCCAAGGTCAGCCTGACGGACGGTGTCTGCGTCGGCGTCGAAGCGCTGCTGCGCTGGAACCACCCGACGGCCGGCGCCATCTCGCCCGGTGAATTCATTCCGGTGATCGAGACGACGTCGCTGGCGCGCGCCACCACCGAGTGGGTGCTGCGCGCGGCGTTGCGCCAGATGGTGGCGTGGCGCCAGGACGGTCTGGCGTTGCAGGTGGCGGTGAACGTCTCGGCGGTGAACCTGGAAGAACCGGATTTTTGCGACCGCGTGCTGATGGAACTGCAGCACCACGGCCTGGCGCCATCGTGCCTGGTGATCGAGCTGACCGAGAGTGCGCTGATGCGCAATCCGAAGATCGCGCAGGCCACGCTCGAGCGCCTCGCGCGCGCCGGCGTGCAACTGGCGATCGACGACTTCGGCACCGGCTACAGCAGCCTGTCTTACCTGCAAAGCCTGCCGGCGAACGTGGTCAAGATCGACCAGAGTTTCATGCGCAACCTGGCCCAGGACGAACGCCGGCGCGCGCTGGTGGGCACGATGATCAAGCTGTCGCACGACCTCGGTCACAAGGTCGTGGCCGAAGGCGTCGAGACGGTGGAGGTGGAAGACTTTCTGCGCAGCGCGGGCTGCGACGAGATCCAGGGCTATCTGCACGCGCGGCCGCTGGCGCCCGGTGTGCTGGTGGACTGGCTGGTTGCGCGCCAGCCCTGAGGCGCTCAGGCGGCGCTTGAGCGCAGGTCGATGATGCCGCCGCCCAGGCACACGTCGCCGTCGTACAGCACGGCCGACTGGCCCGGCGTGACTGCCCATTGGGCTTCATCGAAGTCGAGCGCGAAGCGCGCGTCGCCGTCGGCCAGCACGCGGCACGCCATGTCGGCCTGGCGGTAGCGGGTCTTGGCCGACAGTGCGCCCGGCGCAGGCGCGTGGCCGGCGATCCAGCTGGCCTGGCCGGCCTCCAGGCGGTTCGACAGCAGCCACGGATGGTCGTGGCCCTGCACGATATACAGCGTGTTGGCCTCGATGTCCTTGCGCGCCACGAACCACGGCTCACTGATGCCATCAGCGGTCTTGCGTGACTTCAGGCCCCCGATGCCGATGCCCTTGCGCTGGCCCAGCGTGTAGAACGACAGGCCCACGTGCTCGCCCACTTGCGTGCCGTCGTCCAGGCGAATCGGGCCCGGCTTGTAGGCCAGGTAGCGGTTGAGGAAATCGCGGAACGGCCGCTCGCCAATAAAGCAGATGCCGGTCGAATCCTTCTTGGCCGCGTTGGGCAGCTGGAGTTTCTCGGCGATCTTGCGCACTTCGGTCTTCGGGATTTCACCAAGCGGGAACAGCGATTTGGAGAGCTGCGCCTGGCTCAGGCGATGCAAAAAGTAGCTCTGGTCCTTGGTGGCGTCGAACGCCTTGAGCAGCTCGAAGCTGCCGCTGGCCGTGTTCTCGCGCACGCGCGCATAATGGCCGGTGGCGATCAGGTCGGCGCCCAGCTTCATCGCATGGTCGAGGAAGGCCTTGAACTTGATCTCGGCGTTGCACAGCACGTCGGGGTTCGGGGTGCGGCCGGCCTGGTATTCGCGCAGGAACTCGGCGAACACGCGGTCCTTGTATTCGGCGGCGAAGTTGACCGCCTCGATGTCCACGCCGACCACGTCGGCCACGCTGGCCGCATCGATCCAGTCCTGGCGCGTCGAGCAGTATTCGGAATCGTCATCGTCTTCCCAGTTTTTCATGAACAGGCCGACCACGTCGTAGCCTTGTTCCTTGAGCATCCAGGCCGCGACCGAGGAATCGACTCCGCCCGACATCCCGATCACGACTTTTTTCTTGCGCATGTTACGTCCGTATTGAATTCTTCAGATCCCGCCTTCGAACACCGAAGGGTGGGTGTGCAGCAGGGACAGCGGCGTGCTCTGGCCGGCCAGGTAGTCGTCCACGCAGCGCAGCACGATCGGGCTGCGGTGGCGATCGACAGTGGCGGCGATTTCATCGCGCGTCATCCACATGGTGCGCAGGATGCCCTCGTCAAGGGGCTGGTCGAACTGGCGTCCGACGCTGCCGGCAAAGGTAAAGCGCAGGTAAGTGACATCGGCATTGCGCGATTTCGAGTGGTAGCGCGACATGTACATGCCCACCAGCGAACGCGGGATGAACTCGTGCGCGGTCTCTTCGAGCGCTTCGCGCACCACCGCCTGTTCAAGCGATTCGTGCGGGTCGAGATGGCCGGCGGGCTGGTTCAGCTTGATGCCTTCGCTGGTCTCTTCTTCGATCAGCAGGAACCGGCCCTCGTGCTCGATGATCGCTGCCACGGTAACCGATGGTTTGAAGATGTCGCTCATGCCTGTCCTTGAAAATGAGCCGGTATTCTACCTTGACAAGGCCGGTGTTTGCTCAGCCTGGCCTTTCCTTCAACGCTTGCCTGTCGTTAATTGGGCTTGATCTGTCGCAAAAACAACCGTATTCGTCTGGCAAGCGCTGCGCCGCATCAAAAGATTACCAAATTCGCCACTGAAAATTAATATTTGAACAATGGTTGTAAAGACGTGATAGATTTGCTGGCGCGGCAGTTCAACGAATGGAGGGATCCATGAGGATAGGCATTCCGGCCGAGACCCGGCCGGGCGAGACCCGTGTTGCAGCGACCCCCGAGACCGTGAAAAAGCTCGCCGCGCGCCATGCGGTCGCGGTGCAGGCTGGCGCCGGACTGCATGCGGCGGTGCCGGACGCCGCCTTCGAGGCCGCCGGCGCCGTCATCGTCGATGCTGCCGGCGCATTCGACGCCGAGCTGGTGCTCAAGGTGCGCAGCCCCGCCAGCGCCGAACTGGCCATGATGCGCTCTGGTGCGGCGCTGGTCGGGATGCTCGATCCGTTCGATGGCGATGGCCTCTCTGCGCTGGCCGCCGCCGGTATCACCGCCTTTGCACTGGAAGCCGCGCCGCGCATCACGCGCGCGCAGTCGCTCGACGTGCTGTCGTCGCAGGCGAATATCGCCGGTTACAAGGCCATCCTGCTCGCGGCGAATACCTACGGGCGCTTCATGCCGATGCTGATGACCGCCGCCGGCACCGTCAAGGCGGCCCGCGTGTTGATCATGGGCGTGGGCGTGGCCGGGCTGCAGGCGATCGCCACCGCCAAGCGCCTGGGCGCCGTGATCGAAGCGTCCGACGTGCGCCCGCCGGTAAAAGAACAGGTGGAGTCGCTGGGCGCCAAATTCATCGACGTGCCGTATGAAACCGATGAAGAGCGCGAGATCGCGGCCGGCAGCGGCGGCTATGCGCGCGCGATGCCGGCCGACTGGATGCGGCGCCAGGCGCTGCTCGTGCACGAGCGCGCGAAGCTGGCCGACATCATCGTCACCACGGCCCTGATCCCCGGGCGGCGCGCGCCGCTGCTGATCGGCGAAGAGACCGTGCGCGCCATGAAGCCAGGGTCGGTGATCGTCGACATGGCGGTGGCGCAGGGCGGCAACTGCGCCTTGAGTGAACCGGGACAGACCGTGCTGAAGCACGGCGTGCACATCATCGGCGAGCCCGATCTGGCCACGCTGGTGCCGGCCGATGCCTCGGCCCTGTACGCGCGCAATGTGCTTGATTTTCTCAAGCTGGTGATCGACGCTGAAGACCATTTCCATCTTGACCGCGAAGACGAGATCGTGCGCGCCACCCTGATGTGCAGCGGCGGAGAACTGCTGCGCAAGTAAGACCTTGGCACCGTTGAACAAGAACAGACAGGAGACCAGCATGGACATCAGCCACACCGTCATCAACCTGATCATCTTCGTGCTGGCGATCTACGTCGGCTATCACGTGGTCTGGACTGTCACTCCCGCGCTGCACACGCCGTTGATGGCGGTGACCAATGCGATTTCGGCGATCGTCATCGTGGGCGCGATGCTCGCCGCCGGCCTCACCGAAGGCATGACCGGGCGCGTGGCCGGTACGCTGGCCGTCGCCCTGGCGGCGGTGAATGTGTTCGGGGGCTTTCTGGTCACGCAGCGCATGCTGGAGATGTTCCGCAAGAAGGAGCCGAAGGCGGCATTGAAGCCCGGGGTGCAGTCCGTCGTGAAGGAGGAAGCGGCATGAATGCCATCAGCATGAACCTCGTCACGCTGTTCTATCTCGTCGCCTCGGTGTGCTTCATCCAGGCGCTCAAGGGTCTGTCGTCGCCGTCGACGGCGCGCCTCGGTAACGCGTTCGGCATGGCCGGCATGGCGATCGCGGTGGTCACGACGATCGCGCTGATGCTCAAGCTGCAAGAGAGCCTGCAGCAGGGCGGGGGCCTGGGCTTCGGCCTGGTGCTGCTGGGCGTGATCGTGGGCGGCGCGATCGGCGCCTTCGCCGCGAAAAAGGTCGAGATGACCAAGATGCCCGAACTGGTCGCGGCGATGCATTCGCTGATTGGCCTGGCCGCCGTGTGCATCGCGATCGCGGCGGTGTCGGAACCGTGGGCCTTCAACATCACGACACGCGGCGCGCCACTGCCGTTCGGGAACCGGCTCGAACTGTTCATCGGCACGTTCGTCGGCGCGGTGACGTTTTCGGGCTCGGTCATCGCCTTCGGCAAGCTGTCGGGCAAGTACAAGTTTCGCCTGTTCCAGGGCGCTCCGGTGCGCTTTGCGGGGCAGCACATCCTCAACCTGCTCGTCGCGCTTGCCATCGTCGCGCTGGGGCTGATCTTCTGCTTTGCCCACGGCCTTGAACCGGCGTGGGGCGCGTTCATCGTGATGGCCGCACTGGCGTTCGTGCTGGGCGTGTTGATCATCATCCCGATCGGCGGGGCCGACATGCCGGTGGTGGTGTCGATGCTGAACTCGTACTCTGGCTGGGCGGCGGCGGGGATCGGTTTTTCGCTCAACAACGCGATGCTGATCATCGCCGGCTCGCTGGTGGGCTCGAGCGGCGCGATCCTCTCGTACATCATGTGCAAGGCGATGAACCGCTCGTTCTTCAATGTGCTGCTGGGCGGCTTCGGTGGCGAAGCGGTGGTCGATGCCGGCGGCGCGAAAGAGCAGCGGCCCGTCAAATCCGGCTCGGCCGAAGACGCCGCGTTCATCCTGCAAAATGCCGAGTCGGTGATCATCGTCCCCGGCTACGGCCTGGCGGTGGCGCGCGCGCAGCATACGGTCAAGGAACTGGTGGACAAGCTGACCGCCCACGGCGTCACGGTACGCTACGCGATCCACCCGGTGGCCGGCCGCATGCCAGGCCACATGAACGTGCTGCTGGCCGAGGCCGAGGTGCCGTACGACCAGGTGGCCGAGATGGAAGACATCAACGGCGAGTTTGGCCAGACCGACGTGGTGTTGATATTGGGCGCGAACGACGTGGTGAACCCGGCCGCGAAAGACCCGAAGTCGGCCATTGCCGGCATGCCGATCCTGGAGGCCTACCGGGCCAAAAGCATCATCGTCAACAAACGCTCGATGGCCTCCGGCTACGCGGGCCTGGACAACGACCTGTTCTACCAACCGAACACGATGATGGTCTTCGGCGACGCCAAGAAAGTCATCGAAGCGATGGTCAAAGCAGTCGAATAGGCTGGTTTTTGCCTTTTTGGCCGACCTGAAATTAACTCTAGACGACTGGTCTAATTTGGTCTATAGTTCGTTCATGGCAAAAGCAATGACAACCGATACCTCTGGCGTTCGCGACAATATCGTCGCGGTGGGGCAGCGCATCATGGCCGGGAAAGGGTTCTCGGCCGTGGGCCTGAACGAGATCCTGGTCACGGCCGGGGTGCCGAAGGGTTCGTTCTACCATTACTTTGGCTCGAAGGATGCATTCGGCGAAGCGCTGCTGGCCAAGTATTTCGACGATTATCTGGCGGACATGGACATCACGCTCAGCGACGCGGCCACGACGATGGCCGAGCGATTGCTGACCTACTTCGGGCAATGGCGCGCGAACCAGTCATTCGAGGATTGCCAGGGCAAGTGCCTGGCCGTCAAGCTGGGCGCCGAAGTGGCCGACCTGTCCGAGCCGATGCGCTTGACGCTCAAGCAAGGCACCGCCGGCATCGTCGACCGGTTGGCCGTGGCGCTCGAAGGCGGCGTGGCCGATGGTTCGTTGACGGTGGAGGGCGACGCATCGCAGGTGGCGCAAAGCCTGTACCAGCTCTGGCTTGGCGCCAGCCTCATGGTCAAGATCGTGCGTGACGCGGCGCCGTTCGACGCCGCGATGACGAGCACGCAACGCATGCTGCATCTGCCTCGATAAAAGAGGCAATGATCGAACGCTTCTCAGGAGGCGTTTTTTTGACCGAAAAACTAGACGACTGGTCTATTAATATCACCAAGGAGCCACACCATGAACATCCTGATCGTTCTCACCTCGCACGACACCCTGGGCAACACCGGCCGCAAGACCGGCTTCTGGCTCGAAGAGCTGGCCGCCCCCTACTATGCGCTGAAGGAAGCCGGCGCCAACATCGTGCTGTCCTCGCCCGCCGGCGGCCAGCCACCGCTCGACCCGAAAAGCAACGAGCCATCGTTCCAGACCGATGACACCCGCCGCTTCGAAGCCGATGCCGCCGCCACCGCGCAACTGGCCGCGACCGTGCGCCTCGATACCGTCTCGCAGGCCGATTTCGACGCCGTGTTTTATCCCGGCGGCCACGGCCCGCTGTGGGACCTGGCCGAAGACCGCCATTCGATCGCGCTGATCGAAGCGTTCATCGCCGCCAACAAGCCGGTGGCGCTGGTGTGCCACGCACCGGGCGTGCTGCGTCATGTGAAGAGCCCCGACGGCACGCCACTGGTGCAGGGCAAGCGCGTTACGGGCTTCACCAACACCGAAGAAGCCGCCGTCGAACTCACGGACATCGTGCCGTTCCTGGTCGAGGACGAGCTCAAGGCAAAAGGCGGGATTTATTCGCGCACCGATGACTGGGGCTCGTACGTGGTCGCCGACGGCTTGCTCATTACCGGCCAGAACCCGGGTTCGTCGGCCGCCACCGCCGCCAGGCTGCTGGACACGCTGTCGCGCGCCGCCTGATCCAGCGCCGTGGGCACTGGCCGCGTGGCAATTTTAAAAAAAGTTGTCAAAGAAATCGACACTGACCCCAATTGTTGGACAATTGATCGCTAGCGGCGGCCGAACATCATCAGGTCGGCCAGCAGCGTGCGGGCGGGGCGGGTCAGGTCGAGGGTGGCCAGGCCCAGGCCCAGCAGCGGCTGCAGCGGGCCGCTGCCGGTGAAGGCGCGGGCCATCGTGTCGGTCAGGTTGATTGTCGTGCGGCGGTCGCCTGTGCGGTTTTCCGTGAAGCGGGTGATCGCTTCGGCGTCCGGTCCGCGCGCCAGTTGACGTGCCAGCACGGCGGCGTCGCGCAGGCCCAGGTTCAGGCCCTGGCCTGCCACCGGGTGCAGCGTTTGCGCGGCGTTGCCGATGGCGACCGTGCGGGCCGTGGCGCGCGCTTCGGCGTTCAGGCCGAGCGGGAAGGCAATGCGCGGTGAGACTTTGGTGAACGCGCCCAGGCGGGTGCCGAAGGCGGCGCTCAGGTGCTGCAGGAACTGGGCGTCGTCCAGGGGCAGCAGTTCTTGTGCGCGCGCCGGGCGCATGCACCAGACCAGCGCGTACCCATGGCCGTCGGCGCCGTCTTCGGGCAGCAGCGCCAGCGGGCCTTCGTCGGTGAAGCGCTCGAACGCGCGGTGGGCGATTGGCAGCGATGTCGTCACGCGTGCGATCACCGCGCTTTGTTCGTAGTCGCGGCTGTGTGCGCGCTGTTCTTGCGCGCCGAAGATGCCGCCCTCGGCCTGCACCGCCACCTGCGCGCGCACCGTGCTGCCGTCGTCCAGGTGCAAGAGGGCCGCATCGGGTTGTTCGTCCAGAGACGTTACGCGCGCCGGGCGCAGCATCTGCACGCCCGCCTGCTCGCACACCTTCGCCAGTGCATCGACCACCGTGCCGTAGCGCGTGACGTAGCCCAGCGCCGGCACGTCGTGATCGAGCCGGTTCATCAGGCTGCGGCCAAGCTGGCCGCGGCGCGAAACGTGGATCTCGTGGATCGGCGTGGCGGCCAGCGGCCAGGCGCCCACTTCTTGCAGCAATTGCGCGCTGCCCCATGACAGCGCAATCGAACGCGGGTCCGAGATCGCCTGGCCAAGGGACTTGCCGTCGATGAGCGTGATGCGCGCGCCCGCGATGCCGCGCCGGACCAGGAAACCCGCCAGCGCCACGCCCACCGGGCCGGCGCCGCAGATCGCCACATCGACCTCGTGCACTTGCTGCGTCATCATGCTGCCTTCATCCATGCTTCAATCTCCGCCACGTCTTTCGGTACGCCGTTCGTCAGGATGCGCGCGCCTGTGTCGGTAACGATCACGTCGTCCTCGATCCGGATGCCGATGTGCCAGTATTGTTCGGGCACGCCCTCGGCCGGCCGCACATAGATGCCCGGTTCCACCGTCAGCGCCATGCCCGGCTGCAGCGCGCGCGATGGTTTGTCCGCTTGCGAGACGTCGCGGTACACGCCGACGTCGTGCACGTCCATCCCGAGCCAGTGACCTGTCCCGTGCATATAGAACTGGGCGAACGCGCGTGTGCCGATCGCGTCGTCGAGCGTGCCGACCTTGCGTTTGTCGAGCAGGCCCAGGTCGAGCATGCCTTCGGTGAGCACCCGCACGGCCGCATCGTGGATGCCGCTGTACGGTTGCCCAGGTTTGACTGCCGCCAGCGCCGCCGCCTGCGCGCGCAGCACCAGTTCGTACAAGGTGCGCTGCGGCGACGTGAAGCGGCCATTGGCCGGGTACGTGCGCGTGATGTCGCCCGCGTAGCCATCGAATTCGCAGCCGGCGTCGATCAGTACCAGTTCGCCCTCGAGTACGCGCCTGTTATTGGCGTTGTAGTGCAGCACGCAGGCATTCGGGCCCGATGCGACGATGGACGAATACGCCGGCGCCTGCGCGCCATTGCGGCGAAACTCGTACAGCAGCTCGGCCTCGATCTCGTATTCAAGCATCCCCGGGCGCGTGGCGCGCATCGCGCGCGCATGCGCCGCCGCCGAGATGGCGCCGGCACGCGCCATCAAGCCCACTTCGTGTGCGTCCTTCAGTAGCCGCATCTCGTCGAGCAGCGCCAGCAGATGATGCATCGTCGCCGGCGCGGTCACGCCCGTGCGGCCCAGCGCGCGCACGGCGTTCAGCCAGCCGGCCACCTGCAGGTCGGGTTGCGCCCCGAGCGCGTAATACAACGCCGGCACGTTCGACAGGATGCCCACCATGCGCGCATCGAGTTCGTCGAACGGATAGGCCTCGTCGAAGCCGAACGTTGTGCGCGCCGCATCGGGCCCGTACCGAAAGCCGTCCCAGATTTCATGGTCGGGATTCTTCGCGCGGCAGAACAGGATGGCGCGGGCAGTGCGCTCGCCCAACGCCGCCACCAGCACGATGCAGCTTTCCGGCTCGGCGAACCCGCTCAGGTAATAGAAGTAGCTGTCATGGCGATACGCGTACTCGCTATCGCCGTTGCGCGTGACTTCGGGCGCCGTGCCCAGCACCGCCACCGCACCCGGCTGCATCTGCGCCAGCACGCGCGCACGCCGGTCCGCATACGGTGTCATGACCTTGACGCAGCCGGGCGCAGCGGCGCGTTCAGTTCTTCCAGCTGGCCGACCGTGCCGACATTGACCCACTGGCCGTGATACAGCTCACCGCCGATGCGGCCCTGCTCGATGTAGCGGCGCATCAGGGGCCCGAACTTGACGAACTCGCCGGCGCGGATGCCGTCGAACATCTCGGGCCGGTACACGCCGATGCCGGCGAAATTGAACTTGGCCTCACCGTCGTTACGCAACGTGTACATGTCGAGCGCGAAGTCGCCCTCGGGGTTGTGCCACGGGTTCGGCGTGAGCCACAGCCAGGCGATGTCGCGCTGGTCGACCGGATATACCTGGCCTACCGCATCTTTATCCTTGAGCGCGTCGAGCGCCTCGCTGAAATCGAAGTAGGGCGCATAGATATCGCCCGACACCGCCAAAAACGGTTCATCGCCCAGCAGGTGCAGCGCATTGGCCACCCCGCCGGCCGTCTCGAGCGGGCTCGGTTCGTGCGAATACACGATGCGCGCGCCGTAGCGGCTGCCGTCACCCAGTTCGGCCTCGATCATGTGACCCAGGTGCGAGTGGTTGATGACGATGTCGACGATCCCGGCGCGTACCAGGTTCAGCACATGCCAGGTAATCAGGGGACGGCCGCGCACCTTGAGCAGGGGCTTCGGGCAGGTGTCGGTCAGCGGCCGCATGCGCTCGCCGCGACCGGCGGCAAAAATCATCGCTTTCATGATTGTCTTCAGAAGGTGTAGCCGAACTGCTGCGGCTTGTCGTCGAATGCATCGAGCAGGCGCAGCAGCGGCTTGAGCTCGTTGTAGCGGTTGGCCGTCTTGCGCACGTAGTCGAGCACCGTCGGCAAGTCGCCCATGTAGTGGGCCTTGTTGTCGCGGTAGTTCAGGCGGCAGAAGATGCCGAGGATTTTCAGGTGGCGCTGCAGGGCCATGTATTCGAAATCGCGGTAGAACGCGTCGATGTCGGGATTGACCGGCAGGCCGACGCTCTTGGCGCTTTGCCAGTAGCGCACCACCCAGTCGAGCACCATGTCTTCGTCCCACTGGATGTAGGCGTCGCGCAGCAGCGAGGCCAGGTCGTACGTCACCGGCCCGTACACGGCATCCTGAAAATCGAGCACGCCCGGGTTGTTCTGGTCGAGGAACATCAGGTTCCGCGAATGGAAATCGCGGTGCATGAAGACCTGCTGCTGCGCCAGCACGTTGGCGGCGATCGCCTCGAACACGCCGTCGAGCTGCGCCTGCTGCTTGGCGTCGAGCGTCACGCCCAGGTGCTTGCCCAGGTACCACTCGGGGAAGATGCCCAGTTCGCGCATGACGAAGGCGCGGTCGAACTCGGGCAGCACGTCCGGCTGGCTGGCCATCTGGAACTTGAGCAGCGCGTCGACGGCGTCGGAATACATGAAGGCGGCATTGTCGATCGACAGGCGCGCCAGGTAGGTGGTGGTGCCCAGGTCGGACAGCAGCAAGAAGCCTCGCTCGACGTCACGCGCGGCGATCGCCGGCACGTTGACGCCGGCGTCCAGCAGCAAGCCCTGCACATGGATATAGGCCGGCACGTTTTCGCGCTCGGGCGGGGCATCCATCGCGACCAGGGTCGCGCCCAGCTTGTCTTGCAGGCCGGCGGGAACGTCGTAGCGGAAGTAGCGTCGGAAGCTCGCGTCGACCGAGGCCGGGCGGCCGGAGGCGACGTCGACCAGGCCGGTCGTGGCCAGCCAGTCGTTCAGTTGCGCCAGCCGGGTATCGGACACTGCGTCGGCGGAAGCGGGGGAGTTTTGAGACAAAGATGACATGAAGCGGCCTGATGAATCCGGTTGGTTGAGCTAATTCCCCTATAATAAGGGATTCATCCCAAAAAAACCGCCCTTTATGGCGCACGTCGATTCTCCATGAGCTGCGATTTTCCATGAGCTGGTCCTCGGCCCAACCATTCCCACCACGACACGTGCTCGCACTGTATGCAATGGCTTCGGTCACTGCGATGCCTGCGTTCGCCCAGACTCCCGCCACCGTCAACGTTACTGCCCCCGCGCCCACCGCGCAGACCGAGGACGAGTTGCCGGTCACCGTCAAGGCCGAGGACATCGCCGGCCGGCCCGACCGCCGGCTCGACCTGAATCGCAACGTCGAGATCACGCGCGGCCAGACCGGCATGAAGGCCGATACGGCCTGTTATCTGATGGTCGAAGACGAGGTCACGGCCGCCGGCAACGTCGATATGTGGCGCTTTGGTGACCGCTATAAAGGCGACGAGCTGCAGCTGAACCTGGAAACCGGCAAGGGCTACCTGCTCAACCCGACGTACTTCATGGCCTCGAACAATGGCCAGGGCCAGGCGAGCCGCATCGACTTTCTGGGCGAGCAGCAGGCCGTCGTGCGCGACGGCACCTACAGCACCTGCGAAGGGCCGGATCCCGACTGGTATCTCAAGTCGAGCACCCTGCGCCTCGACAAGGGCCGCGACGTCGGCACCGCCGGCAAGACCGTCATCTATTTCAAGGACGTGCCGATCATCGGCACGCCGGCGATGTCGTTCTCGCTGTCGGGCCAGCGCAGGTCGGGCTGGCTGCCGCCGACCGTGGGCTTCGGTTCGCAAGGCAAGGCCGAGGTGATGGTGCCGTACTACGTCAACATCGCCCCGAACCGCGACCTGACGCTGTACCCGCGCATGATGTTCGACCGCGGCTTCCAGCTGGGCGCGACCGGCCGTTACCTGGGCAGCACCTACAACGGCGAAACGCACGTCGAAGTGCTGCCGGACGACCGCGAAACGGGCACCACGCGCTGGCGCGCCGACTCGCTGCACAGCGGCGTGATCAAGCCGAACTGGTCGTACGGCTGGAACCTGCATGGCGCGTCGGACGATGAATACCCGTCCGACTTTTCACGCACCGTCGCCGCCAGCGCCGAGCGCCAGCTGCTGCGCGAACTGCGCACCGATTATTCGGGCCAGTTCTGGAGCCTGTCGGCGCGCGCCCAGAATTACCAGGTGCTGCAAGACCCGGCCGCCGCCACCAATCCCAGCCTGACGGTGCCGCGGCCGTACGACCGCCTGCCGCAGATTAACTTCCGCTCGGCGCGCTACGACGTGGCGGGCTTCGACTGGGCGGTGGACGCCGAGGCGACCCGCTTCGCCCACCCCACCGACGTCGACGGCTCGCGCGCCGTGATCCAGGGCCAGGTGAGCTACCCGATCGTGCGGCCGGGCTGGTTCGTCACGCCCAAGGTGATGTACAACGCGGCCAAGTACGATCTCGAAGATCATGCGACGCGCCTGGGCAAGCCGACCAAGCTGTCGCGCACGATTCCGACGGTCTCGCTCGACAGCGGCATGGTGTTCGAGCGCGACGCGTCGCTGTTCGGCAAATCCACCACGCAGACGCTCGAGCCGCGCCTGTTCTATGTCTACACGCCATACGAGAACCAGGACGACGTGCCGCTGTTCGACACGGGCCGCGCGGGCTTCAACTACGCCCAGCTGTTTTCCGAGAACCGCTACGTCGGCCTGGACCGCGTGTCCGACGCCAACCAGCTGACCGCGGCGCTGGTGTCGCGCTTCATCCAGGAAGACGGCGCCGAGCGCCTGCGCCTGGCCTTTGGCCAGCGCCTGTACTTCGAAGAGCCGCGCGTGCGCATCGCGGGCGAAGCGGCGCAGCAAAGCCGGTCCGACCTGCTGCTGGCCGCCGCCGGTACCATTTCCGAGTCCTGGACCTTCGATAGCGGCGTACAATACGATGCGGCCGGAAGCAGTTTGTACA
This sequence comes from Massilia aurea, assembly GCF_040790145.1. Classification (GTDB taxonomy): domain Bacteria; phylum Pseudomonadota; class Gammaproteobacteria; order Burkholderiales; family Burkholderiaceae_D; genus Telluria; species Telluria aurea_C. The sequence goes on from NZ_JBFMMP010000002.1 coordinate 96,282, forward strand.
GCTCGAACGTGAGCGTACAGTGGCGTCCGGGGAAGATGAAGGCGGTGAATGCGGAGTATCGTTATCAACGTGACAGTTTCCGCAATATCGACCTGTCGGCGCAGTACCCGATCTCGAAGCGCTGGTATGGCGTGGCGCGGGTCAGTTACGCGCTGCGCTCGTATGGCGTGGGGCAAACGGTCAACCCGTCCACCGGCGGCAAGCTGATCGAGAGCCTGATCGGTCTCGAGTACCAGGCCGATTGCTGGGTGTTCCGGATGGGCGCGCAGCGTTTCGTCACTGCAGCCCAGACCGAATCGACGCCGATCTTCTTCCAGCTCGAGCTCAATGGCTTGTCGCGCCTGGGCCTGGGCAATCCGCTCGAGTCGTTCAACAAGAGCGTGCCGGGCTATACGCGACTGAATGCGGCGAATTCGCGCCCCTAAGGCAAAATTCAGACTCGGTGTCCATACTTCGTCGTCCAACCTGACGTGAACAATCCTCAAATGAGTGCTTTCCAGATGATGCGTACTACCCGTTTGCAGTCTCTCCAGTTGGCAGCCGCGCTGCTGTGCGCGCTGAGCGCGGGCCAGGTCCTGGCCCAGGCCGCGGCGCCCGCCGCCGCCACGCCTGCGCCTGCCGCCGGCTCCGGCTTCCTGCCGCCAGCCTCGGCCAATGCCAAGGTGGTCGACTCGATCCAGGTCGTCGTCAACGACGAAGTCATCACGCGCAACGAAGTGGCCGGCCGCCTGGTCCAGGTGACGGCGAACATGAAGGCGCGTAACGCCCAGATTCCCGACACCGCCACGATGGAGCGTCAGGTGCTCGAGGCGATGATCGTCGAGCGCGCCCAGCTGCAGCTGGCCAAAGAGATGGGCGTCAAGGTCGACGACCGCACCCTCGACGCCACCATCGGCCGCATCGCCGAGAACCAGAAGCTGTCGGTGCAGGACATGCGCAACCAGATGGAAAAAGAAGGCATGCCGTTTTCGCAGTTCCGCGAAGACATCCGCAACGAGATCATGATGCAGCGCCTGCGCGAGCACGAGGTCGACAGCAAGGTGCAGGTCTCGGAAGCCGAGATCGACACCTATATGGCCGCCGCCAAGGCCGCTGCGGCCGACCGCATCGAAGTCGACATCGCCCAGATCCTGGTGCGGGTACCAGAGAACGCATCGCCCGAGCAGATCGCCGCCCGCGCCGCACGCGCGGAAGAAGTGATGCGCCAGCTGCGCACCGGCGCCGACTTCGCGCGCATGGCCTCGACCTATTCCGACGCACCGGACGCGCTCAAGGGCGGCGAAATCGGCTGGCGCGACGCCGACCGCCTGCCGCCGAATTTCTCGGCCGAGCTGCGCAAGATCGAGCCGGGCCAGGTCACGCCGATCCTCAAGACCAACGTCGGCTTCCACATCCTCAAGCTCGCCGGCAAGCGTTCGCTGGCCAGCGAGACCGACAAGGCGATCGTCGAGCAGACCCGCGCGCGCCACATCCTGATCAAGGTCACCCCGACCATGACCGAGGGCGAGGTCAAGCGCAAGCTGCTGGAAATCAAGGAAAAGATGGCCAACAACGCCGGCACCTTCGAAGAGCTGGCGCGCCTGCACTCGCAGGATGGTTCGGCCAGCAAGGGCGGCGACCTGGGCTGGCTATATCCGGGCGACACCGTGCCTGAATTCGAGACCGCGATGAATGCCCTCAAGCCGGGCGAGACGTCCGATATCGTGCAGTCGCCGTTCGGCTTCCACCTGATCCAGGTGGTCGAGCGCAAGAGCGAAGACGTAACGCAGCAGAAAGAGCGTAACGTGGCCCGTCAGGTGCTGCGCGACCGCAAGATGCAAGAGGCGATGGAAGACTGGATGCGCCAGGTGCGCGACCGCGCCTACGTCGAGTTCCGCGAGGAGCAATAAGCCATGGTTGCGCCGCAGGCGCCTGCGCGCCCGCTGGCGCAGAATCGTCCCGTAATTCGTCCCACCCTGGCGATCACGGTCGGCGAGCCGGCCGGCATCGGCCCCGAGATCGCGATCCGCGCCGCCTGGGCCTTGCGCGATGACGCCAACTGCGTGCTGGTGGGCGACGCGGCCTTTCTTGCGCTCACCGCCAGCCTGATCGATCCCGCCATCCGCCTGGCCGCCTTGTCCACGCAAGCGCTGCGCAACGGCGGCCTGCCGCATTTCGGCGCCGAACGGCTGGCGGTGATCGACGTGCCGCTGGACGCCCACGTGGTGCCGGGCCGGCTTGATCCCGAGAACGGCCGCGCCGTGCTGGCCACGCTCGACCTGGCCATTGAAGGGTGCCAGCGCGGCTGGTTCGACGCCATCGTCACCGCGCCGCTGCAAAAAAGCACCATCAACGATGCCGGCGTCGCGTTTTCCGGGCACACCGAATACCTGGCCGAACAGACCGGCACGCCGAAGGTGGTGATGATGCTGGCCGGTTCGCCGCAGGGCGATCAACCGTACCTGCGCGTCGCGCTGGCCACCACCCATCTGCCGCTGAAGGATGTCCCGGCCGCGCTCACGCGCGAGAACCTGACCCAGGTGCTGAACATCGTGCACAGCGATCTGACACACAAGTTCGGCATCGCCGCGCCCGTCATTCTGGTGACCGGCCTGAACCCGCATGCGGGCGAAAACGGTTACCTGGGCCGCGAAGAAATCGATGTCATCACGCCGGTGCTCGAGGCGGCGCGTGCGCGCGGCATCGATGCGCGCGGTCCGTATCCGGCCGACACGCTGTTCCAGCCGAAATACCTGAAAGACGCCGACTGCGTGCTGGCGATGTACCACGACCAGGGCTTGCCGGTGCTCAAGCACGCGACCTTCGGGCGCGGCATCAACGTCACGCTCGGCCTGCCCCTGATCCGCACCTCGGTCGACCATGGCACCGCGCTCGACCTGGCCGCGCAGGGCCTCGGCCTGGCCGACTGCGGCAGCATGATCGAAGCGATCCGCGCCGCCATGCAGATGGTGCAGGCGCAGCGCGCTGCCGGCGCAGTAAACATTTAAGAAAGCATTCATGAAACACGTTGCACGCAAGCGCTTCGGCCAGAACTTCCTGACCGACAAGCAAGTTCTCTCCGACATCATCGACGCCATCGCGCCGCGCCAGGGCGAGACGATGGTCGAAATCGGGCCGGGACTGGCCGCGATGACGGCGCTGCTGCTCAAGCAGCTCGAGCACATGCATGTCGTCGAGCTCGACCGCGACCTGGTGACGCGCCTGGAAAAAGCGTATCCGCGCGAGCGCCTGACGGTGCACTCGGGCGACGCCCTGAAATTCGACTTCGGCGCGATTCCGGTGGCCGAGGGCAAGAAACTGCGCGTGGTGGGCAACCTGCCATACAATATTTCCAGCCCGCTGCTGTTCCACCTGGCCGACTTCGCGGACCAGATCGAGGACCAGCATTTCATGCTGCAAAAGGAAGTGGTCGAGCGCATGGTCGCCGAGCCGGGCAGCAAGACCTATGGCCGCCTCTCCGTGATGCTGCAATGGCGCTATGACATGTCGCTGATGTTCATCGTGCCGCCAACCGCGTTCGATCCGCCGCCGCAGGTCGAATCGGCCATCGTGCGCATGGTGCCGGTCAAGCAGCAGCTGCCGTGCGACGCCAAGCGCCTCGAAGCGGTGGTGGCCAAGGCGTTCTCGCAGCGGCGCAAAGTGATTCGCAATTGCGTGGCGGGGATGTTCACCGAGGCGCAACTAGTGGAAGTGGGCATCGATCCGGGCGTGCGGCCGGAAGCGGTGAGCCTGGCGCAGTATGTGGCGCTGGCCAATTTGCCTGCCCAGGCATAAGCCACGCCAAAAACGCGGTTGAATCCCCGAAGCGCCTGATCGGCGCTTTTTTCATATCTGGAAGTTTGCGTGAGCGGCCAAAAAAAAGGCCCGCTACAAGAGCGGGCCGAAATCCAATTCTTTTCTGAGGAGAGTTGGAGGAGACAGGTCCAGTATGCTGCGTTACAGCATATAAGTCCAATCATCCTTTCGCATACTCGACATAAGAATTACGTATAACTTTCAAATTACGTGGCAACGCAGGTCACGTTGATGTTGCTGACAGCGGCATCGCCCATGGTGCCGGTCGGGTTCACGATCGTGCACACCTGGCCGGCTGGCTGGGCACTGATCGTGACGCCGTACGTGGTGTTGTAGGAAACGGTTGGCAGTTGATAAACGAACGGCGTTGCGGTGGTGCCGGCAGTCGGCGCGGTCGCCGTGTAGGTGCCGCCGGTGCTACCGTTGGCCAGCACCAGGCCGGCGCCGGTCAGCCCGGTGATCGTGCCGCCGATGGCGTAGGCATTGATCGCGCACGAAATCGCGATGTCGATCGTCACCAGGCGGCCGGCCGTATCGGCATTGTTTGAGTAATACGCGCCTTCCGGCACGCCCGGTGCGCAGGTCTGGTGCGCCGGTTGCGTGCCGACGGTGACGTCATAGGTGTCGCCGTATTCCAGCTTGTCGGCGAAGGCGAATCGTACAGCTGCGCCGGCCGTGGTTGGCGGCGCGACCGTCAGTGGTACGCCGGCGTTACGCAGCACCAGGCCATCATAGGCAAGACCGGTTACCGAACCGGCAACGGTGAACTCGGCTTTGTCGCTGCCGCCGCAGGCGGCCAGGCTTGCAGCCAGCGCCAGCGCAAGCGCCGGGCGGATCAGGGAAGACTTCATGCGTTTGACTCCAGGAAAAATTAAGGTGCGCACGTGACGGCCACGTTGGTCACATCGGACTCGCCCATCGTACCGACACCGTTGGCGATGGTGCAGCTCTGGCTGGCCGGGTTCGTCAGGATCGAGACGCCATACGGCGCATCTTGGGCAACACGGGCCATGGCAAACGTCGTTGCACCGGCCGGCACAATGACGCGGTCGGAGCCATTGATCAGGACCAGGTCGGCCTTGAGGTTGCTGACGGTGCCGGTCAGGGCGTGGGTCTTGAAGCCGCAGGCAATCTGGATGGTCGTGACGTCGAAGCCGGCGCGGCCCGAATTATAGAGCAGCTGGCAAGTCGACCGGTCGACATTGGTCGGCACGCTCTTGATTTGCACGTCGTACTTGTCGTCGGACGAAATCAGGCCGGGGAAGAAGAACGTCGTCACGCCGGTGCCGTTCGACGGCACCGGAATTTCATAGTCCGAACCGCCGTTATTGGTCAGGACCATGCCGGTCTTGGTGACACCGGAAATCGTGCCGCCCAGCAGCAGTTGGCCATCGTCGCCACCGCAAGCAGTCAACAGGACCGCGCATGCCAGCGCTGCGCTTGCGCGCAGGTAGGAACTCTTCATATATTCTCCAAAAAATCTAGCGGGAAAGCGCAGGCTGCGCGGTTGGAATTAAAAAATCGCTCAACATTTTAGTTCATTTATTAGGCAGTCGGACCATTTGCGTCCGATTTGCATGTGTATCAGCTTGTAAGCGCCATGTCACAAAAGCAACTCAGGTCGGTGTACATTGCTTTTGAGCGGACGCCTCGCTATGCTGGCGTAGCGCAATTCTCCTGCCTGTCCCCAAAAGCCGATGACCCGCCGCCCCTGGCCCAAAGCCGTACTGTTCGACCTCGACGATACCCTGTGGCCGATCGCGCCGGTGATCCGGGCCGCCGAAACCAATCTCTACGCGTGGCTGCAGCAGCATGCGCCGCGCGTGGCCGCACACTTCACGATCGACAGCCTGCGCCAGGCACGCCTCGAATTGCTGGCGCGCCAACCCGAATACGGCATTGACCTGGCCGCGCTGCGCCGCGCCGGCCTGCTCGCCGCGTTCGAACAAGTGGGCGAAGACATTGCAAAGGTGGGCGACGCCATGACCCTCTTCAGCGCCGCCCGCAATGCCGTGACGCCCTACGCTGACGTGGTGCCCGGCCTGGCGCGCCTGAGGCAACGTGCGCTGGTTGGTTCGGTCACCAACGGGGTGGCCGACCTGGCCGCCATTGGCCTGGCCGCGCAGTTCCAGGCCTCGGTGGCGGCGCGCGACTTCGGGCGCGCCAAGCCCGACCCGGGGATTTTCCTGGCCGGCTGCACGGCGCTGGGCGTGCTGCCTGCCGATACCGTGTATGTGGGCGACGACTTGCTGCTCGACGTCCAGGGCGCCCAGCAGGCAGGCTTGCGCGCCGCCTGGATGAACCGCAGCGGCAAGCGCAATGACCTGGCCGACCAGGTGCAGCCCGATGTCGAGGTCGACAGCATCGATGCGCTGCTCGATTGGCTCGACAACCAGCACGAACATCCACACACACAACAGCAGATACGCGTATAACACGGGGATCGGTCGTGTGGACGAGTAAGCCTTGCACTGCCATGCCGCGCCCCAATCTTATAATGCAGCGTCACAAACCGTTTCCTGGACCCATGCAACTCGATCACCGTGCCCAAACCCTGCTCAAAGCGCTTGTCGAACGCTATATTGCCGACGGCCAGCCGGTCGGCTCGCGCGCGCTGTCCAAGCTGTCGGGCCTGGAATTGTCGCCCGCGACGATCCGCAACATCATGGCCGACCTCGAAGAGATGGGTTTTGTTGCCAGTCCCCACACGTCGGCAGGCCGGATCCCGACGCCGCGCGGCTATCGCGTATTTGTCGACACGCTGCTCACGGTCAAGCAGCTCGATGAAACGACGGTCGGCGCCGAACGCATGCGCCTGCCGCTGCAGCATCCGCAAAAGCTGATCGCCAATGCGGCGCAGATGCTGTCGTCCCTGTCGCAGTTCGCCGGCGTGGTGCAAAGCCCGCGCCGCGAATCGGTGTTCCAGCAGATTGAATTTTTGCGCCTGTCCGAAAAGCGCATCCTGCTCGTGATCGTCGATCCGCGCGGCGACGTGCAGAACCGCCTCTTGCTGACCGATGTCGACTACACGCCGACGCAGTTGTCGCAGTCGGCCAATTACCTGAACCAGAACTTTGCCGGGCAGTCATTCGACGGCGTGCGCCAACGCCTGAGCGGCGAGTTGCGGCAACTGAGCGACGATATGGGGCGCCTGATGCATGCCGCGGTCGAGGCCGGCAGTGAGGCGATGGCCGAAAGCGACGACGTGGTTATTTCCGGCGAGCGCAACCTGCTGTCGGTGACCGACCTGTCGTCCAACATGAGCTCGCTGCGCCAGATGTTCGAGATGTTCGAGCAAAAAACCGGCCTGATGCAATTGCTCGACATGTCGAGCAAGGCCGGCGGGGTGCAGATCTTCATCGGCGGCGAATCGAACCTGGTGCCGATGGACGAGATGAGCGTGGTCACGGCGCCGTACGCCGTCGATGGCCGCATCGTTGGCACCCTTGGCGTCATTGGCCCCACCCGGATGGCCTATGAGCGGGTCATTCCCATCGTCGACATTACCGCCAAGCTGCTGTCGAACGCACTCAGCCAGCCTTGACCGTCTTGTTCTGCCAGACGAAAAAAGGGCGCACGGTAACTAACCCGTGCGCCCTTTTTGTCGTCAGCCCTGCCGGCTGCGGATGGCTTAACTTGTCTTGCGCGCCGCCTTGCATTGCGGGCAGCTGCCGTAGATCGCCAGCGCATGGTCGACGATCGTATAGCCGTGGGTTTCGGCGATCATCTTCTGGCGCTGTTCGATTTCGTCGTCGTAGAACTCTTCGACCCGGCCGCAGGTGACGCACACGAGGTGGTCGTGGTGCGAGCCGGCGTTGAGCTCATAGATGGCCTTGCCGGTTTCGAAGTGGTTACGGTTGAGCAGGCCGGCCTGCTCGAATTGCGTCAGGACGCGGTAGACGGTGGCCAGGCCCACGTCCATGTTTTCGGCCAACAGGATCTTGTAGACGTCTTCGGCGGTGAGGTGACGCACGGCGCTGTTCTGGAAAATTTCCAGAATTTTCAGGCGCGGGAGCGTGGCCTTGAGGCCGCTTGCCTTCAGGTCGGTCGGATTGTTACTCATGTTTGTTACTCGCATATTGGCGGAGTGCTTTATGATATAGCGTTTTGAAAGCTCCCGCTCGAACGATTTGAGGTTACCTATGCGCGTCAAACAAGCCGTACCCCATCGATTTTCCGCCAAGGCGGTGCTGGCGGCAGGTCTCGTCTGCACGCTGACGCTGTCCGGCTGCGCCTCCTGGCGCAACCAGACCCGTCCGGCGCCGCCGGTGGCAACGGACGCTGCGGCCACCGCCGCCGACGCTGACAAATCGGCCGCCATCGCCAATGCCGGCGCGCAGACCGTGCAAGCCTCGCGCCTGCAGAAATTCTTGTGGGTGTTCTCGCCATACCGCCCGGACATCCAGCAAGGCAACTTCGTCTCGCAAGAGATGCTCAACCAGCTGAAGGTCGGCCAGTCGCGCGATCAGGTGCGCTTCCTGCTCGGCTCGCCGCTGCTGGTCGACGTGTTCCACGCCGACCGCTGGGATTATCCGTTCTACCTGGCCCGCGGCAATGGCGAACTGACCACCAGCCGCGTCACCGTATTCTTCAAGGATGACGTGGTCGAGCGTTTCGAGGGCGGCAACCTGCCGAGCGAGCGCGACTACATCAACCGCATCGCCGGCCCGGCCAAGGTGCCGGAAAAGAAAGACAAGCCGGAAAGCCGTCCAGTTGCACCGATCACGGTGACCGCGCCGGCAACCCAGCAGTAAGGAATCGCCATGACGATGTTGAATATCGCCGTTGCCGGCGCCAGCGGCCGCATGGGCCGCATGCTGATCGAAGCCATCCAGTACGCCCCCGACGCCCGCCTGGCCGGCGCCCTCGACCTGCCCGGTTCGCCGTTCATCGGCCAGGATGCCGGCGCCTTCGGGGGCTTTCTCACCGGCGTGATGATAGAAGACAGTATCAAGCACGGCCTGCACAATGCCGACGTGCTGATCGACTTCACCCGTCCCGAAGGCACGCTGGCGCACCTCGCGTACTGCGCCGCCAACGGCAAGCAGATGGTGATCGGCACCACCGGTTTCGATGACGCCGGCAAGGCCGCCATTGCCGCCGCCGCCGAAAAGGTCGGCCTCGTGTTCGCGCCGAACATGAGCGTGGGCGTGAACGTCACGCTCAAGCTGCTGGAACTTGCGGCCAAGAGTTTCAATGAAGGCTACGACATCGAAATCGTCGAAGCACACCATCGCCACAAGGTCGATGCGCCGTCGGGCACCGCGCTCAAGATGGGCGAAGTCATTGCCGACGCCATCGGTCGCGACCTGAAAGAATGCGCCGTGTACGGGCGCGAAGGCGTCACGGGCGAGCGCGACCCGTCGACGATCGGCTTTGCCACCGTGCGCGGCGGCGACGTCGTGGGCGACCACACCGTCATGTTCCTCGGCACGGGCGAGCGCATCGAGATCAGCCACAAGTCGAGCAGCCGCGTCACCTACGCGCACGGCGCGCTGCGCGCGGCGCGCTTCCTGGTCGACAAATCCAGCGGCCTGTTCGACATGCAGGACGTGCTGGGCCTGAAAGCCTGATATGGCCGTTGCAGAACTGAACGGCGCCGCCATCGTCGACGAAGCGGCGTTTCATGCGCAAAGCCGGGACGCATTCGGTTTCCCGGCGTCGTACGGCAACAGCATCGATGCCTGGGTGGATTGCCTGAGCTACCTGCGCGACGACGAAAACATGACCAAATTCCGGCTTGGGCCGGACGAAGTGCTTGAAGTCGTCATCACCGGCGCCGACGCCATGAAGGCGGCGGCGCCGGATCTGTTCGAGGAGCTGGCCTTTTGTATCGGCGGCATCAACGAGCGGTATGAGGATTATGGCGAAAAGCCGGCACTGGAGTTGGTGCTGCGCTGAGGTTGTTGGCGGCTTGTCGACACTTGGGTTCCCGCCTTCGCGGGAACGACGGTCTCAATAGCAGAGGTACTAACGCCGTTACCCTGCAGCGCTCGCACGTCGTTCCCGCGGAGGCGGGAACCCAAGTCAGCCAGCATCACCGCAAACCCCGCTTCCCCCACCTGCACCACGCCACGCGTTAGTGCAAAATCAACAGGTTATAATGACCGGTTCCATCCCCCACATTACGTCTGCAGAAATCATGCAAGAAAAATATAGTCCAGCTGAAGTCGAACAGGCCGCCCAGGCCTACTGGAAATCGATCGACGCCTACAAAGCCGTCGAACACGATCCGCGTTTCCCGAAGGGCAAGTACTACGCCTGCTCGATGCTGCCTTACCCATCGGGCAAGCTGCACATGGGCCACGTGCGCAACTATACGATCAATGACGTGATGTACCGCTACCTGCGGATGAACGGCTACAACGTGCTGATGCCGATGGGCTGGGACGCGTTCGGCATGCCTGCCGAGAACGCGGCGATGGCCAACAACGTGCCGCCCGCCGAATGGACCTATTCGAACATCGCCCACATGCGTGGCCAGATGGAGTCGATGGGCCTGGCGATCGACTGGTCGCGCGAGATGACCGCCTGCAAGCCGGACTACTACAAGTGGAACCAGTGGATGTTCCTCAAGATGCTCGAAAAAGGCATCATCTACCAGAAGACGGGCACCGTGAACTGGGACCCGGTCGACCAGACCGTGCTGGCCAACGAGCAGGTCGTCGACGGCCGCGGCTGGCGCTCGGGCGCGCTCATCGAGAAGCGCGAAATCCCGATGTACTACGTGCGCATCACCGAATACGCCGACGAACTGCTCGAGCATGTCGACAACAAGCTGCCGGGCTGGCCCGAGCGCGTGCGCACGATGCAGGCCAACTGGATCGGCAAGTCGACCGGCGTGCGCTTCGCGTTCCCGCACACGATTGCCGATGACGCAGGTGACTTGATCGACGACGGCAAGCTGTACGTGTTTACCACCCGCGCCGACACGATCATGGGCGTGACTTTCTGCGCCGTGGCGCCGGAACACGCGCTGGCCCAGCACGCCGCAAAGAACAACCCGGAACTGCAGCAATTCATCGCCGAGTGCAAGCTCGGTTCGGTGATCGAAGCCGACATGGCGACGATGGAAAAGAAGGGCATGCCAACCGGCCTGTTCGTCACCCATCCGGTCACGCAGGAACAGATCCCTGTCTGGGTCGGCAACTACGTGTTGATCACCTACGGCGATGGCGCCGTGATGGGCGTGCCAGCGCATGACGAACGCGATTTCGGCTTTGCAAAAAAATACAATCTGCCGATCAAGCAGGTGGTGGCGGTCGAAGGCCAGGCATTCTCGCTGGACGCCTGGCAAGAATGGTACGGCGACAAGGACAACGGCCGCACGATCAATTCGGGCAAGTACGACGGGCTCGATTACATCTCGGCCGTCAATGCGGTGTCGGGCGAACTGGCGAGCCAGGACCTGGGCGCCAAGAAGGTCACGTTCCGCCTGCGCGACTGGGGCATCTCGCGCCAGCGCTACTGGGGCACGCCGATCCCGATGATCCACTGCGCCGAGTGCGGCATCGTGCCGGTGCCCGAGGCCGACCTGCCGGTCGTGCTGCCCGAACACCTGGTCCCGGACGGCACCGGCAACCCGCTGAACAAGGACGAAGCGTTCCTGAAGTGCGACTGCCCGAGCTGCGGCAAGCCGGCGCGCCGCGAGACCGACACGATGGACACCTTCATCGATTCGTCGTGGTACTACATGCGCTATACGTCGCCAGGCTCCAACGACGCAATGGTCGATGAGCGCAATGACTACTGGATGCCGATGGACCAGTACATCGGCGGCATCGAACACGCCGTCATGCACTTGCTGTACGCGCGCTTCTGGACCAAGGTGATGCGCGACTTCGGTCTGGTGAAGTTCGACGAGCCGTTCGTGAACCTGCTCACGCAGGGCATGGTGCTCAACGAAACCTACTACCGCGAAGAAGCCTCGAGCAAGAAGACCTGGTTCAACCCGGCCGACGTCGAACTGACCTTCGACGACAAGGGCCGCCCGCAAAGCGCCGTGTTGAAGAGCGATGGCCAGCCAGTGCAGATCGGCGGCACCGAAAAGATGTCGAAGTCGAAGAACAACGGCATCGATCCGGCAGCGCAGATCGAGCAGTACGGCGCCGACACCGCGCGCCTGTTTACGATGTTCGCGTCGCCGCCGGAGCAGACGCTCGAGTGGTCCAACAGCGGCGTCGAAGGCGCCAGCCGCTTCCTGCGCCGCGTGTGGGCCTTCGGCTACGCGCAGCGCGCGCGCATCGCCGCGGCCCTGAGCGGCGAAGTGCAGGGCACGCACAGCGACGAGCAAAAAACGCTGCGCCGTGAAGTGCACAAGGTGCTGCAGCAGGCCGACTATGACCTGAAGCGCATCCAGTACAACACGGTGGTCTCGGCCTGCATGAAGATGCTCAACACGCTCGAATCAGCCAAGCTCGATGACAGCGCGGCGTCGAACGCCATCATCGCCGAAGGCTTCTCGATCTTCCTGCGCTTGCTGAACCCGGTCGCGCCGCACATCACGCACGCGCTGTGGCAAGAGCTGGGCTTTGCCGGCGTCCACGGCGACCTGCTCAACGCGCCATGGCCAGAAGTCGACCCGCAGGCGCTCGAGCAGTCCGAGATCGAGATGATGATCCAGGTGAACGGCAAGCTGCGTGGCTCGGTCAAGGTGGCCAAGGATGCCGACAAGGCGTCCATCGAAGCGGCTGCACTGGCCAGTGAAGCGGTGCAGAAGTTCATCGAAGGCACGCCGAAGAAAGTCATCGTCGTGCCGGGCAAACTCGTCAACATTGTGGTCTGATGATGAACATGTCGAATAATTTCCTCGTGCGCGCCCTGGGCGCAGTGCTCATGGTTGCGGTCCTTGCCGGCTGCGGCTTCAAGCTGCGCGGCAGCGACGGCCAGTACAACGTGCCGTTCAAGAGTATCTGGCTGTCGTTCAATGAAGCCTCGCCCCTGGGCACGGAGCTCAAGCGCAACCTGCGCGCGGGCGACAACCTGCGCATCGAAGCCGATGCGTCCAAGGCCGAGGCGTTGTTCGACGTGATCAGCGAGTCGCGCGGCAAGTCGATCCTGTCGCTCAACAGCCTGGGCCGGGTGCGTGAGTACTCGCTCAGCTACACGCTCGTGTTCCAGGTGCGCGACGCGAACAACCGCCAGTTGCTGGCGCCAACCGAGATCACCCTGCGCCGCAATATCGCGTTCGATGAATCGCAGGTGCTGGCCAAGGAATCCGAAGAAGCGCTGCTGTACCGCGACATGCAATCCGACCTGGTGCAGCAGATCCTGCGCCGCCTGGTGGCGATCAAGCCGCTGGAGCCCGTTGCGGCGCCAGCGACACCGGCGGCTGCTTTGCCGACGCCATAAGCGATGCAACTGCGGCTTGAAGCGCTCGACGGGCACCTGACCAAGAACCTGGCGCAGCTGTACGTGATCGCCAGCGACGAGCATCTGCTGGCGCTGGAAGCGGCCGACCGCATCCGCAAGGCGGCGCGCGCGCAAGGTTATACCGAGCGCGATGTATTGAGCGTCGAGCGCACCTTCAAGTGGGGCGAGCTGCTGGCGGCGAACCAGGCCTTGTCGCTGTTCGGCGACAAGAAGCTGATCGAGCTGCGCATCCCCACCGGCAAACCGGGCAAGGATGGCAGCGCCGCACTGCAGGCGTACGCGAAAGACCTCAGCCCCGACAACCTGACCCTGATCACGCTGCCCAAGCTCGATTGGCAAACGGCCAAGGCGTCATGGGTGACGGCGCTGCAGCAGGCGGCCGTCTACATCGACATCCCGAATATCGAGCGCGCGCAGCTGCCGGCCTGGATCGGTAACCGCCTGGCCGCGCAAGGGCAAAGCGCCGAGCGCCAGAGCCTGGACTTCATCGCCGACCGCGTCGAAGGCAATCTGCTGGCGGCGCACCAGGAAATCCAGAAGCTCGGGCTGTTGCACGAGCCGGGCAAGCTGAGTTTCGAGCAGGTGCACGATGCAGTGCTGAACGTGGCGCGCTACGACGTGTTCAAGCTGTCCGAGGCAATGCTGACGGGCGACACGGCGCGCCTGGTGCGCATGCTGGAAGGCTTGAAGGGCGAGGGCGAAGCGCTGCCGCTGGTCTTGTGGGCAGTGGCCGAAGAAATCCGCACGCTGCTAAAATTGAAGAGCGGGATGGGGCAGGGGCGGCCGTTGAACGCCCTGCTCAAGGAATACCGGATATGGGGCCCGCGCGAGCGGATGATGGAGCCGGCGCTGCGCCGCGTGTCGCTCGCGACGCTGGAAGCGGCGCTGCAAGAAGCAGCGCAGGTCGACCGCATGGTCAAGGGCCTGCGCGCCAAAAAATTCGCGGGCGACGCGTGGGACGCGATGTTGCAGCTGGCGTTGCGGGTGGCGCGGTAAATCGCGATCGGCCATCGCGTTCAACGCACGCCTGAATACCGATAACGTAACGGAAATCACGATGGACATCACCGCACACATGCACCTGCTGGGCCAACAAGCCCGCGCCGCTTCGCGCGCCATGGCGCGCGCCGACACCGCCACCCGCAACCGCGCCTTGCACCTGATCGCCGATGCGATCGAACGCGATGCCGGGATTCTCCGCGCCGCCAATGCCAAGGACCTCGAAACCGCGCAAGCGGCCGGCCTGGCGCCGGCGCTGATGGACCGCCTGGCCTTGTCCGATGCTGCAATCTCGACGATGGTCGCCGGCCTGCGCCAGATTGCAACGCTGCCCGATCCGGTCGGCGAAATCTCGAACATGAAGGTGCGCCCGAGCGGCATCCAGGTCGGCCAGATGCGCGTGCCGCTGGGCGTCATCGGCATCATCTACGAAGCGCGCCCGAACGTCACGGTCGATGCGGCGGGCCTGTGCATCAAGAGCGGCAATGCGGCGATCCTGCGCGGCGGCTCGGAAGCGATCCACTGCAACCGCGCGCTGGCCAGGCTGGTGGCCGAAGGCCTTGCTGGCGCCGGCTTGCCGCAGGCGGCGGTGCAGGTAGTCGACACGGTCGACCGCGCGGCGGTGGGCGCCCTGATCACGATGCCGCAATACGTGGACGTGATCGTCCCGCGCGGCGGCAAGGGCCTGATCGCGCGCCTGATGGCCGAGGCGACGGTCCCGATGATCAAGCACCTCGACGGCATCTGCCACGTCTACATCGACGACAAGGCCGACATCGACAAGGCGCTGGCCATCGCGTTCAACGCCAAGTGCCACCGCTACGGCACCTGCAACACGATGGAAACGCTGCTGGTGGCGCGCGGTATCGCGCCGACCGTGCTGCCACGCCTGGCCGCGTTGTATGCGACGAAGGAAGTCGAACTGCGCGCCGATCCGGAAGCGTTCGCGCTGTTGAACGGCTATCCGCACCTGGTTGCGGCGACGGAAGAAGACTGGAGCACCGAATACCTGGCCCCGATCCTGGCCGTGAAGGTGGTGGCCGGCATCGACGAGGCGATGGACCATATCGACGCGTACTCGTCGAAGCACACCGAAGCGATCGTCACCGAAGACCACAGTGGCGCGATGCGTTTTTTGCGCGAAGTCGATTCGGCCTCGGTGATGATCAATGCGTCGACCCGTTTTGCCGATGGCTTCGAGTACGGCCTGGGCGCCGAGATCGGCATCTCGAACGACAAGCTGCACGCGCGCGGCCCTGTGGGTCTTGAAGGCCTGACCTCGCTCAAGTATGTCGTGTTCGGGCACGGCGAAGTACGCAACTGACATTCAACGTTCACCACAAGGAAAGCATGTATCTCTGGATCAAAGCACTGCACATCGTCTTCATCGCGTCCTGGTTCGCCGGCCTGTTCTACCTGCCACGCCTGTTCGTCAACCTGGCCGAGGAAACCAACCCGGCCGCGCGCGAGCGCCTGCTGGGCATGGCGCGCCGGCTGTACCGCTTCTCGCTGATCCTGTCGGTGCCGGCGGTGCTGCTCGGCCTGTGGCTATGGATGGGTTACGGCATCAAGGGCGGCTGGCTGCACGCGAAACTGCTGCTCGTGTTCCTGACGATCGGCTACCATCATATGTGCGGCGGCATCCTCAAGAAATTCGAACGCGGCGTGAACACGCGCAGCCACACGTGGTATCGCTGGTTCAATGAAGTGCCGGTCGTGCTGCTGCTGGCGATTGTCGTGCTGGTGACGGTCAAGCCGTTTTAAGTGGTAGCAGAGCGCAGGACGTACGGCGCAGGGCGCATGGCGTCCATCGGCCCGCGCCCTGTAAACGTCATTCCCGCGGAGGCGGGAATCCAAGTCCTCAGCGCAGCCACAAGCGCATGCCCGTCTGGCTGCGCGGGCACCTTGGATTCCCGCCTCCGCGGGAATGACGGTTTTGAAGTTAGCGGTATAAATAATCCAACGGTCATCCACCTTCACGGCTGACGCGTTATCTCCACAGAACCACCAACGGACAAAGGGTACACCTCATGGCCTCATATTTTTGCCCATGCCCGCGCGGCATGGAAGCGGCGCTGGCCGAAGAAATCGGCGAGATCGCCGCACAAAGCACCACGCTGAAGGTGCACAACCAGGTGCCCGGCGGCGTGCACTGCTCGGGCACGATGCAGGACGCCTGGCTGCTCAACCTGCACTCGCGCATCGCCTCGCGCGTACTCATGCGCATGGGCCAGCGCAGCTACACCACCGAAAACGACATCTACGACCTGGTGCTCGAGCAGGTGTGGGAAGACTGGTTCGGCCCCGACCACACGATCCGCGTCGACGTCACCGCCGTCAAGTCGCCGCTGCGCAGCCTTGAATTCACGACGCTCAAGATCAAGGACGCTATCTGCGATCGCTTCCGCGACCAGTATGACAAGCGCCCGTCGGTCAACACGCGCGAACCCGACATGCGCATCGTGGGCTTTCTCGATTCGCGCAACTTCATTGTCTACCTCGACACCTCGGGCGAAGCGCTGTTCAAGCGCGGCTGGCGTGAAGAGACGGGCGACGCGCCGCTGCGCGAGAACCTCGCCGCCGGCTTGCTGCGCGTGTCGGGCTGGAAGCCGGGCGTGCCGCTGTTCGACCCGATGTGCGGTTCGGGCACCATCCTGGTCGAAGCCGCCCAGATGCTGCAAGGGATTCCATCCGGCGCGCGCCGCAGCTTCGCCTTTGAAAAATTCGCCGACCACGACCGCCAGGCCTGGGCCGCGATGAAGGCGGCGGTCAAGCCGAACGTGCTGCCGCAAGAACCGACCATCTTCGGCTCGGACATCTCGGGCGACATGGTCGAAATGACGCGCCATAACCTCAGGATCGCCGGCATCACGTTCGACGTGCCGCTCAAGCAGATCGAGGCGCAGCACGTGGCGGCGCCGACCACCGAGCCAGGCATCCTGCTGACCAACCCGCCGTACGGCGAGCGGATCGGCGTGCGCGGCGACAGCACCGTGCCGCAAGACGACATGGCGGCCGGCTTCTACGCCGCCTTTTCCACCACGCTCAAGCAGCGCTTCGCCGGCTGGACCGCCTACCTGTTCACGGCCGATCTGGGCTTGCCGAAGATGCTGCGCTTGAAAGAGTCGCGCAAGACGCCGTTCTTCAACGGTGCACTCGAATGCCGCCTGTTCCGCTTCGATATGGTGGCGGGCTTCAACCGCCGCGAGGAAGCAAAACCAAAGCAGGACTGACCCGGACCGCCACCATGCTGCCAGAACCATCCGATCTGCCCAAGGACCCCGTCACACCCGTGCCGGCGCCCATGCCCCACAAGATTGCGATGCTCTCGGCCGGCGGCCTGGCAACGCTGCTGGCGGCGTTGTCGATGCTGGGGCCATTCTCCATCGACGCCTACCTGCCGGCCTTCCCGCAGATCCAGGCCCAGCTGGCCGCCACCCCGCTGCAGGTGCAGCAAACCCTGACCGCCTACATGCTGGCCTTTGCCGGCATGGTGCTGTGGCATGGCGCGCTGTCCGATGCGTTCGGGCGGCGCAACGTGATCCTGGTGGCGCTGGTGGTGTTTGCAATCGGCAGCTTCGGCTGCGCCTCGGCGGCGTCGGTCGAGTACCTGTGGGTGTTTCGCGTGCTGCAGGGCGTGTCCGCCGGAGCCGGCGTGGTGGTGGGGCGCGCGATCATCCGCGACCTGTATTCCGATACGGCGGCGGCGCGCCTGCTGTCGATGGTCACGATGATCTTCTCGATCGCCCCGGCCATCGCGCCGGTGGTGGGCGGCTGGATCGTGACCCTGCTCGACTGGCGCGCGATCTTTCTGGCGCTGTCGATCTACACCGTGCTGCTGTTCTGGTTCTGCTGGAAGCACCTGCCCGAAACCGTGCCGCGGGATCAGCGCCAGCCGTTCAACCCGCGCTTCCTGGCGCAGAGCTACGGCGCCATTTTCAGCTCGTTCCTGTTCCACATGAAGGCCGGCGTGACGGCGCTGAACTTCGCCGGCCTGTTCCTGTACATTGCCGCGGCGCCCGTGATGCTGCCCGAAAGCCTGGGCCTGGGCCCGTCGCAATTTGCCTGGCTGTTCGTACCGACCGTGAGCGGCATCTTCCTCGGTTCGCTGGTGGCCAACCGGCTGGCCGGCAAGATGGATTTCGCGCGCCAGATCCGGATGGGCTTTTTCTTCATGCTCGGCGCGGTGACCTTCAACGTGACCTACCACGCGTTCTTCCCGCCGGCCCTGCCATGGACGGTGGCGCCGATGTTCTTCTTCACCTTCGGCAGTTCGCTGATCGCGCCCGGCGCCACGCTGCTGGCGCTCGACCTGTTCCCGCGTATTCGCGGCACGGTGGCGTCGTGCCAGTCGTTCATCGTCACACTGCTCGGCGCGATCGTGGCTGGCGCCGTTGCGCCGGCGCTGTCGCATTCGGTGCTGGCGCTGGCGCTCGGCCAGGCATTTTTCGTGCTGCTGTCGCTCGCCTTCTGGGATACCGCGCGCCGCCATCGGCGCAAACTGCGCGCCAGGGGCGAATCCACACCCTGATGATTCGCACCCATCAAGCATGAATCAAAAGAAACAGTCGTATCGTTGCAACAAGTTTCGACGTGCGGCTGCTTTTACTACTAGAGGACATCCTCAGCAAGCGGTATTCGTGTAACTATTGTTCCTGATCAGAAATGTATATATGCTACGATACGTTTTTAACATCCGGAGCAGTGGGCACAACCCTTGCCTGTTCCATGCACTGAAGTGCACGGCGACGTGGCATGCCTGTTTGGGCGCGATCGCCACCTACCTGAACCCTTCGACAAGTGGCGGCCGTGTTTGATAACATGCTCCTATCCGACCAGGATATTCGCAATCGTTTGCTGATCGCCCGGCTGCCGGCCATGCCGCAGATCCTGGTCAAGCTGATCGAGCACCTGCAGGCCGACGATCTCGGCATGCCAGAACTCGCCGGGCTGATCGCGAAGGATGCCGGCATGACCGGCAAGCTGCTGGCCGTCGCCAACAGTTCGGCGTATCACCGCAGCACGCGCAGCGCCAACCTCGAACAATCGCTGGTGGCGCTTGGCACCGACATGATCAAGACGCTGGTGATCAGCGATTCGGTGTTCCAGACCTTTAACAGCTTCCCGCACGCCGGCAGCATCGACCTGCGCGCATTCTGGAAAAACTCCCTGACGGCGGCGGTGATCGCGCGCGATGCGGCGCGCATGCTCGACTACGTCCATCCCGAAGAAGCCTACCTGGCCGGCCTGCTGCACAATGTCGGCCGCCTGGCGCTGCTGGCGGCCGCGCCCAAGGAATACGCCTTCAACTTCACTGCGATCGATGACGAAGACCTGTGCGCGGTCGAGCAGCGCACGCTCCAGATCACCCACACCGAAGCCGGCGCCTGGTTGATCGAGCGCTGGCAGCTCGATTCGTTCCTGGCCGACGCGGTGCTGTACCACCACGAGCCAGGCGACCGCCTCGAAGGCAGCCATCCCCTGATCCGCATCGTGCGCCTGGCGCATGTGCTGACCAGCCATGCGGGCGACGAGGCAATGGTGCTTGATGCCTGCGCGCTGTGCGGGATCGACGCCCCACGCGCGGCGCAACTGATGGCCGGCGCCGCGCGCCAGGTCGAGCAGGCCGCCGCGCACCTTGGCATCGACCTGGCGGGCGCCGACGACATGCCGCGCCCACCGGCCTATGCGCCGCCGCCGCCGGTCGACCCGGTGCAGCAGCGCCTGAACGAAGAAGTGCGCAATATGGTGCTGGTGTCGGAAGTGGGCCAGACCCTGGCGCGCCAGCAGGGCGAATCGGGCCTGCTCGACGCGATGACGCGCACGGCCCGCATCCTGTTCGATTTCGAGAGCGCCGTGGTGCTGCTCGAGAACCCGACCGGTCACCTGCTGGCGGGCGCCCCGGCGCCGGGCGTGGCGCGCATCGCCGACTTTTCGGTGTCGCTGGCCAAGGGCGGCCCGGTCGCGCGCAGCGCACTGGAGCGCCGGCCGGCGTTCGTGGGGCGCGAGCGCCAGCCGCTTGGCCTGGCCGAAGAGCAGCTGCTGCGCATCCTCGGCACCGACAGCCTGGTGGTCGTGCCGCTGGTGGCCGGCGCGCGCTGCCTGGGCGTGCTCATTGGCGGCGTGCCGGCCTGGCAGCTGCCGCATTGCCAGCGCCGCGAGCGCTTCATGCAGGCCTTCGGCGCGCAGGCCGCCGGCGCCCTCGAGAATCTGTTGTCGGAGCGCGGTCACGCGCGCCGCCAGCTGGCCAACGTGGCCGAAGAGTTCCGCGACGCCTCGCGCCGCGTGGTGCACGAAGTGAACAATCCGCTGGCGATCATCAAGAACTACCTCAGCATCCTGGACGGCAAGCTGGCGCGCCAGGAGCCGGTGGGCGGCGAGCTGTCGATCCTGAACGAAGAGATCGACCGCGTCGGCCAGCTGATCGGTTCCCTGGCCGAACCGCAGGCGCAGGATGCCGGCCCGCGCCCGGTCGATGCGACCCGCGTCGTCGACGACGTGCTGCGGCTGTTTCGCACCAGCGGCTTCGTGCCTGGCGGCGTGCAGATCGTGGCGCGCATGGACGGCGACAGCGCGATCGAGGGCGACCCCGATGTGCTCAAGCAGATCCTGGTCAACCTGGTCAAGAACGCGGTCGAAGCGCTTGGTCCCCAGCACAAAGAGGGCGGGCGGATCGAGATCGTCAACCGTGGCCATGTGAACCGCGAGCGCCACCTGTACCTCGAACTGGGCGTAAACGACAACGGCCCCGGCCTGTCGCGCGAAGTGCTGGCCAATCTGTTCATGCCGGTCAAGAGCAGCAAGGAAGGTGCGGCCGATGGCAAGCGCGGCCTGGGCCTGTCGATCGTCCATGGCCTGGTCAAGAAGATGGGCGGCCATATCGCCTGCCGCAGCGCCAGTTCCGGCACCTCGTTTGAAATTCTCCTGCCGGCGTACACCGGCGCCGGCACGGCGCTTGCGCTACCGGCGCGCGCGCTCGGTTCCGTTTAAACCTCACCATGCAAGCGCACCCTGCCACCATGCTCCCTGGTGAACCGCTCCCGTTTTCCCCGACCCTTGACGCCGACAGCCAGCCACGCCTGCTGCTGGTCGACGACGAACCCCGCCTGCTGTCCTCGTTGTACGAATTGCTGCAGGGGCGCGGCTACCGCCTCGTGACCGCGCCATCGGGCACCGAAGCGCTGGCGCAGCTGTCGCGCCAGCGCTTCGACCTGGTCCTGCTCGACCTGCGCCTGCCCGATATCGGCGGCCACGAGATCATGGACTTCATCAACGAGAAGGGGATCGACGCCGACGTGATCGTGATGAGCGGCGAAGTAGGCATCGACGCCGCGATCGGCGCGCTCAAGCGCGGCGCCTACAGCTACCTGCGCAAGCCTTACAGCCGCGAAGAGCTGCTCTCGACCGTCAGCAATGCACTGCAGCGCCGGCGCCTGGCGCTGGAAAACACGCGCATCGCGAACCAGCTCGAGAACTCCGAGAAGATGTACCGCTACCTGGTGGATTCGTCGCCGGACATCATCTATACGCTCAACCACGAAGGCCGCTTCACGTTCGTCAACGACCGCGCTTACCAGCTGCTCGGCTACGCGCGCGAAGAGCTGATCGGCCAGCATTACTCGATCGTGGTGCACGAAGAAGACCTGGAGCGCGCGCGCTATGTCTTCAACGAGCGCCGCATCGACGAACGCGCCTCGCGCAACGTCGAACTGCGCCTGAAGTGCAGGGGCGGGAATGGCAACAGCAGCAACGACCGCACCTTCAACACGACGTTGATGACGATTTCGCTCAACGCGATCGGCATGCACGTGCCGGACCAGGAAGTGAAAAAGCTCGAGTTCTTCGGCACCTATGGCGTGGCGCGTGACATCACCGACCGCAAGCGCGCCGAAGAAGTCATCGCCTATCAGGCCTATCACGACATCCTGACCGACCTGCCGAACCGCATCCTGTTCAAGGACCGCCTGGGCCTGGCCGTGATCCAGGCCAAGCGCAAGCAGACCGAACTCGCGGTGATGTTCATCGACCTCGATCGCTTCAAGCTGGTGAACGACACGCTGGGCCATGTGAAGGGCGACGAGCTGCTGCAGCAGGCGGCGGGCCGCCTGAAGGAATGCCTGCGCAAGGGCGATACGCTGGCGCGCCAGGGCGGCGACGAATTCACCATCGTGCTGCCCGAATTGCTCAGCCACGACGACGCGCGCATGGTCGCCGACAAGTTCCTCGAGTGCCTGCAACTGCCGTTCGATCTCGATGGCCACGAAGTGCACATCTCGGCCTCGATCGGCATCGCCATCTACCCGAAAGACGGCGAATCGATCGACGAACTGCTGCGCCACGCCGACATTGCGATGTACCAGGTCAAGGCGCTGGGCAAGAACGGCCACAGCTTCTATCACGACTCGATGCTCGAAGTGTCGCACCAGAAGATCGCGCTCGAGCAGGCGCTGCGCCGCGCGCTCGAGCACGACGAGCTGGAGATGTTCTACCAGCCGCAGATCGACGCCATGACCGGCAACATCACCGGCGCTGAGGCGCTGATGCGCTGGAACCATCCGACGCGCGGGCGCCTGTCGGCCGGCGAATTCTTGCCGTTCGCCGAAGAGAATGGCCTGATGCTGCCGATCTCGGACTGGATGATCGGGGCGCTGTGCCGCGACATGCTGCGCTGGAACGCCGTCGGCGGCAGCGACATCCGGCTCTCGCTGAACCTGTCGCCGCAATACCTCGACCGCGGCGACTTCTTCGAGAAGATGCGCGGGGCGCTGGCGCGCTATGCGATCTCGCCGCAGCAGATCGAAGTGGAGATCACCGAGAACATCTGCATCCGCAACCCGCAGTATGCGATCGAGCAGCTCAATAAACTGTGCGAGCTGGGCGTGTCGATCGCGATCGACGACTTCGGCACCGGCTACTCGTCGCTGTCGTACCTGCACCGCTTCCCGATCCACACGATCAAGATCGACCAGTCGTTCGTGAAAGAGATCCACGAAGAGGACGGCCACTATCCGGTCATCCTGGCGATCATCTCGATCGCGCGCGGCCTGGGCCTGAACCTGATTGCCGAAGGCGTCGAGACCGAAGAACAGGCGCGCTACCTGCGCGCCAACGGCTGCATGACGATGCAGGGCTACCTGTTCTACCGCCCGATTTCGCTGGGCGACTTCATGGTGGCGCTGCGCACCCGGCCCGGATCGAACCTGCGCGCCGTGCTGGCATAAGCCGCCATGCCCGACGCACCTTCCTATAGTGCTGAGTTCTTGCGTGTAAAAGGGCTGGCCGAGCGCGGCGTGGCCGAGGCCCAGCACAGCCTGGGCTTCATGTATGTCAATGGCCAGGGCGTGGCGCAAAGCGACGCACTGGCCGTGAGCTGGTACCGCCTCGCGGCGGCAGCCAACCTGGCGCAGGCCCAGTACAACCTTGGCGTAATGGTGCAAAAGGGCCAGGGCGCGGAGCAGGACTTCGCGCTTGCCGCGCACTGGTACGAGCGCGCGGCAAGCCAGGGCTATGCGCTGGCCCAGTACAACCTGGGCTGGCTGTACGCCAAGGGCCAGGGCGTGGCGCAGGACGTGGGCCGCGCGCTGCACTGGTTCAAGCTCGCCGCCGAACAAGGTGAACCGGGCGCCCAGCACAATCTGGGCATGATGTACGACACCGGCAAGGGCGTGGCGCAGGACCAGGACGCGGCCCTGGGCTGGTATCGCTGCGCGGCAGAGCAGGGCTACTCCCGTTCGCAGTACAGCCTGGGCCTGCGCTACGACAGTGGCCAGGGCGTGGCGCGCGACCCGGCGCAGGCGCTGGAGTGGCTGCGCAAGGCCGCGCTGCAGGGCTATGCGCCGGCCCAGTTCAATCTGGGGCTGCGCTACGACAAGGGCCAGGACGTGGAAGCCGACGGCGAACAGGCGATGCTGTGGTACGGGCGCGCCGGCATCCAGGGCCATGCCAGCTCGCAGTTCAATCTGGCGCTGATGTACGACACCGGCCACGGCGTGCCGCAGGACGACTCACTGGCCGCCACTTGGTACCGGCGCGCCGCGCAGCAGGGCCACGCGGGCGCGCAGGACAGCCTGGGCATGCGCCACGAGCACGGCCAGGGCGTGGTGCAGGATGCGGCGCAGGCAGCCATCTGGTACCGCCGCGCGGCCGAGCAGGGCTTGCCGGTGGCGCAGTACCATCTCGGGCAGTTGCTCGATACCGGCAACGGCGTCCCACAGGATCCGGTCGAGGCCACCGAGTGGTATCGCAAGGCGGCCGAGCAGGGGCATCTGCACGCGCAGTTCAACCTGGGCCTGCGCCATGAAAATGGCGAGGGCGTGGCGCAGGACGGCATGCAGGCATTGACCTGGTACCGGCGTGCGGCGGCGCAGGGTTACGCGGCGGCCCAGTACATGGTGGGCGCGCTGCTCGACCGGCTCGATCTGGGCGATCCGGCGGAAGCGACCGACTGGTTCCACAAGGCCGCCGAGCAGAAGCACGCGCTGGCGCAGTTCGAGCTGGGCCTGCGCTACGACTGCGGCAAGGGCGCCGAGCGCGATTACGAAGCGGCCCATTTCTGGTACCTGTGCGCGGCGCGCCAGGGCCATGCGCGTGCCCAGTTCAACCTGGGCGTGATGTATGCGGCGGGGCAGGGCGCGCAGCGCGATCTGGTCGAAGCGTATGCGTGGCTGCACCGGGCCGGTGGCGCCGGTGTGGGGCCGGCGCTTGATTATCTGGCACGGACCGCGCGCCGGATGGATGCACAGCAGTTGTCGCTGGCCGAACGCTTGCTGCTGGCGTGAGCTGCCCCGCCACACGTACCGGATTTGAACCGGCGGTTCGTGCGCACGCCTGGCGGGCGCACCCTGTGTCATGACGCGCCACGGTATACTGTATGCCCATACAGCCACGGGCGTCCAATGGAACTCAACGACAAGCTCGAAATCCTGGCCGACGCGGCCAAGTACGACGCATCCTGCGCCAGCAGCGGTGCGCCCAAGCGTGGCTCCGAGGGCAAGGACGGCCTGGGCGCCACCACCGGCATGGGCATCTGCCACAGCTATACGCCCGATGGCCGCTGCGTCTCGCTGCTCAAGATCCTGCTCACCAATTTCTGCATCTACGACTGCCAGTACTGCATCAACCGGCGCACGTCGAACGTGCCGCGCGCGCGGTTCGCGGTCGACGAAGTGGTCAAGCTGACGCAGGATTTTTACCTGCGCAACTATATCGACGGCCTGTTCCTCAGTTCCGGCATCATCCAGTCGGCCGACTACACGATGGAGCAGCTGGTGGCGGTGGCGCGCACGCTGCGCGAGGTGCACAACTTCCGCGGCTACATCCACCTCAAGACGATTCCCGATGCCGATCCGCTGCTCATTACCGAAGCGGGGCGCTGGGCCGATCGCCTGTCGGTCAATATCGAGCTGCCCACGCACGACAGCGTAACGAAGCTCGCGCCCGAAAAGAGCGTGCACACGATCAAGCTGGCGATGGGCTCCATCCGCCGCAAGCTCGATGAAAAGGCCGAAGAACCCAAGGCGCCCGCATTTGCGCCAGCCGGCCAGAGTACGCAGATGATCGTCGGCGCCGACGCCAGCGACGACCACACGATCCTCAATACGGCCGAGACGCTGTACGGCAGCTATAAGCTCAAGCGCGTGTACTACTCCGCGTTCAGTCCCATCCCGCAAAGCCCCAAGAGCGTGCCCCTTGCGCCGCCGCCGCTGCTGCGCGAGCACCGCCTGTACCAGGCTGACTTTTTACTGCGCAGTTATGGCTTCACGGCGGGCGAGATCATGCCGCAGACGGGCAACCTGGCGCTGGACATCGATCCCAAGCTGGCCTGGGCGCTGTCGAACCGCGACCAGTTTCCGATGGACCTGAACCGGGTCGATGCGACGCTGATTGCGCGCATTCCCGGCATCGGCCTGCGCAACGCCAAGCGCATCGCCGACCTGCGCCGCCTGCGCCGCATCCGCTGGGAAGATCTGTCGCGGCTGCGCTGCAGCCTGAAAAAACTGGCGCCGTTCGTCGTCACCGCCGACTACAAGCCGGCGCAGGGCGCGACCAGCTCCGATCTGCTGCGCAAGCACATGGCCGACGCGCCGCAGCAGATGAACTTGTGGCCGGAATTGCAGGCCGCGTGAATCCCATGGTTGCCGCCAGCGAGGCGGTCGCCGCAGTGCGCGCGGGGCAGCCACTGCTGGTGTCGACGTTCGTCGAGTGGCGCGCCACGGCGCGCGCCCTGCTGCGCGCCGGTGTGCCGCCCGAGGCGGTGACCTGGGGCGCGCCCGGCGCCGACCTATTTTCAAGTGCGCCGGCATCAGCACGGGAGACGGTGCATCCGAGCGGCGATCTGCTTGCGACACCCGCGCCGGCACTCACCGAACGCACGCTTGAGGCCACGCCAAGGCCGCAAGTGCCGCGCTCCCTGATGGAGATGCTGCAAACCGCCGCCTGCTACCGCGACCATGACCGCTGGGCTTTCCTGTACCGCGTGGTGTGGCGCTGGCAGCAGGGCGAGCACGATGTCCAGTCACCTGCCGATCCCGATGGCGCGCGGCTGCACACGATGGTCAAATCCGTGCGGCGCGAAGTGCACGACATGCACGCCTACATCCGCTTTCGCGAGCGGCCGCTCGAGGCCGGGCCGCCGCAGTTTGTCGCCTGGTTCGAGCCGGCGCACGATGTGCTGCCGCAGGTGGCCGAACACTTCGTCGCGCGCATGGGCAAGATGACCTGGATGATCGCCACGCCCGAGGCCAGCGTGCTGTGGGACGGCGCCACGCTGCACGATGCAGGCCCGCTGATGTCGGGCCCCGCTGACCTGGAAGACGACGGCGAGGCGCTGTGGCTGACGTACTACCGCAGCATCTTCAATCCGGCGCGCCTGAACACGCAGGTCATGCAAAGCCATATCCCGTCGCGTTTCTGGAAGAACCTGCCCGAGGGCGCGCTGGTGCCGTCGATGGTCAGCCAGGCCGGCCTGGGCGCGCGCCGTATCGGCCAGGTATCGACGGTGGGCCAGCGCGGCGGCACCACGATCCCGATCACCGCCGAGAAAGCGCAGCCCGACCGTGAGCAGCCGTCGAAACTCGACGAATGCCGGCGCTGCGAATTGTGGCAGCACGCGACCCAGGCTGTCGGCGGCATCGGGCCGGGGCACGCACAGATCATGGTCGTCGGCGAGCAGCCGGGCGACCAGGAGGATTTGTCCGGCCAGCCGTTCGTCGGCCCGGCCGGGCAGCTGCTCGATCGTGTATTCGCGCAGGCGGAGGTGGACCGCAAGGGCGTCTACATCACCAACGCGGTCAAGCATTTCAAGTGGGAGCCGCGCGGCAAACGGCGCCTGCACAAGACGCCGGCGCAGAAAGAAATCGAGGCCTGCCATTACTGGCTCGAAAAAGAAATCGCCACCCGCAAACCCAAGGTGATCGTGGCGATGGGCGCGACGGCGCTCAAGTCGGTGCTGCAGACAGGGAGCGTGACGCTCAAGGACAAGATCGGGCAGCCGATGCGGCATGGCGATGCGTGGGTAGTGACGATCTATCACCCGTCGTATGTGCTGCGCGTGCCCGATGAAGCGACCAAGCACGCGGCGTTTGCGGCGATGGTGGAGGGGCTGCGGGTGGCGCAGTCGCTTGTCGACCGGATAGAGGACAACTGATCGCCATACGGCGCATATGCATTCAAATGTCCTTGTTGGTGCTGAGCATCCAGCGTCATAATCGGCGCAAGCTCTGGTTACTTTCACAACAGGATGTCTCATGCGCGCACTCGTCGTTCCAGTACTTTGCCTGTCATTGTTGGCCGCCCCGGCACGGGCGCAATCGCTTGATGCGGTGGATGCGACGCCTGCCGCCAGCATCGTTGTCGCGGACGGTTCCGAGCCGGCTCCTGAACAGATCCACGTTGTCGCCCAGCGCCCCGGCCCAGGCATGTGGAAGGTGACGAAGGGCGATCACGTGCTGTGGGTCTTCGGGACCTACGCGCCGTTGACGAAGGATATTGCGTGGCGCTCGCAGCAGGTCGAAAACGCCATCAGGAATTCGCAGGAGTATTTGGCGCCTCCGGGCGCCACTATCAAACCGGGGTTCTTCAAGACGATCACTTTGCTGCCGAGCCTGATCGGCGTGCGCAAGAATCCCGATGGGGCGCAGCTGCGCGACGTGATGCCGCAAGAGGATTACGCGCGCTGGAGAACCCTCAAGGCCAAGTACCTTCCGACTAACAGCGACGTCGAGCGCGAGCGGCCGATCTTCGCAGCCCAGACCTTGTCGGAAGCGGCGCGCAAGCAAGCTGGGCTGGTGTCAGGCAACGTCGTGCGCAAGAAGGTCATGGATCTGGTCAAGCAGAACAAGCTGACGGAAACGTCGTCCACCTTTGTGATTCCGTCGGACAATGCCGGCGCCTTGCTGAAGAACTTCAAGAAGACGACGCTGGCTGATGCCGCTTGCCTGACGCAGACGATGGCCACGCTGGAAGCCGATATCGACGCCGCCAGCGCGCGCGCCAATGCCTGGGCCAAGGGCGATATCGACGCCATGCGAGCCTTGAACCATGCCGAGCGCAAGGCCTGCTTCGAATCCCTGGTCAACAGCGCCGCGTTCGATGCCGAACCCGAGGTCAAGAATATGGAAGCGCGCGCCAATGCCAAGTGGCTCGTCTCGGCCGAGAATGCACTGGCAGCCAATACGTCGACGTTTGCGATGCTGCCGATCGACGATGTGTTCGATCCGAAAGGCGTGATCGCGGCGCTGGCGGCGAAGGGGTATGTGGTGGAGCAGCCTGATTGATTGCAGGCTGCGCGCGCAGGTGGGTTGAGAATTTGTCAAAGCTTCCCAAACGCGCGTAGAATGCTGGCAACGCGGGTGTAGCTCAATGGTAGAGCAGAAGCTTCCCAAGCTTACGACGAGGGTTCGATTCCCTTCACCCGCTCCAGCCTTGCCACATCATCCGCACCACAATCCCCTTCACCGCATCCTGATCACCACCTTGCCCTTCGCACGTCCCTGCTCGACGTAGGTGAGCGCCTCGGCCGCCTGCTCGAACGGCACGACACGATCGATCGTGGGCCGAAGATGCCTGGCATCGACCAGCTCTGCGATCCAGGCCAGTTGCTCGCCCTCGGCGCGCATGAACATGAAGGTGTAGTCGATGCCGCGCCGCCTGGCCGCGCGCCGGATACCGTGGCTGAGTAGCCGCAGCACTTGCTGCAGTGGCCAGGCCAGGCCTTGCGCCTGTGCAAACTGCGGCGTCGGCGGCCCCGAGATCGAGATCAGGCGACCGCCAGGCTTGAGCACCTTGACTGACCGTTGCAGTTCGCGGCTGCCCAAGCTGTGCAGCACCACGTCATAGTCGCGCAGCACGTCGGCGAAATCCTGCTGTGTGTAGTCGATGACGCGATCGGCGCCCAGCCCCGCCACCCAGGCGAGGTTGCCGGTACTGGTCGTGGTGGCGACAAAGGCGCCCAGGTGTTTGGCCAGCTGGATGGCGATGCTGCCGACGCCGCCCGAGCCGGCCTGGATGAACACTTTCTGACCGGGCGCCAGCCCGGCCAGTTCAACCAGCGCCTGCCAGGCGGTCAATGCCACCAGCGGCAGGGACGCCGCTTCTTCCATGCTGAGCGTGGCCGGCCTGTGCGCCAGCGCGCCCTCGCGCACGGCGGCGTATTCGGCGAAGGCGCCGATGTGCATGTCGTCCAGTCGTGCAAAGACTTCGTCGCCCGGCTTGAAGCGGCGTACCTCCGGCCCGACGCGCACGACCTCGCCGGCGATGTCGTGGCCCAGTACCAGCGGCACGCGGTAGGGCAGGATCAGCTTGAACTCGCCATTCTTGATTTTGGCATCGAGCAGGTTCACGCTGGCGGCGTGGACCCGCACCAAAATCTCGTCGGCGCCCGGCTCGGGCTGCGGCACATCGCGAATCCGGCAGTCTGCCTGCTTGCCATAGCGGTCGATCGTCAAGGCTTTCATCGTGGGTCGGCTTTCATGGTCAAGGATCATGCGACTGCGCGGTATCGTTCCGCAGCCTGTGCTTGCCGGATGTCGCCAAGCAGTTGCTGGCGCGCGCCGTCGAGGGCGTCCCAGCGCGCCGCCACGTGCAGCGGCGGAATGGTGACGGCTTCGCGCCGGTCGAATCCCGCCAGCGCGGCGTCGACCAGTTCGCCCACGTCCATCATGTCGGCCAGCGTGGCGACGTCGATCCCGGCGCGCGTCCAGATTTCGGTGCGGGTTGCCGCCGGCAGCACGGCCTGCACATACACGCCCCGCGGCCCGAGTTCGTGCGCCAGCCCCTGCGACATGAACAGCACGAACGCCTTGCTGGCGCCATACACCGTCATGCCGAATTCAGGTGCAAAGCCCACCACCGAACCGAGATTGACGATGGCCCCGGCGCCGGCCTGCACCAGGCGCGGCGCGATGGCGGCGGCCAGGCGCGTCGGCGCGGTGATGTTGAGCGCGACGAGGCGCTCGATCGCGGCGCCGCCTTGCTGCACGAAGCCGCCCGACTGGGCCATGCCGGCGTTGTTGATCAGGATGCCGATGCGGGCATCGTCGCGCAGGCGCGCCTCGACCAGCGCCAGGTCGTCGGCATCGGTCAGGTCGGCTTGCAGCACGTCGATCGCCACGCCGCAGCGCGCCGTCAGGCCAGCGGCCAGGCTATCGAGGCGGCCGCGGTCGCGCGCGACGAGCACGAGATCGTGGCCGCGCAGGGCGAGGCGCTCGGCATAGGTGGCGCCGATGCCGCTGGATGCGCCGGTAATGAGGATGGCAGGAAGTGCAGTCATGGTGGTTTCTCTGACATTGGATTGAGCAGGTGCTGATGCCGACCTGCTGGAACGGGATTAATAATGACGATCATAATCTTTAAAGTCAAGGCTTTGATGATGGTCAACATCAATGTACACTGGCGGCTGATGCAATCACCAGGCGGAGCGATCACACCATGAAGGTCACCAAGGCGCAGGCGCAGGCCAACCGGGCACACGTCGTCGAGACCGCGTCCACGCTGTTTCGCGAGCGCGGCTACGATGGCGTCGGCGTGGCTGACCTGATGGCGGCAGCCGGCTTCACGCACGGCGGCTTCTACAAGCATTTCCGTTCCAAAGCCGATCTGATGGCCGAGTCGGCAGCCTGCGGGATCGCGCAAACGGCGGCGCTCAGCGTCGGCGCGGCGCGGCCCGACTTCGTGCGGGCCTACCTGTCGCGCCAGCACCGCGATGCCCGCGCTACCGGCTGTACGATGGCGGCATTGGGGGGCGACGCCGCGCGCCAGCCGCATGAGGTGCGAACCAGCTTTGCCGACGGCATCGAACGTCTGCTCGCCACGCTTGCACTGACCGATGCCGATGCCGAGCCGGCAGCGCGGGCAGTCACGCTCGACCAGCTTGCCCATATGGTGGGCGCGATCGTCATGTCGCGCGCCTGTCCCGATGATTCGCCGCTGGCCGACGAAATCCTGGCCGTGTGCCGCGACCGGATCCTGGCCGGGGCAGGCTGAAAGCGCGCAAGCGCCAATCTGGACCACCTGGAGAATGCGATGCAATACACCGTCTTTGGCAACACCGGCCTGCGGGTCGCGCAAGTGGCGCTTGGTACCGGCAATTTCGGCACGGGATGGGGGCATGGCGCGGATCCTGCAACTGCAGAAGCGATCCTGCATGGCTACGCCGAGGCCGGTGGCAATTTCATCGACACGGCCGATGCCTACCAGGCCGGCCAGTCCGAAACACTGCTTGGTACTTTGCTGCAAGGACGGCGCGACGACTTTGTACTGGCCACCAAGTTCAGTAACGGCGCCGGGCCAAACGCCAACCGGCTGGTGACCGGCAATAGCCGACGCGCGATGATTGCGTCGGTCGAGGCCAGCCTCAAGCGGCTCAAGACTGACCGGATCGACATCTACTGGGCCCACCATCCCGATGGCGTCACGCCGCTCGACGAGATCGTGCGTGGCTTCGACGACCTGGCACGCGCCGGCAAGATCGTGTACGCCGGCTTGTCGAACTTTGCGGCCTGGCGCCTGGCGCGCGCGGTCACGTTGGCCGAGCTGACCCGCGCCGTGCCGATCGCCGCGGCGCAGTTCGAGCACAGCCTGGTCCAGCGCGTGCCGGAAGCCGACCTGTTCCCCGCCAGCCGGGCCTTGGGCCTGGGCGTAGTGACATGGTCGCCGCTCGGTGGTGGCATGTTGACCGGAAAATACCGGCAGGGTGAAACCGGCCGCGCCGAGGGCTTTGGTGGACGCGTGTTCCAGCCGGAGAACTCGGCGCAGCGCACGCAGATCCTCGACACCGTGCTGGCGATCGCCGGCGAGGTCGGGGCCAGTGCGGGCCAGGTCGCCATTGCGTGGGCCGGTTCGCACGGTGCGATACCGATCATCGGACCGCGTTCGCCGGCGCACCTGGCTGACAATCTTGGGGCACTGACGATCAACCTGTCGCACGAGCAGCTGGCCCGACTGGATGCCGCCAGCAACATCGTCCCTGGCGCGCCGGCGCGTGTTCCCGTGACATGGGGAGAGGCTCCGCCGCGGGACGTGGCCTGAACTGCACAGCGGAGCGCCCCCTGGTCCCTGGCTACGCTATGCTGCGCTGTCCAGTCCAGGCCAGGAGGCCGCATGCTACCGCATCGCCCTGCACGGCGCCGCCTGTTGGCGTCGTTGCTCGCCATCCCAGGCGCGATCGCACTGCCATCGCTGCAGGCAGCGCCGGCGCCTTTGCTCACCCGCGCAATCCCCTCGACCGGCGAACACATCCCCCTCATCGGCCTTGGCAGCTGGATCACCTTCAACGTCGGCCGCGACCCGCAAGGCCGCCGTGAATCGATCGACGTGATGCGCCAGTTCTTCGCCGGCGGCGGCAGGCTGGTCGATTCGTCGCCCATGTACGGCTCGGCCCAGGATGTGATCGGCGAAGCGGTGCAGGCGCTCACGCCCACAAAGCTGTTCGCTGCCGACAAGGTCTGGGTCAGCGGAGGCGCGCGCGGCGTGGCGCAGGCCGAAGCCTCGCGCAAGTTGTGGCGCGTGGCGCGCTTCGATCTGCTGCAGGTACATAACCTGCTGTCGTGGGAAGAGCATCTGCCGATCTTGCTCAAGATGAAGCGGGATGGCCGGCTGCGCTACGTCGGCATCACCACGTCCGAAGGCCGGCGCCACGCCGAGATCGAGAAAATCATGGCGGCACAGCCGATCGACTTCGTGCAGATTTCGTACAACGCGCTCGATCGCGACGTTGAGCAGCGCATCCTGCCGCTGGCGCGCGAGCGCAAGATCGGCGTGATCGTCAACCGGCCGTTTCGCCAGGGCGACCTGACGCAGGCGCTGGCCGGCAAGCCGCTGCCCGGCTGGGCGGCCGATATCGGCTGCACCACCTGGGCGCAGGCGCTGCTCAAGTTCATCGTGGCGCATCCGGCCGTCACGTGCGCGATTCCTGCGACATCGAGCGTGGCGCACGTGCGCGAGAATCTGCTGGCCGGCACCGGCCGCATGCCGGACGAGGCGCTGCGCAAGCGCATCGCCCAGGATGTCGGAAGGCTGGCATGAGCGAGTGGTGGACGTATTCGCTGTTCGACTTCTTGATGTTTTCAAGCCGCAGCTATTACCGGCTTATCGAGAGCTATAACGAGACCATGTGGCCTGCGCATCTGCTGGCGCTGGTGGCCGGCGTGGTGGTGATCAACGCCATCGCGCGGCCAAGCCAGCGCGCGCAGACGACTGCCGCGCTGGTGCTGGCCGCAGCCTGGGGCTGGGTCGCGTGGGCGTATCACCTGGAGCGCTATGCCGACATCAACACGGCGGCGCCATGGTTCGCGGCGGCGTTCACAGTGCAGGCACTGCTCATGGGCGCGATGGCGTCAAGGCCGATCAACGCAGCGGCGACGCGCATGCCGCTGAGTCTCGTCGGCCTGGCCGTCTTCGCCTATCCCTTGCTGGCGCTTGCTCGCGACAACGGCGGCTGGCGCCAGGCGGAAGTCTTCGGCATCGCGCCCAATCCAACGGTCTTGGCGACCCTCGGCGTACTGCTCGCATGGCGGGCACCCATGATCTTGTGGCTGATCCCCGTGAGCTGGTGCCTGGTCAGCGGCGCCACCCTGATGACACTGAAGATCGGCCACGCGTGGCTGCTGCCCGCGCTCGCACTTTCAGCCATTTTCGCCCGACTAATGCGCAACCGCGCCGGTGACATCAGCTCGACAACAAATCCCCGATCCTGAACGAATCCGTCCCCGCTACCTTACACACATGCATCCCGCGCAGCAGGTGCCGGTGCGCCGTGCACGCAAACAGCAACCCTGGCCGACTCGCGGCCACCGGCGTGACCTGCCCGCTGACCGGATTGACGATATCCGCAATCGCCTCGCCCGCCTCGACCCGGTCCCCAAGCTGTTTGCGCAGCACCAGCACGCCCGCATGCGGCGCGGCCAGCGGCTCTACTGCGTCAAGGGGCGTCGGCGCGCACGCGTAGGCGGGCATGTGGCCCAGCGGGATATCGAGCACGCCCTGGTGCGCCAGGTATTGCAGAAGCGCGTCGGTATCCTTGCGGGCGTAGTCGTACGTGACGTCGTTCTCGCCCCGCAGTTCGACCGTGACGGCCACGCAGGCCGGCGGAATCGCGGCGTCGGGATAGTGGCGCGCCAGGTCCCACCACAGGCGGCCGCACGCTTCGTCGAACGGCTCGCCGCCCGATTCCGTCGCCACCAGCAGCACGCGCGCTTCCATCAGCGCGGCCAGCGGCAGCACCGCCTCGACCAGCGGTGTGCCGGCGTACATGTGCAGCACCGCCTCGGTGTCGCAGTGCAGGTCGAGCATGATGTCGGCGTCGATCGCCATCGTGAGCAGCGTTTTCTTGAGCACGGACGTCGCGTTGCCAGACTCCCAGCTGGCGACCGAGCGTCGTGCATGTTCGCGGATCAGCGCGACGTTGGCGGCGGCGTCCTGCCCGAGCCGGCCGTCGACTGCCGCCTTCACATCCTGCGCCACGTGGCGGTAGGCGCGATTGAAGTTGGTGCCGGTCGCCAGGTCGTAGCGGCCGAACGGCGCGCCGTGGATCACCTGGGCCAGCCCGATCGGATTGGCCACCGGCACCAGGATCACCTCGCCCTTGATGCGGCCTTCGGCGTCCAGGCGTTCCAGTTCCTGGCGCAGCACGTGCGCGACCAGCATGGCCGGCACTTCGTCGGCGTGCAGCGAGGCCTGGATATAGACCTTCTTGCCGCTGCCAGGCGCGCCGTAGTGGAACGAGGTCAGGTTGACGGCGGCGATATGCTCGTCGATGGCGATGGGGTGGGTCGTGGAATGCATGGGCAGGCTCCGGCAATGCTGAGGTGAATGCACGATTATGGCCGATCCGGGCGGCGCGGCGCGTCGGCTATAATGACAGCCGCTTTTTCCTCTTCACTTTCTTCGTCCTCGAATCCCATGTCTCTTGATAAGCCCAACAATGGCCCGGCGCGGTCCATGCTGTACGATCCCACCGAACACCGCATCCGCAGCTTTGTCACGCGTGCGGGCCGGCTGTCGACCGCGCAGGCGCGGGCCTTCGATGAACAGGGCCCGAAGTTCCTGATCGAGTACAAGAAAGAACCGCTCGACATGGCGCAGGCCTTCGGCCGCAGCGCGCCGGTGATCCTGGAAATCGGCTTCGGCATGGGCGACACCACCGCCCACATCGCCAAGCTGATGCCCGAGAAGGACTTCATCGGCGTCGAAGTGCACACGCCGGGCGTGGGCAGCCTGCTCAAGCAGATCGGCGAGCAGGACATCGCCAACCTGCGCCTGATCCAGCACGATGTGTTCGAGGTGTTGAATCACATGATCGCCGACGGCTCGCTCGATGGCGTGCACGTGTTCTTCCCGGACCCATGGCACAAGGCGCGCCACAACAAGCGCCGCCTGATCCAGCCGGCGTTCGTCAAGCTGCTGTGCCAGAAGCTGGCGCCGGGCGGCTACCTGCACCTGGCGACTGACTGGGAAGACTACGCGGTGCAGATGCTGGAAGTGCTGGGCGCCGAGCCGGAACTGACCAATACCGCCGAGGGCTATGCGCCGCAGCCGGCGTACCGCCCACTGACCAAGTTCGAGAACCGCGGCATCAAGCTCGGTCACGGCGTGTGGGACCTGGTCTTCACGCGTAAATAAACAAGTCAGTCGTCGTTCGCACCACCGCCTTCGTCGTTCGTCACCCGCCGCTGGCCACAGCGGCGATCCTTTCCTAGACTGGTCTCGTTGCTATACATTAACGGGAACGGAGGACGCCATGTGGGCACGGATTGTGAAGTGGTACAGAACGTGGGAACAGGAGCAGCTGGCGGTGATGCAGAACCCGGGCCTGGCCCAGCAGGCGCCGGCCGGCTACCGCCGCTATGTCGCCTGCAAGCTGGCGGCGCTGTCCGCGAACGAGCGCGGTGAGTTGTACAAGTTCTCCACCACGACCCGCGGATCGCAGCTGTTGCTTGCGTTGCTCAAACTGTGCGTCATCCTGTCGGCAGTCGGTCTGCTGGTCAAGCTGGCGTTCCTGCCCGATACGCACTGGTGGCGGGCAGTCGTTGTCGCCAATGTCATCGGCGTGGCGCTGGCCGCGTCCCTGCTCGGGGTCTGGTTCAACTACCGCAAGATCGCGCATGCCAAGGGCAGGGCGCTCGTCAAGATGGTCGGCCTGGGCGTGATCGGGGGCGTGTATGGCGGTATCGTCGCCACGCTCGTCAAAGGCGAACCGTTACAGGCCGTACTCGAGACGCTGCCCCGCACTATCGCCATCGTGACCATTGCCGCGACTGTGCTGGTGGCCGCGCCCCTGATCCTGGTCGCGACGCTGCGCAACCGCCACTACCAGGCGCTCGCCATGCAACTGCAGCGCGACGCCGAGCAGGCCCGCCTTGCGCGCGAACTGAGCGAAACCCAGTTACGCCTGCTGCGCGCACAGATCGAGCCGCATTTTCTGTTCAACACCCTCGGCGCGGTGCAGCAACTGGCCGAAGACAAAGCGCCGCGCGCGGCCGAACTCACGTCGCACCTGATCGATTTTCTGCGCGCCAGCATGAGCGATATGCGCCGCGAGCAGGTAAGCCTAGCAACCGAATTCGGCCTGGTCGAATCGTACCTGGCCGTGATGCAGATCCGGATGGGCGAGCGCCTGCGCGTGCGCATCGATTTGCCGCCTGCGCTGGCAGCCACGCCCATCCCCAGCATGCTGGTGCTGACGCTGGCCGAGAACGCGATCAAGCACGGCATCGAGCCATCGCTGCGCGGCGGCGAAATCACGGTCACCGCCCATGAAGATGCCGATCACATTCGCGTCGCGGTGCACGACAGCGGCCTGGGCATGAGCGACACGCCCGGCAACGGCACGGGCCTGGACAATGTGCGCAGCCGCCTGCGCCTGGCCTACGGCGACGATGCAATCCTGGCGCTGAGCGAAGCCGAACCTGGCCTGCTGGCCGAGATCCTCATCCCGCGCAAGGAAGAACAATGACGGTCACGCTACTGGTCGCCGAAGACGAACCGTTGATGCGCGAGCGCCTGACGGACATGCTCGCGCGCGCCTGGCCCGGGGCGCAGGTGGTGGCCGCCGTCGACAACGGCCTCGATGCCTGGGACGCGTATCTGGAGCACACGCCGCGCGTGGTCTTCCTCGACATCCGCATGCCCGGCCTGACCGGCCTGGAAGTGGCCGAGCGCATCGGCCGCAAGGCGCACGTGGTGTTCGTCACCGCCTACGACCAGTACGCGGTCGACGCGTTCGACGCCGGCGCGGTCGACTATCTGCTCAAACCCATCCAGCCGGGGCGCCTGGACAAAGCGCTGGCGCGGTTACGTGAAAAACTCGACAGCAGGCCAACTGACATGAGCGCCATCGTCAGGCAGGTGCAAGCCGCGTCGCCCGCGCCGGCACGCGAAAAACTGAAATGGCTCAAGGCCAGCGTGGGCAAGCAGATACGCCTGATCGACGTGAATGAGGTACTGTTTTTCCAGGCCGATACCAAGTACACGCGCGTGGTGCTGGAAGGCTCGGAGGCGCTGGTGCGCATCCCGCTGAAGGATTTACTGGGTGGGCTCGATGCCGACAAATTCTGGCAAATCCACCGCGGCACGGTGGTGAAGGTGACGGCGATCCGCGCCGCCGAGCGCATCGACGCCGAACGCATGCAGGTGCTGCTGCGCGGCAGCAGCGAAGTGCTGCCCGTCAGCCGCAGTTTCACGCACCTGTTTCGCGAATAGGACTACAGCATCTCGTTGATGATCGCGACAATCTCGTCGCCATACGACACGAGCTTTTTCTCGCCCACACCGGTCACGCCGCGCAGCTGGTCGATCGAGGTCGGCTTGACCTTGGCGATCTCGCGCAGCGTCGCATCCTGGAACACGACATACGCCGGCACGCCGTGCTCGCGCGCGGTGCCCATGCGCCACGAGCGCAGGCGGTCGAAGATGCCCTGCTCGGAGCGCGACAGCTCCACTTCGACAAATGTCGAGCGTGCCGTGGAAGGGCGCTTGGCCTTGACCGGTTTCTGGTACTGGCGCAGCTGCACCGTCTGCTCGCCCTTGAGCACCGGACGCGCGGCGTCGGTGAGCTTGAGCGAGCTGAAGGCGTCGTGATCGACCGTGACCAGGCCCAGCGCAATCGCCTGGCGCAATATTGCGCGCCACTCTTGTTCGCTGCGGTCGGCGCCGACGCCGTACACGGTGAGCTTGTCGTGGTGCCACTGGGTGATGCGTTCGGTGGTCGCGCCGCGCAGCACGTCGATCACGTGGCCGCCGGCAAAGCGCTGGTCGACCCGGTAGATGGTGGAGAGCAGCTTTTGCACCGGCACCGAACCGTCGAAGCTCACCGGCGGGATCAAACACGTGTCGCAGTTGCCGCAGGGGCCGGAGCGTTCGCCGAAATAGTCGAGCAGGCGCATGCGGCGGCACGACAGCGTTTCGCACAGGCCGAGCATGGCGTCGAGCTTCATCGACAGCACGCGCTTGAAGGTTTCGTCGGCCTCGGATTCGTCGATCATCCGGCGCTGCAGCACCACGTCTTGCAGGCCGTAGGCCATCCAGGCGCTGGCGGGGCCGCCGTCACGGCCGGCGCGGCCGGTCTCCTGGTAGTAACCCTCGATGCTTTTTGGCAGATCGAGGTGGCACACGAAGCGCACGTCGGGTTTGTCGATCCCCATGCCGAAGGCGATGGTGGCGACCATGACGATGTTTTCTTCGCGCAGGAAGCGCGCCTGGTTCTTGGCGCGCACGGCGTAGTCCATGCCGGCGTGATACGCCATCGCGCGGATGCCGTTTTCATTCAGGAAGTCGGCCGTTTCTTCGACCTTCTTGCGCGACAGGCAGTAGACGATGCCCGAATCGCCCGCGTGTTCGCCGGCGATGAAGTCGAGCAGCTGCTTGCGGCCGTTGGCTTTCTCGACAATGGAGTAGCGGATATTGGGGCGGTCGAACGACGAGACGAACTGGCGCGCTTCGCCCAGTTGCAGGCGCAGCGCGATTTCGGCGCGCGTTTGCTGGTCGGCCGTCGCCGTGAGCGCGATGCGCGGCACATTGGGAAAGCGCTCGTGCAGGATCGACAGGCGGATGTATTCGGGCCGGAAATCATGGCCCCACTGCGAGACGCAGTGCGCCTCGTCGATGGCGAACAGCGAGATATTCGATGCGTCGAACAGCTCAAGACAGCGCGTGGTCATGAGGCGCTCGGGCGCCACGTAGACCAGGTCGATCTCGCCGGTGCGCACGAGGCGCTCGATGCGCATGGCTTCTTCGAACGTCTGCGTCGAATTGAGGAACGCGGCGCGCACGCCGACTTCTTCGAGCGCATCGACCTGGTCTTGCATCAGCGCGATGAGCGGCGAGATGACCACGCCGACGCCGTCGCGCAGCAGCGCCGGAATCTGGTAGCACAGCGACTTGCCGCCGCCGGTGGGCATCAGCACCAGCGCGTCGCCGCCGCTGGCCACGTGCTCGACGATCTCGCCCTGCTGCCCGCGGAAGGCGGGATAGCCGAAGACGGTTTCGAGCACATGGAGCGCGCGCGTGCTGAGGTCGGCGCCAGTGTCGGCGCCGGTATCGGGATTCATGCTTTCGATGTCGGACAAAGTGTTCAAGCTGTGTGTTGGACCGGCTGTTGCTGCAGGTTTATTCCGCCCAGGTGAGCAGGTTGAATTGGGCGGTCACGAGGATCAGGATACCGAATACGATACGGTACCAGGCGAAGATCGTGAAGTCGTGCGTGCTGATGTAGCGCAGGAGCCAGCGCACGCACAGGAAGGCGGAAATAAACGCCGAGAAAAAGCCCAGACTAAACAGCGGCACGTCGGCCATCGACAGCAGGTCGCGTTCCTTGGCGACCGAGTAGACGGTGGCGCCAAGCATCGTCGGCATGGCCAGGAAGAACGAGAACTCGGTGGCCGCCTTGCGCGACAGGCCGAACAGCATGCCGCCGATAATGGTCGAGCCCGACCGGCTGGTGCCGGGAATCAGCGCGAAGGCTTGCGCGCAGCCGACCTTGAGCGCGTCGAGCATGGTCATGTCGTCGACCGTCTCGACCCGCGCCGGCTTGGGGTTCTGGCGATTGCGATGCTCGACCCACAGGATAATGACACCACCGAGCACCAGGGCAATGGCCACCGGTACAGGGTAGAACAGCACTTCGGTGATGGCCGCACTGAACAGTACGCCGGCGATCGCGGCGGGGAAGAACGCGATCACGACATTGCGCGCAAAGCGCTGCTGGACGGGATCGGAACCCAGCCCGCTGGCCACCGTCGCGATGCGCGCGCGGTATTCCCAGACCACGGCCAGCATGGCGCCGGCCTGGATCACAATCTTGAACACGGTCGACTTGGGGCCGGTGAAATCGAGCAGGCTGCCCATCAGGATCAGGTGGCCGGTCGATGAAATCGGAAGGAATTCAGTGAAACCCTCGACCAGGCCCATGATGATTGCCTTGATGGCGAGAACAATATCCATGGTTATTTTTAGCTGTGGAAGTGAACTGTGGAAGGTACGTGCGCGGGGGCAAAGCTTACCATGAGCGGCGTGGCTGCCGTCGGTCTAACTGAACCGTACGAGACGGCCGGGCATGCCGCAAGGCCGTTTTTAATCTCGCCGTAAAGATGTGTCATGCGCAAAAACGCGTGCTACACTCAACCCATGAGTCTTTTTCTTGTCCTCATTCTTGCTGCGCTGGCCTGGGTAGCATTTCATGATTGGCAGTTGCCCAACGCCTTGCGTTACCGTCCTTTTCAAGGCCGGGCGTGGCGCAGTTCTTTCCCTTCCGCTTCCCGTAAAGACATCCGCGAATTCCTGACCGTCTTCGGCAAGGCCTGTGCCTTTGGCGACTGCGATCGCCTGCATCTGCGCCCTGATGATCCGGTGCTCAATGTCGTGCGCGCCGCCAGGCCGTCGCGCTGGATGCCCGACGCCGCCGACATCGAACCGCTGGCACGCGCGCTGCGCGAACGCTACGGTGTCTTGCTCAGCGATATCTGGCACGACGGCCTGACGCTTGGTGGCTTGTTCCAGCGGGTGCAGCAGGCGCGCGGCAAGCCGGCGGTGTAAGCTCCGGCCTCATGTCTTGTCGGGCGCCGTCAGTCGCTCCAGCTCGCTCAACCAGAACATCGCCTGTGCACGGGTATCGCCACACATCTCGTGCGAGGGTTGCAGACCGCCGCAAAAGGCTGGCCGCTCCGGTTGCCCGAAAATGCGGCAGCGCTCGTCCTCTCCCAATTGCACGCAGCGTACGCCAGCCGGCTTGCCATCGGGCATACCCGGTATCGGGCTGGTGATCGACGGCGCGGTGCAGCAGGCGCCGCATTGGGGGCGGCACTGGAAGGGGGCGGAGGTGGAAAGCATGGATCGTGGGCGTGGACAGGGCGCCAGTATACATCGGCCCCGGCGCCGCCAGGCGAGAGTGACTTTAGCGACCGCTTGTGGCGCGCAATTAATATAGTTTCGGTTGCGCAACGGCCGCTTGACGACATCAATAAGACAGGTCTATATTGGTTGTTCCTTAGATAATTTCCGGGTGGGAAAATGGACTGCCAAACAGACGGTAA
The DNA here is from genome assembly GCF_040790145.1 of Massilia aurea. Taxonomy (GTDB): domain Bacteria; phylum Pseudomonadota; class Gammaproteobacteria; order Burkholderiales; family Burkholderiaceae_D; genus Telluria; species Telluria aurea_C. The sequence goes on from NZ_JBFMMP010000002.1 coordinate 138,470, forward strand.
GCCACGCTGGGAACGTCGCAAGGAAGCGCGGCCGCAAGAGCTGCTCTCTGCCGCGATCGAGCTGTTCGTGGAACGGGGATTTGCCTCGACCCGCCTGGAAGACGTGGCCAAGCGCGCTGGTGTCTCCAAGGGCACCTTGTACCTGTATTACGCCAACAAGGAAGACCTGTTCAAGGCTGTCGTGCGCCAGAGCATCGTGCCGATGCTGGGCCAGGCCGAAGTCTCGGTGGCCGAGTTCGAAGGACACAGCGCCGAGCTGTTGCGCAACGTGATCCTGTCGTGGTGGCATAGCGTGGGCGCCACCAAGGCGTCAGGCATCAGCAAGCTGATCTTCGCAGAAGCCGATAATTTCCCCGAGCTCGCGCGTTTTTACCAGACCGAAGTGATGAGCCGCGGCATGCGCATGATCTCGAGCATGCTCGAGCGCGGCGTACAGCGCGGCGAGTTTCGCGCCATCGATATCGCGCAGACGACCCAGGTCTTGATCGCGCCGATGCTGATGCTGTCGACCTGGAAGCACACCATCGCCCCGTGCGAACGCTGCGACCTGCAGCCGGAAGCGTTCCTCGACGCCTTCCTCGACATTACGCTCAATGGCCTCGTGCCGAGTACCCCGGCAATTTCCCACTGAGTTCGTCCACTGAGTTCCCCCACTGAGTTGCCCTTCACGCCAAGGACGGTTTTCTGGCGTTCATCCCCTCCAAACTGCAGACTGTCGCAATTTACCGCTGGGGACGCCGTGCGTCGATAAGATGTGCATCGAGACATCTATTCAGATAGGTTCCAGCACCGTTCACGGATTAGAATATCGGATTGTTTATTTTTCCACCGAGAACTGAAATGAATATCGAACAAGCCCGCTTCAATATGATCGAACAGCAGATCCGTCCTTGGAATGTGCTGGACCAGGACATCCTCGACCTGCTGCACGTGGTCAAGCGTGAACAATTTGTCCCACAGGCCTACCAGAACCTGGCATTTGCCGACACCGAAATCCCGCTGCCGGGCGGCGAAGCCATGCTCAATCCGAAGGTCGAAGCGCGCATGGCGCAAGAGGCCGCGGTCAAGCAGGGCGACAACGTGCTGCAGGTCGGCACCGGTTCCGGCTACCTGGCTGCACTGCTGGCAAGCAAGGCGCGTCACGTGACGAGCGTTGAAATCCTGCCGGACACCGCAGCCCAGGCCAAGCAGAACCTGGACGCCGCCGGCATCACCAATGTGTCGGTCGAAGTGGGCAATGGCGCGCAAGGCTGGGCCACTGGCACCGACTACGACGTGATCGTGGTCTCGGGCGCGCTGCCGCTGCTGCCGGAAGCACTGATCAAGCAACTGAAAATCGGCGGTCGCATGATCGCGATCGTCGGCGCGGCGCCGGCCATGACTTGCCAGCTGATCACCCGCACGTCGGCCACGGCGCATGACGCGGTCACCGTGTTCGAGACCGTCGCCAAGCCATTGACGGGCGCATCGAAGCCGTCGGGCTTCACGTTCTAAGGGCGCCGCAATGCAACAGATTACTGCTCCCGAATTGGCCGCCCGGCTGGCCGATCCGGCGCGCGAGCAGCCGCTGCTGCTCGACGTGCGCGAGAACTGGGAATTCGAAACCTGCCAGATTGCCGGCTCGACCCAGATTCCGATGAACCTGATTCCGGTGCGCGTGACCGAGATCGACGACGACCGCGAGGTCGTCTGCATCTGTCATCACGGGGCGCGCAGCATGCAGGTCGCTGCCTTCCTCGAGCGCAATGGTTTTAGCAACGTAACCAACTTGACGGGCGGGATACACGCCTGGGCCTTGCAGGTCGATCCGTCGATGCCGACGTACTGACCTGATCGAAAAAACTTGATGACCCCTGTGGAGATAGCAATGCAGAAACCCCTTATCGCCGTGCTGCTTGCGAGCGCGTGCTTCTCGCTCAACGCCAGCGCTGCCGACCTGATCCAGGTGTACCAGCAGGCGCTGGCCAACGATGCGACGTACGCGAGTGCGCGCGCGTCGCTATCCGCGGGCCGCGAGCGGATCACGCAGGGGCGTGCGGGCTTGCTCCCGACCGTTGGTATCAGCGGTGGGTTGTCCAAGAACGACAATGATTTCGATCCATGGAACGTTGGCCAGCTCGGCACCTTGCCGAATGGCCAGCCGGGCATCATCGGCAGCAGCGGTTCAAACCTGCGCACCAATGAATACACGCTGTCGCTGCAACAGCCTCTGTATCGCTGGGATCGTTGGGAAACCTACCAGCAAAGCAAACTCCAGCAAGCCATTGCCGAAGCGCAGTTTGCGCAGGCCCAGCAAGACTTGATCACGCGCGTGGCGCAAGCCTACTTTGACGTACTGGCCTCGCAAGACGCGCTCGAATCGACCCGCGCCCAGAAGGACGCGACCACCGAGCAACTGGCCTCGGCCAAGCGCAACTTCGAGGTCGGCACCCAGACCATCACCGACACGCACGAGGCGCAAGCGGCGTACGACCTGGTGCTGGCGCAGGAATTCGCTGCCGTCAATGATCTGGACAACAAGCGCAATGCGTTGCAGGCGATCATCGGCACCGCACCGGGCAATCTGGCGGCACTGAAACCTGGCACCACGCTGGCCGTGCCGCAGCCGGCCACGGTCGATCCATGGGTGTCGTCGGCCGAGAACCAGAACTATGGCGTGACGGTCGGCCAGCTCCAGGTGGAAATCGCCACGCGCGACATCTCGCGCAACCGCGCCGGCCACTTGCCGACGCTCGACCTCGTGGCCAGCTCGACCCGCCGCGACGTCAACGGCCGCACCGGCAGCTCGGGCGACACCAATAACAACGCCATCGGTCTGCAGTGGAGCGTGCCGATCTTCAGCGGCTTTGCTGTCACCAGCCGTGTGCGTGAATCGATCGCGCTGGAAGACCGCGCGCGCAACGATCTTGAAGCAACCCGCCGCAATGCAGCGCTGCAGGCGCGTCAGTCTTTTTTGGGTGTGAACAGCGGTCTGGCGCAAGTAAAGGCATTGGAAGCGGCGGAAGTGTCGAGCCAGTCGGCGCTCGAATCGAACAAGCTCGGTTACCAGGTTGGCGTGCGGATCAATATCGACGTGCTCAATGCGCAGCGCCAGCTGTACCAGACCCGCACCGACCTGTCGCGTGCGCGCTATGACGTGATCATCAATGGCCTGCGCCTGAAGGCAGCGGCCGGTTCGCTGCGCGAGGCAGATCTGACGCCGGTGAACAGTCTGCTGGCCGAATAAGTCTGCTGCAAGATCATTCGAACGTCGCTCCCGCGGAGGCGGGAGCCTAAGTTTTCTCAGCCAACCTCTACGCTTACAGCGCGCGCGCCCGGCGCCACTGAATCAATTCAGCGATCGTCAGGATCGGAAAACCGCGCTCTTCGGCGAACTGCTCGATCTGCTCGCCGCGCATCATGGTGCCGTCAGCATTCATCAGCTCGCACAGCACCGCTGCCGGTTGCAGGCCCGCCAGCCTGGCCAGGTCGACCGAGCCTTCGGTATGGCCGGCACGGGCCAGCACGCCACCAGTCGTCGCGCGCAGCGGGAACACATGGCCTGGGCGCACGACGTCATCCGGTTGGGCATTGCGCGCGATGGCGGCCTTGATGGTGGTAACGCGGTCGGCGGCCGACACACCGGTGGTCACGCCATGGCGCGCCTCGATCGACACCGTGAACGGCGTGCCGTAGCGGCTGCCGTTTTCCGGCGCCATTGGCGGCAGTTCCAGCGCGCGCACCTTGTCATCCGACAGGCACAGGCAGACGATGCCGCTGCATTCGCGGATCATCAGGGCCATGGTTTCATCGTTGATTTTCTCGGCGGCGACAATCAAATCGGCCTCGTTCTCGCGGTCGAAATCGTCGAGCAGGATGACCGGCACGCCGGCACGGATGGCTTGCAACGCGATGGCGATGCGACCTTCGAGATCGTTACTGTAGAGGGTATAGGTAGGGACCAGCATGTGAAACGCTCCTCGCATAAGTTGGCGAAAAACGCATCAGGGCACAGCGAAGCCGCGCACCCGGCCCACCGCAAGTGAGACTTGTGGCAGGCCGGGCGCGTGAAAGCGCACATCTTCTTTCATCCGGACTATACCGTCGGCTCTGGCATCGCACCAGATCTGCTGACCCTGCCCGGCAATGCCAGGCAGGCGCTCGCGGGCTCGACCGTTGCCGGTCATACCGCCGGTGGGGAATCGCACCCCGCCCCGAAGACGTCATTGTAAGTTGTTGCCTGCAACGTGCAGGCGCGGCGATTGTAGCAGCGCCGCGCGATCTCTGCAGGCGGCCGGCTTGGTTGCTCAGTTAGTTGCTCAGTTACCTGCTCAGGCCGCCACCGCTGGCATGGTCGGCACGTTCGATCAGCTCGACCTTGTAGCCATCCGGATCGGTAATGAAGGCGATCACGGTGCTGCCGCCCTTGACCGGGCCCGGCTCGCGCGTGATGTTGCCGCCGGCTGCGCGCACCTGGTCGCAGGTAGCGTAGATGTCGGTCGCCGAGATGGCGATGTGGCCGTAGGCCGTGCCCATATCGTAACTGTCGGTGCCCCAGTTATAGGTCAGCTCGAGTTCGGCGTGATCGGGATTGCTGCCATAGCCGAGGAAGGCCAGGCTGTATTTGTATTCGGCGTTCTCGCTCGTGCGCAGCAATTTCATGCCCAGCACGTTGGTGTAGAAGTCGATGGAGCGTTGCAGGTCGCCGACCCTCAACATGGTATGCAGGATGCGCATCGTGTGTGCCTTATCTGGTTCGCAAAAGACCGTCATTTTATGCGTTTGACGGTTTCCTTGCCGGACAAGGGCGGATGCGCATCGGGTTGAGCGTTTTAGCTCTCGAGCTTGGCGTCGAGCGTGATGGTTGCGTTCAGCAGCTTCGACACCGGGCAATTTTCTTTTGCATTGGTCGCGGCTTTGTCGAAGGCTTCCTGGGTCGCGCCCGGAATCTTCGCGCGCAGTTCGAGGTGCACGGCGGTGATCGAGAAGCCGCCTTCGACTTTTTCCATCGACACGGTGGCCTTGGTGCGCAGCTCGTCGGCGGTCAGGCCGGCCGCGCCGAGCTGGCCCGACAGCGCCATCGTGAAGCAGCCGGCGTGCGCCGCACCGATCAGTTCTTCGGGGTTGGTGCCCGGTGCATCTTCAAAGCGGGTGTTGAAACCATATGGCTGGTCTTTCAGTGCGCCGCTACCGGTCGACACCTGGCCCTTGCCATCCTTGATGCCACCACTCCATACGGCGCTGCCGTCGCGTTTGATCGTCATGTGTTATTTCCTTTCGCTGTTGTTGTCGGGGTCGTCTTCTTTTGCTTCGGGCGCCGGCTCGGCCTCATGGTCGCGCATGTCGCGATGCCGGTCGGGCAGCGGCTTGGCCTGGCCACTGGCGCCGGGCGCGGCATTGACTGCCTGCGAAATGCCCGGCGTGCCGCGCGCTTCGGTGTCGATCAGGCCTTGTTCCAGGTCGCTGGCTGCCTGCTTCATGACGCCGCGCGGCTCGGTATCCTGGCCGTCGGGCGATTCATCGCGTTCATGCGGTTGGCGTTTCACGCCATCGTTGCTCATCGGTTCGTCCGTATTCACGGCACGATCTTTTGCATTGGTCGCCATGGCGATCTCCTTTTTTTGTATTTTCGTCATCCCCATCCTAACTGCCTGCGCCCGAAACAGTCGCTCGATTGAATCTTGCAAATATGATGCTTTTTTGCAATTACTTGGATAAGATGTGATCTTGAGCGTATTGACCGAAGGCGCGCCGTGACCCCTGACACCCTGCCACAGCACGCGAGCGGCGTTTGCAAGAACTGCAGCGCAGCCACGAGCGGCAACTATTGCCATCAGTGCGGGCAGGCTGCGCACCTGCATGTGCCGACCGCGCGCGAGTTTTTGCACGAATTCATCGCCCACTACGTGGCGCTCGAGGGCGCGCTGTGGAAGTCGCTTGGCGGGCTGATCTTCAAGCCGGGCTTTCTCACTTGCGAGTACATCGAAGGCCGGCGCGTGCGCTATCTGCAGCCGCTGCGTCTGTACCTGACGTTCAGCATCATTTTCTTTGCGCTGTTCAAGTTCAGCGGGATGGCCGTGATCAATCTCGGCGATGACCGGCCCACCGCCGTCGTGGTCGTGACCGAAGACGATGCCGCCAAGGCAAGGCGGATGGTGGCCGGCACACCCGAGCACGCAGGTGAGTTCAAGCGCTCCATTGCGCCCATCGTCTCCGGTGTCGGTTCGATGAACGCGACGCTGGGCCAGAAAGTGCAGCACTTCCTCGACCTGCCGCGCCGTGAACAGGAAGCCGCCCTCAAGCAAGCCTTCTTCAGCTACACGCCGTACGCGGTATTCGGACTGATGCCGGTGTTCGCCCTGTATCTGCGGATCCTGTATGTGCGAACGGGGCGGCGCTATGGCGAGCATTTCCTGTTCGGATTGCACACCAATGCATTCGCGTTCCTGATGTTCAGCGTGCTCCTTCTCATACCGCCGAGCCTGGATTTCCTGGAACTACCGCTGTCACTGTGGCTGATGTTCTATCTGCCCCTGGCGATGCACCGCGTGTATGGCGGCCTGCCGCTGGCCACTGGCCTTCGCTGGATCGTGCTGAGTCTGCTTCATGTGCTGAGCCTGATCCTGGCCGTGGTCGCCGCCATGGCGCTCGCACTGATGGGCTGAACTTGCAGGAGTGGGGCGGCGCCCGGTATACTGTGCATCTGTACAGTGTTTGTCGAGCGCTGCTATGGCAGCCGCAGGAATTATCGGTTAATCTCCAGCGTGTTGTTAACCTACTACTGCCGAGACTGCTATGCCCGCTTCGCCCCAACCGCAACAGATCATCGCGCTCGTGGTGCGGCATAACACGGCAGGCGTCGAAGAGCCGGTCGGCCGCATCCGCGATTTTCTGAGCGAAGCCGGCTACCGCGTCGTGTTCGAGGCCGACACCGCCGCCAATCTCGCGCTCGAGAACATCGAGTCCATGACCGTGGCCGAGATCGGCGTCCAGGCGCGGATCGGCATCGTGGTCGGCGGCGACGGCACCATGCTCGGCATCGCGCGCCAGCTGGCCCAATACGATATCGCCCTCATCGGCATCAACCTGGGCCGCCTGGGGTTCATCACGGATATCGCGCTCGGCGACATGCTGCCCGAGTTGAGCGGCATCCTGCAGGGCCGCGCGCGGCGCGAAGAGCGCACGCTGCTCGAGGCGCGCGTGATGCGCGATGGCGCATTGATCTTTTCCAGCGTGGCCGTCAACGATGTGGTCGTTGCGCGCGGCACCGGCGCCGGCATGGTCGAACTCAAGCTCTCCGTCGATGGTCAATTCATGTACAACCAGCGCTCCGATGGCCTGATCGTGTCCACGCCCACCGGCTCGACCGCGTACGCGCTGTCGGCCGGCGGGCCGTTGCTGCATCCGAGCCTGGGCGGCGTGGTACTGGTGCCGATCGCGCCGCATGCGCTGTCGAACCGGCCGATCGTGGTGCCCGATACCAGCGAGATCGTGGTCGAACTCGTGAGCGGGCGCGACATCAGCGTCAACTTCGACATGCAGACGTTCACGAGCCTGCAACTGGGCGACCAGATCGTGATCTCGCGCTCGCCGCACACGATCAGCTTCCTGCATCCGCAAGACTGGAGCTACTACCACACGCTGCGCCAGAAACTGCACTGGAACGAGTACCCCACCAACGACGGCATGCTCAAATAATCCGCCCCTCGCAGCCGCCCGCATTTGCCACAGAATCGCCAAGCATCGCCCTAACCGCCGGAGACCCGATTTTTCATGCTGCGCACACTTACCATCCGCGACTTCGTCATCGTCGACGCCATCGAACTGGAATTCTCGAACGGCTTCTCGGTGTTCACCGGCGAAACCGGCGCCGGCAAGTCGATCCTGATCGATGCGCTGCAGCTGGCGCTGGGCGGGCGCGGCGACGCCAGCATGGTGCGCGAAGGCGCGGCCAAAGCCGACATCACGGCCGACTTCGCGCCGACCGAGGTCGCCAGGGCGTGGCTCGACGAGCATGAATTCAGCGTCGACGAGGGTGGGGCGCTGCTGCGCCGCGTGATCGACAACGCCGGCCGCTCGAAGGGTTATATCAATGGCGTGGCGGCCACGGCGGCGCAACTGCGCGAGCTGGGCGAGATGCTGGTCGATATCCACGGCCAGCACGCGCACCAGAGCCTCCTGAAACCCGACGCCCAGCGCGCGCTGCTCGATAACCAGATCGGCGTGCGCGACCCGGCCGCGCGCATCGAAGCGCAAGAGGTCTCGCAAGCCTGGCGCGCCTGGCGTGCGCTGGTGCGCCAGCGCGAAGAATACGAAGCCGACGCCAAGAACGTGCTGATCGAGCGCGAGCGCCTCGAGTGGCAAGTGGCCGAGCTCGACAAGCTGGCCCCAAAGGCCGGCGAGTGGCTCGACATCGGCAACGAACACAGCCGCCTGTCGCACGCCGCCAGCCTGCTCGAGGGCGCGCAGGAAGCGCTGGCCGCGATCTCGGAATCCGATCACCCGATCCTGTCGCAACTGTCGGCGCTGAACGCCAAGCTGGGCAAGCTGGTCGACGTCGATACGCAGTTGCAGGCGGTGCTCGACTGCATGGAACCGGCGCGCATCCAGCTGCAAGAAGCGGTGTCCGAACTGAACACCTATATCGACAAGGTCGAGCTCGACCCGGCGCGCCTGCGCGAAGTCGATGCGCGCATGGAAGCGCTGCACACGGCGGCGCGCAAGTACCGCGTCACGCCCGAAGAACTGCCCGAAGAACACGCGCTGCTGGCCACCAAGCTGCGCCAGCTGGCCGACGCCACCGACATCGACGGCTTGCGCAAGCAGGAACAAAAGGCCGAAGCGGCGTACATGGACGTGGCCGGGCGCCTGTCGGCGCGGCGCGAGCAAGCCGCGCACGAACTGGGCACGCAGGTGACGGCGGCGATGCAAGAGCTGAGCATGAGCGGCGGCAGTTTCGCCATTGGCCTGAATCGCGGCGAGCCGACTGCGCATGGCCTGGAGCAGATCGAATTTCTGGTGGCCGGCCATGCGGGCGTCGTGCCGCGCGCCTTGGCCAAGGTGGCCTCGGGCGGCGAGCTGGCGCGCATTTCGCTGGCGATCTCTGTGATCACGTCGAATGCAACCACCGTGCCGACGCTCATTTTCGATGAAGTCGACACCGGCATCGGCGGCGGGGTGGCCGAGGTGGTGGGGCGCCTGCTCAAGCGCCTGGGCCAGCAGCGGCAAGTGCTGTGCGTGACGCACTTGCCGCAAGTGGCGAGCCAGGCGAACCAGCACTTCCAGGTGGCCAAGGGCACGACCGACGCCGGCCGCACGGTCTCGCGCATCGACGTGCTCGACAAGCGCGCCCGGGTCGAAGAAGTGGCGCGGATGCTGGGCGGGATCGAGATCACTGAGACGACGCGCAAGCATGCGCGGGAATTGCTGGCGTCGTGATCAGTTGAAGAGCACTGATTACGAAGACCATGCCATTACCTTCTGCTACGTACATGAGCACGTCGTTCCAGCGGAGGCTGAAACCCAAGTATTGCATGCACAGTGCCTACGTTCGAGCTCGCATCTGCGCTAACGAGCTTGGATTCCCGCCTCCGCGGGACGTCATTGCCGCCAGTGGCGGGAATGACGTGCTGAGGCAGGTGGTGACGGGATAAATTCGCCCACTTTTTTAAGTGCGCCTTAGTCACACGCCTTTCTTCAAACTGTGGCAAAGTCGAGTTCGATCCTGACCCACCACCCCACTGAAAGGAACTCGCATGAGCATCGAAAAAGTCCTGTACCGCGCACAAGCCACGTCGCAAGGCGGCCGTGAAGGTACGTCGAAAAGTTCAGACGGCGTTCTTGATCTGACCCTCTCCACCCCAAAGGAACTCGGCGGCGGTGGCGGCGCGGGCACCAATCCTGAACAGCTGTTCGCAGCCGGTTACTCGGCGTGCTTCCTGGGTGCGCTGAAATTTGTCGCGGGCCAGGCCAAGGTCGCGCTGCCGGCCGACCTGACCATTACCGGCGACGTCGGCATCGGCCAGATCCCGACCGGCTTCGGCATCGAAGTCGACCTGGCCATCAAGGGCCCGGGCATGGACCAGGCCCAGCTGCAAGAGCTGGTCGACAAGGCCCACATCGTGTGCCCGTACTCGAACGCCACCCGCAACAATATCGACGTGCGCCTGCACGTGAGCACCTGATTTTTCGCTAGACACGCCGGTCCGTGGTTCGAACACCACGGACCGGCAGCCCAAAGTCCGCTGACCCGCTGTTCCTCCCTGCGGCATGAGCATGCCACCCATATAATGGTTGGATCCTGTCTTCAACATTCCCTCATGCCATTTCGTCCCGAACCGTCTCACACCCACGGCGCCGTGCCGCACAGCGCGATCGTGCTGGTCAACCTCGGCACGCCCGACGAACCCACGCGTTCAAAAGTCCGCAACTACCTGAAGCAGTTCCTGTCCGACCCGCGCGTGGTCGAGATTCCGCGCCTGGTCTGGTGGTGCATCCTGAATTTGATCATCCTGCCGTTTCGCTCGGGCCAGTCTGCCGCCAAGTACCGCACTATCTGGACCCGCGAAGGTTCGCCCCTGCGCGTGAACACCGCCCTGCAAGCGACGCGCCTGGGGGCGATGCTGACCGAGCGCGGCCATGAAGACGTGACCGTGACGATGGCGATGCGCTATGGCTCGCCATCCTTGCCCGACGTGCTCGACCGCCTGAAAGCAGAAGGCGCCGACCGCATCGTCGTGCTGCCTGCTTACCCCCAATATTCCGGCACCACCACCGCCTCGATCTGGGACGCCGTATTCCAGCACTACGCGCAGGTGCGCAACATTCCCGAGCTGCGCCTGGTGAAGCACTACCACGACCACGAGGGCTATATCAACGCGCTGCGCGACAACGTGCTGGCCCACTGGGACAACCACGGCCGCGGCCAGAAGCTGGTGATGAGCTTTCACGGCGTGCCCAAGCGCACGCTGCAACTGGGCGACCCGTATCACTGCGAGTGCTACAAGACAGCGCGCCTGCTGGCCAATGCGCTCGACCTGACCCAGGACGAGTACCTGGTCACGTTTCAGTCGCGCTTCGGCAAGGCCGAGTGGCTGCAGCCGTACACCGCGCCGACCGTGCAGCAACTGGCGCGCGATGGCCTCGAACGCGTCGACATGATCTGTCCCGGCTTTACCAGCGACTGCCTGGAAACGCTGGAAGAAATCTCGATGGAAGTGCGCCACGATTTCGAAACCGCCGGCGGCAAGCAATTCCACTACATTCCATGCCTGAACGCGTCGCCGGCCTGGATCCGCGGGCTGGCCGAAATCGCCGAACAGCACCTGATCGGCTGGCCAACCATTCTCACGCCGGCCCAGCGCGAAGAGCGCCGCATCGACGCCGAACGCGGCGCCGCGCGCGCTGCCAGCCTCGGCGCCCCGGTCTGAGCCAACCCCATCCCGAGCTTGCCTGTTGACAACCTGCTAAAATGGCAGGTTGTTGGCGCTGATTACCAGAATTTCAGATGGTGTTCTTGCAATATCCCTTGAAATTGTAGGAGATCGCCCCATCTGGTGCGCTGTGTATCAATCAGGATACGTTTCCACTTCAGCCAAGTCCTTGATTCCAGGAGTTTTTCCGATGCAAGACCAAGAAAACAAAGAGATGAACAATGAGCAGGACGCGCAGGCGCCTGTTGCTGACGTCAATGACGCCGCTGCCACTGCTGGCGCGAGCGCACAAGCCGCAGCGCCGACGGGCGAACCGGGCCTCGAAGAACAACTGAGCGCCACCGAAGCCAAGCTGGCCGAGATGCACGACGCCTTCATGCGCGCCAAGGCCGACGCGGAGAACATCCGCCGCCGCGCCCAGGAAGATGTCAGCAAGGCCCACAAATTCGCCATCGAAAGCTTCGCCGAGGCCATGGTGCCGGTGCGCGACAGTCTTGAAATGGCACTGAAGGTCGAGGCGCCGACGGTCGAGTCGATCAAGGAAGGCGTCGAGATGACGCTCAAGCAGCTCACCAGCGCGTTCGAGAAGAACCGCCTGGTCGAGGTGCTGCCGCAAGCGGGCGACAAGCTCGATCCGAACAAGCACCAGGCCGTTGCCGTGGTGCCTGCAGAGCAGGAAGCCAACACCGTGGTCACCGTGCTGCAAAAGGGCTACATGATCGCCGACCGCCTGCTGCGGCCTGCCATCGTGACGGCGGCAGCACCAAAATAAGAATGGCCGCGTGCCGCGTAATGCTCTTGAAAGCACGCCGTTTTTCCCAATATTGAATCCATCAGAAACTCAGCATATAAAAAGGAATACATCATGGGCAGAATTATCGGTATCGACCTTGGCACCACCAACTCGTGCGTCGCCATCATGGAAAACGGTCAGCCAAAAGTGATCGAGAACGCCGAAGGCGCGCGTACCACGCCATCGATCATCGCTTACCAGGAAGACGGCGAGATCCTCGTCGGCGCGCCGGCCAAGCGCCAGGCCGTGACCAACCCGAAGAACACCCTGTTCGCGGTCAAGCGCCTCATCGGTCGCAAGTTCGATGAAAAAGAAGTACAAAAAGACATCTCGCTGATGCCTTACGCCATCGTCAAGGCCGACAACGGCGACGCATGGGTTGGCGTGCGCGACAAGAAACTGGCTGCCCAGCAGATCTCGGCAGAAGTGCTGCGCAAGATGAAGAAAACCGCCGAGGACTACCTGGGCGAAGAAGTCACCGAAGCGGTCATCACCGTGCCGGCCTACTTCAACGACTCGCAGCGCCAGGCAACCAAGGATGCCGGCCGTATTGCTGGTCTGGACGTCAAGCGCATCATCAACGAGCCGACCGCCGCCGCACTGGCGTTCGGCCTGGACAAGACCGACAAGGGCGACCGCAAGATCGCCGTGTATGACCTGGGCGGCGGCACGTTCGACGTCTCGATCATCGAAATCGCCGATGTCGATGGCGAAAAGCAGTTCGAAGTGCTGTCGACCAACGGCGACACCTTCCTGGGCGGCGAAGATTTCGACCAGCGCATCATCGATTACATCATCGACGAATTCAAGAAGATCAACGGCCTGGACCTGTCGAAAGACGCGATCGCCCTGCAGCGCATCAAGGCTTCGGCCGAGCGCGCGAAGATCGAACTGTCGTCGTCGCAGCAGACCGAAATCAACGAGCCGTACATCGCCATGGCGAACGGCGCGCCGGTTCACCTGAACCTGAAGATGACCCGCGCCAAGCTCGAGTCGCTGGTGGAAGAGCTGATCATCAAGACGATCGAGCCATGCCGCATGGCCATCAAGGATGCCGGCGTCAAGGTTTCGGACATCGACGACATCATCCTGGTTGGCGGTATGACCCGCATGCCGAAGGTGCAAGAGAAGGTCAAGGAGTTCTTCGGCAAGGATGCACGCAAGGACGTCAACCCGGATGAAGCCGTCGCTGTCGGCGCCGCGATCCAGGGTTCGGTCCTGTCGGGCGAGCGCAAGGATTTGCTGCTGCTGGACGTGACGCCACTGTCGCTGGGTATCGAAACCCTGGGCGGCGTGATGACCAAGATGATCCACAAGAACACCACGATCCCGACCAAGTTCTCGCAGGTGTTCTCGACCGCCGACGACAACCAGCCGGCCGTGACCATCAAGGTGTTCCAGGGCGAGCGTGAAATCGCGGCCGGCAACAAGGGCCTGGGCGAGTTCAACCTCGAAGGTATCCCGCCAGCATCGCGCGGTACGCCACAGATCGAAGTGACCTTCGACATCGACGCCAACGGCATTCTGCACGTCGGCGCGAAAGACAAGGCCACCGGCAAAGAGAACAAGATCACCGTCAAGGCGAACTCGGGTCTGACGGAAGAAGAGATCCAGAAGATGGTCAAGGACGCCGAGCTGAACGCCGAAGAAGACAAGAAGGTCAAGGAAATGGCGGAAGCGCGCAACCAGGGCGACGCCCTGGTGCACTCGACCCGCAAATCGCTGACCGAATACGGCGACAAGCTGGAAGCCGGTGAGAAAGAGTCGATCGAAGCAGCCATCACCGACCTCGAAGGCGCGATCAAGAGCGGCGACAAGGCCGACATCGATGCCAAGACGGCAGCCCTGTCGAGCGCGTCGCAGAAGCTGGGCGAGAAGATGTACGCCGACATGCAGGCGCAGCAAGCGGGTGGTGCTGGCGCGGCTGGCGGCCCGGGTGCTGGCGCAGCCGGTGGCGAGCAGTCGGCCAAGCAGGACGACGATGTCGTCGATGCCGACTTCAAGGAAGTCAAAGACGCGAAGTAAGCGTCTCCGGCGCGAAGGCTTGATGCCTTCGCGTACAGGCCGAGCCGCAACCTTCCAGGTTTGTCGGCTCGGTTTTTTTGGTTTAAAGAATCCAGTTAGTAGACAACTTTAGGTGCCGACCATGGCGAAGCGTGATTTTTACGAGATCCTCGGGGTCGCAAAGGGTGCGTCGGAAGACGAGATCAAGAAGTCTTATCGCAAGCTTGCGATGAAGTACCACCCTGACCGCAACCCGGACAACAAGGAAGCGGAAGAGAAGTTCAAGGAGGTCAAAGAGGCCTACGAGATGCTGACCAATCCGGAGAAGCGCGAAGCGTATGACCGTTACGGTCACGCGGGCGTCGATCCGAACAGCGGCATGGGCGGCATGGGCGGCGGCGCCGGTGGTTTCGGCGATGCGTTCGGCGACATCTTCGGCGACATCTTTGGTGGCGGCCGCGGCGGGCGCAGCGCCGGCCCGCAGGTGTACCGCGGCGCCGACCTGCGCTACAACCTCGAAATCACGCTCGAACAAGCGGCCCACGGCTTCGACACGACGATTCGCGTGCCGAGCTGGGACAAGTGCGACACCTGCCACGGCAGCGGCGCCAAGCCGGGCACCCAGCCCGTGACCTGCACCACCTGCGCCGGCCACGGCCAGGTGCGCATGCAGCAGGGCTTCTTCAGCATCCAGCAGACCTGCCCGAAATGCCACGGCAACGGCAAGATCATCCCCGAGCCGTGCGCGGCCTGCGGCGGCGCCGGACGCATCAAGCGCAACAAGACGCTGGAAGTGAAGATCCCGGCCGGTATCGACAACGGCATGCGCATCCGCTCGTCGGGCAACGGCGAACCTGGCACCAATGGCGGCCCGGCAGGCGACCTGTATGTGGAGATCCACATCAAGCCGCACGCCGTGTTCCAGCGCGAAGGCGACGACCTGCATTGCGAAATGCCGATTTCGTTCTCGAAAGCGGCCCTGGGCGGCGAAATCGAAGTGCCGACGCTCACCGGCAAGGTGTCGTTCACGGTGCCTGAAGGCACCCAGACCGGCAAGACCTTCCGCCTGAAGGGCAAGGGCATCAAGAACGTGCGTTCCGGCTACACGGGCGACCTGTTCTGCCACGTGATCGTCGAAACGCCGGTGAAGCTGACCGACAAGCAGAAGGACATGCTGCGCGAGTTCGAGCGCCTGACGATCGAGGGTGGCGCCAAGCACAGCCCGCAGAGCAAGGGCTGGATGGACAAGGTCAAGGACTTCTTCGAGTAAGACGTCGAACCGCCGACCGGCACATGCCCTCGGCGGTTTTTTTTGCCTTCGCATCTGGCACCGGCGCCCCTGTATTGACGACCGCGGCCGCCAACACGGGTATACTCCCCCTGTTTCGAGACGTACCCGCCGGCAAGCCTGCTCCAGAACAGGCCTGGCAACGTCCCCTGTCGGGACGGCAACAAAAGAACAAGGAATCATGATGGATAAATACAAGACCAAGGGATTGACCGCGGCAGAGCTGTTCGAACGCAACCGGACCTGGGCCGCCTCGATGGTTGCCGAAGACCCGACCTTCTTCAAGGCGCTGTCGGAACAGCAGGCACCGGAATACCTGTGGATCGGCTGCTCGGACAGCCGCGTTCCCGCCAATGAGCTGCTGGGCATGGCGCCGGGCGAACTGTTCGTTCACCGCAACATCGCCAACGTCGTCGTGCACTCCGACCTCAATTGCCTCTCGGTGCTGCAGTTCGCGATCGACGTGCTCAAGGTCAAGCACATCATCATCTGCGGCCACTACGGCTGCTCGGGCGTGCACGCGGCGCTGACCGATGCACGGGTTGGCCTGGCCGACAACTGGCTCGGCCATGTGCGCGACGTGCGCGACAAGCACGGCAAATACCTCGGCAACGTGAGTGGCCGCGCGGCCACCAACCGCCTGGTCGAACTGAACGTGGCCGAGCAGGTCATGAACACGGCCCACACCACGATCGTGCGCGACGCGTGGGAACGCGGCCAGCCGCTGACCATCCACAGCTGGGTCTACGGCGTGCACGACGGCCTGCTGCGCGACCTGGGCATCACCGTGAGCAGCTTCGAAGAAATCGCACCGAAGCTGCACCGGGTGCTCGACGGCTATATCGACGATGGCGTCGTACGTGAAGAACGACGCGGACAGTGACCTGCATCGGCTGCGCGCGCTGGTGCGCGTGTTCGTCGACGAGCGCGACTGGGATCAGTTCCACACGCCGAAGAACCTCGCCTCGGCCCTGACGGTTGAGGCAGCCGAGCTGCTGGAGCATTTTCAATGGCTGCAGTCGGGTCGCGCCGAAGAACTTGGCGCGGCCAAGCTGGTCGAAGTACGGCACGAGATGGCCGACGTGCTGGTCTATCTGGTGCGGCTGGCGGACAAGCTCGACGTGGATCTGTTCGCGGCGGTGGAAGAGAAGATGGTGCTCAATCGCGCGAAGTATCCGGCCGAGCTGGTGCGCGGGGATGCGCGCAAGTATGACGAGTACAAGAAGTAACGCTATTTCTCGGTTCGACCCGCGGCCCTTGCACGTCGTTCCCGCCCTCGCCGGGCGCCTTGGCGGGAACCTAAGTTTTTTGCGTGCCACATACTTTTAACATGAGTGGTGCGCACGCAAACTTGGGTTCCCGCCTCCGCGGGAACGACGGTCTTGAAGTAGTGAGCTAGTTCTTACACCCCACCCATGCAAATGTATTTCACCACCAGGTAATCATCCATCCCATAGGTCGAGCCTTCACGCCCCAGACCCGATTGCTTGACCCCACCGAACGGCGCGATCTCGGTCGAGATAATCCCGGTATTGACCCCCACCATCCCGCTCTCGATCGCCTCGGCCACGCGCCAAACGCGCCCGATATCGCGCGCATAGAAGTACGACGCCAGCCCGAACTCGGTGTCGTTGGCCAGCGCGATCACTTCTTCCTCGGTTTTAAAACGGAACAGCGGCGCCAGCGGCCCGAAGGTTTCTTCACGCGCCACCAGCATGTCGGATGTCACTTCGGTCAGCACGGTCGGCTCGAAGAAGCTGTGGCCCAACGCATGGCGTTTGCCGCCCAGTTGCAGCCTGGCGCCTTTGCCCAAGGCATCCTCGATATGCTGCTCGATCTTGCGCACGGCTTTCTCTTCGATCAGCGGGCCTTGCGTGACGCCTTCTTCGCGCCCGTCACCCACCTTCAGCTCGCCCACCGCCACGGCCAGCTTGCGCGCGAATTCGTCGTACACGCCATCCTGCACATACAGGCGGTTGGCGCACACGCAGGTCTGCCCGGCATTGCGAAACTTCGACGCGATCGCGCCTTCGACCGCCGCATCGAGATCGGCATCGTCGAACACGATGAACGGCGCATTGCCGCCCAGTTCGAGCGAGACCTTCTTGATCGTCGGCGCGCACTGTTCCATCAACAGGCGCCCCACGGCGGTCGAGCCGGTAAAGCTCAGCTTGCGCACGAGCGGGTTGCCCGTCATCTCGCCGCCGATGGCTTTCGAGTCGCCAATCACCACGCTGAATACGCCTTTCGGCAGCCCGGCGCGTTCGGCCAGCACGGCCAGCGCCAGCGCCGACAGCGGCGTGAGTTCGGCCGGCTTGAGCACGATGGGGCAACCGGCGGCCAGGGCCGGCGCCACCTTGCGGGTGATCATCGCGGCCGGGAAGTTCCACGGCGTGATCGCGGCGCACACGCCGATCGGCTCCTTTGTCACGACGATGCGTTTGTCGGGCCAGGGCGAGGCCAGCGTCTCGCCGGCAACGCGCTTGGCTTCTTCGCCAAACCACTCGAAGTACGACGCAGCGTAGGCGATTTCGCCCTTGGCTTCAAGCAGCGGCTTGCCTTGTTCCAGCGTCATCAACAGCGCCAGGTCGTCGGCGTTTTCCAGCATCAGGTCGGACCAGCGGCGCAGGATCGCGGCGCGCTCCTTGGCCGGCAGCTTGCGCCAGGCGGGCCAGGCGGCATTGGCGCCGGCGATCGCACGTTTCGTTTCAGCGGCGCCCATATGCGGCACGCTGGCGACCGTCTCGCCGTTGGCGGGATTGATCACCGCGATGGACTGGCCGGCGTCAGCGTCGCACCAGGCGCCGTCGATAAAGGCTTGCTGGCGCAGCAAGGAAGGGTCGTTCAAATTCGGCATACATATCCTCGTTAGTTCATCACGAGCATCGGCTGCAGAGCGCGGATGCAAGCTGTCATGGTAGACCCATTTGCAAGCGAACGTGCTGGAGCGCCCAATTCCTGCATACTAAGATTCTCAAATTATTGATGACCATTGGAAACGTGTTGGCAGACGCTCCCGATTGAAGTTAAGGTTTTGACATGAAATTTCCCCTGCGTTCGACATCCTGATTCTTTCGGGGTCGCGCGCCCTGAAGAGAAGGACTACACCATGCGCCCCATCGTTATTGTCCCCGCATGCACCCGTGATTTCGGCGAACACCCTTATCACGCGGCCCAGCACAAGTATGTCGACGCCGTCACCCTGGGCGCCGACTGCGCATCGCTGATTCTGCCGTCGGCCGGCGAATCGCTGGATCTGGAAACCATCTTCGGCACCATCGACGGCATCATGCTGACCGGTTCGGCATCCAACGTTCACCCGAGCTACTACTCGGAAGAAGTGCTCGACCCGTCGCTGCCCCAAGACCCGGCGCGCGACCAGACCACCCTGCCGTTGATCCGCGAAGCGGTGCGCCGCGGCGTGCCAATCATCGCGATCTGCCGCGGCTTTCAAGAGATGAACGTGGCGCTCGGCGGCAGCCTGCACCAGGCCGTGCAGACGGTGGCCGGCAAGTTCGATCACCGCGAAAAGGCCGAGCTCGGCATGGATGAGCAGTACGGCGACGCGCACAACGTGACCGTGACACCAGGCGGCATGCTCGAGGGCATCCTGGGCGCGGCCGAGATCCCCGTGAATTCGCTGCATGGGCAGGGCGTGAACGAACTGGCGCCGGGTCTGACGGTCGAAGCGGTGGCGGAAGACGGCCTGGTGGAAGCGTTCACCGTGTCGACCTCGCCCGGCTTCACGCTGGCCGTGCAGTGGCATCCCGAATGGCGCATTCAGCACAACCCGTACTCGATGAAGATGTTCCGCGCCTTTGGCGACGCCTGCCGCGTATATCGCGAGCAGCGCCTGAGTCGTTCTTGAAGACCAATATGAGGCAATGATGGCAATACGCGAAAATTTCAGTTACACCGATATGGAAGAGTGGCTCGACGCAAAGCGGGTCACCGAAATCGAATGCCTGGTGCCCGATCTGACCGGCGTTGCGCGCGGCAAGATCCTGCCGCGCGTGAAGTTCACCGACGATCGCGGCATGCGCCTGCCCGAAGTCGTGCTGGGCATGACCGTCACCGGCAATACGCCCGAACGCGATGACGCCTACGAGCGTGCCATCTCGAGCATCGACCGCGACATGATTCTCAAGGCCGACCCGACCACCATCACGATGGTGCCGTGGGCTGCCGATCCCACCGCCCAAGTCATCCACGATTGCTACTATTCCGACGGCCGCCTGGTCGATTTCGCCCCGCGCAGCGTGCTGCGCCGCGTGCTGAAGCTGTACGAGCAGCGCGGCTGGAAGCCGCTGGTGGCGCCCGAACTCGAGTTTTATCTCACCGCAAAAAACATCGACCCCGACCTGCCGCTGGTGCCGCCGATCGGCCGCAGCGGCCGCGCCGAGACGAGCCGCCAGGTCTACAGCATCGATGCGGTGAACGAGTTCGATCCGCTGTTCGAAGACATCTACGATTACTGCGAGCTGATGAACCTGGACGTCGACACGCTGATCCACGAGATCGGCGCCGGCCAGATGGAAATCAACTTCCAGCACGGCGAGCCGCTGGGCCTGGCCGACAAGGTGTTCTACTTCAAGCGCACCTTGCGCGAAGCGGCGCTCAAGCACGACATGTACGCGACCTTCATGGCCAAGCCGATGGCCAACGAGCCTGGTTCGGCGATGCACGTGCACCAGAGCGTGGTCGATGCCGGCACCGGCAAGAACATCTTCAGCACCGAAGATGGCGCGCCGTCCGAGCTGTTCCACCACTACATCGGCGGCCTGCAGCGCTACATGCCGTCGGCGATGGCGATCGTGGCGCCATACGTGAACTCGTACCGCCGCATCGTGCGCCACACGGCCGCGCCGATCAATCTGCAATGGGGGATCGACAACCGCACGGTGGGCTTCAGGGTGCCGGTGTCGGGCTCGCAAGACCGGCGCGTGGAAAACCGCGTGATCGGGGCTGACGCCAATCCGTACCTGGCCGTCGCCATCACGCTGGCCTGCGGCTACCTGGGGATGGTGGAGGCGATCGAGCCGTCACCGATGGTGGAGGGCAGCGCCTACGACATGCCGGTGGAACTGCCGCAAGGGCTGTCCGAGGCGATCACGGTGCTGCGTCGCGAAGACCGTCTGCGCGACGTGCTGGGCGAGCGCTTCATCGATGTGTATACGGCAGTGAAGGATCTGGAGCACCAGGAGTTCATGCGGGTGATCAGCCCGTGGGAACGGGAGCATTTGTTGTTGCACGTTTGATGGGGTGTGCGAGCGAACTTGGGTTCCCGCCTCCGCGGGAACGACGGTTTCAAGGTTGCGGGCCACTGTCGTTGATCATGGCCCGCGTCATTTGCCCGTCGTTCCCGCAGAGGCGGGAACCCAAGGTAAGCAAACCGTAGCCGCAGACTACGCTTTAGCCTCGACATCCACTTCCCGATAATTAACAAACACCTGCGGCGCCAGCGACCCCACGACCATCCCCACAAACGCCATCATCAACCCGGCCAGCTGCCCCGGGAAATGCACGCCCCAGCCGGTAATCTGCTCGAAGAACAGCACCCACGTCAGCAACCCGCCCCCGATCGACAGGATCGCGCCCTGCGTCGTCGCGCGCTTCCAGTACAGACCCATCACCAGCGGCACGAACGCCCCCACCAGCGGCACCTGGTAGGCGCTCGAGACCAGCTCGTAGATCGACGTGCCTTCCATGGCGATTGCATACATCAGCACCAGCGCGGCGAAGATCACAATGGTGATGCGCATCGCCAGCAGTTGCTGGCGGTCGCTCATGCCGGGGCGGATATTCTTGAGGATGTTCTCGACAAAGCTCGTCGAGGGCGCGAGCAGCGTGGCCGACGACGTGCTCTTGATCGCCGAGAGCAGCGCGCCGAAGAACAGGATCTGCATCACCAGCGGCATCTTGGTCATGACGAACGTCGGCAGCAGGCGCTGGTAGTCGTTCTGCGCGATGTCGAGCGCCTGGCTGCCCATCACCACCACGGCCGCGGCCACGATGAACATCGGCACGAAGGCGAACAGGATGTAGCTCATGCCGCCGATGATGGCGCCGGTGCGCGCGGTCGGCGCGTCCTTGGCCGACATCACGCGCTGGAACACGTCCTGCTGCGGGATCGAGCCGAACATCATCGTCACTGCTGCAGCGATGAAGAACATGATGTCGGTGAAGCCCGGCTCGGGCAGGAAGCGCCACAGGTCGGCGTTCTGCGCCATCGCCATCACGTTGCCGGCGCCGCCGGCCAGGTCGGCCGCGAACCAGGCGATCACGCTCATGCCCACGACCAGCACGATCATCTGGATGAAGTCCGTGATCGCCACCGCCAGGAAGCCGCCCACTACCACATAGATCAGCACCGTCAGCGTGCCAATGATCATGCCGGCCGCCGGCGACAGCGCGCCGGCCGTCAAGACCGTAAACACCAGGCCCAGCGCCGTGATCTGCGCCGCCACCCAGCCCAGGTAACTCATGATGATCGCGACCGAGCAGAAGATCTCGATGCCCTTGCCGTAGCGCTGGCGGTAATAATCGCCGATGGTCAGCAGATTGAGTTTGTACAGCCTGGCGGCGAAGAACATGCCGACCAGGATCAGGCACATGCCGGCCCCGAACGGGTCTTCGATCACCGCATTCAGGCCGCCCTGCACGAACTTGGCCGGGATGCCCATCACGGTCTCGGCGCCGAACCAGGTGGCGAACGTGGTGGTGATCACCATGACCAGCGGCAGGCTGCGGCCGGCGACGGCGAAGTCGCTCGTGTTCTTGATCCGCGTGCCCGCCCACATGCCGAGCGCCAGCGTGCCGAGCAAATACAGCACGACGAAAGTGATCAAAGTGGGATTCATGCGGTCGATGCTCCGGGGCCAGGGAATTTATGAGTGGAAAATTCCGCGATTATAAATGCAGAACCCGGCCGGCGGCCTAAATCGACATCTCGCGCAACAGTTTGGAGGCTTCGCGGTTGGCGCCGATGCAGGTCCCGTCGCGCATGAAGATCTGCAGCTGCGACTGGTCGTCGGCGCGCATCGATTCGACGAAGTCCAGGTTTACCAGCGCCGAGCGGTGCACGCGGATGAAGCGCTGCGGGTCGAGCTGCGCTTCGAGCTCCGAAATCCCGATCCGCACCAGAAAGTGCTGGCCGCGCGCATTGATCACGGTGTACTTCGAATCGGCCTTCATGTATTCGATCTCGTGCGCCGCGAGCGGGAAGATGCGGCCCCGGTCGCGCACCAGGATGCGGTTCAACCGCGCCGGCCCTGCGCTGGCGCGCACGAGCGCATCCTCGACGGCCGCGCGCTCGGGCTGTGCGCCATCGAGCAGGCGCGCCACGCTGTCGGCAAAGCGCGCCCGCGTGAATGGCTTGAGCAGGTAGTCGACCGCGTGCAGCTCGAACGCAGCCACCGCATACTGGTCGTAGGCCGTGGTGAACACGATCTGCGGCAGGTAGTCGAGCTGGCGCAGCACCTCGAGGCCCGTCATCTCGGGCATCTGGATATCCATGAACACGACGTCGGGCCGCAGCGCCATGATGCGTGCCAGCGCGCTCGCACCATCGGCCGCTTCGCCCACCAGGCGCAGGCCCGGATGGGCATAGATGGCATCGCGCAGCACATCGCGCGCGAGCGGTTCGTCTTCGGCGAAAAATACGGTCTTCATGGCGTTGTCGGCAAGGTGACGCAGGCGGCAAAGCCGGCGCCGGGTCGGGAGTCGATGCGCAGCGCGGCGCGGCCGGCGTAATCCAGGTCGAGGCGCCGGCCGATGGTACGGATGCCCAGGCCGGGCGAGGCGGCAATCGTCGCGGGCGCGGCGCCGGGGCCGTCGTCGCGCACCGTCACGCGCAGCAGGCCGGTGTCAGGCTCGCGCCGGCTTTCGATGCGCAGCAGGCCGGTGCGGGTGAACGGATTGAAGGCATGCTTGATGCTGTTCTCGACCAGGGGCTGCAACGTCAATGCCGGTACCAGGCAGTCGCCCAGCGTCGGGTCGAGATCCCATTCGACCTGCAGGCGCGCGCCCAGGCGCAGGCTTTCCAGCTCCAGGTAGTCGCGCACGAAATCGAATTCGGCGTCCAGCGTGACGCGGTCGATGCCGGCGCGCTCGGTGTCGAGCACATAGCGCAGCATGTTTGAAAACTGGAACAGCGCCGTCTCGGCCGCCTGCGGATTGCGCTGGGTGAGGGCGATGATCGAGTGCAGGGTATTGAACAAAAAATGCGGATTGAGCTTGCTGCGCAGCGCGCCCAGTTCGGCCGCCACCAGCAGCGTCTGCGCCTGCTGCGCCGCCAGTGCCTGGCGCTGCGCAGCCGCATTGGCGCGCACGACATGGAAGACGCCGGCGACCACGGCGTAGCTCATCACGTTGTACAGGAACGGCCAGATGTGCCACGACAGCGGATGGGATGGCGGCTTCTGGGTGACGATCAGCACCGTGTGCGCATAGGTGGCGAATGCCAGCGCCGCCACGACGTGAATGGCGAAGCGGCGCGCACCCGTGACTGCGCGCCGATCGAACCAGCCGCTCAGTGGCCACAGCAGGGCCAGCATGCCGGCGGATGGCGCAAGGCTGATGAACGATCGCCAGAGCAGGTGCGGGTTGAATTGCCCGGCCACCAGCGTGTCGGCCTGGTTGACCAGTGCGACCACCAGCATGTAGCCCAGCCACGCAGCAATGTACAGGCGCCACATCGGCGAGAGGAGGGAAGACTTGGTCGTGGTCATCCATAAAGTATCGCGCACAACGCCGGCCTTGCGGCAAGTCTTGCGCTGAAATGCGGGAATCGGACGCCGTTTGCAAAACGATGGCAATGAAAGTGACGATGTCAGCGGGCTTGCCTGTCATTCCAGACCTGTCTACAGTAATCGCTACCGAACCAGAAAGGCCTTGAATGAACCATGTCCCCACCCTCGAGCCCCGCAGCATCGACGCCGCGCGCTGGGCCATCTCCACCGTGTTCCTGCTCAACGGCGCCGGCATCGGCCTGTGGGCCGCGCACGTGCCGACCGTGCAGGCGCGCATGGGGATCGATACCGGCATGCTGAGCATGGTGCTGCTGACCATCGCCGGCGGCGCGCTGCTGGCGATGCCGCTGATGGGTGGGTTGACCGGGCGCTGGGGCACGCGCCGCATGGTGCTGCTCTCGGGCTTCGCGTTTGCGGCGATGACGCCGCTGATCATGGGAGCGCCCAGTTTGCCGCTGCTGTTCATCGCCGCGTTCCTGTTCGGCGTCAGCAACGGCGCGCTGGACGTGGCGATGAACGCCAACGCCAGCGAAGTCGAAACCGCGCGGGGCCTGCCGACGATGTCGTCGTTCCACGGCTTTTTCAGCCTGGGCGGCTTGTTCGGCGCGGGCTTGGGCGGGCTGCTGGTCGGGCAGGGGCTGGGCCACGGCCAGGGCGCGCTGATGGTGGGCGTGGTCACGGCGGTGGCGCTGGCGCTGGCTGCGCCGCGCGTGATGGGCTTTGCGGCCACGCACGGGGCGGGCAGTCACTTTGCGCTGCCACGTGGCGCCGCGCTCGGCCTGGGTATGCTGGCGCTGCTGTGCTTTGCGGTCGAAGGCGCGCTGGTGGACTGGAGTGCGTTGTTGATGGAAGAGCGCACCGGCGCCACGCCGGCGTCGGCGGCGCTGGGGTTCTCGGCGTTTTCAATCGCGATGGCGGCCTGCCGCTTTGCCGGCGACCGCCTGATCGTGCGCTTCGGCGCGCTGCGCATCATGGTGAGCGGCGGGCTGGCGATGTTCGCCGGGCTGGCGCTGGCGGTGGCCAGCACGCACTTTGTGCTGTCGGCGCTCGGCTTCGCACTGGTGGGGCTGGGCGCGGCCAACGTGGTGCCGCTACTGCTGGGCGCCGCCTCGCGCATCCCCGGCATGAGCGCGGGGAGCGGCGTGGCGGCGGTGGCCACGCTCGGCTATGGCGGGTTGCTGCTCGCGCCGCCGGTGCTGGGGTGGGTTGCCATGCAGTCGAGCGTGATGGTGGCGCTTGGCGCGCTGTCGCTGTCAGGGCTCGTGATTGCCGCGAATGCCCGAGTGATCAGGCGCTAGCCCAAAGACCGTCGTTCCAGCGAAAAAAACAGCCGGTGTCAGGTCTGACATTCGGACACGTTCTCGGCAGTGATCAGGGTTTGAGAGCCAAAAACTGTAGAGCTTGTGTCCGAATGTCAGACCTGACACCGGCTTTTTTGACACCGGCTTTTCCGGCGTTATCAGAAGCAGTGCTCGGCTGCCGGGAAGCTGCCATCTTTTACCGCCGTCACATAGCTCGTCACGGCCGCGTCGATGCTGGTCTGGCCGTCCATGAAGTTCTTCACGAACCTCGCTTTGCGGCCCGGGAACACGCCCAGCAGGTCGTGCATCACCAGCACCTGGCCCGAGCAATCGGGCCCGGCGCCGATGCCGATCGTCGGCACGGACAGCAGCTCGGTGACTTCCTTGCCCAGCGCCGCCGGCACCGCTTCGATCAGGATCAGCGCCGCGCCGGCCGCCTGCAGTGCCAGCGCATCGTTCTTCAGGCTGTCGGCGCCGGCATCGGTCTTGCCCTGCACCCGGAACCCGCCCAACTGGTGCACGAACTGGGGCGTCAGGCCGATGTGCGCACACACCGGGATGCCGCGCTCGACCAGCAGGCGCACGGTGTCGGCCAGCCAGGCGCCGCCCTCGATCTTGATCATCTGCGCGCCGGCGCGCATCAACTGCACGGCGCTGTCGTAGGCTTGCTGCGGATTGCCGTAGGCGCCGAACGGCATGTCGGCCAGCACCAGCGCATGCTTGTTGCCGCGCGCGACCGAGGCCGTGTGATAGACCATGTCGGCCACCGTCACCGGCAGCGTCGAATCGTGGCCGGCGCAGACCATGCCGAGTGAATCGCCGATCAACAGGATCTCGACGCCGCAGCGGTCCATCAGCGAGGCGAAGCTGGCGTCGTAGCAGGTCAGCATCGCGATCTTGTTGCCGGCTGCGCGCATGGCCAGCAGCGACGGGACCGTGACGGCCTTCGGCGTGGCCGGCACGGGGGCGGGCGCGGCAGCCGGGGCCGCAGCCGCGCCGGTTGTCATCTCGTTACCCTGCAAATATCCGCTCATGATAAATCCTTTGTAAAACAGTCCGTCCAGAGGTCAGGAACGGAAGATGAAATAAACAGCGCCGACCAGGCACAGGCCGGCCCAGACGTAATCGAGTTTGAACGGTTCGTTCATGTAGAACATCGCGAACGGGACGAACACCGTCAGCGTGATCGCCTCTTGCATGATCTTGAGCTGGGCCAGCGAGTACTGCGTGTGGCCGATGCGGTTGGCCGGCACCTGCAGCAGGTACTCGAACAGCGCGATCCCCCAGCTGATCAGGGCCGCGACATACCAGGCGCGGTTCTGCAGGCCTTTCAGGTGCCCGTACCAGGCGAAGGTCATGAAAATGTTCGACAAGACCAGCAAGCCGGTCGTCTGGGCCCAGACAGGAAGATTCATGCTTAGTTCGCGGTTTATGACAGTTTGGCGATGGTCTGGCCGGCCACCAGTTGCGCGAAGTCGCGCGCGGGGCCGTGGCCGGGAATGACGACGTCCGGTGCGATTTCAAGTAGCGGCGCGATCACGAACGCGCGTTCGTGCATGCGCGGATGCGGCACCGATAACGTGGCGCTGGCGATGGTCTCGTCGCCGTACAACAGCAGGTCAAGGTCGAGCGTGCGCGGCGCATTGTGGTACGGCCGCTCGCGGCCATGGGCCCGTTCAATGGCTTGCAGGGCCGCCAGCAAATCGTGCGCGTTCAGCGACGTATCCAGACACGCCACGGCGTTGATGTAATCGTCGCCGGTTGATTCGATCGGGGCGGTGCGGTACATGCTCGACGTGTGCAGCAGGGTGCTGCCGTCCATGCGCGCCAGGCGCGCGAGGGCATCGAGCACGTTGGCACGCGCGTCGCCCAGGTTCGCACCGATGCCGATATAGGCGATCATTTGCCGCGCGACGCCCGATACTTTGCTTCTTCGTGCGCGGCGTACGCTGCGTCACGGGCGCGGTCTTCGGCGGTCAAGCCATCGTCAGGCTCGGGGGCGCGTGTGGCGACCTCGCCGCCTTCCACATCGCCTTCGCCGCCGGTCTTGCGCGCGCCGCGTCGTGGCCGGCGTTTCTTGGCCGGGCCGCCTTCGCGCTCGCGCGAGACAGCCACTTCGACCAGGCGTTCACGGTCGCCCCCTTCGGCGGCGTAGAAATCGGTCCACCATTCGCCGATTTCAAAGTCGAGTTCACCCGATTCGCAGCGCAGCAGCAGGAAGTCGTAGCCGGCGCGAAAGCGCGGGTGTTCGAGCAGCTTGTACGGCGCGCGGCCGGCGCGGCGCTCGAAGCGCGGCTGCATGGCCCAGATGTCGCGCATGTCGGTGGCGATGCGGCGCTGCAGCGCCAGGTTCTCGGTCTGCGTTTCGAGCACGTCGTCGGCTGCCAGGTGCAGCGCGGGGATCGGCGACTCGCCGGCAGCAACGTACGCTGTCCATTTTTCGAGCACCTGGTGCCACAGCAGCGAGGCAAACAGGAAGCCCGGCGAGACGCCCTTGCCGGCCTTGACGCGGTTGTCGGTGGACTCCAGCGCCAGCGTGACGAACTTCATGCCGATCGGCTGCTCGAGAACGACGTCCAGCAGCGGCAGCAGGCCATGGTGCAGGCCGGCCGAGCGCAGCTCTTGCAGGCACGCCAGCGCGTGGCCCGACATGAGCAGCTTGAGCATCTCGTCGAACACGCGCGCGGCCGGCACGTTGTCGATCAGGGGCGCCATGACGGGAATCGGTTCGCGCGTGGTCTCTTCGATCGAGAAGCCCAGCTTGGCCGCGAAGCGCACCACGCGCAGCATGCGCACCGGGTCTTCGCGGTAGCGTTCTTCAGGCACGCCGATGATGCGCAGCAGCTTGTTGCGGATGTCTTCCATGCCGCCGTGGTAATCGAGCACCTGCTGGCTGGCCGGATCGTAGTACAGGGCGTTGATGGTGAAGTCGCGGCGCGCGGCGTCTTCGTGTTGCGGGCCGAAGCTGTTGTCGCGCAACACACGGCCATGTTCGTCTTTTGGTGCGTTGTCGCTGCCGTTGCCGCGGAAGGTGGTCACCTCGAGCAGATCCTGGCCAAACATCACGTGCACGATCTGGAAGCGCCGGCCGATGATGAAGGCGCGCCGGAACAGTTTTTTCACCTGTTCGGGCGTGGCGTCGGTGGCGATGTCGAAGTCTTTCGGCCGCACGCCCAGCAGCATGTCGCGCACGGCGCCGCCGACGACAAAGGCTTTGTAGCCGGCTTCCTGCAACGCCTGCGTCACGCGGATCGCGTTGGACGACACGCTGCGCGGATCGATGCCGTGTTCGTCGGGGCCGAGGATTACCGGCTCGGTCGGGTCGCGCTGGTCTTTCACACCCAGGATTTTACGGATGAAGGTTTTAATCATTGAATAGTTGGATGGTTGGCCAGCCCTGCTCGCGCGCGTGGCTCGCGAGCGCCTTGCCGGGATTGGTGGCGACCGGATGGGACACGACCGACAGCAGCGGGATGTCGTTGTGCGAGTCGCTGTAGAAGTAGCTGCGCCCGAAGCTGCCGAATGGCTGCCCCAGGCGTTCGAGCCAGGCGTGCATGTGAACGACCTTGCCCGGGCCCGACGTTGGCGTGCCGGCCAGGCGCCCGGTGAGCATGCCTTCGGCGTCGAATTCGGGCATCGCGGCGATGTGGTGCTCGACGCCGAAGGCCGCCGCGATCGGCGCCGTGATGAAGTGGTTGGTGGCGGTGATGATGGCCACCAGGTCGCCCGCTTGCTGGTGATCGCGCACGAGCTTCAGGGCTTGCGGCTTGATGGCCGGTTCGATCACTTCACGCATGTAGCGCGCATACAGCGCGTCGAGCTCCGGGCGCGGAAACGCCGCCAGCGTGCCGATCGCGAATTCAAGATACTCGACCGGGTCGAGGACACCGGCGTTGTACTGGGCAAAGAAGGCGTCGTTGCGGGCGCGGTAGGCGGCGCCATCGACCGCACCGACACGCGCCAGGAATTCGCCCCATTCGTAATCGGAGTCGATCGGCAGCAGCGTGTGGTCGAGGTCAAACAGGGCGAGGTTTTTCATTCTTTGGATTCGAGCGGCAGGTTCTCTTGCAACAGCAGGTCGCGCAGCAGGGGCAGCGTGACCGGGCGCTGGGTTTCAAGCGAATACTGGTCAAGCGCATCGAGCATCGTCGACAGGGAACGCATGTCGCGTTTGAAATGAGACAACAAATAGGGTAACACGCTGGCCGACAGCGTCAAACCGCGCGCCTCGGCGGCGTGGGTCAGCGCTTCGATCTTCTGGTCGTCGGACAGGCCGTGGATCTGGTACACCAGGCCCCAGCCCATGCGCGTGCGCAGGTCTTCGCGTACCTGCAGTACCGCCGGCGGCACGGGGCCCGTGCAGACCATGTAGGCGCCGTGTTCGCGGATCTGGTTGAACAGCGCGAAGGCGTCGATCTGGCGCCGGGCACTGAGCCGGTGACAATCGTCGAGCAGGTACAGCGTGGTGCCGGGGGCATGCACGAAATCGGCGGCCGGCGCATCGAACGGGATGTAGCGCGCGCCCTGGCTGGCGGCCAGGCCGTGCAGCAGGTGGGTCTTGCCGGCGCCGGTGTCGCCCCACAGATAGGCGAAATGCTCGCGCGAGCTGCGCTCGGCGAACAGGTGCATCAGGTGCGTCAGCTCGGCATTGGCCCCCACCTGGAAGGTGTCGAGGCTCTGGGCCGGTTCGGCGCCTAAATCGAGCACCAGCTGTTTCATCGCGGGGGCCGATTCATGCCGGAAGATGGAGGAATGGGCATGCCAGTAAGGTCGAATTTTCGTTGTTATGTACGTTAAACGGCCGTAAAAGGGATACAGGGGAAGCCGTTTTGCTAAAATAGTGGATTGACCAGTTTCGCCGGTCGCCTCCTATTTTACCGCCTCCGCTGCCAAATACCATGAACCAACCATCTAATGTTTCTCTCTCCTACCGCGATGCGGGTGTTGATATCGATGCCGGCGACGCGCTGGTCGAAGCGATCAAGCCACTTGCCAAGCGCACCATGCGTGAGGGCGTACTGGGCGGTATTGGCGGCTTCGGCGGTCTGTTCGAGATCAGCAAGAAATTCAAGGAGCCGGTCCTGGTCTCGGGCACCGACGGCGTGGGCACCAAGTTGCGCCTGGCATTCGACCTGAACCGTCACGATACGGTCGGCATCGACCTGGTGGCCATGAGCGTCAATGACATCCTGGTGCAGGGCGCCGAGCCGCTGTTCTTCCTCGACTACTTCGCCTGCGGCAAGCTGGACGTGGCCACCGCCACCGCCGTGGTCAAGGGCATCGCCCAGGGCTGCGAACAGTCGGGCTGCGCGCTGCTGGGCGGCGAAACCGCCGAGATGCCGGGCATGTACCCGGACGGCGAATACGACCTGGCCGGCTTCGCCGTCGGCGCCGTCGAAAAATCCTCGATCATCGACGGCAGCAAGATCGTCCCGGGCGACGTCGTGCTGGGCCTGGCTTCGTCGGGCATCCACTCGAACGGTTACTCGCTGGTGCGCAAGATCATCGAAGTGGCCAAGCCAGACCTGGAAGGCGATTTCCACGGCCGCAAGCTGGCCGACGTGCTGATGGAGCCGACCCGCCTGTACGTCAAGCCACTGCTGGCGCTGATGGCGTCGATGGAAGTCAAGGGCCTGGTGCACATCACCGGCGGCGGCCTGGTCGAGAACATCCCGCGCGTGCTGCAGGATCACCTGACCGCCGTGCTGGATGCCACATCGTGGACGATGCCGCCGCTGTTCCAGTGGCTGCAGCAGCATGGCGGCGTGGCTGACGCAGAAATGCACCGCGTGTTCAACTGCGGTATCGGCATGACGGTGATCGTGTCGAAAGAAAACGCTGACGCGGCGTTTGCGCAGCTGGAAGCGGCTGGCGAGACCGTGTATCGCATCGGCGAAATCCGCGCTCGTGCGGATGGCGAAGCGCAGACGATCGTCGTCTAACCCACGCCCGATGCCCTGGCGCCTTCCATGTCCATCCGCGACAAGGAACGGCGGCAGCGGGCTGGCCACGACGGCGCCGTGGTCTGTATCACCGGCCTGTCCGGGGCCGGCAAGACCACGCTGGCCGACGCACTCGCCAGCTGGTGCCGGCGCCTCTGTTCGTTGAGGTGTATTGCTGCTGTCCGCTGGCGGTGCGCGAGGCGCGCGATCCGAAAGGGTTGTATCGGCGTACGCGCGCCGGGCAACTGCCGGAATTTACGGGGATTTTGTCGCCTTATGAGGCGCCGGATGCGGCCGAGGTGGTTATCGACAGCGCTACCTCGTCGGTAGATGATGAGGTGGCGAAGGTGCTGGCTGAGTTGTGGCGGCGCGGGATTATTGATATCGCATCGACGCTTTGAGCGCGCAGATGAATTTCTTGGCTGACAAATTGACCGTACTCTGCGTCCTTGTTGACTAATAACGCTTCTATTTAACGGAAGTTATCAAGTGCGCACCGCATGCTGTCGTGTCACCGTCGTAGGCATATGGTTTGCCCTTGTGCCGCGCGCCGTTGCCCTCAGGCTGGATTGCAAAGTTACCCTTGCATTTGGGGCAAAAGGTCATGTCGGTGGCCAGCGCCGCCTCAACTCCCATGACAATGGTTCCGGAAGATACGGCGATCACCTTTCCGCCATGATTGGTCATATCGTTAAGGCGAATAACGCCGCGGCCCATGTGTTTCATGAACAATCCTTATCGTGTGTAAAGTCAGCATCCGGAAATCGGGCTTTGAGATGCGCTGACTCGACCGGCGCGGTTGCTTGCCAGTATTTTGCGAACGGCGCTTCTGTTTCGCCTGCCTTGTCTTCGCTCGGGATCAAGTTGTACCCCGGGTCGAGGTAGTGCCGGCCTTGCCGTTGCGAGGCAGCGCTTGCTTTCGGTTCGGTTGGCCGGGCTGTCACGCCTTTTGCGGCGTCGATGAGCGTTTGCTTGTCGCCATCCCATGGCGAGAGTGGTGCGGGTGGTAAGGGAAGAACCTTGTCTAGGTTGGGGAAACGAAGCAGGGGATTGAGATTGAGGGCGTTGTGGAGTACGGCGTAGCGCGCGGATCGGGCCTCATCGAGATGGGGAACGAGCATATCCTCCAGGTCATGTGGGTTACGGAACTCGCCGGACAGACTTCTCGCGCACTCAGAGCAGCCGACGCTGACTCCTTTGTGTAAAGTTATTTGTGCTAATGCCCTAGTTTCAGATGTTCGCGATCCTCCTATCTTGCCGTCTGCTGCACGGGGCCACCCTCGGAGGCGAGCTAAAGTATATGCAGCTGGGCCATAACCCTGACTCATTGCACACTCCAGCATCTTGGTCGCAATCGGAATATTTGCCCAAAACCCCTCACTCGGATTATTCCAAGTTGCAGCGATCATGTCACCGAGATAAGCCATTGCTTGTGGGTTACCCATCTCTGCTGCCTTCTGCCAGAAGGCGTGCGCCCTAGTCACATCACTAGATACACCGATGCTGTTCATATAATAAGTTCCCATCCGATCATAGGCCGCAGGTACGCCAAGCCGCATCGCCTGCTCAACCAGCGCAAGCGCTTCCATTTCGCCTTGTGGCGGATCGCGATGCTCTAGATAGAGGCTGGCCAGATTGAGCATGGCTTTCCAATGTCCTCGCTCGGCAGCCTGGCGCGCTAACAGGACGATCTTTTTGTAGTCGCGGTCTTCTTCCCATGCATCGGGTTCGTCCAGCGCCTGCGCTTCTAGGAACCACTTTTCGGCCTGTGCATCGACAGGCGGCACTCGTGTTACTTCAATCTCGCAAGTGAAGCTGCGGCGGTGCGGATCGAAGAGGGGAAGTTTTTCATTGCGGGGCAGGGCTTGGGTCGTTTTGTATTGGGCTCGTACGATGCTGAATGCGTTGAAAGAGCAGACCAGGAAAACCGCCGTCAGCAGAATGTACGAAATCTTGCGAAGCAGAGGTAACGTCATTGTCAGCTCATGATCTCGTTGAGAGGTGGGCGCGCTTGCCGGTCAACCCAGCTTCGGTGCCGCACTGTTCATCAGGTGCCATGTCAGCGCATTCAGATCAAACGGAAGGTGGCCGCCATCGTCAAGTTGTGGAAACGGTTCTCCGGCGACCATCCAGGCTTGGCGCCATGGCTGGTTAATGATGTGATGCAGCGGGTGTTCAGTTGAAACCCAGGGTTGCCAGGTGCCAGTCACAGGGCAAGGCGTGCGCGCATCGCAGGAGCTGTGTGGTTGTGCGCGCAACACTTCGCGCGTCATGCCGGAGGCGGCCACAGGGTCGACTGCGCCGTGATCATGGCGAACGGTGAGGAAATGCTGCCACACCAGTCCGGTGACGGCTCTGCTACCCATGCCGTGCGGATATCGTGGCATATCGAACGCTTCTCCCGGCTGGTACAGACCTGGCGGGATGTCGTCGAGCCAGGCTCGCAAATGCGCTGACTCTGCCGGCGCGGTCGCTTGCCAGTATCCTGCGAACGGCGCTTCGGTTCCGCTTGCCTTGTCTTCGCTCGGCATCAAGTTATACCCCGCGTCGAGGTAGTGCCGGCCTTGCCGTTGCGAGGCAGCGCTTGCTTTGGGTTCGGGTGGCCGGGCTGTCACGCCTTTCGCGGCATCGATGAGCGTTTGCTTGTCGCCATCCCACGGCGAGAGTGGTGCGGGTGGCAAGGGAAGTACCTTGTCTAGGTTGGGGAAGCGAAGCAGGGGGTTGAGATTGAGGGCGTTGTGCAGCACAGCGTAGCGCGCGGATCGTGCTTGATCGAGATGCGGAACGAGCATATCGGCCAAGTCGTGTGGGTTACGGAACTGAACGGACAGCCTTCGCGCGCAATCATTGCAGCCAAACTTCACACCTTTTTGCAAGATCAGCAGTGATAACTCTTTGTTTTCGGATGTTCGCGTTCCCGAAATTTTACCATCCACTGCACGGGGCCAGCCTCGAAGCCGCGCCAGAGTAAGTGCAGCTGGGCCATAACCTTGAAGCAGCGCGCAATCCAGCATCTTGGTCGCAACTGGAATATTGGCCCAGAACCCATCATTTGGGCTGTCCCATGTGGCAGATAGCATGTCGCCGATGTAAGCCATGGCTTGAGGATTTCCCATTTCAGCCGCCTTTTGCCAGAAAGCGTGGGCCTTTGTCACGTCTTTAGGCACGCCAATGCTGTTCATGTAGTAGGTCCCCATACGGTCATAGGCGGCTGGAACGCCGAGCCGCATTGCTTCCTCGATAAGCGTGAGCGCATCCGTTTCACCATGCGGTGGATCACGATTTTCCAGATAAAGGCTGGCTAAGTTGAGCATTGCTTTCCAGTGGCGTCTTTGAGCCGCCCTACGTGTCAACTGAACTATTTCCTTGTAGTCGCGGTCTTCTTCCCACGCATCAGGATCGTCCAGTACTTGGGCTTCTTGGAGCCATAATTCAGCCTGTGCATCGACGGGGGGTACTTTTTTCGATTCGATTTCGCAAGTGAAGCTGGACCGGTGTGGATTGAAGAGAGGCAAGTCTTCGTTGCGGGGAAGGTTTTGAATTGCTTTGTATTGGTCGTGTACCACGCTATATCCTTTGAAAGAGCAAAACAATAGGGCCGCTGTTAACAGGAAGCAGGAAAACTTACGTGATGAAGTAGTATTCATCGCTAACCCAGCCTGATCGTGGAGCTACGATTGTCCCGTATTGGTAGCAAGAAGCCGGTCATAGGTTTTGACTCACGTTTTTGTTCTGAGTTAATCATCGTGATTTCGGTCCAATCAGAGAATGCCTCCTTAATGTCACTGGCCGAACCACCCTTCCCGTCAACGGTGCCACCGCTTAACTTGCCCCAAATCTTCTGCCGCAAATCCGCCGCCTTCTTCGCATCATTCGTCGCCAAATTGATCTCACTATCAACTGCCATACTCCGCTGGTTCAGATTCGCGCTGCCCAGACTGAAAAAGCTGTCGTCCACCAGCAGCAGTTTCGAGTGAATGTAAATTTCGCGATAACGCATGCGGCGTCCGTCCAATCTCGATGTCTGCAACATCGCCACGGCCACTTTCAACCCGTACTTCTTTTCCAACGCATCCACGCTCGGCTTGTCGATGCCATTCGCGTATTCCACGACGGTCGGTTTTGTGTACACGGCGCCGGACGAGTTTCCGAGTTCGTCGCGCCTCACGCCCGTGTGCGCTTTCTTGTTTTCCATGTCGATCAGTGCCGACTGCCCGGTCATACCGACCTGCTGGCCAAGCACGGCAAGCGCGTCGTAGGTGCGCGGAACCATCTGGGCACGTTCCGGAACCGGAATAACGATGAATACGTGCAGCAGTGGCATGTCGCCCTTGGTCTTGCCAGCCTTCGGTGCAGCGGCTTTCCAACGCGCCATGACGTTCTTGCGCGCCTGTATCAAGCGTTCCGACCATTCCTGATATTGGAAATACTGGTTTTCGATGTAGAGATAGCCAGTCGCTGCCGCAGCCACGTCGGTGGCAAGGAAATACATTTCCTTGGCGGTTTTGTCCTTCTCATCGGGTTGGGTTCGAATGATCTGGACCGATGAATTCGAGCCGGGCGCACCTTTGCGCTTCAATGCGGAGGGAATGTCAGGGTTTTCATAAAGCGTATCGCCGCCAGCGCGGCGCCATGCGCTGATAAAGTTTGCGTGGACACTGACAAGTGCGCCGCCTCTGATACGACAGGCATAGTCTCGATAGGGCTTGAAGGTTTTGAAACCGGTGTCTGCCTTCGCATTTTGGTCGAATTGCACGGCTTCTCCACGTTCACGGTTGCCACCCGCTTCGCGCTTCGGATTCTCAAGAAGATGATCCTCGGTATCCCAGTAATCCGTCACCGAATTCAGGCCCTTCACATACCCTACTGCTTTCGCGCCAGCGTTAAAGTCATAATCGATGAGAAGCGTTTTCTGGTGGTGGGTACCAACCCACGCCATGCCATGTCGCTCGACCTCCCATTTGTCGATGCCATCGGGTTGGTACTTTTCATGGCCCAGGCTCGCGCTGATCGCGGCTGCATCGCCGGAACGCGTCAGTATTTTGATCCCGTGGAAAAGTCCGGCGAATGCCGCCTGGTACCAGCTATGGCAGTATTCCTCTCGCGCGATGGAGGGTATTGAATCCGGGGTGATGGCGCGCGGCGTGCCCATTCCTCGCAGCGGTGATCCCGAGGCAAAGAATGTCAATTTGGGCGTTCTGAAATTTTTTTCAGCCAGAGCAAGACTTCGCTGTGCGCTGATTCTGTCAGCTTCAGTGCTGCCGCTGACATAGCGCCACGCTGTTGTCCCATGCGAATATCCGGGCATATTCATGGCGAGCGGACTGCCGATCTTGCCGTACCAGACGAGCAGGCGAACTTGCACGTGCCTTTTGCCTGCTGCAATCAGCAGGTCGCCATACGTTTCGCCGCGCGGCCATTCAGTTCCTTCACGGATCAATTCCATGCCTGGATCGAACCCCCAGCAACATATATCGATCGAATTCTTTGCCGCCTTGATCTGCGCCGCGATATCGGCAAACCCGGTTCCGCCACAAATGAATACTTCAAGTTCGTTGTTGTGGGTAATGGGATGGGTTGCGCTACGTTTTTCCAGGAACCACTGCACCGTGCTCGTCGCCTTGCAACTAAGCTCATCGATATGAACTTTTTCAGCACGTTTTATGGGATCAGGCATACGACGTCCTCCGAGAAACGGTTGTGTTGGTTGTCAGAGATGTTCGCGACTATCGGTCGAGCCATCGAGGGCCCGTGCGCCTGCACTGGAAAGCGTTTGCTCCAGATATTCCGGCGAGGCGGGCGGCGCGGATTGTGGAAGCGCCGCCAGGTCGTAAATTTCGCCATTCGGAAGTTCGACCTGGTAGTCCCTGGTTCCCGCCGTGTGCTCGATGGCGATCTGGCCCAGGTCGTCGGTGATGCCATCTTCGATTTTTGTCCCGTTCTTCAATAGCGAGTAGGGGACATTGGCGAACGGACGGCCATTCTCGGGATGCGTCAGTAAAGTGAAGACCAGCTGTTGGGGGTCTTCCGTCGTCGCCGGCTCTGCGATGTTGATCTTGTGCTCCGTCGATGGGTGCGGACGGTTCTGCGGAGACAGGGTTTCAAGGTTGCCGTGAAACAGTGCCGGCTTGGATGCAAAGACCTGCAAGCGGTCGGTGATTTCAATCATGCATTCCGTGCCGTGAAGGCGCACACCTTTTTTGCCCTTGATATCGACCCAGTCAGCCTGGCTGATCAGGGACAGAACCTTGTTGGCGATGACCTGGATGTCATCGTCGTGCGCCTGCACCGTGATCTTGCCGGATGCTGCAATCAGTTTCATGCCCGCCTTGTGGACGAAGAGGCGCAGCGTCTGCCTGATGCTGGCGAACAGGCTCTCGCCAGTGGCGATCGACAGGCTGCGGCCAGATGTCAATGCCGTGTGCTCGGCGCTGGCGATGT
Source organism: Massilia aurea (assembly GCF_040790145.1). Taxonomy (GTDB): domain Bacteria; phylum Pseudomonadota; class Gammaproteobacteria; order Burkholderiales; family Burkholderiaceae_D; genus Telluria; species Telluria aurea_C. The sequence goes on from NZ_JBFMMP010000002.1 coordinate 176,400, forward strand.
GGGTTGATTGCGCAGTGCTCGTTTCGATTCCCGCCGGGCTGGCCAGCACAAGGTGGGGTAGTGCAAGCTCTGGAAAATCTTTACCAGCGCCACGCACGACGTCATTTTGTGCCTTGAGCGCATCGGCGATGATGTCCTGTTGTCCGCTTTCCTGCGCCATCCCCTCCATTGCCGCTGTCGCTTGTGCATCGTGCAGTTTGTGCGCGGCGTCGAGCCGCTTCGCCGTCTCATCCATATCCTTGATGGCCCCGCGCGCAGCCTGCCTTGCCTCGGTCGTGATCAACAGCCCCTTGGCCGCCCGCGCAACGCCATGCCCGTCCGTGCGCAGCTCCCAGCCTTCCCCGCGCGCATCCTTGCGTCCAGTCGTATCCTCGATCCGCGTGATGTGCCCAAGCGACAACTGACTGCACTGGTGATCGCTTTTGAGCTGCGCCTGGATCATCTCTTTCGTATCATCCAGCACCAGATGGTTGCCGCGTGCACCACCACCAAGCTCGCGGCTGCGCAGGCCCGCCAGCGCCGCTTGCGCCGGCAGCTTCCATGGCGGCATATGCGTGCCGTTATACAGCGCGCCCAGGATCAGTGGATGGTCGATATTCCCGTTCGGATAAACGACAGCGACTTCCTCGCCCACGCGCGGCAGGCGGACGTGGCCGAACTCCTTTCCTGCAGCCGGGCTCAGCACCCGGATCCACGGCGAGCTGTTCTCGTCTTGCTGGCCCAGCCGGTCCCAGTGAAACTGCAGCTTGACCCGGCCGAAGCCATCGGTGTGAATGTCGGCGCCGGCCGGACCGACGACGGTCGCAGTGTGCAATCCCATGTAGGCGCCTGATTCGCTGTTGAAGTCGCGTCCCGGCCGCCAGCGAATGTCCTGGTGGATGCAGGTGAAGCTGTTCTCGTAGTGCGACGGCCCGCCTGTTCCGGCCTGGTAGTTGTTGGTCGCCTCATGCACGGCTGACAGGATCAGGTAGCTGCGCTCGCCAATGCTGCGGCGCGGTTCTGGGTCGTAGTCCATCGAGCGCGGTTCGGCGCTGAAATGGCCCCCGAGTTTGAACGTGCGCCCGGGCATGACGCTGCGCGCATTGCTGGTGGCCTCGAACGTCTGCGTATCCTTGTCCTGCTCCACCATGCGCTGCATTGCGAGCAGTTCGCCATCGCTGCGCATGCGAAAACCGTAGGTGCCGGCGTCCTCATACACTTCGTAGGCGAATATGTCGCCCTGGCGGTTGGCTGAATAGCCGGTGGCGCGCTGCGCGGCGGGATTCTTGTAGTCGAAGCTGGCCAGTGTGGTGGTGCCAGAGCCAAGGCGCCGGTTCGCACTCCAGAGATGGATGCCGTCGTCTTCGAGCGAGCCGCTTTTGTCGTGGAATGCAAGGACGTCCACACCGTCGTAGCTGGTGGCGTCGATCGGCTCGTTCAGCAAGCTCATGTCGGAAATTATGAGCTTGTGGCCATCGAAGCGGTGCTCGTACCAGTAATGCATGCCCCGTGCTTCCCAGCGCCGGTGCAGATGGTTGTAATCGGCCTCGTTATGCTGATTGGCGACGGTCAAGGGCGGATCTTCTTCGAAGACGTTCATATGCCATTCGGCCTGGCGATAATGCTTGAGCGTTTCTTCGGTAATCTGCCGCACGCTCTTGCCGTGGAACGACACGCTGTTTTTGCGCAGGCGTGCGAAGGCCAGCCAGGGCTCGAGCACCATCCGGTAGAAGGCAAAGCCGCCGTCGGCGCGCTCGAAGCCGAACTCGGTGATGTAGCCGTTGAAGTAACGCAGCGAGCCATCCTGGCGCACGAGGGAAATTGTGACCATCCGGCCCATCAGCATCTTGAGCGGAATGCGCGGGTCGTCCGACAGCACTTCGACCTCGAACCGGAATCCGCGCGAGACTTCCTCGCGGGCGACCAGTTGATTGGGCAGCAGGATGGCCGGGGGGCCATCGTCAAGAGGAAAGTCCAGCCGCATCAGCCGGTTGTGCTGCGAGTTGCCGCGGAATGCAGACAGGGCGGCGCCGGCGGCGATGATGTGGCTTTCGTCCATTGACTGCCTCCAATGGCCATTTGCACGGCCAGAATTGAAATGAACCACATGTCCAACAACTACGTTAGCCCGCTGTCGCTCAGTTTCAATTGATTGGCGTCAATGAGTTTTTTTAAGCCCTGTCTACAGTTTTCCTGTTTGTATCTTTTCCGAGTCACATCAGCAGGAGGCGGAATGGGAACCAAGCCGAAGAAGCCAAGGCCAGTGCCAGGCGTTCGCCCTGCGCCTGACGCTTCAGGTAGCCGCTCGCTGCGCGCCGGTTACGCTGTCGACGCCGGGCCAGCGCTGGACGTGAGCCGTGTGCACAAACTGTTTGGCAGGCCGCACCCGGTGCAGTTTCGCGCCCAGGGAGCGCTCGCTGCCTGGACGCAAGCGTTCAGTGGTACCGGATTCTGGAATGACTGGCAGGATCCCGGCACGTGCTGTTGGGCTATCCGGGAAAAAGTTCTCGAACAACTCGTACAGATAACGGAGCCGCACCTGACCTCTGCGGAAGAGGCCGTGGGTGTGATGAAGGATATCCAGATTCTCGCAACCGATATCGCGTTGAACCTGAGGTACTTTTTGCACAATGGAACGGTAATTGAATCCACGCCCGCGCTGGAAACGCTGCTGGCCAATTCCGATGTCGACCTCAGTGTGCCGATGAGCTCTGTCGCACCGCCCTATCCGGCGCTGTACCTGCGCTTTGGTGACGCGGCAATGCGCCACCTGACGCCACCGCCGTTCACGGACGTTGCCAGCGGTGTCTTCGATGGGGTGTACTGTTTCCTCACCCGGCATCGTGAACACCTCACCGCGATGGCGTCGTGCTGGACACTCGAATTCGTTTTCATCAGCAAATCAGGCGACCATTGCAACGGGAATGTATCGTTGCTCGGTGATACTGATCGCGGTGATACCACGGTCGGTGAGTGGCTTGACGGCATTCTTGGCACATGTGGGGATCCAGACGTCGAACAGCTCTGCCAATCAATGCATGCTGCCATGAGCTATGTGGTCAAAGTCTTTTTGTACATGACCTTGCGGCAGGCGCGGGTAGTCGACCGCCCGGATCACGATGTCGCCGTGCGTCGCGCGGCCGGTCTTGGCGAGCGCAAACGGGTAAAACTATTGCGCGGTGCGGCGTCACGATACAACAGCATTCTGGTTGGCCCGGCATCCATGCCGGCCAGTGGCGCGCCAGGGCTGCCGGGAGGCCCGGTGGCGCCGCATTGGCGCCGCGGGCATTTCAGGATGCAGCCTTGCGGTGCCGGCAGCCGGCAGCGCAGACTCATCTTCGTCGCGCCAGTATTGATTCATGCCGCCCAATTGAAGGGCGAGGTACTTGCGCCCAAAACTTACCGGGCCGGTGTTGCGGCCTAAACGCCGCCGCGATCCGTCACTGGCGCGGGAGCAGGCGTCGGAAGGTGCAGCATCAAGCTGACGTCGGGCCGGTCCGTGACGCCCGGTGTCGCGGTAAGAAACGTGCTCCAGCCCAGCTGACGCGCTGGGGTTCTCGTGCTCAGCGTGAGCGGCTTGACGGCAGGCGGCGCGAGCAGCAAGCGCAGTTCGTAGCGCAAGGTCGGCACGGCAAACAGGCTCGTCATTTCCGCCAATGCCGCCAGCGCCGCGCCGCCGGGCAGGAAATTGCGCGCCTGGGCTTCGTCCAGTGGGCCCACATGCAGGCGGGCGCGCAGGTCATGCCGCCACAGGCGTACGCCCAGCGCCGCACTGACGCCCAGTACCGGCTTGGAGACGCCCAGCGTGCTGCGCCGGTTTTCGGGAATCGGATCCCAGCAGCCGACGAATTGCTCGAGCCGGATGGGCACATCGAAATAGCTGCTCAACACCTGTTCGACGGTGCTGGCCGATACGGGGCGGGTGCGAAGCAGCCCGGCAAAATAGGCTGCGGTTTCTTGCCTGACTTGTTTGCGCTGGCCGGCTGGCCGCCCGGTCGTTGCGGCCGGTATCGGGCGTGCGCCCGCCATGGCAGTCAGCATCGGCAGCAACCGGTCCCCGTCGCCAATGGCCAGGTCATGCTCGACCCGGTACTTGACCGATGCCTCGTAGAACAGTCCGATCATCCGGGTTGACATGACATCGAGCAGTTCGCGCTGGCTGGCATCGTCACCGAACGACTTGCGCGCCGCGATCCGCTCGGTATCGTGCGCAGGCAGGGTGCCGCTGGTCCCAAGCAGGCCGATGAATGCGGGCGTGATGCGGATACGCTGCAGTGTGCCTGCGCGCAGCGCGCCGAGTGGATCCTGCGTTGCCGGCTCGACGTCGAGCGCTTCGATTTCGCTGGCAGGAAACGACAGCGCCAGGCTGGTGCGAAACGAGAGCACGGTGTGCAAGGCGCGTTCGCGACCGATACCGTGGCGCTGCAACGCTCGTAGCAGCAAATTGACCAGCTGGATAAAGCTGAACCGGTACGGCTCGGCCAGGAGCTGGGCGATTACAGAAGACGCATGCTTCCGCTTCGTGGCGCGCATCGGATCAGCTCCTTTCCGCTCTGATGTGAAACAGCGACGAGTTCCACGAAGCTGTTCAGGTGAACGTACAGCGCGAAGAACTGGTCGAGCACCTGGACGAACAGGTGCAGGCCTGCGCCGGCGTACGCTTCTTCGTCGAGCGTGACGCGCACCTCGGTACCGTGCACCAGCGATGTGCCGTTCCGGTGCCGGATCCAGGCCGTGGTGTCGTGCTGGTCGAGCGCGACGATGCCGCGGATCTGCCGGCGCGACACGGACGACGACGCCAGGTCATACAACGACAGCATTTCGCGCAGACCCTGCACGCCCTCGGCCATCAGCGAATGCTGGTTCAGCGTCAGATGCGAGATCAGGCGCCAGTGCATGCCCGCGTCATTCGTCAGCCGGGCAGGGCGGGTTGGCCGGCGCAGCATGCGGATGATGGCGCCGCCCGTTGCGCCGGGTACGAACAGGTCGCCATCTGGCTCACCGACGGTGAGCGCGCACGGCAAGTCGCGGTTCGTGCAGCTCAATTCGACCGATAGGACATTCCTCTCGATCTCGAGCGGATCGCAATCGGCGCCGACGAGCGTGATCGATTTTTCGTGGCCCGGACTGCACAAGGCGAGCGTCTCGTCGTGACGCATCAGCCAATAGCGGCCTCCCTGACCTGTGTGCTGGTCGCCATGCCGAAGCGCGTAGAACGGCTGGAATGCCGCGATCGACGTGTCGTTGCCGTGCTGGCGCACCAGGTGTACTGCATCGACCGAATAGACTTCGTACACCTGCGGGAAATTGCCATGCGCCAGCAGTGTGTAGTCGGTGGATCGCTGGTCGTACCTGATCGGAACGCCAGGCTGCTGGAACAAATTGACGACCGGCGTACAGCCTTGCACCAGATGCTGCATCGACAGGCCGGCAAGCATGCGCGCCTTGTCGGCGTCGGGCCGGATCCCGGCAATCGCCAGGCGCAGCGTGACGCTGGTGCTGCCAGCAGGTACACGTGCCAGGAGCAAGGCGATATCGATGTCGAAGAAATTGAATTTCTCTGGAAAGATGAAATACTCGGCAAGAATGCGGTACGCCTGGTGCGAGCGGGCCTCGAACGGGATGAGGGCATCGCCCGGCGCGAAACCAGCCGGCGTGATCGGACTATGGGGCAAGCGTTCCCAGGGGCCGTCATCGTCAAGCTGCACGTACGCCGCTTCGGTGTGCACGAAGATTGTATCGCGCAGCGCGGCGCAAAACGAGGCGTCGCCATCGGCATACACGCGCAGCGCCGTCGCCGTGTCGGGCAATGGCAGCGCGCCGGATCCTGCGGCGCCGAATGTCAGCGTCAGTGACGAGGTGACGTCCTCCGGCAGGCGCATCGCGACAGGGGCGTGGATGGTGGTGTCGAAACGTGCGGCGCGTAGCACGACCGGCGACGGCTTGACGTCGTAGATGGTCTTGAACTTGCACGCGACGCCGTGCACCGGCGCCGATTCAAGCAAGGTCCCGCGAGGCATGTCGGGAACATCCATTCCATCGGCCATGCGCGCGATCGCGCAGGAGGGAAACGGGCGCAGGTAGTGAGGATAAAGCAGGTTGAGCAGTGCTTCGGTGAACTCCGGATATGCGTCGTCCAGACGTTTCGAGACGCGCGCGCTGAGCAGAGCGACGCTTTGTACCAGGCGTTCGACGTGCGGATCGTCGCAGGTATCGCCGCCCATTTGCAACTTGGCGGCAACCTTGGGATAACGCTGCGCATACTCCCGGCACAGCGACCTGAGAATGACCAGCTCGCGCTCGTACTTCGTCAACAATTCATCCATGGGATCAGCGCGTGCGCCCTTTAGTTGGCACCTTCGATCGAATACTGCTGTAGCGACGGACGAAATACCGCGTTGAACGACAGCGCCCCTGGCATCGATGTATTTTTCAGCTGCGCAGTGATCACGAATTCCACGCGGTTGATACTGCTCCGTGCGCGCTGGAGCGCCACGGTGACGTTGTGCAGTCGTGGTTCATGGCGCTGGATGGCCAGCTGGACGGCTTTGCAGATCTCCTGCTGGTCGGCGTCGCTGTTCATGCACATGCCGGCGAAGTCGATCAGGCCGTAGTTCAGGATGGAGCCCGACACTGCCGGGTGTGGCGTAAAAGCGCCGGGAGGCAGGCCGCAGCGAGTGTTGAGCAGTGCCTGCAGGTCTCGGGTAACGCTGCGCATTGCATCGTCGACCGCCTGGGCGCGGGTGTCACGGCGGTTGCCCGCCGGCGGTTCAGTGGTCTCGTCAAGGCGGTCGAACAGACCGGCAGTAAAGCCGCGCATGGCGATCCTTTCGTCAAAGTCGGCAACATCCCCGGCAGCCATTATCGGATCTTGAATCTCGGAAATATTGCGCTGTCACAAGGGAACGGCCTTGCTGGTCGATACGACGCCTGGCTGCGCGAAATCAATATCGCGCATGAGGTGCCACGCCATTCTTCCGAGAATGTGTCCAGCCAAACTTCAGACGGAGGAACCATGAGCGCAACATCGAAGGTCATGTGGTCAGAGGGCCTGACGCTGGGGCCGCAGCATTTCCAGCGTCAGGATCTCTATCATGAAACGCGGCTCCAGCGCATCGCCTCGGCCCTCAATCCGTACTTCTGGGGCGTGTGCAAGGTGGCGTGGAATGTGGACGGATTGGGACACAACCGCCTGAGCGCGGAGACGATGTCGATCATTTACCAGGACGGGGAAATTTACGAGGCGCCGGGCGCCGACCTGCTGCCCGAGCCGGTTGATCTCTCGCGCCTGCCGCCAGAGGTCGATACATTCACGTTCCATGCCGCCCTCGCCCTGATCAAGCCGCATGGGGGCAATGCCGACGACAACAGCCGCTACGTGCGCTGCGACCTGGCTACCACCGACCTGGTCACCGACGCCATGGCGATCGAGGTGCCTTTTTTGAAAAAGCAGGCAAGGCTGCTGCTGCAGCCCGAGCCGCGTGGCGCGCAGGCCAGCATGCCCATTGTCCGGCTGCGGCGAGTGCCGGAAGGCGGATTCGAGATCGTGCCGGAGTTCATTCCGCCGAGCGTCGCGGTCAGCGCCGCGCCTGGCCTGGCGCGTATGCTCGATGGCCTGACCGGTGTGATGACGACCAGGATCGAATCGCTCCAGCGTACCCACCGCATGACCAACAACAGCATGTACGAAGTCGGCGCGGGCGATATCTCGTCGTGGTGGATGCTCAATATCCTGAGCACGGCCAATGCGCTGTTCATGCACTGTGCCAGGTCGCCCGGGTTTCATCCAGAGGTGATGTTCGGGCAAATGCTAACGGCTGCCGGCGGCTTGATGACGTTTTCCGATCGCTACAAGACGGCTGACTTGCCCGCCTATCGCCACGAGGCGATGGGCGAGGCATTTGCCGAGCTCGATGCGCTGCTGCGCGAGCTCGTCGATACGGCAATCGGCACCAAATACTTCATCATCCCGTTCGTGGCCGACAAGAGCCGGCGCTCGTTCTCACAGGCGGTACTCGATCCGGCAAAGGTCACGCAGCAAAGCCAGCTCTATCTGGCGATCAGCGCCGATATGGCCGGGCTCGACCTGGTGGCGACGGTGCCGGTCCGGCTGAAAGTGGCTGCACCCGAGAACATGGAAAGTATCGTCGGATCGGCGTTGCCAGGCGTACCGATCGCGCACATGCCGCAAGTGCCAGCGGCAATTCCGGTGCGGCCCAACACCTATTATTTTTCGTTGGCCATGAAAAATTCTTTGTACGAAAAGGCATTGGAGGCCGGGGTGCTGGCCATCTATGCGCCCGATGGTATGCCGGGACTCAAGATCGATCTCATTGCCGTGCTGTAGTCCCGTACCGCCGGGAAGCGCGCTGCGTCGATCAACGCACCGCACCACTGCCGATGTTCTTCTCCAAAAACCTCTCGACCCGCGTCCAGAAATCGATCCGGTTCTTTTCCAGCGCCCAGCCGTGGCCTTCTTCCGGATATTCAACCCATTCGACCTGCTTGTTGGTGCGCATGACGGCGTCGCGCAGGGCGGTGCCGTGGTTGATCGGCACGCGCCGGTCGACGCCGCCGTAGGCCAGCAGCAGTGGCTGGGTGATGCGGGCGGCCTGCTGGACGGGCGACGTTGCCTTGAAGCGCGCCGCATCCTTGACCGGGTCGCCCAGTAGTTGCGGCAGGCCGTAGGCCTTCCATTCGTCGGAGGCGTCCGACGTGAAGCTCCAGCCATTGTCGAACAGCAGGCCGATGTCGGTGACGCCGACCCAGTTGATGCCGCACTTGTACAGGTCAGGATCGTTAACCAAGCCCATCAGCGTGGCATAGCCGCCGTAGCTGGCGCCGGCGATGCAGATGCGTTTCGGGTCGACCAGGCCCTTGCCGATCGCCCAGCGCGCGCCGTCGGCGAGGTCATCCTGCATTGCCAGGCCCCAGGTTTTCATGCCGGCTTGGAAGTGCTTGACGCCGAAGCCCATGCTGCCGCGAAATTCCGGTTCGAGCACGGCGTAGCCGCGCGATGCCAGAAATTGCGATTGCGCATCCCAGCCCCACGAACCGCCACGAACATACGGCCCGCCATGCACCAGCACCACCAGCGGCAAGCCGGTGCGCTGCGCACCCGGCGGCAGGGTCAGCAGTGCTGGAATCTCCATGCCGTCGCGCGCCTTGTAGCGCACGAATTGTTGCCGGCCCATCTGTTGTGAATCGATGCCGGTGCGCGCGTCGGCTATCTTGTTGAGCACGCCGGTGCCGGTGTTGTACAGAGCAAAGCGGTTTGGGATCGTGTCCGAGTACGACGTCACCAGCACCCACGGCGAATCGGCCTGGGCCGGCACCGACACCAGATTGATCGTGGCCGGCAGCAGCTTGTCGAGCGTGGCCTGCAATGCTTTCATTCCTGGATCGAACCACTCGTTCGAGATCGCATCGGTACGAAACGCAACGCCAAGCAGCTTGTCGCGGTTGCGCACGAGGCTGCCTTCAAAATCGTAGCCGGCAGCGCTGAGCAGTGGTTCGGAGGCAAGTTTGCCGGCCTTGATGTCGTAGGTGTACAGCGACGTGGTCGGCTTGCTGCCGCGCGCCTCGACATACAGGGTTCCGTCCGGACCGAACCCCACTGGCGTGATGGCATCCTGGCCGGCGCCGAATGTCGCGTAGCTGGTCAACACGCGCCAGGCGCCGTCGGCCGGTTCGCGGTAATGCAGCGTAACGCGGCCGTCTTCACTGGACCACGCAAGGCGCGGCTCGCCCTGGTGATCGAGCAGCCAGCCCTTGACATTGCCCGGTCGCGGCATGACCTGACTCGAGCCCGTGCGGGTGTTCAGGCGGAGCAGGTCGACGTAACGGACGGTCTGCTTGGTGTCGAGCACCGGGTGGGTGACGTAGACCTCGTCCGATGTCTGAGCGCCCGGCTGGGGCAGCATGAATGTGTTCCAGGGTAGCAGGCGCCTGCTCTTGGGGCCGCCCGCGACCATGCCGCCGCCGGTACGTTCGGCCAGCTGCACGAACTGCGTGCCGTCGAGGTTGACTGCGTACAGGCCGGGCGCCTTGCTCATGTCGCCTTCGCCCACGTTTTTCTCACGGGTGTTGAAGACCAGGCGCTCGTTGTTGACCCACTCGAAATCGCCGACGTCGGCATCGTTGTAGGACGCGACGATCTTGCCCTTGTTGTGTTGCAGGTCGATGACGGTGAGGAAATCGCGGCCACCTTTCGCACTCGCGCGGGCGGCCAGATGGCGGGCGTCCGGCGAGAGTTTGGCACCGCCAAAGGCGGCGTTGGCGAAGAAGGCCGACAACGGCGGTGGCGCGCCCGGGGCAGTTGCCGGGGCTTGCGCCAGCACTGCCGCCGGCGTGCCCAGTGCGAATAGCGCGATGGCGGCGGCGCCCAGCACGCGGGTAATTGCAGACATGTGATAGTTCCGTGAAATGCGTGGTGATCGATAGGATTACGCCCTTGGAGGGCCGGCTCAGAATAGCATCTGGTTCACCGGAAAAATCTCTTCAATTCCCACTGCCGCCACGTCATTCGGGCGCACGAATATAGTCGACCATGCCAGCGCTGGCCCGGCTCGGGCGGGGCGTGAGCAGGCTCACCACTACCACGGTGAGCAGCCCCGCCGGCACCCCGAACACGCCGGCCGCCATCGGCAGGATGCCGAACCAGGTATCCAGCGCATTACCGCCCAAGGCCGGGCTGGCGCGCAGCATGTAGTACAGGCACACGGTAAAGCCCGCCACCATGCCGGAGATGGCGCCGATGTGGTTGGCGCGCTTCCAGAACACCCCCAGCACCAGCACCGGGAACAGCGTGGAGCCTGCCAGCGAAAACGCCGCCGCCACCAGCGACAGGATGTCGGCCGGCTTTTGCGACGCCACATATGCCGCGATAAAGGCGACCGCGAGCAGCAGCAGTTTCGAGATCGTTACCCGCTTCTGGGTCGACGCACCCGGTTCGACCATCTTGTAATACACGTCGTGCGACAGCGCGTTGGAAATCGCCAGCAGCAGGCCGTCGGCCGTGGACAGCGCCGCCGCCAGGCCGCCGGCCGCCACCAGGCCAGAAATCACATACGGCAGGCCGCCAATTTCGGGCGTGGCTAGCACCAGCACGTCGGCGTCGATGGCAAACTCGGCCAGTTGCACGATGCCGTCGCCATTGATGTCGGCCACGCTGATGAGGGGATTGGCCTTGTCGACATTGGCCCAGTATGAAATCCAGGTGGGCAGCGCCGAGAAATCGCTGCCGACCAGCGAGGTATAGATGTCGTACTTGGCCAGCACCGCCAGCGCGGGAATCGTCAGGTAAATCAGCAGGATGAAGAACAGCGTCCAGAACACCGACACACGCGTCTCGTGCACCGACGGCGTGGTGTAGGCGCGCATCAAGATATGGGGCAGGGCGGCGGTGCCGAACATCAGGCAGAACACCACCGCCAGAAAGTTGTTGCGGCGTTCGTCGGAGGCTTCTTGCGTGGCGCCGGGGAAGGGCTGCGCATGCGGCTCGGGCGGCCGCGCCCGTGCCAGGTTGGCATCGCGCCGTTCGAGCCACAGTGTGCGGGCATCGTCGACCGAGTTCGGGTAGGTGGTCAGCGCGCGCTCGGCCTGGCGCACTTCGGTCAATGAGGCGTTGCGTGCACGGGCCGCGGCCAGCTGGCGCTGGGCATCGAGCTTGCCGGCTTCCCACGATTCGGGCAGGGCCGCCACGCGCGCCGCGTAGCCGTCGGCGCGGCGCAGGAACTCGGCGCGCACCTGGGCTTCGCGCGGGTCGTTTGCCAGCTCGGCTTCGCGCGCAGTGAGTTTCGGCAGCAGCGAGCCATACGCTACCTGCGGGATTGGGTTGTCGGCGTGTTTCACCGACAGCCACATGGTGGGGATCAGAAACGCCACCAGCAGGATGATGTACTGCGCCACCTGGGTCCAGGTGATGGCGCGCATCCCGCCCAGGAACGAGCACACCAGAATACTGGCCAGGCCCAGGAAAATCCCGACCGAAAAATCAACACCGGTAAAGCGCGACGCGATCAGGCCGACCGCGTAGATCTGCGCCACCACGTAGGTAAACGAGACGAGGATGGTCGCGCCCACGGCCAGCGCCCGCACCGGGCCGCCGCGCCCGCCCGCGCCGCCGCCGTAGCGCGCCGCCAGAAAATCCGGCACCGTGTACTGCGCGAACTTGCGCAGGTAGGGCGCGATCAAGAGCGCCACCAGCACGAAGCCGCCGGTCCAGCCCATGATGAAGGCCAGGCCGTCGAAGCCCTGCAGGTACAGGCCCCCGGCCAGGCTGATGAAGCTGGCCGCCGAGATCCAGTCGGCGGCCGTGGCCATGCCGTTGAACATGGCCGGCACGCGCCGCCCGGCGACATAGTATTCGGTGACGTTCGAGGTGCGGCAGATCACGCCGATGATCGCGTACAGCGCGATCGTGGCGAACATGAACAGGTAGCCGATCCACAGGCGCGGCATGCCTTCCTGCTCGAGCAGCGCGACGGCGACCAGGAACAGCGCGAACGCGCCGGTGTACCACAGGTAGTAGCGCGACAGCTTCTTGAAATAACTGGTCTTGGTGCTCATGGGGGGGATGCCATCCGGTCGTGGTCATCGTGGTTATCGTGGTATTGGCGGTCGAGCCGGCGCATGCGCCAGGCGTAGATGGCAATGATCGTCAGCGACACGAGCGCGGCGCCTTGCGCGGCCATGTAGAACGACAGTGGCCAGCCGAACACCTCGAAGCGCGCCAGTTCGCGCGCAAAGAACACGGTGCCGAAGCCGGTGGCCAGCCACACGGCCAGCAGCAGCAGCGACATGCGCCGCGTGCGGTTCCAGTGGATTGCGCGGGCACGCTCCAGACGCCGGCGCGCCTCGATATCGTCGGTTGGATCAGTCGGCATGGTCAGGCTCGCCCACAGGCGGCGGGAAAGTCAGGCGAAACAGGCTGCCCGGAAAGCGCTGGGACCCGCTGCGTGGATTGTTAAAAATGTCGATGTCGGCGCCGTGCTGCTGGGCGACCTCGCGGACGATCGCCAGCCCCAGGCCGCTGCCCTGGGTATTGCTGCCCAGGATGCGGTAGAAGCGTTCGAACACACGCATCCGTTCGGTCGGCGCAATGCCCGGGCCCGTGTCTTCTACTTCGAGCAGCGCATGGTCGCCATCGCTGCGTACGCGCACCGTGACGCTGCCGCCGGGCGGCGTGTAGCGCAGCGCATTGTCGATCAGGTTCGACAGCATCTCGCGCAGCATCAGCGGCTGGCCGGCGATCGTCACCCGCTCTTCGTCATTTGCCGGCGGCTCGAAGCCCAGGTCGATCTGGTACGCGAACGAGGCTTGCACCCAGTCCTGCACGGTTTCGCGCGCGACGACGGCCAGGTCGATCTCGTCGAACGCGAGGCCTGCCTGCGGTTGATTCTCGGCGCGCGCCAGGGCCAGCAGCTGGTTCACCAGGCGCGTGGCAGACTCGGAACTTTTGGCCAGTTGCTCGAGCGAGCGGTGGATTTCGGCCGGATCGACTTCGCGCAGGGCCAGTTCGGACTGCATGCGCATGCCGGCCAGCGGCGTTTTCATCTGGTGCGCGGCGTCGGCGATGAAGCGCTTTTGCATCTCCACCGTCTTGCCAAGGCGCTCGAGCATGTCGTTGAACGAGCCGACCAGCGGCGAGATTTCTTCGGGCACCTGGCGCGGATCGATCGGCGACAGATCGTCCTGCGGCCGCGCGCGGATGCGCTGCTGCAGCTCGGCCAGCGGGCTCAGACCGCGCGAGAGCGCAAACCACACCAGCGCCAGGATCACCGGCAAGATAATGAACTGGGGCAGGATCACGCCCTTGATGATCTCGTTGGCCAGGTGCGCGCGCTTGTCGAGCGTCTCGGCTACCTGCACCAGCGCCAGCGGCGGCGCCGGCAAGGCTGCGCGCTCGTGCAGCGGATCGAGGTTGATATAGGTGTAGGCCACGCGGATCGGCGTGCCGTGGATGGTGTCGTTGCGAAATTCGACGGCGCCGCTGCGGGCCGGCTCGCCAGCACTGTTGGCGCGCGGGCGGGGCAGGTCGCGGTCGCCGTCCAGGTGTTCGCCATCCGGGCCGGCCAGCAGGTAATACACGCTGTCGACGTCGTCGGCGCGCAGGATGTCGCGCCCGGCCGTGCGTAGCTGGCCGACTGTCTTGCCGTCCACGCTGCGGATCTGCTGGCTCAGCACCGTGACGCGGTCTTCAAGGGCATCGTCGAACGGTTGATTGGCGATCGATTTCGCCACCAGGTAGGTAATCGCGATGCTCATCGGCCACAGCAGCAGCAGCGGCGCCAGCATCCAGTCGAGGATTTCACCGAACAGCGAGTGACGGATGTTTTCGTCGGGTTCGGGATTGGGCGGAACGTAGAGCGGCTCGAACGTCGCCGCTACGTGCGAGCCCTGTTGCAGGTGCGGATGCGCAGGCTCGGACGTGATGCCGGCGTTCACTTGTCGGCAGCGGCGGTGGCGGCGATGCGGGCGTCGTTCGCCGCCACTTCGGCAGCGGCGGCGGCGGCAGCGGCGCTGGCCTCCGAGTATTTCTCGAGGCAATAGCCCAAGCCGCGCACGGTGGCGATGCGCACGCCGCCGACCTCGATTTTCTTGCGCAGGCGGTGCACGTAGACCTCGATGGCGTTGTTCGAGACTTCTTCGCCCCATTCGCACAGGTGATCGACCAGTTGTTCCTTGGAGACCAGGCGCCCGGTGCGCGCCAGCAGCACTTCGAGCAGGCCCAGTTCGCGCGCCGACAAGTCGAGCATCTGGTCGTTGATGTAGGCGCTGCGGCCGACCTGGTCATAGACCAGCGGGCCATGGCGCACCACGGCCGCGCCGCCACCGGCGCCGCGCCGGGTGAGGGCGCGCACGCGCGCTTCGAGTTCGGACAGCGCAAACGGCTTGGCCATGTAGTCGTCGGCGCCCAGGTCCAGGCCCTCGACGCGCTGCTCGACCGAATCGGCCGCGGTAAGGATCAGGACCGGCAACAGGGAGGCGCGGGCGCGCAGGCGCCGCAGCACTTCCAGCCCGGACATTTTTGGAAGACCGAGGTCGAGAATGAGCAGATCGAACTCTTGCGTGGACAGTGCGGTATCGGCATCCTGGCCGTTCTTGACGCAATCGATGGCATAGCCGGATTGGCGCAGGGAGCGCGTCAGGCCGTCGGCAAGTACGCTATCATCTTCGGCGAGCAGAATTCGCATGGGGACACCTCATCATTTCTTAGTTGACACATGCACGTCGTTCCCGCGGAGGCGGTAACCCAAGTTTTCAGCACTCTGACTGCATTTCGCGCAAGCGACCTGCATGCGACTTGGATCCCCGCCTCCGCGGGGATGACGACCGTAGCGTATTGTGTTTGATTTAACTCAACAATGCGAGTCCTGAGCGATTGTTGATAAAATTGCCACATCTTTTCGCTTGCAAAAACCACTGGATTTTTATACAGTAGTGGATCTTGAAGTGCGCGTGACCGCCCACACCTTGCCTACTCCACGACAGAAAGTACACCATGGACGACAAAAAAACCGCATTGAACGCCGCTGAAAAGGGCAAGGCGCTGGCTGCCGCCCTGGCGCAGATTGAAAAGCAGTTCGGCAAGGGCTCGGTGATGCGCATGGATGCGAACACGCCGGTCGAAGAAGTGCAGACCGTCTCCACCGGTTCGCTGGGCCTGGACATCGCGCTGGGCGTCGGCGGCCTGCCGCGCGGCCGTATCGTTGAAATCTACGGTCCTGAATCGTCGGGTAAAACCACCCTGACGCTGCAAACCATCGCCCAGATGCAAAAGCTGGGTGGCACCTGCGCGTTCATCGACGCCGAGCATGCACTCGACGTCACCTACGCGCAAAAGCTGGGCATCAACCTGAGCGATCTCCTGATCTCGCAGCCCGATACCGGCGAGCAGGCGCTTGAAATCACCGACGCGCTGGTGCGCTCGGGTAGTGTCGACCTGGTCGTCATCGACTCGGTCGCGGCCCTGACGCCACGCGCCGAGATCGAAGGCGATATGGGCGATTCGCTGCCAGGCCTGCAGGCGCGCCTGATGTCGCAAGCGCTGCGCAAGCTCACCGGCTCGATCAACCGCACCAACACCCTGGTCATCTTCATCAACCAGATCCGCATGAAGATCGGCGTCATGTTCGGCAGCCCGGAGACCACCACCGGTGGTAACGCGCTGAAGTTCTACGCGTCGGTGCGCCTGGACATCCGTCGTACCGGTTCGATCAAGTCCGGCGATGAAGTGATCGGTAACGAAACCAAGGTCAAGGTCGTCAAGAACAAGATCGCCCCGCCATTCAAAGAAGCGCACTTCGACATCCTTTATGGAGAAGGCACGTCGCGTGAAGGCGAAATTCTGGACCTCGGCGCGGATAACAAGATCGTCGAGAAGTCGGGCTCGTGGTACAGCTATAACGGCGAGCGTATCGGTCAGGGTAAAGACAACGCACGGCAGTTCCTGCGTGACCGTCCAGCCCTGGCGCGCGAGATTGAAAACAAGGTCCGTACCGCCCTGGGCGTGCGCGAACTGCCACCGGCGATCGGCGGTGACGACAAGCCGAAGCTGCAGGCGGTCGGTGAATAATCGGCCCGGCGCCGGGCTCGATGGCGGCAATCTGCCATCGGCGCCTGGCGCCAAGCTGATGGTCTGACGTCACCCATGCCCGCTCCCGCACTCAGTCTCAAAGGGCGCGCGCTGCGCTATCTGTCGCAGCGCGAGCACAGTCGCTTCGAATTGCGCCGCAAGCTGTCCAAGTATGCGGAAGAAGGCGACGACGTCGATGCCCTGCTCGATTTTCTTGAAAAAAATAACTGGTTGTCGCAGGAACGCTTCGCCGAATCCCTGGTCAACCGTAAAGCCAGCCGTTATGGCGACAGCCGTGTAATGGCCGAATTGAAAAGTCATGGATTAACGGGTGAGGCGCTGGTCGAGATCAAGGCCAACTTGTCCGACAGCGAAACCGCGCGAGCCGTCGAAGTCTGGCAGCGCAAGTTCGGCACCGTCGCCGTCGATGCAGCGGCGCGGGCCAAGCAGATGCGGTTCTTGCTGCAGCGCGGCTTTTCGCAGCGCGCCGCCCGCGTGGCGATGCAGGGCGCGCCGGCCGACGACGAGTTTTTGGAATAGTCACCGCTTCATGTTGCGCACAGGCGCCAGCGTGGAGCGTCATCCCCGATATGCCAAGGCATATTCCTCAACGGGCGATGGCGCTGCACGCTGGCGCCTTTTTCACGTTCCCATGCCCGCAGCGATACCTGTCATTCAGCAAGTGAATGACCTTGAGATGCAATTGCCTGCGCCAGCCGTCCACCGTTTTAGCGATGCGCCAGTCCGGACGCTGTGATAAACTTTACGGGTTTAAGCAGCGCCGCATGAGCGGTTGTTGCCGCAGAAGCTGCGGTGACGTGCACTAGCACACCGGCTGCATCACTAACCGCCGTCCCCGACGGCACTGGTATTTATGCCTTTGTCTCTTCCCGTATCGCGCTCGCTCCGGCATACGCGCGCCATCACAGTCGACGCCTATGCGCGCGACGATGGCTTGTGGGATCTTGATGCCAGCATCCGCGATGTGAAAACACGCACTGTTGAACTTGCTTCCGGCGAACGGCCTGGCGGCACGCCAGTGCACGACCTGAAGCTGCGCGTCACGATCGACCGTGACCTGAACATCGTCGATGCCGAAGCCGCATCCGATGCCGTCCCGTATCCGGGCTTTTGCGATACCATCGGCCCTGCCTACAAGAAGTTGATCGGGCTCTCGCTCGTGAACCATTTCCGGTTGCATCTGAAAGACCGCCTATCCGGCGTGCTCGGCTGCACCCATCTGACCGAATTGGCTCAGGTGCTGCCTACCGCAGCGCTGCAAGCCTTTGCTGACGACAGCGTCGATGCCCCAGGCGGGCACGGCGCCACGTCATCCGACCGTCCATTTGAGCTCGACCGTTGCCACGCCCTGCGTAGCGACGGCCCCGCCGTGGCCAAATATTACCCGCGCTGGTCCATCAAGGCCGTCTCGGGTTAGCCGTCGTCGTTTTTGTTTTTTTTGTAGTTCAACCGTTTCTAATTCAGTAATCGATAGAAGGGAAGCCAGCATGAAGATCCATGAGTATCAGGGCAAAGAAATCCTCCGAAAGTTCGGGGTGACCGTTCCGCGCGGTATTCCGTGCATGTCCGTGGAAGAGGCTGTCAAAGCTGCTGAAGAACTGGGTGGTCCGGTCTGGGTCGTCAAGGCGCAGATCCACGCTGGTGGCCGCGGCAAGGGCGGCGGCGTGAAAGTCGCCAAATCGCTCGAGCAGGTCAAGGAATACGCTGACCAGATCATGGGCATGCAGCTGATCACGCATCAGACCAGCCCGGAAGGCCAGAAAGTCCGTCGCCTGATGGTCGAAGAAGGCGCCGACATCAAACAAGAACTGTACGTTTCGCTGGTCACCGACCGCGTCAGCCAGAAAGTCGTGCTGATGGCCTCGTCCGAAGGCGGCATGGACATCGAAGAAGTCGCGCACAGCAACCCGGAAAAAATCCACAACGTCGTGATCGACCCGAAAGTCGGCCTGACCGATGCGCAGGCTGACGACGTCGCCGCCAAGATCGGTGTGCCAGCCGGCTCGATCGCCGATGCACGCGCCAACCTGCAAGGCCTGTACAAAGCCTACTGGGAAACCGACGCATCGCTGGCTGAAATCAACCCGCTGATCGTCACCGGCAGTGGCAAGATCATCGCCCTGGACGCGAAATTCAACTTCGACGCGAACGCCCTGTATCGCCGTCCTGAAATCGTCGCCTACCGCGATCTGGACGAAGAAGATGCAGCCGAGGTCGAAGCCTCGAAATTCGACCTGGCCTACATCTCGCTCGACGGCAACATCGGTTGCCTGGTCAACGGCGCCGGCCTGGCCATGGCCACCATGGACACCATCAAGCTGTTCGGCGGCGAGCCAGCCAACTTCCTCGACGTCGGCGGCGGCGCCACGGCCGAGAAAGTCACCGAAGCGTTCAAGATCATGCTGAAGAACCCTGACCTGAAAGCCATCCTGGTCAACATCTTCGGCGGCATCATGCGTTGCGACGTCATCGCCGAAGGCGTGATCGCTGCATCGAAAGCCGTTTCGCTGCAAGTGCCGCTGGTCGTGCGCATGAAGGGCACCAACGAAGACCTGGGCAAGAAGATGCTGGCCGAATCGGGCCTGCCAATCATCGCCGCAGACACGATGGAAGACGCAGCGAAGTCGGTCGTCGCCGCTGCTGCCGGTCAAGCCTAATTGCTAAGGAAATAAAAAATGTCGATTCTGATCAACAAAGATACCAAAGTAGTCACCCAGGGCATCACCGGCAAGACCGGCCAGTTCCACACCCGCATGTGCCGTGAGTACGCGAACGGCAAGGAAGCGTTTGTTGCTGGCGTGAACCCGAAGAAAGCCGGCGAAGATTTCGAAGGCATCCCGATTTTCGCGACCGTCTCGGAAGCGAAAAAAGAAACCGGCGCCAATGTGTCGGTGATCTATGTCCCACCAGCAGGCGCAGCCGCTGCAATCTGGGAAGCCGTCGAAGCCGAGCTGGATCTGGCAATTTGCATCACCGAAGGCATTCCAGTCCGTGACATGATGGAAATCAAGGACCGCATGGCCAAAGCTGGCTCGAAGACCCTGCTGCTGGGTCCTAACTGCCCAGGCCTGATCACCCCTGACGAAATCAAGATCGGCATCATGCCAGGTCACATCCACCGCAAGGGCCGCATCGGCGTCGTCTCGCGTTCGGGCACCCTGACCTATGAAGCAGTCGGTCAATTGACCGCACTGGGCCTGGGCCAGTCGTCGGCAGTCGGTATCGGTGGCGATCCGATCAACGGCCTGAAGCACATCGACGTCATGAAGATGTTCAACGACGATCCTGATACCGACGCGGTCATCATGATCGGCGAAATCGGTGGTCCTGACGAAGCCAACGCGGCTTACTGGATCAAGGACAATATGAAGAAGCCAGTCGTCGGCTTCATCGCTGGCGTCACCGCGCCACCAGGCAAGCGCATGGGCCACGCCGGCGCGCTGATCTCGGGCGGTGCGGATACCGCGCAAGCCAAGCTGGAAATCATGGAAGCCTGCGGCATCACCGTCACCAAGAACCCGTCGGAAATGGCGCGTCTGCTGAAAGCCATGCTGTAATCCTGACGATCTCGTGATCGAAAGATAAAACGGGGAGCGCGAGCTCCCCGTTTTCTATTTAGTGCGGCAGTTTTTGTTGACACAGGCCGTGTGTGACAAAAATTGCCGTACGGCACTGACAAATTTTGTCATCCGGGGTGCCGTTTTTTGTGCTGGAACAGGGTTTTGTTGGCTTCATGTTCATAAAATCGACCGTTTTCCACCATTTTTGGGCTGGCACAGCGCTTGCATATAAGAAAGCGTAGCAGCGAGCAGCACAAGATACGTAGGTCCACTTTTTTGAAATACCCACCCTGGAGATTTAAAATGAACTTCAAGCAAATGCAAACCAAAAAGGCCGAAGGCGGCTTCACCCTGATCGAACTGATGATCGTCGTTGCGATTATCGGTATCCTGGCTGCTGTTGCAATTCCACAGTACTCGAACTACACCGCACGTGCTAAAGCATCGAACGCGCTGAGCGTTGTCACCCCATACAAAACCGGCGTGGCAATGTGCGTGCAAGAGGATGGCGCTGCGACTGATTGCACCACCGCAAAGAAACCAGGTCTGTTCCCTACCTTCGTCGCTACGACCGAAGCGAAGTCAGTTGTCGTCAACGAAGGGGGCGTGATCGTGCTGACCCTGAACAATATCGGCGGCGACAGTGCCGACAAGACCGTGACCTTCACGCCAGTTGTGAACAACACCTCGATCGGTTGGAACGTAGAGACCAACGCTACCAACGCAGCGATCAAAGAAGCATTCGAGAAAAACAGCGTCGCTATTGCTGACGAAGACTGATAGTTTTTCATAGTCGAAAAAAGCCCGCTTCACAGCGGGCTTTTTTCATTCCAGCATCACTTTGCTGGCTTCGCCTTCAAGTACCGATCCAGCCATCCATTTACTGTGTGATGCCACTGCACCGAGTTTGCCGGCTTGAGCACCCAGTGGTTTTCGTCCGGGAACACCAGCAATTTGCTCTCCACACCCTGGCGCTGCAGCGCAGTAAACGTCCCCAACCCCTGCGCCGTCGGAATCCGGAAGTCCAGATCCCCCTGAATCACCAGCATCGGCGTCTTCCATTTATTCACATGATGAACCGGATTGAAGCGCTCATGGTTCTCCGGCACCTTGAAGTAGGGCCCGCCATTCTCCCAATCCGTGAACCACTGCTCCTCGGTCGAGTAGGCCATGCCACGCGTATCAAACACGCCGTCGTGATTGACGATGCACTTGAACTCATCCGACCAGTTGCCCGCGATCCAGTTCATCATGTAGCCGCCGTACGACGCGCCCAGCGCGCAGTCGCGTGAACGATCGAGCCACGGGAACTTCTGCACTGCCGCGTCGTAGCCCTTTTGCAGGTCGACCAGCGGCTTGCCGCCCCAGTCGTTGCTGATCGAGTCGGTGAACTTTTGGCCGTAGCCGGTCGAACCGTGGAAATCGATGAACACGGCCGCGTAGCCCGCGCCCGCATACGTCTGCGGATTCCAGCGATAACTCCAGCTATTGCCGAAGCTGCCCTGCGGCCCGCCGTGAACGATGAACGCGACCGGATATGTCTGGCCCGGCTGCGCATTCCACGGCTTCATCACGTAACCGTACACGGTGTCGCCGTTCGCGCCGGCAAACGAGAACTGCTCGGCCTCGCCCCAGCGCACATCCTTCAACAGCTCGGTATTGAGCGTCGTGAGCTGCTTCGGCTTGGCACCGAGCTTCATCGAAAACAATTGCGCGCCGGATGACAGGTTCGCATGGCTGTAGACCAGCGTATCGCGGCGCAGGTCGAACGCGCCGACCGCGCCAGTGTCCGTCAGCGGCGTGACCTTTCCGCCGGCTACGTCAATGGAGAACAAACGATGCTGGCCGATGTCTTCCGCATCGACGATCAGCGCCTTGCCGTCGGCGCGCCAGACCAGGCTGCCGGCCGAGCGATCCCAATCAGCGGCCAGGGGGCGTTTCTTGCCAGTGGCCACGTCCATCAGCATGATCTGGTAGCGGTCCGCCTCGAAGCCGGGCCGCGCCATCGCCAGGTAAGCCAGCGTGCGGCCATCGGGCGAGAACGTGCCCTTGGTATCCCAGGCCAGGTTGTCGGCGGTCAGGTTGCGCGGCGCGCCGCCGCCGGCGGCAGGCACGGTGTACAGGTCGAAGTTGGTCGACCAGGCTTCGGTCTTGCCGGCGATGCGCGCCGAGAACACGACCGTCTTGCCGTCCGGGCTGAAGCGGTATTCTTCGCGGTCGCCAAACGGTTTTGAAGGTACGTCGCCGTCGAGCGAGCCCGACAGGCTGACCGGCTCGCCGGTGATCGTGCCTGCCGCGCCGATCGGCGCCGAGAACAGCACCGCGTTGCGGTGGTCGCTCCAGGTATCCCAATGACGCGCGAAGAGGCGGTCATAGACCTTGCCGCTGGCTTTTTCCTTCTCCTTGGCATCAAGACGGGCCTTGGTGCATGCCAGGTCGACGCAGTCGCGGAACACCGCCAGGCTGAACGCCAGGCGGTCGCCCGTTGGCGCCACGCGGAAGTTGTCGACGTCCAGCGGCAGGTCGGTGACCTTGACGGCGGCGCCGCCGGCGATTGGCTGGCGCCAAACCTGGGACGAGCCCGAGCGCGCGGACAGGAAGTACACGGCGTCGCCCGACGGCGACCATTCCGGGTCGGCGCTGCTGGACGCGTGGTCGGTCAGGCGCTGCGGCGTCGGCTTGGCGGCGCGCAGGTCGATCATCCACAGCTGGGTATTGCCGCGGTTCTTTTCCATGTCGGTGCTGCGCACGGTGTAGACCACGCGCGTGGCGTCGGGCGATACGGCCGGGCTGCCCACCCGCTCCATATTGACCAGGTCTTCCACGGTGAAGCCGCGCGGCGCGGCCATTGCGGTGGTGGCGGCCAGGGTCGCCGCTGCCACCGTCATCAAACGAAATTTCATGCCATCCTCGTCGATCAGTCCCGCGGCCGGGTGCCGCAGGCAAGCCGGCAATTTACCATGCGCACTGGATTGACTCATACGACAACGCCCCCGCCGCCGGCATTACCGGGGGGCGGGGGCGCTTCAGGGTTCTCTAACGTACAGGAACGCCGTGATTATTTTGGCATGATGACCGTATCGATCACGTGAATGACGCCGTTGTCGGCGACGATGTCGGTCTTGGTCACGGTGGCCTTGTCGACCATCACTTTGCCGCCTGCGACTTTCACCTTGAAGGCGCTGCCCTCGACGGTCTTGACGTCACCCGGCTTGACATCGGCTGCCTTCACGGTGCCCGGCACCACGTGATAGGTCAGCACCTTGGTCAGTGCGGCTTTGTCCTTCAGCAGCGCGTCCAGTTTGGCTTTTGGAATCTTGGCGAACGCTGCGTCGGTCGGTGCGAACACGGTGAACGGGCCCGGACCCTTCAGCGTCTCTGTCAGGCCGGCGGCCTGGACGGCGGTCACGAGCGTGTTGAACGTGCCGGCCGATTTGGCGGTATCAACGATATCTGCAGCATTGGCGGTACCGAAGGCGAGGGCGATTGGCAGTGCGATCAGAAATTTTTTCATTGTGACTCCGTAGGTTTTGCAGTTCGTTGTGAACCGCGTTGAGTCCAATGTAGGCCGATTTTTTCGTATTGTCTAACGTGTGCACCGTTTCTATAGCATAATTAAGGTTCAATCAAGGGACACTGAAATGGAAAATTCCTTAAGAGTAAGTCATGAACCGATCATGTACCGAACCGGCGCGGCAGCGCGTCTGGCTGGTCTGCCAGTGGAAACGCTGCGCGTCTGGGAGCGCCGCTACAGCCTGTCGGATGCCCAGCGCTCCGAGCGGGGCCAACGTCTGTATTCGGCCGAACAGGTCGCGCGCCTTGGCCTGCTCAAGCAGCTGGTCGACCAGGGCCATTCGATCGGCGTGCTGGCCGGTTTGAACCGCGATCAGCTGCAATCGATGCTGGGTCTGGACGGCCAGGCAAGAGCCATCGCGACGACGCCGGCACGCGTGCTGCTGGTGGGCGCCATGCTGTCGCGCCGTATCGCCGCCACCGGCCAGGGCGCGCTTGGCCTGGATGTGCGCGGCCATTGCGCCACCCTGGCGCAGGCGCTGGCGTTGCCGCGCGAAGTCGGCGCCGACGTGCTGGTGATCGAGCAATCCGAACTCGACGACAGCGGCCTGGCCCCGATCGCCGCGGCGCGCGAGGCCAGCGGCGTTGCTGCCGTGGTGGTGCTGTACCGCTTTTGTTCCAGTGCCACGATCCGTGCATTGCGCGCGCAGGGTTGTCTGGTGGCGCGCATTCCGGCCGACCTGTCCGAACTGGCGTTGCTGTGCCAGTCGGCCCTGACCGGCCACCGTCCGCCGATGCACGAGCAGTCGATGCCGCCCGTCGCGC
This sequence comes from Massilia aurea, assembly GCF_040790145.1. GTDB lineage: Bacteria > Pseudomonadota > Gammaproteobacteria > Burkholderiales > Burkholderiaceae_D > Telluria > Telluria aurea_C. The sequence goes on from NZ_JBFMMP010000002.1 coordinate 200,877, forward strand.
CGCCGCGTTTCGACGACGAGGCGCTGGGCAATATCATTGCCGCCGGCAACCGCGTCGATTGCGAATGCCCGCGCCATTTGTCCGAGATCCTGATGATGGTCGCCAGTTTCGAGCGCTATAGTCAGCAGTGCCTGCATCGCAATCCCGACGATGCGGCGCTGCATGCGCGCCTGGCGCTGGCCGCCGGCCGGGCGCGGGTCGTGCTCGAAGATGCGATGGAGCATCTGGCCATCACGGAAGGGCTGCCGATGCCCAAAGGCTGAGCAGAAATAGGGCGATTAGACGATCTTGCCGCGATCGGCCAGCAACGCCTCATAGGTCATGTTTTGCAGCAGCGCGTAGTGCACCGGATCGAGGTCCAGGAACTGCACGCCATAGCTGTACACCTCCACCTGGCCGGCCGCTGGCTTGCCCACCGCCAGGTTCTTGATCGTGGCCCGGGTGAGCACCGTCGTTTCCCTGTTGCCAGGCGGGGTGAGCAGGTTGAATTGCAGGTCGACCGTGGATTCGTCCGGCGGCAATGGCTGCGGCGAATCGATCCGCGCACCCGTCACTGACACGTTGGCCAGAAGACATTCCATCGGCGGCACGTCGGGCTGCGCGCTGATCACCCGCACGGGAATCCCGGCCCGCACCCGCATCGCGCCACGCAAGCTGGTGCCCTGGATTAACGTTGGAAATGACAGGTGCACGTAGAACATGGGCCGCCCGAACACGCGCTCGACCGTGCAGGCAAATGAGCACACGCTCACGCCCGAGAACACCCTGACGGTCACGCGTTCGCCCTCGGTCAGGCCGATCGGCATACCGTCGTCGAATGGAATTTTCAGGATCAGGTACTCATCCCGGATGTAGCCGATGAGCGTCGAGAAATGCTGGACCGGTTTGACTTGCCGGTGGGTGATGAGTTGCAGGCGCAGGCCGACCTGCATATTCAACGTGTCGAATTCAACGAGGTGAGGCAGTTGTTCTTGAGGTAAGGCGCTGGTCATCGGGTGGGGACACGCTGGCGAATGTTGCTGCAGAAAAATGATAATATCAGTACCCAGCCAGGATGGGTATATTGACATTGCCCGCGTAAGGTTGCCTGTGTAAAAACGACGGCAGGCCAGGCGCCGAATGGCGTCTGGCCTGCCGTGTTGAATCGGGAGTGACGAGCGCGTGTTACCTGGCGGCGGGTTTCCAGCCGGCCGACATGGTGTCGACAACGCTCTGGCCCATGATCTCTGCTGCCTTCTGGTTGGCGCTGAGCAGCCGGCCGAAGGATTGCTGCTGGATATTCATCGCGTTTTTCGACAGCGCCTGCGTGCACGACTGGGACGCTTCGATGAAAGCCTTCATGGTTTCTTCCATGATGATCCTCGACGAGGTAAGCCACAGCTGTTCCATGCTGACGCGCGTGGAGTCCGCATACACATTGGCAATCTTGAAAAAAGCATCCTGGTACGGCAGGGAATTCACCTGGACAGTCGCTGCGGTGAAGGTGGGGATGGCGTTCATGGCACGTCCTCTCTCGGGCTTGATGCAGGTTGAGTAGGAAAGACGCGAGGGCCGCGTCGCCCATCAGTATAGGCCGAGTGAAGACGTTGTCTACAGCGCTGGACAGTCAGGCGTCGATGGCCGCCGACCAGTCCCCGCTCTTGCCGCCGTGCTTTTCCAACACCCGCACATTGGTCATCACCATCCCGCGATCGACCGCCTTGCACATGTCATACACGGTCAGCAAGCCCACCTGCACGCTCGTCAACGCTTCCATCTCGACCCCGGTCTTGCCGATAGTTTCCACCTGCGCGCGGCAATGCACCTGGGAGTTTGCTTCGTCGATCTCGAAATCGACCGCCACGCGCGTGATCGGCAGCGGATGACACAGCGGCACCAGATCGCTCGTGCGCTTGGACGCCATGATCGCGGCGATGCGCGCGATGCCGATCACGTCGCCTTTCTTGGCGCTGCCCGACGTGATCTGGGCCAGTGTCTCGGGCTGCATGCGGATGGTGCCAGCGGCTACTGCGATGCGGTGCGTGTCCGCTTTGGCGCCGACATCGACCATATGGGCCTGGCCGGTGGCGTCGAAGTGGGTCAGATGGTCTGCGGTCGGGATGGAAGTCGTCATGACGGAGTCGGTATCGTTGGGTAACAAAGTGTTCTGAGAGCAGCAGAGTGCATGCGGATACGGTTATCATAGCACCGTGAAATCTGTCGTCCGACCAGCATCCGCGCGCCGCTGGCGCCCCATCCTGACTGTCCTGGCCTTGTGCACGACAGCGGCATTTGCCGTTGCCGGGCAATCCGATCCGCTGGGGCGCCCCGATCGCATCCACTTGCCCACGCTGGGCGACACCGCGCGGGTCGACCTGTCGCCGGTCGTCGAACGTAAGCTCGGCGAAGAGATCATGCGCGATATCCGGCGCGACCGCGACTACCTCGACGACGAACCGATCGCCGAATACCTGAACCACTTCGGTAATGGCCTGGTCGCGGCGGCCCCCGGCGCGCGCGGCGAAACCAATGCCGACTTTCACTTCTTCGCCGTGCGCGATGCGGCCCTGAACGCGTTCGCGCTGCCGGGCGGCTTCATCGGCGCGCACTCGGGCCTGGTGATCGCGGCCCAGACCGAATCCGAACTGGCCGGTGTGATGGCGCACGAGATCGGCCACGTCACGCAGCGCCACATCGCGCGCATGCTGGGCCAGCAGCGCCAGGACATCTTGCTGCCGCTAGCCTCGCTGATCCTGGCGGCGCTGGCTGCCAAGGCCGGCTCGGACGCAGCGATGGGCGTGCTGATGGGCGGGCAGGGCCTGGTGGTCCAGCGCCAGCTGAACTTCAGCCGCGACGCCGAGCGCGAAGCCGACCGCGTGGGCTTCCAGATCATGGAGGCCGGCGGCTATGACACGACCGGCATCGTCGCGTTTTTCCGGCGCCTGCAGAATGCGTCCAAATTGTATGGCGACCTGCCGGCCGGCTTGAGCAGCCTGAGCAGCCACCCGCTGACCCAGGAGCGCATCAGCGACATGCAGGCGCGCATCCGCGAGATGCCGAAAAAGCAGCGCGTCGACAGCCTCGATTTTCACCTGGTGCGCGCGCGCATCCGCGTGCTGCAGGAACCAAGCGAGCAGGGCCAGCGCAACACGCGCACCGCCTTCCAGGCGCAACTCAAGGAAACGCACCGCCAGCAGCAGGCCGGCGCGCAATACGGCCTGGCATACCTGGCGCTCAAGCAGGGCAACCTGGCCGATGCGCAGAGCTGGCTCGACAAATCGCGTGAGACGATGAAGCCGCGCGAGGGCGTGCTGTCGGTGGCGTCGAATGTCGGCGATGGCGCGACCATGTACGCGGGCCTGGCGATCGAGATCAAGATGGCGCCGGGCCAGCCGCCCGCGAAGCTGGCCGAGGCCGTGAAAGAGGCCGAGGCGATGCATGGGCGCTTCCCGCTGTCGCGCGCGCTGGCGCACCAGTACGCCGATGCCATGATCGCGACGGGTAAACTCGACGAGGCCACGCGCTTCCTGCGTGACCAGTCGCAGCAATATCGCGAAGAATACAAGCTGCAGGATCTGTTGGCCAAGGCCTACGCGAAGCAGGGCAAGATCGCGCTGCAGCATATGGCGCTGGCCGAATCGTATGTGCTGGCCGGCGCGACGCCGGCAGCGATGGCGCAGCTCGAGCTGGCGCGCAAGGCGGGCGACGTATCGTTCTACGACCAGGCCGTGATCGATGCGCGTGCGCGCGAACTCGAAGCGCAGCAAAAGAAAGACAAGGAAGAGAAAGACGACTGACGGTCGCCGCTGTCGCCGTCGCTATGGCGTCGGGATCTTGTTGAAGCCGAACCGACCCTCGAACGCGTTGCCGTCGACCCGCTCCACCGTGAACCGCTTGCCATGCCACGGCAGCGTCAACGTGCCGGCGCCACCGTCGAGCCACGCCATCACGGCCTCGTCCGATGCGGCGGCGCCATCGGGTTCAAACTGACCCAGCACCTGCGCCACATCGCGGTCATCGAGCTGCGCCACGACGTCACCCGCGACAAACAGCACGGCGCCGGCATCGCTCAGGTACACCTGCTCGACGTCCGTCAGCGCCTGCCCCGTCTGCAACAACAAGCCCTGCTGCGGATCGGTGCGCGCAATGAACGGCGCCACTTCCAGGTTCACGTACACGCGCTGCGGTCCGTTCTGGAAATACCAGTTGCCCCGCTCGTCGTGCAGGTAGTTGCGGTTGATGAAGCCCACCAGTTTCTGGTTGTCCAGCCGGTCGCCGGGCGTGCCGGCCTGCTGGGCGGCTTCGTCGCGCATGCGCCAGTGACCGCGTGCATCGAGCGCGAGCCAGCCGTAGCAGTGCGGCACGTTCGGCCACTTGGCCATTGCCTGTTTTACGATATCGTCCATGGTGTCAGCCAGCATCGCATAGTTCGGCATCGCTCAGCGCGCGCCTGTCGTCCCGCCTGTCGTCCCAATTCCCATGCACCAGATCGAAATGCTGCAGGATGCGCTGCGACAGCCAGTCGATCCGCCCCGGAAACGGCCCGGTCGGAAAGCCGACGTGGCCGCCGGTGGCCGGATACTCGAGCGTCACCGCGCCTGAGGCCGCCGTCGGCAAGTGCACCCCCGGCAAGAATGGATCGTTGCGCGCATTGAGCACCAGCGTCGGCACCGTGATGGCGTCCAGCACGTGACGCGCGCTGGCGCGGTGCCAGTAGTCGTCGGTGTCGCGGTAGCCGTGCAGCGGCGCGGTGACTACATTGTCGAACGCGTACAGGTCGCGCGCGGCCAGCAGCGCAGCGCGGTCGAACAGGCCGGGAAATTGTTCCAGCTTGGCCAGGCACTTGGGTTTGAGCGTTTGCAGGAACATCCGGGTGTACAGCATATTGAAACCGGACGACAGCGCCGCGCCGCCGCGCGCCAGGTCAAGCGGGGCCGAGACCGCGCACGCTGCGTCAACGATCGATGCGCCATGGCCCGATTCGCCCAGCCAGCGCAGCAGCGCATTGCCGCCCAGCGACACACCGGCCGCGTAGAACACCCCGTCATGACGGGCGCGCAGGGCGCGCACGATCCACTCGACTTCCGCCGCGTCGCCCGAGTGATAAAAACGCGGCGCCAGATTCGCCTCGCCCGAGCAGCCCCGGAAATGCGGCACCACGCCCGACCAGCCGCGCGCGGCGATCGCCGCCATCAACGAGCGTGCGTAATGACTGTTGGATGAGCCTTCGAGCCCGTGAAACAGCACCACCAGCGGCTGGCCCGGCTGGCCGTCGACAAAATCGAGATCGACGAAGTCGCCGTCCGCACTGGCCCAGCGCTCGCGCCGGTAGGCGACGGGCGGCTTGGCGATGCAGGTCGCCGGATAGATGGTTTGAAGATGGCCGCCAGGCAGCCAGCTTGGTGCGCGGTAGGGCATGGGAAACAAGTTAGCGCAAGAACGTCGTTCCAGCGAAGGCTGGAACCCAAGTCCGATGCATAGCCAAGAGGTTCACAGTACCGGACATCTCGAGCAAACTTGGGTTCCCGCCTCCGCGGGAACGACGTGCGGACGCCTGCGGGGACAGGAAATACAACAAGATTAGTGGTTCTTGAGCACCGTGCCTGGCGCCAGACGATAGCCGGTGCCGCAGTACGGGCACTTCGCGTCGCCGTGGTGGTCGAAATCGAGGAAGACGCGCGGGTGCGACGACCACAGCGGCATGGCCGGGTTCGGGCAGTGCGCCGGCAGGTCTTTGGCCGTGAGTTCCACGATCGGCATCGTCTTTTGGGTCATCTGGTGTCTCCGTCTGGCAGGTGGGCAAAGACAGGATTCTAACGGATTCGCTCTATTGTCGAAATGACCGTAAAATAATGCGCTCAACATATTGAGCTTAAGCGCCCCTTTATCAAGTGGCGACACCCCCTGTCCATGCGTTTCATGCCCGCCCGTTTCAAGACCGCCGCTGTCGTACCAGCCGTCATGTCGACGCCTGTACGTTGCAAAAATGCAACGCGGGCATGCCCGTGAACGGCGGCGAGCCGGCCGGCCAGTCCCCGGTCACTCTCGGCGACGCACCCAATCCCGACGCATTCCGCGAAGGTTTCAAGACCGGCTTGCCGACCCTGTTCGGCATCGCCGCCTGGGGCCTGGTGGTGGGCATCGCCATGGTCAAGAGCGGCCTGTCCGTGCCGCAAGCGCTGGGCATGACCTTACTGGTATTCGCCGGCTCGGCGCAGCTGGCGTCGCTGCCGCTGATTGCGGCCCAGGCGCCGATCTGGGTCATCTTTGCCACAGCACTGGTGGTCAATCTTCGGTTTGTGATCTTTTCTGCACTGCTTGCCCCGCACTTCGCGCACCTGCCGTGGCGCCAGCGCCTGTATCTCGGCTATATCTCGGGCGATATCTCCGTCGCGCTGTTCTTGCAGCGCTATCCGAGTCCGACGCCGGCAATCGGTAAATTGTCGTACCTGAAAGGCTTGATGTTCCCGAACTGGGGCGCATGGCAGACCGGCTCGGTGATCGGCATCTTCCTGGGCAGCGCCGTGCCGGCCGAGTGGGGTCTTGGGTTTGCCGGCACGCTGGCCATCCTCTGCATCATGGTGCCGTTGATGATCAACCATGCGGCCCTGTGCGGCGTGCTGGTGGCGGGCGTGGTCTCGGTGCTGGCCTACGATTTGCCGTACAAGCTGGGCTTGCTGCTGGCGGTGTTGGTCGGTATGGTGACTGCGATGGTCATCGAAGAAACAATGGACAAGATAAAGGCGCGCCGTGGCTGATTGGGAAATCTGGGTCGTGATCGGCGTGCTGTGCGTGGCCACGGCCGCCACGCGCAGTTCGTTCTGGCTGATCGGCCACCGCGTGTCGATCCCGCCACGGGTGCAGGAAATGCTGCGCTACGCGCCGGCCTGCGCATTGGCGGCCATCATCGGGCCCGATTTTTTGATCGATCAGCAGGGCGAGGTGCAGTTTACGCTGGCCAATCCGAAGCTGCTGGCGGGGATCGCCGCGTTCGCGTTTTACGCGTGGCGGCGTAATATGTTGTTAACGATTTTATTCGGGATGCTGGTGTTTACAGCGCTGCGCGTCCTGCACATTTTCGGCGCCGCAGGCTAATGTACAATGACGTTTTTTCACTATTGCCACGCTGACCAATGGACGCTTCTCGCCGTTTCACCCGTTTGCAAGACCTGATCGATCAACATGCCCTGCAGGGCAAGCGCGTCTTCATTCGCGCCGACCTGAACGTGCCGCAAGATGACGCTGGCAATATCACCGAAGACACGCGCATTCGCGCTTCGGTGCCGGCGATCCAGGCCGCCATCAAGGCGGGCGCGGCAGTGATGGTGACGTCGCACCTTGGTCGTCCGACGGAAGGCGCGTTCAAGCCGGAAGACAGCCTGGCGCCAGTCGCCGCGCGCCTGTCCGAGCTGCTCGGCCAGCCTGTTGCACTGAAACAGGACTGGATCGACGGCGTCGACGTCGCGCCGGGCGCGGTCGTGCTGCTGGAAAACTGCCGCGTGAACGTGGGCGAAAAGAAAAACAACGACGAACTGGCCCAGAAGATGGCCAAGCTGTGCGACGTGTACGTCAACGATGCCTTCGGTACCGCGCACCGCGCCGAAGCGACCACCCACGGCATCGCCAAGTTCGCGCCGATCGTCGCGGCCGGTCCGCTGCTGGCTGCTGAACTCGACGCACTCGGCAAAGCCCTCGGCCAGCCGCAGCGCCCGCTGCTGGCGATTGTCGCCGGCTCGAAAGTCTCGTCCAAGCTCACCATCCTGCAAAGCCTGGCCGACAAGGTCGACAACCTGATCGTCGGCGGCGGCATCGCCAACACGTTCATGAAGGCCGTTGGCCTGAACATCGGCAAGTCGCTGGTCGAAAACGACCTGGTGAACGAAGCCAAAGAGATCATCGAGAAAATGGCTGCGCGCGGCGCGCAAGTGCCGATTCCCGTCGACGTCGTGTGCGCGAAAGAGTTCGCCCCGACCGCCGTCGCCACCGTCAAGCTCGTTGCGGACGTACAGGACGACGACATGATCCTCGACATCGGCCCGCAGACCGCCGCCATGCTGGCAGAGCAGGTCGCCAAGGCCGGCACCATCGTCTGGAACGGTCCGGTTGGTGTCTTCGAATTCGACCAGTTTGCCGAGGGCACCAAGACCCTGGCGCTGGCCATCGCAGGTTCACGGGGCTTCTCGATCGCCGGCGGCGGCGACACCCTGGCCGCGATTGCAAAATACAAGATTGCCGACCAGATCGGCTACATTTCGACCGGCGGCGGCGCCTTCCTCGAGTTCCTGGAGGGGAAAACGCTGCCAGCGGTCGATATCCTGCTGCAGCGTAGCGCGCAGTCATAACAATGAGACCCAAGCGCAGCTACCCGCTGCGCTTTGTTTTTTACAAGGACAATCTATGTACCGTGGCACCAAGATCGTTGCAACCATCGGCCCAGCGTCGACCGACTTCGATATTCTCGTCAAAATGATCCGCGCCGGCGTCGACGTCGTGCGCCTGAACTTTTCGCACGGGAAGGCCCAGGATCACATCGACCGGGCAGACTTGGTTCGCCGCGCTGCTGCGGAATGCGGCCGTGAAGTGGCCATCATGGCCGACATGCAGGGCCCCAAGATCCGCGTCGGCAAATTTGAAGAAGGCAAGATCTTCCTGACCAATGGCGACCGCTTCATCCTGGACGCCAAGTGGGGCGAAAACGGCGAACTGGGCAACCAGGAACGCGTGGGCTTGGACTACAAGGCGCTGCCGCGCGACGTCAAGCCGGGCGACAAGCTGCTGCTCAATGACGGCCTGATCGTGCTGGTCGTCGACCGCGTCGCCGGTCACGAAATCTGCACCACCGTCAAGGTTGGCGGCGAGCTGTCGAACAACAAGGGCATCAATCGCCAGGGCGGCGGCCTGACCGCGCCGGCGCTGACCTCGAAGGACATGGAAGACATCAAGACCGCGATGAGCTTCCAGGCCGATTACCTGGCCATCTCGTTCCCGAAAAGCGCGACCGACATGGAAATGGCGCGCCAGCTGGCCAATATCGCCGGCGAGCCGTACGGCCACAAGCCGATGATGATCGCCAAGATCGAGCGCGCCGAAGCGATTCCGCTGTTGCAAGAGATCCTGGACGCGTCGGACGGCATCATGGTGGCCCGTGGCGACCTGGCCGTCGAAGTGGGCAACGCCGCCGTGCCGGCGCTGCAGAAGCGCATGATCCGCATGGCGCGCGACTCGAACAAGCTGGCCATCACCGCGACCCAGATGATGGAGTCGATGATCGTCAACGCCGTGCCGACCCGCGCAGAAGTATCGGACGTTGCCAACGCCGTGCTCGATGGCACCGATGCCGTCATGACGTCGGCCGAGACCGCATCGGGCAAGTACCCGATCGAGACCGTCGAGATGATGGCCGCAGTCTGCCTCGAAGCCGAACTGTCCGAGTACAACAAGGTCGATGCCGACTTCTTGAACAAGGAATTCACCCGCATCGACCAGTCGATTGCCTACGGCACGCTGTTCACCGCACATCACCTGCGCGTGAAGGCGATCGTGGCCCTCACCGAATCGGGCTCGACCGCATTGTGGATGAGCCGTCACAGCATCGACACGCCGATTTTCGCCCTCACCCCGCTCAAGACGACGGAGCGCAAGGCGGCGCTGTACCGCAACGTGCGAGGATTCCACCTCGAGCAGGAAGGCGGCAGCCACGCCGTGCTGCGCAAGGCGGAAGAGCTGTTGATGAATCAAGGGTTCGTGCGCAAGGGCGATCTGATCGTGGTGACCTGGGGCTCGCCAATGGGCGAAGCCGGCGGCACCAATGCGCTCAAGATCGTGCGTGTGGGCGAATATGATTAACGGGAAGCGGCGCGCCGCCTGATGCGTCCACGGCATGCCGCTTGTGTGGCATGCCGCGCTCGGCGGCTGTCGCTTTCCGACAGGTTTCTTTATTGTTTGGAGTACTACCATGGCACTCGTATCACTGCGTCAGTTGCTGGACCACGCCGCCGAAAACGGCTATGGCCTGCCAGCATTCAACGTCAATAACCTGGAGCAAGTGACGGCCATTATGGCTGCCGCCGACGCCTGCAACAGCCCGGTGATCATGCAAGCGTCGGCCGGCGCGCGCAAGTACGCGGGCGAAGCGTTCCTGCGTCACCTGATCGACGCTGCGGTCGAAGCCTACCCGCACATTCCTGTCGTCATGCACCAGGACCACGGCCAGTCGCCGGCGGTCTGCATGGCCGCGATCCGCTCGGGCTTCACCTCGGTGATGATGGACGGTTCGCTCGAAGCCGATGGCAAGAGCGTGGCCAGCTATGAATACAACGTGGCTGTCTCGCAAGAAGTCGTCAAGTTCGCGCACTCGATCGGCGTGACCGTCGAAGCAGAACTGGGCGTGCTCGGTTCGCTCGAGACGATGATGGGCGACAAGGAAGACGGCCACGGCGCCGACGGCGCCATGACCCGCGAGCAGTTGCTGACCGACGTCGACCAGGCCGCCGACTTCGTCAAGCGCACCGGGTGCGACGCACTGGCCATTGCCATCGGCACCTCGCACGGCGCCTACAAGTTCACGCGCAAACCTACCGGCGACATCCTGGCGATCGACCGCATCAAGGAAATCCACGCGCGCATCCCGAACACCCACCTGGTGATGCACGGTTCGTCGTCGGTGCCGCAAGAGCTGCTGGCAATCATCCGCGAATTCGGCGGCGACATGAAAGAGACCTACGGCGTGCCAGTCGAAGAGATCCAGGAGGGCATCAAGCACGGTGTCCGCAAGATCAATATTGACACCGATATTCGCCTGGCGATGACGGCGGCGATCCGCAAGTACATGTTCCAGAACCCGTCGAAGTTCGACCCGCGCGACTACCTGAAGCCGGCGCGCGAAGCCGCGATGGACGTGTGCAAGGCGCGCTTCCTGGCATTCGGTTGCGAAGGCCAGGCTGACAAGATCAAGCCGGTCCCGCTGGAAAAGATGGCCGAGCGTTACAAGGCTGGCGAGCTGGCGCAGATCGTTCAGTAAGCGTCACCACCGCCCCCGAACAACGTCGTTCCCGCGAAGGCGGGAATCCAAGTTTGCATGAACCGTGGTTAAGTTTGAGCTTGCCACTGCGCTGAATAACTTGGGTTCCCGCCTCCGCGGGAACGACGCTTTGAGGGCGCGGGGCGAGTATCAAGGTCCGTGGTTGGCCGACGCCCCACCGTTTTGACGTAAAATATCGCATTGACCAGGCCATACCGCCTGACTTTCTCAACCGGCGGCCCGTTCCGCCGGTTCCGCTTTCCTGATACCCCATCTATGAACAGCCTCTACCAATCCTCCATTCAGTCCCTGCCACTGCTCGGTCACGGCAAGGTGCGCGATAACTACGCCGTTGGCGACGACAAGATCCTGATCGTCACCACCGACCGCCTGTCGGCCTTCGACGTGGTCATGAACGAGCCGATTCCCGGCAAGGGCAAGGTACTGAACCAGATGAGCGATTTCTGGTTCGAGAAGCTCGGCCACATCGTGCCGAACCACCTCACCGGCGTGGCGCCGGAGAGCGTGGTCGCGCCGAATGAGGTCGAACAGGTTGCCGGCCGCGCCGTCGTGGCCAAGCGCCTCAAGCCGATCATGGTCGAAGCCGTCGTGCGCGGCTACATCATCGGTTCGGGCTGGAAGGATTATCAGCAAAGCGGCGCCATCTGCGGCATCCAATTGCCAGCCGGTCTGCAACAGGCCGAAAAGCTGCCGGAGCCGATCTTCACCCCGGCCGCCAAGGCCGACCTGGGCGAGCACGACGAAAACATCTCGTTCGCCCAGATGGAAGAAAAAATCGGTGCCGAGCTGGCTGCGCAAATGCGTGACATCAGCATCAAGCTGTACACCACCGCTGCCGAATACGCCGCCACGCGCGGCATCATCATCGCCGACACCAAGTTCGAATTCGGCCTCGATGACAACAACGTGCTGCACCTGATGGACGAAGTGCTGACCGCCGATTCGTCGCGTTTCTGGCCAGCCGATTCGTACGCGCCGGGCATGTCGCCGCCGTCGTTCGACAAGCAGTTCGTGCGCGACTACCTCGAGACGCTGACCGAGTGGCCAAAGACCGCGCCGGCGCCGGCGCTGCCGCAAGATGTCATCGACAAGACACAGGCCAAGTATTTCGAGGCCATCGAACGCCTGACCGGCGAAAAGCTGAAGGCCTGAGCGATGAGCGAGCAGCAAGTCAAACCACTGGTCGGCGTCATCATGGGTTCGTCGTCCGACTGGGACGTGATGCAGAACGCGGTCGCGATCCTGAAGCAGTTCAATATACCTTTTGAGGCATCAGTCATCTCGGCCCACCGCATGCCGGACGAGATGTTCACCTACGCCGAGACCGCGCGCGCGCGCGGCCTGCGGGCCATCATCGCCGGCGCTGGCGGCGCGGCCCACCTGCCTGGCATGGTGGCCGCCAAGACCATCGTGCCGGTGCTGGGCGTGCCCGTGCCGTCGAAGTATCTGCGTGGCGAAGACTCGCTGCTGTCGATCGTGCAGATGCCAAAAGGCGTGCCGGTGGCGACGTTCGCCATCGGTGAAGCCGGCGCCGCCAACGCGGCCCTCACCGCCGTGGCCATCCTCGCCGCTGGCGACGACGCGCTGGCCGAGCAACTGGAGCAGTTCCGCCGCGACCAGACCGCCGCCGCCCAGGCGATGACTTTACCTGTTTGATCCGATGACCCAGCCGCAGCAGACTTCTTCTCCGTACCTTCCATCGGCCGAGCCGTCAACCTGGCTCGGCGTGATGGGCGGCGGCCAGCTTGGCCGCATGTTCGCGCACGCCGCGCAAAGCATGGGCTACAAGGTCGCCGTGCTCGAGCCAAGCGCCGATTGCCCGGCCGGGCAGGTTGCCGACCGCACGATCGAAGGCGCGTATGCCGATGCGGCCGCGCTGGCCAAACTGCGCGCGCTGTGCGCGGCCGTGACGACCGAATTCGAGAACGTCCCGGCCGACAGCCTGCAGCTGCTGGCCGAAGGCAGTTTTGTCGCGCCGGCCGCGTCGTGCGTGTCGATCGCCCAGGACCGCATTCTTGAAAAGCGCTTCTTTGTCGAGTGCGCGCCCACGTCGAAGGTGATGCCGGCGCCGCACAAGACGATCGCTTCGCACGCCGACATCGACGCCATCGACGACGATCTGCTGCCGGGCATTTTGAAAACCGTGCGCATGGGTTACGACGGCAAGGGCCAGGTGCGCGTGCGCACGCGCGACGACGTGCGCGCTGCCTTCGACGGCATGGATGGCGTGACCTGCCTGCTCGAAAAGATGCTGCCGCTCGCGTACGAGGTGTCGGTGCTGACCGCGCGCGGCCACGATGGCGCCTCGGTCGTGTACCCGATTGCCGAGAACGTGCACCGCGACGGCATCCTGTTTACCACCACCGTGCCGGGCCCGAACGTGTCTGACACATGCGCACGCCAGGCGCAGGATGCGGCGCGCGCCATCGTCGCCCAATTGGGTTACGTGGGCGTGCTGTGCATCGAGTTCTTCGTGCTGGAAGACGGCACGCTGGTCGTCAACGAAATGGCGCCGCGCCCGCACAATAGCGGTCACTACACGTTAGATGCGTGCATCACGAGCCAGTTCGCGCAGCAGGTGCGCGCGATGGCGCGCCTGCCGCTGGGCGACGTGCGCCAGCATTCGCCGAGCGTGATGCTCAACATCCTGGGCGACGTCTGGTTTGAAGCAGACAGCGACAGCGCGCGCGAACCGGCCTGGGACCGCGTGCTGGCGCTGCCGGGCGCGAACCTGCACCTGTACGGCAAGGACGATCCGCGCCGCGCCCGCAAGATGGGCCACGTGACCTTTGTCGCGCCAACCCTGGCAGAGGCGCAGGAGCATCTGCGCGCCGCCTGCGCCATCCTCGGCATCGACGCATAATATGCAAGACCAGCAAATCGACCAGTCGGTCATCGACACCGCCGCCCGCCTGCTCGAAGCGGGCGAACTGGTCGCTTTCCCGACCGAAACCGTGTATGGCCTGGGCGCCGACGCCGAAAACCCGGCCGCGGTGGCCGCAATCTATGCCGCCAAGGGCCGCCCGCAAGATCACCCGGTGATCGTGCACCTGGCCCCCGAAGCCCCGCTTGACTACTGGGCCTGCGACATCCCGCCAGAGGCCACCGCGCTGGCCGCGGCCTTCTGGCCCGGCCCGCTGACGATGATCCTGAAACGCGCCGCCAACATCCCCGATGCCGTCAGCGGCGGCCAGGACACGGTGGGGCTGCGCTGCCCATCGCATCCGGTGGCGCTGGCGCTGCTGCGCGCCTTCAAGGGCGGCAAGGGCGGCATCGCCGCGCCGTCGGCGAATAAATTCGGGCATGTCAGCCCGACGCTGGCCGATCACGTGGTCGACGAATTCGAACTGGACGATACCGTGGCGATGGTGCTCGATGGCGGCCCGTCGCAGGTCGGCATCGAATCGACGATTGTCGACCTGTCGCGCCTGGCCACGCTTGGTCCGGTACTGTTGCGGCCTGGTCACATCAGCGCCGAATCGATTGCCGCCGTGATCGAGCGCGTCCCGAGCGCGCCGGACGCCGCCGCACCGCGCGCTTCGGGTACGCTCGAATCGCATTACGCGCCGCACACGCCAGTGGCGATGCAGGAACGCAGCGTGCTGCTCGAGACGATCGCGCAACTGCACGCTGCCGGCCGCAAGGTCGCGCTGATCCACGTGAGCACGATGCCCGAGACCCATGCCGCGCAACGCCTGCCGCCACGCCCGGCTGGCTTCGCCCATGCGCTGTACGCCGCGCTGCGCGCGCTGGACGGGCAGGGCGCCGACGTCATCCTGGTCGAAGCACCGCCGCAGCATGGCGAGTGGCTCGGCGTCAACGACCGCTTGCGCCGCGCCGCGCACGGTTCCACCGGCATCGTCCACGGTTTGCTCAATAGTCAGCCAAAAGTTTAACTTATATCAACGAATCAATTGATGTGGGATAAGCACACTGCATATTGCCAGCCACCGTTACAAAATCGCCTCTTTCTGCAGAGAAAAGGCTGGTTATAATCCGATCCCGACAGCCAGACCCGTCCATTCCAACCGATGCGAATCGCAACAACCATTCCTGCAATGGATTTTGCTATACATGGGAAATGAACGCTGGCATAGTAACGAAGCGGCGAATAGCACGAGCGTTCGTTTAGAAAAAATTCAACTCAGGAGACACAATGCGTCAAACCAAATTTGCGCTGGCCGTGCTGACGGCAGCGCTGCTGACCGCGTGCGGCGGCGGCACGAGCCCAGCCGGTGGCGACCAGGCCACCAAGGTCACGTTCACCAACCAGGTTTCCTTCGGCGACAGCCTGTCGGACGTCGGCACCTACCGTGTCGGCGCCGTAGCGGCGGCCGGCGGCGGCAAGTTCACCATCAACGGTGACAGCACCGCCAAGAACGAAGACCTGAACGGCAAGATCTGGCTTGACTTCATCGCCGCCCAGCTGAAACTGCCGGCGCCATGCGCGGCGCAGACCGGCCTGCAGGGCGACGCATCGCTGGGCTTCTCGGTCCCGATCGTCAACCATGCCAATTGCTTCAACTACGCCCAGGGCGGTTCGCGGGTGATCAATCCGATCGGCCCGGGCAATGCCGCGACCGGTTCGCCGATCGGTGAAATGACCACCCCAATGGTCACCCAGATCGCCAACCACCTGGCCAAGACCGGCAACAAGTTCACCGGCACCGAGCTGGTGACGGTGCTGTCGGGCGGCAATGACGTGCTGATGCAACTGGCCGCCGTGACCAACGCCGGCACCGCTGCCGGCGCGCAAGCCTTCGCCGTCGCCCTGGCCACCCGCCTGGGCGCCACCGCCACCAACCCGCAGACTGCCACCCAGGCCATCCTGGCCGCAATCGCCACCGAGAATGCCCGCCCAGGCAAGACCGATGCGACGCTGGTCGCCGCTGCCGTGCGCGCCGCCGCCACCCAACCAGGCAACTCGGCGATTGCTGCGCCAGCCGTGTATGGCCCGATCGTGGCCGCTGCACAAGCCGATGGCACTGCCGCCGGTAACACCGCTGCGGGGGCCTACGCCACCGCAAACGCCACCGCGATGGTGACGGCGCTGGGCACCGCCGGTGCGCAGATGGCCGGCCTGGTCAAGACCGAACTGCTGGCCAAGGGCGCGAAGTACGTGATCGTCGCCAACCTGCCAGACGTGGCCAGCACGCCGACCGCGAAATCGCGGCCAGCCGCGATCCAGTCGCTGGTCGCCGCCATGGTCAACGCGTTCAACACGCAGCTCAAGGCCGGCCTGGGCGCCGACGATGCGCGCGTGCTGTACTCGGACCTGTACACCGTCAGCAATGACCAGGTGAAAAATCCTGGCCCGTATGGCCTGACCAACACCAGCACGCCGGCTTGCGCCGCCAATGCGCTGGGCACGACCTCGCTGATCTGCACCGCCAACAACACGGTTGCCGGTGATGTGAGCCGCTACATGTTCGCCGACGGGATCCACCCGACTCCGTTCGAGAACGACCTTATCGCCCGCTACGTCTTCAAGGACATGGCCATCAAGGGCTGGCTGTAAATCAGGTTATCGACAGCGGTGGGCCTGCCCCTGGCGGCGGGCCCTCACACATCTATCAGGAGAAGTCATGAAAGTTCGTTTCAACAGCATCGCTAAAGTCGCGGGTGTGGCTGCCGCACTGGCGTTCGCCACCGGCGCCTCGGCACAGTCGGCCGGCCAGATCACCGCCAAAGTCGGTTTCAACCGCCTGATGCCAAAAGTCGAAAGCGGCGACATCAGCGCGCCGGCACTGCCAGGCACCAAGGCCGACGTCGGCAACGACATGCAGCCAGTGCTCATCCTCTCGTACAGCTTCACCGACAATCTCTCGGTCGAAGGTGCGCTTGGCACGCCCTACAAGCACCAGATCTACGGTGCGGGCGCGATTGCCGGCGTGGGCTCGGTAGGCACGGTCGAGGCGCTGCCGCCGACCGCGTTCTTCCAGTACCGCTTCTTCGCGCCGACCGCGGCCTTCCGTCCGTTCATCGGCGTGGGCCCAACGTACGCGTACTTCATGAAGGAACGCGGTTCGGGCAAGCTGACCTCGATCACCAATCCGGGCAGCGACGTGCCAACCACCTTCAAGATCGACAACAAGCTGACCTACAGCGCGCAAGTGGGCGTGGCGATGAACTTCGACGAGCGCTGGTTCGCCGACGCGACGATCATCAAGACGCGCCTGCGCACCGACGTGCACTTCTCGACCGGCCAGACCCAGTTCATGAAACTGGATCCGGTGGCGATCGTGCTGGCGGTGGGTTACAAGTTTTAAGCGCGGCGCGAGCCGTGTGACGAGAGCCCGCCTAGTGCGGGCTTTTTTGTGTGTGTTGGCAGCAGCCCGTCGCTCCCGCGGAGGCGGGAACCCAAGTTGCGTGCGCAGCCCACTACGTTTGATGCAAGTGGTCGTTTAAAACTTGGGTTCCAGCCTCCGCTGAAACGACGTGCTGGCGTCAATGGGGCACAATCAATGCACCGTACTCGCGTACTGTGTGAACAAGTCGGCGCTGATCGCCCGCTGGTACAGGAAGCCCTGGTAGATATGGCATCCTGCATCGGCCAGAAACTGGCGTTGTCCATGTGTCTCGACGCCTTCCGCAATCACCTGCAGCCCCAGGCTGTCGCCGAGCGCGATGATCGAGCGCACGATCGACGCGTCGTTCTGGTCGGTGAGTACATCGCGCATGAACGAGTGGTCGATCTTGAGCTGGTCAAGCGGCAGCTTGCGCAGGTAGGCCAGCGACGAGTAGCCGGTGCCGAAGTCGTCCAGCGAAAACGACAGGCCCTGGCGCTTGAGCGTGGCCATCGTGTGCGCTGTTTGCGTGAAGTCGGTCACGACCAGGCTTTCGGTCAGTTCGAGCTTCAGACTTGAGGGCTGCACGCCTGTCTCGGCGAATATCGCCTCGAGCACCGCCACGAAATCGTGTTCGGTAAACTGGCGCGCGCTGACGTTCACCGACAGCGTCAGGCCGGCCGTGTCGGGATGGCGCTGCCAGCGCGCCAGCTCGGCGCAGGCGGTGCGCAGCACCCATTTGCCGATCTCGATGATGATCCCGCTTTCTTCGGCGGCGCGAATGAACCCCGCCGGCATTAACACCTTGCCATCGGGCTGGCGCCAGCGCAGCAGCGCCTCGGCGCCGATCACGCGGCCCGAGCGGTCGAGCTGTGGCTGGTAGTGCAGGATGAATTCATCGTGCTGCAGCGCGCGCCGCAAACCACCTTCGAGTTCGGCCCGGGCCGACCATGCGGCCTGCGCCGCCGGATCATGAAAGCGAAACGTGTTGCGCCCGGCCGCCTTGGCCTGGTACATCGCGGCGTCAGCCTGGCGCAGCGTCGATTCGACCGTGTCATGCGTGCCGCACAGCGTGACCACGCCGACGCTGACCGACAGGGTGTAATGCAGCTCGTTCAGCTGGAACGGCGCGGCCAGCGCGGCGACCACTTTCGCGGCCACCGTCTCGGCCTGCAGCGCGGCCGAATCGCGCGAGTCTTCCACCGGCTGGATCAGCACCACGAACTCGTCGCCGCCCAGGCGTGCCACCATGTCCGCTTCGCGCACGCAGCCTTCGAGGCGGCGCGCCACCGCCTGCAGCAGCAGGTCGCCGGCGGCGTGGCCCTGGCTGTCGTTGAGGTACTTGAAGTTATCGAGGTCGCAGAACATCAGCGCGCCGCAGTGGCCGGTGCGCGCGCTGCCGATCAGGGCGCGGCGCAGGTGGTCGAGCAGGTTTACGCGGTTGGGCAGGTCGGTCAGGTGGTCGAAGAACGCAAGCCGGAAGATGCGCGCTTCGCTGATCTTGCGCTCGCTGATATCGCTGGCGATCACGAGGATTTTCTGGCCTGCGCCCGTGGCCGCATCGGGCGCCAGCAGGGTCCAGCGGGTGTCGGTGTCGACAGCCGACCCGTCGCGCCGCACATGGGCCAGTTCGCCCGACCATTCGCCTTCGGCCAGCGTCTGCGCAAACGCGGCTTCGTACATTGCCGGCTCATCGCACAACAGCTCGCAGAACCGCCTGCCGACTGCCTCCTGGGCGCTCCAGCCATACAGGCGTTCAGCGCCCTGGTTCCAGTAGCTGATGCGCGAGATCATGTCCATCGCGATGATCGCATCGCGCGCCCGCTGTAGAAAGGACGCCTGCTCGAGAATCACGAGATCGGCCTGTTTCAGGCGCGTGAAATCGGACAGGAAGCCTTCGAGCCGGCCTGGCTCGCTGCCGCGCAGATTCAGCGCGCCCTGTTCGCAGAGCCAGCGCACGTCGCCGGCGGCGGTACGGATGCGGTACGTGACCTGGAATGGCTGCCCAAGGTGCAGGGCATTGGCCACCGCGCCGTGCACGCTGGCGCGGTCCTCGGGCAGGATGATGCTCGCGAACGACAGGCCAGGGTGGCCGGTGAAGGCAGCGGCCGAATAACCAGTGAGCTTTTCCACGCCGTCGCTGATGAACTCCATGCTCCAGTCGTCATCGAAACGACAGCGGTACGCGGCGCCAGGCAGGTTGCTGAGCAACAGGTCGAGCGACAACACTTGTCCATCGTCGGGTACGGACGGATCGGATACAGGGTGCGTCAAGCTCGTACCTCTCAGGCGAGGAGAAAAATGCATCGACATGAGACTGGTCATGCGGTGCGCATCTGATGGTAGCGCACTTCGGGCATGCGACACGGTTCGGACGTGATAAACACGCTCGGGAGCAACCGTGAGTTTTCTTTTTGGCAACCTGCATGCTAGACTGACCGGCTTCGTGTTCCGGTGCTATCCATGTCGCCCACTTCGTTCGCCTGTCTCGGCTTGCTGCTCTCCGCCGTCCTGTACGTGTGCGACGCGCGTGGCGCCGGCCTGCGCGCGCAGCGTATCGCGGCCGCCGACACGCCGCGCATCGATGGCATCCTGAATGACGTCGCATGGCGCCGCGCGCCCGTGTACGAAGACTTCCACAAGCACCAGCCGCGCGATGGCGCGCCGGCGCCCGGCGCCTTGAAAACAAGCGTGCAGCTGCTGGTCGATGACGGCGCGCTGGTGTTCGGCATCCGCGCCTGGGACGACGCGCCGGACCTGCGCCGCGGCCTGCTGGCGCGGCGCGACAAGGTCGCTGTCGACCAGGATTTCATCGGCATCTGGATCGACCCGGCCGGCCATGGCCGCAACGCCCAGTTCGTGCGCATCAACACGGCCGGCGTCGTCAGCGACGGCATGCACCGCGCCGAGGATGACGAATCCGATCTGGGGCCTGACTTCCCGGTCGAGACAGCGGTGACCATCCTGCCTGACGGCTACAGCATGGAAGTGCGCTGGCCACTGTCGAACCTGCGCTTTCCGTACGCCGATGGGCGCAACTGGCGCGTGATGGTCGAGCGCAGCATCCCGCACGCCGACGGCATGCTGCTGGTGTCGGCGCCGTTCCGGATCGACGCGCTCAGTCACCTGAGCTTCTTGCAGGAGATCGAAGGCATGGACGCGACGGTAGAAGCGGTGCGCGACCGGCGCTTTCTCGAGCTGCGCCCCGAACTGACGGTGCGCAGCGAACGCGCCGCCATGCCGGGGGCGCGCACGCGCGGCAGCCAGGCCGAACTGGGCCTGGAAATCAATGCCCGCCCGCGCGCCGACTGGGTCTTCAATGCGACCATCAATCCCGATTACTCGCAGGTCGAGATCGACGAGCCGGTGTCGCAGGGCGCGGGCAATATCGCGCTCTCGCTGCCCGAGAAACGCGGCTTCTTCCTGGAGAGCGCCGACGTGCTCGGCCTGCCGCTGCCGGCCTTTTATTCACGCACGGTGAACGATCCCGAATACGGCCTGCGCGCAACCTGGCGCGCGGCGCATGCCGACGCCACGGCAATGAGTCTGCGCGACGAGCCGGGCGGCCTGATCCTGCGCGGCAAACCATATGAGACGCTGGAATACGTGCAGACGAAGCGCACCGTAGCGAGTCTGGCGCGCGCGCGCTGGCATCAGGAGGGCCTGCTGCTGGGCGCTTTTGCCTCGCAGCGCGACTATCACCGCTTCGGCGGCAATGACGTCGTTGGCGTCGATGCGCAGTGGCGCGGTGAGGGTGACGATGGCGTGCAGCGGCAACTGTCCGGTGTGGCGATGATGTCGCGCACGACCGCCGGCTTTACCGACGATGACGAACCGGCCCGCCTGGCCGGGCGCTCCGGCGGCTACCTGTGGGGCAAATACCTGCACAAGTCCGAACGCTGGTGGCACGAAGCCGAAGTGGAAGCGATCGCGCCCGGTTTCGTGAACGACAACGGCTTCGTGCCGCAAGCGGGCATCGCGCGCGCCACCGGCTCGATCAACCGCATCTTCGGGCCGCAGTCGCTCGGTGGCGTCGAGCTATACGAGTTCGAGACATACCTGATCCTGCACGAGATGCGCACGCTGGCTGACGACATCACTGGTCAGAAGGGCGGCGAGACGGTCGAGCGCAAGCTGCGGCCCGGCGTCTGGATGGCTGCGACGCGGCGCACGGGCGTGTGGGCCGAGCTGGGGTTTGATCGCCAGCGCGCGCGGCCAGGCGGGCGCCTGCACGACACGCGTGTGATCAACTTTGGCGTGGAGACGACGCCGGCGCCGTGGATATCGAAGATCGCGCTGGAAGCGGCGCTGGGCCGCCAGCTGGACGCCGATGCCGACCGCGTGGGGCCGGGCGGAAACGTGATCCTGGACGTGGGGCTGCGCTTTCCGCTGGTGCGCGGCTGGTCGCTGGAGCTGGATAATCACGTGAACCGGGCCTGGGTGCAGGGCACGCTGGGCCAGCCGGCGTTTTCGGATACGGCCTGGCGCGCGCTGGCTATTGTCCACTTCAGCCCGCGCGATTCGGTGCGGCTGCTGGCGCAAAACACATGGGCAGCGCGTCGCGACGACGGCGTGACGCAGCTTGAGGCATGGAACGACAGGCAAGTGCACCGCTCGCTGCTGTATCGCTACCAGTGGCGGCACGGTCGGATCGTATCGCTGGGAATCGTCGACGACAAGCTGCCGCTGGTGGATGAGCGGAGCCGGTCGTTGACGTTCAAGTTGCAGTGGGAAGTGTAAAAAAAAAGCCGGTGTCAGGTCTGACATTCGGACACGACCTCAGCTTTAGGTTGTTGCCTGACAAACGAAGCCCAGTTTCAATTTTAATGTCAAACAATATGCCTGCAAATTGTTGCTCTTAAGATGAAACACAAAATATTAGGGCTGAGGCCGTGTCCGAATGTCAGACCTGACACCGGCTTTTCCAAGCGGTAACTTTTTGCGCTGTGGCGAGACGGCCACGCGTCCGGTAACGCACCATGAACGCTCGCGGTGCTATGCTTCCACCATGACTACTGATACCGATATTGAACTGTCCGGCGCCTTCCAGGCCAAGGACAGCAACGGCCGTACCCTCGACGTCAAGGCGATCCGCATCTTCGACGAGGGTTACGGGATCATCGATGTGTACGTGGAATTCGCTGCCAAGCTCGATCCCGGCGCCTACAAGGACACCGTCCTGGTACGCCAGCTGATCGAGCGCTTGCGCGCGGTCGGGTACAAGGGGCCCGATTTTGGCCACAGCGACCCGGGCCTGCAAGAAAGCCGCCTGATCGTGCTCGAGGCGCCGGAAGAGTTCGCCGCGTTCGCCAAGAGCCGCGGCTGGAAGAATCTGGCGGAAGAATTCGACGAGTAAGTTTCAACATGGACGGGCGAAAAAAGGGGCCGGGTTCGCGATGAACCCGGTCCCATTTTCTATCCAACGCTACGACGCTTTACGAACCCAGGCGCAGTTGCAGGCCCGTCTCGGTATACGTCGGCGTCACGGTGAAGCCGTCGACCGTGATGGTCTCGAACTTGCCCTTCAGGCTCGCCGCGCTGATGACGGTGAGGGTGTCGCCCACGGCCGGCTTGACGCCGTCCTGGAACTTGATGCGCAGCGTACCGCCGCCAATGGTGACGGCGCCCGTCACGCTCAGGCGTCCGCCCTGGGCCGCGCCCAGGCGCAGTTCCAGCGCCGCGCCGGTCAGCTGGGTGTACTTGCCGCCCACGACCAATGCACTTGCCGCGTTATTGATGACGGTGCCGCCGCCGGCCACATACACGTCGCCTGTGCCGAAGGCCGTTGCCGACAGTGCCTCGAGCGAACCGCCTTCCACCTGCGTGCCGCCGGTCCAGGCATTCTTGCCGCCCAGCTTCAACACGCCCGACCCTTGCTTGACCAGCTTGCCGCTGCCGGTGATGTCGTTGCGCCAGCGATCCGCTGCGTGGAAGCCGCCCTTGCTCGCGTCCATGTTCAGCACGACGTTGCCGGTGAAGACGGCGTAACCTTCGGCCGCAGCGAACAGGTTCAGGCGGCCCCAGCCTTCAACATCGTCCAGTGTCGGATAGCCCGAACCGATCGCGGTGGTTTTCAGCACCACGCGGCGCTGCGCGTCCGTCAGATACGGCAAGCGCGTTTCCAGCAGCACTTCGGCGCCTTTCGGCACGACGGCCGGGGCGGTGGTCGAACCGATCAACGGCAGGCCGTAGGTCATGCGGCGCACGTAGTTGGCGCGGCTGGCGGCGTAGTCGGCGAAGCGGTCGTTGGCAGGCGTGCCCGAGACGGCGTAGTCCGGGAAGGTGCTTGCGGTCGTATTGGTCAGCTTCATCAGCGTGGTCTGGGCCTGCTCGCGGGCAGCGGCGCGGGTGGCGGCGCTGGCTGCCAGCAGGTTGGCGGTGGCCACGGCTTGCGCATGCACGCGGCCGCTGATCACGTCGAGCGGCGAGTGCATGCCGGCCAGGATGCGGCTTTCGCCCAGTTCGAGGCCACGGCCGACCAGTTCCTGGTAGCGCTCCGGCAGTACGTAGGCCATGCCGATCGCGTTGCGGGTTGCTTCGGCCGAGTGGCCGCTGGTGAAACCGCCGTCGGTGCCGGGCGTGGCGCTTTTGGCCGGTTCCAGTTGCGGCACGACCTGAACCGCGCTGCTCCAGCGGAACGGACGCGCGTATTTGTAGAAGCGCTTGGCCGGCTCGGTCGAGCCGTTGCCGCCCATCGCGTTGACCAGGTCGACGACCTTGCCGAAGTCGGCATTGGCGGCGCCGCCGACGCCATTGTTGTTGCCGCCGTCTTCGTACTTGACGGTGGTCGCGTCCGCCGGCATGTCGTTGATGGTGGTAGTTGCGCGGGTGGCGCTGCGCCAGGCATCGGTCAGCGGACCCATACCGCCGGTGACGCTGTAGCCTTTGCCGCGACGGTCGTCGAGGTAGGCCAGCAGCGACTGTTCGGCGGTGCGGCTGGCGGTGGCGCGCACCACGTAGTCGATGTTCGCGTTGTGCACGGCGGCGTTGACGATCGTGCCGCCGTTGGTGCCGTCGTTCGGCACACCGGTCCAGGTCGAAGCGGCGACGGCCGGGAAGCCGTCGAGTGCTGGTGCGGTCTGGCCGGCATCGACGAGTTCGCTCACCGGCTTGAAGATGTCGAGCATCCCGCCCAGGATGCGCACGCCGGCATTGGTGGCCAGGGTGGCGTAGCGGGCGTCGCCGCGCTGGTTGGTGGCGGCGGTGTCGACAAAGGCGAGTACGCCTGGCACCGGCGCGGTATCGGCGGCGCCCTGGTCCAGAGGCGCGGCCGGGATGACGATGGCGACAGCAGCCGGTTCTTCGTGGTGGTCGGAGCCGCCGCAGGCGGAAAGCGCAAGGGCGGCGCTGATGGCGATGGCGAGCGGAAGACCGCGCAGAACGACGTGATGCATGCAATACCCTTCAATGGTGGTGAGGCGAAAAATTGAAGGGATGATATGGAGCGCGTGTGACGTGTTGATGACGGAAAGGCAAGCGGAATAAGCAGACCGTCGTTCCCGCGGAGGCGGGAACGACGGCTTTGGAGCTGACTTTATGAACAGCATTACGCCTCTGCGTACGCTGCTGTCAAACCATCAGAACGCGGCGATACCCGTCTGCGCGCGCCCGAGGATCAGCGCGTGGATATCATGCGTGCCCTCATAGGTGTTGACCACCTCGAGATTGACCATGTGGCGGATGATGCCGAACTCGTCCGAAATGCCGTTCCCGCCCAGCATGTCACGCGCCACGCGGGCGATGTCGAGCGACTTGCCGCACGAGTTGCGCTTCATGATCGACGTGATTTCCACCGCCGCCGTGCCTTCATCCTTCATGCGGCCAAGGCGCAGGCATCCTTGCAGGCCGAGCGTGATTTCGGTCTGCATGTCGGCCAGCTTCTTTTGCACCAGCTGGTTCGCGGCCAGCGGCTTGCCGAACTGGTGGCGGTCCATCGTGTACTGGCGCGCCGTGTGCCAGCAGTCTTCGGCCGCGCCCAGCGCGCCCCAGGCGATGCCGTAGCGGGCCGAGTTCAGGCAGGTAAACGGGCCCTTCAGGCCGCGCACGTCGGGGAACGCGTTTTCTTCCGGGCAGAACACATTGTCCATGACGATTTCGCCGGTGACCGAGGCACGCAGCCCGAACTTGCCGTGGATCGCCGGGGCCGAGAGACCCTTCCAGCCTTTCTCGAGCACGAAGCCGCGAATGGCGCCTTCGTCGTCCTTGGCCCAGACGACGAACACATCGGCCACGGGCGAATTGGTGATCCACATCTTGGCGCCACTCAAGCTGTAACCGCCGTCGACCTTGCGCGCGCGCGAAATCATCGAGCCGGGATCCGAGCCGTGGTTCGGTTCGGTCAGGCCGAAGCAGCCGATCCACTCGCCGGTGGCCAGCTTCGGCAGGTATTTCTGGCGCGTGGCTTCATTGCCGAATTCAAAAATCGGCACCATCACGAGCGACGACTGCACGCTCATCATCGAGCGGTAGCCGGAATCGACGCGTTCGACTTCGCGCGCGATCAGGCCATAGGCGACGTAGCCCATCGCCGGGCCGCCGTATTCTTCGGGAATGGTCGGGCCGAGCAGGCCCAGTTCGCCCATTTCGCGGAAGATCGAGACATCCATCGACTCGTTGCGAAATGCCTCGAGTACGCGCGGGCGCAGCTTGTCCTGGCAATAGGCGGCGGTGGCGTCGCGCACCATGCGTTCTTCGTCAGTCAGCTGGCTATTCAGCAGCAGCGGATCATCCCAGTGGAAAGTGGCTTTCTTGGGCGAGTCGGTACGGGTCATCGGAAATCCTGTCTCTGAATTCTGGTTAGGGAGTACCCAACCATTATAGAAACGCGGCGCAGCCCGATCTTTTCAAACTGCGACAGGCATTTTCATTTTTGACTGGCCGTGCTGCCGAACTTGCCGCCGTGGAAGATCAGCGCCGGCTGCGGGTGCACCTGGCATTCCTCGACCTCGCCGACAAAGATGACATGGTCGCCTTCCGGGTAGCGGCTGCGGTTGTGGCATTCGAACCAGGCCGACACGCCCTTGAGGATCGGCAGGCCGGTGCGCGACAGCTCGTAGTCGACGCCCTCGAACGGGTTCTCGCCGCGGCGCGCAAAGCGCATGGCCAGGTCTTCCTGGCCGCTCGACAGCACATTGATGACGTAGTGCGAATTGCCGGAAAAGATCGGCATGCTGTTGGCGCCGGCGCCCAGGCTCCACAGCACCAGCGGCGGGTCGAGCGAGACCGAGTTGAACGAGCTGGCGGTCAGGCCGCGGAAGGTGCCGTCGGCCAGGCGGGTGGTAATGACGGTGACGCCGGTCGCAAACTGCGACAGCGCCTGGCGGAAATGCGTCGTATCGAAGCCGCGCGTCGTGGCGCGGGCGGAAAGTGTATTCATGGCGATCCTGAACTGTGGCGCTTATTATGCCACCTCGATGCCACCTCGATGCCACCTCGATGCCACCGTCCCGCGCTAGCCTGCCCCGCCATGTCGTCAGCAAAAGCAGGGAACCATGCTTTGCGCTACATTAAGCTTATCCAACTAGCGAATGCAAGGTGAATCATGAGTGAGCAAACAGCCAGCGAAGTAGCCATCCTGGGTGGCGGATGTTTCTGGTGCATCGAGGCGGTATTCCTGGAAGCACGCGGCGTCACGTTGGTGGAATCGGGCTATATGGGCGGGCATGACGACCATCCGACCTACGAAGCCGTCTGCAACGGCACCACCGGCCACGCCGAAGTGGTGCGCCTGGAATTCGATCCGTCGGTAATCAGCTACCACGACATTCTCGAGATCTTCTTCACGATCCATGATCCGACGACGCTCAATCGCCAGGGTAATGATGTCGGCACGCAATACCGGTCGGTGGTCTTCACCACGTCGCCCGGGCAGGACGTTGTGGCGCGCAAGGTAATGGCCGAGATGGCGCTGGTCTGGGATGCGCCGCTGGTCACGCAAGTGTTGCCGCAGGAAACCTGGTTCAAGGCCGAGGCGTACCACCAGAATTACTTCGCGCAACACCCGTTACAGGGGTATTGCGCGTTCGTGGTCGCGCCGAAGGTAGTCAAGTTCCGTAACACCTTCAGCGACCGTCTCAAGGCATAACGTTCACGATGACGATCAGGGTTGCAGGCGCGAGCGCGTCCAGCTGCCGTCCGGCTGGCGCTGGTAGACGATGCGGTCATGAAAACGCGAGCGCCGGCCTTGCCAGAATTCGATGCGCTCGGGCACCAGGCGGAAACCGCCCCAATTGGCGGGGCGCGCCGGATCGTCGCCGGCCACCTGTGCCACGGCCTCGTAGTTCGCCTCGAGCGCGGCGCGGCTGGCGATCGGGCTGCTTTGCTGCGATGCAATTGCCGACACCCGGCTCTTGAGGGGGCGGCTGCGGAAGTAATGGTCGCTTTCCTCGCTCGAGGTCATTTCGACGCGGCCTTCGATGCGGATCTGGCGCTCCAGCTCACTCCAGAAGAACAGCAGGGCGCCCTGGTTGTTGGCGCGCAGTTCCTGCGCCTTCTGGCTGTCGTAATTGGTGTACCAGGTAAAGCCGCGCGGATCGAACTGCTTGATGAGCACGATGCGAGAGCTTGGCCGGTTATCCGGGCCGACGGTCGCCAGCGTCATCGCATTCGGCTCGTTGACTTGCGCTTTGAGCGCCTGCTCGAACCACACCGTGAATTGCGCGATCGGATCGTCCAGCACATCGTCTTCGTTCAGGCTGGCCTGGCCGTAATCCTGGCGCAGGTCGGCCACCGTCTGGCCAACGCCGGCTGCCGCTACCGGCTCGACGAACGCTTCAGGCGCCAACAGACCGCGGCGCCGCTGCATCGCCTGGCCCAGGCGGGCCATCTGCTCGGGGGAGAACAGGCGCATCGCCATCGGCGCCATCGTGCTTTCTTCACGGTCCATGTGCGCCGTGTAGCTGCCCACGAAACGCCCGACCGCCGTGCTGGATAGCAGCTTGCCGGTGCCGGCTTCGATGGCCGTGAGCTGCTCATGCAGATCCTGCCACAGCGCGTCCATGTCCTTGTGGTCCTGCAGGATAGTCGGCGCCAACGCCTGCAAGGTGGCGGCGTCGTCGCCTTGCGCGGTGGCGCGCAGCATCGGGATCAGGTCCTGCTCTTCGTCGTCGTGGTGCAGGTGCGCCGCTTTCTCGAAGTAGCGCACGACGGCGCCGGCGGCGTCGCGCGCCTGCTTGTCGGCGCCGTGTTCGGCCAGGTGTGGCAACAGTTTTTCAAGCGTGGACAGCTGTTTGCGGATGCGGCCGTGGCAGTGCTTGAGCACGGCGATCGGCTGGGAGAAATCGGGGGCGGTGTCGGGCAGGAGTGAGGTCATTGTTCTGTTGGAGACACGCAAATTATTTGGTTATCGAAGGACTATTTTAGTGCAGTTGCGAAAGACCCGTCCGCTACAATATCGGGATGAATCAACTACTTGCACAACCACTGGCGGCAACGCTGATTGAAGAAGTCGACTTCGCGCGCCGCTTCGGCGGCATCGCGCGCCTGTACGGTGAGCCTGCGCTGGAACGTTTCCGCGCGGCGCACGTTTGCGTGATCGGCGTCGGCGGCGTCGGCTCGTGGGTGGTCGAGGCGCTGGCACGCAGCGCCATCGGCCACCTGACCCTCATCGATCTCGATAACGTGGCCGAATCGAACATCAACCGCCAGATCCAGGCCTTGACGTCGACCATCGGCATGCCGAAGATCGAAGCGCTCCGCCAGCGCATCGCCGAGATCAATCCGTTCTGCAAAGTCACCCTGGTCGAGGATTTCATCGACCTGGAGAACATCGAGACGCTGGTGGCGAACGGGGGCTTTGATTACGTGGTCGACGCGATCGACAGCGTCAAGCCGAAGGCGGCCCTGATCGCCTGGTGCAGCGCCAACAAGATGCCGCTCGTGGTCGTGGGCGGCGCCGGTGGCCAGATCGATCCGACCAAGGTCGAGATCCGCGACCTGGCACGCACCGAGCAGGAACCGCTGCTGAAGAAGGTGCGCAAGCTGCTGCGCGCGCAATATGGTTTTTCGCGCGGTGAAAAGCAGAAGTACCATATCGACGCCGTGTTCTCGATGGAGCCGCTCCGGTATCCGGATGCCGGGGAGGGGGAGGGCGATGCGTGCGAGATCGACGACAACGGCATCACGGGCCTTAATTGCGCCGGATTCGGCTCGTGCATGGTGGTGACCGCCACCTTCGGGATGGTCACGGCGGGGCAGGTGCTGCGCCGGCTGGCCGAGGCGGCCAATGCCAAGTCGCAGGCGGCCGCCACTGCCGGGCAAACTGTGCAAGCCGAAGCGGCCTTGCTATCATAGGTGCAGATGCAACCGCCCGGTTGCGACCTTTTGATGGAAGAGCACACATGATTCGTCGATCCGCAGTCATCGCCCTGCTCCTGGCAGCGAGCAGCGCCCAGGCCCAGGAAGGCGCACAGGACGCCACCAAGCCAACGACCCAGCCGCCGCCGGAAGCGCAGCAGCCTGCCACGCCGCCGGCGCCGGTCGCGCCGCCTGTGGCCGCTGAAACCCAGGCGCCGCAGGTCGAGATCGTCGATCGCGTGGTGGGCACGGGCAAGGAAGCTTCGCTGGGCAGCAATGTCGTCGTCAATTACACCGGCTGGTTCCACAAGCCGCTGGCCAAGCAGCAGCGTGGCCGCAAGTTTGACTCGTCGCTCGACAACGGCCGCGATCCGCTGGAATTCCAGCTGGGCGCCGGCCGCGTGATCAAGGGTTGGGAGCAGGGCGTGGCCGGCATGAAGGTCGGCGGCCAGCGCACCCTGATCATCCCGAGCGCGCTGGCCTACGGCAAGCGCGGCGCGGGCGGCGGGATGATTCCGCCGGATGCGGATCTGATTTTTGATGTGGAGTTATTGAACGTCAAGTAACGTTGTCGGTTTAAGTCGGGTTCCTGGCCCGCGACCAACTTGGGTTCCCGCGGAGGCGGGAACCCAAGTCACCCGCCCACCTCAATGCGCATGCCCCTGCAGCGCACAGTGATGATGGGTCGTGCCTTCCTCGACCTGCAGCGTGCAGTGATGAATCGCGAACTGCGCGCACAACCCTTCCACCATCGCATCGATCGCTGCATCGCCCGGATAACCGCCCGGCATGACCACGTGCGCCGTCAGCGCCGTCTCGGTCGTGCTCAGCGCCCAGATGTGCAGGTCGTGCAGGTCGGCCACGCCTGGCTGCGTGACCAGGAACTCGCGCACCTTGGCCGCATCGACGCCGGGCGGCACTGCCGCCATCGACAACTGGACCGATTCGCGCAGCAGCGACCACGTGCCCAGCACGATGACCAGCACGATGACCAGGCTCACCGCCGGATCGATCCAGGTCCAGCCCGAGAACATGATGATCAGGCCCGACACCACCACGCCCAGAGACAGCGCCGCATCGGCCGCCATGTGCAGATAGGCGCCGCGGATGTTCAGGTCGCCCTTGCTGCCGGCCAGGAACAGCCAGGCCGAGAAACCGTTCACCAGCACGCCGATGGCGGCGACAATGGACACCGTGGCGCCAGCCACCGGCGCCGGTTCGGCGATGCGCTGCACCGCTTCCCAGGCGATGGCGCCGCACGCCACCATCAACAGCAGGCCGTTGCCCAGCGCCGCCAGGATCGACGAGCCGCGCAAACCATAGGTGTAGCGGCCGGTCGGTACACTTTTGGCCAGCACGGCCGCACCCCAGGCCAGCACCAGGCCCAGAACGTCGGACAGGTTGTGGCCGGCGTCGGCCATCAGCGCCGTCGAGTGGGCGATGAAGCCGTAGGTGAATTCGATGATGACGAACGCGAGGTTCAGGCCGATCGCCAGGGCAAAGGCGCGGCCGTTGCCGTCGGGGGAGGGCATGTGGTGATGGTGATGACCGAAACCGTGGCCATGATCGTGATGGTCATGGCTGTCGTGCTTGTGCTTGTGACCGTGATCGTGGTGGTCGTGCTTGTGGTCGTGGCTCATGCGTCCATTCCATTGGCGGGTTCGGCGATGTGCTCGAACATGGTGGAAAGCAGGCTGCTGATATGGGCGTCGGCAGCCGCGTAAAAGACCTGCTTGCCCTGGCGCTCGGCCTTGACGATGCGGGCCGCGCGCAGCAGGCGCAGGTGGTGACTCACGAGCGAGCTCGATAGCGACAGTGCATGGGCGATGTCGCCCACGGCCGTCGGCTGCGCCAGGCACGCCAGCACGATGCGCAGGCGCGTCGCGTCACCGAGCAGGTGGAACAGGTCGGCCAGTTGGCCAATGGCTTCCTCGGGTGGCGGGGCGATGGGCTCGGCGGCCGGATGCGCGTGGTTGTGTTCGGTCATTCAGCTCTAACATATGAATAGATGTTCACATGTTAGTCCAAACCAGTTTGGCGGGCAAGCGTGGTGTTTCCGAATCCAGACTTGCCGCCTGCGTTATCGCCTGTCTACGGACTTATTTCGAGCACGATCTTGCCCCGCGTCCGCCCGCCCTTGGACAGCGCAAATGCATCCGTGACCGCTTCGAGCGGCAATACCGTCGCCACGTGCGGCTGCAACTGCCTGGCCTCCACCAGGTCGCGGATCGCACTCAGCTGCGCCGCATCGGGTTTGCACAACACGCGCCCGACACCGACGTTACGCTGCCCGTCTTCTTCCGTCGGAAACCCGACCGACGTCACCAGGAAGCCGCGCTGCCTGAGCGTCGCAAATGCGCGCTGGAAGGTGTCGCCGCCCACGGTGTCGAACACGACGTCCATGTCGCGCGCGACTTGTTCGAACGGCTGTGCGGTGTAATCGATGAACACGTCAGCGCCGAGGCCCCGGACGAAGTCGGCATTCCGTCCGGACGCCATCGCCGTGACATGCGCGCCCGCCGCTTTCGCGATCTGCACCGCCAGCGACCCGACGCCGCCGGAGGCGCCGGTGATCAGCAACCGCTGTCCTCGTGCCAGCCCGGCGACGTCGAACAGCGCCTGCCACGCCGTCAGCGCTCCGAGCGGAATGGCAGCCGCAGTGACAAAATCCAGGCCGGCCGGCATGCGCACCATGTCGGCGGCGGGCGCCATCGCATAGTCGGCAAAGCCGCCGGCCCTGATGATGCCGAAGACGGCGTCCCCGACGCTGAACCCGGCGACACCGGCACCGACCTGCTCGACCGTGCCGCTGATTTCGCCGCCCAGATGGATCGGCAGCGTCATCCCCATGCGCTGCCCGGCGCCGTCACGAATTTTCCAGTCGATCGGATTGACGCCCGCCGCCCGCACTTTCACGAGGAGTTCTCCCGCCTGTGGCGCCGGCCTGGCCACGTCCACGACATTCACTACCCTGTTGTCGCCATACGACTCGATCACGATTGCACGCATTGTTCGCTCCTGTCGATTCGTCAAATGATGTTGCGATCATAGAGGAAGCGTTTTACGATGTGGCGCCAACCTGCATCGCCGACAAGCCACCATGTCCCACCCCGCATTTACCCTGCAGCGAGGCTGCAAAGCCCGCGGCGCCGGCGAACCGATGCACGCGCACGACGAGGCGCAACTCACGTTCGCGGCCACTGGCATGGTCCAGGTCCACACTGGGGCCGGCCGCTGGCTCGTGCCGCCGCAGCTCGGCGTCTGGATTCCGGCCGGGGTGCAGCATCACGTCGAGGTGCTCAGCGATGCCGAGCTATGGATGGTGCATTGGGACCCGGCCGCGGCGCAGGCCTGGGCGCCGCCGACGCGGCTCGACCGCGCCTTTGCGCTGCGTATCACGCCGTTGATGCGCACGCTGCTTGCCGCCGCGTTCGACAGTGCGACGAGCGCCGACAAGACCGAACTGGTGGTTCGCCTGATGCTTCACGAATTGACGGAGACTGCGCATGCACCGACCTTCCTGCCCATGCCCACCGGCGCGGCCGGCAAACGCATCGCGGCGGTCGTGGCCGGCGACGCGCGCAATCGCCTGAGCGTCGCCGAGATCGCGTCGCGCGCCGCGACCTCGGTGCGCACGCTGAGCCGGGTGTTCCTGGCCGAGACCGGGCTGACCTTCAAGGCGTGGCGCCAGCGCGCCCGGATCGTCCATGCGATGGACAGCCTCGCGCGCGGCAAGGCGATCGCGCAAGTGGCGTCCGAACTCGGCTTTGCCAGCACGGCATCGTTCTCGTGCGCGTTCCGCCAGGTGACGGCGACGACGCCCAGCGCCTTCCTGGAACCGTCCGCATGAATCGCGACAGCGGTCTTCTTCAAACAGGTGTTCAAGTTCGACGCGCGCGAGATGTACAGTTGTGCAAGGATTTATTCTGATCTGGCAGGCGTGGCACGATGTCGACGCGGTAGGTGCTCTCGCCAGCATCGAACGCCACATCCCATGCCATGGCCTCGGCGATCCGCAGCAGCAGATTCTGGCCGTGCAGGAAGCCCTGCATGGCGCCAGTCCGGGCTGGATCGGTGCTGTTCTCCAGCCGCAGGCGCCCCGCGCTGAACGTCAGGGTCAGCCGGGACGCCGGGCCACCGTGAAACAGCGCGTTGCCGATGCAGTTGTTCATCAATAGCGCTGCCAGGTGGCGGTTACCGGTCACGTCCAGCCGATCCGGCAGGTCGAGCGTCAAGCGTTCGCCGGTCCAGTCGTCGGCTACCAGCCGCAGCAGGCTCTCTTCGATGGCGCCGCGCAGGTCGAACGGCGCATCGGCGATATGCCCGGCGCGCGCCAGGGCAAACAGCACGTCGACGGTGTTGGCGATGTCGTCGACGCCGGCCCGCAGTTGCGCCACCTCGTGTTCGTCTGGCAGCCGGCTGCCTGCCTTGACGAAGGTGTTGTTCATGATCGTCAACGGCGTGCGCAGTTCATGGCTGACATCGCGCGTAAAAGCCTGTTCGCGCGCGAGCACCGCATGCAGCTCGGCGATCGTGGTGGCGAATTTCTGCGCGAGGTAGCCGATTTCGTCGCGGCGCTGCTGTATGCCGGGGGCGATGTCCATGCCCGGTCGCAGCGTTCGTACGTCGTCCGCCAATACCTGCAGCGGCAGCACCAGGCGCCGCGACAGCAGGTAGGCCAGCAGCAGGGCCAGCGCGATCAGGCCGATAGCCACGCCGATGAGCACACCGCCAACATCACGCACCAGCGCCGACACGACGAGCAGCGGCGCGACGTCGGCCACCAGGTACAGGCGTTGCGCGCCGGCGGGGGCCTGCAGGTCAAGCGTGCGAAAGTGGTAGTGCTGGCCGGTGTCGGTAAAGATCTCGGCGCGCCGGCTGCCAGCCAGCGCGGTGGCCTGCACGGCGGACGGCAGCGCGTCGATGCTGGTGTAAGTGCGTATCAGATCATGCTGCGCTGGCCCGGCATGGCCGCTACCGCCAGATTGCGCCGTGACTGCGGCGGCCTCGCGCTGCAAGAGGCGGTCGACCAGCATGTCTTCGGTCACATACGCGATCACCAGCGTGAGCCCGGTGTAGCAGATGCAGATGAGGATCGTGAAGCCGGCCAGCGCGGCGAACATGCCATGCCGGATCGACTTAAACATCGCTCACCGCGCCCGGCGTCAGCCGATAGCCCAGTTGGGGAATCGTCGCGATCAGGTTCATGCCGCCGACCGCTTCGAGTCCTTTGCGCAGCGCATAGATGTGGGATTTGAGGGCGTCGCTGTCCGGCGGGTCGGCGCCCCACAGCGCGTGGATCAGGGCCGAGCGCGAGACCGCATGCGGGTGCGTCGAACACAGTAATGCCAGGATCTTGAAGCCCGCGTGAGTCAGCGCCAGCGGCGTGTCGCCGTAGCGGGCTTGCCGCTCGCGCGGCAGCAACACAAGGCGGCCGACGCGCAGTTCGATGCCGGGATGGAGGCGGTCGCGCCGCGCCAGCGCTTCACAGCGCAGGGCCAGTTCGCGCAGGTCGAACGGCTTGGTAACGTAGTCGTCGGCGCCGCCGTGAAAGCCGCGGGCCTTGTCCTCGAAGGCGTCGCGTGCCGTCAGCATCAGGATCGGCACGTTGCGCCGCGCCTGCGCCTTGATCGCACGGCACACGTCCACGCCATCGATGTCGGGCAGGTTCAGGTCGAGCAGGATCACGTCGTACTCTTCCCGCGTCGCCAGGTCGATGGCCAGGCGGCCGGTGGCGGCGTGGTCGGTGTGCCAGTGCAGGGCGTCGAGGAACGCCACGATCTGGCGCGCGATTGTCGGGTGGTCTTCCACCACCAGGATGCTCAGGGCGCGACGGTTCATGGATCTGGTTCGGGTGGCGTGGCAATCGCTGATCAGTATAGTGCAGCCTAGGCCCACAGGCGCAGTGGCAGCAAGCCCCACCAGGCCAGCACGAGGCACAGCTGCAGCACGGCCAGCATCGCGCCCATCTCCATCCGGCGCACCGTCCTTCGGTGCAGTGCCAGGCCCAGGCCGGCGAGCATGGTGACCGGCAGCGCCGCCGTCACGACCGCCAGCAAGCCGCTGGCGATGGTCAGCTCGCCCAGCTGCAGGAACGACTGGCTAATAAAAAAAGGAAGCGGCAGCAGCAAGGCCAGGGCGCCAGCACATGGCACCAGCGGCCCCCGGCGCAGCAGCGATGCAATGACGATCCACGCAAGCCCCAGCAGCCCGGCCGCGACGCTGATCCACAGCGCCAGCAGAGTGGGGAACGGCATCTGCTCGTAGCTCTGTGTGCCGGTGCTGTAAATGCGCGTGCCTTCGGTGGAAACGATGAACGCGTGCGACGCGCGCTGCTTGTCCGGCGCCCGAAACAGCGCGCCGCCTACAGGCTGTAGCGTGACCGGCGCGGCCTGGGGCGACGTGAGCTTCAGCGCCTGCCCGTCGCGGCTGACGTGCACCGGGTTGAACACGGTGTCGAGAAAACGAAAGCTGTCGAACCGGTTCGGCGCCGGCACGTACCAGCCGTCCCACGACGCGGCCTGCTGCGCCGGGCCTGACGGCGACACGGGCAGCGCCGGCATCAGCGCGCGCACGAGCAAGGCATCGAAGCGGGCGTAATCGGCCGTCTCGCTGTCGGCATTGAGCGCGATGAAGAAGGCTTGCTGCGTGCCTGGCCACAGGCACAGCATGGCGCGAAATCCTGCCGTGCTGCCGCCGTGGCATTTTGCGACGACGCCGTGGCGGTCGACCGTGCGCAGGCCCAGCGCGTAGCCGACGCTCAGGCCGGCGCGGGCCGCCTCAGTGCCGGCCGGTGCCCCCATCTGCTGCAGCAGCGCGGTGTCGATGAACGGTTGGCCAGCCAGCCGGCCGTCGCTCATCAAAAAGCGCGCGAGGCGGCCCATGTCGGCGGCGGTCGTCGTGAACTGGCCGCCGGGCCGCACGAACGACGCCACCGCGGGCTGCGTGACGCCGTCTTCGAAGTGGCCCATGGCCAGGCGGCTGTCGTTTGCCTGGGAGACGAAGGCAAAGGTACTGTCATGCATGCCGAGCGGTGCGAGCAGCGCGGCATCCAGGTAGATCTCGTAGGGCTGGCCGGTAACGGCTTCGACGACCATCCCGAGCAGCGTGTAGCCGAGGTTCGAGTACGAGACGCGGGCGCCGGGCCGCTGGCGCACGCGCAGCGTCCTGCTCCCGGGCGGGAACGCGGCGGCAAGCGGTGTATGCGCATCGGCTTGCAGGCTGAAGACGTGCCACAAATGGACGTCGTCCAGTCCGGCCGTGTGGTCGAGCAGATGGCGGATGCGTACCGGGTCGGTGGTGTTCCACCGATTATCGAGCCGGATCTGGGGCAGCAGCGTGGCGACGGGGGTCTCCAGCAACAGGCGATGCTCGCTGACCAGGCGCAGGATGCCGACAGCGAGCACGGTCTTGGCGATGGAACCGACGTGCACGCGCTGATCGACCCGCATCGGCATGCCGGTGCGGGCATCGCGTACGCCGGCGGCGCCTTCACGCTCCAGCGTCGTCCAGACTGCGCCTTGCAGGCCTTCTTCGCGGAGCAGGCGGGCGATGTCAGGTTCGAGACTGGGGCTGATTGGCGCTGCGGCCTGCAGTGGCGCCGCGATCAATAGGCAGGCCAGTAAGGTGAGCATCTTCTTCATTTGCCGAGCCGGGACAGTGGTCAAGCCGTGAAGATAGATTGCGGGTGGTGAAATCGAGGTGAAGTCTCAGGGGGGCAGCACATCAACGTTTTCCCCGAGCTTGGCGAACTCATGAAAGATGTCATCGAGGTAAGTAGCCAGCTCTTGCGTTTCCAAGTTCGGCGGGATAACAACATCATTCAACCGCGTTCGCTTCCCCAGCTCCGAGCGATACACGACCCACGAGTCATTCTCACGTCGCACGTCTACTTGGAAGCGGCCGTAAATGTTGAATTTCATCGTGCAGTTACTCGTAATGGTCGGTGGGAAGACTTTATGGAAACGACCGTGTGCTCCTGGGCCAAAATTGACCGCATGCCGTCAGCTTCGTGGGTTGCTAAAGTGAAGAAGTCAACGAATGTCTCAACCGGCGGCTATCGACCCATTGCGGACCTTATAGCTCAGCGGCCTCGTATCCGTCAGGCCCGGCTTTATGCGCGAACCCAATGCCTTCCTGTCTAAGAAACGCCTCAACATGTCCAAAGAAGTGAAGGGCTTCTTCGGTTGGCTTGTATTTCGTAATCAGCTCAATCTGTATGTTTTTGCCTTCGGCTCCGGGAAGCGTATCGAAGACTTCACCGTTTTCGACAAACGACAAATAGGAGTTGATCTTCTCCTGCAAAACGAGCAGATGCTCGCCTTCCCACTGAAGATGGTCTGTAACGATTAGATGTACGATTCCCGTCTTCTGGTCGATGTACGCAATATCTACAACTGAAGTTTGCTCTACTGTCATCGGAATTAGGAAATGGAACCTGTTGGTGATTGGAGTGGATGTCCGCTTTTGGCCGAAACCAGCCGGTCGAGCCAGCATAGCAGGTTGCCAGGTTGAAAATCCAGAGATAGCCCTGACGGGCCGGTACCGACCCGAAGCGGACGGTCGTAGCCTTATCCTATGTAGGGTCCAAGTCGGATGGAAACTGACTTGCGCCCTGCCACTCCTCTTGATTGAGGCCGTTGGCTTTATCCCGGCGATGCCAAGCACGATTCAAATGAGAGAAGACGTGGCCAAGCTGTATTCGCAGATCAACTTCGTCAAAGTTATCTGTCGTGTTCATTTCGGAGATCAATGCCGTCAGGTGTTCCTGCGCGTCTTCAAGTTCATACATGAGCCCAGCCCACTCGACTGGCGCGCTCTTTTTGTTTATCACTGCCGCTCCGTAGGTTTATCCAGCCATTTTGTGGGCATGCCGACCGTCCGCTTTTGGCCGAACCCGGCCGTTCAGGCCAGCTTAGCAGGTTGCCAGATTGAAAATCTAATGGTGGGCGCGACAGGCAGGAACCGACCCAAAGCGGACTACCGAAGCTGCCACCATTTTTTCGTTGGTTTGCTCTCCGTAGGCTCATCGGTGTACCGGTCTGGCTCGCTAATAGCAATTCCAGAGGCGCGCATCGCTGCTCGAACATCTGGATGAATGTCCTCAATGTCATACGGATCCATGTCGTTCTCGGCCATCAGCGTCAACAGGCTGGCTGTGAATTCGATGCGATGTTCATTGTTCGGAATATTCGCTTGAATCAAGGGCCACATTTCCGCGAACAACTTGCTACCACCTCTCCAACTCATAGTTATCCCTAGTTCGTATCTGTTGAGGAACGTCCGCTCCTGGTCGAACCCGGCCGTTCGCCCGAGCATAGCAGGTTGCCAGGTTGAAAATCCAGCAATGGCCGCGACAGGCAGCTGTCGACCCAAAGCGGACGGTCGCCGATTTGTTTTCTTGGCTGAAGAAAAATAAGCGTAAAGGCACTACGGTCCTAAGCATCACCGCTCTTACGGCAGTTCGCTGGCCTAGTTTGCGTTGGCAGCCAGTATGACCGAATGTGGAGCTGACTTTCGAAGTGCTACAAACCCGGCGACAGACCGCCGTCCACACGCAGGTTGCTACCGGTAATATAGCCGGCCACCGGGCTGGCAAGGAAGGCAGCCACGTTGGCGATATCGTCCACTTGTCCGACGCGACCGACCGGCACCTGCGCGAACAGGGGCAGCACGGTGCGTTCAATCGTGTCCCACGGCGCATCTGCGTCGAGGCCATGTTGCACGGCGACTTCACGGAACTTGCGGTCCAGCGTATCGCTGTGGATGGTGCCAGGCGAAATTGCATTCACGGTAATGCCCTCGGCAGCCACAGCCTTGGCAAGTGATACCGTCATTGCATTGATCGCGGCCTTGCCCGCCGCGTAGTCGGGGCCGCCCGCTGGTGGCATTGTGGCCGCCAAACTGGAGATATTGATGACGCGCCCCCATCCTGCCTGGCGCATGCCCGGCAACACGCGGGTAGTGACGCGCAGCGCGGCGAGCACGTTGCGGTCATATGTCGCGGCCCAGGTCGCGGGCTTCGTCGTCGACCATTCTTCCTTCACGGAGCCGGAGCCACCGGCGTTGTTCACAAGGATATCGATCGCACCAGCATGCTGCGAAGCTTCGTTCAGCATGCGCTCCACGGCGCTGTCGTCAGTCAGGTCGCCTAGCACAACATGCGCGCGACCGCCCCTTGTAACGATGGCATGGGCGACCTCGTCGGCTTGGGCGCGGTTCCGGCCATGCACGATAACGATGGCGCCTTCAAGGGCGAACTTGTGGGCGATGCCGGCGCCGATCCCTTTGCTGCTACCGGTGACCAGCACCTTCTTTCCTCCGAGTTGCAACTCCATCGTCGTGCCTTCCATTTAGATTGATGAAAGCGCATGCTAAAGTGGCGCAATGAGCAATACAAGTACGCACCTTTTTGTGCCCACAGCGGTGCCTGCCGTGCAGCATC
The DNA here is from genome assembly GCF_040790145.1 of Massilia aurea. GTDB lineage: Bacteria > Pseudomonadota > Gammaproteobacteria > Burkholderiales > Burkholderiaceae_D > Telluria > Telluria aurea_C. Next base: position 240,922 of record NZ_JBFMMP010000002.1, read on the forward strand.
GTGCGACCTGCCTCGGTCCGGACGGCGCCGTTGCCCACGTCAGTCGGGTGATCCGAATGATCCAGGGTCGTTGGAAGCTGCCGATCCTGTTCCGTTTGTATTCAGATAACGCGATGCGCACGCTCCAAATGAAACGTGACCTGCCCGGCATTTCCCAGAAAGTGCTGACTCAGCAATTGCGCGAACTAGTTGCCGATCGCCTCATCGAACGCATCGACTTCAACGAAAAACCACTCCGGGTTGAATATCACCTATCTGCATTAGGCCGCGACCTGATTCCTGTGCTCATTGCTGCGCGCGCCTTTTCGGTCAATCACTCGATGTCCGATGCTCTGGACAATCAGGACTAGGCGCCAAGCAGAATGGCCGCTTTTGGCCGAATCCGGCCGTTCAGCTAAACATATCAGGTCACCAAGACGGAAAAGTCGCAGACTGTCACGAAGGGCAGGAACCGACCCAAAGCGACCCGAAGCGCACATCTCGATTTGGTTAACCAGCTAAGGTGCGCTGCCTGCCGACCACATACCAGACGCGAAGTCCAATGTCCGAAGAGGAAATGTTTGCTAATCCTCCTCCAGTTACCTTCGTCAAGGTTTCAATGTTCAAGGGGGTGATACAAGTACGCTGCAACCATTCGTTCGCTTCAACGAGCGCCCGGTCAATGCCCTCAGGACGGCCATACTCAGCAGATGAAAAATCTCTAAATGCGATCATATTTATGCGCTTGTATCTGGAGTGCGTCACAGCCGTATTGCATGTCCGCTCTTGGCCGATCTCGAAAGATCTCGGCCGTTCGGCCAGCATAGCAGGTCGCCGATTCGCAAAGTTCACCGACTATCACGACAGGCTGCGCCCGCCCGAATCAGTCGTTCAATCATTCATTTTCCACCGCTCGCGATCGGGCTGTTCCATGCATTTTCGTGTCGCGCATACCCGGAAATGGTCAGAAAATTGCCGCGCTGTGTGTTGCAGGTAAGAGACTTCCTCGGTCGAACCCGGGCCCTGGCCGGCGTGCCCGAAATATCCGCGCACCAATGACGAGTACATGATTTTTCCTCAAGGCATCAACCCCCAATTCATCTATGTTTGGCCGAGCAGTCATCACCAGCACAGACTGCGGTCCGGTGCATCAGCCACCTTGGGGAAGAAAATATCGTGCAGCGCTATATCTCGTTGTCTACCGCGTCCGCCACCGACCTGCTGCGTTTGGGCGTTTATTATTGCCAGCGGCTCATTACCAACCCATGGCTACGGCGCCATGCCCACCGTATGCTGGTGTTCGTCCTGCGCCAGCGCCATCCTCGTCTCGTGCGCGCAGACGCACAACAATCCGACGCCGTTGCGCAGTTTCGTCGCCTCGGGTACGTACAACTGACCCCGCTTCTCTCCAAGGCGCAATGCCTCGAGATGCGCGCGTACCTGGAACACTGCGCGCTGCTCGACAGCAAGGGCAGCGGCCAGCCTGTCTCGCTGACCGCCATCCCCCAAGCGTGCAACGTTGGCGATTACCCGCTCGATACCGTCGTCAATTGTCCGCATGTGATGGAGACGGCCAATCATGAAGCCATCATGCGCCTGGCGATCGACTATCTCGGGTTCACGCCGGTGATCACGGGACTGAGCCTGCGCTGGACGTTTCCCAGCGCGGCTGCCCCGGACATCGTGCAGCGTTTTCATCGCGATTGCGAACTGGGCAGCATCAAGATGATGGTGTACCTGACGGATGTCGACGCCGATGCCGGGCCACACACCTTTGCAGCGGGTACCCATCGTGACCGCATGCCGGTGCGGCTACACAGTCATTCCGATGAGGAAGTGCACGCCGAGCAGGTGAAGATGCTCGGGGCGGCTGGCACATCGTTCGTCATCGATACCCGCGGCATTCATAAAGGCGGTGTGCCGCTCGAACGGCCGAGGCTGATGCTCGGCGTCCAGTACAGCTTGTTGCCATGTCTGCTATTCGACTACGACCCTGTGCCGTACACCGGTTCGGCCGATCTGGAGCATTACGTCAACCGGCTGGTGATCGCGCCTTAACGCCCTTGCCTGGTCTGTCCATCGTCATCACGCACTTCGGCCTGACCAAGCCCCAGCTTCTGCAACTGCGGCAGCATCTTGCGCTTTTCGCCCACCGCCACCACGATCATCCGGTCCGGATCGAGCCAGCGCCGCGCCACCGCCTGCACATCGTCGACACTGACTTCGGCCAGGCGCCTGGCCAGCTTGTCGTAATAATCCGGCGGCAGGCCGTAGACGAACAACTCCGTCAGGCTCGCGCCGATATCGGCATTGGTCTCGAACTGCCCCGGCAGCGAGAGTAGCTGCGCATTGCGCGCCGCCGTCAGTTCTTCGCTGGAAATCGGCTGCTCGCGCATCAGCGCCACTTCGCGCAGGATTTCGCGCACCGCTTCGCCGGTGGCATTCTGCTGCACGCTCGCTTCCACCGAAAACGGCGCCGGCTGGCGGTCGTAGTCGAAGTGCGAATAGATCCCGTAGGTCAGGCCGCGCGTCTCGCGCAGATTGTTATTGAGCCGGCTCGAGAACATCCCGCCCAGCACCCCGTTCATGATTTGCAGCGCCGGGAAGTCGGGCGTGTCGCGCGCCGGGCCCATCGTCGCCACCTGCAGCGCGGTCTGGCCGGCGTCCGGCTGATCGACCACGATCAGGCGCGCCGCGGTCGGTTTGGCCGCGCCGACGATGGCTGGTGGCGCCTCGGCTGCCGTCCAGCCGCCGAACTGCGCCTGTGCCAGCGCTTCGAGTTCGACGCGCGTGATGTCGCCCGTGACCACCAGCGCCGCGTTCGACGGCACGTAGTGGCGGCGCCAGAAGCTGGCGATGTCGTCCTTCGTCGTGCGCTGGATCGCCGGTTCCAGGCCAAGCTGGCCGTAGCCCTTCGGATGGCCGGGGCCGAACAATGCGCCCGCTGCCGCCAGCGCAGCCACCGTCTCGGGGTCGTCGCGCTGCTGCGTGAGCGCGCCGAGGCGGTCTTGCCGCTGGCGTTCGATCTCGGCGACCGGGAACGCCGGGCGCTGGACGATGTCGGCGACGATTTCCAGCGCGCGCGGGAACGTGGACTTCAGTGCCAGCAACGACACGGTGGAGACGTCGTCGCTGCTGCCCGTGTCCATGAACGCGCCGAGCTGTGCAATTTCATCGGCGATGGCCGGCGCGCTGCGCGTGGCCGTGCCTTCTTCGAGCATCTGCGCGGTGAAGCCGGCCAGGCCGGGCAGGTCGGGCGGGTTGGCCGCGCCACCGCTGCGCACCACGAGCTGGCTCGATACCAGCGGCAGCGCCGGATTGCGGTAGTGAATCACGGTGAGGCCATTGGCCAGCGTGAAGGTCTCGCCGCGCGGCTGCTTGAAGCGCGGCGTCGGGCCGGCGTGTGGCGGCGTCGCGCGCCACGGCTCAGCCTCGTTCAGCGGCGCTAGAGCAACCGTCACGGCAGCCGGCTTGGCCGGCTTGCCGGCGCGCGGATCGTCCACTTTCGGCTTGCCCGGCACGCCCGTGACGATGGCGCGCGCCCCCTGCGGCAGCCAGGTCTGCACCGCGCGCTGCACGGCGGCGGCGTCGATGCGGCGCAGGCGCGCGAGATCCTTGGCCAGGTAGCCCGGGTCGCCCGTGTACAGGTTGTAGTGGTTGAGCTGCTCGGCCAGGCCGTCGCCGCCCAGCTTTTCCAGCGACGCCAGCAGCGACGTCTCCAGGCTGTTGCGGGCGCGTTCGACCTCGCGCTCCGTCGGGCCGTCCTTGCGCAGCAGCGCCAGTTCGGCGTCGATCGCCGCTTCGATCTCTTGCGGCGTGTGGCCGGCGCGCGCCGTCACGTCGATGACGAAGGTCGAGGCCAGGGCCAGCGAGCCTTGCGTGGCCGATACGTCCTGCGCCATCTGGCGCTCGTACACGAGCGATTTGTACAGGCGGCTCGACTTGCCGCCGCCGAGGATCGTCGCGGCCACCATCAGTTCGGCGTCGCCGGCTTGGTACGCCGGCGGCGTGAGCCAGCCCATGAACACGCGCGGCAGTTCGACGCGGTCGCGCACGATGACGCGGCGCTCGGCCGTGATCGGGGGCGTGATCACGTGCGGGCGCACCACGTCGGGCCCGCGCCGCAGGCCGCCGAAATAGCGGGTGACCAAATCACGAACCTTCTGCTTGTCGATGTCGCCGGCAATCACCAGGCTGGCATTGTTCGGGCCGTAGTATTGGGTAAAAAAGGCGCGCACGTCTTCCAGGCGCGCGCTCTGGATGTCGGCGTGCGAACCGATGATCGAGGCCGCGTACGGGTGCCCCTGCGGGAACAGCGTGCGCGCCAGCGCTTCCTCGACGATGCCGTAGGGTTCGCCCTCGACGGTCTGGCGGCGCTCGTTGCGCACCACGTCCTGCTGGTTGGTCAGTGCCTGCTGGTCGAGCACATCGAGCAGGTAGCCCATGCGATCGGCATGCACCCACAGCGCCAGCTCGAGCTGGTTCGACGGCACCGTGTCGTAGTAGCTGGTGCTGTCGAAACCCGTGCCGCCATTGCTGTCGGTGGCGCCAGCGCCCTCGAGCAGGCGGTCGGCCATGCCACGCGGGATGTGCGCGGTGGCGGCGAACATCATGTGCTCGAACAGATGGGCAAAGCCCGTCAGGCCGGGCGCCTCGTTGGCCGGGCCGACGTGGTACCACAGGTTCACGGCCACGATCGGCAGGCGCTTGTCTTCGACCAGGATCACCTGCAGGCCGTTGGGCAGCACCAGCTTGTCAAAGGCGATCGAGGGCACGGGCGCAGGTGCCGACATGGGGGGCTGCTCCTGGGCCTGGCCGGGGGCCGGCGCAGCGGCCAGCATCAGCGGGACCATCAGGGTAGGAATTTTCAAGCATTCTCCAAACAATTCAGTGGCAACGACCGGTACCCCGGTCGGGCGACGCCCCGGCCGGCACCCGTTCGCGGGCGGCCGCCAGGCGTGCCATTCATGGCCGGCGTCCATCCACCATCGTTGCAGGACGCCGTCGCATTTTGCTTTGCGCAACCCGCTATTATCGCGGATACGCAGGAATGGCGCAGGCGCCGCCAGCGCTTTATTCGATAAAGCGCAGCAGCCCGCGCAGCGCATGCGCCACGGCCTGCGCGCGCACGGCTTGCCGGTCGCCCTGGAACACGAGGCGCTCGGTATGCACCTGGTCGCCCTGCGCCCAGCCGAAGCACACGGTGCCGATCGGCTTGCCGGGCACGGCGCCGGTGGGGCCGGCGATGCCGGTAGTCGATACTGCCACATCGGCGCTGCTGTTGGCGACGGCGCCCGAGGCCATGGCAGCGGCCACTTCTTCGCTCACGGCGCCGAACTGGGCGATGACGGCGTCGGACACGTCGAGCATGTCGTTCTTGGCGGTGTTCGAATAGGTGACAAAGCCGCAATCGAACCAGTCGCCCGAGCCGGGGATGTCGGTGAGCGCCTGCGCGATGCCGCCGCCGGTACAGGATTCGGCGGTGGCCAGCATCAGTTTTTTGGGGCCGAGCGCCTGGCCCACCTGGTTGGCAAGATCGGTAAGTTCATTCGTCACGTGCGTCTCCTTGTGCGGTCGGCGGACGGTCTTGTCCGCGTGGATTCCATTCTAGCGCGCGGTGCGCCGGCATGGCACGCTGGCTGCAAGATGGTGTCCATCTGGCATTGCTGATTGCAAAGATGCTATCCTGTGAGCATGAGAATATTGCCTGAACAGCTGCTGTCGAGGCAAAATAATGTTCCGTGCGACATGCTGGCTGGGTGGGCTGCTATGCTGGAATACAAGCGGCTTCCCTCCGGTTGGATGTCTCTTTTTCGTTTCACATGAAATTTACAATGCCGTACGAACGCATCGCACGTGGCCGGTCAGGCTCGGCCCGATCGTGAAGTCGCCAACCCGTCCGGGGCAGCGCCCAGCGCACGCGCGTCCCCGTTTCGTGAAACGGTTCGTGGAGGAAGCATGAGCCGCCAGCGCTCGATCCGCAAGAAGCTGGTAGCGATGGTGATGACGACGACGTTCGTCGCACTGCTGGTCTCGATCGCCCTGGTGGTGGCCTACGATCTGCGCAGTTATCACCGTACGCTCGTGAACGACCTGATGACCGACGCCGAACTGGTCGGCCACATGACGTCCGCCGCACTCACGTTCGACGACCCTCGCCTTGCCAATGAAGACCTGCTGCTGCTGCGGGCCAGTCCCCTGGTGCGCGGCGCAGCCATCTACGATGCGCGGGGCCAGCTGTTCGCGTCCTATTCCGCCGCCGGTGAAACCCGGCCGGTGCCCCAGCGCCTCGAAGGGATCGACGAGACCGGCAACGGCATCCTGGTCGTGAGCCAGCCGATCGTCGAGAACGGCGAAACGGTCGGCACGGCTGTCATGCGCGCCGAAAACCGGATGATGGCGCGTTTTCTCGATTACCTGGCCATTGCCGCCGGCGTGACCGCGATCGCGATGGCGATCGCCTACCTGCTGATGCGCCGCGTCGGCGGCGTGCTGACGTCGCCGATCATGGCGATCACCGAAGTGGCGCGCGACGTGGTGGCCACGCGCGACTATTCGCGTCGCGCCCCGCGTATTGGCGACGACGAGGCGGCCGAGCTGGCCGACTCGTTCAACGCGATGCTCACCGAAATCGAAGGCCGCACGCGCGAGCTCGAGGATTCGCACAGCGCCACGCTGCGCTCGGCCACCGAACGCTCGCGCGCCCAGCAAGAGGTCATGCGCCTGAACGAGCAGCTCGAGCAGCGCGTCGATGAGCGCACCCTGCAGCTGGCCCTGGCCAACGCCGAACTGGCCAACGCCAACGAAGAAGCGCGCAGCGCCAACCAGGCCAAGTCGGCCTTCTTGTCGTCGATGAGCCACGAGCTGCGCACGCCGCTCAACGCCATCCTGGGTTTCGCCCAGATCCTGACCTCCAACACACTGCCGTCCACGCTCGAGCAGAAGAAGGAATTCGCGAACCACATCCTCAAGTCGGGCCGCCACCTGCTCACGCTCATCAACGAGATCCTCGACCTGGCCAAGGTGGAATCGGGCACCATCACGCTGTCGATGGAACCGGTGGCGCTGGCCGACATATTGCTCGAGTGCCGCACGATGATCGAGCCGATCGCCGCCACGCGCAAGGTGCGGGTGCTGTTCCCGGATGTGGACGGCGCGGTGGTGATGGCCGACCGCACGCGCCTCAAGCAAGTGATGCTCAATCTGCTGTCGAACGCGGTCAAGTACAACCGCGAAGAGGGCGCCGTGGTGCTCACCTGCGATCAGCCGACACCGACGCGCATGCGCCTGTCGGTGCAGGACACCGGCAACGGCCTCAATCCCGAGCAGGTCGCGAGCCTGTTCCAGCCATTCAACCGGCTGGGCCAGGAATCGGGCACCCAGGAAGGCACCGGCATCGGCCTGGTGGTGACCAAGCGCCTGGTGGAGCTGATGGGCGGCGAGATCGGCGTGACCAGCAGCCCGGGCGTGGGCAGCGTGTTCTGGATCGAGCTGGACAGCACCGCGCCGCGTACATCCGGCCTGGCCGACCGCGCCGCGCCCGATGCCGACGTGCCTGAGCAGCCTGAGTCGGAATCCGAGCCGCGCCTGCTGCTGTACGTCGAAGACAACCCGGCCAACCTGCGCCTGGTGGAAGAGATCGTGGCGTTCCGGCGCGACCTGCGCCTGCTGTCGGCGCACGACGGCCACCTGGGCCTGCAACTGGCGCGCGCGCACCGTCCCGACATCATCCTGATGGACCTGAACCTGCCCGGCATGAGCGGCTTCGAGGTGCTGCGCCAGCTCGGCGCCGACCCGGAGACGGCGGAGATCCCGGTGATTGCGCTGACCGCCAATGCCATGCCGCGCGATATCGAGCGTGGCGTGGCGGCGGGCTTCCACCGCTACCTGACCAAGCCGATCGACATCGAAAAATTCACTGAAGCGATCAATAGCACCCTGGCGGAGGGGCCGCCACTGGCCGCGCCAGGCGAAAGGAACCACCCATGATTTCCCTGTCCGACATTCGGCGAGCCCGCATCCTGGTCGTCGATGACGAACCGGTCAACGTGCAGCTGCTCGAGTACCTTCTCAAGACCACCGGCTACGAAAACGTCTTCTCGACGTTTGACCCGCGCCAGGTGGTGGCGCTGCACCTGAAGCACCGCTTCGACCTGATCATCCTCGACCTGCACATGCCCGGCATGGATGGCTTCGACGTGATGGAGGCCCTGAAGCCGCTGGAGAGCGATTCGTGGCTGCCGGTGCTGGTGGTGACGGCCGAACCGGACAAGAAACTGGCGGCGCTCGAAGCCGGTGCGCGCGACTTCATCGGCAAGCCGTTCGACACGGTCGAGGTGATGACGCGCATCCGCAACCTGCTCGAGGTGCGCCTGCTGCACCGCGAATCCCTCGACTACGGCAGCGAACTCGAACGCCAGGTGCGCGAGCGCACGGCCGAACTGGCGCGCTTTCGCGGCGCGATGGACGCCACGCCCGATGCGTTGTTCCTGATCGACACGGCCAATATGGCGATGGTCGACGTGTCCGAAGGCGCCTGCCGCATGCTGGGCTTTTCACGCGACGCACTGCTGCGCATCGATCCGGTGGCGCTGGGCCTGGCCTCACGCTCGCAGCTCGAACGCCATATGGGCGCAGCGGTGCAGGGCGAACGGCCCGAACCCGACATCGTCGAGACCGACCTGCTGCGCGCCGGCGGCGAAGGCTCGGTGCCGGTCGAGATCAGCTGGAAGCTGCAAGACCCGGAGGGGCATCGCAACGCCCAGCGCATGTTGATCGCCGTGGCGCGCGACATCAGCGAGCGCCTGCACGCGCAGGAGCGGCTGCGTCACGCGGCCAGCTACGATGCGCTCACCGGCCTGCCGAACCGCACGCTGTTCTTTGAAAACCTGCGCGGCACGATCGAGCTGGCGCAGGACAAGAACTGGCGTGTGGCGGTGCTGTGCATCACGCTCGACCGCTTCAAGGTGATCAACGATTCGCTGGGCACGGCGCTGGGCGACGAGCTGCTGCGCCAGTTCAGCACGCGCCTGGTGCGCTGCGTGAAGGTGCGCGATTCGGTCGGGCGCCTGGGCGGCGACGAGTTCGCGCTGATCCTGACCATGCCGCGCGAGCAGCAGGATGCGGTGAACATGGCCAACGAAGTGCGCGAGACGCTGCGCCTGCCGTTCGATCTGCACGGCCAGCAGGCCGCGCTCACGGCCAGCATCGGCATCGCGATGTACCCGGACGACACGATCGATCCGGGCGCGCTGGTCAAGTACGCCGACACGGCCATGGTGCGGGCGAAGGAAGCAGGCCGCGACGGCTACCGCTTCTTCACCGCCGGCATGAACGTGCAGGTGCTGGCGCGCCTGGACCTCGAACTGGCGCTGCGCGGGGCGCTGGAAGACAATCAATTTGTGCTGCACTACCAGCCCAAGATGGAACTGAACACCGGCCGCATTGCCGGCAGCGAAGCGCTGCTGCGCTGGAACCGGCCCGGCTACGGCCTGGTGTATCCGGCCGAATTCGTGCCGGTGATGGAAGAGACGGGGCTGGTCGTGCGCGTGGGCGACTGGATCATCGACGAAGCCTGCCGCCAGATCGCGGCCTGGAACGCGGCCGGCGTGCGCGACGTGCGGGTGGCGGTGAACGTCTCGAGCCGCCAGTTCGTCGAAGGCGATCTGGAAGAAGTGGTTCGCAGTGCGCTGGAACGCCACGGCACCGAAGCGGGCCTGCTTGAACTGGAGCTGACCGAGAGCGCCCTGATGCAGAACGCCGAGCGCACGACCGAGGTGCTCACGCGCCTGAAAGCACTCGGCATTCGCATCGCGATCGACGATTTCGGTACCGGTTATTCGAGCCTGGCTTACCTCAAGCGCTTCCCGATCGACAAGCTCAAGATCGACATCGCGTTCGTGCGCGACATCATCACCAATCCGGACGATGCCGCGATCGCGCTGGCCATCATCAGCATGGCGCACAGCCTGCACATGCAGGTGATCGCCGAAGGCGTCGAGACGCGCGCCCAGATGGCCTACTTGCGGCGCAACCGCTGCGACGAAATCCAGGGCTTCTATTTTTCGCGCGGCCTGCCGGCCGACCAGCTGGCCACGCTGGTGCTATCCAATCGCGCCAACCCGGACGAGCCGCCGGAAGTGGTCGACAATGTGCAGACCCTCCTCATCGTCGACGACGACGTGAACGTGCTGGCTGCGCTGCACCGGTTGTTCCGGCGCGACGGCTACCGCGTGCTGACGGCGTCATCGTCCAGCGAAGGCTTCGAGCTGCTGGCGCTGTACCACGTGCACGTGATCCTGTGCGACCAGCGCATGCCCGTGATGAGCGGGACCGAGTTCCTTAGCAAGGTCAAGGAGATGTACCCGGAAACGATCCGCATCATCCTGTCGGGCGACACGGGCGTGGAGGCGGTGCTCGATTCGATCAACCGCGGCGCGATCTACCGCTTCTATACCAAACCGTGGAACGACGTCGAATTGCGCGACAATATCCGGCTGGCGTTTCGCCATTACTGGATGACGCACGGGCCGTATGACGACCGCAAGGAGCCGCGCGAAGGTGATCAAGAGGTCGTGGCGAATCACAAACTGGCTTGATGCCCGCGCCTCGTCGTTCCAGCCAGCGCGCACGGCTGTCCGGGATCATACCGTTGACCTGGAAACCGTCGTTCCAGAGAAGGCTGGAACCTAAGTTTCTCAGCGCTGTGGATAAAACAGCTTCACCGGAATGCATGCAAACTTGGGTTCCTGCCTGCGCTGGAACGACGGTTTTGAAGCAGGGGGTGAACGCCGTCTACCCAGCGCTGAAATGATCCCAGCTTGATACCGCCAGCTCGAGCGGCGCACCGTGCGCATCGACCAGGCGCAGTCCCGGCGCGGCGTCGATCGTACCCACGCGCGTGACCGGCGTGGCGGCCTGCGCGGCCGCTGCCAGCACCGCCGCGCGCGCATCGCGCGGCGCCGTAAAGCACAATTCGTAATCGTCGCCGCCGGCCGCCGTGAAACGCCGCCGCAAGGCCGGCGCTTGCCGCGCCAGCACCGGCCCGGCCGGTAGCGCATCGACGTCGAGCGTCGCGCCCACCCGCGACGCATGCAGGATGTGGCCAAGGTCGCCCACCAACCCATCCGAGATATCGAGCGCCGCACGGGCGATCGGCAGGTTCGCCAGCGCCAGCCCGAGCGCCACGCGCGGCGTGGGCAGGTGCATGCGCGTGGCCGCCTGCGCATGCGATGCCGCGTCGAGTTCGAGTTCTTTCCAGTAGCCCGCCAGCGCCAGCCGGGCGTCGCCCAGCGTGCCCGAGATCCAGATGTCGTCGCCCACCTGCGCCGCATCGCGCCGCAGCGCGTGGCCAGGGGCCAGCTCGCCGAATACGGTGATGCAGATGTTCAGCGGCCCCTTGGTGGTGTCGCCCCCGATCAGTTCGCACTCATGCCCGTCGGCCAGCGCAAACAGGCCCTGCGAGAAGCCATCGAGCCAGGCCGGGTCGGCCGCTGGCAGCGCCAGGGCCAGGGTGAAAGCGACAGGGCGCGCGCCCATCGCCGCCAGGTCGGACAGGTTCACGGCCAGCGCCTTGTGGCCCAGCATGCGCGGATCGGCGCCGGCAAAAAAGTGGCGATTCTCGACCAGCATGTCCGACGAGATGGCGAGCTGGCGGCCCGGCGTGACGGCGAGCAGGGCGCAATCGTCGCCGATGCCGAGGGGCGCGCGGGCTGGACGGTCGCGCTTGAAATAGCGCTTGATGAGGTCGAATTCGGAGAGCATGATCGCGATTGTACCGTGGTGCAAACTGACCGCCGCGCCGGGCGATTTTGCTGCAACCGCACATAATCAGGTTGAAAATACGTAGCCGTTGACAACATGCTCTCTGATAGAATCGAAAACCCCGTTTCGCACCAGGAAGGCCTCCCAGCATGGATTCGTCATCTGACAAAAAAGAAGAATTGCGTCAGCAATTGCGTCAAGCAGCGCTCGAATATCACCAGTTCCCACGTCCCGGCAAGATCAGCGTTGCGCCCACCAAGGGCCTGCTGAACCAGCGCGACCTGGCGCTGGCATACTCGCCTGGCGTGGCGGCGCCATGCGAAGAGATCGTCAAGGATCCGGCCAATGCCTACAAGTACACGGCGCGCGGCAACCTGGTGGCCGTGATTACCAACGGCACCGCCGTGCTGGGCCTGGGCAATATCGGTCCGCTGGCCTCCAAGCCGGTGATGGAAGGCAAGGGCGTACTGTTCAAGAAATTCGCGGCCATCGACGTATTCGACATCGAGATCAACGAAACCGATCCCGACAAGCTGGTCGACATCATCGCCTCGCTCGAGCCGACCTTTGGCGGCGTGAACCTGGAAGACATCAAGGCGCCCGAGTGTTTCTACATCGAGCGCAAACTGCGTGAGCGCATGAAGATTCCGGTCTTCCACGATGACCAGCACGGCACCGCGATCATCGTCGGCGCCGCGATCCTGAATGGCCTGAAAGTGGTCGGCAAGGACCTGACGTCGTGCAAACTGGTGGTGTCCGGCGCTGGCGCTGCCGCGCTGGCCTGCCTCGACCTGATCGTCGACCTGGGCTTCCCGATCGAAAACATTTTCGTCACCGACCTGGCCGGTGTGGTCTACAAAGGCCGCGTCGAGCTGATGGACCCGGACAAGGAACGCTTCGCCCAGGACACGCCGCACCGTAGCCTGGCCGAAGTCATCCCTGGCGCCGACATCTTCCTGGGTCTCTCGGCCGGCGGCGTGCTCAAGAAAGAAATGGTCGCGTCGATGGGCTCGAGCCCGCTGATCCTGGCGCTGGCCAACCCGAACCCTGAAATTCTGCCTGAGGACGTGAAAGCCGTGCGCGGCGACGCCATCATTGCCACCGGCCGTTCGGATTATCCGAACCAGGTGAACAATGTGCTGTGCTTCCCGTACATGTTCCGCGGCGCGCTCGATTGCGGCGCGACGACGATCACGCGCGAAATGGAAATTGCCGTCGTCCACGCGATCGCCGACCTGGCCCACGCCGAGCAGTCGGACATCGTGGCCTCGGCCTACGGCATCTCGAACCTGTCGTTCGGTCCGGAATACCTGATCCCGATGCCGTTCGACCCGCGCCTGCTGACCCATATCGCGCCGGCCGTGGCCAAGGCGGCGATGGACGGCGGCGTCGCGGCCCGGCCGATCGAGGATCTGGCGGCCTACGCCGAAAGCCTGCAGCAGTTCGTGTACCGCAGCGGCACCTTCATGAAGCCGCTGTTCACTATCGCCAAGAGCGCGCCGGATGAACTCAAGCGCATCGTCTACGCCGAAGGCGAAGAAGAACGCGTGCTGCGCGCCGTGCAGGTGGTGGTCGACGAAAAACTGGCGCGTCCGATCCTGGTCGGCCGCCCGGCCGTGCTGGAGCAGCGCATCGAGAAGTTCGGCCTGCGCCTGAAACTCGGCGTGCACTTCGACGTGATCAATCCCGATTTCGACGAGCGTTACCGCGACTACTGGCAGAGCTATCACCAGATGGTCATGCGCAAGGGCGTCACGCAAGACCTGGCCAAGCTGGCCATGCGCCGTCGCCACACGCTGATCGGCGCGATGATGATCCACAAGGGCGAAGCCGACGGCATGATCTGCGGCACCTACGGCACCACCCAGATGCACCTGGAATTCATCGACCAGGTGCTGGGCAAGCGCCCGGGCGCCAAGGTGTATGCGGCCATGAACTTCGTCATCACGCCGGAGCGTCAGCTGGCGATGGTCGACACCCACGTCAACGAGAATCCAAACGCCGAGCAGTTGGCCGAGATTACCGTGATGGCGGCCGAAGAGATGGAACGCTTCGGCATCGTGCCGCGCGCAGCGCTGCTGTCGCACTCGAACTTCGGCAGCGCCAATTCGGAATCGGCGCAAAAGATGCGCGCCGCGCTGACGATCGTGCAGCAGAAGAAGCCCGACCTGGAAATCGACGGCGAAATGCATGGCGACACGGCGCTCGACGCCAAGCTGCGCGCCAAGATCATGCCGGAGTCGACCCTCAAGGGCGACGCCAACCTGCTCGTCATGCCGAACATCGACGCCGCGAATATTGCCTACAACCTGGTCAAGACGGCGGCCGGCAACGGCATCGCCATCGGTCCGGTGTTGCTGGGCTGCGCGCGTCCGGTGCATATCCTGACCCCGTCGGCCACCGTGCGCCGGATCGTCAACATGACCGCGCTGGCCGTGGTCGAAGCGGTGTCGCTGCGCTGATCGAGCGTTGAGCGACGGTCGTTGAAAGCGTGGGCGGCGATGCTGTCCACGCGCCGCCGTTTGCTCACTTTGTCTCTGGCTGTCACCCTTTGTCACGCCACAAAGACACACGTAACAAACCGTAAGCACGCAGTTTGCCGCGTCACTTTCGCGTCATAATTGTTCAGGTAAGTGTTGTCTGAATTGCACGGAACTCCGGAGCGCGAGTCAGTCTGGCGACCTCCTCTGTTACAATCTCCGTTTGGCCGGGCGCGCTTTTTCTTCACGCCGCGCCTGCAAGACCAACTTCAAATTATCCATAATATGCATAACAAACGAGCCCTCATCACCGGCATCACAGGCCAGGACGGCGCCTATCTGGCGCAGCTGCTTCTCGAAAAAGGCTACCACGTCACCGGCACCTATCGCCGGTCGAGTTCAGTCAACTTCTGGCGCATGGATGAGCTCGGCGTTACCGCGCACCCGAACCTGTCGCTGGTCGAATACGACCTGACCGACCTGGCCTCGAGCATCCGCCTGATCGAAACGGCGCAGCCGGGCGAGGTGTATAACCTGGCCGCGCAAAGTTTCGTGGGCGTGTCGTTCGACCAGCCTTTGACCACCGCATCGATCACCGGCCTGGGCGCCGTCCACCTGCTCGAAGCCATCCGCATGGTCAATCCGAAGATCCGCTTCTACCAGGCGTCGACCTCGGAAATGTTCGGCAAGGTGCAGGCGATCCCGCAAGTCGAAGACACCCCGTTCTACCCGCGCAGCCCGTACGGCGTGGCCAAGCTGTACGCTCACTGGATGACGATCAATTACCGCGAGTCGTATGACATCTTCGGTTCGTCGGGCATCCTGTTCAACCACGAGTCGCCACTGCGCGGCCGCGAGTTCGTCACGCGCAAGATCACCGACACCGTCGCCAAGATCAAGCTGGGCAAACACGACGTGCTCGAGCTGGGCAATATGGATGCCAAGCGCGACTGGGGCTTTGCCAAGGAATATGTCGAAGGCATGTGGCGCATGCTGCAGGCCGACAAGCCTGATACCTATGTGCTGGCGACCAACCGTACCGAGACCGTGCGCGACTTCGTCACCATGGCCTTCAAGGCGGTCGACGTGACGCTCGACTGGAGCGGCAGCGGCGACAACGAAGTGGCCCACTGCACCGCCAGCGGCAAGCAACTGGTGCGCGTCTCGCCAAAGTTCTACCGTCCGGCCGAAGTCGAGCTGCTCATTGGCGACCCTGCCAAGGCCAAGCGCGAGCTGGGCTGGGAACCGAAGACCACGCTCGAAGAACTGTGCCAGATGATGGTCGATGCCGACCTGCGTCGCAACGAACTGGGCTTCTCGTTCTGATATGACGCGCCTGGCCACGGACGACATCGCCGCACCCGACAGCATTGCCGCGCTCAGCCCGCTGCGTGAAGGCGAGGGGCGGCGCGCCCTGATCACGGGCCTGCGCGGCTTTACCGGCCACTACCTGGCCCAAGAACTCACGGCCGCCGGTTACCGCGTGTTCGGCACCGTGTTGCCGGGCGAAGAAGTCGGCCCGGACATGGTCGCGGTCGATCTGTGCGACCGCGATGCGGTGGCGGCCATGGTCGCCGAGGTGCGGCCCGATGTCGTCGCGCACCTGGCCGGTATTGCGTTTGTCGGCCACGCCAACGTCGACGCGATCTACCGCGTCAACGTGGTGGGCACGCGCAACCTGCTCGAGGCGCTGGCCTCTGGCGAGCATCGTCCGACCAGCGTGCTGCTGGCCTCGTCGGCGAATATCTATGGCAATGCCAGCGTGCCCGTCATCGATGAAGACGTCTTGCCTTCGCCGGCCAACGATTACGCGGTGAGCAAGCTGGCCATGGAATACATGGCGCGCCTGTGGATGGACAAGTTGCCGATCACCATCGTGCGGCCGTTCAACTATACCGGCGTGGGCCAGGCAGACAATTTCTTGCTGCCGAAAATCGTTTCGCATTTCCGCCGCAACGAGACGCGCATCGAGTTGGGCAATCTCGCCATCGCGCGCGATTTCTCCGATGTGCGCATGGTCGCGCGCGCCTACCGCCGCATCCTGGCGGCAGCGCCGGCCGGCGAAGCGTTCAATGTCTGCTCGGGCACGCCGCATTCGCTGTCGAACCTGATCGAGATGATGGGCGAGATCGCCGGCTACCGCATCGACGTGCAGGTCAATCCTGCCTTCGTGCGCGCCAACGACGTACTGCAACTGACTGGCAGCAATCGCAAGCTGACTGCCGTGGTGGGCGACCTGGCCCCGACGCCGCTGTACGAGACCTTGCGCTGGATGTACCTGGCGTGAACGCCGCAGCGATCAATGTCGGACTCGGGACGACCATGATCGAACCGGGCCTGACGGGCGGACGCCTCGATGGCATCGGGGTCTACACCAATGCGCTGCTGCGGCATCTGCCGGCCACCGGCTGCGCCGTCACGCCGTGGTCGTGGCCGCGTGCGCGCAGCGGGGCCGCCGGCATCAGTGTCGGCCAGGCTTTTCCCTATTCGTTTGAAACTGCCACGCTGCTCGATCTGGTCACGCCGACCGCGCACCGCGTCCACATGCCGCTCGACGTGTTCCACGTGACCGACTACCGCGTGGTGCGCATGGATTGCCCGGTGGTGGCCAGCCTGCACGACGCGCTGCCGATCAAGCACCCCGAGTGGTGCAATCCGCGTCTGCGCGCGCTGAAAAACCGGCTGCAGGCGAAGGCCGCGCGCAAGGCCGACCATGTGATCGCGCTGTCGCACTTTGCCATCCCCGAACTGGTCGAATGCTTCGGCATCGACGAGCGGCGGGTGACGGTGGTGCCATGCGGCGTCGAAGAAACCTGGCTGACGGTGCCCGCGCTCGAGGCCACGCGCGCCACGCTGGCCGCCTGCAAGCTGCAGCCGGGCTATTTTTTGTTCGTGGGCACGCTACAGCCGCGCAAGAATGTCGAGCGCTTGCTCGACGCCTGGCTACTGCTGCCGGCGACCATGCGCGCCGAGCGCGCGCTGGTGATCGTCGGTGCGCCCGGCAGCCGCAGCGAAGGGTTGGTTGCGCGGATGAATGCGGCGCGCGCGGCGGGCGAGAACCTGGTCTGGCTCGATCGCCTGACCGACCAGGAACAATTGCGCCACCTGTATGCCGGCGCCGGCGTGTTCGTCTTTCCATCGCTGTACGAAGGCTATGGCATTCCGGTGCTCGAAGCGTTTGCCTCGAACGTGCCGGTGGTGGCGTCAAATACGACCTCGCTGCCCGAAGTGGCGGGCGATGCCGCCTTGCTGGTGGACCCGTTGTCGGCAGGGGAACTGGCCGAGGCCATGCGCACGCTGGCACAAGACAGTGTTGCGCGCACGCGCTGTGTCGCCGCCGGGCGTGCGCGTGCCGAACAACTGACATGGCAAAACACCGCACGCCTGACGGCAAATGTGTACCGAGCCGTACTTTCGCAGTAAGCTGAGTTGATTATGCGCGTCCTTCATTTTTACAAGACCTACCACCCGGATTCGGTCGGCGGCGTTGAACAGGTGATCCGCCAGATGGCCGTCGGCACCGGGCGCCTTGGCGTGACCAATACCGTGCTGTCGCTGTCGCGTCACCAGAACCTCGCGCCGTTCGAGTTCGAAGGCCATATGGTGCACCGCGTCCCGCTCAACGCCGAGATCGCGTCCAACGCCATCTCGGTCCAGTCGATCGGCGCGCTGGCGCGCCTGGCGCGCGAGGCCGACGTGGTGCACTACCACTTCCCGTGGCCGTTCATGGACCTGGCGCACTTCATGGCGCGCGTGAACAGGCCGACCGTGGTCACGTACCACTCCGACATCGTGCGCCAGCGTCACTTGCTGCGCCTGTACCAGCCGCTCAAGCACCGCTTCCTGCGCAGCGTCGACGCCATCGTCGCGACCTCGCCCAATTACCTGGGCTCGTCGACCGTGCTGGCGCGCTATCCGGGCAAGACCAGCGTCATCCCGTTTGGACTCGATCGCACCACTTACCCACAGCCCGACCCCGATCGCCTGGCGCACTGGCGCGAGCGGGTCGGTCCCAAGTTCTTCCTGTTCGTGGGCGTGCTGCGCTACTACAAGGGCCTGCACATCCTGCTCGAGGCGGCCGCCGGCACCGACTATCCGATCGTCATCGTCGGCGCCGGGCCGATCGAGCAAGAGCTCAAACAACAAGCCGCGCGGCTGGGCCTGAAGAACGTGATGTTCGTCGGCGCGATCGACGAGCCCGACAAAGCCGCGCTGCTCACGCTGTGCTACGCCGTGTCGTTCCCATCGCACCTGCGCTCGGAAGCCTTCGGCATTTCGCTGCTCGAAGGCGCGATGTACGGCAAGCCGATGATCTCGAGCGAGATCGGCACCGGCACCACGTACATCAACGTCGATGGCGACACGGGCCTGGTAGTGCCGCCATCGGACGCGCTGGCATTGCGCGCCGCGATGCGCACGCTGTGGGACAACCCCGAACTGGCGCGCACGATGGGCCTGCGCGCCGAAGCGCGCTTCGAAGAGTTGTTCACATCCGAGCAGATGGCCGCCAACTACACGGCGCTGTACCACGACCTGGTAGCCCGCCGCGCAACAGGCTCGAGCGCCGCCGTATTGGAGCAAACGGGCGCGAGTTTGTCTCAGACGAAAGTCTGAGACGACGCATCGCACCGCGATCGGCAGCGCCGATCGCGTCTTTCGAATTAATCCCCAGCGTTTCAAGTCGCGTTCAATCTCCTCGCGATCTCATCGATCCAGTCAACGCAATTCCTTGCTCAAAAGCTCTTGAAACATAATTAGGGTCAGAGTCGAATTCTTTGACAACTTTGAGGAATTGCCCATTAAATCTACTCCGACCCTCATTATTTTTTGCCCGTTTGGCGGGAAAATTGAGTCGCTCAAGAAATTCGATAACTAGCGGAATCAGAATCGCCGCGCGACGTGAAAAGACCGTCAAAAACAATTAGGGTCGGAGTCGAATTCTTTGACAACTTTGGGGAATTGCCCATTAAATCTACACTGACCCTATTTATTTTTGGCGTTTGGAGGGCGTATTGATTGAGGATTAAGCAGTCTCGGCCCAGCGCAGGCGGACTTCGCGGATGGCGGGCATCTGGTCGGCGAACAGGTCTACCAGGTGCGGGTCGAAGTGGCGGCCTTTTTGTTCGTGCAGGAAGTTGACTGCTTCGTCTTCGGTCCACGCCTTCTTGTACGGCCGCACCGAGGTCAGCGCGTCGAACACGTCGGCGATTGCCACGATGCGGCCCACCAGCGGGATCGTGTCGCCAGCCAGTCCGTTCGGGTAGCCGCTGCCATCGTATTTTTCATGGTGCGTCAGCGCAATGCTGCGCGCCAGGGCCAGCATGCCGCTGTCGTGCTCGCCGATGATTTCGGCGCCGATCGTCACGTGGCTTTGCATGATCTTCCATTCGTCGGCGTCGAGCGGTCCCGGTTTTTGCAGGATGCGATCGGGGATGCCGATCTTGCCCACGTCATGCATCGGCGCCGCGTGCAGCAGGTCGTCCGCTTCCACTTCGTTCAGGCCGGCGGCGATGCCGAGGATGCGCGAAAAGTGGCTCATGCGGATCACGTGCAGGCCGGTCTCGTTGTCCTTGTACTCGGCCGCCAGGCCCAGGCGCTGGACGATCTCCAGGCGGCTCGCGCGCAGCGCTTCCATGCGCACCAGCGACAGGTGCGTGCGTACGCGCGCGCGCACCACCGGTGGGCTGACCGGTTTGGTGATGTAGTCGACCGCGCCGGCCTCGAACCCTTCCACCTCGTCGGCCGTCTCGGTCAGGGCGGTGACAAAAATCACCGGCACCGAGGCCGTGGCCGGATGAGCCTTGAGGGCCGCGCACACTTCGTAGCCCGACATCCCCGGCATCATCACGTCCAGCAGGATCAGGTCGGGCTGCTCCTGGCGCGCCAGTTCGAGCGCGCGGGCGCCGTCCTTGGCGAACAGCAGGCGATAGTGGTCTTGCAGGATCTGGCGCAGCAGTTGCAGGTTGCTCGCTTCATCGTCGACGGCCAGGATCAGCGGTCGGGTAGTCGGTTGGCTCATGCGGAAGGATCGTTGGTGGCGCCGTCACGCGCGCCGTCAAGTGACTCGCCCCCAAGAATGGCCATGACGGCCTCCAGGTGACCGAGGGCGAGATCGAAGTCGAAATCGGCGATGGCCGACTGCACCTGGGCCACGCGGGCGGCCACCGGGTGCGCGGCCAGCGCCACGGCCAGGCTGGTCATGGCGCCGTCGTTCAGGGCGCCGCGGCGCAGCGCTTCGAGCAGCACGCCGCCGGCGCGTCGCGCGCGCGCCAGGTCGACCTTGGCGCCTGGCGCGGCCGGCGCCGGCGTCGTGGCGACGTTGCCGATGGCGGCCAGTGCCTTCTCGAGGGCCTGCGCCGCCACGCCGAGGGCCTCGGCGGCGTGCCGCTCGTCGGTCGGCACCGCGTTGGTGGCTTGTTCCAGCGTGGCCAGGGCGTCGGACAGGAGTTCGAGGCCGACATTGGCGGCAGCGCCGCGCACCTTGTGCGCCAGCATGCGCAGCTGCACGTGTTCGCCGCCGGCGGCGTGCAGGCGCATCGTGTTGTCGAGCTGCGCGTACTGGCGGCTGAAGTGTTCGAGGGCTTCGGTGTAGGCGTCTTCGCGGTTGCTCCAGCGGTGCATGCCGGCGCGCCTGTTGAGCACTTCGCGCGGAGCCGTCGAGGCGGCGGCAGCACTCACCGGCACGCCGCCTTCCAGGCCGAGCACGCGCGCGATCTCGTGCGACAGGGCGAACCAGTCGACCGGCTTGCTGGCAAAGCCGTCCATGCCGGCGTCCACGCTGGCCTGGCGGTGCTCGGCCAGCACGCTGGCGGTCATCGCGATCACCGGCAGACGCGCTTTGCCATGAAGCGCTTCATGCTCGCGAATGGCGCGCGTCGCGTCCAGGCCATCCATCACCGGCATCTGGAAGTCCATCAGCGCCACGTCGTACTCGCCACTGTTGGCCAGTTCGACGATGGCGCCGCCGTCGCGCGCCGCCGTCATCGTGTGGCCGCGGCGCGTCATCAGCAGCTGCATCAGTTCGAGGTTCTGCGGCACGTCGTCGGCCACCAGCACGCGCAGCGGCGGCAGCACGGCGGCGCTGCGCACGCGCGGCGCCTGGTTGCCAAAGCGCGCCAGCACCAGCGGCACGCGCACGTGGAAGGTCGTGCCTTTGCCAGGTTCGCTCTCGGCCCAGATGCGCCCGCCCATCAACTCGACCAGCTGCTTGCTGATCGTGGTGCCCAGACCCGTGCCGCCGAAGCGGCGCGTCATCGATGCGTCCGCCTGGGTGAACGGATCGAAGATCGCTGCCAGGCGGTCCGGCGCGATGCCGATGCCGGTGTCGGTCACGGCGATGCACAGCTGGTCGACTTCGGCGCCCACGGTCAGCGTCACGCCGCCGGTGGCGGTGAACTTGATCGCGTTGTCGAGCAGGTTGGTGAGCACCTGGCGCATGCGCAGCTCGTCGCCGCGCAGGCCGGTCGGCAGCGCCGGGTCGTACTGGATATCCAGGTGCAGGCCCTTGGCGCGCGCATTGGCCGCCAGTGTCGACGACAGTTCATCGATCAGCGACAGCAGGTTGTAGTCGTTCTGTTCCAGCTCCACCGCGCCTTTTTCGAGCTTGGCCGTGTCGAGGATTTCGTTCAACAGCCGCAGCAGCGCGCGCCCGGCGCTGCGCACGGTGTCCAGGTGACGGCGCTGCTCGACATTGAGCTCGCCGTCGAGCAGCACGTCGGTGAAGCCGAGGATCGAGTTCATCGGGGTGCGGATCTCGTGGCTCATGTTGGCCACGAAGGTCGCGCGCGCCGCTGCGGCCTGCTCGGCCTTCTCCTTGGCGCAGCGCAGCGCTTCTTCCATCTCGCGCCGCTCGGTGATGTCGAGGATGACGCCGTCGAGGTATTCGACCTCGCCCGCTTCGTTGCGCACGCCGGTGCCGTTTTCCCACAACCAGCGCACGCTGCCATCGGCGTGCAGCAGGCGGTATTCGACCAGGTAGGGCCGGTTCTCGCGCATCGCAGCGCTGGTTTCCTTGCCCACCCGCAGGCGGTCTTCGGCATGGATCATGGCGCCGAACACGCGGCGCGGCGGCGCGCCCAAAAAGTCGCGCGTCGGGTAGCCGGTGACGCGTTCGACCGCATCGCTGATGAAGATCATCGGCCAGTCCTGGTTGATCGCGCTGCGGTACGAGATGCCGGGGATATTGCCGATCAGTGAGCGGAACTGCTGCTCGCTGGCCTGCAGCGCGCTTTCCATCGCGCGCCGCTCGCTGATGTCAGTGACGAAGCAGACGAACAGGTCCTGCTGGCCCAGGCGCGCATGGCCGATCGCGCCGCGCACCGGCACCGTGTGGCCATCCTTGTGCAGACCGGATGTCTCGGTGCTGGTATTGATGCCGTCGAGATTGCCGCGAGCGAGTACCGCCAGCAGGCCGTAGGGCGAGGCCCGATCGCGCTCGGTGAGCAGCACGCCGATGCTGCGCCCCACGATCTCGTCGCGGCGCCAGCCGAAGATGCGCTCGGCCGACGTGTTGAATTCGGTGATGACGCCGTCGCGCCCGACCGTGATCACGCCGTCGACCGTGGTGGTGAGCAGGGCGCGCATCCAGGCTTCGCTGCGCGACAGGTCCACGAACATCTGGCGATATCGCAGCAGGCCGTTCACGCCCAGCACGGCCACCGACAGCGCCACCGTGGTCACCGTGATCGCCAGCGCCAGGAACCCGCTGTTCGAACTGGCCGTGCCGCTCGGATCGACGTTGCCCGAAAAGCGCGCGGCGGCCATGCCGGTGTAGTGCATGCCGGCGATCGCGCAGCCCATCACGCAGGCCGATAGCAACAGGCGGCGCGACTCGGGTACCGACTCGAAGCGCGAGAGGCCGTGGCGCACGCTCAGGGCCAGCGTCGACAGGATCACCGCGACCAGGATCGACACCGCGAAGGTGGCCGGATCGTAGTGCAGCGACAGGCTCATGCGCATGCCGTCCATGCCGGCGTAGTGCATGGCGCCGATGCCGGAACCCACCAGCACGCCGCCCACCAGCAAATCGAACAGGCGCATCTCGGGGCGCGAGATCAGGCTCAGCGCCACCCACGACGCGCCGATGCTGGGCAAGGCCGACAGCAGCGTCGTCAGGTGGTCGTAATGCACCGGCGTGCACAGGTCGAAGGCCAGCATGCCGATGAAGTGCATCGACCAGACGCCGGCGCCCAGCGCCAGGCTGCCCGTGCCGAGCGCAACGGCGCGGTGGGCCGGATGCGCGCTGGCGCGACCCGTGATCTGCAACCCCATCCACGACGAAAAGATCGCCACCAGCAGCGACAGCGCCACCAGGCTCGGGTCGTACATCCCATAGGTCAGCAGGGAGGGATCTTCAGGGACAGTGAATGAAGGCAGCATATCGAAGTCGAGTTGTTGTGGAGTAAAAAAAACTTCCACATGGCATTACGCCCAAGTATCGCATTTTCTGAATTTACTGTGTTGTTGCACGAGAGAATGGTGGACGAATTGTTGCACTTTGTAGCGTCCAAGCGACCATTTCAGGGTGTTCATTGCGTAAAAATCATGCTCGCTGGTATGCTGGGTGCGCGACACGGTCCTTTCCGTCGCCCGTGCGCGCCGCGCTGGTGGCGGTCATATCAAGAGAATCGCATGCATTCCTGGCAACTCTGCTTCGCCCTTGTCATCCTGTCGGGCAGCCTGTCGGCAACGACGTTGGCGGCGTCGCCCCCCGTGCCGATCACCGCGCCACACCTGTCGCTCACGACAGAAACCGCAGCGCCGTCGAGCATGCTCGAGAACGGCCGCGTGGTTGGCATCGCCACCGACAAGCTCCGCATCGTCCTCGAGCGCGCCGGCGTCACTTATGACATCACGCTGCTGCCTTGGAAGCGCGCCTACACCGCGGCCCTGCAACAGCCCAATGCCTGCGTGTATTCCACCACCCGCACACCCGAACGCGAAACCTTGTTCAAATGGATCGGGCCGACCGACGTCGGGCAGTGGGTGCTGATGGGACGCGCCGATCGCAACTGGCGCATCGCCAGCCTGGACGACGCCCGCGGCCTGCGCATCGGCACCTACCACGGCGACGCGCGCGACGGCTATCTGAAGAGCCGCGGCTTCGTCACCGATGCAGCGCCGAGCGAGGCGCTCAATCCACCCAAGCTGCTGCAGGGCCGCATCGACCTGTGGGCCGCCAGCTGGCGCGCCGGCAGCGACGTGCTGGTCAAGAATGGCTGGGACAAGGAGATCGTGCCGGTGTTCGTGTTCAACCGGATCGCCGTCTACCTGGCCTGCAATCCGGCCGTGCCCGATGCGCTGGTCAAGCGCCTGAATGCCGAGTTCGAAACGATCGAGCGCGATGGCACGGCGCGCGCCATCGAGCGGCGCTATGAGCGACGCGCTAGTTCACGGTGACAGCCCCTTTCGTTTTGATTTATAGTGCATCCTGATTGACGCCAATCAAGCGACCTTGTCTTTCGCGACGTAGTTGGCGCAACTTTTTGCAAGTACACGATTTCATTAGGCAGCAATGGACACACTCGAGCAATTCGTCGAAAAATTCAAGAACGCCGTCGACTTCCAGGACGACGTTCAACTGACGGGCGACACCAATCTGAAAGCGCTGGCCGAGTGGGACTCGCTGGCAGCGCTGGGCGTGATCATCATGTTCGACATGGAATACGACAAGGCCATCACCGGCAAGGATCTGGTTGCGTGCCAGACCGTGGCCGACGTCTACAAACTGGTCGGCTGAACCATGGCCCAGGCGACCATCCGCAATGTGCGCTACGCGGGCATGGCGTCCTGCGTGCCACGGCGTGTCCTGTCCAACCTGCTCGATTGCCCGCCGCAGATCAAGAGCGCGCGCGAACGCGTGGTACGCAATATCGGCATCGAGACGCGCCGCATCTGCCCCGAGTGGCAAACGTTCTCCGACCTGGCGTTCGACGCCAGCGAGCGCTTGCTGGCCGAGCTCCAGTGGAACAAGGACGAGATCGATGCGCTGATCGTCGTCACCCAGTCGCCCGACTACCTGATCCCGGCCACCGCGATCATCCTGCAGGAGCGCCTGGGCCTGAAGCCCGGCACGATCGCCTTCGACATCAACCTGGGCTGCTCGGCCTATGCATTCGGCCTGCACGTGCTGGGTGCGATGATGGCCTCGGGCGGCATCAGGAAAGCCCTGCTGCTGGTAGGCGACAAGGCGGCGACCGTGCTCGAGCCGCTGTTTTCCGACGCCGGCACCGCCACCGCGCTTGAATATGATCCGGATGCGCCGCCGATGTATTTCGACCTCAATAGCGACGGCAGCGGCTACCGCGCCATCATGCTGCCGGCGGGCGGACACCGCGAGCCGATCGGCCTGCAGCACCTGGTCCCGTACAAGGACGAGGATGGGATCCTGCGCAGTCCGAGCGCGCTGGTGCTCGACGGTCCGGCGGTGCTGAGCTTCTCGACCCAGCGCGTGCCGCCGGCCGTGCGCGAATTGCTGGCCTACGCCGAGTGCCCGATCGAGGATGTCGACTACTTCATCTTCCACCAGGCCAACCGGATGATCAACGACACCATCCGCAAGAAGCTGGGCCTCCCTGCCGAAAAGGTGCCGTCGACGCTGCACGACTTCGGTAACACCAGCGGCGCCTCGATTCCGGTGACGATGACGGCGCGCATCCGCGACGCGCTGCAGAGCGGCAAGCACAAGGTCTTGATGTCCGGCTTTGGCATCGGCCTGTCGTGGGGCAGCTGCATCGTTGACATCGACCGCGCGGTGTTTCCGGCGCTGGTCGAGTCGTGAGCACTTCGCCGTTCAGCCTCGCGGGCCAGACGATTCTGGTCACCGGCGCGTCGTCGGGCATCGGCGAGGCAACGGCCCGCCTGTGCGCCAACATGGGCGCGCGTATTGTTGCCTGTGGACGCGATAGCGAACGCCTGGAACGCGTACTCGCCAGCCTGGCCGGCGCCGGTCACCGGATGCTGGCTGGCGACCTGACCGACCCGGCTGCACGCCAGGCACTGGTCGAGGCCGCGCCCAGCCTGGATGGCTGCGTCTTCAGCGCCGGCGCCGTGCAGCTTGCGCCGATGCGCATGGTCACCCAGCGCCACCTCGACCAGATGTTCGCCGTGAATTACAACGCCCCGGTGCTGCTCACGCAAGCCTTGCTGGCCAAGCGCAAGATCGCGGCCAACGCGTCGCTGGTGTACCTGACGGCGGTGGCCGAAGATATCTCGCCGTACGCGACCGGCATGTATTCGGGCGCCAAGGCGGCGCTGACGGCTGCCGTGCGCACCATCGCGGTCGAACACGCGAAGCAGGGCGTGCGCGCCAATTGCGTCTCGCCGGGCTACGTCGCCACGCCGATGCTGGAGGGCCTGCAAAACGTGATGACGACCGGTGACAAGGAGGCGCTCGCGCCATTGGGCACGATCGAACCCGACGATGTGGCAGGCGCCGTCGCATGGCTTCTGGCCCCTGCCAGCCGCTGGGTTTCGCGGACCACGCTGGTCATCGATTCGGGCCTGACCCTGCACGTGCGATGATGGGCGATACCATGTTCCAGCATCCCTTCCACCTGCGCGGCAAGACCGTACTTGTCACCGGCGCATCGAGCGGCATCGGGCGCTCGGTGGCGATCGAATGCGCGCGCGCTGGCGCCCGGATCATCCTGACCGGGCGCGACCAGGCGCGGCTGGACGGGACACTGGCCGAGCTCGACGGCGTCGGTCATGTCGGCGTGGTGGCCGACCTGACGGTGGCCGAACAGAGTGCGCGGCTGGTGGCCGCCGCAGGCGGACTCGATGGCGTGGTGCATGCGGCGGGGATCGACGGCCTGTCGCCCGTGCGCATGTTGCGCCAGTCGTTCATGCAGACTGTGCTGGACGCCAATTTCATGGCGCCGATGCTGCTCACGCAACAGCTGCTGGCGACGAAAGCACTGCGCAACGGCGCCTCGATCGTGTTTCTGTCGTCGATCGCGGCGCATACGGGAACGGCCGGCGTCGGGCCGTATTCGGCCAGCAAGGCGGCGCTGGAAGGCATGATGCGCTGCCTGGCGCTCGAGATCGCGCCGCGCGCCATGCGCGCCAATGCGCTGGCGCCGGGCATGGTCGACACGCCGCTGGTCAACGGCGACCGCGACTGGCTCGACCAGAAAGCGGCGATGTATCCATTGGGACTGGGCCGGCCGGAAGATGTGGCGTACGCCGCGATCTACCTGCTGGCGGACGTGAGCCGCAAGGTGACGGGCACGCAATTGCATCTGGACGGAGGCATTCCATGGACCTGAGGACGGCGCCCACGCAGGCCTTGATCATCAGCGCAGGCGGCTTTGGCCGCAGCGTCTACAACATCATGCGAAGCGACATCGCCAACGGAGTCGACTGGACGGTCGCGGGCTTTCTCGACAGTCGTAGCGAGCTGGCGGCCCGCGCGCCGCTGCCGGTTCTGGGCGACCCGCTGACCTGGCGCGCCAAACCGCATGAACAATTCTTGTGCGCGCTGGGCGAACCGGCGCAGCGCCGCCGTTTCGCCGCGCCGCTGCTGGCGCAGGGCGCTACCTTCATGAGCCTGTGTACCGGACTGCACAAGGCCATCGGCGTCGAGATGGGCGCCGGCTGCCTGTTCGAGCCCGATGTGCGCATGGGCGTGGACACGCTGCTGGGCGACTTCGTGTTCGTCCAGTCGACCAGCCTGATTGGCTACGAGGTGCGCATCGGCGACTACACCACGATCGGCAGTTTCGTGTTCGTGGGCGGCGGCGCCCAGATCGGCAGCGACGTGATCATCCATCCGCACGCGACCATCCTGCCGCGGCTGAAGATCGGCGCCGGCGCCGTCATCGGCGCCGGCGCCGTCGTCATGGCCGACGTCCCGCCGGGGGTGACCATGATCGGCAACCCGGCCAAGATCTTCAGGTTCAAATAATGCGCTCACGCATGCCGCCGCAGGCGTACATCGACGAGACATGGTTCGCGCGCGAACGCGCGCTGCTGTTCAAGCCGTTGTGGCAGTTCATCGGCCTGAAGGTCATGCTCGAGAAGCACAATGCGTTCATCGCGCGCACGCTGTTCGGCATCCCGGTCGTGGTCCAGAATTTTCATGGCGAGCTGCGTGCCTTTGAAAACATCTGCCCGCACCGGCAAAATCCCATCCAGGTCCAGCCGCATGGCGTGCGTCCGCTGTTTTGCGGCTACCACGGCTGGAGCTTCGACCGCGACGGCGCCACGCGCATCCCGCACGAAGAGGCACTGTACCGCTTCCCGCAAGAAGAACGGGCCTGCATTCATTTGCGTAGTTTTGCCCTGGAAGTTGTTGGCAACCTGGTGTTCGTGTGCCTGGCCGAGACGC
Source organism: Massilia aurea (assembly GCF_040790145.1). Taxonomy (GTDB): domain Bacteria; phylum Pseudomonadota; class Gammaproteobacteria; order Burkholderiales; family Burkholderiaceae_D; genus Telluria; species Telluria aurea_C. Next base: position 269,473 of record NZ_JBFMMP010000002.1, read on the forward strand.
CCCTGCCTATCAAGCAGCAATTCGGCGCGGCCATGCTGGCCTCTCTCACGGCGTCGTCCCTGGCCTACGACAGCGAAGTGATCATGACGACGTACGAGGGCCACTTCAACTGGAAGCTGGCCTACGAAAACCTGCGCGACGGCCACCACCCGCGCTACCTGCATGCGCGCTCGCTGTACCAGGACGTCAAGTTCGAGGCGAGTATCAGCGAAGAAGGCGTCACAGGGCTGCGCCGCTTGCAGCGGGACGGCATCGCCGACCGCAGCCGCGCGCTGGGCCTGATGCGCAGCTTCAGCGGGGGCGGGCGAGATGCACCCATGGAGAGCCCGCCCAACGCGCCTCATCATGCCAACCTCGAGCGCTACCGCGATCAGGACTGGTACTACAACTGGCTCGCGTTTCCGAACCTGCACATCGCGTCGGCCAACGGCGGCTATGCCTTCATCGTCGAGCACCATGTCCCGGTCTCGGCCGGCCGCACCGATCTGGTGGTGTATTACCTGACGGCGAAGAAAAAACAGCCGTATGCGTCGTCGGCCGCAGTCCTGCACGCACACATGATGGGCGCCGATGTCGTCATGCGCGAAGATATCGAGGTGATGGAGCAGATCCAGCGCACCTTGCACCCGGACGCGCGCTCGCCCCACCTGGGCGACTACGAATTCATCAACGCAAGCCTCGAACTCTGGTATCTCGACCTGATGGAGGGGAAATTTGCCTTGTAAGCACGTGATCGGGCATGGCCCCGCCCTGGCGCGCGCGGTGGCGGCATGGCGCTGTGTCGCGCCGGGGCTGGAACTGCGTCCGCTGGAGATCGACCCGGCCGCTGGCCAGGCGGCGATTGCCGCGGCGCTGGACGGTCTCGACCTCGCCGATACGGCCACCACCAGCGCCTTCGTCGCCGCCGATTCCCGCTTCCTGAATGGCATGCGGCTCGACCTGATGGCCAGCCTGCGCCTGCGCGGCGTTGCCATGCCGGCGCTGGTCGAACCGGGCGCGCTGGTGGCCGATGGCGTGCGGATCGACGACAACTGCTGGATCGGCGCCGGTGCGATCGTCCAGCACGCCAGCCGGATCGGCTTCAATACCGTCATCGGCGCCGGGGCCATCGTTGGCAGCGGCGTCACGCTCGGGCACTCGGTCTGGATCGACGATGGCGTGGTGATCGGGCACGGTGCTCGTATCGGCGCCCAGGTCACGCTCGGACTGGGCGTGGTCGTCGGTCATGGCCGCCAGATCGGCAAGCTGTGCATCGTCGACAAGGCCGGGCGGATCGACGCCGACGTCGCCGCCAAAACGTTTATGCATGCGACCCACGCGCAGCCGATTGTCATCATCGGCGCCTAGTAAGCCATGCCTGCGCGCGCCTCGTGCATGCGCACCATGTCGCGTGATCGACGCATCAGTTCATCCAATTTACTTGAAGGCAACGCCAGGAAATGAAAGATTATTCATTGAAAAGCGGCGAACGATATACGTCGCTCGATCTCAATCTCATCGGCGGCGATCATCTGTGGCGTTATCAGTATGTGGCAACCCGCATGGCCAGCCAGGATCGCTGCCTGTTCGGCGCCGACATTTTCTGCGGTGCCGGCTATGGCGCCATGCTGATGGCGCAACAATTGAACGGAACGATTCTCGCCATCGACGGTTCGGCGGAGGCGATCGACACGGCCAATCAAAAGCTGCAAGCGCCCAATGTGATCTTCGCGGCAAAGCTGTTCCCGTTCGAACTGCCGGAGGCGACGTTCGATTTCATCGCCAGCCTCGAGTCGATGGAGCATGTGAAGGATTTTGAAACGTTCTTCTGGACCCTGGCGAAAGCATTGAAGCCGGGCGGCCGCCTGTTTATTTCGGCGCCGAACGAGAACGTGATGCCGTACCAGGGCTATATCTGGCACTACAAGCACTTCCGGCCGGATGAGGTGAGTGCGCTTGCCGAACAATACGGCCTGAGCGAAATTGCCGCAGTGTCCACCACGTGCCAGGTCTACGACAATGGAATGTCGCGCTTCTATTACCCGTACCAGCTGGACAATAACCGTGCGCTCGACCTCGACGCTGGCGATACGCTGTTTTTCGAATTCGAGAAGAAATGACAATGAAAACTTTTACATCCGGATGGGCGTTCCAGAAACCGGACCAGAACTACTTCAAAAAATTTCTCCATCTAAATCGTATTGCGATCGATGGCATTGTGTATCCAAAAAAGCTTCTGGCGGATATCGAGGCAATTCCCGTGCTCGGCTTCGACGATGCACGGGTTGCCATTACGTCGGACGACCAGGTGCTCGATCTGTCGACCAATTCCGAAGTGCACACGGAGCTGGATGCATTCTTCGCGGCCCAGGGTATCGAGCGCGTGAGCATTCCCGACTTCCTCGATCGCCTGATCGAGCAAGACCGGCATGATGCCTTGTCGATGCCGGTGGCCGGGATCAAGGCCAGCGACATCAGGAACCTGAAGCGCGCAGCCGCGCCCGGCCCCTTCGATCCCCATTTCCTCGACGCCGAATCGTACGAAACAGCCAGCAAGCTCGATGGGATCTTCCGCCATTCGATGTGGCAGCGCTTCATTGCGTTCGACCGCGACGATACCCCTGGCAATGTGCTCTTCCATGTATTGCTGGATCTGCAGACGCGGGATTTGCTCGAGCATTTGCGCGTGCTCGACACGCCGCGCGTGTTCCTGGATGCCATATTGAAGCTCAGGCTCCACGTCCCGAACGCCAAGCTCAGGATCGGCGTCAGCGATGAGGCGTTCGCGGACTTGCGTGGGCGCGCCGAGTTTTATCGCCGCAGTCTCGGCGACTGTCTCGTGCCGTTCGGCGATGCAGGGGCATCACAGGACGAGCGCACTATTCTGTTGGCGGGATCGATCGATCCCATCGTGGCGGCCGCTTCGCACGGTCGCCACTTGTCTGCAATCTGCTTCATGCCCCGCTCGATCGTCGACTACGTGGCGTTGACAACGGCGTTCGGCGAGCGCCAGTACCGACTCCTGCTGCGCCAGCCGGATACCGGGGCGCACAATCTGCTCGCGGCGGTCCTGACGCCGGCGCTGTTCGGCGCCTGATGCGCCACCCCGGCGGCGCCAGGTCGACCGCGCCAGGTCGACCGCGTCAGGTTGACGCGCGCTTGGCGCCTCTGGCAATCAGGTCGGCGATGCGAACGACGTCGTCGGCCGCCAGCGCCGGGTAGATCGGCAGGCACAACACCTGGCGGGCCACCATGGCGGCGTTGGGCAGGTTGTCGGGGCCGGCCGAGGGCAATGTGCTGTACATCGGGAAGTCGCTGATCAGCGGATAAAAATAGCGGCGCGGATGAATGTCGGCATCGCGCAGCACTTGATACAGGCCGTCGCGGCCCAGCGGGTAGCGGTCGTCGACCAGGATGGCGAAATAACCGTAGTTGGGTTCGTGACCGCCTTCCGGCATGGGGGTGATCCCGGCCACGCCACCGAGCAGGTGGCGGTACTGCGCGGCGATGGCGCGGCGCCGCTCCAGCGCCGCATCGATGCCGGCCAGCTGCAACAGGCCGAAGGCGGCGCTGACTTCGTTCATCTTGGCGTTGATGCCGGCAGCGGCCACCGTCACCTCGTCGACAATGCCGAAATTTTTCAGGCGGTCGATGTGCAGCTTGGTGGCGGCGTCGCGCGAGACGATGGCGCCGCCCTCGAGGGTGGAAAACACCTTGGTCGCGTGAAAACTCAGCACCGCCAGGTCGCCGTGGCGCAGGATGCTCTGGCCATTCTGGCGCACACCGAACGCGTGAGCGGCGTCGTAGATGACCTTCAGGCCGTGCTTGCGGGCGATGCGCTCGATCGCCTCGACGTCGCACGGAATGCCGTAGCAGTGCACCGGCATGATGGCGGTGGTGCGCGGCGTGATGGCCGCCTCGATCCGCGCCGGATCGAGGTTGAACGTGACCGGGTCGATGTCGGCGAATACCGGCTGCAGGCCGTTCCACAGCAACGCGTGGCTGGTGGCGACGAACGAGTACGGCGTGGTGATCACTTCGCCTTCGATGCCCAGCGCCTGCAGTGCCGTCATCAGTGCCAGCGTGCCGTTGGCGAACAGCGAGATGTGCTCTACGCCCAGGTAGTCGCACAGTGCCTGTTCGAGCTGCTGGTGAAACTGGCCGCCGTTGGTGAGGAACTTGCTGGCCCAGATCCGTTCGAGATAGGGGATGAAGTCTTCCAGCGGCGGCATGTCCGGCTGGGTGACGCGGATCGGTGCGGCCGTCGGCGCAGGCTGCGGCATCGCTTGCGGCGCTGATGCCGGCAACGATTCCAGCGAGTCCGGCGCAGGCGGCAGCGGCACGGCGAAACGCGCCGCCGGCAGGCCCGCGCACCAGCGCTGCCACATCAGCCGCAGCGCCTGTTCGACGCTGTCGGTGACCTGCAGCAGGATGTCGGCGGTGGTGGGCGCGAAGGGCCAGCGCATGTCTGCGCGCAGCGCGGCCAGTGCCGTCAGGTCGCGACACGCGGCTGCGCCCTTGGCGACGAAGTCGTCGGCATCGTGCGCGATGAATTGCGTCAGCGCGTTGTGTTCGAGGATGCAAGCCGTCTGACGCCCGGCGGCGGTCTCGCCCGCCAGCGTCAGGGTCGGCACGCCCATCCACATCGCGTGCAACGTCGTGGTGCCGCCCGAATATGGGAACGTGTCGAGACAGATATCGACCTGATTGTGCAAGGCCAGGTAATCGGCCATCCCGGCGCGCCCGTGATACTGGAGGCGCTCCTGGGCAATGCCTTCCTGCGTCAGCCAGTCTGTCAATCCTTCGCGGCCATGCTCGGGCAAACCACCGACCAGCAGCCGCGCATCGGGCACGGCGCGCAGCAGCATTGCCCAGACGGCGACGACGTCCCGGCTGATCTTGCTGAGACGGTTGAAACTGCCGAAGGTGACGTAGCCATTGGCCAGCGCCGGCAGCGCGACCAGGTCGGGCGCGTCGGCGGCAGGCTGGAATGGCGCCGACACCGGCAAGTGCACCAGTTGTTCCGTGAACAGGTGGTCGTACCGGCCGGGCGGCAGGATGTGGTGGTCGGTCAGGTAATAATCCATCGCCTCCAGGCCGGTGCTGCCGGGATAGCCGATCCAGCTCGCTTGCAGCGGTGCGGGCTTGCGTGCAAACACGGGCAACCGGTTGTGGGCGGTGTGGCCTGCCAGGTCGATCAGGATGTCGATGCCGTCGGCGCGGATCAGCGCATCGAGCGCAGTGTCGCCCAGGCCGGCCACGTCATGCCACACCGCCATGTAGCCGCGCAGGCGCTCGGTTACCGTGTCATGGATCGGATACGTGTAGTAGGCGTGCAGCACCAGCTGCGCCCGGCCTGCCAGGCGTGCGAGCACGGGCTCGATGAATGCCGCCAGCGCATGGCTGCGCAAATCGCCCGAGACAAAGCCGATGCGCAGGGGCCGCGCCGGGTCGGGCGCATTGTCCCAACTGGCGCGCGGCGCGCCGACACGTTGCGCGAGCAGGTGGCCAAAGCGCCGGTGTTCGGCAAACAGCGCATCCGGGTCGATGCCGCCCACCTGGCTCATGCAGAACAGCATATTGCTGTGCGCGTCGGTGTTGGCAGGATCGCGCGCCAGCACGGCGCGATAGGCGTCGACCGCCTCGCGTGCGCGGCCCTGGTGCTGCAGGATCAAGGCGAGGGAGTTGCCGGCCTGCGCATGGTGCGGGTCGATCGCCAGCGCCGCGCTGGCGCTGGCGTGCGCCTCGTCCAGCCGGCCCATTTCCATCAGCGTGATCGCCAGATGGTTGTGGGCATGCGCGCTGTTGGCCTGCAGCGCGATGGCGCGCTCGAGCACCGTCAGGGCATCGCTCAGTTGTCCGGCGCTCTGGAGCAACGTCCCCAGGTTGCTGAGCGTCTCGGCATCGTCGGGGTCGTACTGCGCAGCGATCTGCATTGCATCGATCGCCCGGGCCAGATCGCCCTGCATATGGTGTACGCCACCGAGCAGCTTCCAGCCAAACGGATGTTGAGGGAACTGTTCGGTGAGCAGATGGGCCGCGTAACCGGCTTCGCCCGTTCGCCCCGACGCGAACAGCGCGGTGGCGGCGGCGATCGTCTCGGGATCCGGCGCGCCGGACGTGGCCAGTTGCTGCTCGAACGCATCGACCTCGGGGCCGGCCAGGCCGTGGCTGCGCCCGAGCGCGATCAATTCGTGCGCGGTGGCGAACTGGCGCGCCGCGATCAGCGCCTCGATGTAGGCGAACCAGTAGCGCTCCTGTCCCGTGTCGCCCTGCAGGGCCTCGGTCAGGTGCGGGATCGCGGCGGCCAGGTCGCCCGCCTGACGCGCCAGCATGCCCAGGCCGAAGTGGGCCCCGGCATGGCCTGGAGCAAGGTCGAGCACCGCGCGGTACAGCGCCTCGGCCTGATCCAGCTGGCCATTGGTGGTTTCGTGCGCTGCGGCCTGCAGTGCTTCATCGACGATTTGCCGGACTGCGTCGCTGAGGGGAGTGCGCTGTTGTTCCATGGATGCGGGCGGCGACCTTTGCGTATCGAAGCGCTTTAAAAATACGGGTGTAACGACCAGCGCGCGAGGCTGGGTCAACGGCGGGATTGTTCTACAGCATCATTCAACACAATAGATCATGGACTTGCCAGGGTCAAGAATCGGGCGAATGCCCCGGCAGCCAGACTGGAGCATGCACACATGATAAGCTGACCCATTATGCAGAAAAGGTGAGTACATGAGCGCGTTGGTGAAGACAGGGATCGTGGGGCTGGACGAAATTCTGCACGGTGGTATTCCACGCAATAACAACCTGCTCGTCGAGGGCCCGCCGGGCGCGGGCAAGACCACTTTGGGACTTGGCTTCATCTATCGCGGCGCTGTCGACTTCGACGAGCCGGGCGCCATCGTCTCGTTCGAGCTCGACCCGGCCAAGCTGCTGCGCGACGCCGCCGGCTTCGACTGGGACCTGCAGGGCATGATCGACCAGGGCCGCATCAAGATCATCCAGACCAGCCCGGCCGTGCTGATGAGCGAGTTTCGCAACAGCGACGGGGCGTTCTCGGCCGCCTTGAGCGCGATGGGCGCCAAGCGCCTGCTGATCGACGGCCTGACGCCGCTGCGCCTGTACGCCGAAGGCAACGACATCCCGTTCCGCGAAGACGTGCACCTGCTGATCGAAGGCCTCACGCGCCTTGGCGTGACCACCATGGTCACGGCCGAAAAGGATGCCTCGCTCGGCGGTGTGCTGGCGCACGAGCGCTTCGTGTTCGACACCATCATCTCGCTCACGCTCGAAGAATCGCGCCGCCGCGTGCATCGCCGCCTGACGGTGGCCAAGTCGCGCGGCCAGGATTTCATCGGCGGCAGCCACACCATGCGCATCGAGGCGCATGAAGGCGTGCACGTGTACCGCCGCGCCCAGTCGCGCCCGTTCATCTCGCCCGACCAGCCGACGTCGGAAGAGCGCCTGTCGACCGGCTCGGCCGCCATCGACCAGATGATGGACGGCGGCATTTATAAAGGTTCGGTGACCCTGGTGAGCGGTATTTCCGGCACCGGCAAGACCGTGCTCAGCGTGCAGTTCTTGAGCGACGCCATCAAGAAGGGCCACAAGGCCCTCTTGGTGAGCCTGGACGAGCACGCGCGCCAGCTGATGCGCAACGCCAGGCCGCTGGGCTTCGACCTGCAGGCGATGGTCGATGCGGGCGACCTGTTCATCCATTACGAGTCACCGCTCGAACTCGAGCTTGACGTGCACTTCGAGCGTATCGTCAAGCTGGTGGAAAAAGAGGGCATCGACTGCGTCGTGTTCGATTCGATTGCCGTCTACGAGATGACCAGCCGCAGCGAAGTCGCCGACTACCTGTACGCGCTGGCGAGCTTCTTCAAGAACCGCCTGGCCACGACGCTGTTCAACTACGAAAGCCCGGAACTATTGGGCGTGTCGCAGATCAGCGAAGAGCTCAAGGGCTCGCACCTGGTCGACAATATCATCCTGCTCAATTACGTGGAAATCTCCACCGTGCTGCGCCGCGCGCTGGCCGTGCCGAAGGTACGCGGCAGCCGCAACCTGCAAGTCACGCGCGAATACGTCATCGGCGTGGGCGGCCTGCTCTTGATGGATGACAGCGACGACAATACCCAGGCCGTGCCGCAGTTGCCGTTCTCGTCGTACTACGGATTGCTGTCGCGCTCGCCATCACGCCAGAGTCCGGTGATCGAGGAAGCCGTGGCCAATGGCGAACCCTTGCCCGACTCGACGCACGATCCGGTCGACCACAACCGGTGATCAACGTCGACCTGCCCGACAAGCCGCCCATCGACTGGGATGACTGGCGCGCCCCGCTGCGCCAGTTCACCGAGGCGACCGGGCTGGTGACGTCGGTCTACGACGCGGCCGGCGTGCGCCGCATCGGGCCGCTGACCGCGTCGCGCATGTCGACCTTTCTTGCCGAGCAGTCGACGCTGTGGACCGAGGACGGACCCGGCACGGCGCTCGAGCGCAGCCTGGCGCAAGCTGTTTGCCGGGACGGCGCGGTTGCCGCCAGCGAATTTTGCGAGGGCTTCTGCGTGCGCGCGCTGCCGCTGCTCTTGCATGGCAATGTGTATGGCGTGCTGGTGTTCGGCTGGCGCTTCGCCGACTTCAGCTCGCCCCTGGCCTGCGAGCGCATCGGGCGCCTGATCGGCGTCTCGGGCCACCTGCTGTGGGGCGAAGTGCGGCTTGACGCCCCGGTGTCGGCGCAGCGCATGGCGACCTATGAAACCCTGCTGCGCACGCTATCGAGCACGCTCGACCGGCAACGCGAAACCATCGACGATCTGACGCGCGTGAACCGCACGCGCGAGCTGTTCCTGGCGACCGTCTCGCACGAGATGCGCACGCCGCTGTCGGCGCTATCGATGCGCATCGAACTGATGTTGCGCACGATCCCCGACCTGCCGGCCAAGGCCGTCAGCGGGCTCGAGTCGATGCGCGTGCACGTGCGGCAAGAGGCCGGCATGGTCGACGACCTGATCGACGCGGCGCGCACGCTGACGGGGCAGATGTCGATCGTGCGCCAGCCCATCGTTCTGGGGCAGGTGCTGCGCGAAGCCATTGCGACGGTGGAGCCGCATGCACATGCCAAGCAGATCCTGATGCAGGTGACGCCGGCCGATTACGGCGAGGACATCCGGTTCGAGGCCGATGGCCAGCGCCTGCAGCAGGTATGCTGGAACTTGCTGTTCAATGCCGTGAAGTTCACGCCGCTGGGCGGGGTGATCCGGATTGGCATCCGCCGCGCCGGAGGCTGGATCGAGATCGATATCGCCGACTCCGGGCAGGGGATCGAGGCGGACGATCTGCCGCATGTGTTTGGCGCGTTCAAGTTGCAGCAGCACGACAATGCCACGGGGCTGGGATTGGGGTTATATATCGCGCGCCGGATCGTCGAACTGCACGACGGCACGCTCAGTGTCAGCAGCGCGGGCCGGGGACAGGGGGCGACGTTTGCGATTCGGTTGCCGGTGGGGGCATCAGCCGGCAGAAGCTGATGGCGCCATCGCGCGTTAGTCAAGCGCCGGGCAGCCCTGCACGATTACTGCTTCTGCGCCTTGGCCAGCGCAATGCCGACGCGCTCGCCTAACGTTTTTGGCCGAAAATAGCAGGTGTCAGGTCTGACATTTAGACACGAGCTCAGCCGCAGTTCTTGGGTGGCAGGCTCGCCATGCATGCGCTAAATAGCTTGCGAGCGAGATCACAGCTGGGCTCGCGTCCAATGTCAGACCTGACCCTGATTGTGTGAGCCGCTTATTGTGTGGCTAACGGGAGCGTCGTAGCAGGATCGGTGCTGCTCTCGTGCGTCAGGCTGAGGAAGTATTGCAGGTAGCCGGGTGCGAATTGGCGTAAGTGACCAACAATGTCAGGCGGCTAAGTATGCATCGCTTTTATGGGCGGATTGGCTAGTAGGCGAGAGCCTGCATTTTGCCAGGCAGTTGAAAGCTCCCGTTCAGCCCATAACCACGACTCGGGAGCGTATGCTCGAATGATCAGTAACAGTAGAGATAGGTCGTCTCGGCCATGAAACGCTGATGATGTTGGATACCCAGTTTGTAACCCATACCCATGTCGTTGATCAGATTCGGAAGTGTCAGGAAATCTTCCGGCTTGTGATAAAGCGCCACTGCCATCTTTGGTTTGTTCTTCTGAATAGTTTGTCTTGCGCCAAGCAAACCTTTGAGTTCGCTGCCTTCCACCTCGAATTTGATATAGGTCGCGTCAAGATTGGTGGCTTCATCGATCGTCGTCACTGGCACCGTTTCAAATTTTGCGAGGGCACGTTCCGAAATATCGGCGCCATCGCGCAGGCCACCGTCGATGAAATGCGCTCCGACGGGCAGGGTTGGCGTGTCAATCAAGTCGTATAGATAGTCAGGGCTGAAATGCAATTCAGTGCTGCAATCCCAAACGCCTTTTTCAATCACTGTAACGGCGTGTTTCAGGTTTTTTTCGTACTGTGGTTGAATCCGCTGGATGCGTTGATGAATCTCCTTGCAACTCGAGCGCGATGGTTCAAAAACATAAAGGTGCTCGAACTGTCCGTTCATTGAACGCAGATACGCTTCCATGGAATCGCCCGTGAAACCTCCGGCGTCAACCACCACCTCATCATGTCCCAGCTTCAAGTAATTCTTGTTAAGCAAATACGCGTTGTAGCCATACAATTCGTCGGCGCCGACGGCTACCGATTCGATATACATCGGGTTCAGCGTCATTCGATACAACAGCATATTGAGAAAAGTGCGTTGGGAGTAATCGTCGGCCAGTAGCCTCGATGTTGCCAGCAACTTGTCGATGTTGTCGCGGGTGAAATGAAAGTAGCTCAGGCCATAGGTAAAGAAGCGACCAGGCAGACCAAGGGTCTTCACACCTGCCGCCTCCAACAAGAACAGAAACTGCAGAGTCGTTATGTACTTCATATCGTTCTGCAGGCATTGTCTTATAAAATGGCTGGTTGAGGGCTGCGTACCGACCAGTACGAGCGACAAAATCGCGGGTTCACGTTTGACCATATCGATCCAGTCACCGGTGTTAATGACCGGGATGTCGAGCAGCGTCGATTGTGTTTTCGCCAGCCTGTCGTCGACGATTGCAAGAACCGATGAGATCGATGCCAGGGCTTTTATTTCGACTAAATTGGTCGAGCCACAGACAATGAATTTTTTTTCTTTGAACAGGTCTGTGGGATGTTGGTCGAGCCAGCGCGGGTATAAAAATTCAGGTCGCTGATCCAGACTGTTGATTAAATCCGCGATGCGATTCTCAGCTTCAGCTTTACCTAAAAATAAATTTGATGCGAGCGTATGATCCATTGAATCTCTCTATTGGCTGAACCGGGGTGGCAGGCGAATGAACGGTGTCCGTATCCTACGCTGTCGTATCGGCCGAAGCAATAAAGACCAGCGCCAGCCACATGGTGTTTCAGGCCGGAGGATAGAAGGTGGGCAATGACTTACTCAGAACAACTGTGCGTGAATTGCGCATATTGCAGTTGCCAGAAACGAAGGCAACCAGCCGGATCCGACGACATCGGCGCGGAGAGGCTACATAGCAAAAAACCCGCACTTTCTGGAAAGTTGGCGGGTTTTTCAGCTTGATACGACTGCGTGATGCGAGTAGGTGGTGCCTCCGGCCGGAATCGAACCGGCACGCCTTACGGCGCTTGATTTTGAGTCAAGTGCGTCTACCAATTCCGCCACAGAGGCCCAATCGCAGGCGGGCATCTTAGCACATCGATTGCTCAGCTGACCAGTATGTCGCGAAATTCGGTGTGCGGGCTATGGTCAAGCGCTAGTCGTCGCGTTTGCAACCCGCCAGATTCGGCCCCCGACTAACACGTCATCCGATGCTGCAACAACCGCAAGCTCCCCATTGGGCCGACGATCTCCAGCACATGCTCGCTCACCGCGACATCGATCGCGCCCTCTTGCCCGCGCAGCCACGGGCGCGGACGGAAATAACGAATGCTGGTGCTGTCGGCCACCGAGCGCCGGTAGCCAAGGGTTGCGAGCGCTTCGTCGAGCCGCTCGAGCATGTGGGGCGCATCGAATCGGGTGCGCATTTCGAAGCGGCCCGGCCCCAGCATGCAGATCGGGAGCAGGCCGCCGACGACGGCAGGCACCACCAGGTAAGGCATCGGTGTATCGGGATCGATCAGGTGCAGCGCCAGCACCAGTAATGGCAAGCCGGCCAGCAGCGTGAGCGCCCATGGCAGCGACTGGCGCCAGGTCTCGATGCGCTGCAGGAAGCCAGGGCGATTCCGGACGCGCTCGATTTCAGAAAACGTCACGCTGTTCATGGTGCTCTCCCCTGGCGGCCTGCATGGGTCCGTATTCGTGCTGATCAATAAAACTGGTGCAATATCCAGCCAAATATTAATAAGATCGTCATTGACTTGCACATTGTGACGAGCGCCTAGCGGCTGGCGTTTGACCACGCGCAAACACGCATCCGTTGCAAACAGCTTCTCATAAAGGCAACACATGCCGCGCACAGGTGGAATTTGGCCGATCCATTGGCCCGAAAACAAACAAGCCGCACAAAGGTGCGGCTTGTCGGAACACCTTTATGGCTTCTGGCGGAATAGCCGGAAGCGTTCGTCGCGGTCCGACGCGCGCCGGCCTTCCCATAACGGCACGGCGTCGCGCACGTTCCATTTGCGCAGCAAGGTGGCGTCGCGGCGGTTGCGCAGGCTGTCTTGCAGCAGCACGTAATCGCACTTGCCGCCCGCCAGCGTGACGAATGGCAGGCGGCCGTAAAAGGCCAGCGAGGCGCGCTGGGCCGGGCCGACGTTGGTGGCGATGCAGTTGGTGTCCGCCGGCAGGCGCGCGGCGATCTGCTGGGCCACGCCGGCGTAGCTCTTGCCGTAGTTCAGGTCGGGCAGGAACAGCGTCATGAGCAGCACCCACAGCAGGATCAGGCCGCCTGAGGACAGCACCACGGCGCGCCACAGCACTGCCGGCTGGCGCGACAGGCGCCAGTGCACCAGCATGACCCAGCCGACGCTGGCGCCGGCAGCGACAATGAAGGTGACGACGCCGATTTCCGGCGTGAAGCCAGGCACCAGCTTGAGCGCGTTCTTGGCCAGTTGCGCCGGCCAGCCGGTGAGCTTGGCGATCCAGAACAGCCAGATGATCGCGCCCAGCATGGTCAGCACCATCACCGAGAACCAGTCGATGGCGTTGATCGCGCCGCGCTTCATCGTCGGCAGGCCGAAGGCGGCCATCAGCGCCAGCGGCGGCAGCATTTTCAGGAAGTCGCTGTTCTCGGGCGACGGGTCGGCCAGCAGTTGCAGCATCAGCGCCAGGAAGAAGAACACCGGCAGCACGATGTGCAGCATCTGCTGGCGGCGCCAGGCCCAGATCGCCCACAGGGCAAACGGCCAGGCCGGCCAGAAGAACCAGATGCCGATGCGGAAAAAGGCTTTCAGTGCCGGCCAGCCCGGCATGCCGATCTGCTGCGCGTTCCAGTCAAGCCAGTCGGCGACGGGCGACAAGCCGTAGGGCTGCAGCGCCGTGGCTGGCACGATCCAGATCAGCGTGAGGCCGAAGCCGACACCGGCGGCGATGGCCAGGTCGCGCAGCGCGCGGGGCGTGGGCAGATCGAGGTAGCGGGTGCAGGCGAACAGCGCCACGATCAGCACCAGCGGCGGCAGGAAGCCTTGCGTGAGCGTCAGCGCGCCGAGGGCAAGCCCCACGAGCACCGCATTGCGCGTGCTGGCCAGTTCGACGTAGCGCACGGCGCGGTACAGGAAGTAAGACAGCAGGGCGCCCTGGAGGGTCGCTGCGAGCGTCAGGTGGCTTTGCAGCAGCAGGCCCAGGCTGCCAAGGTAGATCAGGACAGCGGTGTCGCCCAGCGTGCGGCCGTAGTCGTCCGGCTCGGGCTGGCCACCGAAGGCCAGGCGCAGCGGCTGCGCTTCGGCGCGCCGGCCAAGGTGGAAGGCGGTGTACCAGAGCGACATCGTGCCCAGCACGAAGATGCCGACGGTCGAGACGCGCGCGGCGAGCACGTCGCCAAGGAGCCAGCCGAACAGCTTGATGCACAGGGCGCCGAGCCAGAACGCGAGCGGGCCTTCATCGACGCTGGCCAGGCCCGCGATGTTGGGATACAGCCAGTCGGCCAGGGTGCCATGCGCCATCGTCCACATGATGCCGAAGCTGGCGGCGTCTTCCTTCCACAGGTCGCGGCCGATCAGGCCTGGCAGGATGTAGAGCAAGCCCAGCGCAAGCAGGGCCCAGCGGGGCAGCGCCAGGGTGGCGGCGGCGGGAAGACGGACTGGTTTCATCGATAAGTCTGATGGGAAGAAATGAGCGCGTAGTATAGCCGTGAATAAAATAAAGCCCGTCAAGCGCCCCATCGACAGACCGGCGCTGCCGGCTTGTTGACGGAACCCTTGACGGGCTTCGAGGAATTACTTTGGCAATTAGCCGTTGGCGACCGACGTCTTCGAACCAACTGCGCCGAATTTCTGGCGGAACTTCTCGACGCGACCAGCGGTGTCGACGATCTTGTGCTTGCCGGTGAAGAATGGGTGCGATTCAGCCGACACCTCGATCTTGACCAGTGGGTATTCTTTACCTTCGTGCTCGATCTTGTCGCGGGTGTTGATGGTCGAACGGGTGATGAACTTGAAATCGCACGACACGTCGTGGAAGACGACGTCACGGTATTCTGGATGAGTTTCGGTTTTCATGATCTTGCTTTCTATTGAGTTGGTAGCCAAACAGCACTTCGTCGGTCGCCTCGCTTCTTGACCCGATTGCCGCTCACTTGCCAGGGTTGGGCAGAACCGGCGATTATAAATTGGTTTGGGGCTGGAAGCAATGCTGTCGGCGAAGCGGGTGATGGCAATGCAGAATCGAGCGATAGGCAACAAAAAAGGCAGCCCGAAGGCTGCCTTGCGCATGGCGCTGCAGTGGCTTAGCCGCCGCGGCGCATCATGTCGAAGAATTCCACGTTGTTCTTCGTCGCGCGCATCTTGTCGAGGATGAACTCCATCGCTTCGATCTCGTCCATCGAGTACAGCAGCTTGCGCAGGATCCAGATTTTCTGCAGCTGGTCCGGCTTGATCAACAGCTCTTCGCGGCGGGTGCCCGATTTGTTCAGGTTGATCGACGGGTAGACGCGCTTTTCGGCCAGGCGACGCTCGAGGTGCACTTCCATATTGCCGGTACCTTTGAATTCCTCAAAGATCACGTCATCCATGCGCGAACCGGTTTCGATCAGCGCGGTCGCGACGATCGTCAGCGAACCGCCTTCTTCAACATTACGTGCGGCGCCGAAGAAACGCTTCGGACGCTGCAGCGCGTTGGCGTCGACACCACCGGTCAGGACCTTGCCCGAGGCAGGGATCACGGTGTTGTAGGCGCGCGCCAGGCGGGTGATCGAGTCGAGCAGGATCACGACGTCTTTCTTCATTTCGACCAGGCGCTTGGCTTTTTCAAGCACCATCTCGGCAACCTGCACGTGGCGGGTTGCTGGTTCGTCGAAGGTCGAGGCGACGACTTCGCCGCGCACCGAACGCTGCATCTCGGTCACTTCTTCCGGACGTTCGTCGATCAACAGGACGATCAGCGTAACGTCGGGGTGGTTCGCAGTAATTGCATGGGCGATGTGCTGCAGCATGACCGACTTGCCGGACTTCGGCGAAGCCACCAGCAGGCCGCGCTGGCCCTTGCCGATCGGCGAAATCAGGTCGACGATGCGGCCGGTGATGTTCTCGGCGCCGTTCATGTCGCGCTCGAGGCGCAGCGGCTCGTTCGGGTGCAGCGGCGTCAGGTTCTCGAACAGGATGCGGTGCTTCGAGGCTTCCGGCGATTCGCCATTGACCTTGTCGACCTTGACCAGCGCGAAATAACGTTCGCCGTCTTTAGGCGTACGCACTTCGCCTTCGATCGAGTCACCCGTATGCAAGTTGAAACGACGGATCTGCGACGGCGAGATATAGATGTCGTCGGTCGAGGCCATATAGCTCGCGTCAGGCGAGCGCAGGAAACCGAAACCGTCCGGCAGCACTTCGAGAGCGCCGTCGCCGAAGATCTGTTCACCGCCTTTTGCGCGCTTCTTCAGGATTGCAAACATCAATTCCTGTTTGCGCAGGCGGGCTGCGTTGTCGATATCGAGGCCGATTGCCATTTCCAGCAGCGCGGAAACGTGCATCGCCTTCAGTTCAGATAAATGCATGTGTGTGGGTGACCCGTGACGGGTAAAAAAGGTAGGGGAGGGAACTGCGTGGGTTAATCAAGGCGGGAAGGTGGCGATGGGCCGTGGGCCCTCCCGGCCGGGAGGCGACAACGCGGGCGCGTCGTCGCCGCTTATTGTATCAGGTGAATCAGATGTTGCCGTCGATGAAAGCGGTCAGTTGGCCTTTTGCCAGTGCGCCGACTTTCTGCGCAGCGACTTCGCCATTCTTGAACAGGATCAGGGTCGGGATGCCGCGGATGCCGAACTGGGCTGGAACAGCCTGGTTGGCGTCGACGTCCATCTTGGCGATCGTGATCTTGCCGCCGTATTCCTTGGCTACTTCTTCCAGGATTGGGGCAATCATCTTGCAAGGACCGCACCACTCGGCCCAGAAATCGACCAGCACCGGCAGCTCGGATTTGAGCACGTCGGAGTCAAAGGATGCGTCACTGATGTGTTTGATGTTTTCGCTCATGGTTTCCTCAATGAGAGGTAGTAACTGTGATTAACGCCTGGAGACAGGACATGCGGAACGTCTCGACCGGCTACCGGGTTTCTTCCTGTGTTGCTAAATATTGTTACTACACAATGGTGGAGGCACTGTGTGCGAAATTCAATATTGGAAGAACGGCTAGAGGGTGTCAGGCGGGGAATGAGCCGAATAATACCGCATTTTTTTAAAAAGTGTTTAGCCGCTTGTACAAAATCTTAACAAGCCAGCGCCGTACTCAATTGGTTTTGTTCGAGGGGCTTGCGAAATGAGCCGACCACTTGCAATCCCAGAGCGCGCGCCAGTTCGCCGGCCGCTTCACGCACGCCGTCTTCCAGCGCCGAGATCAGGATCACCTTGCCCTGATACCCTTGCGCCGCTGCAGCCTGCAGGAATTCGATGCCATCCATTTCAGGCAGCATCAGGTCGCAGATCAAGACGTCGGGCAAGGCCTCGTCAAGCCGTGCCAGCGCCTGGCGCGCTTCGGTTTCAAGGACGATCTTGCATGGCCCGCAAGCAAGCAGCATTTCTTGCATCATTTCGAGCAACAGCGGGTCGTCGTCCAGGACCAGGACGTTCAGGAGCGTGCTGTCAGCGTGCGAAGATGAGGGCATGTGGGTCGCTGATGGTAAATGTGCTGGCGACGAGTCGCTCGGCATGACCGTCTCAGTGTGACATGGATTATTGTCTTTACGCATAGTTATTCTCTAAACGCTGCCGGTGAAGCGCGCCAGATGGCCCGGATGCCACATGGTGGCCACCGAGGCAATCCGGCCGGCCGACGTGGTGCGCCGGTGCAGCACCAGACACGGCGCGCCTGGCGCGATGCCCAGGCGCCCGGCGGTGTCGCCCGATGCCGGCAGGGCTTCGATGGTATAGGTGGCGCCTTGCAGCGGGGCGCTCGCCATCAGGTGTTCATTGGGCGTGATGCTGGAAAAATCCTGTTCCAGGTAGGCCGGGGCGCAGGCCGGATTGACCCAGCGGGCTTCGAGCTGGATCGGCACGTCGTTTTCGAAGTGGACGATCAGCGAGTGGTACAGCGTGCCGCCTGCCTCCAGCGCGAATTCGGCGGCCAGCATGTCGTCCGCCGCCTGGGCCTCGAGCACCAGCACACGGCTGGTGTGCTGCTTGCCGCGCTCACGGATTTCGTCGGCGATGTTGCGGATCTCGACCAGCGTGGCCTGGTACTTCTGCGGCGCGACATAGGTGCCCGAGCCCTGGCGCCGCACCAGTATCTGCTCGGTGGTCAGTTCGCGCACGGCGCGGTTGACTGTCATCCGCGAGACGCCGAACAGCCGCACAAGGGCCTGTTCGGACGGCACCAGGTCGCCTTCCTTCCAGCGCCCAGCCGCGATTTCGCCAACCAGGTACTCCTTGATTTGCCGGAAAATGGGCGCTTTATCCGGGGCGGTCTGTTGCAACTGGTCGTGTGCGGTCCGTGCTTCCAAGCTTCTCTCCGAAGTGCCTGGCCTGTCTGACCAGCCCAGATTCTAGCACTGCGATTCGAAAGCAAGACCCGGAGTGCATAGCGTGAGCCATGGGACTACGATACATTGCCAACGACGAAGGAGACGATTGTGACCTGCATTGCCCCGGATTTTGAACAACGCCCCGACAGCACCCACACCAACACCGACGATCTGCGCTGGGCCGCCGTGCAGCGGCGCGACCCGGCCTTCGACGGCCGCTTCGTCTACTCGGTGCGCACTACCGGCGTGTATTGCCGGCCGTCGTGCCCGTCGCGCGCCGCCGGCCGGGCCAACGTCGCCTTCCATGCCAGCACCGGGGATGCCGAAGCGGCCGGCTTTCGGCCTTGCCTGCGCTGCGCGCCGCACCTGCCGCCGCTGGCGCAGCGCCAGCGCGAAGCGGTCGCGCGCGTCTGCCGCCTGATCGACGCCGCCGCCGAAGCGCCGGACCTGGACAGCCTGGCGCAGGCCGCCGGCATGAGCCGCTTTCACTTTCACCGCGTGTTCAAGGCGCATACCGGGATCACGCCCAAAGCCTATGCGGCGGCGAGGCGCGGCGAGCGCGTACGCCACGAATTGGCGCAGGGCGCGCCGGTGCTCGACGCGATCTTTGACGCCGGCTACGGCTCCAGCGCGCGCTTCTATGCGGGCTCGAACGCGGTGCTGGGCATGCAGCCGACGCACTACCGCGCTGGCGGGCGCGGTGAGACGATCCGCTTCGCAGTGGGCCAGTGCTCGCTGGGCGCGATCCTGGTCGCGGCGACCGCGCGCGGTATCTGCGCGATCCTGATCGGCGATGCGCCGGCGCCGCTGCTGGACGATCTGCAGGCGCGCTTTCCGCAGGCGGTGCTGGAAGGCGCCGACAGCGACTTCGAGCGAACCGTGGCGCAGGTGGTCGGCCTGGTCGAAGCGCCGCGCATTGGCCTCGATTTACCACTCGACGTGCGCGGCACCGCATTCCAGCAGCGCGTGTGGCAGGCGCTGCGCAGCATCCCGGCCGGGCGCACCGTGAGTTACGCCGAACTGGCCGACATCGTCGGCGTGGCCGGCGGTGCGCGCGCCGTCGCGGGGGCCTGCGCCGCCAATCCGGTGGCGGTGGCGATTCCGTGTCACCGCGTGGTGCGCACGGGCGGGGCGCTGTCGGGCTATCGCTGGGGGATCGAGCGCAAGCGCACGTTGCTGGCGCGCGAACAGGAACAATCCGCGCCGGGTTGAACGCGCTCCGGAGCTATGCCGGGCATGCGAATTTCTATACACTCTCCCGAGCCGCGCCCACGATGCGCGGGCCCCCAACCGACGGAGAAAACCACGCATGCGCGCACGCTTGACCCCCCTGTGTTCCCTGTTCGTCCTGGCCTGTGCCGGCAGCCTGTCGGCCCATGCCGCCACCTTGATCGACAACGCCAACGGCTACACCCTCAACACGCGGGGCGACCTGGTGCAGTTCAGCGCCATTGCATTTGACGACGCGGGCCGCATCATCGCGGTGGGCGCCAGCGCGGACGTCGCGGCCAAGGCGCCGCAGGCCAAGCGCATCGACATGGGAGGGCGCACGCTGCTGCCTGGCCTGATCGACGCCCACGGCCACGTGTTCGGCCTGGGCCAGCAACTGACGCAGCTCGACCTGTTCAACAGCACCTCGCTGGCCGGCGCGCTCAAGTCCATCGGCGACTACGCGCGCGCCAACCCGGGGCACCCATGGCTGCGCGGGCGCGGCTGGAACCAGGAGAACTGGAAGCTCGGGCGCTTTCCCACCGCGGCCGAACTCGACGCCGTCGTGAGCGATCGCCCGGTGTGGCTCGAACGCGTCGACGGCCACGCCGGCTGGGCCAACAGCCGCGCACTCGCGCTGGCCGGCATCACGAAAGCCACGCCGGATCCAGTGGGCGGCAAGATCGTGCGCGACGCCAATGGCGAAGCCACCGGCGTCCTGGTCGACACCGCGCAGGAGCTGCTGACGAAAGTGCTGCCGGCGCAGACCGAGGCTGAAGCGCGCACGATGTTGGACCGCGCGCTGGGCGAGCTGGCGCGCGTGGGCCTGACCAGCGTGCACGACGCCGGCGTGGACGTCACCCAGGACCGCCTGTACCGCGCCTACGCCGATGCCGGCAAGCTGACCACGCGCGTATACGGCATGATCGGCGGCGCTGGCGACGATTTCGATACCCTGGCCAAGAACGGGCCATTGAAAGACTACGGCAACGGCATGTACGCGCTGCGCGCCGTGAAGCTGTATTCAGACGGCGCGTTGGGCAGCCGCGGCGCGGCGCTGATCAAACCGTATAGCGACGACACGCACTCGCACGGCCTGCTGTTCTTCAAGAGCGCGCAGATGGACGCCATGATGACCAAGGCGATGCGGCGCGGCTACCAGGTCAATGTGCACGCCATTGGCGACGCCGGCAACAAGCAGATCCTCGACATCTATCAGAAGGAAGTGGGCGCAACGAAGAGTGGCGCACAGCGGCACCGCATCGAGCACGCGCAGGTCGTGCAGCTGGCCGATATCCCGCGCTTCAAAGCGATCGGCATCATCCCGTCGATGCAGCCGACCCACGCGACATCGGACAAGAACATGGCCGAGACCCGCGTCGGGCCGGAGCGCATCAAGGGCGCGTATGCCTGGCGCACGTTCCTGCAGCAGGGATCAAGCATTGCCTGTGGCTCGGACTTCCCGGTCGAAGCGCCCAACCCGTTCTTCGGCCTGCACGCCGCCGTCACGCGCCAGGATGCGCAGGGCCAGCCGATCGCCGGGTGGTATCCGAACCAGGCGATGTCACTGAAGGAAGCGTTCCGCTGCTTCACGTTGGACGCCGCCTATGCCGGGCACCGCGAAGACAGCCTCGGTTCGCTCGAGGCGGGCAAGCAGGCCGACTTCATCGTGATCAACCAGGACCTGTTCAAGATGCCGACCTACGACATCCACAAGACGGGCGTACTCGAGACGTGGGTGGCGGGCAAGCAGGTCTTCAAGAAATGATTTGACGAAGTTGTATAGACAACCTAGACTTCAGAGCAGCTAACGGCGCGCCTTTCTTGGGCGCGCCGTATCCCTTACCCGAAGGAGCCGCCATGTCTCAAGATGCCCGTCTTATCGACGAATCTCGCGTCGATCCACGATTCGACCCCTCGCGCGTGATCCGGGCGCCGCGTGGTACAGCCCTCAGCTGCAAGAGCTGGCTGACCGAAGCGGCCTACCGCATGATCCAGAATAATCTCGACGCCGAAGTCGCGGAAAACCCGCAGCGGCTCGTCGTCTATGGCGGCATCGGCCGCGCCGCCCGTAACTGGGCCTGCTACGACCAGATCCTGGCCTCGTTGCGCGACCTGGAAGACGACCAGACCCTCCTGATCCAGTCCGGCAAACCGGTGGGCGTGTTCCAGACCCACCCGGACGCGCCGCGCGTGCTGCTGGCGAACTCCAACCTGGTACCCAAGTGGGCCGACTGGGAGCATTTCAACGAACTCGATCGCAAGGGTCTTTTCATGTACGGCCAGATGACGGCCGGCAGCTGGATCTATATCGGCACCCAGGGCATCGTGCAGGGTACCTACGAAACCTTTGCCGAAGCAGGGCGCCAGCACTTTGGCGGCGACATGCTCGGGCGCTGGATCCTGACGGCGGGCCTGGGCGGCATGGGCGGCGCGCAGCCGCTGGCGGCAAGCTTCGCCGGCGCAGTATCGCTTACCGTCGAATGCCAGCAAAGCAGCATCGATTTTCGCCTGCGCACGCGCTACCTCGACAAGCAGGCGCGCGATATCGACGAGGCGCTGGCGCTGGTCGCGCATCACACTGAACGGCGCGAAGCCGTCTCCATTGGCTTGCTCGGCAACGCGGCCGACGTGCTGCCCGAACTGGTGCGACGCGCCCGCGCGGGCGGCATCAAGCCCGATCTGGTCACCGACCAGACCTCGGCCCATGACCTGATCAACGGCTACCTGCCGCTCGGCTGGAGCGTCGAACAGTGGCAGGCCGCGCAGCATGACCCGGCGCAGCACGCGCGCCTGAAGGCCGAGGCGGCGGCATCGTGCGCGCAGCACGTGCGCGCCATCCTCGACTTCAAGGCCATGGGCTGCCACGCGGTCGACTACGGCAACAATATCCGCCAGGTGGCCAAGGATGAGGGCGTGCAGGATGCCTTTGATTTCCCGGGCTTCGTGCCGGCGTATATCCGGCCGCAGTTCTGCGAAGGGCGCGGCCCGTTCCGCTGGGTGGCGCTGTCGGGCGACCCGGAAGACATTTATAAAACGGACGCCAAGATCAAGGAACTGTTCCCGATGGATGCGCGCGTGCACCGCTGGCTCGACATGGCGCGCGATCGCATCGCGTTCCAGGGCCTGCCGGCACGCATCTGCTGGCTGGGCCTGGGCGAGCGCCACCTGGCCGGCCTGGCGTTCAACGAGATGGTACGCACGGGCGAACTGAAGGCGCCGATCGTGATCGGGCGCGACCATCTGGACACCGGCTCGGTCGCCAGCCCGAATCGCGAAACGGAAGCGATGCGCGACGGGACCGACGCGGTGTCCGACTGGCCGCTGCTGAACGCGTTACTTAATACCGCCGGCGGCGCGACCTGGGTCTCGCTGCATCACGGTGGCGGCGTGGGCATGGGTTATTCGCAGCACTCCGGGGTGGTGATCGTTGCCGACGGCACCGACGCCGCCGCCAAGCGCCTGGCGCGCGTGCTGGTCAACGACAGCGGCTCGGGCGTGATGCGCCACGCCGACGCCGGCTACGACACCGCCATCGACTGCGCCCGGCGCAATGGCCTCAACCTTCCCATGATCAAGTAAACACATGAACGAATTCACATTGCAACCGGGCCAGCTGGCCTTGAGCGACCTGCGCGCCGCCTGGGCCGCACACGCACCGTTGTCCCTCGCTGTAGATGCCTGGGCCGGCATCGAAGCCTCGAACGCCGCCGTCGAAGCCATCGTCGCCAAGGGCGACCCGGCATACGGCATCAACACGGGTTTCGGCATCCTGGCCAAGGCCCACATCCCGGTCGAGCAACTGGCGACGCTGCAGCGCAACCTGATCCTGTCGCATGCGGTGGGCACGGGCCCGCTGATCGACGACCACATCGTGCGGCTGATTTTACTGACCAAGATCGGCAGCCTGGCGCGCGGCTACTCGGGCGTGCGGACGCTGATTATCAAGACCTTGCTTGCCCTGTACAACGCCAACATCATGCCGGCCATTCCCGTGCAAGGGTCGGTGGGTGCGTCGGGCGACCTGGCGCCGCTGGCGCACATGACGCTGGCGATGCTGGGCGTGGGCCAGGTGCGCCACAACGGCGTGCTGGTCGATGCCGTCGATGCGCTGGCGGCGGCCGGCATCGCGCCGGTCGTGCTGGGCGCGAAAGAAGGGCTGGCGCTGATCAACGGCACGCAGGTGTCCACTGCGCTGGCGCTGCACGGTCTGTTCATGGCCGAGCGCCTGCTCGAAGCGGCAATGGTCACCGGCGCGCTGTCGGTCGACGCCGCACGCGGCAGCGATGCGCCGTTCGACGCCCGCATCCACGCGGTGCGCGGCCAGCCGGGCCAGATCGCGGCGGCCGCCATCTACCGCGAACTGGTGGCCGGCAGCGCGATCCGCGCCTCGCACCTGGTCGGCGACGAACGCGTGCAAGACCCGTACAGCCTGCGCTGCCAGCCGCAGGTGATGGGCGCCGTGATGGACCTGATCGCCAACGCGGGGCGCACGCTGCTCATCGAAGCCAATGCCGTCACCGACAACCCGCTGCTATTCGACGGCGGCGTGATCCTGTCAGGCGGGAATTTCCACGCCGAGCCGGTGGCGTTTGCCGCCGACTCGCTGGCGCTGGCCATTGCCGAAATCGGCGCGCTGGCCGAGCGCCGCATCGCGCTGCTGATCGACGCCAACCTGTCCGGCCTGCCGGCGTTCCTCGTGCGCGAGCCGGGCCTGAATTCCGGCTTCATGATCGCCCACGTGACGGCGGCGGCGCTGGCGTCCGAGAACAAGTCGCTGGCCCATCCGGCCAGCGTCGACAGCCTGCCGACGTCGGCCAACCAGGAAGACCATGTCAGCATGGCCACCTTCGCGGCGCGCCGTCTTCATCAGATGGCGCACAATACCTGTGTAATCGTCGGCATCGAGTTGCTGGCCGCGTGCCAGGGCATCGAGTTCCACCGTCCGCTGCGCAGTTCGCCCACGCTCGAAACCGTCCACGCGCAGTTGCGCGAGCAGGTCGCGGCGTACGACGCCGACCGCTTCTTCGCGCCGGACATCGAGGCGGCGCGCGCGATGGTGTGGCAGGGCGCACTGTCGGCGTCGTGCAAGGCGCTGTTCGCGGTGCTGCACCCATAACATTCAAGGAGTAGCGATGGCGTTCCGGTTCAAGGCAGGCAGGCTTCCCATGCTGGTATCGATGCCGCATGCGGGCACCGATATCCCCGATGACGTGGCGGGCAGCCTGGCGCCGTGCGCCGCGGCGCGCGCCGACACCGACTGGCACTTGCCGGAGCTGTACGATTTTCTCGCCGAGATGGGCATCTCGACCATCTCGGCGCGCTGGTCGCGCTACCTGATCGACCTGAATCGCCCACCCGAAAACACCAACCTGTATCCGGGCCTGGACACGACGGGCCTGTGCCCGCTCGATACCTTCGGGCGCGAACGCCTGTACCGGGCCGGGATGGAGCCCGATGAAGCCGAGGTGCAGCGGCGCCTGGCGCTGTACTGGCAGCCGTATCACACGCAGCTGCGCGCGGAGCTCACGCGCTTGAAAGCTGAACATGGGCGCGTGGTGCTGTGGGAAGCGCATTCCATCGCCTCGATCGTGCCGCGCTTTTTCGAGGGCAAGCTGCCCGACCTGAACTTCGGCACGGCCGAAGGCACATCGTGCGATCCGGGCCTGGAGGCTGCCGTGCTGGGCGTGGCGCGGGCACAAGACCGCTTCTCGATTGCCCTGAACGGCCGCTTCAAGGGCGGCCACATCACGCGCCATTACGGCGAACCGGCACTGGGCGTGCACGCGATCCAGCTCGAGAAATGCCAGTACCTGTACATGAACGAGGCGCCCCCGTTCGAATACCGCCCCGAGGTTGCCGCTACGCTGCAGCCGCTGCTGCGCGACATGATAGGCGCCGCTGTCGACTGGGCGCGGCCATGAGCATGAACAACGGCGCGCTGTTCGCGCGCCATGCGCTGCTGCCGCAGGGCTGGCAGCGCGACGTGCTGCTCGAATGGGACAGCCACGGCGACCTGACGCAGGTCGCGCCCGGTGTGCGCCCGCCCTTGAACGTGGCGCGCGCCGAGTACGTGCTGCCGGGGATGATCAACCTGCACTCGCATGCGTTCCAGCGCGCGCTGGGCGGCTTGACCGAGCAGGGCAGCGAAGGCCCGGACAGCTTCTGGACCTGGCGCGACCTGATGTACCGCTTCGCCGCGCGCATCACGCCGGACCAGATCGAAGCCATCGCCGCGCAGCTGTTCGCCGAGTGCCTGCGCCATGGCTACACGTCGGTGTGCGAATTTCATTACCTGCAGCGCGACATCGATGGCGCCAGCTATGCGCGGCCAGCCGAAACCGCCGAACGCGTGGCCGCCGCCGGGCAACTGGCCGGCATGGGCGTGACGCTGCTGCCGGTGCTGTACAGCCACGCCGGTTTCGGCGCGCAGCCGCTCACGCCCGGCCAGGCGCGCTTTCGCACGAACGTCGACGACGTGCTGGCCATCGCCGATGCACTGGCGCCGCTGCGGAGTGGCCAGCTCGAAGTGGGCGCCGCGCCACATTCGCTGCGCGCGGCCGGCATCGATGCGATCCGCGCGCTGGCCGCCGGCTTGCCCGCCGAACGGCCGTTGCACATCCACATCGCCGAACAACAGGCCGAGGTGACGCAGTGTCTCGCGCACACGGGCCAGCGCCCCGTCGCCTGCCTGTTCGACCAGATCGCGCTCGATCCACGCTGGTGCCTCGTGCACGCAACGCACCTGGACGAGCATGAAGTGACGGCGCTGGCCGCCAGCGGCGCGGTCGCCGGCCTGTGCCCGACCACCGAAGCCAATCTGGGCGACGGCCTGTTTCCGCTGGCGCCGTACATCGCCGCCGGCGGGCGCTTCGGCATCGGCAGCGACAGCCATGTATCGCAGAGTCCCGTCGAAGAATTGCGCTGGCTCGAATACGGCCAGCGCCTGCAGCACCGGCAGCGCAATGTGGCGCACGTGCCAGCGCAGCGCAGCGTCGGCGACTTTTTGTGGCAAGCTGCGTTAGCCGGCGGTGCGCAGGCGACCGGCCGGCGCGTTGGCGCATTGGCGCCAGGGCGGCGCGCCGACCTCCTGGTGCTGGATGCGAACCATCCGAACCTCGATGGCGTCGACCACGCCGAAGTGCTGAGCCGCCTGGTATTTTGCGGTAACGACAATCTCGTGCGCGACGTGCTGTGCGGCGGGCGCTGGGTGGTGCAGGCCGGCCGCCACCGTGCGCAGGAGGCGATTGCGCTGCGCTACCGCCAGGCGCTCCGGGATTTGCGCTCTTAAAAGGTGACCACATGACTGTCTTGATTCCGTTTGCAGGCCTGGCCCCGGTACCGTGGAAGAACGGCGGCGGCAACACGACCGAGATCGCGATCGGCCCGCTCGACGCCGGCTTCGACAACTTCGACTGGCGCGTCAGCCTGGCGACCATCGCCGAAGACGGCGCGTTCTCGCAGTTCGAGGGCGTCGACCGCACGCTGGCGCTGGTCGAGGGCCATGGCATGACCTTGCAGATCGACGGCGAGCCCACCCTGATCACGGCCGCCGAACCGGTGGTGGCGTTCGACGGCAGCTCGGAGGTGCGGGCCAGGCTCAATCGCGGGCCGACGACCGACTTCAATGTGATGTCGCGCAGCGAGCGCTGTTATCACCAGTTCGGCCGGCGGCGCCTGAGCGGTGACTCGACCTTCATTGCGCGCGCCGAGGTCACGGTGCTGTTTCTGGCCGAAGGCGACAGCCTGCAGCTGGCCAGCGACAGCGAGCGCATTGGCCTGGTGCGCTACGACGCCGTGGTGCTCGACCAGGGCACCGTATGGACGCTCGAAGCGGGGCAGGCCACCATCTATATCGTCGACGTCCATTATTATTCCGAGGACGACGACGAAGCGATGTATGACTGACCTGCTGCTGTCCAACGTGCGCCTGGCCACGATGGAACACGGCTACGGCGAATTGCACGACGCCGCGCTGGCCGTCAAGGATGGCCGCATCGCCTGGATCGGCGCACGGCGCGACGCGCCAACGGCCGCGCACGAACACGATTGCGGCGGCGCCTGGATGACGCCCGGCCTGGTCGACTGCCACACGCACATCGTGTATGGCGGCAACCGCAGCAATGAATGGGAAGCGCGCCTGAACGGCGCCACCTACGAAGACATCGCGCGCCAGGGCGGCGGCATCATGGCCACGGTGCGCGCCACGCGCGCGCTCGACGTCGATGCATTGGTCGCGGCCAGCCTGCCGCGTGTAAAAGCCTTGCTGGCCGAGGGCGTGACGACGCTCGAGATCAAATCGGGCTACGGCCTGGCATTCGATGGCGAAGAGCGCATGCTGCGCGCGGCGCGCCGGATCGGCGAATTGTTGCCGGTGCGGGTCGTCACCACCTTCCTTGGCGCGCACGCGCTGCCGCCCGAATTCGCGGGGCGCCAGAACGATTACGTGACCGAAGTGTGCGAGGTCATGCTGCCAGCGCTGGCGGGGCAGGGCCTGGTCGACGCGGTCGACGCGTTTTGTGAGCGCATTGGTTTTACACCGGCGCAGACCGAGCGCGTGTTCGCGAAAGCACGCGCGCTGGGCTTGCCAGTCAAGCTGCATGCAGAGCAGCTGTCCGACCAGGGCGGGGCCGAACTCGTGGCGCGCTACGGCGGCTTGTCGGCCGATCATCTGGAACACCTGAGCGAGCAGGGCATCGCCGCGATGGCGCGCGCCGGCACCGTTGCCGTGCTGCTGCCCGGCGCGTATTACTATCTGCGTGAAACGACGATGCCGCCGATCGCAGGATTGCGCGCCGCCGGCGTGCCGCTGGCCGTGGCCACCGATTGCAATCCCGGCACGTCGCCAATGACGTCGTTGCTGCTGGCGATGAATATGGCGTGCACGCTGTGGCGCCTGACGCCGCAAGAAGCGTTGCTGGGCGTGACCGCGCACGCGGCGCGCGCGCTGGGTTTGCAAGACGAGCTCGGTACGTTAAAGGTCGGCAAGCGCGCCGACCTGGCGCTGTGGAACATCGCGCGCCCCGCCGACCTCGCCTACGCGATCGGCTTCAATCCCTGCCAGGCCGTCATCCAGGGCGGCATCCTGCGTACCATCGGTTGAGCCTGCAGCTGCTGTCCCGCGCACGCAACACGCGTGTACACAGTGGGTATGCGATTGATCGCCCTCAAGCCCGTTATTTCCGCGTCAGGGAAGATGAATCTCGCGATTTGTACTTACCGACGTAACGGCGACGCCGACTACCGTAAGCAAATGTAAAGCTTAATGGATCGTTAAGAATCGCTGGCTATAGTCCATCTCGTGATTCAACTTCTCCCCTCCCCATTTGCCAAAATGGGTTTGCCCACGGCGCCAACGCGTCGTGGGTTTTTCTTTGTCGGTCGGGTTTAGCGCGCAGCCGCGCTTTCAGCCGCGTTTTTCAGTCCCACTATCAGCCGCGCTCTGCCAGCGCCGTCAGGCTGTCGCCCGTCACGCGGCAGATACGCCAATCGGGCATCACATCCGCGCCCATCGCCTTGTAAAAATTGATCGCAGGCTCGTTCCAATCCAGCACCGACCATTCGAAGCGCCCGCAGCCGCGTTCGACCGCCAGCTGTGCCAGGCGCTGCAGCATGCGCGTGCCGATATTCTTGCCGCGATGCGCCTGCTTCACATACAGGTCTTCAAGGTACAGACCTTTCTTGGTGAGGAAGGTCGAGAAGTTATGGAAGAACAGGGCGAAGGTGACCACTTCGCCGTTCTCTTCGCCGACGATC
Source organism: Massilia aurea (assembly GCF_040790145.1). Lineage (GTDB taxonomy): Bacteria > Pseudomonadota > Gammaproteobacteria > Burkholderiales > Burkholderiaceae_D > Telluria > Telluria aurea_C. The sequence goes on from NZ_JBFMMP010000002.1 coordinate 298,585, forward strand.
GCCTCGCACGACGGCTGCGCGCCGAACAGGCCTTCGTGCAGCAGCGCTTCGGTGGCCACCACCAGGTGTTCGAGTTTTTCAAAGACGGCCAGTTCCACGATCATGGCGTGGATGTGCGTGACGTCATCGGGACGGGCAGGGCGGATGGAAAACGTGGTGTCAGGTTTCATGGGGATTCGATGGGATTGTTCAGGTTAGCCGATTGCACGCTCCTGAAAGCAGGGGCGCGCACGGCCCAGGCGACGCTCGCCAGGCACACGAGCATGCCCAGAAATTCGAGCGCGCCGGGCCGGTAGTCTTCCAGCAGTACCGACAGCAGCACGGACAGTACGGGCGTGACGACGCCGATGTACACGGCCTTGTTGGCGCCAATGCGGGCGATCAGCGTGAAGTAGGCGAAGAAGGCGATGACCGAGCCGAAGATCGACAGGTAAAACAGGCCCGCCCAGTAGGTGCCGCTGTCGGGCAAGGTAAAGGCGTCGCCGGTGGCGAGCGACCATACGGCCACCATCGACGCGCCCCACAGCATCGACCATGCCATCGTCAACGGCAGGTTCGATGATTGTTCCTTTACTTTGGCGACGACGATGCTGCCGGCCGAGCTGGCCATGGTGGCAGCCAGCGCCAGCACGACGCCGGCGATGAAGTGGTCGTTGCCGCCGGCCTGGATCGCGGCCCAGGCGTCGCCGATGGCGTGCCAGAACAGCAGTGCGACGCCCACCGTGGCGGCCGCGCCGCAAGCCCAGGTGCGGCGGTTGATGGCGGTGCCGAAGAAGATGCGGCTCCAGATCGGCGTCCAGAACACCATCAGCGCGAACATCACGGCCACCAGGCCGGACACCACGTGCTGCTCGGAATGATAGGTGCAGATGTACGAGATGCCGAAGGTCAGGCCGCCCTGCAGCGCCATCCAGCGGTGCGTGCGCCATGGCAGGCTCAGGCGCTCGCGGCGCGCCAGGCACACGGCGAACAGCGCAGCGGCGGCGAGGAAGAACCGGTAGGCCACCGACACGGCCGGCGCGGTGTGCCCCAGTTGCAACGTGATGGCCCAGAAGGTCGAGCCCCAGATCAGGGACGCGATGATGAAGAGGACGGGAGAAGACATCGCGGGAGTATAGATGGCCCGCCTGGTTCCTGCCGGCATCGATTGCTTGAACGGCTCAGCCGATGTAGTAGAAAAGCAACATCACCAGGCGACCCGGATACGCCGGTACAGAATGCTCAGCACGAACAGTGGCCCGATCAGCAGAAAGCGCAGATCGTCGAAGAACGATGGCTTCTTGCCCTCGATATGGTGCCCGATGAACTGGCCGATCCAGGCGGCGACGAACACGCCGATCGATGTCGGCAGCACGGTGCCATCCGGCAGCATGGCCAGCAGTACCAGCATGGCACCGGCCATGACGCCCATGCCCAGTGCGAACGGGCGCGACAGGGTGACGTAATACGCCAGCGCTCCCGCCACGACCAGCAGCGCCACGGCCGGATGGACCGCCCACAGGATGCCCAGCAGACTGAACACGATCGCCGGAATGCAGACGATGTGGATCAGCTCATTGACGGGATTGCGGTGACTCTCGCCATAGCGCGCCAGCAAGTCATCGATGGCGCGGGGCGTGGATGCGGTGTGCATGGGCGTCTCCTCTTTATTGTAAAGACGATTCTACCGCCGCTTTCAACCGGCTGGCTGGCTCATCGCGTCCCTGGCAGCGCCGGCGTGGGCGCCGTGGTATCGGCGGGCTGCACCCGCAGATGGGGATTGTTCGCGAACAGCTCGGACACCCATTCGACGAACACGCGCACCTTGGCCGACAAATGGCGGTTGTGCGGGTACACCACGTGCACGGGAATCGGATCGCAGCGCCATTCCGGCAGCAGTCGCACCATCTGTCCGGTAGCGAGTTGCTCGGACAAAAGGTAGTCGGTCATATTGATCACGCCCAGACCCGCCAGGCCTGCCTTCACATAGGCGTTCGAGTCGTTGAGCGCGATGGCGCCGGGCAGCATGACCTCGATCCGTTCCCCGTCGCGGGTGAAATCCCACCCGCTGACCTTGCCCGACTTGGACGAAAAATAATTGACACAGCGATGTCGCTCCAGATCGTTCGGATGCAGCGGCATGCCGAAGCGCTCGATATACGATGGCGCCGCGCACGTGACGAAATTGATCACGCCGACGCGGCGCGCGATCAGGTTGCTGTCGATCAGGTCGCCGCCGCGCACGGCGCAGTCGACGCCTTCCTCGATCAGGTCGACCGGCCGATCGGTGCTGCCCATCTCGAGGGTAATATCAGGATAGCGCTCGAAGAAGTCGGGCAACGCCGGAATCAGGATTTCGCAGGTCAGGCCCGTCGGTGCGTCCACGCGCAGCCGGCCGCTGGGGCTGAAGCGGTGGCGCGTGAGCGATTCTTCGGCGTCGCGTACGTCCGACAGGATCCGCACGCAGCGCTCGTAATAGGCGGCGCCGTCCGATGTGACGGACACATGGCGCGTCGTGCGATGCAGCAGGCGCGAGGCGAGGGACGTTTCCAGCGATTGGATCAGCGTGGACACCGTCGCCTTTGGCATTTGCAGGCTGTCGGCGGCGCGCGTAAAGCTGCCGGCATCGACTACTTGCACGAACACTTCCATGGCTTGCAGCTTGTTCATCGAGCTTTCAGATCAAAAATCGCGTCATTGTTCAGGAATCTGAACAATCAATTCGGTATTGCCATCTTTATCTGATTGTAGATGAAGACTATTATGTGTGCATCGCAACAAAGTAATTACTTGAGAAGACGGAGCAGGCCATGAGTATTCGAGACGGCATTTTTACCACGGTTGCAGTTGCGCTTAGCGGCGTCGCGCTGGCGGGATTGCTGTGCACGGATGCTTATTCCCGCGCCGCCGGTGCCGAAGCGCGCGGCGTGCGGGCGCTGTCGATGCAGATGCAGATGAGCTGCATCGGCGATTGCGCCGTCGTCGACGAACGCATCGTCGAGCTCCAGGTCGGGCAGGTCGCGCCATGAATACTGTCAGCGATATCCCGGACCGCGCGCTGAAGGTGCGTGACCTGGAAGTCGTCGGCGCGGCCGGTCCGCTGCCTGCGCGCCTGTACGCCGCCGGCCCGCCCACCAAGCGCGACATGCTGGTCGTGTTCTACCACGGCGGCGGCTTCGACAGCGGCGACCTCGACGAGGCAGATGACTTTTTGCGCTCGCTGGCCGAATGCGACCATCTGCCGCTGGTGCTGGCGCCAAGCTACACGCTGGCCACCGTCAGCCCGTTCCCGGCCGCCGTCGAGGATGCGCATGCGGTCTTGCAATGGGCCAAGAAGAACAAGACCAAGCTCGGCTGGAACGGCAAGTTGCTGGTGACCGCCGGCATCGAAGCCGGCGCCAATCTGGCGGCCGTGTGCGCGCTGATGTCGCGCGACCGTGGCGGCCCGGCGCTGGCCGGCCAGATCCTGGTCATGCCGATGCTCGATCCGGCCCTCAGCACCTGCTCGATGCGCCAGCTGACACAATGCTCCAACCGCGAAAAGGCCGCCACGATCTGCGCCGAAGCCTATCGCGGCTACCTGCCCCATGCGGCCGACCGCTCGCATCCGTATGCGGCGCCGCTGCATTCGAGCCGCCTGAAGAACCTGGCGCCGGCGCTGATCCTGTCGGCCGAAGACGATCCGCTGCGCGACGAAGCCGAGCTGTATGGCGCAAAACTGATCAATGCCGGCATCTGCACCACCGTGCGGCGCATGGCGCCAGCCGATCTGGAAGACCCGAACGGCCGCAATGAATGCGCCTGCAAGTGGCAGGCGATGGGTGAAATCGCCAACTTCCTGGCACGCCTGGAGGGGCGCCAGGTCACCTGACCGGGTAACGCCAAGGTCTATCGATCACGAATAATCGCAAGAGAGACACCGTGCCACACGCACGGCGGGGGACCGGCTGTCTCTGCATTTTTGCCGGCACAAGGGTAAGTAAGAGTCGATCATCAAGCGGGAGTGCTCATGAATCACGGCGCCCAGGCGCAGCACCGGCCTTGCCGGTAACGCGCAGCCGCCTGCCGGGATAAGCCACCCGGCACTGTGCGGCTCCACATCAGATAACGGGAATTCTTTCCTCGCTCCGGCGCGGAAGGGGATTCGTTTTGCCTGCGTTTCGTCCGGTCCGACATGCCAGCGACGCGGGACGGGGTTTTATTGTCTTTTTTTATCGTTGTCTTTTATCGTTTTTAATAAGAAAGGTTAATCATGAATAACCAATTAGGGATGGGCAAACTGCGCGTCATCATCGCCGCGCTGGCAATCGCAGGTCTCGCGGGCGCCGGTTTGACCGGCTGCGCCGACGCCAACAGTGACGACGCACCGGCAGCGGCCGCACCGGCCGCGCCGCCGGTCACGAGCGCCGTCGTCGTCCAGCGGGCCGTGACGGAAACGCAGGAATTCTCCGGTCGCCTGGAAGCGATCGAGGTCGTCTCGATCCGGCCGCGCGTGTCGGGTTACATCACCGCCGTGAACTTCAAGCCGGGCGCCGAAGTGAAAAAGGGCGACGTGCTGTTCGTGATCGATCCACGGCCCTACCAGGCCGAAGCCGACCGCACAAAAGCCGTTGCCGCCGCCGCGCAGGCGCGCGCCGACCTGGCCCGCCTGGAACTGCAGCGCGCCGAGCGCCTGGTGGCCGACAAGGCCATCGCCCAGCGCGAGCTCGACGAACGTTCGGCCGGCCAGAAAGAACTGGACGCCAGCGTGCGCGCAGCGCAAGCCGAGCATGAAACGGCGCGCCTGAACCTGGCCTACACCCGTGTCACGTCGCCGATCGACGGGCGCGTGTCGAAGGCCGAAATCACCCTCGGCAACCTGGTCGACGCCACCGCAGTGTTGACGTCCGTCGTCTCGCTCGAGCGCATCTACGCCAGCTTCGACGGCGATGAGTCGACCTATCTGCGCGTTTCGCGCCGCACCCACGCCGGCCAGCCGGTCGACGTGAAAGTGGGCCTGGCCGGCGAACCGGGCTTCCCGCACAGCGGCAAGCTCGAATTCGTCGACAACCAGCTCGATAGCCGCAGCGGCAGCGTGCGCATGCGCGCCACGCTGGCCAATGCCGACCGCGCGCTGGCGCCGGGCCTCTTCGCCCGCGTGCAGATCGCTGGCGGCGCGCCGACCCAGCAGATCCTGATCGTCGACCGCGCCATCAACACCGACCAGGACCGCAAGTTCGTGTACGTGGTCGACAAGGACGGCAAGGCCGAATACCGCAGCGTCAAACTGGGCCCGCTCGACGATGGCTTGCGCATCGTGCGCGAAGGCCTGAAGCCGGGCGAGAAGGTCGTCGTGAGCGGTCTGCAGCGCGTGCGCCCCGGCGCACCGATCGCCGCCCAGGTCGTGCCGATGGTGGCCAAGGCCGCACCGGCTACCCCAGCGGCCGCAACTGGAGCATAAATCGCCATGAACTTCCCTAAATTCTTTGTCGATAAACCGATCTTCGCGGTCGTGCTGTCGGTGATCATTTTTGTCGCCGGCCTGATCTCGATTTTCATGCTGCCGATTTCCGAGTACCCGGAAGTCACGCCGCCATCCGTGGTGGTGCGCGCCCAGTATCCGGGCGCGAACCCCAAGGTCATCGCCGAAACCGTGGCCACGCCGTTGGAGGAACAGATCAACGGCGTCGAAGACATGCTGTACATGTCGTCGCAAAACACGTCCGACGGCGCGCTGGCGCTGACCGTCACCTTCAAGATCGGCACCGATGTCGAGCAAGCCGAGACCGCGGTGCAGAACCGCGTGCAACGCGCGCTGCCACGGCTGCCCGAAGAAGTGCGCCAGATCGGCGTGACAACCGTGAAGTCGTCGCCCAACCTGACGATGGTGGTCCACCTGAATTCACCGGACGGCCGCTACGACGACCTGTACCTGCGCAACTACGCGGTGCTCAACGTGAAGGACCAGCTGGCCCGGATCAAGGGCATGGGCGAGGTCCAGCTGTTCGGCTCGGGCGACTACGCGATGCGTGTCTGGCTCGATCCACAAAAAGTCGCTGCGCGCGGCCTGACTGCTGGTGACGTGATCGATTCGATCCGCGAGCAGAACGTGCAGGTCGCGGCCGGCGTGATCGGCCAGGGCCCGGCGAAGGACGCCGACTTCCAGCTGACGGTCAATACCCAGGGCCGTCTGCAAAGCACCGACGAATTCGGCGACATCGTCCTGAAGACCAACGCCGAGGGTGGCACCACGCTGCTCAAGGACGTCGCGCGCATGGAGCTTGGCTCAAGTTCCTATGCACTGCGCTCGCTGCTGAACAACAAGTCGGCCGTGGCGATCCCGATCTTCGCCGCACCTGGCGCGAACGACCTGCAATTGTCGGCCGACGTGCGCACGACCATGGAAGCGCTGTCGGGCGACTTCCCGGAAGGCGTGAAGTACTCGATCGTGTATGACCCGACCCAGTTCGTGCGCGAGTCGATCAACTCGGTCATCGTGACGCTGTTCGAAGCAGTGGTGCTGGTCGCCCTGGTGGTGATCATCTTCCTGCAGACCTGGCGCGCCTCGATCATTCCGCTGCTGGCCGTGCCGGTGTCGGTGGTCGGTACCTTTGCCGTGATGCTGGCGTTTGGCTTCTCGATCAATACGCTGTCGCTGTTTGGCCTCGTGCTGGCCATCGGTATCGTGGTCGACGATGCGATCGTGGTGGTGGAAAACGTCGAGCGCAATATCGCCGATGGCTTGAACCCGCGCGACGCCACCATCCAGGCGATGAAAGAGGTCAGCGGTCCGATCATCGCCATCGCACTGGTGCTGTGCGCCGTGTTCGTGCCGATTGCATTCGTATCGGGCCTGACCGGCCAGTTCTATCGCCAGTTCGCACTGACGATCGCGATTTCGACGGTGATCTCGGCCTTTGCGTCGCTGACGCTGGCCCCGGCCCTGTCGGCCGCGCTGCTCAAGCCGCACAACGCGCCGAAAGACCGCCTGACGCGCATGATCGACGCCGTGCTGGGCCGCTTCTTCGGCGCCTTCAACCGCTTCTTCGGCCGCTCGTCCGAGCGCTATGAACACGGCGTGAAGGGTGTCTTGCGCCGCAAGACAGCTGCGATCGGCGTCTACCTGGCGCTGGCCGTGGCTGCGGTGTTCATGTTCAAGGCAGTGCCGCCGGGCTTCGTGCCGCCGCAAGACAAGGCCTACCTGATCGGCTTCGCGCAACTGCCCGACGCCGCCTCGCTCGACCGCACCGACGCCGTGATCCGCCAGATGTCGAAGATCGCCCAGGAGATTCCCGGTGTCGAATCGTCGATCGCCTTCCCGGGCCTGTCGATCAACGGATTTACCAATGCACCGAACGCCGGCATCGTGTTCGTCGGCCTGAAATCGTTCGACCAGCGCAAGGACAAGGCGCAAAGCGCCGAGGCCATCGCCGCCGAGATCAACAAGCGCATGGGCGCAGTCGAGGATGCGTTCGTGATGGTGCTCTCGCCACCGCCGGTCAATGGCCTGGGCACGACGGGCGGCTTCAAGATGATGATCGAAGATCGCGGCAACGTCGGCTACGAAGAACTGAACAAGGCCGTGCAGGCGCTGACGGCGCGCGCCGCGCAGACGCCGGAACTGGCGGGCGTGTTCTCGGGCTTCCAGATCAACGTGCCGCAGTTGTACGCCGACATCGACCGGGTAAAAGCCAAGCAGCTGGGCGTGCCGCTGGCGAGCATCAACCAGACCTTGCAGGTGAATCTCGGTTCGCTGTACGTGAACGACTTCAACCAGTTTGGTCGTACCTACCAGGTGCGGGTGCAGGCCGACGCGCCGTTCCGTTCGCAGCGCGAGCAGATCGAGCAGTTCAAGGTGCGCAGCAATACCGGCGAGATGATTCCGCTGTCGTCGATGATGCGCGTGAAGGACACGTATGGTCCCGACCGCGTCACGCGCTACAACGGTTATGTGTCGGCCGAGATGAATGGCGGCGGCGCGCCCGGCGTGTCGTCCGGCCAGGCCCAGGCGGCGATGGAACGCATCGCGAAAGAAGTGCTGCCGAAGGGCGTGTCGTACGAATGGACCGAGCTGACCTACCAGGACGTCCTGTCGGGTAACACGATGATCTATGTGTTCCCGCTGTGCGTGCTGCTGGTATTCCTGGTGCTGGCCGCCCAGTACGAAAGCTGGACGCTGCCGCTGTCGGTCATCCTGATCGTGCCGATGTCGATCCTGTGCGCGCTCATCGGCGTCAAGCTCACCGGTGGCGACAACAATGTCTTCACGCAGATCGCGCTGTTCGTGCTGGTGGGGCTGGCGTCGAAGAACGCGATCCTGATCGTGGAATTCGCCCGCGAACTGGAAGACCATGGCCGCGGTGTCGTCGACGCCGCGCTGGAAGCGAGCCGCCTGCGTCTGCGGCCGATCCTGATGACGTCGATCGCGTTCATCGCCGGCGTGGTGCCGCTGGTGTTCTCGAGCGGCGCGGGCGCCGAGATGCGCCATGCCATCGGTGTCGCCGTGTTCTGGGGCATGCTGGGCGTGACCTTCTTCGGCCTGTTCCTCACGCCGCTGTTCTACGTCTTGCTGCGTTTGCTGGCAAAACGATTTGAAAAACCTGTACACGCCACACCCGTGGTGGCGCACAGCGCAGAAGGAGTGCACTGATGAATACGATGATTGCAAAAGGCGTCGCGCCTTTGCTGGCAGCCCTGCTGCTCACGGCCTGCGCCACGCCCGATTTCGTGCAGCCGCACGTGGCCACGCCCGGTGCGTTTCGCGAGTCGCAGGCGCCCGCCGCGGCGGTTGAAGTGTCCGGCATCGACGGCGCGCGCTGGAAGCCGGCGCAGCCGGCCGAACAGCAGCCGCGCGGCCAGTGGTGGCTCGCCTTCAACGATCCGGCGCTGACTTCCCTGATCGAGGAGGCTGCCGCCAATAACGCCAACCTGTCGGTCGCGGCCAGCCGCGTCAAGCAGGCGCGCGCGATTGCCGGCATCGCCGAAGCCGATCGCATCCCGCAGGTGGGCATCGGGATCGGCGCCCAGCGTGCGCGCCTGTCGCCGTTCGAATCGAACCTGCCGCAGGGCACCGACACGTCGGCCTACACCAGCTACAGCGCGCGCCTGTCGGCCAGCTACGAGGTCGACCTGTTCGGCCGCGTGGCGGCCGGCGTGTCGGCGGCGCGGGGCGACGCGGCGACGTCCGAAGCAAACTTCCGCTCGGTGCTGCTGGCGCTGCAGGCCGACGTGGCGCAGACCTATTTCAGGCTGCGCGCGCTGGACGCCGAACTGGTGACGCTGGCCGACACGGTGCGGCTGCGCGAGGAGAGCATCAAGTTGACGCAGCGTCGCTTCGACCTGGGCGACATCGGCGAGTTCGACCTGTCGCGCGCCCGCACCGAGCTGGCCACGGCGCGTTCGGAAGCCATCGGCGTGCAGCGCCAGCGCGCCACCACCGAACATGCGCTGGCGGTCTTGCTGGGCAAGCCGGCAGCCGATTACGTGGCCGGCCCGAGCCCGCTGCTTGACGCCAGCCTGATGCCAGCGATTCCTGCCGGCCTGCCGTCGTCACTGCTCGAGCGCCGGCCCGACATCGTCGCCGCACAGCGGGCGATGGAAGCGTCGAACGCCCGCATCGGCGTGGCGCGCGGCGCCATGTTCCCGGCCTTGACCATCAATGCCGATGGCGGCGGCGTGGGCGGCGTGTTCTCGGAAGTGTTCAAGTGGAGCAGCCGTTCGTGGGTGCTCGGCGCGCTGGCCTCGATGCCGATCATCGACGGTGGCCGCAACCGCAACAACGTCGTGCGCAGCGAAGCGGTGCTCGAGGAATCGGTGGGCACCTATCGCCAGAGCGTGCTGACGGCGTTCGCCGAGGTCGAGGACAACCTGGCTGGCCTGCGCATCCTGGCGGGCCAGGCCGAGCAGATCGACGCGGCCGTGGTGTCGGCGCGCCGTTCGGCCGACCTGGCGCAAAAACTGTACGACGCGGGCCGCTCGGGCTATCTGGAACTGCTGGACGCGCAGCGCGCCCTGGCGACCGTTGAGCGCACCGCAGTGCAGTTGCGCGGCGACCGCGCGCTGACGACCGTGGCGTTGATACGTTCGCTGGGCGGTGGTTGGGATGCCGCGCAGCCGGTCAATGCGGCGGTGGCGCTGCGCTGATCTACAGGTAAAAGAGTTGTTTGCCCTTTGCGGCGGTGCGTGTGAGCGTACCGCCGCTTTTTTGTCAGGGCCGCGCTAGAATGCGGCGATGAGCCATGCCATGATTTCTTCGGAAGTATCCCATGCGAGCCGCAAGCGCTGCTTCGACCCGATCGTCGACGCGGCTACCCGCATCCTCGTGCTCGGTAGTTTGCCAGGCGCCAAGTCGCTGGCACAGCAGGAGTACTACGGCAACAAGCAGAACCGGTTCTGGATGCTGATGTCGGAAGTGATCGGGCGCGATCTGGTGGCGCTCACCTATACGGCGCGTCTGCAAACGTTGCTGGAGAACGGTGTGGGCCTGTGGGACGTGGTGGCCGAGGCCGAGCGGGACGGCAGTCTCGATAGCAAAATCCGCGATCACACGGGCAATGACCTGCTTGCGCTGATCGCGGGGTTGCCGCACCTAAAGACGATTGCGTTCAATGGCGGCACGGCGGCGCGGCTGGGCGTCAAGACGCTGGGCGAGCACGCGCAGCGTTATCGCATCGTATGTTTGCCGTCGAGTAGCCCGGCGTACACGTTGCGGTATGCGGACAAGTTGGCCGTGTGGCTGACCTTGCGCGGCGCATCGCACCTGTAGGCCGCTTGGCGCTGAGCAGTCTGCGTTGTGCAATCGAGTACTGGCGTCCTCGACACTGGTGCCCATATTGACACCGACGCGCAAATCAGAAGGCGCGCCATTCCTGAAGTGCCAGGCCGTCCTTTTCTATGGCTCGGTTGTAGCCGGCGACAAAATCGGCATGTTGCGCATGCCACTACTGCGCCCTGCGACTCTGCAATTCTTCATGGCGTCGTCGTTCGGTGATGTGAGAAGTATCGAGGTTGGTGTTGCGGGACGACGGCTCTGCTGCGTCTAATGAATGGTCTGCTGTTTTCATATTGAGCGCCGGCTCGCGTTATGCGTTGCCAAAAATGAACGTAGTGTCTCAGCGCGCGAACTGCATCCCGCGCTGAGGGGTGACGCTCAGCGTGCCAGCAAGCCACCATCGACCGCGTAGTACGAGGCCGTGACGAACGACGCCTTGTCGGAACTGAGCCACACCACCAGCTCGGCCACTTCTTCCGACGTGCCCAGGCGCCCGATCGGATGTTGCGCGATCAGCGGCGCGCGCGCTTCTTCCGACATGGTCTGCAGCAGCGGCGTGTCGATGTAGCCGGGACCGACGGCGTTGATGCGGATGCCGCGCGTGGCGTATTCGATGGCGGCCGCCTTGGTCAGCCCGACCACGCCGTGCTTGGCCGCGACGTAGGCGCTGTTCTGGGCAGTGGCCACCTGGCCCAGGATCGACGCCATATTGATGATCGCGCCGCCGCCTGAGGCCAGCAGCGCCGGCAACTGGTAGCGCATGCCATAGAACACGCCGGACAGGTTGACGCCGATGACCTTGTCCCAGTTCGCGATCTCGTAGTCGCCCAGATCGGCCGGTGGCGCGCCCACGCCGGCATTGTTGCAGGCGATGTGCAGCGCGCCGTAGTGCTTGATGGTGGCGCCGACCAGCGCCTCGTTGTCTTCGGGCAGCGAGGTATTGGCCAGCACGAAGAAGGCGTCGCCGCCGGCCTTTTTGATGGCCGCGACCACGGCTTCGCCGCCATCGCGGTTGATGTCCGAGACGATGACCTTGGCGCCTTCGGCAGCGTAGGCGATCGCGACGGCGCGACCGATACCCGAGCCTGCGCCCGTAACCAGCGCGACTTTTCCTTGCAAAATCGATGACATGACGTGCCTTCCTGCGTTGTTGATGGAGAGGCAGAAGTTTCAACACTTCGGCAAGTAATCGTACTGGTTAGTACAGAGATGTGTCGCCAGCCTGGATGACCACCTCACGACGAGATGCTGGTTCCCGGCATTTTGCGACTCATTCACAAAAAACCAACTTCACGCTGATGTCGAATTGCCAGGACGAGAATGGCCCGGACTGGCGCAGCCGGCCAGTCAAAACTCAGTCTTCGTGAAACGCTTCAAGCAGCTCGTCCAGGATCTCGGCGGTTTCTTCGTCCGACAGGCCCAGGTAGGCGCAGGCCAGGGCGCCGCCCTTGTTCCATTCGTTCGACTCGGCGTGGCCCTGGTAGCGGCAGATCACGTTCTCGGCCAGCAGCGACAGGGCGATCAGCGAACGCACCGGCGCGGCGGTGGCGGGATCGTCGATCACGGCGTAGTCGTGATGGTGCAGGATGGCCCAGGCGACGTTCTCCGACAGCCCCCAGTTACGGGCCAGCAGGCAGCCCAGCGTGGCGTGGCTGGTCGAGTGGCGTTCGTTTTCAAGTGCGGTGAACGGGCGATGGGCATCCATCGACGCCGCGCCCCAGGTCACGTTGTAATCCTTGAAACGGTCCATCAGCAGTGGCACGCCGGTGTCGCAGAACAGGCCGAAGGTGTGGGCCACGTCCGGCTCGCCCATGCGCAGGCGGCGCGTCAGGAACACCATCGCGTGCGCGCGGCGGGTGGAGATGTCCCAGAAGCTGGCCAGCGCGGCGCTGTTGACCGGAATCGCCTGCCGCGCCAGCAGCCCCGTCATCAGCGCCGCCACCTGGTTAATGCCGAGGAACAGGATGGCCTGCTCGATCGACTTGGCCTTGTGCCGGCCGCCGTAGACAGCCGAATTGGCCAGCTTGAGCAGGGCGCCGGACATGCCGACGTCGCTCGCCACGATCTTGCCGATGGCGTCGGGCGACGGGTCTTCGCACCCCAGTTCGCGCTGCAGGTCGGCGAGCAGGCTCGGCCGCGGCGGAATGCGGATCGACTTGATCAGGGCATCGACCTGGTCGACTTCGGGGGCGGACTCGACGACGGTATTCATGAAGTAACGGGGCGCGAGAGGGCATCTCGGCGATTGCGGAGGACCCGTTCACTATACCGGAGTCGCCTGGATATTGCACCAAGGCAATGTGGGATTTTGCCGGTTGCTGTGTCAATTTCACCATAGCGCCGGGCGCCGGGCGAGCGCGCTAGAATCGCTCCATGAGCTTGTCGACCATTGCAGGGATTGATTTTTCAGCCGATGCCGCCGTCGTGGCGCGCCAGCTGATCGGCGTGACGGTGCTGGTCAACGGCGTCGGCGGCCGTATCGTCGAGACCGAGGCGTATGACCGCGCAGACCCGGCTTCGCACGCGTTTTCAGGCGAGACCGAGCGCAATGCGTCGATGTTCGGGCCGCCCGGCCATGCCTACGTGTATCGCTCGTACGGCATCCACTGGTGCCTGAACTTCGTGTGCCGCGAGCCCGGGCATGGCGCCGGGGTCTTGATCCGCGCGCTGGAACCCGTGGCGGGGCTGGACATCATGCGCGCGCGGCGCGATGCGCTGGACGCACGCGCGCTGTGTTCGGGCCCGGGCAAATTGTGTCAGGCGCTGGGCGTGACGCGTGCGCACGATGGCATGGCGCTGGCCGGCGCGTCGTTCACATTGCTGCCGGCCGAAGCCGGACTGCTGGTCGTGGAAGGCATCCGCATCGGCATCTCGAAAGCGATCGAGGTACCGTGGCGCTTCGGGCTGGCCGGCTCGCGCTTTTTGAGCCGGCCGATGCGCGGTTAAGCCCCGACCTCAGGCGCGCCGCCGCGCCGTCACCGGCGGCAGGGCCGGCACCGGTTTGGCGCGCATCGTGCTGGCGGGAACGCGGCGCTCTGGCACGCCTTGGAAATCCACGTCGATCGCGTCGTCGTCCTGCGCGCCCATCCCCGCTGCCTCGCCGTCGCCAGGGGCGATGCGGAAGATCGCCACCGCCTTGGCCAGGTTGACGGTCTGCTCGTGCAGGCTTTCGGCCGCTGCGGCCGCTTCTTCGACCAGCGCCGCGTTCTGCTGCGTCATGCTGTCCATCTGCCCGACCGCGCGATTGACTTCGGCGATGCCGTCGGCCTGCTCGGTGCTGGCGATGCTGATGCGGCCAATGATGTCGTTCACCTGGCGCACCGACGAGACGATGTCGCCCATGCTGGCGCCGGCTTCGCTGACCGATGCGTTGCCGCGTTCGATGATGCTGACCGAGTCGGCGATCAGCCCCTTGATTTCCTTGGCCGCCGCTGCCGAACGCTGGGCCAGCGTGCGCACTTCGGACGCCACGACCGCGAAGCCGCGGCCCTGCTCGCCGGCGCGCGCCGCTTCCACCGCCGCGTTCAGGGCCAGGATATTGGTCTGGAACGAGATGCCGTCGATGACGCCGATGATCTCGACGATCTTGCGCGAGCTGGCCTGGATCGATTCCATCGTCGTCACCGCGCCTTGCACTGCCTGGCCGCCGCGCGCGGCCAGTTGCGCCGCTTCGGCCGCAAGCTCGGAGGCCTGGCGCGCATTGGTGGCGTTGTCTTTCACGGCCGTGGTCAGGGTCTCCATCGTGCTGGCCGTCTGCTCGAGCGAGCCGGCCTGCAGTTCGGTGCGGCTCGACAGGTCCATATTGCCGCTGGCGATTTCCTGCGACGCCGTGTCGATCGAGCGTACCGCCGTCATCACGCTGCGCAGCGCCGAGTTGAGGCGCGCGATGGTGTGATCGAGCGCGCGCCCGGTATCGGCGATTTCGTCGCGGCCTTCTGCGCCCACCGGCGGGGCATCGAGCCGGCCTTCGGCCAGTTCGCCGACCGTGTGCGCGATCGAGTGGATCCCGGCCAGCATCGCGCGCCGCACCAGCATCGTCACTGACAACGACAACGCGATCGACAGCAGCACCAGGCCGGCCATGGTCCAGCCGAGGGTGCGAAATTCGGCCTTGGCGGCGGCGTACGCATCCTGGCTCATTTTCTTTTCGATCTGGGCCAGGTGGGTCAGCTCGGCGTCGAGCGCGCCGAACTGCTGCTCGGCCTTCTGCATCGAGTTGGTGGCAATCGACTGGTCTACCGCCGCCATTTCAATGGTCTCGCCGACCGCCTTGCGGTAGCGCGCCAGCGCCGCCTGCGATGCCTCGACCGGCGCGCGTTCTTCAACCCCGGCGGCCTGCGCGAACTTGCCCAGCTTGTCGCCGATGGCGGCGTGGCGGCGGCCGATGTCGGCCGTCAGCGCGCTCAAGCGGTTCTGGGCGAAGCTGCCGTTGGTCCAGGCCAGCAGCTGATAGGCGTTGGCGTGGGCGAAGCGGGCCTCGCCGGCGACATCGGCCACCGCCTGCAGGCGCGCCGCGCGTACCTGCACCATGTTTTCCAGCGAGGCGTTCTGGCGCACCATGCCGTACCAGGCGGCGCCCGACAGCATGGTCAGCAGCACGAGCACGAGGCCCGGGGCCAGCAGTAGTTTCTGGCCAATCCGCAGTTTGTTCAGCATGGGTCACTCCACAAAAAAAGCTGCCATCGCGGGTAGGAGCGCGACGGCAGCGACAGCAGGGGATACACGGCGGCAGGGCAGACTTATTTCTTGTAGATGCCGGCTTCCAGCACCACACCGTCGACCAGCAGGATGTACGTCGTTTTCGGCTCGATCTTGCCGGTGGTCGGGTTCTTGTACTGGTAATCGACCCAGCCCTTGCCCTTGGCGGCGGCCAGCTCGATGATCTCGCGCCGGTACTTCTTGCCGTTCGCATCGGGCACGTCGGTCAGGTCCTTGCCGACGATCGACGGGTTGTAGGGGTGGGCCAGCACGATGCCGGTCTTGACGTCGCGCAGGTCGACATACAGCGGGCCCTGGACGAATTCCGGGTCCTTGGCGTTAATGCGTTTCATCATTTCATCCTTGCCCTTGGCTTTGATCAGGGCGGCGCCGCGCTCGGCCATCGCGATGGCGTCTTTCTCGGTCGGCTCATTGGCCAGGGCGGCGGTCGAGGCCAGCCCCAGGCACAGGGCGGCGGCGGTGGCGATCAGTTTCATGGCGGTACTTCCTTTCGCGGTGTATTCCTAAGAAATATTGCTTGAGTGCATTCACTACTCTAACGATGCGTGTTGTTACTGGATTGCGCTCGCACAAACCCACGAAAATCGCACTGGCGCCGTTGTGCCGAAGCGTCATTTTTTCCTACGCTGACCCGCATTTGTCCTATTCCCGACGTCAGAAACAATCTCATTGATTGTTGGCAATCTCAGCGCATGCGGCCTCCCTAAGATGGATTCTTTCCGGCAATTTGCCGGCTTTCCCCCTTGTCTTCTTCTGGAGATTTTCGTGAACACGACTGAAACGACGCCCACCAAGTTCAAGCCTTTTACGCGCCAGTCGATCGTGACCGCGCGCCAATGGGAATGGCTCACACCCGAGCTGCAGGAAGCAGTGCAGGTGGTGTCTCATGTGCTGCCGTTTCGCACCAATGCGTATGTGATGGATAACCTGATCGACTGGTCGCGCGTGCCGGACGATCCGATCTACCGCCTGACCTTCCCGCACCGCGACATGCTCCCGAGCGCCGAATACGAGCAGTTGCGCGACCTGGTGCTGTACAAGAAGGACGACACCGCGATCGCGCGCCTGGTGCACGCGATCCGCATGCGCATGAACCCGCACCCGGCCGGCCAGATGACGCACAACGTGCCTCGCGTGAACGACGCGCCGCTCAAGGGCCTGCAGCACAAGTACAAAGAGACGGTGCTGTTCTTCCCCAGCGCCGGCCAGACCTGCCACGCCTATTGCACCTTCTGCTTCCGCTGGCCGCAGTTCGTCGGCATGGACGAGATGAAGTTCGATGCGCGCGAATGCGGCGAACTGGTGGACTACCTGAAGGTGCATCCCGATGTCACCGACGTGTTGATCACCGGGGGCGATCCGATGATCATGAATACGCGCTCGCTGGCCGAATTCCTCGAGCCGCTGTTGATCCCCGAGCTGGCCCACATCCAGAACATCCGCATCGGCACCAAGTCGGTCGCGTATTGGCCGCAGCGCTTCGTGTCGGACAAGGACAGCGACGACCTGCTGCGCCTGTTCGAAAAGGTGGTCGACAGCGGCAAGAACCTGGCAATCATGGGCCACTACAACCACGCGGTCGAACTGCGCGCGCCGATTGCGCAGCAGGCGGTCAAGCGCATCGTCGGCACCGGCGCCACGCTGCGCATGCAGGGCCCGCTGATCCGCCACATCAACGAAGACCCGAAAAGCTGGGCCGAGCTGTGGACCACCGGCGTGCGCCTGGGCGCGATTCCCTACTATATGTTCGTCGAGCGCGACACCGGCCCGAGCGACTACTTCGCGCTGCCGCTGGCGCGCGCCCACGCCATCTTCCAGGAAGCCTATTCAATGGTCTCGGGCCTGTCGCGCACCGTGCGCGGCCCGTCGATGAGCGCCTTTCCCGGCAAGGTCGTGATCGACGGCGTGGTCACGATCAACGGCGAAAAGCTGTTTGCGCTGCAGTTCCTGCAAGCGCGCAATCCGGCGTGGGTGCGGCGGCCGTTCTTCGCCAAGTACGACGCCGAAGCCACCTGGCTCGATCACCTGAAACCCGCGTTCGGGCGCGACCGCTTCTTCTTCGAGGAAGAGAGCGGCGGCGGGCGCGTGATCCCGCTGGTGCTGGCCGGCCGGCGCGGGCAAGCGCAGCCTGACGCGGCCTGATGGTCACCGAGCGTATCGACGATGCAGCCCGCCGCCCTGGTGTCGCCCGCCCCCTCGCGCCTGTCCGGCGTGGCGGTGTTCGTGTATGTCTTCGTGCCGTTCGCGCTCGGGCATTACCTGTCTTCGCTGCTGCGCAACGTGAACGCGGTGCTGGCGTCGCAACTGGCCGGCGCGCTCGCGCTCACCCCTGGCCAACTGGGACTGCTCACCAGCGCGTTCTTCTTCGCCTTCGCACTGGTCCAGCTGCCGGTCGGGATGGCGCTGGATCGCTACGGGCCGCGCCGGGTGCAGGTGGCGATGCTGCTGGTGGCGTCCTGCGGCGCGTTGCTGTTCGCGCATGGCGGCGGATTCTGGAGTCTGCTGGCGGCGCGCGCCGTCATGGGCTGTGGCCTGGGCGGCTGCTTCATGGCAGCGGTCAAGGCGGTGTCGACGTGGATCGCACCGAACCGGTTGCCGTCGGTGCACGGCTACCTGATCGCCGTCGGCGGCATGGGCGCGGCCAGCGCCACCATGCCGGTGCGCGCGATGCTCGAGTACACCGACTGGCGCGGCCTGTTCGTGCTGCTGGCGGGGCTGGTCGCCTGCACCGGCCTGTTGATCGGGCTGCTGTACCCGAAGACCGATGATGCGCCGGCCAGCCGCAGCCCGCTGCTGCCGGCGCTGCGCGACGTCTGGCGCGCGCCGGGCTTTCGCGCGGTGGTCTCGCTGGTGCTGATCCCGCACGCGGTGTTCTTCGGCGTGCAGGGCCTGTGGATCGGGCGCTGGCTGGCCGACGTGGCGCTGTACCCGGAGGACGCTGTCGCCTACCTGCTGTACCTGGGCATGGCGGCCGTGGTGTTCGGCGCGATCGCGGTGGGCATGATCACCGAATGGGCCGGCCGGCGCGGCATGCCGCCGCTCGACGTGGCCGCCGCCGGCATCACGATGTTCGTGCTGATCCAGGCGGCGTTCGTGATCGGCTACCGGCCCAGTTTCCAGTGGCTGTCGGTGATGTTCACGCTGGCGGGCACGGTCACCGGCATCGAGTACGCGATCGTGGCCCAGTCGATGCCGCGCGAACTGACCGGCCGCGCGGCGACGTTCCTGAATCTGCTGATCTTCATCGGCGCCTTCCTGGTGCAGGCCGGGTTTGGCCTGGTGATCGGCTTGTGGAAGCCCGACTTGCTGGGCCATGCGCCGGCGGCGGCCTATCAGAATGCGTTCGCGTTGCTGGTACTGATCCAGGTGCCCGGGCTATGGAACTATGCGCGCCGGCGCAGGAGCGCGCCCCTGCCGGCCACTTGAGGTTGCTTGCACGTAACGAACGTGGCGTGATGTTTTGTCAATATAAGATTTCCCCACGATGTATTTTGGGGGAACACCATGCGACACCATCTGCCGCGCCTGTGCGCTGGCGCCACCATCCTGCTGCTGGCCGCGTGCGGCGACAAATCGACGCTGCCGCAAGGCGCCGACGTCGGGCCGCAGCCCGAGCTCAAGGAACCAAATAAATCCCTGATCCCGACGGTGCACATCGCCAAGGCCACCGGCTGGCCCGCGGGCGTGACGCCAACGGCGGCGGCCGGGCTGGACGTGAACGCCTTCGCCACGGCGCTCGACCATCCGCGCTGGGTGTACGTGCTGCCGAACGGCGACGTGCTGGTGGCCGAGTCGAACAAACCAGCCAAGCCTGACGCCGGCGGGATTCGCAAGTGGGTGCAGGACAAGGTGATGGCCAGAGCTGGTGGCGGTGTGCCGAGCGCGAACCGCATCACGCTGCTGCGCGATGCCGACGGCGACGGCGTGGCTGAACTGAAAAGCGTCTTTCTGAAGAACCTGCACTCGCCGTTCGGCATGGCGCTGGTGGGCGACATGCTGTACGTGGCCAATACCGACGCGATCGTGCGCTTCAGGTACAAGGAAGGCGTCACCGAAATCACCGAGGCGGCGCAGCCGGTCGCGCCGCTGCCGGGCGGGCCGCTCAACCATCACTGGACCAAGAACATCATCGCCAGCCAGGACGGCACGAAGCTGTACGCCACCACCGGCTCGAACAGCAACGTCGCCGAAAACGGCATGGACGCCGAAAAGGACCGCGCCGCGATCCTCGAAATCGACATCGCCAGCGGCACCACGCGCGTGTTCGCGTCGGGCCTGCGCAATCCGAACGGCATGGCGTGGAACCCGGAAACCGGCGCGCTGTGGACGGTCGTGAACGAGCGCGACGAGATCGGCAGCGACCTGGTGCCCGATTACCTGACGTCGGTGAAAGAGGGCGGCTTCTATGGCTGGCCATACAGCTACTATGGCAAGAACGTCGACGCACGCGTCAAGCCGCAGCGCCCGGATCTGGTCGACAAGGCGATCGTGCCCGATTACGCCCTGGGCGCGCACGTGGCGGCGCTGGGCCTGACGTTCTATGAAGGCTCGCTCCTGCCGGCGCAGTATAAAAACGGCGCGATCGTCGGCAACCACGGATCCTGGAACCGCAAGCCGCGCTCGGGCTACAACGTCGTGTTCATTCCGTTCAAGGATGGCATGCCGAACGGGAAGCCGGTCGACATCCTCAGTGACTTCGTCAACAAGGACGGCGAGGCGCAGGGCAGGCCGGTGGGTGTGGCGGTGGACAAGAAGGGCGCGGTACTGGTGGCCGATGACGTAGGTAACGTCATCTGGCGCGTGGTGCCTGACGCGGGGTAACACACCCCACGCCAGCACGTCGTTCCCACCTCCGCGGGAACGACGTGCAGAAGTTAACAATCCGGGATGCACGGTCAAGCGCATCCCGTCACCAGCAACACCGGAATCCCCGTCCACGCCACCGCCACGGTGGCCAGTACCGCGCTGGCCGCTGCCACGTAATCCACAAACTCTTCCGATCCCTGGCGCAGTCGCTTGCCGGCCAGCGCGCCTACCCACGCGCAGGCCGCCATCGACAGCAAGGTCGCGCCGCCCAGCAGCCACGGATTGGGCCCCGCCGCGCGAAACGCACCCGGCGTGCATTGGCTGGCCGCGACGATGTACGCGAACGCGAAGTGCGCTGCCCAGATCAGGAACGGGAGCGAGGCGCGCGTGGCGCGCCCGAAGAAATGGTCGTTCATCGCATCACTCCATTACCAGCAGCAGGCCGCGGATCACCAGGAAACCGGTGAAGCCCTGCAGCGTCACGTAGTGCCAGATCAGCGCGATATTGTCGCGCGTGGCGCGGTTCTGCGGCACGATCATGCCGCGCCAGGCGCGCACGCACAGGTACGGACCGGCCAGCAGCAGCACGAACAGCATGATGCCCTGGAAGCCGAGCAGGATCGAGATCGACGCGCTCCACGCATCGCGGGTGCCGTCGAGGTGCACGAGGCGCCAGCTGTAGACGTCCACGCCGAAGGCGGCCGCAGTCGAGGCAAGAGCCAGCAAGAGCACCCACGGCGTGAGCTTGTTCGACACCCGGTCGCTCAGCCACACCAGCACCGAACCGCCCAGCAGCAGGCCGGCCGACAGCAGCGTCCACGCCGCCGCAGGCAGCGATGCGCCCGGCGGCGGGCAGATCTGCAGCCGCATCGACGTATGGATGTAGACATACGCGAACGAGCAGTAAATCAGGAACAGCACGATCAGCATGATGAACGTGCCCCACCACGAATGCGAGGCCGTGCCGCGCGCGCCAATCGGCAGCGTGATGCCCCCGCCGATGGCTGCTTCGCGCAAGCCTGTTTTCTGGTCCGACTGCCACAGCCAGGCGATGATCGACGCGATGGCGATGACGGCGCAGATGCCCGCCAGCAGATTGGCCTTGACGGTCAGCAGCAGGAAGAAGCCGGCGGTGCCGAAGGCGCCCAGCACGGTCAGCCAGCTGTCGCCCGGCAGGATCATCAGGTAAGTCGGCTTGGCGCTCACCGGGCTGGTGGCGATGGTTTCGCGGCGGCCGGTGGCGGTATTGGGCAGGTAATGGCGGCCTTCGGCCACTTCTTGCGACAGCGTCGGCTGGTCCCACAGCGGGTCATCCGACGTAACGATCGGGATGCTGCGGTTGCCGTAGTCCTCCGACGGCAGCCATTCGAGCGTGGCCGCGTTCCACGGGTTGCCCACGTCTTTGGTCGGGCGGCGCAGCGTGCGCGTGGCGTCGACGATCATGAGCAGGATGCCAGTGGCGAACATGAACGAGCCGAGGGTCGAGATCATGTTCAGCGCATCCCAGCCCATCTCGCTCGAATAGGTGTAGACCCGGCGCGGCATGCCGAACAGGCCCGTGATGTGCATCGGGAAGAAGCTGACGTTGAAGCCGCCGAACAGCAGCCAGAAGATCCACTTGGCCCAGCTCTCGGACATCGTGTTGCCGTTGATGAGCGGGATCCAGTAATAGATCGCGGCGAACACCGGGAACACCATGCCGCCGATGAGCACATAGTGCAGGTGGGCGACGATGAAATAGGTGTCGTGCACCTGCCAGTCGAACGGAATCACGGCCACCATCACGCCGGTGAGCCCCCCGAGCACGAAGATGAACATGAAGCCGAGCATGAATAGCGTCGGGGCGTTCATCCTGATGCGGCCACTCCACAGCGTGGCGATCCAGCCGAATACCTGGATGCCGGTGGGGATGGCCACCGCCATGCTGGCGGCCGAGATCAGGCTCATTTCAATGACGCCCAAGCCGGCCGTGAACATATGGTGCGCCCACAGGCCGAAGCTGAAGATGCCCACGCCCACCAGCGCGACGACGATCGCGCGGCGGCCCACCAGGCGGTTGCCGGCAATCGTCGGGATCATCGTCGAGATCATGCCGGCGGCCGGCAAGAAGATGATGTAGACCTCGGGGTGGCCGAAGAACCAGAACAGGTGCTGCCAGATGATCGGGTCGCCGCCGCGTTCGGGGTCGAAGATCGGCATGTTCAGGGCGCGCTCGAGTTCGAGCAGCGCGGTGCCGGCGATCACGGCCGGGAAGGCGATCACGATCATCACGCCCACGACCAGCATGGCCCACGCATACACGGGCATGCGGCGCAGTGTCATCCCCGGCGCACGCGTAAACAGGATGCCGACGATCAGTTCGATGGCGCCGGCAATGGCCGAGATCTCGATGAAGCCGATCCCCAGCAGCCAGAAGTCGGCGTTCAGGCCGGGCGAATACTTCATGCCGGTCAGCGGCGGATACATGAACCAGCCGCCGTCCGGCGCCAGGCCCCAGAACAGCGTGCAGAAGAACGCCAGGCCGCCGAAGGCGTAGCACCAGAAGGCGTAGGCCGACAGGCGCGGGAACGGCAGATCGCGCGCGCCGAGCATGTTCGGCAGCAAGTACACCGCGATGGCCTCGACGATGGGAATCGCGAACAGGAACATCATCACGGTGCCGTGCATCGTGAAGATCTGGTTGTAGGTGCCGGCCGAGACCAGGTCGTTGTCGGGCACCGACAACTGCACCCGCATGATCAGGGCCAGGATGCCGGCCAGGATGAAGAACAGGATCGCGGTGCCGATGTACAGCAGGCCGATATTGGTGTTGTTGACCGACTTGAAGAAGCCCAGGCCGGATGGCGTCTTCCACACGGCGGTCAGTTTTTCCAGCTCCTCTGGCGGGCGAGGGGCAGAGTTGGGTAAGGTTGCGTCGCGCGTCATTTCAGGTGCTCGAGGTAGGTGGCCAGTGCGCGCAGGGTCTCGCCGTCCAGGTCCGGGGAAGGCGGCATGAAGACGCCCGTTTTGATGGCTTGCGGGTCGGCGATCCAGCCGGCCAGCGTACCGCGGTGGTTGCGCAGCGTGCCGGCGGCGATGTGCCGGCGGCTGCCGATGTGCGTCAGGTCGGGGCCGAGCCGCGACGTGTCGGCGATGCGGTTCGCGTCCAGGTGCGGCGCGACGTCGGTCACGCCGCGAATGGTGTGACAGGCCTGGCATTGCTGCGCCAAAAAGGCGTCGCGGCCGCGCTGCAGCACCGTGGTGTCGGCCGGCGCCGCAGGCTGGCCCTGGCGCGCGAGCCAGGCATCGAATTCGGGGCGCGGCAGCGCGATCACGTGGAACGCCATGCGCGCATGCTGCTCGCCGCAGTATTCGGCGCACTGGCCGCGGTAGGTACCCGGCTTGTCGGCGCGCAGGTTCAGGCCCGTCACGCGGCCCGGGATCATGTCGCGCTTGCCCGCCAGCGACGGCACCCACAGGCTGTGGATCACGTCCGACGAGGTTAATCCCAGGTACACCGATTCACCGACCGGGATGACAATTTCATTGGCGCTGATGATGTCGCGGTTGCTGGCCGGATCGCGGTAGCGCACTTCCCACCACCACATCTTGCCGGTCACCGAAATGCTCAACGCCTTGTGCGACGTTTGTGGCGCCAGTTGGCCGCTGCGCCAGGTGCTCCAGGTGAGCAGCGCCGTGAGCACGACCACCGGGAACGCAATGCCGGCGCCCAGGATCCAGACGCCAGGCGTGATCGGGCGCGCCTGGCGCCGCATTGCCAGCGCGAGCAGGCCCATGACGATGGCGAAGATCACGGCGCCGCCGACGAACAGGACCCACGTGAACTGGTAGATGATGGCCGCGTCGGCGCCGGCCGGATGCATGACGGATTGAATATCGTTCATCGGGATGTATTCATTTGAGCGAATACATGAAGGCGGCCATGTGGCGCGCCTCGTCATTGGTGATGCCGAGCGCCGGCATCAGGGTGCCGGGTTTCACGGCGGGGGGATTCTGGAGGAAGCGGATCATGTTCTCGGGCTGGTTCGGGATGCTGCCGGCGATGTAGCTGAGGCGGCCCATATACTCGAGCGACGGGCCGGCATCGCCGCCCACGCCTTGTACTTCGGGGATGAAGTGGCACGCGGCGCACTGGTATTGCTGCACCAGCAGGCGGCCGCGTTCGGGGTTGCCGCCAACGACGCGCGAGGCAGGTTCGTCCCTGGCGCAGCCGCTTGCCAGTGCTGCACAGACGAGCAGCGCACTGGCACTGAGGCAAGTCCTCAGCATTGGAAACAAGCGTTCGTATTGACGATGTGGGTTGCGCACGTTTGATTTTTCGTGAAAAAGCTGTGGCTTTTATAATACAAGGAAATTAGATGTCATTCTTTCAACTGGACGCCCTAGGCTATGCTATCGAATCGCGCACGACTTATTGTCAAGACCATGGTGCTGACCCTGCTCGGCGCAGGCACGATCGGCGCTGTTGGCGGCCTGGTCGTCCTGCGCGGCGGATTCTATGACCTGAGCGCGATCACGCAGCATTATGCGCTGGTCTACAAGGTGCTCGGCGAGGGCATGCAGTACTCGGTGCAGAACCACGCGCGCGAGGTCGTGGTGCCGCAGGGCCTGGGCACGCCGGCGCAGCTGCAGCGCGGCGCGCTTGTCTACCAGGCCAATTGCGTGCAGTGCCATGGCGGCCCGGGCGTCGCGCCCAACAGCATCGGCATGAGCATGCAGCCGGCCCCGGGCCCGCTGGTCGATGCGGACGTCAACTGGAAGACGCGCGAGCTGTACTGGATCACCCGCAACGGCATCAAGATGAGCGGCATGCCGGCCTGGGAATACCATCTGAGCGAACCGGATCTGTGGGCGGTCGTGGCCTTCGTCGGCGCCATGCCGGGCATGACGAGCCAGGATTTCAAGCGCATGACGGCCGGCGGCGCCGTGCCAGCACATGTCAAGCAGACGGCGACCGGCCGCGCGCAACAAGGGCAGGAGGGCCAGCCATGAAAGCCACAATGACCGTTGTCCTCGCATTGTCGGCACTGCTGGCCGGCTGCGCGCCGAAACTCGCGCCGGGCATCGTGGGCGACCCGATGCGCGGCAAGATCGCCGCAGCGCAGTATGCCTGCCATTCTTGCCACGTGGTGCCGGGCGTGCCGGGCTCCGATGTGCGCGTGGGCCGGCCGCTCGACGAACTGGCGCAGCAGCGCTATATCGCCGGCAAGCTGCCGAACAACCAGGCCAACCTGGTGCGCTGGATCCGCGATCCGCAGGCGATCGATCCGGGCAACGCAATGCCGGACATGGGCGTGAGCGAGCGCGATGCGATCGACATCAGCGCCTATCTGCTGAGCCACTAAGGAGATCCTTGGTATCATTCCCGGTTCTGCGCGGACCGATGGCGGTCCGCACTCACTATAGGGATGAGGGATGAAATCATGAGATTGGTGCGCTATGGCCGCCCGGGCAAGGAAAAGCCGGGCCTGTTCGATGAAGAGGGGCGCCTGCGCGACCTGTCCGGGATCATCGACGACATCGATCCGTCGCAGCTGTCCGACAAGGCGCTGCGCAAGCTGGCAAAGCTCGACCAGAAAACGCTGCCTCTCGTGCGCGGTAATCCGCGCCTGGGCGTGCCGGTCAAGGGCATCGGCAAATTCATCGGCGTGGGCATGAACTACCTCGATCACGTGCGCGAAACCGGGGCCGCCGTGCCGGCCGAACCGATTTTCTTCACCAAGGCGATCAGTTCCCTGAACGGTCCGGACGATCCGATCCAGCTGCCCAAGGGCTCGAAGAAAACCGACTGGGAAGTCGAACTCGGGGTCATCATCGGCACGCGCGCGCAGTACGTGAGCGAAGAAGACGCGCACAAGTTCGTGGCCGGGTATTGCGTCGTCAATGACCTGTCCGAGCGCGCCTTCCAGTTCGAGATGGGTTCGCAGTGGGACAAGGGCAAGGGCTGCGACACGTTCGGCCCGGTCGGCCCGTTCCTCGTCACGCGCGACGACGTCCTCGACGTGCAAGACCTCGACCTGTACCTGGAACTGAACGGCAAGCGCATGCAGACCGGGAACACGGGCAGCATGATCTTCAGCGTGGCGCAACTGGTGAGCTACGTGTCGCGCTTCATGACGCTCGAACCGGGCGACATCATCACCACCGGCACGCCGCCGGGCGTGGGCATGGGCCGCACGCCGCAGCGCTTCCTGAAAAAGGGCGACCAGCTGCGCCTGGGGATTGCGGGCCTGGGCGAGCAGCAGGCGGATGTGGTGGCGTATCCGAAGGGGTGATTTTCGCGTTGGTTGTATGCGACGGACTTGGGTTCCCGCCTCCGCGGGAACGACGTTGGTTTAGGATGTAGGGTGAGTATGAGTTTCGACTTTGCGTAAGCCCATACCCTTCGCACGTCATTCCCGGCCTCGTCGGCCACCTTGGCGGGAATCCAAGTGTGCCAGCGCCCCCCCAACCTGCGGCACGCTCGTTTGCGCCGTATTCATCACCATCGCCAGCAGCGTGTAGTAGCCGCAAATCCCCATCAGGTCGACCGCGCCCTGTTCGCCGAACAGCGCCAGCGCGTCCGCGTACACGCGGTCCGATACCGCCTTCGTCTCGTGCAGCTCGATACAGAAGTCGTGCACCACCGCCTCGTCGACCAGCATGTCGGCGGGCCGTTCACGCGCCGCGATCGCCGCGATCACCGATGCCGGAATGCCCACCTGGGCCGCGATCGGCGCATGGATCGCCCATTCCACTTGCTGGTTCCACTGGCGCGCCGTGACCAGGATCGCCAGCTCCGACAGGCGCGCCCCAATGGCGCTGCGATAGCGCAGGTATTCGCCCATGCGCTGCGCATGCAGCATCAGCTCGGGGCTGCGCAGCAGCGGCACGAACGGGCCATACACGGCGCCGCGCGGGCCGTCGATGATCTCTTGCGCGGCGGCGCGCTGGGCCGAGGTCAATGCGTGATCCGGGATGGGGCCGAGGCGTTCATTCATACGGTTCATTCATGTGAAATATCCGTCTGTTGTATCGAAATTGAATGCAGGAAAATATTCGCACGCCCTGCGTCAAAAATCAAAAGAAGTGCTTCGGCGCGCGCTTATCGTCAAGCGTCACATCCATCGCGAGGACGCCTTCATGACCCACATCATCCACCGCAACCTGCGCCATATGCCGCCCACGGCGGTCGGCGGCGAGGGCATCGTGCTGCGCGACAGCAACGGGAGAACCTACCTCGACGCCAGCAGCGGTGCGGCCGTGTCGTCGCTGGGCCACGGCCACCCGGACGTGATCGCGGCCATGCACCGCCAGATCGACCGCTGCGCCTATGCCCACACCGCATTCTTCACCACCGAAGTGGCCGAGCAACTGGCCGATCGCCTGATCGACGGCGCGCCGCAAGGCATGGGCGGCGTGTATTTCGTCTCGGGCGGTTCGGAAGCGATGGAGACCGCGCTCAAGCTGGCGCGCCAGTACTGGGTCGAGGTGGGCGAGCCGCAGCGCACGCAATTCATCGCGCGTCGCCAGAGCTACCACGGCAACACGCTCGGCGCGCTGGGCGTGGGTGGCAACGAGTGGCGCAAGCGCGCCTTCGCGCCGCTGCTGAAAGATGCATTGCGGGTCGCGCCCTGTTACGAATACCGGGGCCGCACCGGGGACTTGAGTCTCGACGATTACACCGCCGGCCTGCTCGACGAACTGGAAACGACGGTCATCAAGGCCGGCCCCGACACCATCATCGCCTTCGTCGCCGAGCCGTTAGTCGGCGCCACCGGCGGCGCGATCCCGCCCACGCCCGGCTACTTTCGCGGCGTGCGCGATATCTGCGACCGCCACCGGATCCTGTTCATCGCCGATGAAGTCATGTGCGGCATGGGCCGCACCGGCAGCATGTACGCGATCGGGCAAGAAGGCGTGGCGCCCGACATCGTGGCCATGGCCAAGGGCCTGGGCGCCGGCTATCAGCCAATCGGCGCGGTGCTGGCGCACGAGGCGATCGTCGACACGCTGCGCCAGCGCAGCGGCATATTCCAGCATGGGCACACGTATATCGGCCATCCGGTGGCGGCGGCGGCGGCGCTGGCGGTGCAGCAGGTGATCGAACGCGACGATCTGCTGGCGCAGGTGCGCAGCCGAGGCGCGCTGCTGCGCCGGATGCTGGGCGATGCGTTTGGCGCGCATGAACACGTGGGCGATATCCGCGGGCGCGGGCTGTTTCTGGCGCTGGAGTTCGTGCGCGATCGGGCGACGCAGGCGCCGTTCGCGCCGGAGCGCAAGCTGCACGCGGCGCTCAAGGCCGAGGCGATGGCGCGCGGTTTGCTGGTGTATCCGATGGGCGGGACGATCGATGGGCAGCACGGCGACCACGTGTTGCTGGCGCCGCCGTTCATCGTGAGCGAGGGGGAGTTGGGGGAGATCGTGTCGCGGCTGGTCGACGCGGTGAAGGCGGCGATCGCAGGGTGATGTGGCGTTTGTGGTACGCGGCGGACTTGGGTTCCCGCCTCCGCGGGAACGACGTGCATAAGTAGCGGACTACGGGTACAACATCTTGGTCACGTGCCTGAAAACGTCATTCCCGCGGAGGCGGGAATCCAAGTCAGCCCGCACACCAATCAGGTCACATCAAGCCACGACCTTGCGAATCCACTTCGCGATGTCCTGCACCTCTTCCAGGCACAAGGTGTGCTGCATCTGGTACGCATGCCACTCCACCTGATACCCGAGCGCCTCGACGATCTTGCGCGACTCTTCGGCGCGCGCGAACGGCACCACCGGGTCCTGCACGCCATGCGCCATGAAGATCGGCGTGCCCAGGCTCGCCTCATGGCGTTCGGCGCCGGCGACGCTCGCCAGCGGCAGATAACCCGACAGGCACAGCATGCCCGCCAGTTTCTCGGGATGGCGCAAGCCCGTTTGCAGCGTCATCGCGCAGCCCTGCGAAAAGCCGGCCAGGATGATGCGCGAGGCAGGAATGCCACGCGCTTTTTCGCGCGCGATCAGCGCTTCGACCTGCAGTTGCGAGGCACGCAGGCCGCCTTCGTCTTCGCGTCGCGTGAGGTCGGTAGCGACGATGTCGTACCACGAGCGCATCACATAGCCGCCGTTGATCGTCACCGGCATCGTGTTCGCATGCGGGAACACGAAGCGGATGCCCGGCAAGCCGGCCAGGTCGAGTTCGCGCACGAGCGGCACGAAGTCGTTGCCGTCGGCGCCCAGGCCGTGCAGCCAGACGATGGCGATTTCCGGGTTCGGGGCGGTCTCGATCTCGATATTGTCCAGCAGCTGGGTCATGGTGTCTTTCGCAATGCCGATTTGGGGCGGAAGGTGGTGCTCACCGCCGGATTGGTTTCCATGTACGGGCCGCCAATCAGGTCGATGCAGTAGGGGACGGCCGCGAAGATGCCGCCGACGACCGTGTTGCCGGCATCGTCCTTGAGGCCTTCGAGCGTTTCCTTGATCGACTTGGGCTGGCCCGGCAGGTTCATGATGAGGGCCGCATGGTCGGCAGACTCGCGGATCACCGCCGTCTGGCGCGACAGGATCGCGGTCGGCACGAAGCGCAGGCTGATCTGGCGCATCTGCTCGCCGAAGCCCGGCATCTCCTTGGTGGCGACGGCCAACGTGGCCTCGGGCGTGACGTCGCGCCGCGCCGGGCCGGTGCCACCGGTGGTGAGCACCAGGTGGCAGCGGGCCGTGTCGACCAGGTCGGTCAGCGTGGCTTCGATGGCCGCGCGCTCGTCCGGGATCAGGCGCGTCTCGAGACGGTAAGGCGTCGTGATCGCACTGGCCAGCCAGTCGTTCAGCGCCGGGATGCCCTTGTCTTCGTAGACCCCGCCGCTGGCGCGGTCGGAGACGGAGACAAGGCCGATCACCAGCATGTCGTCAGCGACAGCGTTACTCGTCGTCGGACTCGTCATCATTCGCTTCGTCGTCGGCAGCGGCAGCGGCGTCGGCTTTCTTTTTCTTTTGCAGGTCCTTGAGGATCTGGAAGATTTCGCGGAAGGCCTTTGGCGGCTTGGATTCGGCCACTTCCTTGCGCGCGTTGCGAATCAGGGTGCGCAGGTGCTGGACGTCGAGTTCCGGGTTTTCTTCGAGCAGCACGGTCAGCGCGGCGTCGTCCGACAGCAGCTTGTCGCGGCGACGTTCGAGCGCGTGCAGCGACGCCGTTTCGGCTTTCGACGCGCCTTTCCAGCTGTCGATCGTGCGCTGGATGACGGCGACTTCTTCTTCGTTCAGCGTGCGCATCTTCTTGCCCACGAACTGCAGCGCGCGACGGCGGCCTTCGTGGTTGGTGATGGTCTGGCACGTGAGGATGGCCTCGCGCACGTCCTCCGGCATCTCGACGCGCTTGACGCGATCGCGCGCTGCTTCGACGAGCTGCTCGCCGAGCTTTTGCAGCTCGTTCGACTGGCGCTTGAGCTCAGACTTGGAAGGACGGTCGTACTCTGGTTCGAACTCGTTGGACTGGAAGCCCACCGAGCCGCGATTTGGATTAGGCATGATTTGGATGATTTGATTGGCGCTGGGCCGATCAGTGAAAACAGTAAACGGCTGCTATGATAACTGTTTTAGGGCCGGCCACGAAAAACACCCATGAACGACACCCCTTTTACCCACACTCAAGATCAGCTGAAACAGCTGGCGCGTGACATGCTGGCGCTCGCGCGCGAACAGGGCGCGTCCGACGCGGCGGTCGAAATCAGTGAAGGAAGCGGGTTGTCGGTTTCTGTGCGTAAAGGCAACATCGAGACGATCGAGCAAAACAAGGACAAGGGCCTGGGCATCACGGTGTACTTCGGCCAGCGTCGCGGCAACGCCAGCACGTCCGATTTTTCCACCGACTCGCTCAAGGCCACCGTCGAAGCAGCGTCCAATATCGCCCGTTTCACGGCCGAAGACGACTGCGCCGGCCTGCCCGACGCCGACCTGATAGAAACCGCCCCGCGCGATTTGCGCCTGTTCTACCCGTGGCAGATCGCCACCGAAGAAGCCGTCGAGCTGGCGCGGCGCTGCGAAGCGGCCGCGTTCGCCGTCGACAAGCGCATCACCAATAGCGAAGGCGCCAGTGTCTACGTGCAGCAGTCGCACTTCGTCGCCGGCAATTCGCGCGGTTTTCTGGCCGGCTACCCGTTCTCGCGCCACACGATCTCGGTCGCGCCCATTGCCGGCAAAGGCAACGGGATGCAGCGCGACGACTGGTACACCTCGTCGCGCGACCCCAAACAATTGGCCCAGCCCGAAAAAGTCGGCCGCTACGCCGCCGAGCGCGCCCTGGCGCGCCTGAATGCACGCAAGCTCAGCACCCGCACCTGCCCGGTGCTGTTCGAGGCGCCGCTGGCGGCCGGCCTGCTGGGCGCGTTCGTGCAAGCCGTCTCGGGCGGTGCGCTGTACCGCAAGTCCACGTTCTTGCTCGACATGCTTGGCAAACAAGTGTTCCCGTCCCACATCCAGGTGGTGGAAGACCCGCACCTGATCGGCGGCGTCGGCTCGGCCCCGTTCGATGACGAAGGTGTCAAGACCGTGCGCCGCAAGGTCATCAAGGATGGCGTGTTGCAAGGTTATTTCTTGTCGTCGTATTCGGCGCGCAAGATGGGCATGCAAACCACGGGCAATGCCGGCGGCTCGCACAACCTCGAGATCGTTTCGACCGACACTCGCCGCACCGATGACTTCGAAGGCATGCTGCGCACGCTCGGCACGGGCCTGCTGGTTACCGAACTGATGGGGCAGGGCGTCAATTACGTCACCGGCGATTATTCGCGCGGCGCCTCCGGTTACTGGGTCGAGAACGGCGTGATCCAGTACCCGGTCGAAGAAATCACGATCGCCGGCAATATGCGCGATATGTTCCAGCAGATCGTTGCCGTCGGCACCGACACGCTGGTGCGCGGCAACAAGACCACCGGCTCGATCCTGATCGAGAAGATGGTCATTGCCGGCAACTAAGGAAACCGCATGACCCGCTTCGTTCGTATCGACAAGGAAAGCAGCCTGAAGACCGTGCTGCTCAACCTCGACCTGGTAGCCACCATCGAGCTCGCCCCCCAATCCGATCTGCTCAGTTCGAGCGGGGACGGCCGCAAGGTGTATGCCACCTTCCTGGCGCCGGATAAAACCGCGATCGCCAGCCTGCATTTCGACAGCAGCAGCGACGCCAGCGCCTGGGTCAAGGCACATCTGGGCGTCGATCTCTAATCTCTGAAAGGATCGCGCATGGCCAGCATCCAACTGTATCGAGCATTTGACTTCCGTACTGCCCAGGACTGGGACTGGACCATCACCGAGGCGGTTACAAGCCGCATCACGATCGAGGGCGGGGGCTTCAAGCAAACCTTCAGCGGCGCGTTCACCTATGTCGGCATCGACCGCGTGACCGGCACGGTCACCGGCTCATCCTTCTTCGAGAACAACGCCGAGGTCTACCGCGTCTCGGATGCGCTGCTCGATGCCGGCCGCATCGCACAATTTGCGCGCAACGAACTCGATACCCAGCAAACCTACGCCTACGTGCTTGGGGGCGCCGACACCATCACCGGCAGCGCAGGCAACGACTTCATCAACGGCTACGGTGGCATCGATACCGCGATGTACGCCGGCAGCGCCGCGAGCTACACGTTGCGGGGCAGCGACAGCTCGTTTGCCGTGACCGGCGCGGCCGGCAGCGATACCCTGGTCAACGTCGAGCGCCTGAAATTCGCCGACAAAAGTATCGCGATCGACGTCGGCGCCAACGACAATGGCGGCACCATCTACCGCCTGTACGAGGCCGCGCTCGACCGCGCGCCCGACCTGATCGGCCTGGGCTTCTGGATCGACCGCCTGGACGATGGCGCGAACATCGTCGACATCGCGGCGGATTTCATTCGCAGCGCCGAATACACCACGATGTATGGCAGCGTCACCAGCAATACCGAACTGGTGACGAAGTACTACACGAATATCCTGGACCGCGCGCCCGATGCCGGCGGCCTGGCCTATTGGTCCGGCCTGCTCGACACCGGCAAGGCAACCACCGCGCAGGTGCTCGAAGCGATCAGCGACAGCACGGAAAACATCGCGGCGGTCGCGCCCCTGATCGCCAACGGTTTCGAGTACGTGTCGTACGGCTGATTGTATCGGCCGTCTTGCGATAAAAAAGCGCCGTCGATATCGACGGCGCTTTGCATTTCAACGTTCGCTGTTACGTGTTACTTGCGCGCGCGGATCGCATTGAGTACCGGCTGCAGCACCGCAGCACCGAGGCGCGCGCTGCGTGCGCCATCCCAGCCGACCAGCGGATCCGGATCGTTGGCATTGTCCTTGAACGGCAACTCCAGCGTGAGCGACAGCGCGCCGAAGGTGTGCGTGACGTGCGGCGAACCCATGGTCAGGGTCTGGTCGGTGTACGGCGACTTGCCGTAGCCGTAGACATCCTGGAAATCCGGGCTGGCGATCTTGAAGTCGGCGATGAAGCGGTCTTGCGCCGCGCCTTGCTCCGGCGTGAAGTTCGGCAGCGACTCGCTGCCGGCCACGAACACGTACGGCAAGCCTTCGTCGCCGTGCACGTCCAGGCACACGTCCACGCCCGTCTCGTGCATCTTCTGGCGCACCAGGAACACCTCGGGGCTGCGCTCCATGCTTGGATTGAGCCACTCGCGGTTCAGGTTCGCGCCGGCCGCATTGGTGCGCAGGTTGCCGCGCACCGAGCCGTCCGGGTTCATGTTCGGCACCACGTAGAACACCGACTCTTTCAGCAGCTGGCGGCCGAACGGGTGGGCCGGGTCGAGCAGGGCGTCGAGCATGCCTTCGACGAACCATTCGGCCATCGTCTCGCCCGGGTGCTGGCGCGCGATGACCCAGACCTTCTTTTTACCTTCGGCCGGCTCGCCGACCACCAGCATGTTCAGGTCGCGGCCATCGACGGTAGAACCCAGGTCGAGCATGCGCACGTTTTCGGCCATCTGGGCGCGGTCGAGCAGCTCGAGGTGACGTTCGAACGAATACGGCTCGAAGTAGGCGTAGTACACGCTGTCCATGCCCGGCGTGTGCTCGATCGACAGCACGCTGCCGTCGAACGACGTCGGCACGCGGAACCAGTTCACGCGGTCGTAGCTCGCCATCGCCTGGTAGCCTTCCCAGCCGGCCGGATAGGCCGCCTGGCCGGCATTGAGCAGGCGAATGGTGCAGGCTTGCCCTTGCGCGCCCTGCAGGCGGAAATAGAACCACTGGATGATGTCGGCGTGCGAATCCTTGCGGATGTTCAGGTCGATGGCGTTCGCGCTCGTGGCGTTCACGACCTCGATGGCGCCAGCGTCGAATTGGCTGCTGATCTTGATAGACATGGTGTCGTCCTGTGTTGGGAATACGTCAAAGAAGAAATGATACCCGCTTTCACCGTGCTACCGCGCCCTCAGCCCGCCGAAGCGGCCGCGGTAGGCGTCGTCCGCCTCGGGCGTGGCCGCATCCTCGACGCGCAGCATGGCCAGCACGTGTTCTTCGGCGCGCTCGTGACTGAGCTGATAGATCGCGCGCGCCAGCGCATACGCATTGGCGCCCGGCCACGGATCGGGCAGCAGCGACAGCGGCAGCATCGGGTCGTGCAACTGCACGCGGCGATAGGCGTGGATCATCAGGGTGCGGATCGCGAACGCGTCTTGCGCACTCGCGTCACCTTCCGCCAGCAGGGCCGGCAGCGGCGCGAATGTCTCGATGAAGCCGCGGTACCCGAGCACCACCGCGTCGAGGTTCCAGCAGTCTTTCACCAGTTCGGGTAATGGCCGCGAGCCGGCCTCCGGCAATTCATCGGCCTGGCACACGAACACGCGGCCCTCGGCGCCTGTGCGCAGCAGGATGTCGCGCAGCAGGTCGCGATCGGGCGCCGGATGCGCCATCACGCCGGTGGCGAGCATCGCAAAACCTTCCCATTCGAGTTCCTTGCGCACCAGCGCCCGCAGGTCGCTGTCGATGCTGCCGTTCGTGGCCAGCACGAACGTCCAGCGCCCATCCCACGCCTGGCCGGGCGCCGCGTAGATGCGCCGGTTGGCGCGCTCGAAACGCGGCAGCGCGCCCGGCTCGAGCGCATAGCGGCTGCGCCGGCCTTCGCGGCTGGCCGTCAGCCAGCCTTCCTGCACCAGCCGAAACACGCTGGTGCGCACCAGCCGGTCATTCACGCCCAGGGGCGCGAGCAGCTCGATCATGCTGCCGAGCCAGAAGGCGCCGCCGTGCGGTGCGATGGCGTCGCCGCACAGCGTCATCACCAGCGACTTGTGGCGGGGCGGATCGGTGGCCAGGTGGTGGGCAATCCACGCGGTGCTCGTCATAGTGGGCTCGATATGATTCAAAATTATTGTGTACTTCCGATTTTTTGTATCGTATTATGATTCGCACAGGTTTTGCAACGGGAGAGATCCATGTACGCACAAATGGTGGAGACAGGCCTCAACAAAGTCCGCACAGAACAGGACATGAGCGCCGAAGAGGGGGCATTCCAGGCGCGCATCGACGCCGGGATCAAGATCGAACCGAAGGACTGGATGCCGGAAGCATACCGCAAGACGCTCATCCGGCAGATCTCGCAGCACGCCCATTCCGAGATCGTCGGCCAGCTGCCAGAGGGTAACTGGGTCACGCGCGCACCGACCCTGCAGCGCAAGTCGGTCCTGCTGGCCAAGATCCAGGACGAGGCCGGCCACGGCCTGTACCTGTACAGCGCCGCCGAGACCCTCGGCGTGTCGCGCGACGAGCTCCTGGCCGCGCTGCACTCGGGCAAGGCCAAATATTCGAGCATCTTCAATTACCCCACCCTGAGCTGGGCCGACATGGGTGCGATCGGCTGGCTGGTCGACGGCTCGGCGATCATCAACCAGATCCCGCTGTGCCGCTGTTCGTACGGCCCGTATGCGCGCGCCATGGTCCGCGTCTGCAAGGAAGAATCGTTCCATGCGCGCCAGGGCTACGACATCATGATGGCGCTGGCCAGGGGCACGCCGGAACAGAAGGCGATGGCGCAGGATGCCCTGAATCGCTGGTGGTGGCCGTCGCTGATGATGTTCGGCCCGTCCGATGCCGAGTCGGTCAACAGCGCGCAATCGAGCGCCTGGCGCATCAAGCTGTTCTCGAACGACGAACTGCGCCAGCGCATGGTCGACCAGACCGTGCCGCAGGCCGAGTACCTTGGGCTGACGGTGCCCGACCCCGACCTCAAATGGAATGCCGAACGCGGTTCGTATGACTTCGGCGCGATCGACTGGGCCGAGTTCTACGATGTCTTGAAAGGCAACGGCCCGTGCAACCGCGAGCGCCTGCGCACGCGCGTAAAGGCCTGGGACGATGGCGCGTGGTTCCGCGACGCCCTGGTGGCGCACGCCGACAAGCAAGCGGCAAAAAAAGCCGCCTGATCGTTGCACGTAGGGTTGGCAGCTCCGCTGCCGACGCGTCCAACACACGCCGACATACCGAAAATACGGAGACACGACAATGAGCAAAGAATGGCCCCTGTGGGAAGTCTTCATCCGCAGCCAGCACGGCCTCGCCCACAAGCACGTCGGCAGCCTGCACGCCCCTGACGCCGGGATGGCCGTCAACAATGCGCGCGACGTCTACACGCGCCGCAACGAAGGCGTCTCGATCTGGGTCGTGCGCGCTGCCGACATCGTCGCCAGCAGCCCGCATGACAAGGCGTCGTTGTTCGAGCCGGCCAACAGCAAGGTCTATCGCCACCCGACCTTCTTCCCGATGCCCGAAGAAGTCAAGAACCTGTAGGTTCAGGGAGGAGCAATCAGATGGACGCAAAGATCGACTACCTGCTGCGCCAGGGCGACAACGCCCTGATCCTGTCGCAGCAACTTTGCCAGTTGTGCGGCAAGGGCCCGGCGCTCGAAGAAGACATGGCGCTGTCGAACGTGGCGCTCGACCTGCTCGGCCAGACCCGCATGTGGTTGTCGTATGCCGGCGAACTCGAAGGCCGGGGGCGCGACGAAGACCGCCTGGCGTTCCTGCGCGACAGCGGCGAGTACCGCAACTGCCACTTGCTCGAGCAGCCCAATGGCAGTTACGCCGACGTCGTGATGCGCCAGTTTTTGTTCGATACCTGGCACTACTTCCTGATGGATGGCCTTACGCGATCAAGCGATGCGCGCATCGCCGAGATCGCGGCCAAGTCGCTCAAGGAAGTCACGTACCACCTGCGCCGCAGCGGCGACCTGGTAGTGCGCCTGGGCGACGGCACCGACACCAGCCACGCGCTGATGCAGACCGCGCTGGACGACCTGTGGATGTACAGCGGCGAAATGTTCATCTACGACGCGGTCGACGACGCGATGGTGGCAGAGGGCGTCGCGCCGGCCGCCGGGCTGCTGCGCGAACAATACCTTGCCCACCTGGCCGAGGTGTTCACGGAAGCGACGCTGGTCATGCCGTCGCCGGAGGCCTGGATGCAGCGCGGCGGCAAGGTGGGCCGCCACAGCGAGCGCCTCGGCTTCATCCTGGCCGAGATGCAGTTCCTGCAGCGCGCCTATCCGGGTGCAATGTGGTGACGATTGTGCACGACATCACGGTCGATCAGGTCTGGGCCT
Organism: Massilia aurea; assembly: GCF_040790145.1. Classification (GTDB taxonomy): domain Bacteria; phylum Pseudomonadota; class Gammaproteobacteria; order Burkholderiales; family Burkholderiaceae_D; genus Telluria; species Telluria aurea_C. Next base: position 336,376 of record NZ_JBFMMP010000002.1, read on the forward strand.
GGCTGGGCGAGGTCGCCGATCCGGAGATCCCCGTCATTTCCATTGTCGACCTGGGCATCGTGCGCGCCGTGGCGCTGGAAGGCGCCGCGTGCATGGTCACGATCACGCCCACGTACTCCGGCTGCCCTGCGATGACGGTGATCGCCGACAGCGTGGCCGACGCGCTGCGCGCACACGGCGTCGAGCACGTGCGCATCGTCACGCGCCTGGCGCCCGCCTGGACCACCGACTGGATGAGCGCCGCCGGCAAGGCCGCACTGACCGGCTACGGCATCGCCCCGCCCGTGCAACAGGCGATCGACATCAGCGGCCTGCACGCCGGCATCCGCCGCCGAGCCGCGCCAGACGTGCGCTGCCCTCACTGCGGTTCGGCCCACACCCAGCTGACCAGCGAATTCGGCTCGACCCCGTGCAAGGCGCTCTACAAATGCGGCGATTGCCGCGAGCCGTTCGATTACTTCAAGTGCCACTAGCCAGCATGAGCCAATTCCATCCACTCACCGTCAGCCAGGTGAAGCACGAAACGCGCGACGCGGTGTGCGTGACGTTCGCCGTGCCGCCGGCACTGAAAGCCACCTTCGCCTACCGCCAGGGCCAGCACCTGACGCTGCGCGCCACGATCGATGGCGACGATGTGCGCCGCTCGTATTCGATTTGCTCGGCGGTGCAGGATGACGTGCTGCGGGTGGCGATCAAGCGTACGCCGGGCGGGCAGTTTTCAACCTGGGCCAACGAGCACCTGCAGCCCGGGGCGCAGCTGGGCGTGATGCCCCCGAGCGGCAACTTCAACGTGCCGCTCGACGCGGCCAGCCATCGCCACTACCTGGCGTTTGCCGCCGGCAGCGGGATCACGCCGATCCTGTCGATCGTCAAGACCACCCTCTTGAGCGAACCGGGCAGCCGCTTCACCATTGTGTACGGCAACCGGGCCTCGTCGAGCGTGCTGTTTCGCGACGAGCTGACGGATCTGAAAGACCAGTACATGGACCGCCTGCGACTGGTGTATGTGATGAGCCGCGAGCAGCAGGACATCGAACTGTTCAACGGCCGCATCACCGAAGACAAGTGCACGCAGTTCCTGCGCCAGTGGATCGACATCAAGGCCATCGACGTCGCCTTCATCTGCGGGCCCGAAGACATGATGCATGGCGTCTCGCGTTCGCTGCAGGCGGCCGGGCTGGCGAAAGAGCAGATTCGCATCGAGCTGTTCGCGGCCGCTGTGCCAACGCGCGAGCGCACGCCACGCGCAACCGCAGTCGCCGCGCGGCACACGACGGAAGTGACCGTGATCATGGACGGCAGCGCGGCCAGCTTCACGATGGACAAGGACACCGAGTCGCTGCTCGAAGCCGGCCTGCGCGCCGGCATCGACATGCGCTACGCATGCAAGGGCGGCGTGTGCTCGACCTGCCGCTGCAAGGTGCTCGATGGCGAAGTGGAGATGGACGTGAACTATGCGCTGGAAGACTACGAGGTCGCGCGCGGGTTCGTGCTCAGTTGCCAGAGTTTTCCGGTGACGGACAGGGTGGTGGTGGACTTCGATATCGCGGAGTAGTAGCGGCGAACAGATTCTGGCCCGCCCCCCCCCCACACGTCGTTCCCGCGGAGGCGGGAACCTAAGTTGACTTTCGTGGCAGACCAGCGAACTTGGGTTCCCGCCTCCGCGGGAACGACGTGCAAATGACAACAATAAAATCGGAGACAACGATGAACGACGACTACGACACCATCCAGTTCAGGATCGACAGCGGCGTCGCGCTCCTGACCCTGAACCGCCCCGATCGCCTCAACAGCTTCACGCAGGCCATGCACCTGGACGTGCGCGACGCGCTCGCCCGCGTGCAGGCTGACCAGACCGTGCGCGTGCTGGTGCTGACCGGCGCCGGCCGCGGCTTTTGCGCCGGCCAGGATCTCGCTGACCGCGCCGTCGACCCCGGCGCCCCCAGCGTCGACCTGGGCGCCTCGGTCGAGCAGTTCTATGCCCCGCTCGTGCTGACGTTGAAGAATCTTCCAATGCCCGTCATCTGCGCCGTCAACGGCGTGGCCGCCGGCGCCGGCGCCAATCTGGCGCTGGCCTGCGACATCGTGCTGGCCGCGCAATCGGCCACCTTCATCGAAGCCTTCAGCAAACTGGGCCTGATCCCCGACACCGGCGGTACTTGGCACCTGCCACGCCTGATCGGCCCCGCGCGCGCGATGGGCCTGGCGATGCTCGGCGAAAAACTCAGCGCCGAGAAAGCCGAAGCCTGGGGCCTGATCTGGCGCTGCGTGCCCGACGAAGCGCTGATGGACGAAGCGCTGGCCATGGCCAAGCACTTCGCCACGGCCCCGACCAAGGGCCTGGCGTTCACCAAGCGCGCCTTTCAGGCCAGCTATGCCAACACGCTCGAAGCGCAGTTGCAGCTCGAGGCCGACATGATGCGCGAACTCGGTAACAGCCATGACTACCGCGAAGGTGTCGCCGCCTTCCTGGCCAAGCGCACGCCGCTTTTCAAGGGAGCGTGAGCATGCACCCCTTGCCACCAGAGTCGATCATCGCCGTCATCGGCAGCGGCGCGATGGGCGCCGGGATCGCCCAGGTCGCGGCCACTGCCGGCCACCAGGTGCTGCTGTTCGATACCCGGCCGGGCGCCGCCGACGAGGCGATCGCCCAGGTGGGCGCCACCTGGGCGCGCCTGGTCGCGAAAGGCCGCATGGGCGCTGTCGAATCCGACCTCGCGCGCGAGCGCCTGCGCTGCATCGACACCTTGCACGGCGCCGCCGGCGCGGCCCTCGTCATCGAGGCCATCGTCGAGAACCTCGAGGTGAAGCGGGCGCTGTTCGCCGAACTCGAAGACGTCGTCGCCAGCGACTGCGTCCTCGCGACCAACACGTCATCGATCTCGGTCACCGCCATCGGCGCGGAGCTGGCGCATCCCGAACGCCTGGTCGGCATGCACTTCTTCAATCCGGCGCCGCTGATGGCGCTGGTCGAAGTCGTGAGCGGCCTGGCGACCGATCAAACAATCGCAGACGTCGTGTATGCCACCGCAGAAAAATGGGGCAAGAGCCCCGTGCATGCGAAATCGACGCCCGGCTTCATCGTCAACCGCGTCGCCCGGCCGTTCTATGGCGAAGCCTTGCGCCTGCTGCTCGAACAAAGCGCCGACGTGGCCACGCTCGACGCAGTGATGCGCGACTGCGGCGGCTTTCGCATGGGTCCCTTCGAGCTGATGGACCTGATCGGCCACGACGTCAATTTTTCGGTCACCACATCAGTGTTCGCCGCGTACTTCGGCGACCCGCGTTTCACGCCCTCGGTGCTGCAGCAAGAACTGGTCAACGCGGGATTTTTAGGCCGCAAGACGGGGCGCGGCTTTTACCGGTATGGCGACGATGCGGCCAAGCCGGTCGCGCAAGCCGAAGCCCCCTGCGACCAGCCGGCGGCGGTGAAGTACGCGGGCGCACCGGGCAGTGTGGATGCCCTGGTCGCGCGCATGCAAGCCGCCGGCATCGCCATGACCGCGATCGAGGCCGCGCCGGGCCTGTACTGCGGCGGCGTGGCGATTTATCTGACCGATGGCCGCAGCGCCACCGAACGCGCGCAGGCGGACAACCACCGCGACACGATCGTGTTCGACCTGCTGTTCGATGCCGCCAGCGCGCCGCGCATCGCGCTCGCGCGTGCAGATCGATGCAGCGACGATGCATGGCGCGCCGCAGTGGGCCTGTTCCAGGCCGCCGGCTTCATCGTCACGCGCCTGGACGACGTGCCCGGCCTGGCCGTGATGCGTACGGTGGCGATGCTGGCCAACGAAGCAGCCGACGCCGTCCACCAGGGCGTGTGCAGCGCGCGCGCCGTGGACATCGCGATGCAGAAGGGCGTGAACTATCCGCGCGGCCCGCTGGGCTGGCTCGACGCGACCGGTATGGGGCAGGTCGTGACGGTGCTGACGAATCTGGCCGCCACATATGGCGAAGACCGCTACCGCGTCTCGCCGCTGCTGCGCCGCAAGCTGGCCGCCGATCCGCAAGGAGCGCGCTTTCATGATTAGCGATCCCCAGGCACTGGCCGAACTGGCTGGCCGCACGATGTTCGAGCGCGACCCGGCCAGCCAGGCGCTGGGCATGGCGCTGGCCGAGATCCGCCCCGGTTACGCGCGCATGACGATGACCGTGCGCGCCGACATGCTCAACGGGCACGCGACCTGCCACGGCGGCTACATCTTCATGCTGGCCGACAGCGCGTTTGCCTTCGCCTGCAATTCGCACAATCTGAGCACCGTGGGCGCCGGCTGCACCATCGACTATCTCGCGCCGGGCCGCGTGGGCGACGTGCTGGTGGCCGAAGCCGTCGAGCAGGCATTGCAGGGCAAGACTGGCATCTATGACGTTACGGTGAAGGCCGAAGACGGGCGCATGATCGCGCTGTTTCGCGGCAAATCACACCGTGTGAGCGGCACCGTGGCGGCCTGACACAATCAAGGAGTTGAAGATGGTCCAACGTATTCCCGCGCCAGACGAACTCGAACCGATCGAGCGCGCCAGCCGCGACGAGCTGCAGGCGCTGCAACTGCAACGCCTGCAATGGACGTTGCAGCACGCGTACGAGAACGTGCCGCACTACCGCGCCGCGTTCGATGCCGCGGGCGTACATCCGGCCGACCTGAGAACCCTGGCCGACCTGGCGAAATTTCCGTTCACCGAAAAGAAGGCCTTGCGCGACAACTACCCGTTCGGCCTGTTCGCCGTGCCGCGCGAGCAGGTCGTGCGCGTGCATGCATCGTCCGGCACCACCGGCAAGCCCACCGTGGTCGGCTACACGCAGAACGATATCGACACCTGGGCGACGGTGGTGGCGCGCTCGATCCGCGCCGCCGGCGGCCGCCGGGGCGACCTGGTGCACATCTCGTACGGCTACGGTCTGTTCACCGGCGGCCTCGGCGCCCACTATGGCGCCGAGCGCCTTGGCTGCACCGTGGTGCCGATGTCGGGCGGGCAGACCGAAAAGCAGGTGCAGCTGATCTGCGACTTCAAGCCGTCGATCATCATGGTCACGCCGTCGTACATGCTCAACATCATCGAGGAATTCACGCGCCAGGGACTCGACCCGGCGGCGTCGTCGCTGCAAGTGGGTATCTTCGGCGCCGAGCCGTGGACCGATGCGATGCGGCGCGAGATCGAGGCGCGCGCCGGTATCGATGCGGTGGACATCTACGGCCTGTCCGAAGTGATGGGCCCGGGCGTGGCCAGCGAATGCATCGAGAGCAAGGACGGCCCTGTGATCTGGGAAGACCATTTCTACCCCGAGATCATCGACCCCGATACGGGCGAGGTGCTGCCCGATGGCGCAGAAGGCGAACTGGTATTCACGTCGCTGACCAAGGAGGCGCTGCCGATCATCCGCTACCGCACGCGCGACCTCACGCGCCTGCTGCCGCCAACGTCGCGCGCGATGCGCCGCATGGACCGCATCACCGGGCGCTCGGACGACATGCTGATCATTCGCGGCGTGAACGTGTTCCCGAGCCAGATCGAAGAACTGGTGCTCAGGATGCCGGCGCTGGCGCCGCAATACCAGCTGGTCGTGGCGCGCGACGGCCACCTCGACACGCTCGACGTGCTGTGCGAACTGCGCGACACAACATTGACGCCAGAAGCGGTCGATGTAATGGCGCGCGATCTGCAGCACTGCATCAAGACCTACGTCGGCGTGACCACGCGCGTGAACCTGATGCCGCCGCAAGGCATCGAGCGCACGCTGACCGGCAAGGCCCGGCGTGTGGTCGACCGCCGTCCGAAACCATGAACAAGGAAACGAGCATGCCTGACGCCTTTATCTGCGACGCGATCCGTACGCCCTTCGGGCGCTACGGCGGCGCGTTGTCCAGCATCCGCGCCGACGACCTGGCTGCGCTGCCCATCGCCGCGCTGATGGCCCGCAATCCGGGCGTGGACTGGGCCCAGGTCGACGACCTGTTCTACGGCTGCGCGAACCAGGCCGGCGAAGATAACCGCAATGTCGGCCGCATGGCTGCGCTGCTGGCCGGCCTGCCGCAGGGCGTGGCGGCCAACACGATCAACCGCCTGTGCGGCTCCGGCATGGACGCCGTCGGCACGGCCGCGCGCGCGATCAAGGCCGGCGAAGCGCAGCTGGTGATTGCCGGCGGCGTCGAGAGCATGACGCGCGCCCCGTTCGTGATGGGCAAGGCCGACAGCGCGTTCGCGCGCGCGGCGAAGATCGAAGACACCACGCTCGGCTGGCGCTTCGTCAATCCTTTGCTCAAGGCACGCTACGGGATCGACTCGATGCCCGAGACGGCGGAGAACGTGGCGCGCGAATTCAACATCAGCCGCGCCGACCAGGACGCGTTCGCGCTGCGCAGCCAGCAGCGCTGGGCGCGCGCGCATGCCGCCGGCGTGTTCGGGGACGAGATCGTGCCGGTGACGGTGCAAGGCAAGAAAGAAGCGCGCATGGTCGACACCGACGAACAGCCGCGCATCGATTCGTCCATCGATGCGCTGGCCAGGCTGAAAGGCGTGGTGAGTCCGGACGGCTCGGTCACCGCCGGCAATGCATCGAGCCTGAACGACGGCGCCTGCGCGCTGCTGCTGGCGTCGAGCGACGCTGCCGCCCGCCACGGCTTGACGCCGCGCGCGCGCGTCATCGGCATGGCGACGATTGGCCTGGCCCCGCGCATCATGGGCTTCGGCCCGGCGCCGGCCGTGAAAAAACTGCTGGCGCAAACGGGCCTCACGCTCGCGCAGATGGATGTGATCGAACTGAACGAAGCGTTTGCCGCGCAGGGCCTGGCCGTGCTGCGCGACCTTGGCGTGCCGGACGACGCCGCGCACGTGAACCCGAACGGCGGCGCGATCGCGCTGGGCCACCCACTGGGCGCATCCGGCGCGCGCCTGGTGCTGACTGCCGTGAACCAGCTGCACCGCACTGGCGGGCGCTACGCGCTGTGCACGATGTGCATCGGCGTGGGCCAGGGCATCGCCCTGATCGTCGAGCGGGTATAAACATATGGTCAAAGTCTACGAAATCGACGGCGTGCGGCCCGTGGTACATCCGAGCGCCTACGTGCATCCGTCGGCCGTGCTGATCGGCGACGTGATTGTCGGCCCGCGCTGCTATATCGGCCCGTGCGCGAGCCTGCGCGGCGACTTCGGGCGCCTGATCCTCGAAGAGGGCGCCAACCTGCAGGATTCGTGCGTGATGCACGGCTTTCCGCTGGAAGACACGGTGGTCGAAATCGATGGCCATATCGGCCATGGCGCCGTGCTGCACGGCTGCCGCGTCGAACGCAATGCGATGGTGGGCATGAACGCGGTGGTGATGGACAAGGCTGTCGTCGGCGCTGAATCCATTGTGGCGGCGATGAGTTTCGTCAAGGCCGGGATGATCATCCCGCCACGCTCGATGGTGATGGGTGCGCCGGCCAAGGTGGTGCGCGCCTTGAGCGATGACGACATCGCGTGGAAGAGTTTCGGCACGCGCCAGTACCACGAACTGGCCGTGCGTTCGCTGCAGACGATGCGCGAAGTCGATGCCGACACCGCCGTCGCGCCCGATCGCGCGCGCATCGCATTCGACCTGGGCGAGCTGCATACGCCGAAGTCCTGAATCTACCGGAGACAAACGATGGGCCACATCCCCACATTACAAAGCCTGATCGCCGGCCGCTGGCATGGCGAAGAATCGCATGCGCCGCTGCATGGCGCCCTTGATGGCGCCCTGATCTATCACACGCACGCCGAAAAGATCGACTTCGACGAAGCGCTCACCTTTGCACGCAAGACGGGCGTGAAGGCGCTGATGCGCCAGACGTTCCAGCAGCGCGCAGCGACGCTCAGGGCGCTTGCGCTGTACCTGATGGAGCGCAAGGAAGAACTGTACGACATCTCGCACCTGACCGGCGCCACGCGCAAGGACAGCTGGGTCGACGTCGAAGGTGGCATCGGCACGCTGTTCGCTTATGCCAGCATGGGGTCGCGTGAGCTGCCGTCCTCGAACGTGCTGCACGAAGGCCCGGCCATCGCACTGGGCAAGCGGGGCGGCTTCGCCGGCACCCACATCCTGGTGCCGCGTGGCGGTGTGGCGGTGCACATCAACGCGTTCAACTTCCCGATCTGGGGCTTGCTCGAAAAATTTGCGCCGACGTTCCTGGCCGCGATGCCCTGCATCGCCAAGCCGGCCACCGCCACCAGCTACCTGACCCACGCGGTGGTGAAGATGATGGTGGAGTCGAACCTGCTGCCGGCTGGCGCGCTGCAGCTCGTCATCGGCGGCACGGGCGATCTGCTCGACCGCCTCGGTGGGTTTGACGCCGTCACATTCACCGGGTCGGCCGACACGGCCGCGATGCTGCGCGCGAACCAGAACCTGATCCGCTCGTCAGTGCCGTTCACCGCCGAAGCCGACTCGCTCAACTGCGCGGTGCTGGCGCCCGACGTCACGGTGGACGATCCCGAATTCGACCTGTTCATCAAGGAAGTCGCGCGCGAGATGACAGGCAAGGCGGGCCAGAAGTGCACGGCGATCCGGCGCGTGATCGTGCCCGAAGCGTTGGTCGATGCGGTCGGCGAGCGGCTGCGCGAGCGGCTGGCCAAGGTCACGGTGGGCGACCCGAAGGTGGAGGGCGTGCGCATGGGCGCGCTGGCGTCGATGGACCAGCACCGCGACGTGAGTGCGCGGGTCGAGCTGCTCGCGCGCGGCAATGAGGTCTTGTTCAGCGCGCGGGACGGGTTCGCGCCCGTGGGCGAGAACGTCGTGGGCGGCGCCTACTTTGCGCCCACGCTGCTGTTATGCCGCAACGCGATGGTCAACGACGCCGTGCACGACGTGGAAGCCTTCGGCCCGGTCAGCACCCTGATGACTTACCGCGACATCGACGAAGCGTTAGAACTGGCCGCGCGCGGCAAGGGCAGCCTGGTGACCACGTTTGCCACGAAGGACCCGGCGCTGGCCGCGTATGCGGTGCCGATCGTGGCGGCGTCGCACGGCCGCGTGCTGATCCTCGACCGCGAGGCGGCCGTGGACAGCACCGGTCACGGGTCGCCGCTGCCGCAGCTCAAGCACGGCGGCCCGGGACGCGCCGGTGGCGGCGAAGAGCTGGGCGGCATCCGCGCCGTGAAGCATTTTCTGCAGCGCGCGGCGGTGCAAGGCTCGCCCACGATGCTTGGCGCCGTGACGGGCGAATACGTGCGCGGCGGCGCGGTGACAGACAGCGAGCTGCATCCGTTCCGCCGGCACTTCGAGGACCTCGAGATCGGTCATTCCCTCTTGACGCACCGGCGCACGGTGAGCGAGGCCGACATCGTCAACTTCGGCGGCGTCTCGGGCGACTACTTCTACATGCACTTCGACGCCATCGCGGCCAAGGAGACGCAGTTCGGGCAGCGCATCGCGCACGGCTACTTCGTGCTGTCGGCGGCGGCCGGCCTGTTTGTCTCACCGGCGCCCGGACCGGTGCTGGCCAACTATGGCCTGGACAATCTGCGCTTCGTGGCGCCGGTGGCGATCGGCGACACGATCCGCGCGCGCCTGACCTGCAAGCGCAAGGTCGACCGCAACCGCACGGACGAGCAGGGGCGGGGACAGGGCGTGGTGGCGTGGGACGTGCAGGTAACCAACCAGCGCGACGAGCTGGTGGCCAGCTATGACATCCTGACGCTGGTGCAGAAGCGCGCTTAGGACCTGATGCAGCTCACTTGCGTTAGCTGCAAAACCGTCGTACCCGCCACTGGCGGCTACGACTCCCCGCGCAGGCGGGGACCCAAGTTCAGCATCCTTGCCGCAAAATTAATGTCGACTCGCTATGGACTTGGGTTCCCGCCTTCGCGGGAACGACATTCCTTGGCGAACGAATAGCTGAAGTCTATGCGGCGTTACGAGCGCGTGCGCTGCAGGCGCAGGAACCCTTCCGGCGTGCGGATCGCGCGCAAATCGTCATAATCCGCCACGCCCGCCACGTCGGTTTCCACCGGATGCTTGTGGGTGGCGGTGACGATCACGCTGTCCATGCCGGCGGCGGCCGCCGATTGCAGGCCGGCCAGCGTGTCTTCGAACACCAGGCATTCTTCCGGGCGCATGCCCAGCTTTTCGGCGCCGAGCAGGAACGGATCGGGCGCCGGCTTGCCGTTCTGGACGTCTTCGGCGGCGACCAGCACCGGCGGCAACGGCAGGCCGGCTGCGGCGATGCGCGCCTGGGCCAGTGCGCGCGGGGCCGACGTCACGATCGCCCAACGCTCCGGCGGCAGCGTGGCCAAAAACGCGGCCACGCCGGCGATTGCCTCGATGCCGTCGACGTCATCGATTTCGGCCAGCGTGATGCGGCGCGATTCCTCGATCGGATCGATGTCGGGCAGGCCCAGGCCGCGCACCGTGTCGACGCTGCGTTTGCCGTGGATGGTTGGCAGGAACACGTCAACGTCGAGCCCGTGGCTGCGCGCCCAGGCGGCCCAGACCCGCTCGGCGGCGATGATCGAGGTCAGGATGGTGCCGTCCATGTCGAACAGGAAGGCGGCGTAGTCGCGGGCGGGGAGGGTGGTTGGCGTCATTGGATATTCTTTAATGGGTTGGTGCAGGCGACGTGGCAGGGTTGGCGGCCTAGCCGCCTCGCCGGCCGCGCCAACCCTACGCTTAACTAAGCTGCTTGCGTACGCGCTCGATGGCGATGCGCACCTGGTTCGGCGCGGTGCCGCCCACGTGGTCGCGCGCGGCCACCGAACCTTCGAGCGTGAGCACCGCGAACACGTCCTGCTCGATCAGCGGCGAGAACGTCTGCAGCGTCTCGAGCGACATCTCGGACAGGTCGCAGCCGGCCACGTCGCAGGCGCGCACCGCATGCGCCACTGCTTCGTGCGCGTCGCGGAACGGCAGGCCGCGCTTGACGAGATAATCGGCCAGGTCGGTCGCGGTGGCATAGCCCTGCAGCGCCGCCGAGCGCATGTTCTGGGCCTTGACCGTGATGCCCGAGGCCATGTCGGTGAAGATGCGCAGCGTGTCCATCACGGTGTCGATCGTGTCGAACAGCGGTTCCTTGTCTTCCTGGTTGTCCTTGTTGTAGGCCAGCGGCTGGCCCTTCATCAGGGTCAAGAGACCAATCAGGTGACCGTAGACGCGGCCGGTCTTGCCGCGCGCGAGTTCCGGCACGTCCGGGTTTTTCTTTTGCGGCATGATCGACGAGCCGGTGCAGAAGCGGTCGGCGATGTCGATGAAGCCAATGCGCGGGCTGATCCACATGACCAGTTCTTCCGACATGCGCGAGATGTGCATCATCAAGATCGATGCGGCGGCCGTGAACTCGATGGCGAAGTCGCGGTCAGACACTGCATCGAGGGAGTTGTGGCACACATCGTCGAAGCCGAGCGTTTTTGCCACGCGCAGGCGGTCGATCGCGAAGGTGGTGCCGGCCAGTGCGGCGGCGCCCAGCGGCAGGCGGTTCACGCGGCGGCGTGCGTCGAGCATGCGCTCGGCATCGCGGCCGAACATTTCGACGTAGGCCAGCATGTGGTGGCCAAAGGTGATGGGCTGGGCCACTTGCAGGTGCGTAAAGCCTGGCATGATCGTGTCGGCATGGCGCTCGGCGAGGTCCGTCAGGGCGCCGCGCAGGGCCGTCAGCAGCGCAACGATATCGTCGATGGCGGCGCGCACGTACAGGCGAATATCGGTCGCCACCTGGTCGTTGCGCGAGCGGCCCGTGTGCAGGCGCTTGCCGGCATCGCCCACCAGTTCGGTCAGGCGTTTTTCGATGTTCAGGTGCACGTCTTCGAGGTCGAGCAGCCACTCGAAGGTGCCGGCATCGATCTCGGCCCGGATCTGCGTCATGCCACGTTCGATTTCAGCGCGGTCGTGCTCGCTGATAATGCCTTGCGCGGCCAGCATCTCGGCGTGCGCGAGCGAGCCTTCGATGTCGTGCGGGGCCAGGCGTTTGTCGAAGAAGACCGACGCGGTGTAGCGCTTGACTAGATCCGACACAGGTTCTGAGAAACGGGCAGACCAGGCTTCGGCTTTTTTGGAGAATTGTTCGGTCATGATGGAATTCCGGTTGGGGATTCATTGATTATAAACTGCGCTGCCGGTGCGCCATGCGGCGTGGCTGATCGGGTTCGCCTGCGCCAGGCGCGCGAAATCCGGCGCTGCACGCCAAATCGCCGTTTGCGTCGCTGCCGATCGGCGCTAGAATAAATTTTTTGTCAATCTTTCCAGGCCATGATTACGAACGATTCCAGCTTTCAGGTCAGCACCGACCAGACCCTGCTCGACATCCCGATGATCTATCGCTTCCTGAGCGAGCAGTCCACCTGGGCCGTGGGCATAGCGCGACCCGTTGTCGAGCGCGCCATCGAAAACTCGCTGTGCTTCGGCGGCTACCTCGACGGTCGCCAGATCGCGTTTGCGCGCGTGATCACCGATTTCGCCACCTTTGCCAATCTGGTGGACGTGTTCGTCGTCCCTGAGCACCGTGGTCGCGGTTACGGCAAGCAAATGATCGGCGTCGTCATGCGGCATCCCAGCCTGCAAAAACTGCGCCGCTTCACGCTGGCCACGTCGGACTGCCACAGCTTGTACGAACGCTTTGGCTTCACGCCACCGTTGCGTCCAGAGACATTGATGGAGAGGTACTTTCCCAACATCTATTTATCCTGAGCGCACGCAACATGGCGACGTGAAACAGGAATCAGGCTTACGCTGATGACTCATCAGGGGAAGCCACATGTTCCAATCTGTCGTCCGTGTTGTTCTCCATACCATTGTCCATGCCACGCTGGCGCTGGCCGCCGTTATCGGCTGTGCCAGTCACGCTGCCGAGATTTCGCTACCGCAGCCGAAGGGCTCGCTTGTGATCATCGGCGGCGCCTTGCGTGACGATAACGACGCCGTCTGGGCGCGCATCGTGCAGCTTGCCGGTGGCAAGAATGCCCGCATCGCCGTCTTCGCGTCCGCCTCGGCCAGCCCTGAACGCGCCGGCAACTACCTTATCGAACGGCTGAACCGGCATGGCGCCGACGCCTTCTTCGTCCCGGTGGCCGAACACCTCGATGGCGCCGACGTGCGCGCCGCTGCCGAAGACCCTGCGCTGGCGCAGGCGGTGCGCACGGCCGGCGGCGCCTATTTTTCGGGTGGCGACCAGGCGCGCATCACGGGCGCCTTGCGCCGGCCCGATGGCAGCAACACGCAGATGCTCGACGCATTGTGGGATATGTACCGGCGCGGCGGCGTCATCGCCGGCTCGAGCGCCGGCGCCGCCATCATGAGTGCCACGATGTTCGGCCACCCGCGTTCGGTGCTGGGCACGCTGCAGCATGGCGTGGCCGACGGGCGCCAGATCACGCGCGGCCTGGGCTTCATCGGCGACGACGTTTTCATCGACCAGCACCTGCTGGTACGCGGGCGCTTCGCGCGCATGCTGCCGGCCATGCTCGCCAAGGGCTACAAGATTGGCCTGGGCATCGACGAGAACACGGCGATGGTCGTGGGCCCCAAGCGCGACGTCGAGGTGCTCGGCTACCGCGGCGCGCTGCTGGTCGACCTGAGCAACGCCGCTACGCGTGACGGCACCTTCAATCTCAGTAATGGCCGGCTGAGCTATCTCGACAACGGCGACCGCTTCAACCTGGACAGCAAGGCATTCACGCCGGCGCCCGAGAAAGTGCACGGCAAGCTCGATGCCAACAAGCCGTACTGGCGCGGGCCGCTATTCTCGGCTGATATCCTCGGCAATGGCACGGTGGTCGACCTGATGTCCAAGCTGATCGACAGCGACCAGCTCGACGCGATCGGCCTGTCGCTCGACAGCCCGAATGCCGACCGGCCCGACCTTGGCTTCGAGTTCAAGCTAGGGCGCGTGGGTGAAACGGTCGGCTACCAGTCGGCGTTCAGCGAAGCCTATTCGGTCTATAACGTGCGGCTCGATATCCGGCCGATCGTGGTGCAGAAACCGTTGTATCAGTATCGCTGACCTGCCTGTCTGTCTGCCTGCCGCCGCTCAGTTGCAGCGCCAGTGCAGCCGCTCGGCCAGCACCTGGCGCTGCGCGTCGATCAGCGGCCCGTTCGGATCGTGGCCGGCGCGCGGCACCTCGACCAGCGCCTTGTCCGGCGCTTGAATCGCCTCGAAGAAGCGGCGCGTGACCTTCGGCTCGGTCAGCAGGTCTTCCTTGCCCTGCACCAGATAAACCGGCAGCGCGAAGCGCGTGCCCAGGCGGTACAAGTCCATCGTGGACGCCATGCCGTCGCCTTTCCAGCCGACGAACTTCAGGAACGAATAATCCTCGCCCTCGGTGTAGTCGGCCTTCGCCTGCGGCGTGGCGTACTGCGGCAGGACCTCGAACCAGGCTGCCGGGGTCGGGTCGATGTTCAAAGCCTCGTACTTGCGCACGGCGCGCCGCACGATGCCGAAGTTGCGCGGATTGGTCCAGGGCGGCGGGCCGAGCGCCTCCAGTTGCGTGACGGTGGCGCTGTCGCCCGCCGCCCGTGCGCGTGCAATGACAGTGCTCCATGACGTGGCATTGTCCCGGTAGCTCACCAGCTGGGCCACGCCGACATAGGCGCAGAACAGCTCCGGCTTTTCCTTGGCCATGTGGGCGCCGATCATCGAGCCCCACGAGCTGCCCAGCAGGATGACCTTGCGCTTGCCGAAGCGCTGCGTCAGGTGGCGCGCCACCTGACGCCATCGTCGCGCAGTTGCTCCACGCTCAGGGGCACGTCCTCAGGGGGACGGTGCCGGCCCCAGGTCATGCCGCTGCCGCGCTGGTCCCACTGCGCCAGCGTGATGTGCTTGCGCCACGCTGCATAGGGACCGGCGCCGAACACCGAGGTTGGGTTGCCCGGGCCGCCGTGCACGTACAGCAGCACCGGATTGGCGCAGTCGTCGCCGCTGACGGTGACCCACTGGGCAAGGCCGTTGATGTCGACGAAGCCGCTTTCAGCGACCGGCTGGCCCGGCGTACAGGCCGGGGCGGCGTGGGCGAAGCAGGCGCTCAACAGCGGAACAACAAGACAGGCGCGCAGGCGAAACATTGGAGCTCCAGATGGGCAAGGGTGACCCGCTCGATTCTGGCGTGGCGGCCGTGCGGCGTCAATCTGCCCGCCCTGGCAATTCTGACAGGCGGCGCCGTCGCCATGGGCCGCGGCGGGCTTAGAATAGCGCGATCTATTTGTTAAGGAATCGCGATGCGCCTGTTCCACTCCTTCGCTGCGCTGCTGCTTGGCGCGCTGGCCTCGTTTGCTTCACTTGCCCACGCCGCGCAGCCGGCCACGGTTCGCCTGGACTACACCCACAGCGGCAACGCCTTATCCGACAGCTACGCGATCGAACGCGTCGTCATCGAACCGTTGCCCTGGCCGGGCAGCGCCGCGCGCAACCTGGACGACACCAATCGCGGCCAGAACCGGGTCGAAGTGGTCGACGCCAAGACCGGCGACGTTCTGTACTCGCGCGGCTTCTCGACCGTGTTCGGCGAATGGCGCACCACCGAAGAGGCGGGGCGCATC
Organism: Massilia aurea; assembly: GCF_040790145.1. Classification (GTDB taxonomy): domain Bacteria; phylum Pseudomonadota; class Gammaproteobacteria; order Burkholderiales; family Burkholderiaceae_D; genus Telluria; species Telluria aurea_C. The sequence goes on from NZ_JBFMMP010000002.1 coordinate 351,857, forward strand.
AGCCGCAGCTTCAGTGAGTCGGTGCGCTTTCCCGACTTCTCGCAGCCGGTGCGCGTGCGCATCCTCAAGCGCGACGAACGCAACCAGTTCTCGGTCGCCTGGAGCATCGACGTCGATCCGAACGCGCCGGACGTGATCAAGCGTCAGCCGCCGCCGGCCGCCAAGCCGATCCCGATCCAGGTCAGCGGCCCGTCGCCCGACAAGGTCGACCTGCTGATCATGGGCGACGGCTACACGCAAAAAGAAATGAAAAAGTTCGAACAGGATGCGCGGCGCCTGTCTACACACCTGTTTTCGGTCTCGCCCTTCAAGGAGCGCGCGAAGGATTTCAACGTCTGGGCGCTGGCCGTGCCGACCGAGCAATCGGGCATCAGCCGGCCATCGACCGGCGTGCATCACGCATCGGCGCTGGGCACGCGCTACGATATCTTTGGCAGCGAGCGCTATGTGCTCACGCTGGACAACCGCGCGCTGCGCGACATCGCCCAGCACGCGCCGTATGAGTTCATCGAAATCCTGGTGAACAACGAAACCTACGGCGGCGGCGGCATCTTCGGCCAGTTCAGCACCGCAGCGGCGAGCAATGACTGGGCCGACTACCTGTTCGTGCACGAATTCGGCCACCACTTCGCGGGCCTGGCCGACGAGTACTACACGTCGCCGGTGGCCTACGCTGCAGCAAGCGGGCGCATCGAACCGTGGGAGCCGAATGTCACGGCGCTGCGCGACCCGGCCAATATCAAATGGAAGCGGCATGTGAAAGATGGCACGCCACTGCCGACGCCATGGCCGAAGGCCGAGTACGAAGAAGCATCGCGCGCCTACCAGAAGAAGCGCGCCGCGCTGCGCGAAGCGAACCGGCCCGAATCAGAGATGAGCGCCTTGTTCCATGAAGACCTCAAAGCGACCGATGCGCTGTTCGACCAGCAGCCGCACCGTCACGCAATCGGCGCGTTCGAGGGCGCCAACTATGAGGCCAGTGGTTACTACCGGCCGGCGATGCAGTGCCTGATGTTCGACCGCAGCGAAGCGTTCTGTCCGGTGTGCCAAGATGGCGTAACGGACATCATTGACCTGTATGCGGGGCCTGTTCGCCAGTAATCTTTGCTTACAACTCTGACAATTTCTGCGTGTGGTGGCTAACAGACGGGACCGACCCGGCGTCGTATTCTGAACTCACTGAAGAACGACATTGAATAACAACAACGACTGCACAGGCAACCCGCTCTGTACAGCGACCACCAAAAAGGAAACACATCATGAACAAACTGATCGCTACCCTCATCGCCGGCCTGATGGTTACCGCTGCCCACGCCCAGACCACCGCACCAACCACCACCGCTGCGGACAACCGCATCGTCAAGGCGGAAGCCAGCGCCGAAAAAGACGTCATCAAGGCTGAGCAAAAAGAAATCAAGACGGCTGTCAAAGCTGACCAGAAGCTGAACAAGACCGTCGCCAAGGCGTCGGAAGCCAAGGGCGATGCCCACGCCAAGCTGGTCAAGACCCACACCGACGCTGCCGCCAGCGTCGCCAAGGCCGATCCTGAAGACCGCGCCAAGGCACTGGCCAAGGCCGAAGGCAAGGTTGCCGACGCCAACCTGAAGGCCGAGAAGAAAATGATCAAAGCTGACGAAAAAGTGCTGAAAGCACAGGTAGACGCCGCTGCTGATAAAGCAACTGCTTCTGCCAAGACCGAACAGGTCCGCGCTGAAGCCCAGGCTGATGTGCACAAGGCTGCTGCAAAAAACTAAGCAAGTCGCTTGAATGAAAAATGCCGGCTCAGCCGGCATTTTTTTTGTTCGAATATCGAAGGCCAAAAAGCGAGGGTCAGGTCTGACATTCGGACACGATCTCGACAGTCGGGCAGCCCGAACTAGCTCGCGCCGCGCCATGCTGATTTCAGGCGAGACATCATTGGAAGAAGCTAAGGCTGAGGTCGTGTCTGAATGTCAGACCTGACACCGGCTGTGTGCCCCTTACGTTTTCACAGCATCTGCTTCGGATGCCCGCATCGCCAGATCATGCGCCTTCAGGCGTGCCGACAAGGCCTTGCCTTTGCGCGAGCGCTTGCCGAAGTGCGGCTCCAGCCCTGACGCAAACAACTCCACCGTGCGCGCCTTGTCGCCGGCCCACGTGCCCAGCACGTTCAACCCTTTCTGGTTGATCGGCTGCGCTGCCAGCATCGCTTCTTTCGGCTCGAGCTCCATCAGGATCACGCCCCGGCCGCCATTGGTCAGCACCTTCATCTCGTCGATGCCGAACACCAGCACGCGTCCCTTTTCGGACAGGCAGGCGATCGCGCCGCAGGTGTCGGTCACGATCCGTGGCGGCAGCGGCGTGGCGCCGTCGTTCAGGGTGATGAACGACTTGCCGCCCTTCAGACGGCTGACCATGTCGCCCGCCCTGGTGATGAAGCCGAAGGCGTCCGACGTCGACAGCAGCAGGCGCGTTTCCGGATTGCCCGCGAAGTAGTGCAAGATGCGGATGCCGCCCGACAGGTCGACCAGCGTGGTGATCGGCACGCCGTCGCCGCGCGAACCGGGCAGCGCGGCCACCGGCACCGAGTACACCTTGCCGTTGTCGCCAATGCCAAGCAGATGGTCGACCGTGCGGCACTCGAATGCCTTGTACAGCGAGTCGCCGGCCTTGAACGCGAACTGCGCCGGGTCGTGGCCGATGCCGGTGCGTGCGCGCACCCAGCCTTTTTCGGACACGATCACGGTGACCGGTTCGTCGATGACCTTCTGCTCGGCGACGGCGCGCTGGGCTTCTTCGATCACGGTGCGGCGCTCGTCCCCGAACTGCTTGGCGTCGGCTTCGATTTCGCGAATGATCAGGCGTTTCATCGACGTTGGGTTTTCGAGGATGTCCTGCAGCTTTTCCTTCTCGCCGCGCAGGTCAAGCAGCTCTTGCTGGATCTTGATCGCTTCCAGGCGCGCCAGCTGGCGCAGGCGGATCTCGAGGATGTCTTCGGCCTGGCGTTCGCTCAGGCGGAATTCCTCGATCAGCGCGGCCTTCGGTTCATCCGAGTTACGGATGATGGCGATGACCTTGTCGATGTTCAGCAGGACGGTCTCGCGGCCTTCAAGAATGTGGATGCGGTCATTGACCTTGGCCAGCTTGAAATCGGTGCGGCGGCGGATCGTGGTGAATCGGTAGTCGATCCACTCCTGGATGATCGTGCCCAGGCCCTTCTGACGCGGCCGGCCGTCGCCGCCGATCATCACCATATTGATCGGGCTGGACGACTCGAGCGACGTGTGCGCGAGCAGCATCAGCATGAATTCGTTCTGGTCCTGGTTCTTCGACTTCGGCTCGAACACCAGGCGCACCGCGGCTTCGCGGCCCGACTCGTCGCGCACCGTGTCGAGCGCGCCCAGCACGGTGTTCTTCAGCGCGAGCTGCTCGGGCAGCAGGGCCTTTTTGCCGGCCTTGACCTTCGGGTTGGTCAGCTCTTCGATTTCTTCCAGCACGCGCTGCGACGAGCAGCCCGGCGGCAGTTCGTACACCACCGCTTGCCACTGGCCGCGCGCTAGCTCTTCGATCTTCCAGCGCGCACGCACCTTCATCGAGCCGCGCCCGACCGCATACATGTCGGCGATGGTCGATGCCGGCGTGATGATCTGCCCGCCGCCCGGGAAATCCGGGCCGGGAACGATGGTCATCAGCTCGGCGTGCGTCATTTTCGGATTGCGGATCATGGTCACCGCAGCAGCGGCCACTTCGCGCAGATTGTGGGACGGGATCTCGGTGGCCAGGCCGACCGCGATGCCCGAGGCGCCGTTGAGCAGCACCATTGGCAGGCGCGCCGGCAGCGTGCGCGGCTCGGTGGTCGAGCCGTCGTAGTTCGGCTGCGAGTCGACCGTGCCCATGTCGATTTCATCCATCAGGATGCGGGCAATGGGCGTCAGGCGTGCTTCGGTGTAGCGCATCGCCGCCGCGCCGTCGCCGTCGCGCGAGCCGAAGTTGCCCTGGCCGTCGATCAGCGGGTAGCGCAGCGAAAAGTCTTGCGCCATGCGCACCAGCGCGTCGTACACCGACTGGTCGCCATGCGGGTGGAGCTTGCCGAGCACGTCGCCGACCACGGCGGCGGACTTGCGCGGCTTGGCGGTCGGGCCCAGGCCAAGTTCATTCATCGCGTACAGGATGCGGCGCTGGACCGGCTTCTGGCCGTCCGACACGTCCGGCAGCGCGCGGCCCTTGACCACCGAGACGGCGTAATCGAGGTAGGCGCGCTCGGCGAAGGTGGAGAGGGTGAGCGTCTCGACATCGGTCGGCTCGTGTTGCTGTTCAAAGAGACTTGGTTGGTTGGTCATGGTGTCTTGTTCGATTTTCTGCGGGCGTATGTGGGGGCGGTGCTGTCTTGGATTCCCGCGAAGGCGGGAATCCAAGTACAGCTAGCAAACCATCAACCTCATTAGATATCCGCCTCGGTCTCGTTCCCGTGTTCCTCGATCCACGCGCGGCGTGCGGCGGCCTCGCCTTTACCCATCAGCATATTGAAGCGCGCCGACGATTCGGTGTGGTCGTACTCGCCCAAAAAGACTGGCAGCAGGCGGCGCGTGTCCGGGTTCATGGTCGTTTCCCACAGCTGCTCGGCGTTCATCTCGCCGAGGCCCTTGAAGCGCGAAATGCTCCACACGCCTTCTTTCAGGCCTTCTTTTTTCAGCTTGTCCTCGATCGCCAGCAGCTCGCCCGAATCGAGCGCATACAGCTTCTGGATCGGCTTCTTGCCGCGCGCGGGCACGTCGACGCGGAACAGCGGCGGCCGCGCGATGCAGATGTTCCCGTTTGCGAACAGCGCCGGGAAGTGTTTGAAGAACAAAGTGAGCAGCAGCACCTGGATGTGCGAGCCGTCGACGTCCGCATCGGACAGGATGCAGATCTTGCCGTAGCGCAGACCGGAGAGGTCGGGCGAGTCGCCCGCGCTGTGTGGGTCGACGCCGATCGCCACCGAGATATCGTGGATTTCATTGTTGGCGAACAGGCGATCGCGGTCGGTTTCCCACGAGTTGAGCACCTTGCCGCGCAGCGGCAGGATGGCCTGGAACTCTTTGTCGCGGCCCATCTTGGCCGAGCCGCCTGCCGAGTCGCCCTCGACCAGGAACAGCTCATTGCGCGTGATGTCGTTCGATTCGCAATCGGTCAGCTTGCCCGGCAAGACAGCCACGCCGGACGATTTTTTCTTTTCGACTTTCTGCAGCGAGCGCAGACGCGACTGCGCCTGGCGGATCACGAGTTCGGCCAGCTTCTTGCCATATTCGACGTGCTGGTTCAGCCACAGTTCGAGCGGCGGCTTGGTGAACGTCGAGACCAGCTTGAGCGCGTCGCGCGAATTCAGGCGCTCTTTCGTCTGGCCCTGGAATTGCGGGTCGAGCACCTTGGCCGACAACACGAACGAGACGCGCGCGAACACGTCTTCGGGCAGCAGCTTGACGCCCTTTGGCAGCAAGCCATGCAGCTCGACGAAGTTTTTTACCGCGCCATACAGGCCGTCGCGCAGGCCCGCTTCGTGGGTGCCGCCGCTGACGGTGGGGATCAGGTTGACGTACGATTCGCGCACCACGCCGCCTTCTTCGGTCCAGGCCACGACCCAGGCCGCGCCTTCGCCCTCGGCGAAACTGTCATCGCCTGCAGGGGCGTACTGCGCGCCTTCGAACAGCGGGATCAGCGTTTCGCCGTTCGAGCTTTGCGCCAGCGCTTCGGTCAGGTAGCCGCGCAGGCCCTCGTCGTAGCGCCAGGTTTGTACTTCGCCCTTGGCATTGGTGAGCGTGACCGTCACGCCCGGCAGCAGCACGGCTTTCGAGCGCAGCAGGCGTTGCAGGTCGCCCATCGGGATGGTCGGCGAATCGAAGTATTTACCGTCCGGCCAGGCGGTGACGCGCGTGCCGTTCTTCTTGCCGCCGCGCTCGAACGGGGCCGACGTCAATGGTTCGATCACGTCGCCGGCGGCGAACACCAGCTTGTGCTGGCCGTTGCCCTGGTCATCGCGGCGCCAGACCTCGATCTCGAGGCGCTTGGACAGCGCATTGGTGACCGAGACGCCCACGCCGTGCAGGCCGCCCGAGAACGCATAGGCGCCGCCTGAGCCCTTGTCGAACTTGCCGCCGGCGTGCAGGCGCGTAAACACGATTTCGACCGTGGAAACGCCTTCTTCCGGGTGGATGCCGACCGGGATGCCGCGGCCATCGTCCTCGACCGTGATCGAGCCGTCCGGGTTCATCGTGACGCCAATGTTCTTGCAATAGCCACCCAGCGCCTCGTCGGAGGCGTTGTCGATCACTTCCTGGATGATGTGGAGCGGATTTTCCGTGCGGGTGTACATGCCCGGACGCTGTTTCACAGGTTCGAGTCCCTTGAGGACGCGGATGGATGATTCGCTGTAGTCTGGAGCGGGTTTCTTGGAGGCCATCTTGAAGAGTATTTGTAGAATGCGTTCGCATTCTATCTTGTCGAGCGGAAAAGGAAATGCTTTTTAACTGTATAAATATACAGTATTTTGCGCTTATGTCGTGCTTTTCGCTTCGCACCTTTGTGCTAGATTAAGCTGGAATACACATAATCGATGCCAGGAGGGTAGGTCCCGATGCAGCGAACCCATTGTCTGTTCACCGTGCGGCCGATCGGTTTCGATGTGCTCGAAACCGTGCGGCTGGCGGCGCTTCTGGACGGCGCGCCGGGCGCGGGGCCGTCGTATTCTTGCCTGCATGCCGATAGTTTGCAAGAGCCGGATCTGCTCATTGCCAACGGCGATAGCACTATTGCCCTCGCACAACTGGCGTGCCGGCCACCCGATGCGCTGCAGCCGGCGCTGGTCATCGGTGGCCGCGAGCCCAGCGCCTGGCCGACCCTGGCGCGCCCGCTCGACCACCTGGCGCTGCATCAGCGGCTGGCCGAACTGCTCGACACCCGGGTGCATGCGCTGGCCCAGCAGGGCGCCCGCGCTCGCCGCGTGCTGGCCGAACGGCGCCGCCGCCCGCGCCTGGCGCCGGACCGCGAAACGCCCGCATTCTACACGCGACTGCGCCGTGGCCCGGTCGATGGCGCCGTGTTGATCGTCGATCGGGAGTGCGGCCTGCGCAATCAGGTGGCGCGGGTGCTCGAGCCGCGCCGGATCGACGTCGAGTGGACCGACAGCTTGTCTGCCGCCGTGCGCCTGTGCGATGAGACGCCGATTGCGCTGGTGTTGATCAACACGGCGGCCGCCCGCATCGAACCATATGCGCTGTGCTCGTCGATCAAATCGCAGGAGGGGGCAGGGCGCACGCCCGTGGTGTTCCTGGTCGAGCCATCGTTTCACTACGACAGCGCCCGCGCCCGGCTGGCCGGTGCGCGCGGACTGCTCCAGACGCCCGTGGCCGGGCGCCACCTGATGCAAACCTTCCAGAAGCTGCTCGATGTCCCGGTGTGACCGTCTGAACGACGTTTTGTAACAACTTTGAATCGTGCGCGGCGTTGACGAAGTTATATTATTCACATGGCCGAAGACGAACCAATCAAGCGCAATCAAGACGACCCGCCGCCCGAGGCGGATATCGACGAACGTCGCGAATCGCGCGTGCGCGTGCCCGACCGGCGCGCCAGCGGCGGCCACACATCGCGTGGCCCGGCCCGCTACCTGCGCGATGGCGACAACCCGGTGGCCCTGGCGGGCCGGGTCATCACGTCGCGTTTTCGCTCGCTGCGCGAACGGTTCAATCGCGACTTCATGCAGCGCACGCTGCATATCGGCGTCTCGGCCCGCATCTTCCACCCAGAAGCCGGCGCCAAGGGCCTGCTCAGCAAGAATCTTCAGTATCTCGAGGAGTCCATTGCCCAGTGGGTGATGTCACGCGACGTGCTGGTGTTCATGATCCCGACGGTCAATACCAACGGCTTGCTCCACCCCAGCAATATCACGCTGCGCCACTACGCGCGTCACCTCGATGGCCTGGTGCTGCAGGGTGGGGCCGACGTCGCGCCGCAAACCTATTCCGAAACGCCGACGCGCCCCGAGTGGGGCGGCGACCGGGCGCGCGACGTGTACGAACTCGAACTGCTGCACGAATTCGTCGACGCCGGCAAGCCGGTGCTGGGCGTGTGCCGCGGCTGCCAGCTGATCAACGTCGCCTTCGGCGGCACGCTGCACCAGGACGTCGCCACCGACCGCCCCGACGCGCTGGCGCACGTGCACGATCTGTACGATGCCCATCGCCATGCGATCGTGTTCCCGAAGGGCTCGTCGCTGGGGCGCATGTTCCCCAACATCCAGCAGGCGATGGTCAACTCGATCCATCACCAGGCGGTCAAGGATCTGGGACGCGATATCCGCGTCGAGGCCATGTCCGAGCCGGACGGCATCGTCGAGGCGATCCGCTACCAGCGCGCCAACTTCGTGATGGGCCTGCAATGGCACCCCGAGTTCCACCGCGCGGGCGGCGTCGATCTGCTCGACTGTACGCCGGTGCTTGACGAATTCCTGCGTGCGGCGCGCGAAACGCGGCTCTGAAATTCTGGCCTGGGAGCAAGACTGAAGTGCGCCTGAAAAGCGTGCGAAATCGCTTGCTTTCGCCGCGCCACGCGTGAATAATGAAATGAGAATCATTCGCATCTCATCGCATTATTTCGCTCCATGGAGACTTCCACATGACGATTTCCCCCGCCCATACCGCGCCGTCCACACCCGCCGAACCGCGCAGCCAGGATGCGCTGCTGGTCGCCTCGCTCCTGCACCTGATGTCGCACTACAGCGCCAGGGGCGACGGCGAGCAGCCGTGCGTCAAGCTGGCCTCGGTGATCGAGCGTCATCTGTGCGCATTGGCGCGCCTGCCCACGATCGACCCGGTGCTGCGCGCCACCTGCGAGCAACTGGCCGATCAGTGGGCCAATGTGGTCGACGCCAAGCTGCCGCCGCCGGCGCCCGCCAGGCAGCCGCTGCTGGCACGCTTCATGAAAACGAGCTGGGTCGGCAAGGGCGTGCCGGTGGCCGGCTGATGCACGTGGGCTAGGCGGTGCGGGCGCCCCGGAAGTGCCCGATCGCCGCATTGACCATGCCTTCGACCGAGCCTTCGCGCTCGGCATGGCGGCGCAGGATCGCAGCGTCGCTGCCGCCATGCACGGCCGCCGCCAGATGCTGCAGGGCCTCCACGCTGCCCAGCGCTTCGGCGTGCGGCAGCATCAGTTCGAGCGTGGCCAGGATGTCGTCGCGAATCACGATGCTCTCGTAGGTTTTCGGATGCGTGATGCTGCCATCGAGGCCGAAACGACAGGCCTGGAAGCGGTTGTAGTTGTAGACGAGGTAATCATCCTCGACCGGTGCTTCGTCCTTTTTTTCCAGCAGATGCCGGCACAGCGCCTGCAGGTAGGCGGCCAGGCTTGCTGCCCGCTCCACCGTCAGCGGCGTGTCGCACACGCGCAGCTCGATCGTGCCGAATTCGGGCTTCGGCCGCAGGTCCCAGTAAAAATCCTTCATGCTCTTGATGATGTTCGTGCGCTCCATCTTGGCGAAGTACACATCGGTGAACTCTTGCCAGCTGAGCGTGAACGGCGCCCGCCCGCTCATCGGAAACGCGAACACTGAATTGAGGCGCGCCGATTCAAACAGGCTGTCGTGGCCCTGCACATACGGTGATGACGCCGACAGCGCGATGAAATGCGGCAGGTAGCGATTGAGCGCGTGCAGCAGGTACATCGCATCGTCGCCGTTGGCGCAGCCGATGTGCACGTGCTGGCCGAACACCGTGAACTGCTTGGCCAGGTAGCCGTATAGCTGCGACAGGTATTCGTAGCGCGGCTTGGCCGAGATCCGCTGGTCGGACCAGTGCTGGAACGGGTGCGTGCCGCCGCCGGCAATGCCGATATTGAGCGTGTCGCTCGCCGCGACGAGCGTGTCGCGGATCTCGGTCAGTTCGGCCAATAGCGGTGCATACGCCGTGTGCACACTCGAATTAATCTCGATCATGCTCTCGGTGATCTCGGGCGTGACGTTGCCGGGGAACGGCTTGCGCTTCAACAGGTGCATCAGGTCGGGACTGGCGGCGGTGAGATTGAAGTCCGACAGGTTGACCAGTTGCAGTTCGAGCTCGACCCCGAAGGTGAGCGGCGCGGAAGGGGTAAAAGCGTCAAGCGGCATGGTGCGACTCCGGTGCTTCGTGCGCCCAGATCAGGGCGCGTTGAATGATGATCGGGCCGAAGACTTCGAGCAGCATGGCCACCGCAGCCATCGCCTGCAAGTCGTCGACCACCTTCAGGCCCGCGTAGCGCGCATGTTCGAGCATCAGGATCACGAACACGGCCAGCGGCGCCAGGCCCAGGCCCGTGAGCGCGCCCTTGCGCCAGGTGACGCCCGACAGGTGCGCGAACGCGGTCACGCCGACCGTCTTGGCCAGCAGGCGCACCAGCACGACGACCACCGCCATCATGCCGCCGGCCGCCACCAGGCGCCAGTCGAGGGTCGAGGCGGCGTACACGAACAGCAGCACGGTCAGCACTTCGCCGAGCGCGCCGAAATTGCGCTGGGTCTGGGTAAAGGTCACGCGGCGATAGCGCACCGTCAGGCCGAAGGCCAGCGCCGCGACCACCGGCGACAGGCCGCCAACGTCGCACACCGACACCAGCAGGATCACGGCCAGCGCGAAAGCGACGGTGGTGTCCTGCTGCGCATTGCCGATCGCGCGCAGCAGCGCCGGCATCAGCACGCCGAACACGGCGCCGGCCAGGATCGAGGCGGCCAGCATCACCAGGCTTTGCCACAGCGCTTCGCCGATGGCGTCGTAGGTGCGAAACAGCCAGACGCCGATGATGGCGTTGAACGCGAACACGGCCAGCACGCAGTTCTGGGCCGACAGGTGCAGCACGCGCTCGGTCATCTGGCCCGAGCTTTTTTGTTCGTTGATGACCCGCACCACGGTGGCGGGCGAGGTGGCCATCGACAGCGCGGCCATCAACAGGGCCGTGAGTTGGGCGGCGCCGAAGGCAATGGCGACGAGGTATACGGCGAGAAAAGTAAGGCCGGATTCGACCAGGCCGGCCACGCCGATCCACGGATTGTTGACGAGCCAGCGCAGGTTGATGCGGTTGCCCAGCTCGAACAGGATCAGGCCGAAGGCGATGTTGGCCAGCAGCGCGACGGGGCCCAGGTCGGCGGCGGGCAGGGCGCCGATCTGCGTGCTGCCCAGCGCGAAGCCGACCAGGCCGTAGAAGCTGATGCGCGGCAGGCCGGTCCAGCGCTGGCCAAATTCACCGGCCAGCCACGCCAGCGCGATCGCCAGCGGCCAGGCAAGGTTCGTCAATACGGACAACAGGTCGGGCATGCGGTCTCCATCATGTTTTTATCGTTGCGCGATTGTAGGCGGAGCAGAGGGCAGCCGTCCGTGGGCGCGCTAACACATTGCGAAATGACGGCGTGGGCTCGTTAACAAATTGGTGACTGCGCCTGCTCTTATTTGCTCAACAACCGCATCGCCCTTTCGAGCCCTTCCAGCGTGATCGGAAACATCCGGTTGTTCACGATCTGGCGAATCAGCGCGATCGACTGCCGGTATTGCCACAGATGCTCGGGCTCAGGATTGAGCCAAGCGCACTTTGGAAACGCCGTCATGAAGCGCGCCAGCCACACCGCGCCGGCTTCTTCGTTGTTGTACTCGACCGAACCGCCAGGCGCCACCACCTCGTACGGGCTCATGGTCGCGTCGCCGACGAACAGCACGCGCGTGTCGGGGGCATACTTGCGCAGTACGTCCCAGGTGGCGAAGCGTTCGCTGTGGCGGCGTGCGTTGTTCTTCCAGAGGTAGTCGTAGACGCAGTTGTGAAAGTAGTAGAACTCCATGTTCTTGAATTCGCTGCTGGCGGCCGAGAACAGTTCTTCGGTGCGCTCGATATGGTCGTCCATCGAGCCGCCGACGTCGAACAGCATCACGACCTTGATCCGGTTCTTGCGCTCGGGGCGCATGCGGATGTCGAGCCAGCCGGCGTTGCTCGCGGTGGCGCGGATCGTGTCGTCCAGTGCCAGTTCATCCGCCGCGCCCTGCCGCGCGAAGCGGCGCAGGCGGCGCAGCGCCACCTTCAGGTTGCGCGTGCCCAGTTCGCGCTCGCCGTCGTAGTCGCGGTAGGTGCGCTGGTCCCACACTTTCACTGCGCTGCGATTCCGGCTTTCTCCGCCGATGCGGATGCCCTCCGGATTGGTGCCGCCATGCCCGAACGGTGACGTGCCGCCGGTGCCGATCCACTTGCTGCCGCCGGCGTGGCGTTCCTTCTGCTCTTTCAGCAGCTCTTGCAAACGCTGTTGCAGTTTGTCGTAGCCGAATTTTTCCAGCTGCGCTTTCTGCTCCGGCGTCAGTTCGCGCTCGAAGCGCTTGATCAGCCAGTCCAGCGGTATCTCGGACTTTTCGTCGAACACTGCATCGACACCGCGAAACCAGGCGCCAAAGACCCGATCGAACTTGTCGAAGTTGGCTTCGTCCTTCACCAGCGTCAGGCGCGCGAGGTAGTAAAAATCGTCGAGCGAGGGCGCGATCACGCCTTTCTGCAAAGCGTCGAGCAGCGTCAAAAATTCGCGGATCGAGACCGGGACGCGGGCCTCGCGCAGGGCGCGGAAAAAATCGATCAGCATGAGGTTCTCAAGGCTGTCGCCGCGATCACCGGTTGTTCCGCGCCATGAACATCAGGCGCTCGAACAGGCCGACATCCTGCTCGTTCTTGAGCAGGGCGCCGTGCAGCGGCGGGATGCCAACCTTGCCGTCACCGCTCGCGCGCAGGGCCTCGGCCGGCACGTCTTCGGCCAGCAGCAGCTTGAGCCAGTCGAGAAACTCGGACGTCGAAGGCTTCTTCTTGATGCCGGGGACGTCGCGCAGCGCATAGAAGCTTTGCAGCGCCGCAGCCAGCAAGTCCTGGCGCAGGTTCGGGAAGTGCACGCCGACGATGTCGGCCATCGTCTCGCGGTCGGGAAACTGGATGTAGTGGAAGAAGCAGCGGCGCAGGAACGCGTCCGGGAGTTCCTTCTCGTTGTTCGACGTGATGATCACGAGCGGGCGGTGGGTGGCCACGACCATTTCGCGCGTCTCGTACACATAGAACTCCATGCGATCGAGTTCGCGCAACAGGTCGTTCGGGAACTCGATGTCGGCCTTGTCGACTTCGTCGATCAGCAGCACCACCGGCTCGGGCGCCGTGAAGGCTTGCCACAGCACGCCCTTGACGATGTAGTTCTGGATGTCGCGCACGCGCTCGTCGCCCAGCTGCGAGTCGCGCAGGCGCGAAACGGCGTCATATTCGTACAGGCCCTGCTGGGCCTTGGTGGTCGATTTGACGTGCCACTGCAGCAGCGGCATGTCCAGTGCGGCGGCGACTTCTTCGGCCAGCATGGTTTTGCCGGTGCCCGGCTCGCCCTTGATCAGGAGCGGGCGGCCCAGTGTGAGGGCCGCGTTGACGGCCAGTTTCAGGTCGGCGGTGGCGACGTACTTGTCGCTGCCTTCGAAGCGGGGAGCAGCTTGCATGGCGGGTGCTTTGTCGAGTCGGTCGGTGGCTGGAAGTATATGCCATAACCTCCAGCGCGCCGCCGCCGCCCGGTTTATAGACTGGTGTCAAGTCTTCAGATAGAATCGGCCCGTTGGTAGAGCTTTGCTAACTTTTTATGCGGTTGCGGTTTTCGAATTACAACTAACGAGACGCCCATGAAAACAAGTTCAGCACCACTGGTACTGGTACGAATACTGGCCGCTGTCGCCTGCGCCGCCGGCAGCGCCGTCAGCACGGCCGCCGAAGTTGTCGGCAATCCCAGGGCGGCCGTCGCCAAGGTCGAGATGTGCATCGGCTGCCACGGCATCGCCGGTGGCTACAAGACCGCCTTCCCCGAAGTCTACCGGGTGCCGATGATCGGTGGCCAGTCGGCCAAATACCTCGAAGCGGCCCTCAAGTCATACCGCAAGGGCGACCGCAAGCACCCTTCCATGGTCAATATTGCCAAATCGCTGAGCGACCAGGACATCGCCGACGTGGCGGCTTATTATTCCCAACAGACGGTGGCCAAGCGATGACCCCCTCGATGATGCGTATCGCTTTTTCCCTGGCCTTGTGCGCGCTGGCCGCAAGCGCCAGCGCCGCCGACATCGCGCGCGGCGCGGCGTTGGCCAAGACGCACAACTGCGCCTCGTGCCACGGCGCCGACTTCAACAAGCCGATCGACCCGAGCTACCCCAAGCTGGCCGGGCAGCACGCCGACTACCTGACGACCGCGCTGCGCGCCTACAAGCGCGGCGCCGGTCCGAACGGGCGCGTGAACCCGATCATGTCGGCGCTGGTGCAGCCATTGTCGAACCAGGACATGGTCGATCTCGGCGCCTATCTGGGCAGTTTGCCGAGCCAGCTGGTGATCAAGAAATAAGCCCGGCCGGAGACGCGACGAGGCGCTTGCTGGTAACATGCGAGCCCTTTGCCGCGTCACCCGCCGGAGCATTCTGTGTCATCTCTTTCCCCTGCCTACCTCAAGACCAACCTCCTCAGCGGCCTGACCGTCGCCCTGGCGCTGGTGCCCGAGGCGATCGCTTTCGCACTTGTCGCCCACCTGTCGCCGCTCACCGGCCTGTACGCGGCCGTGCTGGTCGCCTTTATCACGTCCGCGTTCGGCGGACGGCCAGGGATGATCTCGGCCGCCGCCGGTTCGCTGGCCGTGGTGATGGTGGCGCTCGTGGTGCAGCATGGCGCGCAATACCTGCTGGCGGCGGTAGTGCTCATGGGCGTGCTGCAGCTGCTGTTTGCTGCCGCCCGGCTGGGCAAATTCATCCGCATGGTGCCGCATCCGGTGATGCTCGGTTTCGTGAACGGACTGGCGCTGGTGATTTTTCTGGCCCAGTTCGGGCACTTCAAGGTGGCCGGACCCGATGGCACGCCGCAGTGGATGCCGGCCGCGCAGCTGATCACGATGGGCGTCATCGTCGTCGTCACGATGGCAGTGATCTACCTGACCCCGCGCCTGACGAAAGCGGTGCCGTCCACGCTGGTGGGCATCCTGGTGGCCAGCGTCGGCTGCGCGCTGCTGGGCGTCGAGACCCGCACCGTGGGCGACCTCGGCTCGATCGCCGGCGGCTTGCCGGGCTTCGCGCTGCCCGACGTGCCGATGACGTGGGACACGCTGCGCATCGTGTTCCCGTACGCGCTGGTGATGGCGGGCGTGGGCCTGATCGAGTCGCTGCTCACGCTCACGCTGATCGACGAGATCACCGACACGCGCGGCCAGCCGAACCGCGAAGCGCTGGCGCTGGGCGCGGCCAATGTGGTCAGTGGCGTGTTCGGCGGCATGGGCGGCTGCGCGCTGATCGGCCAGAGCATGATCAATGTGAACAGTGGCGCGACCGGGCGCCTGTCGGGCATCGCGGCGGCCGCGATCCTGCTGTGCTTTATTTTGTTCGGCTCGAGCTGGATCGAGGCGATTCCACTGGCGGCACTGATCGGCGTGATGTTCGTCGTCTGCGAAAAGACCTTCGAGTGGGGCACGTTCCGCCTGGCCGGCCGCGTGCCGCGCGCGGACCTGTTCGTGGTGGTGCTGGTGGCGGGGATCACGCTGCTGGTCGACCTGGCGGTGGCCGTGCTGACCGGCGTGATCGTCTCGGCGCTGGTGTTCGCGTGGCAGCATGCGCGCCAGGTAAAGGCCGCCGTCTCGGTCGATGCGCAAGGCTGGAAGGTGTATGCGCTTGACGGCACGCTGTTCTTCGCATCGGTCAGCGCCTTCCAGGGCGTGTTCACGCCAAAGGACGATCCGCAGGACGTGGTGATCGATTTCGCGCAGGCGCGGGTGGTAGACCATTCGGCGATCCAGGCGATCGACGCGCTGGCCGAGCGTTACCGCCTGCTGGGCAAGCGCCTGCACCTGCGCCACCTGAGCCCCGACTGCCGCGAGCTGCTGGAAAAGGCGCAGGACATGATCGAGGTGAATGTCATCGAAGACCCGCGTTACCGGGTCGCGGACGACAAGCTGGCGTAGGGTTGGCGACGAAGCCGCCAACCCTACGATTCACGCGAACGCGCGGCGCCGCACGCATTCGATGTACGCCTCGGTATCCGGCGGCACGCCATTACGCTGCGACGCCCAGATCATCTCGCCCAGGCATTCCATGATGTCGTGGTGAGCGTCGTGCTCGCCCCGTTTGGCCACCAGCATGTCGTGGGCGGCGCGGATGCCGCGCGGCTGGTCGATCGAGATCTGCTCGGTAATCGACAGGTGCATCGACAGGTGCAGGAACGGATTGGGCTTGCCGCCTTCGACCGAATAGTCGCGCGCGATCGCCGCCTCGATGTCCTCGAACTGGTCGTGGTACTCGGGATGCTGCACGATCCAGTCGGCCGCGATGGCGTCCATCGGGGTCAGGATCTCGCCATTGCGTTGCTTGCGATAAGCTTCGCAGAAAAAGCGGCGCACGTCGTGCGAAGACGGAGTGAACATGGCAGGAACGGGCTAAAAAGGGGGGAGCCGGCATTGTAACGCGATGCCGGCCCGGGCGTCACAGGGCCATGTCCGCGCCCGAGCCCAAGGCCGGGCCCACCCCAGCGTACTGTTCGCGCAACGACGCACAATCCTTCGGCAGGATGGTGCCCGCCGGCTTGCCCAGCGTTTCCTCATGCAGCCCGATCAGGTTCGCGGCAAAGCAGGCACGCCCCGGCGTGTCGGCCGCGGCCAGCGCCCTGGCGGCGTCGCTCTTGCCAAGAAAATAATCGACCACGGGCCGCGGCCACGCTTCGTGCCCCTCGAAGCGCGTTGCCAGCTCGGCGCCGGCCTGCGGTTCGCCCGCGCGCAACTGGGCCAGATACAGCCACAGGGCGCCATTGCGGCCGGTGTGACCCTGGCCGAGAGTGGCGCGCAGGTGCGTCAGCGCCTGCGCCGGGTTGCCCTGCACCAGCGAGCGCGCGCCCAGCGTCAGACTCGCCTCGCGCTTGCCCAGCGCCGCTGCCCGCTCCAGGTAGCCGATCGCGGCGGCCGGATCGCGGCGCGTGCTGCGATCGGAATCCGCGATGCGCGCCATCGCGAGCCAGGCGTCGGCATTGCCGGCGTCTGCCTCCTGGCGCATCCACGGCCTGACCTCGCGCCGCGAGTCGAACGGTGCGCCGCCAAGGTAGGACACGTACAGCTTGCCCTGGCTCATGGCGAACAGCACGCGGTGCGCGCGCAGGAAGTCGGCGCCGAGCAGCACGTCGACGCTCAACTGGGCGTCGAGCACATCGAATTCGGGATGGTGGACGGTGGCGTCGCCCACCTTGAAGGTGTCGGCGGTGACGATCCAGCTGGCCACCGACTGGCGCCCGACGCCGTGCGCATTGGCCACGCGCGTTGCGCGCGGGCCATCCAGATCGATGCCGGCGCGCCGCGCCGCATGGCGGGTGATGGTGGTGACCGAGGCGCCGCTGTCGATCATGGCGCTCAAGCGCTGGCCGTTGACATGCACGAAAAAGTGCGGGTTGGGCGTCAGTTCGTCGTGGCCCCGAAACGGGATCACGCTCGCGTTCCGGTCCCAGTAGGCCAGCCAGGTGCTGCCACAGCCCTCGGGGCGGAAGAAGCGCAGCTCTTTGGTGGCGAGCGAGAATTCGAGGTCGGTTTGCAGCAGGAAGGCGGCGCCGGCGATGGCGTCGAAGGCCGGCGTGAACGTGGTTTCGCCCACCACGCCCAGGTACACGTCCCGCGCGCGCACCGGCCCGACGGCAAATTCAGCGACTTTCGCATCGTACAGCCGCGACTTGCCCGCGACACCCTGTACGTACCCGCCCGTGGCGCGCATGGCCAGGCCGTGGCGCTCGATGCCGGTGCGGGTCAGGTAGGTCACGCCGGCGCCGGTATCGGGCAGCATGGTGGCGGGCTTGCCGTTGATCTCGCCAGTCATCGTCAAACCCAGGCCGGCGCCGGCAAACTGCAGCGGCACCTGGGCCACTTGCATGAACTGACACGAAGACGCCTGGGCGGCGGCTGGCGCCGGCAGCAGGCAGGTCGCCGCGGCCAGCAGGGGCAGGGCGGTGCGAAGAAGGAAAGAAGGCATGCGGGGATTGTAGCGGATCACCGCTCGGGGGACGGCCTTGATGGCCGGCCCCCGAGGGCTGCGGGTTGGCTGCGGGTTGGCTGCAGTATGGCGACAGTATGGCTACTTGTTCGGCGCCAGCACGAGCGGCTCCGGGCCGGCCGGATTGGCCGGTCCGAGCAGCTCTTGCCCCGCCTTGGCGCCAGGCTGCGACCGGCCATGCGGCTGGCGCAGGTAGCGCGCGCTGTGACGCCGCTCGCCGTGCTGGCCCTTGGCCGGCCAGCTCAGAAAGCGCGACAGCTCTTGCAGGGCGCGCTGGTAGACGTCGCGCTTGAACTCGATGACCACGTCGAGCGGCACCCAGTAGTCGTGCCAGCGCCAGGCGTCGAACTCGGGGTGGTCGGTCAGGCGCAGATTGACTTCGTTGTCGCGCGCGACCATCCGCAGCAGGAACCAGATCTGCTTCTGGCCACGGTAATGCCCGCGAATTTCACGCTTGATGAAATGGTCGGGCACTTCATAGCGCAGCCAGTCGCGGGTGCGCCCCACGATCTTGACATGCTCCTGACGCAAACCGATTTCTTCCTCGAGCTCGCGGTACATCGCCTGCTCGGGTGTTTCGCCGTACTTGATTCCCCCTTGCGGAAATTGCCATGAGTGCTCTCGCACCCGCTTGCCCCACCAGACCTCGTTGTTAGCGTTCAGCAGGATGATGCCGACGTTGGGCCGAAACCCTTCACGGTCGAGCATAAGTGCACCTCATACTTTCTGCCGGCGGACGTTCCCTCTTGTAGACAACTCGGTTCGCTTATGTTTTTACTTACGTATTTTTCACGCCCGTGGGGTTTCCGCACCGCTTGCGCGGTCGATGATGCTGGTTCCGGACCCTGTTTGTAGAAAGATTGGACGCATCAGCCGGCTAATCCTTTAAAATTAGGTCGATTATAACCCTCTCTTTTTAAAAAGAATTCACAGATATGCGCGCCTCACGATTTTTTATTTCAACTCTTAAAGAAGCGCCGTCCGATGCCGAGATCGTCAGCCACAAGCTGATGATGCGCGCCGGGATGATCAAGCGCCTGGGTTCCGGCATCTATACGTATATGCCGGTCGGGCTGCGCGTCATCCGCAAGGTCGAAGCGATCGTCCGTGAAGAAATGAATCGCGCCGGCGCCATCGAACTCTTGATGCCGCTCGTGCAGCCGGCCGAACTGTGGCAGGAAACCGGCCGCTGGGACAAGATGGGCGATGAACTCATGCGCGTGAAAGACCGCCATGGCCGCGATTTCGCGATCCAGCCGACGTCCGAAGAAGTCATCACCGACGTCGTGCGCAGCGAGATCAAGTCGTACCGCCAGCTGCCGGTGAACTTCTATCACATCCAGACCAAGTTCCGCGACGAGCGCCGTCCGCGCTTCGGCCTGATGCGCGGCCGCGAATTCACGATGAAGGATGCGTATTCGTTCGACCGCGACGTGGCTGGCATGCAAACGTCCTACCAGACCATGTTCGACGCCTACACCCGCATTTTCACGCGCTTCGGCCTGAAGTTCCGCGCGGTGGCGGCCGACAACGGCGCCATCGGCGGCACCGGCTCGCATGAATTCCACGTCATCGCCAGCACCGGCGAAGATGCGCTGGTCTACTGCCCGACGTCCGATTTTGCGGCCAATATGGAAGCGGCCGAAGCGGTGGCCAGCGGCGAGCGCGCGCCTGCTGCGCAAGCGCTGACCAAGACCCCGACACCTGGCACGACCAAGTGCGAAACCGTGGCCGCGCTGCTGGGCGTGAATTTGGCGCAGACCGTCAAGACCATCGCCCTCACCACCGAAGCCGAAGGCAAGAAGCACTACTGGGTGCTGCTGCTGCGCGGCGACCATGAACTCAACGAGATCAAGGTCGGCAAGGTCGATGGCCTGGCCGGCTACCGCTTCTCGAGCGAAGCCGAGATCCTCGAGGTCTTCGGCACCGTGCCGGGCTACCTCGGTCCGGTCGCGACCAAGCTGCCAGTGACTGTCGTGGCCGACCGCACGGTCGCCAACATGGCCGACTTCGTGTGCGGCGCGAATGAAGAAAACTTTCACCACATCGGCGTGAACTGGGGCCGCGACCTGCCAGAACCGGTCGTGGCCGACCTGCGCAATGTGGTCGAGGGCGACCCGTCGCCGGATGGCAAGGGCGTGCTGGCGATCGAGCGCGGCATCGAAGTGGGCCACGTGTTCCAGCTCGGCACCGCCTACTCGCAAGCGATGGGCGCGACGTTCCTGGACGACGGCGGCCGCCCTGCGCCGCTGCAGATGGGCTGCTACGGCATCGGCGTGACCCGCATCCTGGGCGCGGCGATCGAGCAGAACTTCGACGACAAGGGCATCGTCTGGCCGGCGTCGCTGGCGCCGTTCGAAGTGGTGCTGTGCCCGATGGGCATGGACCGCAGCGAGATGGTCAAGGACACGACCGAGGCGCTGTATGCCGAACTGGCGGCGGCCGGCGTCGACGTCATCGTCGACGACCGCGGCCTGCGTCCGGGCGCGATGTTCGCCGACTGGGAACTGATCGGCGTGCCGCACCGCGTCGTGATCGGCGAGCGTGGCCTGAAAGAAGGCAACCTGGAATACCAGGGCCGCCGCGATGCCGAAGCGAGCGCCGTCGCGGTAGCCGAGATGGTCGGCTTCATCAAGGCCAAGCTGGGCAAGTGATGGCGGTGCGCCTGGCCTCCTGGTTCGGAGGTGCAATGTTGCTGCTGGCGCTGGCCTTCGGTCTTGGCGGGCCGGCGCATGCCGGCAACCAGAAAGAAGAAGCGCTGTCGGATTCGGTGCGCCTGGCGCTGGCCAATGCCATCGCCGACGCGCGTCCGCCGCGTCCGACTTTCCGTACCGAGGCGGCGCGGGCGCGCTACCAGGCCTGGTTCGACCAGATGTCGCCGCGCCTGGCCAGGCGCCTGCCCGACATCCAGACCCGCACCGAGTTTCTCGAAACCGCGTGGTACGAATCGACCCGCGCGGGGCTCGACCCAGGTCTCGTGCTGGGCCTGATCCAGGTGGAATCGGCGTACCGCAAGTACGCGATCTCGGTCGCCGGCGCGCGCGGCTACATGCAGGTGATGCCGTTCTGGACCAAGGCGATCGGCGACGGCGACCGCCGCCGCCTTTTCCACATGCAGACCAACCTGCGCTACGGCTGCGCGATCCTGCGCTTGTACATCGATATGGAAAAGGGCGACCTGTACCTGGCGCTGGGGCGCTACAACGGCAGCCGGGGCAAGCCAAAGTACCCGAACGCGGTGCTGGCGGCGTGGAAGAACTGGGAGTTCAAGCCGGGGGCGTAACGGTGGAGTCCATGCGGTATCGCCATCGGCCACGTACGCCAGCCCGTCGTTCCCGCCTCCGCGGGAACGACGTGCGATGGTACGTGGTCGTGGTCGATTGGCGCCGTACAAAATCCCCACATACCAATTCACCACACCGTCATCGACGCAGTGTAGACTCCCCGCTTTCCCCAGTGAGGACTGCATGCGACCAACCCTTCTCACCGCTGGCGCGCTGCTGGCGGCGCTCACCGGCTGCGCGGCCACGCCGCCTGTATCGGCCCCTGTCTCGGCCAACCCCGTCGACCACCGCGCGAAGAACGTCATCTTCTTCCTTGGCGACGGCATGGGCGTCAATACCCTGACCGCGGCGCGCATCTTTGCCGCCGGCGAAGACGGCGAACTGGCGATTGACCGCCTGCCCGAATCCGCCTTTGTAAAAACCTTCTCCAACAACGCCCAGGTCACCGACAGCGCCGCTTCGATGGCGGCCTACATGACCGGCGTGAAGCAGAATAACGGCGTGATCTCGATGTCGTTCGGCACCCGCTCGATCGCCCCCGGCAAGGACGCCAACGGCAACAGCCTGGTGAGCCGCTGCGAGAACGGCGAAGCGGCCGTCACGCTGCTGGAACTGGCCCGGCGGCGCGGCATGGCCGTCGGCGTGGTCACCAACACCAGCGTCACCGACGCCACCCCGGCCTCCACCTATGCGCACGCCTGCCACCGCAAGCTCGAAACCGACATCGCCGCCAGCTTGGTGCCCGGCGGCGCCGGCTACAACGCGGCGCTGGGCGCCAATGGCCTCGATGTCCTGTTCGGCGGCGGCGCGCAGCAATTCACGCCGTTCGCGCGCGGCGGCAAGCGCGCCGACAACCGCGACCTGCAGGCCGAATTCAGGGCCAGGGGTTTCCGGGTCGTCAACGACACCGCGGGCTTCGACGCCCTGGCGCCGGGCGTACCGGCCGTCGGCCTGTTCGCCGCCAACCACATGGACTTCGACGCGATCCGCGACGCCGCCCGCCAGCCGGCGCTGCCGGCCATGACGGCCAAGGCAATCGACCTGCTGGCGCCGAACCGCAATGGTTTCTTCCTGATGGTGGAGGGCGGCCTGATCGACCACGCGCTGCACGCCACGCTGGGCAAGCGCGCGCTGCAAGAGACGGTGGCGTACAACGCCGCGCTGCAGGCCGCGCTCGAACGGATGGAAGCGCTCGACCCGGGCCTGAAGAACACCCTGATCGTCGCCACCGCCGACCATGACCACACGCTGCTCCTGAACGGCTACGCGGCGCGCACCGGCAAGACCACGCCCACCCATCCCGGCGTGCTGGGACTGGTGCGCACGGCCGATGGCAAGCCCACGCTCGACAGCCAGGGCATGCCGTACACCGTGATTGGCTTCGGCACCGGGGAGCAGCGCCACAAGGGCGACCGCTCCACGCCGCTGACCGACGCCATCGTGACGGCCGACGACTATCACCAGCAAGCCGTCGTGCGCACGCGCACCGGCGCCGAAACCCATGGCGGCAGCGACGTCTACCTAGGCGCGGCGGGCGCGAACGCGGAGCTGTTCCGCGGGACCATCGACAACACGCGCGTCTTCAATCTGATCAAGACCGCAGCCGGTCTGTAAGCACGAGGGATTCACCATGACTGCACGACGCATTACCCCACTGCTGCTGGCTGCTGCCGCTGTCACTGCTTTTTTTGCAACGCTGCCGGCGACCGCGCTGGCCCAGCAAAAAGCGAAGAACATCATCTTCTTCCTGGGCGACGGCATGGGGCCGACGACCATTACCGCCGCCCGCATCTACCGCGGCGGCGAAGACAGCCTGCTGCACTTCGAGCGCCTGATGGAGCGCACCGCGCGCATCAAGACCTATTCGCTCGACTACCAGACCACCGACAGCGCGCCGTCGATGGGCGCCTACATGACCGGCGTGAAGATGAACAACGACGTCATCTCGCAAGCCGGCGCGCGCCCGATCGACCCGACGAAAGAAGGCGTCGACCAGTGCGGCAACGGCAACGGCACGCCGGCCGTGACGATCCTGGAACTGGCCAAGGCGCAGGGCCGGGCCACCGGCGCCGTCACCACCACCGAACTGACGCACGCCACGCCGGCATCGACCTTCGCGCATACCTGCAGCCGCGACGCGGCCTACACCATCGCGCAGCAGCTCGTGCCGGGCGGCGCCGGCTACAACGCGGCGCTGGGCGATGGCGTCGATGTGTTGATGGGCGGCGGACGCAATCACTTCACGCCGCGCGACGCGTCGCTCAATCCGAAAGGCCGCCCGGACGGGCGCGACCTGATGGCCGAATTTGCCGGCGCGGGCTACTACGTGGCCGGCACGCGCGCCGGCATGATGTCGGCCAGGGCGGGGCGCAAGTTCGTCGGCATCTACAGCGCGACGAGCCACCTCGATTATGCATACCAGCGCCGCCCCGAGCAGCCGACGCTGGCCGAGATGACGGGCAAGGCGATCGACCTCTTGTCGACCAACCCGAACGGTTTCTTCCTGATGGTCGAAGGCGGCAAGATCGATCATGCGCTGCACGATACCCGCGCCAAGCACGCGCTGGAAGAGACGGTGGCGTTCGACGACGCATTGCAGCTGGCGGTGGAGCGCATGCGCGCCATCGATCCGGGCCTGCAGAACACGCTGATCGTGCTCACCGCCGACCATGACCACACCATGCAGATCAACGGCTACCCCAAGCGCGGCAACCCGATCACGGACATCGTGCGCGACTTCGCCACGGGCGAGCCGAAGAAGGATGCGGACGGCAAGACGTTCACCACGCTGGTGTTCGGCAATGGTCCGAACCGGCCGGATGCGCGCGCGGATGTGGATGGCATGGTCGCGCAGAGCGACGATTATCACCAGGAAACCGGCGTGCACAAATCGTCCGAAACCCATGGCGGCGGCGACGTGAAACTGTATGCCACTGGCGCCGGTTCGGCGCCATTCAAAGGCACGATGGAGAATACCCGCGTGTTCGAACTGATGAAGGCTGCTGGCGGTTTGTAAGCCGAATCAGGTTATTTACACCTGAATAACAAAAAGCCCCGGGTTTGAATCCGGGGCTTTTTTAATCAGCGCGACGCCGATTGAATATAACCAGAACTTATTTCAGATGATCCGAAATCAGTTTGGTCATTTCAAACATCGAGACTTGCTCTTTGCCGCCGAAGACTGCTTTGAGTTTGTCGTCGGCATTGATCATGCGACGGTTTGCCGGATCTTGCAGGTCTTTCGACTTGATGTAATCCCAGACCTTTTTGGTCACTTCGGTGCGCGGCAGTGGCTTGTCGCCAACGACGGCAGCCAGCGTGGCCGACGGGGTCATGGCTTTCATGAACGCGGCGTTTGGCTTGCGTGCAACGGCTGGTTTATCAGCCGATTTAGCGGCTGCTTTGGCTGGTGCTGCTGCCTTTTTTGCTGCGGGCTTGGCCGCTGCAGCAGGCTTGGCAGCTGCTTTTTTTGCTGGCGCTGCAGTGGTTTTTTTGGCTGTTGCCATCTTCGAGCCTCCTAAAACGAACACATGGAAAAATGCGTAATTTATCGCACGCCTATATTGGTAGCGTTTTACTGTTCGTGCAAGTCTTTTTCCAAACTTTTTCACTCTGATAAGCGGCTAAATGGGCGCTATCGCACACAACAACGTACGAGAACGATAAAACGCCGACAAGCGGCGAAAAAAAACCGCGCAAAGCGATACGTTGCGCGGTTCTTCGGTACCGGAAAGACTGGTTAGCGCATGCCGGGCATCATGCCCTTCATCCCGCGCATCATCTTCATCAAGCCGCCGCCTTTGAGCTTTTTCATCATCGTCTGCATCTGATCGTACTGATTGAGCATGCGATTGACTTCCTGTACCTGCACGCCCGCGCCGGCCGCGATGCGGCGCTTGCGGTTGGCCTTGATCAGTTCGGGCTTTGCACGCTCGAGCGGCGTCATCGAGTCGATGATGCCGACCATGCGCTGCACCGATTTCTCGGCCTGGCCCATGTTCGCGCCGGCCGCAGCTTGCTGGAACTGGGCCGGCAGCTTGTCCATCAGGCCAGCCATGCCGCCCATTTTTTTCATTTGCGTCAGTTGCGACTTGAAGTCGTTCATGTCGAACCGGCCGCCCACCTTGATCTTGTTGGCCAGTTCGGCCGCCGCTTCGGCGTCGACGCCCTTGCGCGCTTCTTCGACCAGCGCCAGGATGTCGCCCATGCCCAGCACGCGGTTGGCCATGCGGGCCGGATCGAAGGCTTCCAGGCCGTCGAGTTTTTCGGACACGCCGGCAAACTTGATCGGTTTTCCCGTCACGTGACGCACCGACAGCGCGGCGCCGCCGCGCGAGTCGCCATCGAGCTTGGTCAGCACGATGCCGGTCAGGGGCAGGGCGTCGTTGAAGGCCTTGGCGGTATTGATCGCATCCTGGCCCAGCATGGCGTCGACGACGAACAGCGTCTCGATCGGGTTGACGGCGGCGTGCACCGCCGCGATCTCTTGCATCATCGCTTCGTCGATACCGAGGCGACCGGCGGTATCGATGATCAGCACGTCGTGGTAATGCTTCTTCGCCCAGTCGAGCGCGGCCAGGGCGATGTCGACCGGCTTGTCGCTGGCGGTGGACGGGAAGAAGTCGGCGCCGACCTGTTTGGTCACCGATTCGAGCTGCGCGATCGCGGCCGGGCGGTACACGTCGGCCGAGACGGTCAAGACCTTTTTCTTCTTCTGTTCCTTGAGGTACTTGGCCAGTTTGCCGGTGGTGGTGGTCTTGCCGACACCCTGCAGACCGGCCATCAGGATGATCGCCGGCGGTTGCTGGGCGAACGACAACTGGCTGGCTTCGGGACCGAGGTCGGCGCCCATCAGGGCCGCCAGTTCCTTCTGCACCACGCCAACCAGTGCCTGGCCCGGGCTCAGCGAGCCGACGACTTCTTCGCCGAGGGCTTTCTCCTTGACCTTGGCGATGAATTCACGCACCGCCGGCAGCGCCACGTCGGCCTCGAGCAGGGCCATGCGCACTTCGCGCAGCATTTCCGCAGTGTTCGCCTCGGTCAGGCGAGCCTCGCCGCGCATGGTCTTGACGACCTTGGCAAGGCGTTGGGTGAGGTTATCTAGCATGTTCAACCTAATTAGTAAGGGCACATCGGACGCGCAGTCCCGAGCGTGATGCAGGTGGGCGAGCGTCGCCAAAGCGGCATTTTACCTTGTGCACGTGCCCGTTGTTCCCCCCGCGAGCGGCAAGCGCACATTTTTTCAGCAAACCTGGGCGTTTTGCGGTGGCGCAAAGAAACAGCACGCCCGGACTTGTCCGATTCCCGGTTGGTCTTTCCGGAAGGCATTTATCTTGGGAGGTGGTTCCACACGCCTGCGGCCCATTGCGCCGCGTACCCAGGGGAGATCGGATGATCACGCACATCAAGGCATGCACTGCACTCACGCTGCTGGCCGTTGGCATTGGCGCCAGCACCGGCGCCGCCGCGCAGGACGTCGTGCGGCTCGGTAATCTCAAGCTGGCCCACTTCGGCGCCGTGTCGTACATCAAGGAAATCGCGCCGAGCTGTGGCATCCGGGTCGAAGAGAAAATGTTCGCCAAGGGGCTCGACGTGATGCAGGCCATCATCGCCGGGGAGCTGGACGTGGGCGCCACCGCTTCCGAGGCGGCGATCCAGGGCCGCGCCGGTGGCGCGCCGATCGTGGTGGTGGCTGGCTTTGCGCGCGGCGGGGCGCGGCTGGTGGCGCGGCCGGGCCTGAACATCACCGGCGTGGCGCAGCTCAAAGGCAGAAAAGTCGGCGTCACGCGCGGCGGCATCCAGGAAGTGCTGCTCATGGCCGAACTGGCGCGCCACGGTTTGAGCTCGAGCGCCACCGGCCGCAAGGACGTGCATCTGGTGTATCTGGCGTATCCGGACCTGAACGGCGCGCTGCTGGGCAAGCAGATCGACGCCATGATGCAATCCGAGCCCCAGTCGTCACAGGCGATCAACCGGGGGTTCGGCGTCGAGGTGCTGAAACCCTATGGCACGCCGATCGGCGAGCCGGTACGCACGATGGTCATGACCGAGAAATTCTACCGCGAGCGGCGCCCGGTGGCCGAGAAATTCATGCGCTGCTTCGTGCAGGCCACCAGCGCCTTCATCGGGCAGCCGGCGCTGGCCGAAACGTATGTGCGCGGCACGATGTTCAAGGGGCAGATTTCGAGCGCCGATTTCCGCGCCGCCATCGGCAATTCGCCGTACTCGTACGACATCACGCCCGGCCACATCCAGGTCACGACCGACGTCATGGTCAGCACCGGCGTGGGCCGCATGGGCCGCCCGCCGCTGGCGCAGGACTGGGTGCGCACCGATCTGCTGGTCGCGGCCAAGCGCAG
This sequence comes from Massilia aurea, assembly GCF_040790145.1. Lineage (GTDB taxonomy): Bacteria > Pseudomonadota > Gammaproteobacteria > Burkholderiales > Burkholderiaceae_D > Telluria > Telluria aurea_C. The sequence goes on from NZ_JBFMMP010000002.1 coordinate 379,520, forward strand.
CCTGAACATTCAATAGGAGGACATCGACATGAAACGCATCGAACGACGCGCCAACCGCCGGCTGCGACCGCGCCTGAATGGCAGGCGCTGGACCGACACCGTGGCCGGGCTGGTGGTGCCGCTGGTGGCGCTGGCCATATGGCAGTGGGTGGCGATCAATGGCTGGGTCAATCCGCAGGTGCTGCCGGCGCCGCTGGCGGTGTGGCACAAGTGGGTCGACTACCTGCTGCCGCTGGCGCCGTACGCGCAATTCGGCGATGGCGGCTGGTTGACATGGGCGGTGTCGGGCGAGCTGCCGCTCGACGTCGTGGCCAGCCTGTACCGGGTGGTGGTGGGCTTCGTCATCGGCGCCGGCCTGGCGCTGCCCCTTGGCCTGGCGATGGGCGCAAGCCCCGTCGTATATGCGTGGATGAATCCCCTGGTGCAGGTGCTGCGCCCGATTCCGCCGATCGCCTACATTCCGCTGGCGATCCTCTGGTTCGGGCTGGGCGACCCGCCGGCCGTGTTCCTGATCGCGCTCGGCGCCTTTTTTCCGGTCTTGATGAACACCGTGGCCGGCGTGCGCCAGGTCGATGGCATCTATCTGCGCGCGGCGCGCAACCTGGGAGCTGGGCGCATCACATTGTTCGTGCGCGTGATCCTGCCGGCCGCCGTGCCGTACATCCTGTCGGGCGTGCGCATCGGGATCGGCACTGCCTTCATCGTGGTGATCGTCTCGGAGATGATCGCCGTGAACGACGGCCTGGGTTACCGCATCCTGGAAGCGCGCGAGTATTTTTGGTCGGACAAGATCATCGCCGGCATGATCAGCATTGGCCTTCTCGGCCTGGCGATCGACATCGGAATGAACCGGTTGAACAACCATTTGCTGCGCTGGCACCGCGGCCTGGAGCATTGACATGAACGACGTGCATATCCGGATCGAAGGCGTGAACAAACTATTCGGCGCCAATGCGCGCGGCGTGGTGGCGCTCAAGGACATCCACCTCGCCATCCCGCGCGGGCAGTTCACGTGCCTGCTCGGGCCTTCCGGTTGCGGCAAGTCGACCTTGCTCAATGCCGTGGCAGGCTTCGCGCCGCCGTCGTCGGGCACCATCGCGGTCGATGGCCGGCGCGTGACGGGGCCCGGGCCGGAGCGCGGCATGGTGTTCCAGGAGTACGCGCTGTTCCCCTGGATGACGGTGGAGCAGAACATCCGCTTCGGCCTCGAGATCAAGCGCATGCCGGGCGCCGAGATCGCGCGCCGGGTCGACGATCTGCTGCACTTGCTGTCGCTGGCGGATTTTCGGCAGCGCTATCCGAAAGACCTGTCCGGCGGCATGCGCCAGCGCGTGGCGATCGCGCGCGTGCTGGCGCTCGATTCGCCGATCCTGTTGATGGACGAGCCGTTCGGCGCGCTCGATGCGCTCACGCGGCGCAATCTGCAAGATGAGTTGCTGCGCCTGTGGGCTGCGCTGAAGAAAACCATCCTGTTCGTCACGCACAGCATCGAAGAGGCGATCTATCTGGCCGATCGCATCGTCGTGATGACGTACCGGCCCGGCATGGTCAAGCGCGATGTGACCGTGGAGCTCCCGCGGCCGCGCGACCCGTCCACGCCCGAGTTCAATGCGCTCAAGCGCGAGCTGGGGCTGATGGTGATGGAAGAGCAGCAGCGGCATCAGAACGATGAGCTGCGCATGGCGGCGATCGATTGACACGGGGGGCGTTGTTTTGGTGCCGGATGATCTGACTGTTATCCGGGGCGTCGTTTTCTTGCCGGATGATCTGGCTGTTCACCATCACCGCGTCGGCGGGGGGCCGCGGGGCCGCCGAGGCCAACCCTACGCTGACCAATGGTGTAGACTGCTGGGATGCAGAATTCCCTCTTCCTTGCCGCGGCTTTCCTGTACGCGGTATGCGCCCTGCTGCCATCGCGGCTCGCGCCGGCCATCTCGGCCGTGACCGCCGGCGCGTGGGCGCTGCATGGCGTCGCGCTTGGCATGGACGTGATGGTGCCGGGCCGGCTGCGCGTCGGTTTCGCCATCATGCTATCGAGCGCGCTGTGGGTGTCCGTGGCCGCCTACTGGTTCGAGAATCGTAATTTCGCCCTCGACGGCATGCGCCGCCTGGTGATGCCGTTCGCGGCGGTGGCCGCACTGCTGCCGCTGCTGTTCCCCGGTACCCTGACGCCGCTGGCCGGCAAGTCGCCGGCCTTTGGCTGGCATATCGCGGTCGCGGTGCTGGCCTACAGCACCCTGACCATCGCCGCCTTCCACGCCGTGCTCATGGCACTGCAAGAAGCGCGGCTGCACACCCGCACCGCCGGCGGCGGTCGGTTTGGCGCAGCGCTCGACCAGCTGCCGGCGCTGCTCACCATGGAAAAACTACTGTTCCGCGTGATCTGGATTGGCTTCGTGCTGCTCAGTCTAACGGTGCTGTCGGGCTTCGTGTTCTCCGAACAGGTGTTCGGCAGGCCGCTGCGGCTCGATCACAAGAGCGTGTTCGCGCTGCTCTCGTGGGCGCTGTTCGCCGCACTGCTGGCCGGCCGGCGCTGGCAAGGCTGGCGCGGCAAGACCGCGCTGCGCTTCACGCTGGCGGGCTTCGCCACGCTGGCGCTGGCCTATGTCGGCAGCCGCTTCGTGCTCGAAGTCGTCCTGCACCGGGGAGTCATCTGATGCGACTATTATTCTGGATTGCCCTCATCGCCCTCATCGTCTTTGCCGTGCGCAGCAAGTTCCGTGCGATGGCCAGGCGCGCCGCCGTGCTGCCAAAGGCCCAGCGCGGCCCGGCCGCGCCCCCCGGCCAGATCGAAGCGATGTCCCAATGTGCCCACTGCGGCATGTACTTCCCGTCGTCCGAATCGGTGCGCGCCGACGGCCACGACTACTGCTCGCCAGGCCACGTGCGCCTGCCGCCGCCGTAGGCGCTGCCCGGCCTTGACGCCACGCCGCATCCTGTCGCCCGAAGCACGCGTTGCGCTATGGCGCTCGCTGCAGACGTTCACGCTCACGCGCATCGTCATCGCGCTGGTGCTGCTGCTGTATTTCGGCTTCGACTTCGACAACGGCACGCTGCGCGTCACGCAGCATGTCGCCCGTATTTGCCTGGGCTATGCGATCGCCGCGCTGGTGTTCTCGTTCGCCGCGCGCAGGCAGCGCCGCTTCCTGGTCCAGCTCGGAGTGCAAGTGGCGCTCGACCTCGTGGTCATCTCGCTGCTGTTCCTGGCCGCCGGCGGCATGCGCAGCGGTCTTGGCATCCTGTATCTGTTTCCGCTGGCCGGCGCCGCGATCCTCGCGCCCTTGCTGCTGGCGCTGTTCGCGGCCTCGGTGGCCACGCTGTTCCTGCTCGGTCTGAGCGTGTGGCAGCTGGTCGAAGGGTTCGACCCGCCGCTGATGCAGGCGGGCCTGTTCGGCGCGGCGTTTTTTGCTGCAGTGCTGGTGGCCAACCGCATGGCCGCGCGCTTGCTTGGCCAGGAAGAACTGGCGGCCCAGCGCGGCGCTGACCTGCGCATCCAGCAGGCGATCAATGAAATCGTGATTGCCGACGTGGGCGACGGCATCCTGGTGGTGGGCGCCGACGGCGCCGTCTTCACGGGCAATCCGGCCGCGCGCCGCATGCTCGGGCTGCAGGCCGACACGTCGGGCTTCCTGCTGCACGCCGCGCCGGCGTTCGAGCCGGTGGCCGGCGCTTTCAATGCCTGGCTGGCCGCGCCCGAGAACGACAAGGCGTTCGTCACCGTCAAGCCGTACCGCGAAGGCGATGGCGCGGGTGACGTGCGTGGGCGGCGCGATCAGCCGGTGCATGTGAAGCTGCGCTTTGCCCATGTCGATGCTGGCGGCGATGCGGGCAGCCGCAGCGTGATCTTCATGCAGGACGTGAGCGCCATCGAAAACCAGGCGCAGCAACTGAAACTGGCGTCGATGGGGCGCCTGACCGCCAGCATCGCGCACGAGGTACGCAACCCATTGTCGGCCATCGGCCACGCGACGGCGCTGCTGGCCGAAGACCTGCACGGCCCGGCCGAAGTACGGTTGCTGAAAATTGTCAGCGACAACGTGGCGCGCGTGAACCGCATGGTCGAAGACATCCTGCAACTGTCGCGCAAGGCCCAGCCCAATGGCGAGCCGGTGCCCCTGGGCGCGTTTCTCGAACAGCTGAAGGCCGAGTTTTGCGAACTCCACGGCCTGGCCGATGATATAGTCTATATCGGCGACCCGGGCGGCAGCGCGGTGCGCTTCGACCCGCTGCACCTGCACGAGGTGTTACTGAACCTGCTCAACAACGCGGTGCGTTACGCCAGCCGCCAGCCGGCCAGCATCCGCATCTTCCCGGCGCGCGACGCGGCCGGGCGACGCGAGCTGCACGTGCAGGACGACGGCCCCGGCATCACCCCCGAAGTGCGCGACCACCTGTTCGAGCCGTTCTACACCACCTCGAGCAAGGGCACCGGTCTGGGACTCTACCTGGCGCGCGAACTGTGCCTCAACAACGATGCGAAACTCGACTATGAATACCGGTTCGACCCGTCCGCGCTGGGCCCGCGCAAGGCCAGCGGCCGCTTTGTCATCACCTTCGCCCTTGCCTGACGTGGCCAGGGAACCGTCATGAGCGCGCCACGTGTGCTGGTGCTTGACGACGAGGCCGACCTGCGCGAGCTGCTCGAGATCACGCTGCTCAAGATGGGGCTCGATGTCGACAGCGCCGCCACGCTGCGCCAGGCGCGCGCGCTGTTCGACGAGCGCGATTACGCGCTGGTGCTGACCGATATGCGCCTGCCCGACGGCCTGGGCCTCGAACTGGTGCGCGAGATCGGCGCTTCCGGCAAGGGCACGCCGGTGGCCGTGATCACCGCCTACGGCAGCGCCGAGAACGCGGTGGTGGCGCTCAAGGCCGGCGCGTTCGACTACATCGCCAAGCCGGTGGCGCTGGACGCGCTGCGCGTGATGGTGCGCGCGGCGCTCAAGCAATCCGAAAGCGCCGCGGCCGACGATGGCGCAGCGCCGGACTCGCGCATGATCGGCAGTTCGTCCGCGATGGCGGCGCTGCGCGCCCAGATCGCACGGCTGGCGCGCTCGATGGCGCCGATCTCGATCACGGGCGAATCGGGCAGCGGCAAGGAGCTGGCCGCGCGCGAAATCCACGCCCAGAGCTCGCGCGCCAGCAAACCGTTCATCGCCGTGAATTGCGGCGCGATTCCCGAAACGCTGATGGAGGCCGAATTCTTCGGCTACCGCAAGGGCGCCTTCACGGGCGCTGCCGAAGAACGGGACGGCTTCTTCCAGGCCGCCAATGGCGGCACGCTGATGCTCGACGAGGTGGCCGACCTGCCGCTGGCGATGCAGGTGAAACTGCTGCGCGCGATCCAGGAGCGGCGCGTGCGCAAGATCGGCGCGACGAACGAGGAACCGGTCGACGTGCGCATCATCAGCGCCACCCACCAGGACCTGGCGCGCTGCGTTGAAACCGGCAAGTTCAGGCAAGACTTGTTCTATCGCCTGAACGTGATCGAGCTGGCGCTGCCGCCGCTGCGCGAGCGGCTGGACGACCTGGCGCCGCTGGCCAACGGCATCCTCGGGCGGCTGGCTGGGGCAGGGCAAGCCGCGCTCGGGCCCGGGGTGCTCGACGCGCTGCGCGCCTACTCTTTCCCCGGCAATGTGCGCGAACTGGAAAACGTGCTGGAACGGGCACTGGCGTTTGCCAACGATGGGGTCATCGAAGTGGGCGACCTGTCGCTCAAGGCGGCGCGGCCGACGGAGCCCGCGCGGGCGGAACTGGCGCCGCCGGCGGTCGCGCCGTCCGTGCCTGTTTCTGTTGCACCCGTTGCACCCATTTCGCCGGTCGCGCCAACGGTAGCGGCCCCACTGGGTGTCGGCCCGGCCGAACTGCCCGGCAACCTGCCCGAATACCTGGAGCAGGTCGAACGCGACATCATCGGCCGCGCCCTGCAGCAGACCCAGTTCAACCGCACCCAGGCCGCCAGCCTGCTCGGTATCAGCGTCCGGCAACTGCGCTACCAGATGCAGAAACTGGACATCAGCGCGCCCGAGGATTGAGCCTATCCACAGTGCATTGGCAGTCACGTCATTTTGTTACTTTTCGGTAATTATTTTGGTGCACAATGCACAGCGATTGGGCAGCGGCGCACCGCGCTGATTACGCCGTAAGCAGCTCATCTACCGCACTTTCTGGCGATGTTAGCACTCGCTAACCGCGCGCCGCCCGTCGTTTGGGGGACCCTTGAAAGTCAAGAGTTCACACGGTTAAAAACGCCAAAAATTGAGCATTTATTCACTTGCCGCTCAAGGTTTGAGGTACTACAATTAGTCTCATATCAAGGTTGGGCACTAGATGTAGTGGTAGTCATCGAAAAGTTATCCAGATAGTTATCCAGAGACTTATCCAGATGCTTATGCAGATAATTTCCAGATAATTCTCCAGATAAGCATCCCAAGATGGCGCCAGGATCTCTCCGGTGTTCCCTTGTCAGCAAGCTGTTTTCGAACACGCCACACTGCACTTGTATTGACTATTCTCGCCCTGCTTTTCTGGTTTGCCCATGTTGGCCACCGGCTGGCAGGGATTCGTTTTGCTAATTTTTTTGCGACATATTTGCTAGTTGTTTGTTCGGGGACCGGGGGCGTGCACAGCGTCAGGCGGTTTTCATGACGACAAACGGCGGCCCGTCCGCTCTCCTGGAGGCTCAATGCACCAAGCACAGAACATCTCGATCAACCCGCACACCACCCCAGGTTCGACGCCCGCCGGCGCCACCCCGGCCGATATCGTCGCCCGTGGCGACTACCGCGTCATCCGTCGCAACGGCTCGGTGGTGGCGTTCGAGCCGCACAAGATCTCGGTCGCGATGACCAAGGCCTTCCTGGCGATCGCCGGTGGCCAGGGCGCCGGCTCGGCCCGCATCCGCGAGCTGGTCGAGCAGATGACGAGCAACGTCGTCGCCGCGCTGGTGCGTCGCCAGCCAAACGGCGGCACGTTCCACATCGAGGACGTGCAAGACCAGGTCGAGCTGTCGCTGATGCGTTCGGGCGAACACGATGTCGCCCGTGAATACGTGCTGTACCGCGCCAAGCGCATGGAAGAGCGCCGCGCCGCGAAAGAAGCCGCCGGCGGCACCGCCGTCGTCGCGCCGCAGATCCACGTCGTCGATGGCGGCCAGCGCTACCCCCTGGACATCAACACCGTGATCAACCTGATCGGCGCCGCCTGCGCCGGCCTGGAAAAACACGTCGACGCCGACGCGATCCTGGCCGAGACCATGAAGAACCTGTACGACGGCGTGCCGGTCGAAGAGCTGCACAAGTCGGCCATCCTGGCTGCGCGCGCGCTGATGGAAAAAGACCCGGCCTACAGCCAGGTCACGGCCCGCATCCTGCTGCACACGATCCGCAAGGAAGTCTTCGGCCGCGAAGTGGCGCAAGCCGGCGCTGCTGCCGAATACCTGACCTACTTCCCGCAATACATCGCCAAGGGCATCGCCAACGAGCTGCTCGACGAAGAACTGGGCAAGTACGACCTCGAGCGCCTGGCCAAGGCCATCGTGTCCGACCGCGACCTGCAGTTCGGCTACATCGGCCTGCAAACCCTGTACGACCGCTACTTCCTGCACGTGCGCGACGTGCGCATCGAAATGCCGCAGGCGTTCTACATGCGCGTGGCGATGGGCCTCGCCCTGCGCGAAGATGACCGCGAAGCGCGCGCCATCGAGTTCTACAGCCTGCTGTCGTCGTTCGATTTCATGAGCTCGACCCCGACCCTGTTCAACTCGGGCACCCGCCGCTCGCAACTGTCGTCGTGCTACCTGACCACCGTCGGCGACGATCTGGAAGACATCTACGACGCCATCAAGGAGAACGCGCTGCTGTCGAAGTTCGCCGGTGGCCTGGGCAATGACTGGACGCCAGTGCGCGCCCTCGGTTCGCGCATCAAGGGCACCAACGGCCGCTCGCAAGGCGTGGTCCCGTTCCTGAAAGTGGTCAATGACACTGCGGTGGCAGTCAACCAGGGCGGCAAGCGCAAGGGCGCGGTGTGCGCCTACCTGGAAACCTGGCACCTCGATATCGAAGAATTCCTCGACCTGCGCAAGAACACGGGCGACGATCGCCGCCGCACCCACGACATGAACACGGCGAACTGGATTCCCGACCTGTTCATGAAGCGCGTGATGGAAAAGTCGCACTGGACGCTGTTCTCGCCATCCGAGACGCCCGACCTGCACGACCTGACCGGCAAGGCCTTCGAGCAAGCCTACCTGGCCTATGAAGCCAAGGCCGAACGCGGCGAGATGGCCGTCTTCAAGAAGATCGAATCGCTCGACCTGTGGCGCAAGATGCTGTCGATGCTGTTCGAAACCGGTCACCCATGGATCACGTTCAAGGACCCATGCAACATCCGCTCGCCACAGCAGCACGTGGGCGTGGTGCACTCGTCGAACCTGTGCACCGAGATCACGCTGAATACCAGCGCCGACGAAATCGCCGTCTGCAACCTGGGCTCGGTCAATCTGCCGCAGCACATGAAGGGCGATGGCCTAGATCACGTCAAGCTGCAAAAGACGGTCCGCACCGCAATGCGCATGCTCGATAACGTCATCGACATCAATTACTACGCCGTCGAAAAAGCGCGCAACTCGAACCTGCGTCACCGTCCGGTCGGCATGGGCGTGATGGGCCACCAGGATTGCCTGCACATGATGCGCATCCCGTTTGCGTCCGACAAGGCCGTGCAGTTCTCGGACACGTCGATGGAAGCGGTCTGCTACTACGCCTACCTGGCCTCGACCGAACTGGCCGAAGAGCGCGGCCGCTACGAGACCTACACCGGTTCGCTGTGGGACCGCGGCATCCTGCCGCAAGACTCGATCAAGCTGCTGGCCGAAGAACGCGGCAGCCAGTATCTGGAACAAGACACGTCGTCGACGATGGACTGGACCCCGGTGCGCGAGCGTATCAAGCAGTTCGGCATGCGTAACTCGAACTGCGTGGCGATTGCCCCGACCGCGACGATCTCGAACATCATCGGCGTCTCGGCCTGTATCGAGCCGACGTTCCAGAACCTGTACGTGAAATCGAACCTGTCGGGCGAATTCACCGAGATCAACGCGTACCTGGTGCGCGACCTGAAGGCACGCGACCTGTGGGACGAAGTCATGATCGCCGACCTGAAGTACTTCGACGGCTCGCTGTCGAAAATCGACCGCGTCCCGCAAGACCTGCGCGACCTGTATGCGACGGCGTTCGAGGTCGAACCAAAATGGCTGGTGGACGCCGCGTCGCGCCGCCAGAAGTGGATCGACCAGGCCCAGTCGCTGAACATCTACATGGCTGGCGCTTCGGGCAAGAAGCTGGACGAGACCTATAAACTGGCGTGGCTGCGTGGCTTGAAAACCACCTACTATCTCCGCACGATCGCCGCAACGCACCTGGAAAAGTCGACCACCCGCACCGGCGCGCTGAACGCCGTGTCGGTCTCGGGCGGCTTGTCGGGTGGCCTGTCGGCTGGCGAGAAAGCGCCAGTGGCGGCAGCACCGGCGGCCAATTCGGCGACGGCGACGGCAGCGGCAGAAGAAGACGGCGCCGCGTGCTACCTGCGTCCGGGCGACGACGGTTTCGAGGAATGCGAAGCCTGCCAGTAATCGGGTAAGGACAAGAGAGCCGACTAAAAAGCCGGCTCTCCCCAGTACCCTCAAAACCGTCGGTTCTGCCACTGGCAGAACCGACTTCCCGCGAAGGCGGGAGCAATGCCGCTGGCATTGCTCCCCCCAAGTGTGCCTGCAAATGGCAACGCGAGAAGGGCCCGAGCGGCCGACAACACGAACAACCACCGCATCAACGTGTCCTGCCGCAGTCCCCGCGCCAGTGCACCATAGAAGGAACCACCATGCTTAATTGGGACGACGAACCAACCAGCGCCCCGCGCGCTCCGCAAGCCGACGTCAACCTCGACGCCGCTCCTGCCGCCGAAGTGGCAAAACGCGTCAACGCCGACGACAAGCGCATCATCAACGGCCAGACCGACGTGAACCAGCTCGTGCCATTCAAGTACAAATGGGCATGGGACAAATACCTGGCCGGTTGCGCCAACCACTGGATGCCGCAAGAAGTGAACATGCAGCGCGATATCGAGCTGTGGAAAAACCCGAACGGCCTGTCGGAAGACGAGCGCCGCCTGGTCAAGCGCAACCTGGGCTTTTTCGTCACGGCCGACTCGCTCGCCGCGAACAATATCGTGCTGGGCACCTACCGCCACATCACGGCCCCCGAGTGCCGCCAGTACCTGCTGCGCCAGGCCTTCGAAGAAGCGATCCACACCCACGCGTACCAGTACATCGTCGAGTCGCTGGGCCTGGACGAAGCCGAGATCTTCAACGCCTACAACGAGATCGAGTCGATCCACGACAAGGACCAGTTCCTGATCCCGTTCATCGACACGCTGACCGACCCTGAATTCAAGACCGGCACGACCGAAGCGGACCAGAAGCTGCTCAAGTCGATCATCGTCTTCGCCTGCCTGATGGAAGGCCTGTTCTTCTACGTCGGCTTCACGCAGATCCTGGCGCTGGGCCGCCAGAACAAGATGACCGGCGCCGCCGAGCAGTACCAGTACATCCTGCGCGACGAGTCGATGCACGTGAACTTCGGCATCGATCTGATCAACACGATCAAGATGGAAAACCCGCAGCTGTGGACCCCGGCATTCCGCGAAGAGATCAAGGCCCTGTTCCTGGAAGCGGTCGACCTGGAATACCGCTACGCCGAAGACACGATGCCACGCGGCGTGCTGGGACTGAACGCCCCGATGTTCAAGGGTTACCTGCGCTTCATCGCCAACCGCCGCGCGGTGCAGATTGGCCTGGAGCCGCTGTTCCCGAACGAAGAAAATCCATTCCCGTGGATGAGCGAGATGATCGACTTGAAGAAAGAGCGTAACTTCTTCGAGACGCGCGTGACCGAGTATCAGACTGGCGGTACGCTGAGCTGGGATTGATGCGGTGGCGTACGCGCTTGCCATCAGATAGAACATAGATAGCCCGGCGTCGGTTCAGCCGGGCTTTCTTTTTGTCCGCGCTGTTTGCAGTCGCATGTCATTCTGACGAGAGATCGCATATGGACAGTCATGAGAGCCGCGGAAGCGCGCAGCTGATCGACGAGCTCGGGACGGCGCTCGCGTGGATGCAATCGCTCGGCGTCGAGGTCGAAGCGGGGCGACTGGCGGCCTATCGCAAGATGGCCGAAAAATGGGACGCCGCCGTTGGCGGGCGCGGAAAGCTCGGCGTGCGCGAACTGGCGCCGATGATCGCCACGTTTGCCTACGACGTCATGGCGTTCATCGAGATCCACCGTGCGTTCAGGGCCGTCGCACAAAACGCGCTTGGTGGCCTGATCGCCCAGCTCAGCCTGGCCGCAGGCGGGCCGGTGCGGATCGACGACGCGCGCTGCACCGGCCCGCGTCCGGCGCGCGACGCGCTGTTCAGGGCGCGGACAGCCGCCTATCTTCAGCAAGCCACTGGCGCGGCCTCGTTTGGCAGCGCCGGCAATACCGGCTTTGCCATGGGGCGCCATTATCTTCACGTCGTTCCCCATCGGCTGCAGCCAAGTAATGACATTGCAACCGGCGTGACGGCGACGTGCGTGCGCCTGTTGTCCGCCCTCGATGGCCGGCCAGGTCCAAGAAGCCGGGGCCTGGTGGCGCTCGATGCGTCAGCGCTGATCACGCCGGCCGGGCAGGCGCCGCCAACGCTGGCGCGCTCTGCGATGGTCGGCGCGGCAGATCATCGCCTGGCGCGGTTTATCGACGAGCAGATGGATGTGGTGCAGAACAGCCTGCGTGGACTGGATCGACGAATCATCGGTTTGATGCTGATGTCGTCGAGCGTCGCGGTGGCCGATGACGACAGCGCGTTCGTCCCGGTCGATAGATGGGTGCTGGTCTGGCGCGAGAATATCAATATCACTGATTTCGACTTGCTTGATCGGCTGCGGGGTTTGTTGCGCGGGGAGAGGTAGATCGACAGGGACCCACTGCCTCACTACCCGTCGTTCCCGCGGAGGCGGGAACCCCAGTCCTCAACGTGGCCACTACGATTGATATAAGTGGTAACGCATAAACCTTGGGTTCCCGCCTCCGCGGGAACGACGAGCCGAAGGTGCCAAGGCTGTCCGTGAATTACGCCGCCTGCGGCCCCTGCGGCACCACGCCCCAGCGCTTCTCTGCTGACCACATGGCAAAGCCCATGAACGCAGCCTGCTGCGTCCGATGCGCACCGGCCCCCGGATCACCGCCATGCCCCGCATGCAGCAGGGTACGCGACAGGATCGGGTTGCCCGCCGTGGTGAGACCACGCGCCTTGACCGCAAACTTGAGCGGCTCCCAGAACGCGACGCGGTCGTCGGCCACGCTGCCCACCGCCAGCAAGGCGGGATACGCGGCCTGTTGCAGATGGTCGTACGGCGAATAGGTCGCCATGTACGCGTGGTCTTCCGGCACGCGCGGATCGCCCCAGATCGGGAACGGCGTCATGCCCAGCGGGTGGATGTCGAAGTGTTCGATGGTCGTGAGCACGTCCAGGAACGGCATCTGCGCGATCACGCCGGCCCACAGGTCGGGGCGCATCGTGTAGATCGCGCCCATCAACAGGCCCCCGGCCGAGTAGCCGTGCGCGACGATGCGGCCTTTACTCGTGTAGCCGCCGGCGATGAGTCCCTCAGCACTGGCAATGAAGTCGGTGAAGGTTTTCTTCTTGCCGTGCTTGAGCACCGAGCGCCACCAGTCGGTGCCGCGTTCGGCGCCGCCGCGCACGTGGGCGGTGGCGTAGATCCAGCCCTGGTCCACCAGCGCCACGGCGCTCGATGAGAACTCGGCATCGATCGTCACGCCGTACGAGCCGTACCCGTACAGGAACAGCGGGGCGCTGCCGTCGAGCTTCTGGCCCTTGCGCATCAACACCGTCACTGGCACCATCGCGCCGTCGTCGGCCTTGGCCGAGAAGCGCCGCACGTCGTAGCGTTCGCGGTCGAACGTGGTCGAAATGAGCTTGGCGGCGTTTGGCGTTGACTTGGCGCTGGCCAGGTCCAGCATGAACGCGGCGCGCGGTGTGCGCGGCGACTGATACCCGAACGTCATGGTCGGCGAGGTCCAGCCCTGGCCGGGCGGCACGCTCACGGCGTACGCCGCCTCATCGAACGCGATCTCGCGCTCCTTGCCGTCCGGCGTCATGACCACGAGGCGTGGCAGCGCGTCGCGCCATTCTTCGCGCACGAGATGGTCCTTGAACGGGTGCACGGCGGCGATGAAGCGGCCCGCCTGGTGCGCGACGAATGACTGCCAGCTGGCGCGGCCAGGCTGGCCGGCGCCCGCCGTCATCAGCTTGAAGTCGATCGCGTCGTCGGCGTCGGTCAGGATCAACAGCTTGCCGTTCCATTCGTCGACGTCGTAGCGCAGGCCCTGCGTGCGCGGCTGCACGACGAACGGCTCGGCGGTCGGGCGGTCCATCGGCACCAGGCGCACCTCGGTCAGGTCGCCATTGAACATCTTGATGGCGACGTAGCCGCCGGCGGCCGTGGTACGCATGCTGATGAAGAAGGCCGGGTCTTTTTCTTCGTAGATCAGCGTGTCGCCAGGCTTGCCGATTTCGCGGCGGAAGATCGTCGATGGACGGCCCTTGTCGCTGCGGCCCAGCCAGTACAGGTAGGTGCCATCAGGGGAGAACGCGAAGCCGCTGTGGCCATTGGTGATGTCCGACACCAGCAGCTTGCCGCTGGCGATGTCGCGCACAAAAATGGCGAAGATGCCCGAGCCGGTCTGGTCGACCGACCAGCCGAACAGGCGCCCGTCCTGGCTGTGTTGCGGCGCGATCCAGCCGATCTTGTAGTGCTTCTTGCCCTTGGCTTCCAGCTCGACGTCGAGCAGCACCTGCTCGGCGCCACCCTTGACGGGCCGGCGCAGGTACACCGGATAGTCGCTGCCGCTGCGGGTGCGCTCGAAGTAGAGGTAGTCGCCGCTACGGATCTCCACCGGTGCACCGCCGATCGCGTCGAGCGCTTCCATGCGCGCGATCAGCGTTTTTTGCAGCGGCACCGACGGCGCGAGCATCGCGTCGGTGTAGTCGTTTTCGAGCTTGACGGCGGCCTTGATCGGCGCGTCCAGCGCATCGGGCGCGCGCAGCACTGCGTGCCAGTCCTTTGGCTGGAACCAGCCGTAATCGTCCATGCGTGAGTAACCGAGGCCGGCGACATCCGTCGGCACGCGGCGGTGCTGCGGCGGCAGCGGCCATGGGCGCGCGGCCTTGTTGGCGGCGGCGCTCAGCGCCAGCGCCGGGCTCAAGGCGCCAGCGGCGAGCAACCCGGTGCGGAAAATGAATTGGCGGCGGTCGGTCATGCGGCGTCCCTGGCGGTTGCGGTTGAAGAAAAGTGCAGCGTCTCGCGCAGCCAATTGGCGCCGTCGAGAATGGCGCCGGCAGCGACCGTGGACACTTCCATGGCTTCGATGAAGCTGTGCGGGGCGCCAGGATATACCTTGACCTTGACGGGAACGTTCGCTTCCAGGAAGCGCCCGGCCATCAACAGGTTCTGCTCGGCCAGCACGTCGCATTCGGCGATCACGAGGAACACCGGCGGCAGGCCGCGCAGGTCGGCCAGCACGGCCACGGCGTACGGGTCGCGCCGATCCGCGACCGAGCCGATGTAGTTGGCCCAGAATTCGTCGACTTCGTCGGACGTGAGCATGTCGTCCGGCGTGCCGTAACGCTGGCGCGCGCTTGGGGACGGGTCGGGCGAGAAGCCGCCGTAGATGCTCAGCACCGCCTTGATGGCGTCCGGCTCACCGGCGTCGCGCAGCTTGAGCACCGCGCCCATCGACAGGCTGCCGCCGGCCGAGTCGCCGCCCAGTGCCAGGCGTTCGGTATCGATATTCAATCCGGCGCCGTGCTGGCGCAGCCAGCGCACCGTGCCGACCACCTGGTTCAGCGCGACCGGATAGCGCGCCTCCGGCGCCAGCGCGTAATCGACGCCGATGACCGTCATGCCGCTTTTTTCGGCGTACTCGCGCATCAGGCGGTCGTGCGTGTCGATGCTGAACAGCGCCCAGCCGCCGCCGTGCATATAGACCAGCGCCGGCTTGACGGTGCCCGGGGCCGGATCGTAGAAGCGCAGGCGCACCGGGCCGGCTTCGGTGTCGGCCATGCGTTCGGTGACGCTGGCGATGACCGGGCCGCCGGCCTGCCATGGCAGGCGCGATTGCTCGGCCACGATGCGTTTGCCCGGCCAGTCGAGCGTGCGGCCGGCGGTCAGCGCGCGGCCGGCATCGCGCACATTGTCGATGAAGCGCATGATGTCCGGATCGAGGGTCGATGGCGGCGGCACCGTTGCCACGTTGGTGACGGCGGCGTCGCGCGTCGAGAAGCGGCGCATCCAGTCGGCCAGTTCCTGGCCATTCGTCAGATCCAGGCCGCGCACGATGTCGGCGAACACGTCGTCCCGCTCGTCCTGGCCCAGTTTGAAGCGGCTGGCCACGCCCAGGATGCGGGCGCGAAAGCCGACGATGCCGCCGGCCAGCTTGTGATAGCGCGCGCCCATGTCTTCCAGGTGCCAGGCGCCCGGGCGCCCGTCTTCCATGTCGTCGACCAGGCCGCGTAAAAGGGCTTCAGCGTCGTCGGGTGTGTCGCAGATCTCGACCTCGATGTCGAAGGCGGCGCTGGCGTGGTTCCAGGTCGGCGCCTGGGTGCGGTCGTCAAACCACGACGGCGAAATATACCCTTGTGGGCCGATCAGCAGCACGGTCGCGCGCGGCGCCGCCTGCAGCTGGCGCCACTGGTCGTTATTGCGGCTGAAGTGGCCGAGCAGGCGCACCGGCTGGCCGGCGTCGTCGCATTCGAGCTGCAAAGGCAGCACGGTCGCTGTCAGGCTGCCTGCGAGGTTGCCGGCAGCACCGGAGACGATCCAGGCCAGCGGCTGGCTGCGCACCAGGTCGGCCAGGTCGCGGGGACTACGGGAAGAAAACTTGTCGCTCATTGCATGTACTCTTCATCAGGTTGGTCAGCGGGCGACCGACAGGGCCGGCCAGCGCGCATGCCATGGCAGCGCCGCTTCGAGTTCGTAGGCCAGCGCCAGCAGCATGTCTTCCTGGCCGCGATCGGCGGCGAACATGCTGCCGATCGGCAGCCCGGCGCTGTTGGTGAACAGCGGCAGCGAGATGGCGGGCGTGCCGGCCATGTTCTGTAGCGGCGTGTAGGCGATCCATTCGAACATCGTCTCCATCAGGGTATCGACGGGCACTGACGGGCCATACGTGCCGAGGACCGGCGCCGGCGTGGACGCCACCGGCGACAGGATCACGTCGTACTGTTGGTGGAACGCTGAAAATTGCGCCGGCAGGTTGGCCAGCTGGCGGTAGGCCGCTTCCAGCGCCGTGGTCGGCAGCGTTTCGGCGCGCCGGCCCAGGCCCAGCGTCCAAGGTTCGATCAGGTCTTCGAGGCGGCGCCCGCCGCTGACGGCGCGCACGGCATCGACGCAATCGGCGCCAAGGTGCGTCCACAGGTCTTCGAACGCGCGCAAAAAGGCGGCGCCGTCGATCGGCCAGCCGACTTTTTCAACATGGTGGCCGAGCGAGGCGCACAGGTCGGCGCTCGCGCGGATTGCCTGCGCGACGTCGGCATCCGGCGCAGCGCCGTTCAAGCCATGTTCGATGACGGCGATGCGCAGGCGCCGCGTGGCCGCGCCTTGCACCATCGGGCGATTTGCTTGCAGGTGGGTGGCGGCGAAGGCCCAGGCGGTGTCGCGCACGCTGCGCGACATCAGGCTGTCGCCCACCAGCAGGTCTTCGACGTTGTGGCGCGAGCGCACGCGCACGGTGCTGTCGCGGCCTGGTTTCAGGCCGACCACGCCGCAGCATGACGCCGGCAGGCGAATCGAGCCGCCGCCGTCGCTGCCTTGCGCCAGCGGCACCAGGCCGGCGGCGATCGCAGCGCCGGCACCGCCGCTCGAGCCGCCCGGCGAGTGCGTCGGCAGCCACGGATTGACGGTGATCGGCCCGGCCAGCGGCTCGGTCGAACCGAGCAGGCCGAATTCGGGCATGGACGACTTGGCCACCGCCACCAGGCCGGCCGCGTCCAGGCGCTGCGTGAACGGGTAGCCGCTGGCGGCCAGCGCGCCACTGCGGCTGCGCGAGCACGAACGGGTGGGCATGCCGGGATAGTCGAGCGAATCCTTCGGCATCCACGGGACGCCGAACATCGCACCGCCGCCCGTGAGACTGGCCGCCAGGGCGCGTGCATTGTCCGCCGCAATATGGCTGGTGGCGCGCAGTTGCGGGTCGAGCGCTTCGATGCGCATCAGCGCCGCTTCGGTCAGTGCGGCGGCATCGAGTTCGCCTTTGCTTACCAGGTTCGCCTGGTCATGGGCGTCCAGGCGCCCCAACGCGAAGGCGTCAGTGAGAGTCAGCATACGAGGACGTTCCTTAAGTTGAGAAATCAGGTGTGTGAAGGCGTCGCGAAACGGCGCGCGCGCGGGCGGCCATAAAACAGATAGAGCGAGATACCGATGGCGGCATACACGCCGAGCAGGATGCTCGAGAGCCAGTCGCCGCGCCTGGCCTGGCCGATGATGTCGAGCGCCACCGGCATCGTCATGACGAAGCTGGTGACGATTGCCAGCACTGGCACCACGCCGAACCAGATGCCGCCAATGCGCACGCCGCCGAACGGCACGCGGAAGCGCCGCTCCAGATGCGGCTGGGTATTGCGCATGTGGATCAGGCTGACGGCGACCATGGCGAACATGAAGGCCACGCCGAACGAGATCAGGTCGGCCATGACCGAGATCGGCAGCAGCGCCGCGCTGACGGCTGCAATTGCGGCCAGCACCAGGTTGCCCTTGGCCAGGCTATGGCGCGATGGGTGGACCCATGAGAACAGCTTGGGCAGGTAGCCGTCGCGCGACATCGCGTAGCACACCCGCGAGTGGCCGAAGGCATTGGCCAGCAAGACCGAAGCCAGGCCGGCCAGGGCGCCGACCTTGATCAGGATGGCAAACGCCGGCATGCCGATGCGGTCGACCGCCAGGGCGATCGGGTCGGGCACGCCCAGTTCGCGGAACGGCACCAGGCCCGTGAGCACGAAAGCGCTGAGCACATACAAGAGCGTGCAGACGGCGAGCGAGCCGAGGATGCCGATCGGGACGTCGCGCTGCGGCGTGCGCGTTTCGGCGGCGGCGGTGGAGACGGTCTCGAAGCCGAGGAAGGCGAAGAACAGCAGCGACGCGCCGCGTGCGACGCCTTCCCAGCCGTAGGTGAAGCCGCCTTCGTTGGGCGGCACGAATGGGGCCCAGTTGGATGGATCGACGGCGACGGCGCCGACCAGGATGAAGCTCACCAGCACGGCGACCTTCAGCACCACCAGCAGGGTGCTGACGATCGAGTAGCGCGACATGCCCAGCGCCGCGATGCCGCCGGCGCACAGCACGGCCAGCGCCGCGATCAGGTTGAAGCCACTGCCGAGCGACAGCACATGCTTGCCGCTCTCGAGGCTGGAGACGACCAGGGGCGTCGATAGCGCCGCCGGTAGCTGGACGCCGAAGTCGCCCAGCAGGCTGCCCAGGTAGCCGGCAAAGCCGACCGCCAGCAGCGAGGCGGCCACGCTGTATTCGAGGAACAGCAGCCAGCCCAGCGACCAGGCCGGCCCGCCGCCGAGCGTGCGGCGGCAGTAGGTGTAGGCCGAGCCGGATTCGGGCATGCTCGATGCCAGTTCGGCGTAGCACAGGGCCACGAGAAGGCAGGCGAAGCCGGCGATCGCGAACGAGATCGTCACCGCCGGACCGGCATACCGGGCCGCGGCGGTGCCGGTCATGACGTACACGCCGGCGCCCAGGATATTGGCAATGCCGAGGACCAGGAGCCCTCCCCAGCCAAGGCTGGGACGCAGGCCGGATGCGCCCGATGCGCCGGATGTCGTCATGACGGAACTCACAGGCGCCAGTGCAGGCGCACGCCCGCGGTACGTGGACGGATCACGAATTCCTGTTGACCGAACAGGTCTTCGTTCCCATAGCTCATGGTGACGCCGCGTTTATCGGCGATGTTATTGACGAACAAGCTGACCTCCAGATTATCGAACCACATGGCATAGCGCGCGTCGAAGCTGGAAAAGCCATTGATGCGTTGATCTGGCTGCTGCAGGTTCGCCGGCGCGTCGGACAGGTACCGGCCGCTGAGGGTGAGACTTGGCGTGTACGCGTTGTTCCAGCGATAGCTCACCGAGCTCGATACCTGATGTTTCGATGCGCCCGGCAGTTGCTGGCCGCTGCGCAGCGGTACCGATGCTTCAAGCAAGTCCTGCGCCAGCTTGGCATCGAGGAACGTGTAGTTCAGGCTCAGGTCAAGGTTGTCGGTGGCGCGGTAGCTGCCCGAGAATTCGGCGCCGCGGATGCGCGCCTTGCCGGCGTTGGTGCCGTAGGTGAAACCGTCGGGCCGGAACAGGCGCACCTGCAGGTCGTCCCAGTCGATGTAGAACACCGAGGCGTCGAGCTTCAGGCGGCGGCCCAGCAGGGCGGTCTTGACGCCCGCTTCGTAGTTGCGCAGCGAGTCGCTGTTCCAGCCGGCTGGCGTGTCGAAACCGGCCAGCGGGAAGATGCTGTTCGGATTACCAAAGCGGTAGCCTTCCGAGATCACCGAATACAGCAGCAGGTCCGGATTGGCCTTGTAGCTCAGCGAGACCTTCGGCGAGAAGCCGTCTTCGGCCTGGCGGCCCATCGGCGTGATTTGCGGTGTGCCGAACAGCGCGCCGTAGCGATAGTCGTCGTTCGTCACTTCGGTGTCGAACCAGCGCCCGCCCAGGGTCAGCTTCCAGGCGCCCAGATTGGCCGAGGCTTCGCCGAACACAGCTTTCTCGTTGCCCCAGATATTCCCGTAACCCCAGTAATAGTAGTCGCCGCGTACCAGGTCGGCGCCCACTTGCGGCACCAATACCGCGTTCGCGCCCGGCGCCGACAGGTCTTCGTCGAAGCGCTTGCTGGTCTTCTGGTACGACGCGCCGATCAGCCATTCGAACATGCCGCCGGTGGGCGATGCCATGCGTAGCTCGTAGTTGCGGGTGTCGCTCTCGCCCAGCTGGCGGAACAGCTGCGGGTCGCTGGTGCCCAGGTAACCGCCGTAGTACGGCGTGTAGTCGAAGTGCAGGGTCTGCGTCTTCTTGTTCTGCGCGGCGATGGCGGTCAGCTTGGCGAAGCCGAAGTCGTGATCGAGGCGCGCGCTGTGCAGCGCGAAGTTCAGGTCGAACCTGGTCGGCAGCGAGGTCGAACGTTCGAGTTCGCCGTAGCGCGTCATGCGGTACGACGCGTCGTCGGCGTCCGAGTCCTGCCACAGGCTCAGCCAGCTCAGTTTCGTGTGGGCGCCCGGGGTCCAGACCACCGACACGCGGCCGTCTTCGACCTTGTTGTCGTTGCTGCCCTTGCGGTTGATGCCGATATTGTCCAGATAGCCCGGCATCTCGCGGCGGCTGACGACGAAACGCGCCGCCAGTTCATCCTTGATCAGCGGGACGTTGAGCATGGCCTTGCCGGTATAGCCGATGCTCTTGGTATTTTTGGTGGTGCTCAGCGACGTTTCGACGGCGGCGTCGACGCCGCCGGCATCGGCTTCCTTGGCCACGTAGTTGATCGCGCCGCCCAGCGACGAGGCGCCGTACAGCGTGCCTTGCGGGCCGCGCAGCACTTCGACGCGGCTCACATCGAAGGTGTCGATGTCGGGAATCGACACCGCGTAACCGGGCTCGCTCAGCGGAATCTCGTTGATGTAGTAGCCGGTCGGGCCCTGGCCCTGGTCCAGGCCTGCGGTGGTGCCCACGCCGCGGATGACGGCGGTGGAGTTGCCGCTTGGGCCGGCGTTGAAGACGACGCCCGGCAGCTTGCCCAGGTAGTCTGCATACGATTGCGCGCCCATCCTGGTCAGGTCGGTGCCGCTCATGACGCTGGCGCCGCCGGCGATGTTCGCGACGCTCTGTCCGCGTTTGCCGACCACCACGACTTCTTCGACCGGCGCGCTCGCGGCGGGGGCCTTGTCCGTGCCCGGGGCCGGGGCAGCGGTGGAGGTTTGTGCGTGGGCCTGACCGGCGAACAGGCTCAGGGGCAGCGCCAGCGAACAGGCAGTGTGACGCAGCAGTGCAGAAGATCTTGGTTTCATTCCAGGTGACTTTCCGTAGCAGTGGGGCAGCGTGTTGGGAAGGGCGGCTCCAGCTCTCATGCGGCTGAATGCCGGTGTTGCAATGCCGTTCCACTGTAGGGTCAATCGCAGCGGTTAGTCCATCCTCCCCGGCGCTACCCAGCATCACCTATGTCATTGAGTTGTAATGCCTTTTTTATCGCGAACAGCAGATTCGCCGCATCCGGCCACCCCATAAACGCAGAACCGGCGCGATTGGACCGTTGAAATACGCAGTTCCTGCACCACGGGGGAAAATCGCCTTAGCTCATGCGTGCGCCAAACTGAGGCGCGGGGGGCGATGCGGCCATGCGCAGCACGCGAATGGTGCAGCCGGTGTCGCATTGCAGTGCATGCTGTTCGGCGCGCGTCAAACGCAGCGCGCCGTCGGTCGCCGCAGCGCCGGTCGCAATCACCCGGAAACCACTCGCGCGCGTGGTGCAGGCCAGTGACTGTCCGTCGCCACCGGGCCGCTCGAGCGGCTCGCCCAGGCGCACCTGCACGCTTTCGCGCGTGGCGCGCAGCGACGCGGCGTCGGCCAGCAGCACGGGGCCGCCGTCGAAGATGTCGATGTACTGGCTGGCCTGCAGGCCTTCCTGTTCCAGCAGGCGCCGCGCCGGCGCGGTGTCGACGTGGGTCTGGCCGATCACCGCGCGCGCGGCCTCGGACAGCAGGCAGGTATAGATCGGATAGCGTGGCATCAGTTCGGCGATGTAGCTCTTGCCGCCGGGCTGGCACAGATCGTCGGCGCGGTCGAAATCCATGCCGAAGAATGTGCGGCCGATGCTTTCCCAGAACGGCGAGACGCCTTGTTCGTCCTGGAATCCGCGCATCTCGGCGAACACGGTGCGCGCACACAGGTGCGGGAACTGGGTGATGAACAGGAGGCGGCTTTTCGAGAGCAGCTTGCCGTTGCCGCCGCGGCGGTAGTCCGGGTGCAGGAACAGCGAGCAGAGTTCGGCGCAGCCGGTCAGGTCGTGCGACAGGTACAGCACCTCGTGCTTGACGTAGACGTCGGCGGCGGCGGCCGACTGCACCAGCGTGCCGCGGCGGTAGTTGTAGAACGGTTCATCCAGGCCCACCGCGCCCTTGATCGCGGCGATGCCGGCCACGCGGCCGTTGGCGCAATCTTCGAGGATGAAGACGTAGTCGCGCTGTTCGAGCGGGACGGTTTGCAGGAACGAGGCCTGCGCCAGCGCGAGACGTTCGCCCAGGGCTTCGCGGTTGGCCTTGAGCGTGGTCATGCCGGCGCCCGCCGCTTCGGCCAGGGCCAGCACGCCATCGAGGTCGGACGGGCGCGCGGTGCGCACGACTAGCATGATGCACCTGGCCAGCGCTGGAGGTGGGTAGGGACGTGGGGCAGCATGCCGGACTCCGTGGTTGTTGGCAGAGACGAAAAGGGTAGGGTGAAACCGGCTGTCCGTCCAATCGCCGCAGGCGTCCTCAAGAATTTGCAGGTGCTTGATTTGACATGGTATTTTATCGAGTGCGCGCAAGTTTCACGCCGTCGCCAGGGGTATTTAAGGCCGATTCCAGCGGTATCGCCCCGCGATTTCGGCAGTTCCTGCACCTTGCAATGGGCATGGATCTTGCACTCGGCAGTAGAGCGGCGCTGCCGGCTGCATGAAGCCGATGACGCGCACGCCACCAGGAGCGTTACCCGACATGACCCAGAAAGACATCGACCGCATCGATCGCAAGATCATGGACCTGCTGCAGCAGGATGCGCGCGTGACCAACCAGGCGCTGGCCGACCGCGTCGCGCTTTCGCCCAGCGCCTGCCTGCGCCGCGTGCGCGACCTCGAAGACCGCGGCTTCATCAAGGCCTATCGGGCGCAGATCGCCGTCGACAAGATCCAGAACGTGCTGATCGTGATGGCGCAGGTGTCGTTCGAGCGTCATACCCTGAGCGACTTCGGTTCGTTCGACGACTGCATCGCCGGCCTGCCCGAGATCGTCGAATCGTGCCGCGTCAGCGGTTTGTACGACTACATGCTGCGCGCGGTCGTCGACGACATGCAGGAATGGAAGCGCGTGATGCTCATCCTGCTCAATGGCGGCTACGGCGTCGAGAAGATCGTGTCGCATTTTTTGATGGACGAGATGAAGTCGTTCAGCGGCTACCAGCTGATCAAGGAGCCGGCCAGGGATGCGAAGAAGCCGGCGCGCGTGCGCGAGGCAAGCGAGCCGGCGATCGAACACGCGCCGCAGATTACGGCGCGCTGATCCGGAGAGTCAAGCCGTCAAGCCGTCATCACGTCGACCACCCACACGACGCCGAACCGGTCCTTCAGCATGCCGTACAGCGGCGACCAGCCGGACGGCGCCAGATCATGCACGACGGCCGCGCCGTCGGCCAGCTTGCCCCACAAGTCCGTGATTTCTTCTTGCGTGTCGCCGCGCAGGGACACGTAGAACGCATTTTCTCCCTGCTGCCACGGCGCGCCGCTGGCGACATCAAAGGCCATGATGCGAAAGCCGTTGGGCGCCTCGACCTGGCCCCAGACGATCAGGTCGAGGTCGAGCGGATTGGCCGTGCGGCCCGCATCCTGGTACGTGAACTGCAGCAGCTGGCCGCCAAAGACGCTTTGGTAGAAGGCCAGCGCGGCGCGCGCCTGGCCCTGGAAGTTGAGGTGGGTGGTCGTTTGTACGGACATGAATAACTCCTTGTGTTGGTTGAGAAGACAGGTGCTACGATAGCAATCCCTCCTGTCACTTCCTGTCAGTTGCCAATGTCCCGTCCGAACCGCCTGTTTCACCTGCTAGATGCCTTGCGTCGCCTGCCGTCACCGGTCACGGCAGCGCAGTTGGCGCACGCTACCGGCGTCTCGGTGCGCTCGGTCTACCGCGACATCGAGACGCTGCGCGCGGGCGGGGCCGATATCGGCGGCGAGCGCGGGTTCGGCTATACCCTGGTCGACGACGGCACGCTCCGTCCGCGCACGTTCAGCCGCATCGAGATCGAGGCGCTCACGCTGGGCCTGGGCGAAGTGCGGCAGATGGGCGACCCGGCGCTGGCGCTGGCGGCCGACGCGGTGCTGGCCAAGGTGGCGGCGACCTTGCCGTCGCTCGGCCAGCAGCATCTGCTGCATGCGGTGTCGCAGGTCCACCGCTTTGGCCAGCGCTTTACCAGCCTGCCCGACATGGCCACGATCCGCACCTGCTGCTGGCGCGAAGAAGCGTTGGCGATCGATTACCGCGACCGCCATGGCGCCCTCAGCACGCGCACCATCTGGCCGCTGGCCATCGTCTACCTCGACGGCATGCTGGTCGTGCTGGCGCGTTGCTGCCTGCGCGACGACTTTCGTATGTTCCGCGCCGAGCGCATCGCCGCGCTGGCGCCGACCGGTGCGACATTCCGGCCACGGCGGGCGGCGCTGCTGCGCGACTACCGGGCCATTCTCGACGCCAGGTAATTACGTACACAGACGATCGGTGTTGACCTATGATGACGATTTTTCACGTCCAACCAGGAGACACCTTTGCACGCCAACTCCCTGTCGCTCGCCCTCACGTTTGCCGGCCTGGCGATGGTATCTGTCGCCCAGGCTGCGCCCAAGGCTGCGCCCAACGTCGCCGCCGGCCGCACCATCTTCCAGAACAACTGCGCCAGTTGCCACACGGTCGACGCCGCGCTGGCGCCGCTGGCCGGTCCCGGCCTGTTCGGCGTCGTTGGCCGCAAGGCGGCGGGCGTGGCGGGGTTCAACTATTCGGCGGCGCTGGCCAAGGCCGGCGCGGCAGGCACGAACTGGACGCGCGCCGAACTCGATGTGTTCCTGCTCGATCCTGCCAAACGCGTGCCCGGCACCACGATGCCGGTCGGCTTGCCGGACGCGACCATGCGCGGCGCGCTGATCGACTACCTGGCCAGCCTGCAGGGCGCTGCCACCGCGCCAGTTGCCGCACAAGCTTCCGCACAGCCAGCAACCCGCAGCGGCTCCTGGACCGAGAACCAGCCCGGCAAGCTCTATCACATCAAGCCGACCGACCTGGCCGCGCCATTTGCCACCGACAGCGCCGGCAACAGCGCGCGCGTGCAGGCGCGCCCCAACGGCACGCTGCCGACCGTGATGCCGGGTTTTGCCGTCAGCGTGTTTGCGCAGGACGCCGACAAGCCGCGCGTGGCGCTGCGCGCGCCGAACGGCGACGTGTTCCTGGCGGCGACCGGCGCTGGCGCCATCAAGGTGCTGCGCTCGAAAAACGGCAAGAAGGCCGACAGCGCGGGCGTGTTCGCAACCGGCCTGGCGCGCCCGTACGGCATGGCGTTCTGGCCGTCCGGCGCCAATCCGCAGTACCTGTATGTTGCCGGCGTCAATTCGGTGGTGCGCATCCCGTACCGCAACGGCGACCTGACAGCGCGCGGTGAGCCTGAAATCATCGTGGCCGAACTGTCCGAGACCAGCGGCGGGCACACGACGCGCACGCTGGCATTCTCGAAGGACGACCGGACGTTATTGCTGTCAATCGGCTCGGCCACCAACGTCGCCGCCGACATCGGCCGCACGCCGCCGGCGCCGCTCGCGCAGTGGGAGCAGCAGCACGGCCTGGGCGCTGCCTGGGGCGTCGAGACCGACCGCGCCACCGTGATGGCGTTCGACCCGGACGGCAAGCACCGCCGCACGTTCGCGACGGGCCTGCGCAACTGCGTGGGCCTGCTGGTACTGCCGGCCACGGGCGACGTCATGTGCAATGTGAACGAGCGCGATGCACTGGGCGACAACCTGCCGCCGGATTACCTCACGCGCGTGAAGCAGGGCGGTTTCTACGGCTGGCCGTGGTACTACATCGGCGACAACGAAGACCCGCGCCTGGCCGGCCACCGGCCCGACCTGAAGGGCAAGACGATCGTGCCCGACGTGCTGCTGCAGGCCCACTCGGCGCCGCTGGGCATGGTGGCCTACCACGCGCCAAAGGGAGCGGCGAGCGCGTTCCCGAAAGAGTACGAGGGCGACGTGTTCGTCGCGCTGCACGGCTCGTGGAACCGGGGCGTGCGCACCGGCTACAAGGTCGTGCGCGTGTTCATGAAGAACGGCGTGCCCACCGGGCAGTACCAGGACTTCATGAGCGGCATGGTGGTCAGCGACCGCGATGTATGGGGCCGGCCGGCAGCGGTCGAGGTCGCGCGCGACGGCGCGCTGCTGGTGGTCGACGATGCCGGCGGCACGCTGTGGCGCGTGGCGCCCAAGCGCTGAAGAAATGTGCGCGAGCGGTAGCGCCTGCGCTACGATGGTCACTCCGCCACCCACTGGACGACCATGAACCCGACGACGATCACGCTGGCCCTCTGCTGCGCCGCCTTGCTCACCGGCTGCGCCGGCACGCCGCCCACGGCGTCCACGCCGACAAGGCCGACGCTGGTCCTGGAAGACTATATGGAAGGCGGGCCGCGGGACGCAGCGTGCGTGGCGCTGGACGAGCGCGCGCTCGCGCGGGGCCGGAACAGCGGCTTCAAGCTGGTGGCAAAGGAGATGACCGTCGCGGCCACGCCCGGCGCGTCGACCGAGGCGGCGCAGCGGCAGCTGGATTCCCGGGTGCCGCTTGGCAGCCATCCGGTGGACCGGATGGCGCGCCAACTCGACGGCACGTTTCACTCGTTATTCGTCAATTGCCAAACGCGCCTGGCTTATATTGCCAAAAGAGGCGGGGTCATCGACAGTATCTATTGGTTCGGGCCGTTCGATCTGTGAGTCGATTTAACGACGGGTTGAAATGGCGCGCTAATGGCCGCGCCGCATTGCAGAATCCCCGTCAATTCAGGCGCGCCGTGCCAATTCGGTTGATCATATCGCGCGACGTGTTTCAGATTCTCGGTTGCGCACACACAAAGAATGCACGTACTTTACGCGATTGAATTTGTCAAATCGAGAAGATGTGATATTGTCGCGGGCATCGGGCAAATCGATCGAATAATAGGGCGCTGAACCAAACAGTATGCACGGAAGCGAAGCGAAAAGAACAAGCCGCCTTGCCTGACCAATTGCTCAGGCAAGGCGGCTTTTTCTTTTCGCACCCGCAAGGGTAGCGATGTGACGACGCTGGAACAGTAACCTGTCGACGTTGGCTGAAGCGCTGCAACTGTGAGGAGTTGCAGCAGTTCAGCCGGTGCCGGATTCATTGGCGCATATCGATTGACGGTTTGCGCCGATGAATAACTCGCGGGTCAACAATGGCCGGGCGGGTTTTAAACCCTGAGCGTATTTCTCATCGCAGATGAAGGAGAATTAAAATGGCAACCGCTAAAAAAACAGTTGTAAAGGCAGCAGTGAAGAGCGCGCCTTCGTCCACGACGAAGTCGACCGCAAAGGCTGCAGCACCGAAACCAGTCGCGAAAAAAGCCGCGACCAAGACCACCACCAAGTCAGCAGCCAAGCCGGCAGCCAAGGCTGTGAGCAAGCCAGTGGCAAAAACCACGGCGAAACCTGTTGCAAAAAAAACCACGGCAACCAAAACCGCCGCGACCAAAACCACTGCCACCAAGGCACCGGTTAAATCGACCGCCAAGCCAGCAGCAAAGCCGGCAGTAAAGAAAGCCGTCGCTAAAACCGCAGCCAAGCCGGCCGCCAAGAAAGTCGCTGCAAAACCTGCCGCCAAGCCGGCAGCAAAGAAAGTCGCTGCTAAATCGGCTGTAAAGCCGGCAGCAAAGCCAGCCGCAAAGAAAGCAGCAGCCAAACCGGCGGCCAAGCCAGCAGCGAAGAAAGCTGCAGCGAAACCAGCAGCCAAGAAAGCGGCAGCGAAACCAGCGGCAAAGCCGGCAGCGAAGAAAGCAGCAGCCAAGCCAGCAGCTAAACCTGCAGCCAAGAAAACTGCAGCAAAGGCAGTTACCAAGCCAGCAACCAAGTCGGCAACCAAGTCGACCGCTAAATCGGCCACGAAGTCGGCAGCTAAATCGCCAGCCAAATCGACCGCTAAATCGGCAACCAAGCCGGCAGCAAAGAAAACCGCCGCCAAGCCAGTCGCTAAAACCACCAAAGCAGCAGCCAAGCCGGTCGCTAAAAAAGCCACCACCAGCAAAGCAGCCGCCAAACCGGTGGCCAAAAAAGCAGCCTCGACCAAAGCAACGGCAAAACCTGCGGCCAAAAAAGCAACCGTCACCAAAGCCGCCGCCAAACCGGCAGCCAAGAAAACGACTGTTACTAAAACCGCCGCCAAGCCAGTCGCGAAAAAAGCGACCGTGACCAAAACCGCGGCCAAACCAGCAGTGAAAAAAGCCACGCCAGCCGTGACCAAAGCTGCTGCGACCAAGACCGTTGCCGCCAAGCCTGCCGCTACCAAGACCGTTGCCAAGCCAGCTGCAACCAAAACCGTCGCCGCCAAGCCTGCCGCCACCAAGACCGTCACTACCAAGACTGTCGCGGCCAAGCCAGCTGTCGCCAAGCCGGTGGCTGCCAAGCCAGTCGTCGCCAAGCCGGAGGTGAAGGCCGACGTCAAAGCCGATACCAAGCCGGAAGTCAAAGCCGACGTGAAAGCCGACGCCAAGCCGGAAGCGAAGAAGCCAGCGGCCAAGAAGGCAGCAGCCAAGCCGGCAGCGACCGAAGCCAAAGCGGGCGAGACGCCTGCTGCAGCGCCGGCAGCGCCAGCGGCCACGCCTGCAAAGAGCGTGATCGCACCAACCGCCTGGCCGTTCCCGACCAGCAGCCGTCCGTAATTGCGAACGTCGTCCTGCTTGCGGCGCGCTTCAGGTGCGTGGCAGGCAGGGCACGCTTCAGGCACAATGCCGCTGTGTGATTCTTCGCACAGCGGTTTTTTTTTAAGGAGAGTCCGTGCTGTCCATTCTTCAGTTTATCGTCGATATCGTCGCAGGCCTGCTGGGCGGGGTGCTGTTGCTGCGCTTCTGGACGAATGCCATCCGCGTGCGCATGCCCGACCAGATTCGCCAGTTCGTCCACACGATCACCGACTGGCTGGTGATGCCGCTGCGGCGCGTGGTGCCCGGCACCCGCGGCTACGACTGGGCAAGCCTCATCGGCGCCTTCCTGGTGGTCCTCGTGGCCAGCACCGTGCTGCTGCTGGCCGGCGCCAGTGGCGAGATGATGCTCCTGTACGCGCTGCACCGCTTCCTGAACTGGATCCTGTACGGCTTCATGGCGCTGTTGATCATCGAAGCGATCTTCAGCTGGGTCAATCCGAATGCGCCGCTGGCGCCGTTCGTGCACGCCCTCAACCAGCCGCTGCTGCAACCGATCCGTAAAGTGGTCAAGCCGATCGGCGGCATGGACTTGTCGGTGCTGGTGGCGCTGGTGGTCATCCAGATCCTGCTGTTCGTGCTGCGCCAGGTGTTCGGGTACGCTTGAACATTGGTGCAACATGAAAAAGGCCTCTGCATGCAGAGGCCTTTTTTTCGTGCTGGGCTGGCGTTGCGCCTTAGCGGAACTTGAAGCCGAACGCCGCCTCGAACTGCGCGTCGAATTCTTCCGGCGTGAAGCGGTGGTTCTGGCCGCCGGCCGAGGCGATCTTGATCGCGCCCAGCAGGCTGGCGATGCGGCCGCTGGTGGCCCAGTCCAGGTCATTGGTGATACCGAACAAGAGGCCTGCGCGGTAGGCGTCGCCGCAACCGGTCGGGTCGACCACGTTCGTTGCCGTCACGGCCGGGATCTCGATGTGTTCGCCGCCGGCGTAGATGTCCGAGCCGGCTTCGCCGCGCGTGATGATCAACGCATCCAGGCGCGCCGCGATGTTGGCCTGGGTCAGGCCCGTGCGGTCCATGATCATTTCGAATTCGTAGTCGTTGCAGGCCAGGTAGCTGGCTTGTCCGATGAAGGTGGTCAGTTCGTCGCCCGAGAACATCGGCAGTTGCTGGCCCGGGTCGAACATGAACGGCACCTTTTGCTCGGCGCAGTCGCGCGCGTGCTTGAGCATGCCGTCGCGGCCGTCGGGCGAGATGATCGCCACGCGGATCGCGCCCTGGTCGGCCACGTTGTTCTGGTTCGAGTACTCCATCGCGCCCGGGTGGAAGGCGTTGATCTGGTTGTTGTCCTGGTCGGCCGTGACGAAGCACTGCGCCGTGTAGGCCTCGGGGATCGAGCGGATGCCGCGCGTCTCGAGCCCTTGTTCCTGCATGCGTTTCAGGTAGTCGCCGCCGTCCTGGCCGAGGGTGCCCATCATCAGCGGCTCGCCGCCGAGCTGCTTGAGGTTGTAGGCGATATTGGCCGCGCAACCACCGTATTCGGTGCGCAGGGTCGGCACCAGGAACGACACGTTCACGCGGTGCAGCTGGTCGGCCAGCAGCGTGTCGCCAAAGCGGCCGTGGTACTGCATGATTTTGTCGAACGCGAGCGAGCCGCAGATCAGGGCGGTTTTGGTCATGGGGTGGCTTTCAAGGATAGAACACTGCAATGTGGTAGCCGGACGGCTCTACGCCCTCCAGCCTGAAATGGATGCGCACCTGCTGCTCGGCGCGTGCGCCGAAGCCGGTCGGCGCGGCAGCGGCGGCGCCGGCATAGTCGCGCGGGCCGAACACGCGGCGCACCAGCGGCTTGTCGTCGGCATCGTTCAGGGTCAGTTCGATGCTGGGCCAGGCCAGCACCATGTCGCCCTGGTTGCGCAGCACGGTGCTGAAGGTATACGCGTTGCCGCCGAGCGTAATGAGTTCACCGGTTTCGATCACCAGTTGATCCGGCCGCGCGGGCAGGTCGACGCGGCAGCCGAGCAGCGCGCAGGTCGACACCAGCGCCGGGCGCAGGCCCGGATAGCGCGCCGCCAGCACGTCGCGAAAACTGAAGGCCGCCTGCAAGGCCAGCACCAGCAGCAGCACCAGGCTGCCGACGGCCAGCGCGATGCGCCGCGTCTTGCCCAGTTCTTCGCGCTGGCGCGTGAGGCGCACGAACTCTGGTTCGTCGGCGTCGGGCTTGGGCGGCGGAGGTGGCTTGGGTGGCTCTTCGATGCGCGGTGGCGCGGCCTTCACGCGGCGCGCGCGGGCTTCGGCGGCGCGGTTGCGTGGTGAGACCGGGGCGTGCGATGCGATCGGCGGCGAGCCATCGGACGATTCGCGCAGCAGCAAGGTTGGCGGCCCGTCCGAGTCGGCCTTGTGCTCACGCGTTGGCGCGGGAACTGTAGGCTCGGGTTCAGGCTCGGGCACCACGACAGGTGCCGGTTCCGGTTCGGGCGCCGCAACGGGCGCCGGCTCTGGCTCGGGCAGCGGCTCAGGCTCAGGCAGCGGCTCTGGCTCAGGGATCGGCTCTGGCTCGGGCTCGGACTCGACGACTGGCGCCGGTACGTTGACTGGCGCCGACCAGCCGGACTTGATCGACCCGGGAATCGCGTACCAGTCGGCAGGCCGCGTTGGCGTCTCGATGTCGGGTGGCGGATCGAAGACGGCCAGGTCGATCGGTGGTGGCGCCGGGGTTTCCGGTTCGGGGAGGATGCCGTGCGGCGCGAACGTGTGGTCCAGTTCCAGCGTGTAGACCGGCGCATCGTCACTCGACGGCGGAGCAGGCACGGGAGGTGGGGGAGGGGGCGCAGCGGGAGGGGTTGTAGCAGGCGGCGCCGCCAGATCGATCAGCGCGCTGGTCCCGTCAAAGATCTGCTGGCAGGCGCCACAACGCACGATGCCCCCACGCAGCTTGAGCTGGTCCGCGGCGACGCGGAACTGCGTGCCGCAGTGGGGGCATTGTGTGGCGAGCGCCATGCCTTCAACCGGCGGTGGCAGTGCGCGCCGGCGGGGTGTCCTGGCCGAGCGTGCCGTGCAGGGCAACCCAGCCATCCTGCTCGGCCCAGACGCCCAGCTTGATGAACGGCGCGTAAGCCGCAGCCACTTCGTCGGCCTGGCGCGCCAGCACGCCCGACAGCACCAGCGAGCCGCCTTCGGCCACACGGCCGGCCAGCATCGGCGCCATCAGCTTCAATGGGCTCGACAGGATGTTGGCCACGACGATGTCGAACTTGCCGCCGGCATGACGCGCATTGCCGGAAGCGGCAAAGGTGTCGGGCAGGTAGAAGTCGATCTCGACGTTGTTGCGCGCGGCATTGTCGCGCGCCGATTCAATGGCTTGCGGATCGATGTCGACGCCGGCCACGTCCTGCGCACCGAGCTTCTTGGCCACCATCGCCAGGATGCCCGAGCCGCAACCATAGTCGAGCACCGATTTGCCAGGCGCAGGGTGGGCTTCGAGCCACTCCATGCACAGGCGCGTGGTCGGATGGCTGCCGGTGCCGAACGCCAGGCCCGGATCGAGTTCGAGAATCAAACCGTTTGGATCGGGCGCCACGTGCCAGCTCGGCACGACCCAGATATTGGTGCCGATGTGGATCGGCTCGAACTGCGACTGGGTCAGGCGCACCCAGTCGGCGTCTTCCACCTTGCGGGTGGTGAACGCCGGCACGGCGGTGAGGCCAATGGCTTGCGCCGCTTCGGTGACGATGGCCAG
The DNA here is from genome assembly GCF_040790145.1 of Massilia aurea. Lineage (GTDB taxonomy): Bacteria > Pseudomonadota > Gammaproteobacteria > Burkholderiales > Burkholderiaceae_D > Telluria > Telluria aurea_C. Next base: position 412,066 of record NZ_JBFMMP010000002.1, read on the forward strand.
CTGGTCGGCGTCGATGTCGGTCAGGGCCACCACGCGGCTGTGGTCCCACGCGGCTTCGGTGGGTTCCATGCCCGGCTCGCCGAACAGCGGTTTCTCGTCTTCGGTGCCTTCGTCGGCGTCTTCCACCGACACCGACAGCGCGCCGGCTTCCATCAGGGCGTCAGACAGCGCTTCGGCGTGCTCGCGCGCCAGTTCGATGACGACTTCAGTCCAGCTCATTCTTTAACCTTGGCTTCCGATTTGGCGCTCAGCGCCGTTTCCTTCGGCAGGTCGGGCTTGGCGGCCAGTTTCTGCTCGAGGTAGTGGATGTTGGTGCCGCCTTCGATGAAGCGGGCGTCGACCATCAGTTCGCGATGCAGCGGAATATTGGTGAGGATACCCTCGACCACCATTTCGGAGAGCGCGATCTGCATGCGGCGAATCGCCTGTTCGCGCGTGGCGCCGTACGAGATGACCTTGCCGATCATCGAGTCGTAGTGCGGCGGCACGTAGTAGCCGGCGTACGAGTGCGAGTCGACCCGGATGCCAGGGCCGCCCGGCGGATGCCAGCTGGTGATGCGGCCCGGGGAGGGCGTGAACTTGAACGGGTCCTCGGCATTGATGCGGCACTCGATCGAGTGACCCGACAGCATGATGTCGCGCTGGCGGAAACGCAGCTTTTCGCCGCAGGCGATGCGGATCTGCTCTTGCACGATGTCGATCCCGGTGATCATCTCGGTCACCGGATGCTCGACCTGGACGCGCGTGTTCATCTCGATGAAGTAGAACTCGCCATTCTCGTACAGGAATTCGAAGGTGCCGGCGCCGCGGTAGCCGATCTTGCGGCAGGCTTCGGCGCAGCGGTCACCGATCTTTTCAATCAGCTTGCGCGGGATGCCCGGCGCCGGCGCTTCTTCGATGACCTTCTGGTGGCGGCGCTGCATCGAGCAATCGCGCTCGCCGAGCCACACGGCGTTTTTATGTTCGTCGGCCAGGATCTGGATTTCCACGTGACGCGGATTTTCCAGGTACTTCTCCATATAGACTTCCGGATTGCCGAACGCGGCGCCGGCTTCGGTCTTGGTCATCGCCACGGCGTTGAGCAGCGCCGCTTCGGTGTGCACCACGCGCATGCCGCGTCCGCCACCGCCGCCGGCGGCCTTGATGATGACCGGATAGCCGACGCGGCGCGCCGTCTGCACGATCTCTTTCGGATCGTCCGGCAGGGCGCCGTCCGAGCCTGGCACGCAGGGCACGCCGGCGCGGATCATGGCCTGCTTGGCCGAGACCTTGTCGCCCATCAGGCGGATCGAGTCGGAACGCGGGCCGATGAAGACGAAGCCCGATTTCTCGACGCGCTCGGCGAAGTCGGCGTTTTCGGACAGGAAGCCGTAGCCCGGGTGGATCGCTTCGGCGTCGGTCACTTCGGCCGCGCTGATGATGGCGGGCATGTTCAGATAGCTGAGTGCCGACTGCGCCGGGCCGATGCAGACCGATTCGTCCGCCAGTTTCACGTACTTGGCGTCCTTGTCGGCCTCGGAGTGCACGACGACCGTCTTGATGCCCAGCTCGCGGCAAGCGCGCTGGATACGCAGCGCGATTTCACCACGGTTGGCGATGAGGATTTTTTCAAACATGGTAGGTCCGGTGGTTCAGTGAAAACCGGCGCGGCTGACTTGCAAGCGGCGCCGGACACGTCATGGGTGAGCTGGCGGCAGGACTGCCGCACAACTTGAAGGCAAGTCTAACGAAAAACTTAACCAATCACGAACAGTGGCTGGCCGAATTCGACCGGCTGGCCATTTTCCACGAGGATCTTGGTGACAACGCCCGACACATCGGCGTCGATTTCGTTCAGGAGCTTCATCGCTTCGATGATGCAGAGCGTGTCGCCTTCCTTGATGTTCGCGCCCACTTCGACGAACGCGGCGGCGCCCGGTGCCGACGAACGGTAGAAGGTGCCTACCATTGGCGACTTGACCACATGGCCGGTCGGCTCGGCAGGGGCTGCCGGCACAGCGGCGACTGGTGCGGCGGCCGGGGCAGGGGCCGCGTATTGTTGCACGCCTTGTTGCGGCATCATCATCATCTGGCCTTGGCCGACGGCCGACGATTTGACGATGCGGACCTTGCTTTCGCCTTCGGTCACTTCGAGTTCGGCGATGTCCGATTCAGCGACCAGGTCGATCAAGGTCTTGAGTTTTCGTAGATCCATGTGAAACCCCTTGGAATTATTCGTTTTAGAGAGCAGGCCGGCGCGTCAAACAGGCCGCGCAGCCGCTGATACATGAAGTTGACGTAGATTAACGCTATTTAAGTGCGAAGTCGATGGCAAACCTATATCCGTCCGGCCCCAGTCCGCAGATCACGCCACGCGCGATGCCGGAGAGGTAGGAATGCTGCCGGAACGATTCGCGGGCATGCACGTTGGAGACGTGCACCTCGACGAACGGAATGGCCACCGATGCGAACGCATCGCGCAGTGCTACGCTGGTATGGGTCAAGCCGCCAGGGTTGATCACGATAAAATCCACGCCTTCGGTGCGCGCGGCGTGAATGCGATCGATCAGGGCGCCCTCATGGTTGCTCTGGAAATGCTCCAGTGCTGCGCCGGCTTGACTGGCTTGTGCAACTGCTGCGTTCTCGATGTCGGCCAGTGTCGTCGTGCCGTACACCGCAGGCTCGCGCGTCCCCAATAAATTGAGGTTGGGGCCGTTGAGAAGCAGTAGCTTTTTCGCCATAATGAGAGTCTGGTAGCCCGAAAGTCAGGCATTGTGCCGCCTAGCTCGGCTGTTGGCAAGCGGTAAAATGGCTGGTGAATCGGCGCATTTGGCAGCAATTACAATCGTACGGTCGTTCGCTAAATGCGCGATCAACCGTTCAATTTGGCGAGGTCGGCGCGCAGTTCGTCGAACTTGAGCTTGCCAAGATAGGTCTTGAGCACTTGCCCGTCGGCGCCGATCAGCACAGTGTACGGCAAGCCGCCCATCGTGTTACCCAATGCCTTCGACAGCTCGGTGCCGCCCATGCCCGCCACATACAGTGGATAGGCAATCTGGTGCTTGGCGGCGAATTCGCTCATATTCGTCGGCGAATCGATGCCGATGCCGATCACGTTGAAACGCTGGCCCTTGTCTTCGCCCGCCAGGTGCGACAGCTCCGGCATTTCTTGTACACACGGCCCGCACCAGGTCGCCCAGAAGTTGACCAGGAGCGGCTTGCCCTTCCACTGGGCCAGCGCCTGCGGTTCGCCGGCCAGGTTGTTGAGCGACTGCGCATACAGATTGGTGACGGCATCCGTCACCGCGCCGGCGCCGGCGGCGGTGCTGATCTGGGGCGAGGCCGGGGCCGGCGCCTTCTTGTAGTGCGCAACGACGGCGCCCATTGCGCCGAACAGCACGGCCACTGCCGCGTAGGCGGCCAGATGTTTCTTGTTCATTCGTCCTGTTCCAGGGTTGAGTCGGCGGCAATCAGCGCGCGAAAGCCGGCCGCGTCGAGGCGTTGTGGCCGGCCATCCGCGCGCGGCTTGAGCGCGCCGCGCAGGTCTTGGTATTCAAATAATTGCGCGTGTACAGTTTCTTTCATCCACGGGAAACTGACGGTCTCGACCGGTTTGCGGCCCCCCTTGAAATGCGGGGTTTCCGAGATCTCGATATTAACATTGCGGTTCAGCAGATAGATCTGGACTTCTTTCGCGCTGTCGGCGAACAGTTGCAGGTGGATGTCGTCGTAGTCACCCGCGGTGCCTTGCAGTACCGGCCCCGTGATATAGGGATTGAAGTCGGCCAGGGCATCCATGACCTGCAGCGCGGTGGCGCGCAATTGCGCCAGGCGCTCGCCGTGAGCCGGGCCACCGAACAGCGCCAGATACTTGCGCACTTCGTCTTCGACCTGGATGTCGTCGGGCATCATATTGGGGACAGGCTGGCTCACGCCGAGCACCTGGCGGGCCGCCTTGCGGCGTGCGGTATCGATGTCGGCGCCGTCCTGGGCAATCATGCGCGCAGCCACGAGGGCGATCTCGGCGCGCAATTGAATGAGATCGTTGTTCAAGTTCGGCATCATGCCCACAATCATACTCTGAACGGAAAACGACTGCGGCTCGGGTAGAATCCCGGTTTCGTCCATTTACATCGCCCCAGCGCACCTTCCCATGCACATTCATATCCTCGGCATTTGCGGCACCTTCATGGGTGGCCTGGCGGTCCTGGCCAAGGAAGCCGGCCACCGCGTGACCGGTTGCGACGCCAACGTCTATCCCCCGATGAGCACCCAGTTGCAAGCCCAGGGGATCGAGCTGATCCAAGGCTATGGCCCGGAGCAAGTGTCGCTGAATCCAGATCTGTATGTAATCGGCAATGTGATGACGCGCGGCAATCCGCTGATCGAGGAAATCCTGAACCGCGGCTTGCCGTATGTATCTGGCCCGCAGTGGATCGGCGAGCATATTCTGCGCGAAAAATGGGTGCTGGCCGTGGCCGGCACGCATGGCAAGACCACCACCACGTCGATGCTGGCCTGGATCCTGGAAGATGCCGGCTACGCGCCGGGCTTCTTGATCGGCGGCGTGCCGATGAACTTTGGCGTCTCGGCGCGCCTGCATGGCGACAAGCCTTCGAACTTTTTCGTCATCGAAGCCGATGAATACGACACGGCGTTCTTCGACAAGCGCAGCAAGTTCGTGCACTACCACGCCAAGACGGCCGTGCTGAACAACCTCGAATACGACCACGCCGACATCTTCCCCGACATCGGCGCCATCGAAACCCAGTTCCACCATCTGGTGCGCACGGTGCCGGGCGTGGGCCGCCTGGTCGTGAATGGCGACGAAGCGTCGATCGGGCGCGTGCTCAAGCGCGGTTGCTGGAGCGAGAAAGAGAGTTTCGGCGGCGCCGATGGCGTCGACTGGACGATGGTCGAGCATCCGGGTGGCGCCAGCTTCGATGTGCTGTTCAAGGGCGAGGCGCAAGGCACCGTGCATTGGAGCCTGACCGGCAAGCACAACCGCTCGAACGCGCTGGCCGCGATTGCCGCCGCGCGCCACGTCGGCGTGCCGGTCGCGCAAGCCATTGAGTCGCTGGCCCGCTTCGAGAACGTCAAGCGCCGCATGGAAGTGCGTGGTGTGGTGGGTAACATCACCGTGTACGACGACTTCGCCCACCATCCGACCGCTATTGCCACCACCGTCGGTGGCCTGCGCCAGAAGCTGGGCGCGGCGGGGTCGGGGCGCATCCTGGCCGTGCTCGAGCCGCGCTCGAACACGATGAAGCTGGGCGCGATGAAGGATGCGCTGCCGGGCAGCCTGAAGGATGCGGATCTGGTGTTCGGCTTCGGCAGCCAGCAGGCGCTGGGCTGGTCGCTGGCCGATGCGTTCAAGCCGATGGGGAACATTGCGCACAGCTTCGACCAGATCGACTATATGGTGCAGGCCATCGTGCAGCAGGCACGGCCGGGCGACCATATCCTGGTGATGAGCAACGGCGGCTTCGGCGGCGTGCACCAGAAACTGCTGGACGCGCTGGCCCCATGACGTCGGCGCTGCATTTACCACCGTACTTGCTGTATCTGCACGGCTTTCGTTCGTCGCCCAAATCGATGAAGGCGCAGGTGGTGCAGGCGGCCCTGGAGGAACGCGGGCTGCTCGATCGCCTGATCTGCCCGCAACTGCCGGCCTCGCCGAAAGCGGCGCTGGCGCTGGCACTGGAGCTCGCCGCACACCATGCACCGGACAATCTCGCCATCGTCGGCTCGTCGCTGGGCGGCTTTTATGCCTGCGCGCTGGCCGAGCGGCTTGGCGTGCGCGCCGTGCTCATCAATCCTTCGGTCGACCCGACCCGCAACCTCGAGCACCACGTGGGCGTGACGACCAACTGGCATTCGGATGAACCGTTCGAGTTTCGCGCCGAGTACATCGATGAACTGAAAGCGATGCGCGTCGACACGATCACGCAGCCGGAACGCTATTTCTTGCTGGCGGCGACGGGCGACGAAGTGCTCGACTACCGCGACATGGTGGCCCACTACGCCGGCGCGCGCCAGCACGTGATCCCCGGCAGCGACCATGCCGTGTCGGAATTCCCGATCTATGTCGACGATGTGCTGGCGTTCTGCGGGTTCGGTCCGGCAGCGGACGTGGTGCGGTGAAGGTGACGGTGTCGGTGACTTCAAGTAAGCGCTCGCTGCGCCTGGCTGCCTGGCAGCCGCATGCGCGCGCCGTGCGCGCCGCCGCGCCGATGCACGACTGGCTCGTCACGCCCGGCTCGCTGACCGCGCGCCTGGTGGCGGCGAGCAAAGCCTTCCGCGTGCGCCGCCTGCACCAGCATGGCGCCGTGTGCCTGGCCGACGAGGCGGCGGCCATCGGCCTGGCGCGCCCGCAGCGTGTGTGGGAGCGTGAAGTGCTGCTCGTCTGCGACGGCACGCCGGTCGTGTTCGCGCACACGGTGGTGCCACCGAGCGCCGACGCGAGCGACTGGCCGCTGTTTTCGGCGCTGGGCGAACGCTCGCTCGGCTCGACCCTGTTTTACGATCCGCTCGTGCGGCGCGGATCATTGGAATTTGCGCGCCTGGGCTTCGAGCATCCGCTGGTGCGCCGTGCGCATGCCGCCGTTGGCGGCGCGGGCGCTGACAATGCTATTTACTACGCGCGGCGCTGCGTCTATCGCCGCCGTCAAGGCCTGCTCCTGGTCACCGAGGTATTCTTGCCGACGGTGCTTAGCCTGGGAGCGGGTGCAACCATGAACAACACAGAATAATCATGAATGTATTTTTTGAGGAATCGGGCGACTTCAAGGTCGGCGCCATCCTGTCGCAAGCCGGCGAGGCATACCAGGTCGAACTGGCCAGTGGCAAGCGGACCAAGGTCAAGACGCGCGACGTGCTGCTGCAATTTGAAAAGCCCAGCCCGCAAGAGTTGATGGATGCGGCCAAGGCCGTGGCGGCGGACGTCGACCTCGAGTTCCTGTGGGAAGTCGCGGGCGAAGAAGAGTTCGGCTTTGCCGAGCTGGGCGCCGAATACTTCGGCCACGCACCGCTGCCGCACGAAGCCGCCGGCCTCGTGCTGACGCTGCACGGTTCGCCGATCTACTTCTACAAGAAAGGCCGCGGCCGCTACAAAGCTGCCCCTGAAGCCTCGCTGAAAGCCGCGCTGGCCGGCATCGAGAAAAAGAAACAACAGGCCATCATCCAGGCCGGCTATGTCGATGAACTGAAAGCCGGCAAGCTGCCCGAATCGATGCAGCCGCTCGTGCACCAGCTCTTGTTCAAGCCGGACAAGAACACCATCGAATACAAGGCGTTCGAAGCGGCGGCCAACGAGCTGCAAACCAACCAGGCGCGCCTGATGCTGGACGTCGGCGGCCTGGCCTCGCCCAAAGACTTGCACATGGGCCGTTTCTTGTTTGAGAACTTCCCGCGCGGCGCCGGCTTTGCGCCAGTGGACGTGCCCAAGGCGCCGACCGATCTGCCGCGCGCCGACGTCGCCGCGTTCTCGATCGACGACGTCACCACCACCGAGATCGACGATGCATTTTCCGTCGTCAAGCTCGATGACGGCACCGTGCGCGTGGGCATCCACATCGCGGCGCCGGGCCTGGCCGTGCGCCCGGACGATGCGATCGACAAGATCGCGCGCGCCCGCATGTCGACCGTGTATATGCCCGGTGACAAGATCACGATGCTGCCCGACGACGTCGTCAATGCGTTCACGCTGGCCGAAGGCAACGATTGCCCGGCGCTGTCGCTGTACGCGGTCTTGAATCCGGAAGACTGGAGCGTGATCTCGACCACGACCCGCGCCGAACTGGTACCGATCAAGAGCAATCTGCGCCACAACGACCTCGATGACCTGGTGAACGAAGAAACCCTCGCGAGCGGCGCGGGCGACTATCCGCACAAGGAAGAGCTGGGCCAGTTGTGGCAGTGGGCCTTGAAGCTGGAAGCGGGCCGCATGCAAAAGCGCGAAGCCTTTGGCCTCAAGCCCGAGCAAGCCAACCGCGTCGACTTCAATTTCTATGTCGACAACGACGTGGTCTCGATCCTGCGCCGCAAGCGCGGCGCGCCGCTCGACAAGATCGTCGCCGAGCTGATGATCTTTGCCAACAGCACCTGGGGCAAGCTGCTGCATGACTCGGGCGTGCCGGGCATCTACCGCTCACAAGGGCCGGGCGCCGGCGGCTGGGCCGCCAAGATGCAGGTGCGCATGGTCACGCACGCGGCGCCACACCAGGGCCTGGGCGTGGACCAGTACGCATGGAGCACCTCGCCGCTGCGCCGCTACACCGACCTGGTCAACCAGTGGCAGATCATCGCCGCCGCCGAAAATGGTGTGACCGCGCCGCTGGTCGCGCCGTTCAAGCACCGCGATGCGACGCTGTTCTCGATCGTGTCGAGTTTCGACGCGGCGTACGCGGCCTATAACGAGTTCCAGCAGAATATGGAGCGCTACTGGTGCCTGCGCTGGCTGGGGCAAGAGGGCGTCAAGATGGCCGAGGCCGTCGTACTCAAGGATGAGTTGGTGCGCCTGACTGACGTGCCGCTGGTGGTGCGCCTGCCGGGCATGTCGCAGGTGGCGCGCGGCGCGCAGGTCAAGCTCGACATCGTCCGTTGGGACGAGATCGACCTGAATCTCGAGGCGCGTTTGCTGGAAGTGGCCAGCAGCGCGCCGGACAGCGAGGTCGACGATGAAGACGCCGATACCGGGGAAGCGGCCGTGGCCGAGGCGGTGGAGGCCGAGGGCGCGGTGGCGGCGGTGGATGCGCGCGAGGCGCCGCCAGCGACGTAACTGCCTGATAACGCCTGTTATCCTGCTGACATTATCGAACAGGCCACGGCGTGCCGCACGCCAATTTCTACCTCCCCCATCACTGCGCCTCAGGTTAGAATGAATCAATTCTCCGATTCAATTCTCACCTGCAGCGCGTGAAGTCTTTCCTACACAACCGTCCCCTGATGATCGCCCTGGCCGTATCGGTGGCAGCCCACGCGGCGCTGCTGGCGGTGCGGTTTGCTGCGCCCGACACGTTCCGCCAGCGCCCGGCCGATCCGGGCCTCGAGGTTATCCTGGTCAACGCCAAGCACGACCGGGCGCCGGCCAAGGCCGATGCAGTGGCCCAGGCCAATCTGGACGGTGGCGGCAGTGCCGACGTGGGCCGCGCCAAGTCGCCGCTGCCCGACCTGCGCAAGAATGAAGACGGCGACAGCATCAAGGCCCTGCAGCGCCGCATCGCCGCGCTCGAGCAGTTGCAGCAGGACGTCGTCACGCGCGCCCGCACGTCGAGCTTCACGGCGCCGCCTGTCACCGAAAAGGAAAAGCCGGACCCGACACGCACGGGCGAAGACAACCTCGACACGTCGCGCGCGTTTGCGCGCAGCGTCGCCGAAATCTCCGAGCGTATCGAAGAAGAAAACCGCCGCCCGAAACGCACGCAAATCACGCCGAGCACGCGCGAAGCCGGTTACGCCCTGTACTACAAGGCGATGCAGAAGAAGATCGAGGAAGTCGGCACGCTGAACTTCCCGCAGCAGGCCGGCAAGAAGCTGTATGGCGAGCTGGTGGTATACATCCCCGTGTACCAGGACGGCACGCTGTACCTGAAGGATGGCGGCCCGAAGGTCGAGCGCAGCTCGGGCAATGCCGCGCTCGACAAGGCGGCGCTCGACATCGTGCGCCGCTCGGCGCCGTACGGCGCGTTCCCGGCCAATATGCGCACCAAGGGCAAGGACGATTTGTGGGAAGTGTTTACGCGCTTCCAGTTCACCCGCGACGACAAGATCCGCGCGACCCTGGGGAATGCGACGCCATGACCGACCGTTACTGCGTCATCGGCAACCCGATCGCTCACAGCAAGTCGCCCCGGATCCACGCACAATACGGTGCGCAACTGGGCGAGGATATCGGTTACGAACAATGCCTGGCGCCGCTCGACGGTTTCGCCGCCACCGTGCAGCGCCTGATTGGCGAGGACTTTAAAGGCGCCAACGTCACCGTGCCGTTCAAGCTTGAGGCGGCGCGCCTGGCCACGCGCCTGACCCCACGCGCGCAGGCGGCCGGCGCCGTGAACACGCTGGTCTTTGGCGGCGGCGAGATCGTCGGCGACAACACCGACGGCGCCGGGCTGGTGGCCGACATCGTGCGCAATGCAGGCGTCTCGCTCGAGAATAAACGCGTGCTGCTGCTGGGCGCCGGCGGCGCGGCCCGTGGCGCGCTGCTGCCGCTGCTCGGCGCCGGCCCGCGCCAGATCGTCATTGCCAACCGCACGCTGGCCACGGCCGAGGCGCTGGTCGCCGGGTTCGCCGCACACGCGGCGCGCCTGCAGGTCAGCGGCTTCGCCGATGTCGAGGGCCGCTTCGACGTGATCGTCAACGCCACCTCGGCCAGCCTCGACGCGGCCGTGCCGCCGGTGCCGACGTCGGTCTTCGGCCCAGGCACGCTCGCGCTGGATATGATGTACGGCGATCAGCCGACCGTGTTCATGGACTTCGCGGCCGGGCACGGCGCCACCGTGCGCGACGGCCTGGGCATGCTGGTCGAGCAGGCCGCCGAGGCGTTCGCGCTGTGGCGGGGAAAGCGGCCAGACACGGCCCAGGTGCTGGCATCGATGCGTCAATCACCACAATAACAGGGGCACCCCGTGGCAAAATCGCGCAAGGCCGCATCGAAGACACCGTCGAGGCGGCGCTGGATCAAGTGGATTTTTCTCGGCCCGCTGCTGCTGGTGCTGCTGGTCCAGCTGTATTTCTTCCTGATGGTGTGCTGGTATTCGCAGTTCGATCCCGGCTCGACGAGCTTCATGCGCGCCCAATTGTCGGTGCTGCGCGAGACGGATCCGGACGCGACGCTCAAGCACCAGTGGGTGCCGTACGAGCGGATTTCGTACAATCTGAAGCGTGCGGTGGTGGCGTCCGAAGACGCCAATTTCAACGAGCACTACGGCGTGGACTTCAAGGCGATCGAGCGCACCTACGAGCGCAACGAGCGCCGCGGCAAGGTATCCGGCGGCGGCTCGACCATCACCCAGCAACTGGCCAAGAACCTGTTTTTGTCCGGCTCGCGCAGCTATCTGCGCAAGGGGCAGGAACTGATCATCACGTTCATGATTGAAACGGTGATGAGCAAGCAGCGCATCCTCGAGATCTACCTCAACGTGGTCGAGTTCGGCCGTGGCGTGTTCGGCGCCGAAGCGGCCGCGCGCTACTATTTCAAGACGTCCGCCGCCAAGCTGAGCACGGCGCAGGCGGCGCGGCTGGCCGTCATGCTGCCCAATCCGCGCTTCTATGACAAGAACCGCTCGACCCGCTACCTGGAGCGCCGCACCAGCACGATCCAGCGCCGGATGCCGTCGGCCGACGTGCCGCGCACGGACGAGCGGCCGTAAACCCGCGTTTGTCGTGCCCGAGTTGGCCCCCCGGCGGGCAAACGGTTACACTTGCGCTACTTTTGTCGACCGGCCAAGAATAGCGAGACCCAGCGCATGATCAATGTATTTGTCCTACAGAACGGCCGCCTGAACCAGGTCACGATCGAATCCCGCGAGGAACTCGAAAGCGTGGCGCCGGTCTGGGTCGACCTGACCGACCCGAGCGAAGAAGAGCGCGTCTGGGTCAAGGCCAAGTACAACGTGATCCTGCCGGGCGAGGACGAAGTCCAGGACATCGAAGCCTCGGCGCGCTACTACGAAGCCGAAAATGGCGACCTGCACCTGCGCACCGACTTTTTGCTCGAAGAAGAAGACGGCCCGTCGCGCGTGATCACGGTGGCGTTCATCTTGTCGGGCAAGATCCTGTTCTCGGTGCACAACGACGATTTGCCGGTGTTCCGCCTGGTGCGCATGCGCGCCCGTTCGCGGCCCGGCTCGATCGAAGACTATATGGATGTGCTGCTCGACCTGTATGCGACCGACGCCGAGTATTCGGCCGACTCGCTCGAAGGCATCTACGAGAGCCTGGAAGAAGTCTCGACCCGCGTGCTGCAGAAAGAGTTTACCGACCAGGACGCGGCCGCCGCGTTGAACGCGATCGCGCACGAGGAAGACTTGAACGGCCGCATCCGCCGCAACATGATGGACACGCGGCGCGCAGTGAGCTTTTTGATGCGCGGGCGTCTGCTGAACTCGGACCAGTTCGAAGAAGCGCGCCAGATCCTGCGCGACATCGAGTCACTCGACGGTCACACCTCGTTCCTGTTCGACAAGGTGAACTTCCTGATGGACGCCACGGTCGGTTTCATCAACATCAACCAGAACAAGATCATCAAGATCTTCTCGGTGGCCTCGGTCGCGTTCCTGCCGCCGACGCTGATCGCCAGCGTCTACGGCATGAACTTCGACGTGCTGCCCGAGCTGCAATGGCGTTTCGGGTATCCGTTTGCGATTGCGTTGATGATTGCCTGTGGGGTGGCGCCGTTGTGGTATTTCAGAAGGCGCGGTTGGTTGAAGTAAGGCGGGGCACGCAGGCGCTCGCATTCTTTCACTACCCTAAAAACCGTCATTCCCGCGGAGGCGGGAATCCAGGTCATCAGCGTCGCCACGACGATATATTTAGTGGCAGCGCATGAAACTGGGATTCCCGCCTCCGCGGGAATGACGTTTACGGGCCAACAAAAGAATCGGTAATGGTTACCCAATCCGCTTGAACACCCGCCGCGCCGCTTCGATCGTCTCGTCGATCGCCGCATCGTCGTGCTGGATCGACACAAACCCCGCCTCGAACATCGCCGGTGCAAAGTACACGCCTTCGTCCAGCATGCCGTGGAAGAAGCGGTTGAAGCGCTCTTTGTCGCCAGCCATCATCGCGCTGTAGCTGCCCGGGATGGCCTTCGAAAAGTACATCCCGAACATGCCGCCCACGGCGTCGCCGCAGAAGTCGATGCCCGCTTCGCGCGCCGCTTCCGTCAGGCCCGCCACCAGGCGCTGCGCCGTCGCCGTCAGCCGTTCATAGAACCCGGCTTCCTGGATCAGCTTCAAGGTCGTCATGCCCGCGGCCACCGCCACTGGATTGCCCGACAGCGTGCCGGCCTGGTACACCGGGCCGATCGGCGCCATCTTCTGCATCAGCTCGGCGCGCCCGCCAAACGCCGCCACCGGCATGCCGCCGCCGATGACCTTGCCCAGCGCCGTCAGGTCGGGCTGGATGTTGTAGAGGCCCTGCGCGCCCTCCAGCCCCACGCGGAAACCGCACATCACTTCATCGAAGATCAGCACGGCGCCGTGCTCGGTGCACAGCTCGCGCATGCGCTGCAAAAACTCGGGCGTGGCGCGGATCAGGTTCATGTTGCCGGCCACCGGCTCGACGATCACGCAGGCGATCTCGTCGCCCATCGTGGCGAACGCGTCGTCCAGTTGCGCCACGTTGTTGTAGTCGAGCACCAGCGTGTGCTTGACGAAGTCTTCCGGCACGCCGGCCGAGGTGGGATTGCCGAACGTGAGCAGGCCGCTGCCGGCCTTCACCAGCAACGAGTCGGCGTGGCCGTGGTAGCAGCCCTCGAACTTGACGATCTTGTCGCGGCCGGTGGCGCCGCGCGCCAGGCGCAGCGCACTCATCGTCGCCTCGGTACCCGACGAGACCAGGCGCACCTGCTCGATCGATGGCAGCAGGCGGCAGATTTCTTCGGCGATCTCGATCTCGCCTTCGGTCGGCGCGCCGAACGACAGGCCATTGGCGGCCGCGGCTTGCACGGCCGACACCACTTCAGGGCGGGCGTGACCGAGGATGGCCGGGCCCCACGAGCCGATGTAGTCGATGTAACGCTTGCCGTCGGCATCCCAGAAGTGCGGGCCGAGCGCGCGCGTGATGAAGCGCGGCGTGCCGCCGACCGAGCGGAAGGCGCGCACCGGCGAATTGACGCCGCCGGGCGTGGTCAATTGGGCGCGGGCGAACAGGGTATCGTTGCGCGAAGTAGATTGTTCAGTGGTCATGTCAGAGCTTCAAGAAAGAGTGAAGCCGTCCGCGCAGCACGCCGGACTAAGCTTGATGACGTCAGGGACGGAAGAATTTGGCGGGAATGAATTTGCCCATGCCGAAGCGTTGCGCGTTCTCGAGCGCGCCGGTGGTGTATTCCTGGGCCACGGCCAGTGCGGTCGGTGCATCCATGCCACGCGCCATCAGGGCGGTGAATGCGGCCGAATAGGTGTTGCCGGCGCCCAGGAACGGGCCGGGCAGGTGCTGCCAGTCGACCCGCGCGACTTCGCCGCCCGTGTCGAACAGGCGGTTCGAGCAGGTGCCGGCGCCGTCGCGGGTGCCGGTGACAAGCACGTACTGCAGGCCGGACGAGGTCAGTTCGGCCACGTCTTCGTCGAGATTGCCCAGGTCGCCGCCGTCGCGCCACAGCTCGGCCATGCGGCCCAGTTCGGCTTGCGACAGGATCAGGGCGGTCGCTTGCGGGGCCAGGATGGAGCGCAGGGCCGAGAGCATTTCTTCGTCGCCCATGCCGGCATCGGGCAGGGCCGACAGGAAAGGGTCGAGGATGAGCGGCGCGTCGGGATAGTCGGACACGATCTCGGCGATGGCAGCCAGGTGCAGCGCGCTGCCGACGGCGCCGACCTTGAAGGCAGCGATCGGCATGTCTTCAAGCAGCGCGCGCGCCTGTTCGGCCATCCAGTCGCTGTCGAGTTCATACAGGTGCTCGACGCGGGCGCTGTCGGACACGAGCAGGCCGGCAATGGCCGACAGCCCGTGACACCCGAGGGCGGCGAAGGCGGCGACGTCCGATTGCACGCCCAGCGCGCCGACGGGATCGCAGACGCCAAAACTCAGGATGAGGGGTAACGGTTGGTTTTGCACGACGGGTAGATTAAGATGCCGGATTCTGATTCCACATTTTACTAGATACAAGGATCAACACTGTGAGTACTGAATCGACCGCCCCGTACCTGACCTGGATGTGCCTGATCTGCGGCTGGGTATACGATGAGGCCGCCGGCGCGCCGGATGACGGTATTGCACCGGGTACCCGCTGGGCCGACGTGCCAATGAACTGGACTTGTCCCGAGTGCGGCGCGCGCAAGGATGACTTTGAAATGACGGCGATATAACAGGTGTTGTAGTGCTTGCATTGGCATCCGGACAAGGCTGGATGCCATGTAAAAGTATGTAGTTGAATCTCTGCAACACTTTGCCCACAAGAAAGATTCGCTGTGCTATCGTGACGCTTCAAGCCGAAGTGAAACGACCATGACGACATCGCCGCAATCATCAAGCCTGACCATCATGGTGATCGATGACAGCAGTACGATCCGCCGGTCAGCACAGATTTTCCTGACCCAGGCTGGCTACCAGGTGGTGCTGGCCGACGATGGCTTCGATGCCCTGGCCAAGATCAACGACCACCATCCCGCGCTGGTATTTTGCGACATCCTGATGCCACGCCTCGACGGGTACCAGACCTGCGCGCTGATCAAGAAGAGCGTGCGGTTTCACGCGACCCCGGTGCTGATGCTCTCGTCCAAGGACGGCCTGTTCGATCGCGCACGCGGCGCGATGGTCGGCGCCAGCGCCTACCTGACCAAACCCTTTACCAAAGACAGCCTGCTGGCGGCCGTGCGCGAGCACACCCAGGCGGCAGGCTGACGATTCAACCAGATCTGGAGCCCGACGTGGCCATTCAAAAAATTCTCATCGTCGACGATTCGCCGACCGAACGACTGTACCTGACCGACATCCTGGTCAAGAACGGCTTTACCGTATGCACCGCCGTCAGTGGCGACGAAGCGATCGAGCGCATTCGCGCCGAGCGTCCGCAACTGATCCTGATGGACGTGGTCATGCCCGGCACCAACGGTTTCCAAGTAACCCGCGCCATCTCGCGCGATCCTGAACTGTCGGCCCTGCCGGTCATCATCTGCAGCAGCAAGGACCAGGAAACCGACCGTATCTGGGGCATGCGCCAGGGCGCGAAGGAATACCTGGTCAAGCCGGTCGATCCGGCGCGCCTGCTGGCCGCCATCGCGTCGCTGGCTGCCCCTGGCGACGCTGCCGGGGCCGTGAAGGCATGACCACGACCGGCGCGGACGATAGTGCAGGGCGCCGCGATCCCGCGGCGCGGCGCACCCGCCTGCGCCAGTACCAGGAGCAGCTGCTCGAACGGATGCAGGCGGCGAAAAACGGCGCCGGCGCCAGCGTGGCCCAGCTGGGCCTGGGCATCGGCGGCGCGCGCTACCTGGTCGACCTGGCCGACGTGGGCGAGATCGTCGCGCCCGTGCCGGTCTCGCCCGTGCCGCTGACCCGTCCCTGGTATCTGGGGCTGGCCAACGTGCGCGGCAGCCTGCTGGGGGTGATCGACCTGGCCCGCTATCTCGATGAAGACAACGCCCCCGCCACGCCGGCGGCCCCTGGCAGCTCGCCGCGCCTGCTGGTATTCGCACCGGGCCTGGGCCTCAACTGCGCGCTGCTGGCGTCCTCGGTGTATGGCTTGCGCCACGCCGGGACGATGACGCGCGACGGCGACGCCCTGCGCGACGTCGACGGCAACACATGGATGCCGCTGTCGCTCGCGGCGCTGGTGCGCGAAGAGCGCTTCCTGCACATCGCACGCTAACCGAACACACTAACTGCAGTACAGGGAGCCGGAATGGGATTCGCCACGAAATTGACCATGAATGTCTTCGCCAAGGGCGGCGCAGCCGACGACGGGGTGCCAGCGGCAACGCCGGCGCACGTTGCCGACACTGCGGCATCGGACGCAGCCGCCAGCGGCTCGGCCAGTGCGGCCGCGCGCCGACTGGGCGGCTTTCGTGGCCGTGACGACACCGACGCCGACAGCGCGGGCGATCTGCGCCCCGCGGCGCTCGGCAACGGCTTCCAGCCGAACCGCCTGCGCCTGCTGCTGGGCGCCGTCGCCGCCGGCGCGGTGCTCACCGTGCTGGCCATGTGGCAGAACGCCGCCAGCGACGCCCGCCTGGCCGGTCGAAGCCAGGTGGCCGGTGACGCCGTGATGCACTCGCAGCGTTTCGCCAAAGCGGCGCCGATCGCGCTGCGCGGCGACGTGCAGGCCTTCTCGCAGCTGGAGGAAAGCCGCACCGAGCTGGGTCGTGAACTCGATCTGCTGGCGCGCGGCGGCCAGTCGCCAACCGGCCGCATCCCGGCCGCCAGCGGCCAGCAAGCCGAGGACCTGCAAAAAGCCATCGTGCTGTGGAACCGGTCGTCCAAGGCCGCCGCCAACATTCTGGGCAACCGGCGCAACCTGCTCGCCTTCGGCGTGAGCCTGACCCAGTACGAAGAAGTCGGTCCGGAACTGATCGCCATTGCCGAACGCCTGCAACGCGACGAGGCAACGGACGCGCGGCGCCAGGTCGCGGCACTGAGCCTGCTGTCGGTGACCCAGCGCCTGTCGGCTGGCGCCCAGACTTTCACCACGCCGGGTTCGGCCCAGAACGCGGTGACCTACATCATGGGCGACATCGCCTCGCTCGAGGCGCTGATCGACGGCCTGCTCGATGGCGGCGGGCGCTATGGCCTGGCGCCGCTGACCGACCTCGAACTGCGCGTGCGCCTGACCCGCACCCGCGACAGCTTCCGCGAATACGTCAAGACTGTCACGCCCTTGATCGGCAACCTGACCAGCTACGCCGGCGCACGCGCCGCCGAACGCCTGATCTCGCGCGACAGTGAGCCGCTGCGCGTGATGCTCGCGAACCTGCACGAGAATTACCAGCGTGACCAAGCCGAGATCAGCCCCTGGTTCTGGTTCTCGATCGGCGCCGGCGTGTTCACGCTGCTCGCCGCCTTTGGCACCGCCTACGCCATGCTGCAAGAATCGCGCGAGCGCGCCTTCGGTGCCGAACAGCGCCGCCAGGAAGCCGAAGCGATGCGCCACCTGGCGCAGACCAAGGAAGAAGAAGCCAAGGCCACCAATGAACAGAACCAGGCCGCGATTTTGCGCCTGATGAACGAACTGCAGGACGTCGCCGACGGTGACTTGACGGTGCAGGCGACGGTGTCGGAAGACATCACCGGCGCGATTGCCGACTCGGTCAACTACACGGTTGAAGAGCTGCGCGAGCTGGTGGTGCGGGTCATCCGCACGGCGGAACAGGTGGCGCGCGCCTCGGGCGGTGCGCAGCAGGTGTCGACCGAGCTGCTGGGCGCCGCCGAGCAGCAGTCGCGCGAGATTCAGGATGCGTCGACCACGACGCTGCGCCTGGCCGGCCTGATTACCGACGTGTCGCGTTCGGCCCTGGAATCGGCCGACGTGGCGCGCCAGTCGGTGGCGGCGGCGGCGCAGGGTTCGACCGCGGTGCAAAATGCGATCGAGGGCATGCAGGAGATTCGCGAGCAGATCCAGGAAACTTCCAAGCGCATCAAGCGCCTGGGTGAATCGTCGCAGGAGATCGGCGAGATCACCGAGCTGATTTCGGACATTACCGAGCAGACCAACGTGCTGGCGCTGAACGCCGCGATCCAGGCCGCATCGGCCGGCGAAGCGGGTCGCGGCTTCTCGGTGGTTGCCGAAGAGGTGCAGCGACTGGCCGAACGCTCGGGCGACGCGGCCAAGCAGATCGGCGCGCTGGTGCGCACCATTCAGACCGACACCCACGATGCGGTGGCGGCAATGGAAAAATCGACCCAGGGTGTGGTCGAGGGGGCGCGCCTGTCGGACGCCGCCGGCGCCGCGCTGTCGGACATTTCGCGCGTCTCGAACCGCCTCGGTGAACTGATCGGCGACATGTCGACCGCCACCGAACGCCAGGCCACCAAGGCCACCGGCGTGGCCGACAAGATGCAGCAGATCCTCGCCGTGACCGAACAGACGCGCCAGGGTACCCGCCAGACTGCCCTGTCGATTCAGGAACTGTCGACGCTGGCGCAGGAACTGAAGGATTCGGTGTCCCGCTTCCGCGTGGTATCCTGACCGGGCAATGACGACCTTGAACCGCTCCAGCAGTTTTGATACCGGCCCGCTGTCCTGGGTCATTGGCGAAATCCGCGATGCCCTCACGCGCGCCGCCACGTCCCTGCGCGATGCCGCGGGCCGCTCGCCCGAGGCGCAGCCGACGTTGCTGCTGCATGCGAAATCGCATCTGCACCAGGCGCATGGCGCCTTGCAGATGGTCGATGTCGAAGGCGTTGGCGTATTCACCGGCGCCGCCGAAGCGGTGCTCGACCGCTTCAAGGACGGGCAACTTCCCTGCACGCTCGAGAGCGTGCAGGTGGTGCTCGATGCCTTCGGGGCGTTGGGCGAATACCTCGACGAACTGCTGGCCGGTGCGCCGCAACAGCCGGCCCGCCTGTTCCCGTATTACCGCGACATGGTCGAACGCCAGGGTGAGCTCAAGGTCCATCCGGCCGACCTGCTGCCGCTTGATGTGCCGCGCGAGCTGTCGGCGCTGCCCGCGCTGGCTCCCGCCGCCGTCGGCGAGGTCGATATCGCCACCTGCCGCACACAGTTCGAAAAAGCACTGCTGCCGTACCTGAAGGCCGAAGACGATGCCGCGCGTCGCGCGCAGGCAGAAGACATGGTCGCCGCGATCGCCCCGATCGCCGGCGCGCAGGAAGCCCCGCGCGCGCGCCTGTTCTGGCAGGCGATGCACGCGTTTGCCACCGTGGTCGCCGACGGCCAGGTCGCCACCGACCTGTATATCAAGCAGCTCTTCGGCCAGATCAACCTGCAGTTGCGGCGCCTGGCCAAGGGCCAGCAGGATTCGCCCGAGGCGATGCTGCGCGACGCGCTGTTCTTCGTGGCCGCTGCGCGCACGCCGGGCCTTGAAGCGCGCACGCTGCGCCAGGCCCTGGGCCTGGACGGCGCGGTGCCGCACGACTACGCCGAACGCCGCTACGGCAAACTCGATCCGCAAGCCCTGAAGGAAGCGCGCGAAGCACTGGCGCGCACCAAGTCGGACTGGGATCTGATCGCCGGCGACGGCAAGCCTGACGCCGCCGTCGAAAACGACTTCAACGACGCCCTGGCGCGCCTGGCCGGCGCCAGCGAAAAGCTGGGCGCGCCCGCGCTGGCGCAGCTGCTGCGTGAACTGGGCCGCGCGGCCGGCGACTCGGTGCAATCGGGCCGCGACGACCAGTTCGGCCTCGAGATGGCTGCAGCCATGCTGTTCGTCGAGAACAGCCTGGACCAGCTGCGCCAGCTGCCCGACGATTTTTCGCAGAACGCCGAAGCCGTCGGCGCGCGCCTGCTGGCGCTGGCCGCCGGCGAGACGCCGCCCGACGCGCCGCACTGGCAGGGCGAACTGGCGCGCCAGATCCAGCAGGGCCAGACCGTGGCCGTACTGGCGGGCGAAGTCAAGGCTGGCCTGCGTCAGATCGAAAAGCTGCTCGACGATTACTACGACGACCCGTCGAAACGCCAGGTGCTGGAACAGGCCGGGCCGGTGCTGCATAGCCTGCAGGGCGCGTTCGCGATCCTCGACCAGGAGCAGGCCGTGCTGACCCTGCACCATGTCGAAGGCGCGGTGCGCCTGCTGGCCGACAGCGGTCTCGATGTCACGGCGCAGCATGCGTCGCTGCACAACATCGCCCAGAACATCGGCGCGCTCGGCTTCTTTGCCGATCTGCTGGCGCAAGACAGCGCGCTGGCGCGCGGTCGCTTCACGTTCGACCTTGACAAGCAGCTGCTGCGCGAACTGCCGTTCGAGTTCGTCGAGGCGCCGCAGCCCGCTGTGGCCAGCGACGTCGATGCGCCGGCCGCGCCGGTCGTTGTCGACGCTGCGCAGAACGACGCACAAGACGACGCACAGAACGACATCGATGCCGAACTGCTCGAGATCTTCATCGCCGAAGCGCAGGAAGTGCTCGCCTTCGTGGTCGAGACGCTCCCGCGCGCGGCCGACGAGCCGGGCAACCAGGAAACCCTGACAGGGCTGCGCCGCGCCTTCCACACGCTCAAGGGCAGCAGCCGCATGGTGGGCCTGGACGAGTTCGGCGCGACCGCCGCCAGCATCGAGCGGGTGATGAATGTCTGGCTGGCCGATGGCCGCGCTGCCACCGCCGACATGCTGGCGCTGCTCGCGCACGCCTATGCCGAACTCGATGCCTGGGTGACCGAACTGGCCGCCGGGCAGGTGTCGCGGCGCGATGGCGCGGCGCTGATCGAGGTTGCCGCGCGGGTGCAGGACGGTGGTGCATTCGAGCCGTTGACCGACGCTGCGCCGGCACCGGCCGCCGAACCCGATGTCGATGCGCAGTTGGATGCGCAGTTGGATGATATCCCCGTGCTCGACTTGCAGATCACGCCAGCGGGCGCTGACGCCGTGCGGCGCGTGGGCGACCTGGCCATCGGCCAGGCGCTGCACGACGTGTACCTGCTTGAAACCGAATCGCTGTGCGCCACGCTGGAAACCGCATTCGCGCAGCTGCGCAGCGATCCGGCGCAGGGCGCTTCGCCCGATGCGATCACTGCGGCGCACACGCTGGCCGGCACTTCGGCCACGGTCGGCTACACCGACCTGTGCGAACTGGCGCACGCGCTCGAGATGACGCTCGAGAATCTTGCCGTTCCGGGAGCACTGATCGACGAGGACGGGCTGGACCTGTTCGACGCGACGCTGTCGCGCATGCGCACGATGCTGCAAGTGTTCACGCTGGGCGAACTGGCGCCGGCGCAGCTGGACCTGATCGAACAGCTGGCCGCGCTGCGCGCGCGCCTGGACGCGTCGCCGTTCGACAAGCTTGAACCGGCGCTGGCGACGCAACTCGATGCGCTGTTCGCCGAAGCCTATGACCAGTTGCTGGCCGACCCGCCACCGTTCGCGGCGCCTGCTGCGCGCGACGTCGGACCCAAAGCCCCGGCCGCGCCGGACGATATCGACGACATCTTTGCGTCGATGGGCGACGATCCGTTCGCCGCGCCAGCGCTGGAGCAGGCCACCCCGCCGCCGCAAGCCGCCGACTTCGTGGCGGTGACGCCGGATGAAGCGGTGCTGTCCAAACCGGAATCCGAGCCGGAGCCAGAGCCGGAAATCGAACCGGAATTCGAACCGGAACCCGAGGATCAACCGGCGCCCGAATCCGACGACCTGCTCGAGCCGGAACTGGTCGGCGTCAATGCGTATGTCGACGAGATCGACGCCGACCTGCTGCCGGTGTTCCTGGAAGAAGCGACCGACCTGTTGCCGCGCATCGGCCACGACCTGCGCAAATGGCAGCAAGAGCCGTCCAACGGCGCCGTCGCGCAGCGCATGCAGCGCGACCTGCATACGGTCAAGGGCAGCGCGCGCATGGCCGGCGCAATGCGCCTTGGCCAGCACGCGCACGAACTGGAAACGCAGATCGAGAACATGGTCCACGCCGGCACCTCGACGCTGCTGGCGACCGCATTCGACGAATTGCTGGCCAATTATGACGGCGCGATGCTGTTGTTCGAGCAGTTGCAGCAGCCGGCGACAGCGCAAGCGGATGCGTCTGCGACCGCGACTGCCACCGCGCCAGCGCTGGCGCCGACCGAGCCGGCGCGCGCGCCGCTGGTGCGCGTGCGCGCCGACATCCTCGACCGCGTGGTGAACCAGGCCGGTGAAGTGTCGATCACGCGCTCGCGTCTCGAAAATCAGATCGGCGTGCTCAAGTCGTCGCTGGGCGACTTCTCGGACAACGTGGGCCGCCTGCGGCGCCAGTTGCGCGAGATCGAGATGCAGGCTGAATCGCAGATCGCCTCGCGCCTGTCGATCGCCGGCGAGCGCGAATTCGATCCGCTCGAATTCGACCGCTTCACGCGCTTGCAGGAACTCACGCGCATGCTCGCCGAGAGCGTCGACGACGTCGCTTCGTTCCAGGAAAGCCTGGCGCGCACGGTCGATTCGGCCAACGAAGAACTGTCGTCCCAGGCGCGCATGACGCGTGACCTGCAACGCGACCTGATGCGCGTGCGGATGGTGCCGTTTGCCAGCTTGTCCGAACGTCTGTTCCGCGTCGCGCGCCAGACGGCGAAAGAAACCGACAAGCGCGTGAACCTGGACATCCGGGGCGGCGCGGTGGAGATCGACCGCGGCGTGCTGGAGCAGATGGCCGCCCCGTTCGAGCACTTGCTGCGCAACGCGATCGTGCACGGCATCGAGCCGCGCGCGGCGCGCCAGGGCGCAGGCAAAGCCGAGACGGGCGAGCTGCTGGTGCAGGTCAGCCAGCACGGCAACGAAGTGTTGATCAACTTCAGCGACGACGGCGCGGGCCTGGACCTCGAGCGCATCCGCGCCAAGGCGCTGGCAGGTGGCCTGATCGCCGAGGGCGACGATGCGCCCGACGAACAAGTCACCGACCTGATTTTCGAACCGGGCTTTTCGACGGCGGACACGCTGACCGAATTGGCCGGCCGGGGCGTGGGCATGGACGTGGTGCGTTCCGAAGCCCAGGCGCTGGGCGGCCGCGTCGCCGTGGTCTCCGAAACGGGGCAGGGCGCGCGCTTTACCATCACGCTGCCGCTCACGCTGGCCGTGGCGCAGGTGGTGCTGGTGGTGGCCGGTGGCCGCACGCACGCAGTGCCGTCGACGCTGGTCGATGCGGTGCAGCAGGTGCGCGAAGCCGACCTGGCAGTCGCGATCGAGGACGGCAGCATCGCACTGGCCGGCCACGAGCTGGCGCTGTATGGCTTGCCGGGCCTGCTGGGTGACGAAGAAGAAGCCCGAACCACGACGCAGCGCTCGACGCCGGTGCTGGTGCTCAATGGCGGCAGCCGCCGCATCGCGCTGCGCGTGGACGAGGTGCTGGGCAACCGCGAGGTGGTGGTCAAGAACATCGGCCGTCAAATGGCGCGCATGCCGGGCATCGATGGCGCCACTGTCCTGGGCTCGGGCGAGATCGTCCTGATCCTCGATCCGCTGGCGCTGGCCCAGCAGCCGCAGGGCGAAGCGCGCACGAAGCAGGCGGCGGCAGCGCCGCAGGCGCGACGTCCCACGGTGATGGTGGTCGACGATTCGCTGACGGTGCGACGCGTGACGCAGCGCCTGCTCGAGCGCGAAGGTTATCGCGTGGTGCTGGCCAAGGACGGGATCGAAGCACTGGAGTTGATCGGGGAGGGCGCACCGGACCTGATGCTGGTCGATATCGAGATGCCGCGCATGGACGGTTTCGACCTGACGCGCAATGTGCGTGGCAACGAGGCGACGCGCGCGATCCCGATCATCATGATCACGTCGCGCACGGCCGACAAGCACCGCAACGTGGCGCTGGGGCTGGGCGTGAATGCCTACTTCGGCAAGCCGTATCAGGAGACGGTGCTGCTGGCCGCGATCGAAGGGTTGCTGGGGCGCGAGGCGGCGTAGCTGGTGGGTGCGGTGCCTTTACTTGGATTCCCGCCTCCGCGGGAATGACGTGCACAGGCAGCGGGTGCAAACCTGCGGCGCCACGCAACCAGCTAGCTGTAGAACCGTCGTTCCCGCGGAGGCGGGAACCCAAGTTTGCCCGCACACCCACCACGTCAATCCTCGGCCTCCTCCACGTCGGCCACCACCTTCTTCACCACCGCAAACCGCGCCAACGTGCGCTGTCTCGCCGTGTCGTGCTCCACGACCGGCGCCGGATAATCCCGTCCCAGCACCACGCCACGCGCCGCCAGCACGTCATCCTTGACCAGCCATGGCGCGTGGATCTGCTTGCCGTCGAGCTGCGCCAGTTGCGGCAGGTAGCGCCGGATGAATTCACCGCGAGCGTCGAAGCGTGTCGATTGCGTCACCGGATTGAAGATCCGGAACCACGGCTGCGCATCGCACCCGGTCGACGCCGCCCACTGCCAGCCGCCGTTGTTCGACGCCAGATCGTAATCATTGAGCTTGAGCGCGAAATAACGCTCGCCGCGGCGCCAGTCGATGCCGAGGTCCTTGGTCAGAAAACTCGCCGTGACCATGCGCAGCCGGTTGTGCATGAAGCCCGTCTGGTTCAGTTGCAGCATGGCCGCATCGACCAGCGGAAAGCCCGTGCGGCCGTCGCACCAGGCCGCGAACAGCGCGTCGGCGTCGTCCCCGGTATCCCACTCGATCACGTCGAACGCCGGCTTGAACGAGCGCAGGGTGACGTGCGGGTTCTGCGACAGCACCATCGCATAGAAGTCGCGCCAGATGAGTTCGGACAGCCACACCGCCGCGCCGGTCCCGCCCGCGCCCGACTGCACCATCTGCTGCGCCGTGCGCACCAGGTGGCGGATCGACGTGGTGCCAAAGCGCAGGTGCGCCGACAGCCTGGACGTGCCTTCCTCGGCCGGGAAGTCGCGCGCGCGGCCGTAGTCGGCCATCTCGCTCACGAATGCTTCGAACAGTTCTTCGGCCCCATCCATTCCGGGTGGCAGCGGCGCCTCGCCCGACGTGAAGCCGATGTCGTCAAGGCTCGGCAGCGCAGGCGCTGCGCCGGTGGGCCTGGCGAACGTGTGGGCAAAGGCATCGACCGGGTACGTCGCCAGCGTTTCAGGATGGGCCGCCAGGCGCTTGAGCCAGGCGTTCTTGTATGGCGTAAAGACCGAGAACACGCCGCCGGCGAGCGTGAGCACTTCCTGCTTTTCAAAAATGACCTGGTCCTTGTAGCCGTGGAAGGCACAGTCGCGTTCGGCCAGGCGCGCGGCCACCTCGTCATCGCGCGCGATGGCCGACGGTTCATAGTCGCTGTTGGCATGCACGGCATCGATGTCGAGTTCTTCCACGAGAGCAACGACTTCATCGCGGGCGCTCCCGTGGCGCACGATCAGGTAGCCTCCAAGACGACGCAGTTCGGCGTCCAGCTGGGCCAGGCTGGCATGGATGAAACGCAGACGCCGGTCATCTTGTGGCAACCCATTCAGGATGTCGGTGTCGTACACAAACACGCAATACACCTGTTGCGATGAACGCAAGGCGTGGTGCAGGGCGGCGTGGTCGAACGCACGCAGATCGCGGCGAAACCAGACTAAAGACTTGCTTAAATTCATCATCGTGTTCGAGGTCAAGGCGGGTGCAGATTCTACCGCCCATGATCGAAACCTGTGGCGCTCGCGGAGCGCTCAGGATGGCCTGCGGGGCAAATGGGTGTAAACTGTCGAAAAGCGTAAGGTTGTTCTGCAGATATTTGGCAGCCGTTCAACAGAAGTAATAACGCGAGAGTGCGCCTTTTGAGAGCAATCGTATGAAAAAAAGCAAAGTTGGCAAAACTCTTCCAATGCCGGGCCTGTCCCATGAGCAGGCTGATGCCCTGGCGGTGCCGGGGCCTGCCGCGTCCGGCCTGAACCTGGCGAACCACTTCCTGATTGCCATGCCGTCGATCCAGGATCCCGTCTTCGGCGGCACCGTCGTCTATGTCTGCGAGCACAACGACAAAGGCGTGCTTGGCGTGGTCATCAACAAGCCGACCGACATGACGATGGAAACCCTGTTCGACCGCGTCGACCTCAAGCTGGCCGAAGGCTTGCGCGCCACCGTCGTCGACGAACCGATCATGTTCGGCGGCCCCGTGCAAGACGACCGCGGCTTCGTGCTGCATTCGCCTGGCGGGCGCTACTCGTCGTCGCTCACGGTCACCGACGACGTCTCGTTTACCACCTCCATCGACGTGCTCGAAGCCGTCGCCAATGGCGGCGGGCCGGCGCGCATGCTGGTGTCCATCGGCTATGCGGGCTGGAGCCCGGGCCAGCTCGAAGAAGAAATCTCGCGCAACGGCTGGCTGACGGTGGGCGCCGACGCGCGCGTGCTGTTCGACCTGCCGATCGAAGAGCGTTACCACGCCGCCATCAAGCTGCTGGGCATCGACCCGTTCATGCTCGCCACCGAAGCCGGCCATGCGTAAGGCGTTCCAGTGCAAGAATCGCGTGCATGGTTGATATCGTCCTGGGCTTCGACTTCGGCATCAAGCGCATCGGCATTGCCATGGGCAACACCCTGACTGGGCAGGCCCAGCCCCTGCGTGTCGTCAGCGCGATCGACAACGCCACCCGCTTCAAGATCATTGGCGACCTGATCGCGCAGTGGCAGCCGGCGCGCCTGGTCGTCGGCGAACCGCGCCATCCCGATGGCGCCGAGCACGACATGACATTGCGCAGCCGCCGCTTCGCCAACCAACTGCACGGCCGCTTCAACCTGCCCGTCGAACTCGTCGATGAACGCTATTCGTCGGCCGTGATCGCATCAAAGCGCGGCGACGTCATCGACGACAAGGCGGCCGCCATTATTTTGCAACAGTATTTTGACGCCTCACGCTAACCCTATGTCCACCAACAAACACGCATTCGATGCCGAAGCGCTTTATCGCGAGCTGCTCGCCCAGGTCCGCGCGGGCCTGGACGGCGTTCTCGATCCGGCCATCGTCGGCATCCATTCCGGCGGCGCCTGGCTGGCCGAGCGCCTCGCGCGCGACCTCGACCTGACGCACCGCCTCGGTTCCATCGACGTCTCGTTCTACCGCGACGATTATGCGCGCAAGGGCCTGCACCCCGACGTGAAGCCGACCCACATCCGCTTCGCGGTCGACGGCGCCACCGTGGTGCTGGTCGACGACGTGCTGCAGACCGGGCGCACCACGCGCGCCGCGATCAACGTGCTGTTCGACTACGGCCGTCCGGCCTGCATCCGCCTGGCCGCGCTGGCCGACCGGGGCGGGCGCGAGCTGCCGGTGGCCGCCGATTTCGTCGGCGCCCACGCCTCGCTCGAAGCCAACGAGTCGCTGTGCCTGCAGCGCGATGAAACAGGCCAACTTTCGCTTACCATCGAACAAGACAATGCCGATCCTGCACAATAATCCGCAACTGAATAAAAACGGCGAGCTGCAGCACCTGCTCACCATCGAGGGTCTCAAGAAGGCGCACATCGACCACATCCTCGATACCGCATCGAGCTTCGTGGGCATCTCGGACCGCGAGGTCAAGAAGGTCCCGCTCATGCGCGGCAAGAGCGTGTTCAATCTGTTCTTCGAGAACTCGACGCGTACCCGCACCACGTTCGAGATCGCGTCCAAGCGCCTGTCGGCCGACGTCATCAACCTGAACATCCAGGCCTCATCGACCACCAAGGGCGAATCGCTGCTCGACACGATCGACAACCTGGCCGCGATGCACGCCGATATGTTCGTGGTGCGCCACGCGCAATCGGGCGCGCCGTACATGATCGCGCAGCACCTGAACCGCACGCGCTCCGACGTCCACGTCGTCAACGCCGGCGACGGGCGCCATGCGCACCCGACCCAGGGCCTGCTCGACATGTACACGATCCGGCACTACAAGAAAGACTTCACGAACCTGCGCGTGGCCATCGTCGGCGACATCCTGCACAGCCGCGTGGCCCGTTCGGACATCCACGCACTGACCACGCTGGGCGTGCCCGAAGTGCGCGCCATCGGCCCGCACACCCTGCTGCCGGGCGGCCTGGATCAGATGGGCGTGCGCACCTTCACCAATATGGATGAAGGGTTGAAGGACGTCGACGTCATCATCATGCTGCGCCTGCAGAACGAGCGCATGAGCGGCGCGCTGCTGCCGTCGGCGCAAGAATACTTCAAGAGCTACGGCCTGACGCCCGAGCGTCTCGCGCTGGCGAAACCCGACGCGATCGTGATGCACCCGGGCCCGATGAACCGCGGCGTCGAGATCGATTCGGCGGTTGCCGATGGCAGCCAGGCGGTGATCCTGCCGCAGGTGACGTTCGGGATCGCGGTACGGATGGCAGTCATGAGCATTTTGGCAGGAACCCACGCATGAAACTCCATATCAAGAACGGGCGCGTGATCGACCCGGCGAACGGCATCGACGCCGTGCAAGACCTGTTTATCGTCGACGGCAAGATCGCCGCCGTCGGCAGCGCACCGCAAGACTTCACGGCCGATCGCAGTATCGACGCGAGCGGCCTCGTGGTCGCCCCCGGCCTGGTCGATTTGTCGGCGCGCCTGCGCGAGCCGGGCTACGAATACAAGGCCACGCTCGAATCCGAGCTGCAAGCTGCGATGCAGGGCGGCGTCACCTCGCTGGTGTGCCCACCCGACACCGATCCGGTGCTCGACGAACCGGGCCTGGTCGAGATGCTCAAGCACCGCGCGCGCATGCTCGATCAAGCCAATGTGCACCCGCTGGGCGCACTGACCGTGGGCCTGAAAGGCCAGGCCCTGACCGAGATGGCCGAACTGACCGAAGCCGGCTGCATCGGCTTCGCGCAGGCCGAGGAACCGATCCTCGACACCACCGTGCTGCTGCGCGCGATGCAGTACGCGAAAACGTTCGAGTACACCGTGTGGCTGCGCCCGCAGGACGCCCACATCGGCCGCGGCGGCGTGGCCCATGCCGGCCCGCTGGCTTCGCGCCTTGGCTTGTCGGGCGTCTCGGTGATGTCCGAGACCATCGCGCTGCACACGATTTTCGAACTGATGCGCGCCACCGGCGCGCGCGTGCACCTGTGCCGCATTTCGTCCGCCGCTGGCCTGGACCTGATTCGCGCGGCGAAGAAGGAAGGCCTGAACGTGACGGTCGACGTGGGCGTGCACCACTTGCACATGACGGATGCCGACATCGGCTTCTTCGACTCGAACGCGCGCCTGACGCCACCACTGCGCTCGCAGCGCGACCGCGACGCGATCCGCGCCGCGCTCACCGACGGCACGGTCGATGCGATCTGCTCCGACCACACGCCGGTCGACGACGACGAAAAGCTGCTGCCGTTCGGCGAAGCCTCGCCCGGCGCCACCGGGCTCGAGCTGCTGCTGGCGCTTACGCTCAAGTGGGCGCAAGACCAGCACACCGATGCCGATGCGGCGCTGGCGCTGGCCATCGGCAAGATCACCTGCAACGCGGCGCGCATCGCCGGCCTGCCGGCGGGAACGCTCAGCGTGGGCGCGGCGGCCGACGTGGTGCTGTTCGACCCGGCCGCGCGCTGGATGGTCGATGGCCGTGCGCTGGCCAGCCAGGGCAAGCACACGCCGTTCCTCGGCTACGAACTGGCCGGCCAGGTGCGCGCGACCGTCGTGCGCGGCCGCGTGGCGTACCAGCGTTAATGCAACCCGGCGCGGGCTTCGCGTGAAGCCCGCGCCTTCACGGCTTCCACCATTTTGAATATCCCGCTTGCCTGGCGCCTCGCGCGCATTACCGCCCATCTGTGCGAAGGATTGGCGACCTGCGCGCTGGTGTTTCCGTTTGCGTCTTCGCCACGGCGCGCGCGCATCACGCGCCGCTGGTCGAGCCAGCTGCTGCGCCTGTGCCGCGTGAACGTCGCGCGCGACGGCGGCGTGGCCCCGCTCGCGCATGCGCTGGTGGTGGCCAATCACGTGTCGTGGCTCGACATCTTCGTCATCAACTCACTGACCCCAAGCCGTTTCGTGGCCAAGGCCGAAATCCGGGAATGGCCCGTGATGGGGCGCCTGGCCGCCGGCGCCGGCACCGTGTTCATCGCGCGCGGCAACCGGCGCGAATTGCGCCACGTGTTCAAGGGACTGGTCGACGTGCTGCAGCAGGGCGAGCGCGTGGCGCTGTTCCCGGAAGGCACGACCGGCCTGCAAGGCCAGGTGCTGCCGTTTCACGCCAACCTGTTCGAGGCGGCGATCGATGCCGGCGTGCCGGTCCAGCCATATGCGCTGGCCTATGTCGGCGCCGACGGCGCGCACCACCCGTCGATCGAGTACATCGGCGAGACCACCTTTGTCGACAGCCTGTTCAGGATTTTGCAGGGGCCGCCTGTGATGGCGCGCCTGACCTGCCTGGCGCCGCTCGAGAGCGTCGGTGCGCACCGGCGCGAACTGGCGCAGGCGTCGCAGGAGGCGGTGGCGGGGGCGGTGGCAGAGGCGGTAGCCCGGTAATGTAAACGATGTCTCGGGGCTATTGGGGAAAGCCGGCCCTTACCCCTTCTTGCCGCCGTGCTCCCGGTACTCGGGACAATCCACCTGAATCAGCGTGCGGTCATCCAGGCACACGGCCGTCAGCTTCCCGCCCCAGACGCAGCCGCTGTCCAGGCCGATCAGGTTGGGCCGCTGCACCACGCCCAGCGCCGACCAGTGGCCGAATACCACCGTCACGTCCTGCGTCCTGCGCGCCGGCAGGTCGAACCATGGCAGCAGGTCGCTGCCGGTCGGGCCGGTGTCGGTTTCCTTGTGCTTGAAGTCCATCGCCCCATCCGGCGCGCACAGGCGCATGCGCGTGAGCGCATTGACGATGCAGCGCAGGCGCTCGATGCCCGTCAGGCGCTCGTCCCAGCGGTCGGGCTGGTTGCCGTACATCTCGGAGAGAAAAGCGAGCCAGTCGTCGCCCTGCAGCGCGCGTTCGACTTCGCCGGCCAGCGCCATCGTCTGCGCCGCATCCCATTGCGGCGCCACGCCGGCGTGCACCAGCAGGTGATTGTCGACGAACATCGCCAGCGGCCGCGCGCGCAGCCAGGCGATCAGTGCATCGCGGTCGGGCGCATTCAGGATCTCGTCGAGTGTATCGGAGCGGCTCAGGCGCTGGGCGCCGCCCGCCACCGCGATCAGGTGCAGGTCGTGGTTGCCGAGCAGGGCGTCGACCCGCCCGCCGCTCGATTCGTTCAGTGCCTTCATGCGCCGCAGCGCCATGAGCGACTCGGGGCCGCGGTTGATCAGGTCACCCACGAACAGGATGCGCGCGTCGTCGCCCGCCACGAGGGCAATGCGGTCAAGCAGCAGCTGCGCTTCATGCGCGCAGCCTTGAAGGTCGCCAATGGCGTAAGTGGTCATATTCTTGTTCTGGCAAGACCTCGCGGCCTGGCGTTGTAAAGGGCGGTGCGGGTGATGCTTTGGCGGATACTAAATGATTTTGCGCGCGAGAGGTGTTTTTGCGTCGCCGCGCACACCGATGAAAAGATAAATACGGGTGCCCGGCAGGCCGGTACAGTCCGGTACAATGAAGCCGGCTTTCCCTTGATGAATAGAGTGCCGTGGCTGCTTCCATTCCCGTCTTTTGCGGAGGGCTGCACAAGAATAGCACCGAAAGAAAACAATAATGTTCTCGTTTTTTGTCAGTTTCCTTTCCTGCGCATTGCTTACGCTGCTGGTCATCAAGACCGCGCGAAAACATGGCATGGGACTCGATGGTGATTTTACCGGCGTACAAAAAAACCATACGCATGCGGTCGCGCGCATCGGCGGCATTCCAATCTTTCTGGCGGTGGTGGTGGCGTCCGGTTTATCGATCTTGCGCCAGCCGCAAATGGCATCGTGGCTGGCAACCTTGATTGCCTGCGCCACGATTGCTTTGTCCGGCGGCATTGCCGAAGACTATACGGGAAAGGTCTCGCCGAGCCGGCGCCTGTTTCTGACGATGCTGGCGGCAGGCTTTGGCTATTGGTTGCTCGACGCGCGTGTCGGTCGACTCGATCTGCCGTGGACCGTGGTGCCGCTGGAATCGATCTGGATCGTGCTGCCATTGACGTTGCTTGCCGTGGCCGGTATTGCCAACGCCATCAATATCATCGACGGCTTCAATGGTCTGGCCGGCGTGATCAGTATCTTCATGCTGCTGTCGCTCTCGTATGTGGCCTTGCAGGTGGGCGATATGTTCGTGCTGGTGGCGGCATTGATCGTCGCCGGCGCCACGGCCGGCTTCCTGATCTGGAATTATCCGGTGGGCCTGATTTTCCTTGGCGATGGCGGGGCGTATTTCCTCGGCTTCCTGCTGGGCGAACTGGCCCTGTTGCTGGTGATGCGAAATCCATCCGTGTCGACCTGGTACGCGGCGCTATTGCTGATTTACCCAGCCTTTGAAACCATATTCTCCGCGTACCGCCGCATGTTTGTCCGTGGTAAATCGCCAACACTGCCCGACGGTATTCATCTGCACAGTTTGATTTTCCGGCGCATCGTGCAATGGACGGTGGGCCCGCGCGAAGCGCGTGCACTGATGAAACGCAATGCGCGCACCTCGCCTTATTTATGGCTGTTTTCATTGCTGGCCGTGATACCGGCAACCGTGTTCTGGGAAAGCACGGGCGCATTGATGGTGTTCTGTCTGTTGTTCATAATCAGTTACCTGTGGTTGTATGGGCGCATTGTCCGATTCAAGTCGCCACGCTGGCTTTTTTTAAGCAAGAAAGACTAATCAGGTATTAATGATGTAGTATATTGCGACATTTGGTGAGTATTCACTGATAGCCAGCAATTGCTGAATCTGCATTCAATTTTTAACGAACGAGGAACGATGATGGATCTGTCGAATATGTCGGTAGGCGATTTGCGCAACCTGCAAGAACAAATCAAGCAGGAAATGAAAACGCGTGAAACCCAGGAAGTGCAGAAAGCACGTGAACAAATCCTGGCAATCGCGCAAAGCGTTGGCGTGTCGCTGAAAGACCTGATGGCAACCACCGGCCGTGGTTCGAAAGGCGCGACTGTCGCCGTGCGTTACCGTCACCCGCAAGATTCCAGCCAACAGTGGACCGGCCGTGGCCGTCAACCAAAGTGGGTCAAGGAATGGGTCGAAGGCGGCAAGTCCATCGACGACCTGCGCGTTTAAGCAGTATCTATCGCTCCGCCACGCGGAGCATGCGCCGCGCGCTTGCATGAGCGCCGGCGCCAGTGGCTCGCCGCTACTGAAAACCGGGGTACGCATTCGCCGTCCCCATTAGTCCTCATACCCTTGTTCTTCAATTATTGCTCCCCCCGCGCCTGCCTGTCCCTGCGCGCGCCATTCCCACGCCTGTCACGCTTGCCGTTACAATAGCCACTACTTATCAATCCTCCAATATTCCAGGGAATAAAAATGGTTGCTCTCTCCAAAACGATTTTCAAGGCCTATGATATTCGCGGCATTATCGACAAGACCCTGGACGCCGGCATTGCGCGGCACATCGGTCGTGCATTCGGCGCTGCCGCGCTGGCCAAGGGAGAGAGCAAGGTCGTCATCGGCCGCGATGGCCGCCTGTCCGGCCCTGAACTGACCGCCGCATTGGGCGAAGGCCTGCGCGACGCCGGTGTCGACGTGATCGACCTGGGCATGGTCGCCACGCCGATGGTCTACTTCGGCACCAACGTGCTCGATACGCGTTCGGGCATCATGGTCACCGGCAGCCACAACCCGCCCGACTACAACGGCTTCAAGATGGTCCTCGCGGGCGAGGCTATTTATGGCGACGCCATCACCGGCCTGCACGACAGCATCGCAGCCTACGATGGCGCCATCGCCGCGCAGCGCGGCGGCTACAGCACCCACGATATCCGCGCCGCCTACCTCGAGCGCATCATTGGCGACGTCAAGCTGGCGCGCCCGATCAAGATCGCGGTCGACTGCGGCAACGGCGTGGCCGGCGCGTTCGCCGGCGACCTGTATCGCGGCATGGGCGCCGAGGTGGTCGAGCTGTTCTGCGAAGTCGACGGCACCTTCCCGAATCACCATCCCGACCCGGCGCACCCGGAAAACCTGCAAGACCTGATCCGCGCGCTGCAAGAGACCGACGCCGAAATCGGCCTGGCCTTCGATGGCGACGGCGACCGCCTCGGCATCGTCACCAAGGATGGCCAGATCATCTTCCCGGATCGTCAGATGATGCTGTTCGCGGCCGACGTGCTGTCGCGCGTGCCGGGCGGCGAGATCCTGTACGACGTCAAGTGCACGCGCCACCTGGCGCCGTACATCGAGCAGCATGGCGGCAAGCCGCTGATGTGGAAGACTGGCCACTCGCTGGTCAAGGCCAAGCTCAAGGAAACCGGTGCACCGCTGGGCGGCGAGATGAGCGGCCATATCTTCTTCAAGGAGCGCTGGTACGGCTTCGACGACGGCATGTACGCCGGCGCGCGCATGCTCGAGATCCTGACCAAGCAGCAGGACCCGTCCGCGCTGCTCAATAGCCTGCCGATGGCCAGCAGCACGCCCGAACTGCACCTGCACCTGCAAGAAGGCGAGAACTTCACGATCATCGACCACCTGCGCGCCAACGCCACCTTCCCGACGTCGGAAAAGATCAACGATATCGACGGCCTGCGCGTCGAGTACGCCGACGGCTTCGGCCTGGCCCGTTCGTCGAACACGACGCCAGTGGTGGTGCTGCGCTTCGAAGGCGAATCGCCGGAAGCGCTGGCGCGCATCCAGGCCGAGTTCAAGACCGTGATCCTGGCCGCCAAGCCCGACGCCGATCTGCCGTTCTGAGGACTATCGCTTGAAGATTCTACTGGTGCGCGTGTCGTCGCTGGGCGACGTGCTGCATAACCTGCCGATGGTGGCCGACCTGCTGCGCGCGCATCCGGGCGCCACGATCGACTGGGTGGTGGAAGAGGGCTATGTGAGCCTCGTGCGCCTCAATCCGCACGTGCGCAAGATCATGCCGTGGGCGCTGCGCCGCTGGCGCAAGAGCCTGGGCAAGAAAGAAACGCGGGCCGAGATCCGCGCGTTCTTTCGCACGCTGCGCGAAGAAGAATACGACTACGTGTTCGACACCCAGGGCCTGCTCAAGACCGGCATCATCATGGGCGCCGCGCGCGTGCGCAAGGGCGGCAAGAAGGTCGGCCTGGCCAATGGCAGCGAAGGCTCGGGCTATGAAGGCATCTCGCGCATCTTCCATACCGACAGCATTCCACTGAACCCGCGCACGCACGCCGTGGCGCGCGGGCGCATGGTGGCCGGCGCGGCGCTCGATTACAGCGTCGACTCGGCGCCAGAATTCGGCCTGCCGGCGCCGAGTGCGGACAGTCGGCCCGCGTTCCTGCCGCTCGAGGACTACGCGGTGTTCTTTCACGGCACTGCACGCGCGGCGAAGAAGTGGCCGGATGCAAGCTGGATCGCACTGGGCGCGGCGCTCGCGCCGATGCCGGTGCTGCTGCCGTGGGGCTCGAAGGCCGAGCACGAGGATGCACATGCACTGGCCGCCGCGATGCCCAACGCCCGCGTGCTGCCGAAGCTGTCGATGATGGATGCGGTGCTGCTGGCGCAGCATGCGCGCCTGGCGGTCGGCGTCGACACGGGCCTGACCCATATCGCCGCCGCCTTCGTGCGGCCGACGATCGAGATTTATTGCGACTCGCCGAAGTGGAAGACCGAGGGCAACTGGTCGGATCGCATCGTCAACCTGGGCGACCTGGGCGCGCCGCCCCCGAGCGACGACGTCATCGCCGCGGCGCGGCGTTTGCTGGCGTCGGCGTGACATGAACCGCACGCTGTACTCCACGCTCTGGTGGCTGGCCATGCCGGCCGTGCTGGGCCGGCTGTGGTGGCGCGGTCGCAAGGAACCGGGCTATCGCAAGCACTGGGACGAACGCCTGGCCCTCGGCGGGCCTGTGGCTGGCGAGCGGCCCACGATCATGGTGCACGCCGTGTCAGTCGGCGAAACCCGCGCCAGCGAGCCGCTGGTCGATGCGCTCTTGCTGGCGTGGCCCGACAGCCGCATCCTGCTTACCCACATGACGCCCACCGGCCGCGCCACCGGGCGCGACCTGTTCGCGCACCACGGCGAACGCGTCGTGCAGGCGTACCTGCCGTACGACACCGGCGCCATGACGGCGCGCTTCCTGCGCCGCCATCGGCCGCGCGTGTGCATCCTGATGGAGACCGAGGTCTGGCCAAACCTGATCCACGCCTGCATGCGGCAGGGCGTGCCGATCGTGCTGGCCAACGCGCGCCTGTCGGAACGCTCGCTCAAACGGGGCCGCAAGGCCGGGGCCGTGATGGCCGAGGCTGCGCGCTCGTTCACACTGGTCGCGGCGCAGACCGATGCCGATGCACAGCGTATCGCGTCGCTGGGCGCGCCGAACGTGGTCGTCACCGGCAGCGTCAAGTTCGACATCGTGCCGCCGCCGCCGGCGCTCGAGAAGGGCGCCTGGCTGCGCGCGCGCATCGATGGCGCGGCGCGCCGGCCGGTGTTCCTGTGCGCGAGCACGCGCGAAGGCGAAGAGGCACTGATCCTCGATGCATGGCAGCGCGCCGACAAACCGGCAGGCGCTTTGCTGCTGCTGGTGCCGCGCCATCCGCAGCGCTTCGACGAAGTCGCGCAGCTGGTCCAGGCGCGCGGCATGCGGCTTGCGCGCCGCTCGCAGCTCGATGAGAATGCCGGCGCCATCGACGCCGACGTGCTGCTGGGCGACTCGATGGGCGAGATGTTCGCCTATTACGCGGCCTGCGACTGCGCCTATATCGGCGGCAGCCTGCTGCCGCTGGGCGGCCAGAACCTGATCGAAGCCTGCGCACTGGGCAAGCCGGTGCTGGTGGGCGAACACACCTTCAACTTCCTGGACGCGACGTGTGACGCGGTCGCTGACGGCGCCGCAGTGCGCGTGCGTGACGCCGACGCGCTGGTCGCGGAGGCGGCGCGCCTGCTGCGCGACGACGCGGCCCGCGCGGTAATGGGCGCAAAGGCGCTGGCATTCGCCGGGCGGCACCGCGGCGCGACCCTGCGCACTGTTGAACTCGTGCAACGGCTATTTGGGTAGGTTTTGTTACCATTCCCATCTGCACGCTACAAAACTAAAGGGGATGCGCCATGTTGTCATTGAATCGCGCGACACCAGGCAGTGATGGAAAGCCAGTCTCTCTTCTGGTCCAGGAAGAGGCGCCAGCAATACCGCAGACGGCAAACGTGCTGCCGCTCGATGCACTGCATTTTTTCGTGCGCTATTCGCTGGGCGAATACGTCAGCTTCATGTGGCAGCACGGAGGCTTCCTGATCCGCCGCCGGCGCGTGCGCTGGCCCGCCAGCTTCCTCTTGCGCCTGCGCAGCACGCTGAGCGCAGGCCTGAACTTCGTGCTGCTCGGGCGCGGGCGCCGCACCTATGAATTCACCATCGACGAACACGGCATCGTGCGCACCAGTGGCGGCGTGACGCTGATCGAATGGGATGACGTGGCCGCCGTGCGCACTTACTCGCGCGGCTTCATGATGGTACTGAAACGCGGCACGCTGCCGATCCCGTTTCGCTGCCTGTCGCAGCAGCAGACCGCCACCATGCGCGATCTGGCGGCGGCGCGGCATGCATTGAGTTTGCGGTAGGCTGTTTGCCGACCTGCGCAACTTGCATCACCGCCGCACGCAAGACCGTCGTTCCCGCGGAGGCGGGAACCCAAGTCTTCAGCGCACCGATTACGTTTGATTTTGCAGGCACGCTGGCAAACTTGGGTTCCCGCCTTCGCGGGAACGACGGTTTTTAGGCCATGGGCTGACCGCCACGCCGACGTTCAACTACTCCTCGAACAACACCGGCATCTGGTGCGACTGCTTGCGCAGCGCCAGGCGTGCGCCGTCGTAGTCCGGGTACACCTCGGCCACCGTCGCCCAGAACGCCGGGCTGTGGTTCATCTCGCGCAGGTGCGCCAGCTCGTGCGCCACGACGTAGTCGATCAGCGCCAGCGGATAGTGAATCAGGCGCCAGTTCAGGCGAATGCTGCCGCCCACCGTGCACGAACCCCAGCGCGAACCGGCCGACGACAGCGTGCAGGCACTGTAGCGCACGCCAAGCAGCGGCGCGTAATGATCCAGGCGCTCGACGAACAAGCGCTTGGCCTCGGCCTGGAACCACAACTTTACCCGTTCCTTGAGCTGCCACTCGGCCAGCCCCGCGACGACGCCGATCGCCAGTTCGCGCGTGGCTTCGTCAAAATGGCAGTGGCTGCGCGTGGCCGGTTCGAGCCGCAAGGTGATGTCGCCACCGATGAACGGCAGCACGGCGCCATCGACCCACACGACCGGGGCGCGCTGCTGGCGCAGCTCGCGCCGCTCGCCGCGTTCGAGCAGCTTGGTGACGATCCAGCGGCTCTTGGCGCGCAGGGCGTTTTCAATGTCTTCTTGTGTCACGCGGCGCGGGGCGGTCACGCGCAGGCCGTCGTCGTCGATCATGAAGCCGATCGAGCGGCGCGAGGAGCGGCGCAGCGCATAGTCGACGTAGTGCTGGCCGAGGGCGATGCGTTTGAGGGGAGGGTCTTGCGGGCCGACGGGCGGCGAGGGAAGCTTGATGCGGGGCGGCGCCGGCGGCGCCTTGAACAGCGGCTGGGATGGCGGCGCCGGCCTGTCGGAAGGCTTGAGCGCCGCGAAGAATTCTTGCGCAAACAGCTCGAGCTGGTCGCCGTCGATCTTCGACGACGCCATCGTCTGCTGCGGGCGCGAATTCCTGATCTGGGTGCTAACGTCGCTCAACCACCTTTGTAGGCGTGGGGCGAAATGACGCGCATTTCCGATTCTATCCAATTTTCTACCTCTTGCATCAAGCTGTCAGGGGTATGGCCTTGCGGCGATATCGGTTTGCCGACCGAGACCGTGATCGTTCCGGGCCGTTTGATGAACGAATTCTTGGGCCAGCACTCGCCTGAATTATGCGCGATCGGCACCACGACTGCCTGGGTTTCCACGGCCAGGCGCGCGCCGCCGCTTTTGTACTTGCCCTTCCGGCCGACGGGAATGCGGGTACCTTCAGGGAACATGATAATCCACTGGCCGTCGGCCAGGCGGCGTTTACCGTGACGCACCACGTGCGAGAACGCGTTCTTGCCCTGCTTGCGGTCGATCGGGATCATGCGCAGCAAACCCATGGCCCAGCCGAAGAACGGGATGTACAGGATTTCCTTCTTGAAGACGTAGACCAGGGGCCGCGTGAGGTTCGGCAGCAGGAAGATGGTTTCCCACGCCGACTGGTGCTTCGAGAGCACGATGGCCGGCGCGTCGGGCAGGTTGTCGTAGCCTTTGAATTCGTAGCGGATGCCGCAGATGACGCGCGCGCACCAGATGATGAAGACGTTCCAGCGCGAGGTGAACCAGAAGCGCTGGTTGTACGGCAGCGGCGCCGCGAGAAAGCACAGTGAAGCCCAGATGACCGTCGCGATGGCCATGATGACCGTGAACAGCAGGGAACGCAGGAACAGACTGAAATTACGCAAAGGGGCTCCGGACAAAACGATCTGGTTGTTCTTATCGTGGTGGTGTATTGATTATGACGCCTGGGCGCTGCCAGCACCAGAGGCGCCGGGCTTGAGCAGGGCGCTGACCATCGCGGCCAGGTCCGCGTACACCTTCGTGCCAGGCGGCAGGCCGCCGGTGAGCTGCGTGCGCTCACCCTTGCCGGTCAGGACCAGGTAGGGCGTGCAGCCGCGGTTGAAGCCCGCCTGCAGGTCGCGCAGCGAGTCGCCCACGGTCGGCACGCCCTTCAGGTTGATCTTGAAGCGCTTGGCGATTTCTTCGAACATGCCCGACTTGGGCTTGCGGCAGTCGCAGGCATCGAGCGCCGCGTGCGGGCAAAAGAAGATGGCGTCGATGTCGGCGCCCACCAGCTGCGCCGCCGCGTGCATCTTGCTGTGGATGGCGTTGAGCGTGGCGATGTCGAACAGGCCGCGCGCGATGCCCGACTGGTTCGTCGCCAGCACGACCCGATACCCCGCCTGGTTCAGACGGGCGATCGCCTCGAGCGAGCCGGGAATCGGGATCCACTCGGCCGGCGACTTGATGAAGTCGGGCGAGTCGTGGTTGATCACGCCGTCCCGGTCGAGAATGATGAGTTTCATCGGGGTCACTTGCATGCGGGTCGCTGTTACGTCGCCAGTTTCGAGATGTCGGCCACGCGGTTCATCATGCCGTGCAACGACGCCAGCAATGCCAGGCGGTTGTTGCGCAGGGCGATGTCGTCGGCCATCACCATCACGTCGTTGAAGAACGCGTCGACCGGCTCGCGCAGCTGCGCCAGCGTCTTGAGCGTGCCGGCAAAATCGCCGCTGGCAAACGCCGCATCGACTTCTGGCTGCACGCGCGTGACCGCTGCGGCCAGGTCTTTTTCGGCCTGGTCTTGCAGCAGCGCCGCGTCGACCACGCCGGCTTGCGCCAACGCTTCTTCGTTCTTCTTGAGGATGTTGGTGATGCGCTTGTTGGCAGCAGCGAGCGACGCGGCTTCGGGCAGCGCGGCAAACGCCTGCACCGCTTCGAGGCGCTGCACGACGTCGTCGACGCGGTCCGGGTTCTGGGCCAGCACCGCTTCGACTTCGTTCGGCGAGAAGCCGCGATCGCGCAGCAGGCCGCGCAGCCGGTCGAGCACGAAGGCGGTTACTTCCGCGCTCGGGTCCTTGAACG
Organism: Massilia aurea; assembly: GCF_040790145.1. Lineage (GTDB taxonomy): Bacteria > Pseudomonadota > Gammaproteobacteria > Burkholderiales > Burkholderiaceae_D > Telluria > Telluria aurea_C. The sequence goes on from NZ_JBFMMP010000002.1 coordinate 452,880, forward strand.
CCGGCTGGTCGGCAAACGTGGTGACCGCATCGCGCAGCATGTCGGACAGTTCGAGCGGCAGGCGCTTTTCGACCAGCATGCGCATGATGCCCAGCGCGTGGCGGCGCAGCGCGAACGGGTCTTTTTCGCCGGTCGGCTGCAGGCCGATGGCCCAGATGCCCACCAGCGTCTCGAGCTTGTCGGCCAGTGCAACGGCCAGGCCCGTATTCGAGCCGGGCAGGGCGTCGCCGGCAAAGCGCGGCTGGTAGTGCTCGGACGCCGCGCGCGCGACGTCGTCATGCTCGCCATCGTGGCGCGCGTAGTACGTGCCCATGATGCCTTGCAGTTCCGGGAATTCGCCGACCATGTCGGTGAGCAGGTCGGCCTTCGACAGGCGCGCGCCGCGTTCGGCCAGCGAAGCGTCAAAGCCCAGGCGCGTGGCGATATACGTCGCCAGCTTGGTCACGCGTTCGCTGCGTTCGGCTTGCGAACCCAGTTTGTTGTGGTACACGACCGATGCCAGCTGCGGCAGGCGCGACTCGAGCGTTTTCTTTTTATCTTGCTCGAAGAAGAACTTGGCGTCCGACAGGCGCGGGCGCACGACGCGCTCGTTGCCGCCGACGATGGCCGACGGGTCATCGGTCGCGATGTTCGACACGATCAGGAAGCGCGAACGCAGCTTGCCGTCGGCGTCGGTCAGCGCGAAGTACTTCTGGTTCGTCTGCATCGTCAGGATCAGGCATTCCTGCGGCACGGCCAGGAATTCTTCTTCGAAGCGGCATTCGTACACCACCGGCCATTCGACCAGGGCTGCGACTTCATCGAGCAGCGACTCGGGCATCAAGACCTGGTCGGCGCCGGCTTTTTCAAGCAGCTGCGCGCGGATGCTGTCCTTGCGCGCTTGCGGCGACGTGATGACCTTGCCTTCGGATTCCAGGGTGCTCGCGTACCCGTCGGCATGCGCGATCGTGATCGCGCCGCCATGCGACAGGAAGCGGTGGCCGGCGGTTTCGCGGCCAGCGGTCAAGCCGAGCAGCGTCAGTGGCAGCACCTGGTCGCCGTGCAGCGCGAGCAGCAGGTGCACCGGGCGCACGAACTGCACGGTGTCGCCGTTCGGGCGCTGGTAGCTCATGAGCTTTGGAATCGGCAGCTTGTTCACCGACTCGAGCAGCACGTCTTGCAATGCACCCGTCAGGGCGCTGCCGGCGGCGGTGTAGGTGTAGAAGAAGCTTTCGGTCTTGCCGTCGGGGGCGCGTTCGAGCTGGTCGATCGTCAGGTCAGGAAAGCCCAGCGCGGCCAGCTTCTTGGCCAGCGGTGCACTTGGGTTGCCTTCCTTGTCCAGGGCCACCGTCACCGGCAGCACTTTTTCGCGGATCGCCTTGTCGGGCGAGGTGTTGCGCACATTGGTGATCGAGACGGCCAGGCGGCGTGGCGTGGCGTAGGTCGTGACGACGCTGTCGGCTTCGAGGAAGTCGCGCGCCTTGAGGCCGTTCGAGATGCCGGTGGCAAAGGCGGCGCCGAGCTTGACGAGCGCCTTCGGCGGCAGTTCTTCGGTCTGCAGTTCGACGAGGAGTGTTTGATTCATGGTCTGTTCTGTTCTTTTCAGGCGGCGACTTGTGCTGCCTGGGGTGCCATCGGGAAGCCGAGCTTTTCGCGCGAGTCGTAATAGGCTTGCGCCACCAGGCGTGACAGCGTGCGCACGCGGCCGATATAGGCGGCGCGCTCGGTCACGGAAATGGCGCCGCGCGCGTCCAGCAGGTTGAAGCTGTGCGAGGCCTTCATGATCTGCTCGTAGGCCGGCAGCGTGAGCGCCAGTTCGACCAGGCGCTTGGCCTCGGATTCGTGGTTCGCGAAGGCCTGGAACAGCATCTCGGTGTTGGAGTGTTCGAAGTTGTAGGTCGACTGTTCGACCTCGTTCTGGTGGAACACGTCGCCGTAGCTCAACGTCTTGGTCACACCATCTTCCTGCCACTCGGTCCAGACCAGGTCGTATACGTTCTCGACGCCCTGCAGGTACATGGCCAGGCGCTCGATGCCGTACGTGATCTCGCCCAGCACCGGCTTGCAATCGAGGCCCCCGACTTGCTGGAAATAGGTAAACTGCGTGACTTCCATGCCGTTGAGCCAGACTTCCCAGCCCAGGCCCCAGGCGCCCAGCGTCGGGCTTTCCCAGTCATCCTCGACAAACCGCACGTCGTTCTTTTTCAGGTCCAGGCCCAGGGCTTCGAGCGAGCCGAGATACAGGTCGAGGATATTCTCGGGCGCCGGCTTGAGCGCGACCTGGAACTGGTAGTAGTGCTGCAGGCGGTTCGGGTTTTCGCCGTAGCGGCCATCCTTCGGGCGGCGCGATGGCTGCACATAGGCGGCGCGCCATGGCTCCGGGCCGATCGCGCGCAGGAAGGTACCGGTGTGGAAGGTGCCGGCGCCGACTTCCATATCGTAGGGCTGGAGCAGTGCGCAGCCCTGCTTGTCCCAGTAGGACTGCAGGGTGAGGATGATTTGCTGGAATGTGAGCATGTCGAGTGGAACGCGGCCCGTGGACCGTGAACGCGGTATGTTTGCCAAATGACTAATTCTACTGAATTTCTTCGCCCCTCTGGGAGGTGATTTGGGTCAGCCGGTCGATTTGGCGTGGTTGTGAAGGTAACGACGGCCGGCGTACCAGGCGCCGAGCAGCATCAAGGCGCCCAGCAGCAGGAACGCGCCGCTGCCCAGGCGAATGAAGGGGGTCATGCCGGTTGCGCCGCGCACGGTGGCGGCCAGCACGCCGTCTTGATAGAACGGCAGCGAGTGCGTGAGATTGCCGCGGCGGTCGATGATCGCGGTGGCGCCGTCGTTCGTCGCGCGCAGCATCGGGCGGCCCGTTTCCAGCGTGCGCATGCGCGAAATCTGGAGGTGCTGCGGGATCGCCACCGACTGGCCATACCACGACAGGTTCGACACGTTCAGCAGCAGCGTTGCCGGCTGTGGCGCATTGCGCAGCTGGTAGGCGATTTCTTCGCCGAACACGTCTTCGTAGCAGATATTCGGCAGCACCAGCTGGTCCTTGACGGCGAACGGCGCCTGCAATGCGGCGCCGCGGGTGGCGTCGTTCAGCGGAATGTCCAGCATGTCGGTGACCCAGCGGAAACCCGGCGGGATGAATTCGCCGAACGGCACCAGGTGCGCCTTGTCGTAGCGGTAGGGCGTTGACTGCGCATGCGGCGTCAGGGTGACCAGGCTGTTGCCGTACTTGCCCGGGCCGTCGAGCAGCGGGATGCCGAGCGCCAGCGTGCTGCCGGTATCGGTCACGTAACGCTGCAGATTGGCCAGGTAGCCGTCGGGCAGGTTCTGCGGAAAGGTCGGGATCGCCGTTTCGGGTGTGGCGATCAGGTCGGCCGGGCCGGCCGTGATCAGGCCCTGGTAGCGCGTCAGGATGCTGTTCAAGAATTCGGCGTCGAACTTGCGGTCTTGCGCGATATTGCCTTGCAACAGGCGCACGCTGATCGGCTGGCCGACATCCTGCGTCCATTCGACCGTGCGCAGGCCGGCGCCAGCCAACATCAAGCCGGTTAGCAAACCAAGCGCAGGCCAGCGCGCGCGCTGGGTCAGCATCGCGATGCAGCCGGCGATCACGCCCACGACAATGCCAATGCCATACACGCCGATCAGCGGCGCGTAGCCGGCCAGGGGCGCCAGGTCATGTGCGTAACCGGACGATGCCCACGGAAAGCCCGTAAACACCCAGCCGCGCAGCCATTCGGACACGCCCCAGGTCACGGGCAGCACCAGCAGCAGGAAGGCGGCCACCGGCAGCGACCAGCGCCGGCGCAGCCAGGAAGCTACGCCGGCCGTGAACGCACCCCACAGGCCCATGTACAGGCACAGCAGTGTGAGACCCACCACCGCGAGGACGGCCGGCAAGTGGGCGAAATCGGTCATGAAGACGTACAGCCAGTGCACGCCGGCCAGCGTCCAGCCGAAGCCGAAGGCCCAGCCGATCAGGGTGGCGCGCTTGACGGAATTGCTCATCCCCACCTGATAGAAAAGCCAGGCCAGCGACAAGAATTGCAGCGGCCACCAGCCGACAGGCTGGAACGAGAGCAGGGAAGAGGCGCCGGCAAACGCCGCGCATAGCAGCAGCAACGCCGAAGGCTTGCCGCCGCGCAGCGCCGGCGTCGGCGCTGCGGCTGGATGGGTCAGGCGACGCAGCATCAGTCGCGTTCGTCGTCAGCCGATGGCAGTTTTTCGACCAGCAACACGTGGATCTGGCGCGCGTCGGCGCGCAGCACTTCGAAGCGCACCCCGTGCAGATCGACCACTTCGCCCTTGTGCGGCATGTGGCCGAGATGGCTGGCGACCAGGCCGCCGACGGTGTCGACATCGTCGTCCGGCAGGTCGGTGCCGACTTCTTCGTTGAACTGTTCGATCTCGGTCAGCGCTTTCACGCGCCAGCGCGGGCCGAGCTGGCCTTCGCGGATCGAGATGACGTTGTCTTCCTCTTCGTCAAAATCGTATTCGTCTTCGATGTCGCCGACGATCTGCTCGAGCACGTCTTCGATCGTGATCAGGCCGGCCACGCCGGAATACTCGTCGACCACGATCGCCATGTGATTGTGGTTGGCGCGGAAGTCGCGCAGCAGCACGTTCAGGCGTTTCGATTCGGGAATGAACACGGCCGGGCGCAGTTTGGTGCGCACGTCGAATGATTCTTCGGCGTAATAGCGCAGCAAGTCCTTGGCCAGCAGGATGCCCACGACCTTGTCGCGTTCGCCTTCGATGGCAGGGAAGCGGGAGTGGGCGGTCTCGAGCACGTAGGGCATCCATTCTTCGATGGGCTTCGTGATGTCGATCACGTCCATCTGGGAACGGGGCACCATGATGTCGCGCGCTGACAGGTCGGACACCTGGAACACGCCTTCGATCATCGACAGGGCGTCGGCATCGAGAAGGTTGCGTTCGTGGGCGTCGTGCAGGACTTCGAGCAGCTCTGCGCGGTTTTCAGGCTCGGGGGAGATGAATGCGGTCAGCCGTTCTAACAGGGACCGGTGGGGTTTGGCGTCCGGACGGACGTCACTGGGATACTCGGGCATAGTTGGCGAGAAGCCGTTGTTGCGATGGGCGTAGGATACACCAAAAGGGGAAATGCCTCATATTGTCGCAGCCGTGCGGCCTGATCGGCATTCCCCGGGCGTTCAGTCGGCGTAGGGATCGGGGAAACCGAGAACTTCCATGATGTCGCGCTCAAACTGCTCCATCTCCTCGGCATCGTCGTCGTTGTCGTGGTCCCAGCCCTGGGCGTGCAGCACCCCGTGCACGACCAGGTGCGCGGTGTGTTCCTCGACCGTTTTGTTTTGCTCGGCCGCTTCGCGCTGCAGCACGTCGGTGCACAGCACGATGTCGGCTTTCACCGGATCGTCGTCGGCCAGGTCTTCATCTTCGTTGTAGGCGAAGGTGAGCACGTTGGTCGCGTAGTCCTTGCCACGATAGGCCAGGTTCAGCGCCTGGCCTTCGGCCGCATCGACAAAACGGATGGTCAGTTCGGCCGGGCCGAGCAGGGCGGCTTCGACCCATTTCTGGAGCGTGGCTTCGGGCAGCAGGCTCTCCAGGCACGGATCGGCGAACTGGATCTCGAGTTCAAGCGGATGTTTTTTTTCTTGCATGTTTCACCGGGATCGGTTTGGGAAGGTCGGCCAGTTCCTGCACCGAATTGTCGGATTCGTAGGCATCGATGATGCGCCCCACCAGCGGGTGGCGCACGACGTCCACACTTGAAAACTGCGAAAACGCGATGCCGCGCACATCCTTGAGCACGTGCATGGCGTCGACCAGGCCGCTGCGCTGGTTCTTGTGCAGGTCGACCTGCGTGACGTCGCCCGTGATGACGGCCTTGCTGCCGAAACCGATGCGGGTCAGGAACATCTTCATCTGCTCGACGGTCGTGTTCTGGGCCTCATCGAGAATCACGAACGCGTGGTTCAGCGTGCGGCCGCGCATATAGGCCAGCGGGGCGATCTCGATTACCTGCTTCTCGAACAGTTTTTGCGTGCGGTCGAAACCGAGCAGGTCGTACAGCGCGTCGTACAGCGGGCGCAGGTAAGGGTCGACCTTTTGCGCGAGGTCGCCCGGCAGGAAGCCCAGGCGCTCGCCGGCTTCCACGGCCGGCCGGGTCAGGATGATGCGCTTGACGGCGTCGCGTTCGAGCGCATCCACCGCGCACGCCACGGCCAGGTAGGTCTTGCCGGTGCCGGCCGGGCCCACGCCGAAGGCGATGTCGTGGTTCAGCACATCGTTGAGGTACTGGATCTGGTGCGGCGTGCGCCCGCGCAGGTCGCTGCGGCGGGTTTTCAGGGCCGGGCTGTCGACGTCGTTGGGCGCGACATCTGGCGCCACCTCCGTCTCGGCCTTGACGGACTTGACACCCTTGATGGCGCGCGGTTCGCCGCCGGGCGCGTCCAGGCTGCGCGGCTTGATGCCGGCGCGCTGCTCGACCAGGGCCAGTTGCACTTCTTCGATCGGCACGACCTTGTTGGCGACCGCGTAGAAGCGTTCCAGCAGTTCGACGGCGCGCTCGGCGTTGTCCCCGTTGACGATGAATTTCTCGCCACGGCGAAACACGGTCACGTCGAGCGCGGCCGCGATCTGGCGCAGGTTTTCATCGAGTGGACCGCACAGGTGGGCGAGCCGCGTGTTGTCGAGCGGTTCGGGAATGAAGTACGAGGGCTGGGTAGGCTGTGTTTTCAACTGGCTTTGGCAATCGTATCGAGGTTGGCGACGAGTTCGCCGCGCAAATAATAATCGTGGCTGGCGCTGATGCGCACGTCGACCAGTTGGCCGATGAGCTTGGCATTGGTCGCATCCACGGGAAACAGGACCACGCGGTTGTTCTCGGCGCGGCCTTGCAGTTGGCTTGGATCTTTCTTGGCCAGCCCTTCGACCAGCACGCGCTGCACGGTGCCGACCATGGCGGCGCTGTGCTTGCGGGTGTTGGCGTCGATCAGCGCTTGCAGGCGCTGCAGGCGGGCCAGCTTGACCTCGTGCGGCGTATCGTCTTCCAGGTTGGCGGCCGGGGTGCCGGGGCGCTTGCTGAAGATGAAGCTGAAGCTGTTGTCGAAATTGACGTCGGCCACCAGTTTCATCATCGCCTCGAAATCGGCCTCGGTTTCGCCGGGGAAGCCCACGATGAAGTCGGACGAGAACGTGATGTCGGGACGCACCGCGCGGATGCGGCGGATGATCGACTTGTATTCGAGGCCCGTGTAGCCGCGCTTCATGGCCGCCAGGATGCGGTCGGCGCCATGCTGCACCGGCAGGTACAGGTGGTTCACCAGTTGCGGGATCTTGGCGTAGGCATCGATCAGGCGCTGGCTGAATTCTTTCGGGTGGCTGGTCACGAAGCGCAGGCGCTCGACGCCGGGGATCTCGGCGATGTATTCGAGCAGCAGCGCGAAGTCGGCGATCTCGCCATTTTCCATCGTGCCGCGGAACGCATTCACGTTCTGGCCGAGCAGCATGATTTCTTTCACACCTTGCGCGGCCAGGCCGGCGACCTCGGTCAGCACGTCCTCGAAGCGGCGCGAGACTTCTTCGCCGCGCGTGTACGGCACGACGCAGTAGCTGCAATATTTGCTGCAGCCTTCCATGATCGACACGTACGCCACCGGACCGTCGACCTTGGCCGGCGGCAGGTGGTCGAATTTTTCGATCTCGGGAAAGGCGATGTCGACCTGGGCCATGCCGGTCTGGCGCCGGTCGTCGATCAGCTTCGGCAGGCGGTGCAGCGTTTGCGGCCCGAACACGACATCGACGAACGGCGCACGCTTGATGATTGCCTGGCCTTCTTGCGAGGCGACGCAACCGCCCACGCCGATCACCAGGTCGGGCTTGTCACGCTTGAGTTCACGCAGGCGGCCGAGATCCGAGAACACTTTTTCTTGCGCTTTTTCACGGATCGAACAGGTGTTGAGCAAGATAACATCGGCGTCTTCCGGCTTGTCGGTGCGGACCAGCCCATCCGAGGCGCCAAGGACATCAACCATCTTGTCCGAGTCGTACTCGTTCATCTGGCAACCGAAGGTTTTGATAAAGACTTTTTTCTGCATGGAGAGGGTAGTTGGGGACAAACTGCTGCGCCGACAAGGCGGGAGGACCAGTTTACCGTAATTCGGTATTGACCCGATAAAAACACCGGCGCGAAGCAGTAACTAATTCCGAAAAGAATGTTTAGTTTCTTTACTTTAAGTAATTATCGTTTTGCTTACAATGTTAAATGTCCGCTAGCGAACATACATTATTCTTCATGCATTGTATCTTCTCATGCATGAAGTATTTCTCTATTGAAATCAAAGGGTTCCGTGATCATTCTGATTGGAAAAATTTATCAGGGAAATCTCTTGCGTGCGCCACAATGTAGCCCCATGTGCTGAAATGCAAACGTGACAAGCTTTCCACACGTTAGCTTGATTTCCGACAAGGAGTCACATGTGCGTGGTCGGCATCGACCCGGCACACGCGGCCATAATTTGTTTGAAAGACAAGTGCGCATGCTTAAACCGCATGGTGCACGGCAGAACCGGAATTCTTAAGGAACTACTCAGATTCGCCCTGTTTAATTCCTGAACACGTTCCGGGAACTTATGTTGAAGATATGTTGTCTTCAACTAAGGTTCGTAGGGGAACTATTTTAACCAACTCGTGAGGTAAATATCATGGCACAACAACATCACGCACTGTCGTCGCAAGAGAGCTACAACCCGAACCATCTGCTCGATATTCTGCTGGGCAAGATGCAACTGAAAAACGATGCTGCGCTTTCGCGCATGCTCGAAGTCGCGCCACCAGTCATCAGCAAGATCCGCCACCACCGTCTGCCGGTTGGCGCCTCGCTGCTGATCCGCATGCACGAAGTGACCGGCATGAGCATCCGCGACCTGCGTGACCTGATGGGCGATCGTCGTACCAAGTATCGTCTGTCGGACGCGCAGGGTCGTCCGAAGCCAGAAGAGAAAGCAGCAGCTGCCGCCGCAGCCGCCGCCCAGCAGGCAAGTCAGCCAGCACAAGGCCAGGGTAGCCAGTCGGGCGACGTTACGCCAAAGACCGGTAATTATGCGCACTGAAATCGTGGGCATGGCAGGTGTCTCTGCCATGCCTTCGTGGTTGGCGTGCCGCGGCGCTGCCTGAGTGGCGCCGCACAGCAATTCGTATCGTATCGCCTGAATCCGTCCTGCGGCTTACGCCAACAGGATGGCTGTCATCTCTTCAAATTGCAGCTCCGTTTCGCGGAACACCTGCAGCCACGCTTCTTCGGATAAGCCCAGCGCCGTCCATGCCACGCTCGACAATTGCGGCACCACGTCGTGTGCGTCGCCCGCAAGATCGAGCGCATGCGCCACGGCGTTTGCCACGTGCACGATAGTAGCCAGAAAGCCCGCTCCCGGCATGTCAGGCTGCCCGTAGAAGGCGATGGCCTGGCGCAGCGTGTCCGAAAACTGCCAGTGTTCCGCCAGCGCCCGGCCAGCCAAAACGTGGTCGACGCCCAGCAGTGCGCGCTCAGCCTCGAGCAGGTCGCCATCGGTGCGCGCGCGTTCGCGCAAGACCGCGTCGTATTGCTCTGGATAACGGGTCACCAGCACCAGGCGGCCGATGCCATGCACCAGGCCGGCCGTGAACGCCACATCCTGGTTGAAGTGCATATGGCGCGCCAGCACCCGCGCGCAGGCGGCGGTGGCGATCGACAGGCGCCAGAAGGCCTTGTCGTCGAACGCCGGGCAGCGTCCGCTTGGAAAGCAGCCCGTCATCGATGCCGCCATGATCAGGTTGCGCGTGGCTTGAAAGCCGAGATACGTCATCGCCTGCTGGATCGTCGTCACCTTGACTTGCAGGCCAAAGGCCGACGAGTTGGCCAGACGCAGTGTCTTGGCAGTAAGCGCCTGGTCGAGCGCGACCTTCTTCGCCAACTGGGTCAGATCGGCATCTTCCTGATCGATGCTGCCCAATAATTCCATGACGACGGCGGGCAGCGAGGGCAGGTCGTCCAGGCCGGCGGTCAGGTCGTCGAGGGTGACCATCATGGCGCCACCTGCCGCTCGAGCCGGTAATCTTCGACGTAGCGGCGCAGCAGGTGGCCGGCCCAGTCGCTGTCGCTGTCAATGTCCCGATCGCGCGCGTGGCGGCGAAACAGAAAGTCGAGCCGCGCCTGCACCGCGGCTGCGTCCGGTGCGCGGTGCGCTTCCACACGCGCCACCGGCACCATATCGATCTGATGACGCCCGAGCGACGCAATGATCGCCTCGCTCAGCACGGCGCCCTTGGCCAGCAGCACCATGCCGTGGCTGTCGAGCAGCTCATCCGACAGCACCATGCCCGGTAGCGCCCTGGTCACGGGGATCAGATCGTGATCGTTGCTCATAGTTTCCTCCATTCAATGCTCAGGTGATGGTATCACCGACACGGCTGGAGCATCGTCAATACAATGTGGCGTGTTAGGATCCGCCCATGACCTGCCACCGTTACATTGCTCTATTGCGCGGGGTGAACGTCGGCCGCGCCAAACGCATCGCCATGGCCGACTTGCGCAAGCTGGTCGAGAGCCTCGGCTATACGGGCGTGCGCAGTCTGCTCAATAGCGGCAACATCGTGTTCGACGCCGCCGTGCCGCCGGTCAACGCGGCGCAGGCGATCGAAGAGGCCATGATCTTGCGCCTCGGGGTGGGTGCGCGCGTGTTCGTGTTTGCGCGCCAGGAAGTGGCCGAGATCATCGACGATAATCCCTTGCTGCACCTGGCCGACGATCACGCGCGCCTGTTTGCGTTCTTGCTGGCAGGCGAGCCGCAACGCACGCTGGCGCTTGCGCTGTGCGGCCAGAACTGGGCGCCCGAAGTAGTAGCGATCGGGCGCCGAGCGGTGTATGTCTGGTGTCCGACGGGCTTGCTCGACAGCGCGGCCGCAGCGGCCCTCGGCAAACACCTGGGCAATGGCGCCACCTCGCGCAACTGGAATACGATGACCAAGCTGCATGGCCTGTGCCACGACAGCGCCATCCGCCCCGCGCCTATCTGAACTTGTCGCCGCCGTCGCGACTGACCCGGTAGCCGATCAAGACCAGGCCGACAAGCATCATTGCAAACACTTCCGGCTCGGGCAACTGCGGTAGATGGGAGAGTGGCGTGACGATCTCGTCGCGGCGGGTGACTGCCAGATCGGGCAACGCCGTGCGTGAAAATGCTGTGGCATTTTCACGGCCAGATTCAGCCGCGTTCGAGGTACCGGCAAGGCAGAGCGTCATTAATGCTGACAGCACATGGTATTTCATCGCCAGATCCTCCCCCCTACATTAACTTGCTATCAATCTTTGGTTGAATAGAAACTTAGCGCAGAACCGCAGTATCGGTGCATTGAGCATAACAAGAACGCCACGATCGTTACGCGCGATTGAACGATGAGTTGCAGAAATAGCCACCGTGTTAAGCCTCGATCGAGACGTATTGCACGCAATCATGCAAAAGTTGACTGTGGTAAATAAACAGCGCTCAGCTATGCGCGTATGTGTTTCCTATTCAATTTGATCATGTCGTTGTCGCAAAAAATCACCATTTATTTGACACACTCATCACGAATGCTGTCAGTCGAATAATCAAATTTCTTATCAAGACTTTCATTCGCCTTAAATGGCGCAATTTTTTAGGTTATTGGTATTCCCTGCGGTTTTTTTTGAAGGTATAGTCTTCTTACTCCCTTGCTTGCAAGCATCAATCAGCAAGCCGCAGCACGTCAGATTCGTCGGCCCATTGCCGACGCCGACCACCCCGCACCTGTGGCACGGCACAGCAGTCTCTCTCTTTTTGCATCACGCATTTTCGACGAGTACACCACATGCCCAATTTCTCCCGTCTTCAGATTGCATTCAAGAACGTTTACGTCCGCATCCTGTCCGTCATCCTGATGGGCATGCTGGTGACGCTGGCGATCTTCAAAGCCGATGTGCCGCAAGACGCGAGCCCCGTGGTCCATTCGCAAAACATCGCCGAGATCACCGCGCTGGCCGACCAGAAGGCGCGCCTGGACTACCTGCTGATCGCCAAGCCGCTGTCGGAAGCGCCGCGCTACATCTACAAATTCAAGGATTCGGCCGCCCTGAACGTGGTGAAGGTGCCGAGCACCTCGCACCTGTCGCTCGAGCGCGAGGTGCTGCTCAAGAATGCCATTCCGTATTCGATCGCCAAGGACGAGTTCCTGGCCAGCCACAAGGCGGTGATGGACGAGGGCGAAAGCACGCTCGCACGCACCGGCACCTTCTTCAAGCAGAACGCCTTCAATATCGCCATCGTGTTGCTGGTGCTGTACCTCATCAAGTTCGGTGTGCCGGGCATGGGCATGAGCGCGTCGGTCATTACCCCGGACAAGCTCAAGGGCAGCATGGATGACCTGATCGGCATGGACGACATCAAGCAGGAAGTGCTGCACCTGGAAGAAATGATCCGCAACCGTGCCGAATACCAATCGCACAATATCGACAAGCCGTTCAACGTGATGCTCACCGGCCCCGCCGGCACCGGCAAGACCAAATTGGTCGGCTACCTGGCCAAGCGCCTCGACCTGCCGATGATTTCGGCGTCCGGTTCGGCCCTCGAATCGGGCTATGTCGGTGGCGGCTCCAAGGCGCTGAACGCCCTGCACCGCAAGGCTTGCGCCAAGGGCAAGTGCATCATCTTCCTCGATGAAGCGCAGAGCCTGTTCATGCCGCGCGGGCGCAGCGAAAAGAAGTGGGAAGACGATACCGCCAACACCATGCTCGGCCTGCTCGACGGCGTGAAAAGCGACAAGGGCGCGGGCGTGATCTGGATCGTCGCCTCGAACTTCGACGACAGCTCGACCGACATGGACGAAGCGATGCTGCGCCGCTTCTCGGTCAAGATCAACTTCCGCCTGCCGAACAAGGCCGAGCGCCGCGAACTGCTGCGCAGCTTCCTGTCGCGCAAGAAGGATGGTCTGGTCGACTGGAGCGATATGAACCTGGACCAGGTCGCCGAGATCACGCAGAACCTGAGCCCGGCGCTGTTGGAAACCGTGGTCGAACGCGCCAGCATGCTGTCGATCCAGGAAAAGACCATCATCAACACCAACCTGCTGTTCCGCGCCTACGAACGCGCCACGATCGGCCTGACCGACCGCGCCACCACGCTCGACAAGCACAAGCAGCGCGAACGCATCGCCTTGCACGAACTGGGCCACTTCTTCATGCAGATCGATCCGTTCCTGCGCCAGGGGTTGACGCTGGCCGAAGTCAAGGAACGCTCGCACCTGCTCAAGATCAGCACCGAAGCGGTCTCGAAAATCGGCGCGCTGGGCTATGTGCTGCAATCGGGCGAAGACATGTCGCTGCGCACGCTGGAAGAACTCGAGCGCGACGTGGTGGGCCTGTATGGCGGCGTCGCGGCCGAAGAACTGTTCTACGGCCCGCGCGGCATCTCGGTGGGCAGCCAGAACGACATCGAGAAGATCACGAAAATGCTCAACCTGATGGTCAGCCGCCTGTCGATGTATTCGCGCTCGAAGATCGATTACAGCCAGTTGCAGAAGGATGCCAGCGGCGAGCACACGGTGCGGCTGGTGGAAGAAAAGGCCGATGAACTCTACAGCTACACGCTGGACGCGATCCGCGATTACAAGCTGGTGATGGCGTCGCTCAAGGACACGCTGCTCGAGCAGTACGTGCTGTCGAAAGACGAGGTCTTTGCGTTGCTGGAAGAGCGTAGCGATCTGTTGCTGCCGCAGTTGCATGGGCAGCGCTGCGCCAAGCTGACCTTGTGCGAGGAAGAGGCGGCGGCGTAAGGGCTCCCGCCCGCAGGGCTGCTACGGCGTGCACCGCCGGCGCGTCACCCGCACGCAAACTCGGCTAGCATGGCAACATCGCCACAGCCGGGCCGCCCCGCATGCACAAGCACGACGAACTGCGCAAGTCCAAACTGATCGCCCTCGGCTTCTTCGTCGGCGCAGCCGTGCTGTTCGTGGTCAGCCTGCTGCTGCCGCAGACGTGGTGGACGGGCCTCTTGCGCGCCTTCTCCGAAGCGGCGATGGTCGGCGCGCTGGCCGACTGGTTCGCGGTAGTCGCGCTGTTCAGGCGGATTCCGATCCCGATCATCTCGCGCCACACCGCCATCATCCCCGGCAACAAGGACAAGATCGCCGACAACCTGGCGCTGTTCGTGCGCGAGAAATTCCTCGATACCGAGTCGATCGTAGGGCTGATCCGCCGCCATGACCCGGTGCAGATGCTGGCCGATTGGCTGGCCAAACCGGCCAACACCGAATTGATGGGCGCGCACCTGGTGCGCGCCGCCACCTTCATGCTCGACTTCATCGAAGACGCGCCGGTGCAGAACGTCATCCGGCGCGCGGTGCACACGATGGTAGGCAGCGTCGATCTGTCGAAGTCCAGCAGCGCCATTCTCGCGGGCCTGACGCGCGGCCGGCGCCACCAGCAGCTGCTCGACGAAGGCATCCGCCAGATCGCCAGGCTGATGGACAATCCCGAGACCCAGGGCGCGATCGCCGACGGCATCGTCGACTGGCTGAAGGAAGATTACGCCTTCCTCGAAAAGATGCTGCCGTCCGAACTGATTGGCCGCAAGGGCGCCGACATCGCGGTACGCCTGGCCTCGGGGGTGCTCAACAAGGTCGCGGCCGACCCTGCGCACCCGCTGCGCGAGCGCTTCGACGACTACGTGGCCGGCTTCATCGAGCGCCTGAAGGTCGACCCGGAATTCATCGCGAAGGCTGACGACGTCAAGCGCTACCTGCTCGAAGACGACACCTTCAACGGCTACGTCGGCTCGCTCTGGGCCGAGCTGAAGGCATGGCTCAAGCGCGACCTGGAGCGCGACGACTCAAGCCTGCGCCGCCGCATCATCGGCATGGGCGCCTGGATCGGCAAGGCGCTGGGCGAAGATGCGCTGCTACGCCAGTCGCTGCAAGAGAACCTGGAAGCGGCCGCGCGCGGCGTGGCGCCCGAATTTGCGGGCTATCTCACCCGCCACATCGCCGACACCGTCAAGCAATGGGATGACCGCGAGATGTCGGCCCAGATCGAACTCAATATCGGCAAGGACCTGCAATACATCCGCATCAACGGCACCATCGTGGGCGGGATGATCGGCGTGATCCTGTATCTGTTGTCGCACCTGCCTGCACTGCTTCGTTAAGGACTCCCGATGCACACACTCTCGTTGAACGACTGGCTGGCCGCCCACCCCGAAGTCGAGGCGCTGCCCGAGCGCGACCTGTACGTCGTTGCGCGCTACATGATTCCGGTGGACGCGACCCTGGCGCAGGGTTGCCTCGAAGCGTCGGGTATTCCGGCAATGCTGGCGGATGCGCACCTGATGCAGACCGACCTGCTGCTGGCGCCGGCGCTGGGCGGCGTGCGGCTCCTGGTGCCGGCCGAGCATGTGCAGGCGGCGCACGACGTGTTGCTGGCGCTGGCGCGCGGCGATTTTGCGCTGGATGAAAATGCGCCCGATGGCGAATGGCGTACGCCTGGCTAGCCTGCGCGCATCTGTGAACTGGCGCACGAAACGCGCTGGCAGTGCGGCGTAGGCTGCAACGATCGTGGCCGGTCATCCCGGCTGGCCAGCACATTCGCCGAGAGGAAATCGATCATGCCGCAAGGTGATAAATCGTCGTATACCGACAAGCAGAAGCGCCAGGTCAAGCACATCGAAGAAGGCTACGAAAAGAAGGGCGTGGCGAAGAAGGAAGCCGAACGCCGCGCCTGGGCGACCGAGAACAAAGTCTCGGGTGGCGGCAAGAAGCATTGATGCTACGCCACGCCGTCTGCTGACGGCGCAGGCTGGCCGGGCCTGACGATCGCCTCGAAGTGACGCAGCAGGCCCTCGGCCACCTGGTCCCAGGTATTTTCCAGCGCATAAGCGCGCAGCCGCGCCGGGTCCCAGGTGTGCGCCAGGGCGAGGCCGATGGCGTGTGCGAACGGCTCCGGTTCCCGGTTGTCCACCAGGATGCCCAGGTCCGGCCCGGTAATGATTTCGGGCACACCCCAGGTGCGATGGGCGACCACTGGCGTGGCGCACGCCATGGCCTCGAGCACGACATTGGGCCAGCCTTCCTTTTCGCTGGCCAGGCAGAACACGTCGGCGGCAGAGTACCAGGCATGCAAGTCGGTGTTCAGCACCGCGCCCGCCCAGACGATGTGCTCGGCGATGCCGAGTTCGGACGCCAGGGCGCGCAGGTTCGCTTCGCAGTCGCCTTCCTCGCCACCTTGTCCCACGATGATGAAGCAGAGATCCGTGTGCCCCCCGGCGCGCAGCATCGCGTGGGCGCGCAGCAGTATATCGATCCCTTTGCGAGGTACCAGGTGGGACACCGAGAGCATGTAGCGCTTGTCGGCGTCCAGGCCGAGCGCCTTGCGCGCATCGCGCTTGGCTGTGGGGCGAAAACGTTCGGTGTCCACGCCGTTGGTGGACGCAAAGCCTTTGTCCGCAGGTGCACCAAGCTGGATGGCGCCGTCCACCAGTGCCCTGGCGACGCCGACATAGCGTGCGCTATGGCGCAGGGCAAACACCACTTGCCGGATCCGCACCGGAAAGCGGGGAAGATCGTTGATGTCGTGGCCGCGCAGGGTGACGACATACGGCTTGCCGATGACGCGCGAGACCAGGGCGCCTGCGAACCCTTCCGGAAACGCCAGGTGGCAATCGAGCACGTCGATCTTGTCCTTCAGGCCATGGGTCGCGATGAACCGCCACAGTGCAATGGCCAGGAAGACGCCCTCCAGAGGTTTCAACACCGCCGGGATGGAAAAGAACTTCGGAAAATAGGTCGGATACGCATTCAGGTCGGTATGCGCGGCGATCTGGCTCCGGTTGGCGTAACGCTGAAAATAACGCTCGCCAGGGAACCACGGTATCGGCGAGACGACGATCAGGTCGGCCTTGCTGGACAGTGCATCCAGCCTTTGCTTCACGAATTGGGCATGCACCGGCATCCGTGGATTTGGAAACATGGTAGCGATGCAAAGAATGCGTATGCGGTCGTTCATAGGTCATCCAGGACATCGGTCAGGAAGCGGTCTGCTTTCGCTTCCCAGCTTTCGCTGTGAAGGAAGGCCTCGAGGCGGGTGCGAGCGTCGCTCTGATGCGCCGGGGCGCCTGCGCCCTGCGTGGCCAGGGCCGATGCCACCGCCTGGGGGAACGCTTCCGGCGCCGCCAGGGTGAGGTATGCGCCTAGCCGCATTGCCTCGGGAAGGGGCGATGCGATGACAGGCTTGCCGGTGGCCAGGTATTCCTTGAGCTTGAGAGGATTGATGTTCCAGGTCGATGCATCGACCACGTACGGCAGGATGCACAGATCGAAATGGGCAACATGGCCGGGCAGGTCGGCATACGGCACTGCACCGAGGAAGCGCAGATTTGGCACATCGCGAAATTCGCCAGGATCGCGGTCCACGACCGGGCCCAGGACCACGAAGATCGCCTGTGGCGACAGGAGCGCCGCCGCCTTGAGGGCCTGGCCGTCGACACGCTGGTCGAATACGCCAAACATCCCCACGATGGGGTGCGGCAGGGCGGCCAGGGGACTCGCCGGATCGGGCGTGGCGCTCGAGAAATGCGCCAGGTCCACGCCATGGGTGAGCAAGGTCGACGCGTTTGCATGCGGAGACCGGGTTTCGAGAATCGACGTGGACGTGGCGATCATGAGATCGCAGGCCTGCAGTGTTTCTTGCTCCAGGCGGTGCATCGCCGGGCCGTCGATGCCATGCCAGTGCGTGAAGTCGTCGACGCAGTAATACACTTTCCGCTTGAAAATGTGATCGCGAAAGAGGCCGGGCACGATGGGCGAGGTGCTCACCAGAACAGGATGCTTTCCCGGCGCCACATTTTTGAGCGCCTCGTGCACCGCGCTCGAGAGCAGGTGGTGATTCAGTGCGGCGGACGTGGGCCCTCGGAACGACGGCCACATGACCGGGTTGACGATATACGGCATAACCGGCGCCTCGCCCGACGGCGTGGCGCAGGCGTTCGCAACCTGACTCGCCCGGTCTTCCGAGCGCGCCCTGAATTTGGCATCGGGACGGATCCACGAACGGATGACCTGCACCGTTCGTTTGAAATCATGCAGGTTGAAACGCGGCGTGCGCAGGCCAATGGTATTCACCCAGATGACTTGAACTTGCGGAACAATCCTCAAGAACAGATGTTGGCAACTTGACGGGTGACGGCCCCAATCGTCGGCAAACACGACAAAGACGTACTGGGACAGTGGATATTTAGGGTCTGGCATTCGGGCCAATTATTTCAAGACAGCGCTTGCTAAAGAAAATGAAATATCTGTCATTGCGGCCAAAATGACACATAATTTACATTATTGTATTATTGGAAATAAAAAATGGTGGCTTCGGCAACGGACGATTGCTTTTATCATATCACCCTGGCCATGCCAATTGACGCCAATGGCTATTTTCAGTCGGTTCAAACCACCGTATCTGTCTTATGCAGCACGAGCGCGAAAACCGGCTACCATTTTATGAATCTCTGCGGTCAATGGATGCCCTGTCATTCGAAGTGACAAATACCAGAGACAAGCCAGGGGCAGGGCTGAGGCAAGAAGAACGAATGCCGGTGCGAATGAGGCAGGGAGGGCGATTTTTAATATGGCAGCACCCGTCATGCAGATGATCGCTACTGCAGCGCTGGGCCATAACGCCTGCAATTGCGTGGTCAATCGGTGGCGAAGATAGATGTGCTGCTGAATCAATAGCACCGGCAATGCAACCAGGGTGGCGCCGCAAATCACCCAGGAAAAACTTCGAATGCTGCCGTCGAACAGGGCAAAGGCAAATGCAATGCGCGACAGCAGCGTGACCGCGATCGGGAACGAGGCCAGGAACGGTCGGCCGATGGCCGTCATGGCTGCAGGGTAGTAGTTGAAAACCGTGCCGATGGCGCAGGCGACCAGCAATCCATCCATGGCAGGGACCGAAGGCAGCCATTTTTCTCCATACAGCACGGTGACGATGTCTGTGGCGAACACATACGTCAAACCAAGTGCAGTCCACGCAATGCCAGTCAACAGCGACGTTGCCTTGTTCAGCAATGTGCCGACTGACTCGCCACGATGGTGAGCTTGGGCAATGTAAGACACCGAACCGTAGTTCGCCGTGCTGCCGGCGATATGGAAAAAAATCGTGACGGTCGAATTGGCCCTGCTGAAAAAACCAACCAGTGTTGCATTGCCGAGTTTCCCAAGCAGGATATCGGGAATCGAATTGTTCACCGAATTCAAGCAATTGGTGAGAAGAGAACTCATCCCGAAATGCACGACGTCGCGCCAATGCCGGAACGAGGGCAGCCAGGGAAGATAGTTGGGCCTGAAGGGAATGAAGGCAATGGCGCAAGCGACGATATTGGCCAGATTGGCCCACGCCATGCTCAGCGCGCCAAAGCCCATGAGAGCAAGGGTAATACATGTCACGGCCGATGCTGCCGTACTAACTGCCCCCACCCACGCCTGCTTGCCGGCAGCGAAATCCCGGGTAAGCAGCGAGTTGGTGATGGACCCGAAGGGGATGAACACGAAACAAAGCGCGAGCACCTTCATGACGGGAATCATCGTCGGTTCATTGAACCATCTGCCGAGCCAGTCGCTTCCGGCATAGATGACCGCAGCAATGGACCACGAAGTCGTGAAAATCACGCCGGTGGCAGCGCGCAGCTTTTCCGGCGTCAGTTCTTTCTCGCGCTGCAGATAACTTCCTACGCCAAAATCCTGAAAAATGTGGGCGATATTGATGAACACGATGGTCATCGAGTAGATGCCAATGTCGCTTGGGCTCAGTATGCGTGCCAGAAACAGCGTGACAGCAAACTGGACAACCGTGCCGCCGGTCGAGGAAAAAAAGTTGATGAACAGGGAGCGCCGGATGTTCGCCATAGACAGAGCCAAATTCTTCACTATTTATCCGGTTCATTATGCACGGTGGTGCAGGCTGAACCGGTGCTGGTCGCGCACAAAAAAACCGCAGTCTCCTTGGCGAGAACTGCGGTTTTCTGGACCTCTCTGCGAGAGTCGTACCTGGTGGTGATAGGTGGACTTGAACCACCGACCCCAGCATTATGAGTGCTGTGCTCTAACCAACTGAGCTATATCACCGGAAGCGGCAAAAGCAAAATGGCCTGACTCGTTGGAGCCAGGCCATCTGCCTGAAATCTTTGGTGGTGATAGGTGGACTTGAACCACCGACCCCAGCATTATGAGTGCTGTGCTCTAACCAACTGAGCTATATCACCG
>NZ_JBFMMP010000003.1:0-341324 GCF_040790145.1 Massilia aurea
CTTCAGTTCAATCTCTGTTTGTTGGCATTTCTGCCACCGCTATTGCTAGCGGGTCGCTCACTCAAAATACTGACCGTTATCTCATTGCTGAGACAACGTATTTCTTTTTTGTGAACATTTGATAATTTAAGTAATCAAAGACCGAAGTCTTTGGCACCTTCATCAAACGCCCACACTTATCGACTGTTAATTTTTAAAGAACTTTATTCGGTGCTGCTTCATCTGCCGCTTGCTTCGAATCGTTTTGTTCGCTGCAGCAGAGGAATGAGATTATGCTCGACCTGCTGAGCTACGTCAACAGCTTATTTTTCAAACTCATGACAAATTTTCGTTCATGCACGGACGCAAAGGCCGCTACTCCCGCAGCGTCACCGTGGTGTGGCTGGGGTCAGCCTTGATCTTCTCTTGGGTAAATGGCAGGCTCGACCAGCTCTTGCGCGAATACAGCAGCGTCTGGTCGGCATACCATGGCGACGTGGGGTCGACCGACTGGCCATAGGTCAGCATCGCCTGCGCCACCGGCCCCTGGTCATCGAACGTTACAGTCTGGATATAGCTCTGCCCCCAGTGCGCACCCACATAGCCTTGCGCAGTCAAGCCACTGCGCATCGTCAGTGATCCATACGTGCCTTCCTGATTCCCATTGCCGCCGTGAAGGGGAATGCGCACGCCGTTACGCGGCTCGACCTGGTAGTCGCCCAACCGGCCGTCGAGCGGCACACCCAGCGACTGCAGCTTTTCGGCGGCAGTGCGCAGCGCCGCCAGCATGGCCGACATCGCAGTCGGCGCCACGCCGGCCGGCGTATTGACCGGGTCCGCTGGATCGAATGGCCGCGCCCATTTATTTGGAATCGCGGTGGCCAGCGCCCAGAATTCACGGAACAGCACCGCGCCCCGGCTGTCGAGGTCGGCGCGCCGGTCCCACGCTTGCAGCGTCGTGCACGCCTGCTGCACGAGCGCATTGCTCGCGCTGGCGCACGCCGTCAGCAGCTCGGGCAGCACGAGCTCGGTCGCATACACGCGGTTCGAGAACGCCAGCGCCTGCATATCGGCCAGGTTCAACTTGGCTTTCTGGGCCAGCAGATCCTCCACCTGGCGGAACCCGATCCGCGTGCGCAGGCTTTGCTCGACATTCACGCGCCCGTAGAGCGGCGAATAACCCAGCGGCGCCGGGCCGGTGAGCAGCGCTTTCGGATTGGTCAGCCAGTAGCTGTCATTCGAATTGCCGACATAATCGGTGCGCATCATCCAGGGCGCAGTGGCGGGCGCATATATACCCGGTGGGGCACCCGCATCCTGCCCCCAGCCGCACGCGGCGCGCGAGCCATCGAACAGCAACGCCGCCTGCAGCAACAGGCAGCCATTGACGAACTTGTCCGCATTCATGTGCGGCACGACACTTGCGTCCGCATACAGCGTATTGCCGTCGCGGTCGGCCGCCACCGTGTTCACCCATGGCAGCCCCACGACTTGGTCGAGCGAATCCTTCAGCGTGCGCACGCTGGTAGCGGTGCCGATGCCCAGCCATTGCTCGAGCATCCGGGTATTGCTGCGGTTCGGATCGGCCAGCACATAGGCGGCCTGCGCCGTCCAGGTCAGCCCTGCGGCGGGCCGGCTGATAACGGCGCCCTGATGGCTGAAGTAAAAGGTCTTGCTACGCCGGCCGATCAAACCATCGGGCAGCAGTGCCTCGACCGTCACCGTTTTCGCCGTCATCTTGCGTCGCTCGCCGTCATACAGATAGGTGGTGCCGGTGGCGTCGCCAGCGTCCAGCGCCAGCCGGAACGTGGTGAAGTGATTGGCGAACGTGACCGTGTGGCTCCAGGCCACGTCGCGGTTGAAACCGATGACGACCGCCGGCACGCCGCCGATGATCACACCCATCGCGTCGTAGCGCCCAGGCACGGTCAAGTGGGCCTGATAAAAGCGGTCGGTCGTGGTCCAGGGATAGTGCGGGTTGCCGAGCAACAGCCCGCGCCCATTGGCCGATAAATCCTTGCCTACCGCCAGCGCATTGCTGCCAAAGCCTTGCCGGTTAAGCAGATCGAGCTGCGCGACCAGCGACGATGCGTCGATCTTGCGCGGGGCGGTTCTGGCCAACGTCACGGCGGTGCCGGGAACCCTGCCAGCAGCGACAAAGTCACGGGCAAAGGCCTGGCCCGATGCGTGCAGCGCCTTTTCCGCCACCACCAACATCATGTCGTCGAGCGAAATGGGCCGCACCCACCTGGTATTGGCGCAGGCCGCCGGCAACTTGCTGCCGGCATCTTTCAGATAGCGGTTATAGCCCTCAACATAGCCCTCGAGCAGCTCGCGCGGCTGACTGCTGCCGGCGGCATACCCGGCGCGCAATTGCTCGATATCGAGGTAGCCCTTGAAGAAGAAGTCGCTGTCCTCATTGTTCAAATCCATGAAGCCGCTGCCGCCGCCATACTCGTCGCCCGTGCGCTGGCGTGGCCGCGCGTCGCCGCCAAAGAACAGCGACCGCTCGCCGCGCACGGTGAGCACGGCATCGGCGAACATGCAGATATTGTCCTGGGCATAGGCGTACGCGAGCCCGTAGCCGAGGCTGCGGAAGTCGTCGGCCCGCACATGTGGCACGCCGTGCGTGGTGCGTGCGAGCTCGACCGTGATGCGTGAGGCGGTGGCTGGTGGTGGTGGCACGACCGGATCGTCGTGATCCCGACCGCAGGCCCCCAGCGCCAGCACGAGCAATGTTGCAAGCAGAAGACGAAAGGGCGCGGCAGGACGACGACGTTGCATGAGAGACGCTTTCTGCGGCGGGCGCCGCGCGATCGAACCATGACGAGATAAAACCGATGCGGTACTTTAACCCTGAAATAGTTCCAGCGTGCTCAATCTGACGTCGATGCAACACCGACGCCGGAAAGCAAAAAAGCCCACCAGACACCTGGTGGGCTTTCTCTATATAACTAGCCTGACGATAAACTACTTTCACACTGGTTGCAGCACTATCATCGTCGCAAAATCGTTTCACGGTCCTGTTCGGGATGGGAAGGGGTGGGACCGATTTGCTATGGTCATCAGGCATAACTTGCTGGAAAACTGTTCCTCTACTGGGCAACAGGCTTCCTGAATTCCGGCTCGCATTCTAACAAGCAATTTCTGGCGGCGCCAGCTTTATTGCGAAAACCGTTCAAAAACGCGGCAACGGCTGCAGCGCGCCACGCTGCAGGCCGGCTTGCCGCATCGCCGCCTGCACGGCCTCGATGCGCGCGCCCATCGATGGATGCGATGCCAGGTAATGCACCAACGCCGGCATGTCGCCCGCTTCACGCTGCAAGGTTTCAAACAATTCAGTGGCCCCACCGGCATGGCCGTAGCGACATTGCAGGATGGCGAGCGCGGTCGCATCCGCCGCCGCTTCACGGCCCCGCGAATAGCCCGATTCGCCCAGATGCTGCGCCGGCGCCAGCACGCCCGCCGTCCCGCTGCCATCACCTGTGAGTAAAGTCGCCGCGGCAATCAGCACCAGTCGCCGGCCAAACGCGCGCAAGTGATCGCGGTTGGCCATATGCGACAGCTCATGGGCCAGCACGAAGGCCATGCCGTTCTCGGACTGCACGCTGTCGAACAGCGACGACATCACGATCACCACCCCGCCCGGCGCCACCATCGCGTTAGGCGTGTCCGAGCGGTGCACGCGCACCGTTACTGGCGCGCTCACGCCGGCACACGTGCGCATGCCGTCGACCAGCGCCTGGGCCCAGGCTTCGCGCGTGCGCATCGCCGGCTCGCTCGCCGGCGGCGCCCACGCCACCAGCTGCGTCAGCCGCGCCTCGGTCTGCGGCCCCATGCGATCGACGACGACGTCGACCAGCCAGCCCAGCACCAGATAGCCGACGAACACCGCCGCCGAGAGCCCAGCCAGGATCAGCACAAAGTCCTTCAGCGGGTGCCCGGGCGTCACATTATCGTTGTGCTCCGGCAGCGAGGCCTGGTATCTCATGGCGTGGCGGTGTGCTCCATATAATAGATGGCGGTGCCATACGCCAGCACCTCGACGCCGTTGATCTGCCGCTGGTTGCCGGTCAGCGGCATGGTTTCCAGGCGCACGTTGACGATTTCGTGCGCGCCCGGGCAGCTTTCTTTCGGGCGCAGCACCGCTTCGCGCTTGGCCCGGTCAAGCAGCGACTCATACGATTGCACCGGCCCGCCCACGAGCGAGCGCAGCGCCGATGCCGCCTTCTTGAAGTGATCGACCGCCACCACCACGCTGCCTGTGACCAGCTCGCTGCGCGCCACCGGCGCGGACCCGAGCAATTGTTTCAGCGACGTGGCCGGCAAACCCAGCAACGCTTTTTCGCGGGCGTGAATGGCGCGGTAGTGTTTGGCTTCAGCCATGCGGCCAAAGATATAGCCCAGCGCGATCGGTACCGACCAGAACGCGATCAGAAAGAGCAGTTCCATCAGCCGACCGTCACCGCAGTGCCGTATACATAGATCTCGGCGGCGCCGGCGGCCACCGACGAGGTCGAGAAGCGCACATTGACAATGGCATTCGCGCCCATCTGCGTGGCCTGCGCCTGCATGCGCTCGGTCGCCTGGGCACGCGATTCTTCCAGCAACTCGGTATAGCCCTTCAGTTCGCCGCCCACCATATTCTTCAGACCGGCCATGATGTCGCGGCCCACGTGCTTGGAGCGCACCGAGCTGCCGGAGACAACGCCATGGCACGCAGTGATGGCCTTGCCCGGAATGGTTTCGATATTGGTCATGAACATGGATGGCACTTTCTAAAAGAGGAGTGGTCGATTGTAGACACCAATCTTTATTTGAAGCAATGTCAACTGCATAGACACGCGGGCGACAGCAGCAGCACAGTAAAATACCGCCTTCAAATCCCCTCAGCCTGCCGCCACCATGTCGATCCTGCTCACCACCCTGAACGCCCGCTACACGCACGCCTCGCTTGGGCTGCGCTACCTGCTGGCCAATATGGGCCCGCTGCAGGAACAGACGCGCATCCAGGAGTTCGTCACCGGCGCCAAGACCGCCGACCTGGTCGAACGCATCCTGGCGCACGCGCCGCGCATTGTCGGCTTTGGCGTGTATATCTGGAACGTGGAAGAGACCACGCGCCTGGTGGCGATGCTCAAACGCGTTGCGCCCGATGTGAAGATCGTGCTGGGCGGCCCGGAAGTCTCGCACGAGACGGGTGAACAAGAGATCGTCGGGTTGGCCGACTACGTCGTCACCGGCTGGGGCGACGTCACCTTCCCCAAACTGTGCGGCGAGATCCTCAATGGCCCCAAGCCTTTGATGAAGATCCATGCCGGCGTGCAGCCGCCGATGGACGCCATCACCCTGCCCTACGCGCTGTACAACGACGATGACATCGCCAACCGCACCTTGTACGTGGAAGCCTCGCGCGGCTGCCCGTTCAAGTGCGAATTCTGTTTATCGTCGCTCGACAAGACCGCCTGGCCGTTCCCGCTCGACGCCTTCCTGGCCGAGATGGAGACGATGTACGCGCGCGGCGCCCGCCTCTTCAAGTTCGTCGACCGCACGTTCAACCTGAACGTCAAGACCAGCCTGCGCATCATGGACTTTTTCCTCGACAAGATCGCGCAATACCCGGACGACCCGATCTACGCCCACTTCGAGCTGGTGCCCGACCACCTGCCCGATGCGCTGAAAGACACCATCGCCAGATTCCCGGCCGGCGCGCTGCAGTTCGAGATCGGCATCCAGAGTTTCAACCCTGAGGTGCAGTCGCTCGTGAGCCGCCGCCAGAACAACGAGAAGGCAGCCGAGAACATCCGCTGGCTCACACAAAACGCCACCGCCCACCTGCACGTCGACCTGATCGCCGGCCTGCCGGGCGAAGACGTGGCCAGCTTCGCCCGCGGCTTCGATCAACTGGTGGGCCTGGGCGCCGAAGAGATCCAGTTCGGCATCCTCAAGCGCCTGCGCGGCACGCCAATCATCCGCCACACCGAAGCCTTCGGCATGGTCTACGATCCGTACCCGCCCTACACCGTCCTGGCGACCAATAAAATCGACTTCGCCACCATGCAGCGCCTGGTGCGCTTCGCGCGCTACTGGGACCTGGTGGCCAACTCGGGCCGCTTCGCCAACACCATCCCGGTGTTGCTGGGAGAAGCCCCGTTCGACAACTTCATGGCGTTCTCGGACTGGATCTTCACGCGCACCGATGCGACCCACCGCATCGCCCTGGATCGCCTGGCCAAGCTGGTGGCCGAGTACCTGCAGGTGCGCGGCATGGGCCGTATTGACGCGACCAACCTGCTCGCCAGCGACTACGCCGGCAAGGTCGACGCGCCGGCGCGCCCCGTGCCATTGCCGCCGGATGCGGCGCGCGCCGTGGCCCCGTCACGCCAGGCCCGCCATCTGGCCGCCTGATTCACAGCGCCAACATTGTGGCGGCAGGTGCGAATCTCTTTTACACTGGCGCAATGCAGATTGAAAATGCGCCAACATTAACCATTCAACAGTCCGACCAGGGGTCGGGCCAATCTGTCATCGCCAGCGGGGTCTGGCAAGTGCATGGCCTGTCGCAGCGCGGCATTTTAAAAGGGATCACGCGCCAGCTCGCGAGCCTGAAAGATAAATCGGCGTGCACCTGGGACCTGTCCAGCGTCGAGAGCCTCGATCACATCGGCGCCCAGATGTTCTGGAACACCTGGAACAAGCAGCGCCCGCCGCGCCTCACGCTCGATGCGCGCCAGGAAGATCTGTTCAAGCGCATCGAAGAAGCCGGCAAGATCACCCTGCCGCGCCAGCGCACCAGCCCCTTCCACTCGATTATCGTGCTCGGCGCCGGCATGCTCGGCTTCTTCGAGCACCTGCGCAGCTTCATCGGCCTGATCGGCGTCGTGATCCAGGACCTGTGGCGCTTCGCGCGCCGTCCCGCCACCGGCCCGTGGCGCGAAATCTCGGCCAATATCTATCACTCGGGCTTCCAGGCGCTGGGCATCACGGCGCTGGTCGGCTTTTTGATCGGGGTCGTATTCTCTTACCTGTCGTCGCAGCAGCTGAGCAAGTTCGGCGGCGACGCCTTTCTGGTCGATCTGCTGGGTATCGCGGTGATTCGTGAGCTGGGTCCCCTGCTGGCCGCGATCCTGGTCGCCGGCCGGTCCGGCTCGTCGATCACGGCGCAACTGGGCGTGATGCGGGTCACCGAAGAACTCGATGCGATGCTGGTGATGGGCGTCTCGCACGGCTACCGGTTGATCATGCCGAAAGTGATCGCGCTGGCGATCTCGATGCCGCTGCTGGTGGTCTGGACCGACGCCATGGCCCTGTTGGGCGGCATGGTGTCGGCCAAGATCGAGCTGGGCATGTCGTTCCGCTACTTCCTGCAAAAGCTGCCCGATGCGGTGCCGTTCGTGAACTACCTGATTGGCCTGCTCAAGGGCGCGACCTTCGGCGTGCTGATCGTGCTGGTCGCGTGCCATCATGGCCTGCGCATCAAGCCCAATACCGAAAGCCTCGGGCGCGGCACCACGACCTCGGTCGTCACCGCGATCACGGTGGTGATCCTGGCCGACGCGGTGTACGCGATCATCTTCAGCGGAACGGGATTCTGATGGCGAATACGTTCGATCAATCACCCCAGCGCCTGAAC
The DNA here is from genome assembly GCF_040790145.1 of Massilia aurea. Taxonomy (GTDB): domain Bacteria; phylum Pseudomonadota; class Gammaproteobacteria; order Burkholderiales; family Burkholderiaceae_D; genus Telluria; species Telluria aurea_C. Next base: position 7,613 of record NZ_JBFMMP010000003.1, read on the forward strand.
CTGCGGCCCGACGAAGACGTGGGCAAGCCGGTCGTCGAGATCCGCAACCTGTGGACGCGCTTCGGCCGCACCGTCGTGCACCAGGACCTGAACCTGGACATCTACAGCGGCGAGATCCTGTCCATCGTCGGCGGCTCGGGCACCGGCAAGACCGTGCTGCTGCGCCAGATGCTCGGCCTGGAGCGCCCGTCGCAGGGCAGCGTGCACGTGTTCGGCGAAGACATCAGCGCGGCCCGGCCCGAGCAGCTGCAACGCATGCGCAACCATTGGGGTATGCTGTTCCAGCAGGGGGCCCTGTACTCGGCGCTGAACGTGTTCGACAACATCGCCCTGCCGATGCGCGAGCTGCATGCACTGCCCGAAGACGTGATCCGCGACGCCGTGCTGCTCAAGATGGACATGGTGGGCCTGGGGCCGGAACACGCGGCCAAGATGCCGGCCGACCTGTCCGGCGGCATGGTCAAGCGCGCCGCGCTGGCGCGCGCACTGGCCCTCGAGCCGCAGTTGCTGTTCCTGGATGAACCGACTGCGGGCCTCGATCCCGACCTGTCGGACGCCTTTGTCACGCTGATCCAGACGCTGCACCGCGAACTGAAGCTGACGGTGGTGATGGTCACGCACGATCTGGACACGCTGTTTGCACTGTCCTCGCGCATCGCGGTGCTGGCCGAAAAACACGTGCTGGCAGTGGGCCCGTCGTGCGATGTGCTCAAGGTCGAGCACCCGTTCATCAAACACTTTTTCCTGGGCCCGCGCGGCCAGCGGGCGCTGGAAGTGCTCGACGAGCGCCAAGCTCAAAACGGACACCCGAACGATTTGGAGAATCACTAATCATGGAAAACAGGTCACATGCCCTGATGACCGGCATCTTCACCATTGCCCTGCTGGTGGCGACGGTGCTGATCGGCCTCTGGTTCAACCGCGACAAGACCGAGCTGGTGCCGTACGAGATCGTCACCACCCAGTCGATCCCCGGCCTGAACCCGCAAGCCACGGTACGCTACCGGGGCCTGGAGATCGGGCGGGTCGACACGATCGTGTTCGATCCGCGCGTCACCGGCCAGATCCTGATTCGGCTGTCGGTCGATGAAGCCTCGCCGATCACCAGCACCACCTATGCGTCGCTCGGCTACCAGGGCGTGACCGGCATCGCCTTTATCCAGCTCGATGACGAGCGCACCGGGTCGCCGCTCCTGAAAACAGAGCCGGACGCGATCGCACGCATCCCGCTGCGGCCTGGCCTGCTCGACCAGCTGGAAGACCGTGGCCTGGCCATCCTGGTCAAGGCCGAACAGATCACGGCCAGCCTCGACGAGCTGCTCAGCCCTGAAAACCGCGCCACGATGGTCGGCGCGTTCGAGAGCGTCGACCGCGCCGCCGAAGCCTACGCCGCGATCCCGCAGCGGCTCGACCCCGTGCTGGACCAGCTGCCGGCGCTGGTCACCAAGGTCGATCGCAGCATGGACTCGATCAACGGCCTGGCCACCAGTGCCACGGCGATGACGCGCAACTACGACAACCTGGCCACGCGCCTGCAAGCGCCGGACGGCCCGATCGAACGCCTGAACACCACCATCGGCGCGCTCGGCGCGGCCACCAGCGAACTGGAACTGGAAACGCTGCCGCACGTGGTGCAGATGACCGACGAAGCGCGCGCCTCGCTGCGCGCCGTGCGGCGCACCGCCAACTCGTTCTCCGACCGCCCGCAAAGCATCCTGTTCGGCACACCGGGCGACGCGCCCGGCCCGGGCGAGCCGGGCTTCGCGCCCCCGACCAAATGAGGACCACCGTGAATCTCCGAGCTTCTTCTACCGCCGCCGCCATCGCTTGCGCCTTGATGCTGGCCGGCTGCGCCAGCATCAAGGGTGCACCGAATACCATCTATGATTTCGGCGCGCCATCGGCCCAACTCTTCACGCCCGCCAATCCGTCGTCGCAACTGCCCCCGATCGTGGTGATGGACGCCACCGGCGCCGCGGCCCTCGACAACGAGCGCATGTTCTATCGCCTGAACTACGCCGATCCGATGCAGGCCCGCACCTACGCTGGCAGCCGCTGGAGCGGCACGCCGCTCGACCTGGTCACGCAGCGCATCAAGGTGCGCCTGTCGCAAGCCGGTGTCACGGTACTGTCGGCCACCGACGCCGCCAACCGCGTGCCGGTCCTGCGCATCGAGATCGACGACTTCGTGCAGGCCTTCTCCAGCACCAGCGCGAGCCAGGGCGAGATCATGCTGCGCGCGTCGGTCTTTAACGACCACCGCCTGGTGGGCCAGCGCAGCTTTGCGCATAGCGCTCCCGCACCGAGCCAGGACGCCGCTGGCGGCGTGGCGGCGCTGGCGGTCGGCACCGACCGCATCGCGGGCGATCTGAAGAACTGGCTGTCGACCCTCGACCTGCAGGGCAAATGAGCGAACCGGCCATTTCCGCCGAAGTCGCCGCCGGCCGTTCGCGCGGCTCGCCAATCGTGCGCGCCGCGCTGCTGGCGTATCTGCTGTTGATCATCTACGCCAGCTGGTTTCCGTTCACCGGCTGGCGCGACACGGGCGTGGCGCCCCTGGCGTTCCTGAACCTGGTCAAGCAGCGCTACTACACGGGCTTCGACGTGGGCGTCAACATCGCCGGCTACATCCCGTTCGGGATCCTGCTGGTGCTGTCGTTCTATCCGCGCGTGCGCGGCGTCTGGGCGGTGCTGCTGGCTGCGCTGGTCGGCATTCTCACCACTGGCGTGATGGAAACCGTGCAGAACTTCCTGCCCAGCCGCGTGCCCTCGAACCTCGATTTCGTCACCAATGCCGGCGGCGCGCTGCTCGGCGCGGTGCTGGGCGCCGTGTGGGCGCCAAGCCTGCTCGATCGCAGCCGCCTGTTCAAATTGCGCCAGCGCTGGTTCGCGCCGCATGCGAGCCAGGGCCTGGTGCTGGTGGCCATGTGGCCGCTGGCGCAGATCTATCCGCAGAGTTACCTGTTCGGCCACGGCCAGGTGCTGCCCATTGTCTCCGGCTGGCTGTCGTCGTGGTTCGATACCGAGATCGACCTGGTGGCCATGCTGCGCCCCGGCTTGACGATGAGCGTGGAGCAGTACTGGCTGTCCGAGACCATCATCACCGCCTGCGGCATGACCGGCGCGGCGCTGACCCTGATGTGCCTCGTGCGGCGCGGCGCACCGCGCTTCTGGCTGATGGCGGCCCTGCTGGCGACGGCGCTGGTGCTCAAGGCGTTCGCCAGTTCGCTGCTGTTCCGGCCCGATAACGCGCTGGTGTGGGTCACGCCGGGCGCCGAAGGGGGCTTCCTGATCGGCCTGATCATGCTGTCGGGCCTGGTGTTCGCGCCGCAGGTGGCGCAGCGGCGCCTGGCGGTGGTGACGCTGGTGCTGGCGCTGGTGGTCGTCAATACGATCCCGGTGAACCCGTATTTCTCGTCCACGCTGCAGGGCTGGGTACAGGGTAAATTCTTGAACTTCAATGGTGCGGCGTGGTTCCTGTCGCTCAGCTGGCCCTTCTTCGCACTGTGGTTCCTGCTGCTGCCGTCACATAAACTCAATCGCCAGTAAGATAATACTTCCGCCTCTTTCGACGAGAACGCCATGACCGACCAACCGTTTTACCAGCACCACGTATTTTTCTGCATGAACGAGCGCGAAGGTAAAGACGCGCGCCAGAGCTGCGGCAAGTGCGGCGCTGAAAAAGCCCAGAAACATGCCAAGAAGCGCATCAAGGAACTGGGCCTCAGCGGCCAGGGCAAGGTGCGCGTCAACCAGGCGGGTTGCCTCGACCGCTGCGAAGAAGGCCCCGTGCTCGTGGTCTATCCGGAAGGCGTCTGGTACACCTACGTCGATAACGAAGACATCGACGACATCATCGATACCCATCTGGTCGGCGGCAAGGTCGTCGACCGTCTCAAGATCTGACCATGAACATCCACTCGCAAAAATTCTATCTCGACGGCGACGCCGGCAAGATGCAGTGCCTGCTCGACCTGCCCGAGGCCGAACCGCGCGGCATCGCGCTGGTCGCGCACCCGCACCCGCTGTACGGCGGCACCATGGAAAACAAGGTGGCCCAGACACTGGCGCGCACCTTCGTCACGCTCGGCTATGCCGTGGCGCGCTTTAACTTTCGCGGCGTGGGCGAGTCCGAAGGCGTGTACGACGACGGCCGTGGCGAAGTGGACGATATGGCCATCATGTACGAGCACATGCGCGCACGCTATCCCGACCTGCCGATCACGCTCAGTGGCTTTTCGTTCGGCACCTTCGTGCAGGCGCAGTTCGCACAGCGCCTGGATGCTGAAGGCCGCGCGCCCGAGCGCCTGGTATTGGTGGGCACCGCGGCCGGCAAATGGCCGATGCCGCCCGTGCCGCAAGACACCATTTTGATCCACGGCGAGCTCGACGATACGATCACGATGCAGCAAGTGTTCGACTGGGCGCGCCCACTCGATATCCCGGTGACCATCATCCCGGGCGCCGATCACTTCTTCCATCGCAAGCTCGGCCATATTAAAAATCTGGTCGTTCAACTGTGGCGCCGTGACATTTAACGCCCACACTCCCCTATAATCATTCCCTTCTCTTGAGGCAATGCCCCCGGCATTGCCTTGCGCTTTACCACCGCTTCACCTTTTACAATGACGAACGTTTCCATGAAAAAACTGTTAGCGGCATTCGCCGCCAGCCTGGTGATGGTCTCGGCCAGTGCGCAGACCGTACCGGCTCCTTCCATCGCAGCCAAGTCGTGGTTGCTGCTCGACTCCACGAGCGGCCAGGTCATCGCTTCGCAAGACCAGAACATGCGCATCGAGCCGGCATCGCTGGCCAAGATCATGACGGCGTATGTCGCGTTCTCTGCCATCCGCGACAAGCGCCTGTCGATGAACCAGATGGTCAATGTGTCCGAGCGCGCCTGGAAAGTCGACAGCAGCAGCTCGAAGATGTTCATCGATCCGCGCGTGCCGGTCTCGATCAGCGACCTGCTGCACGGCCTGATGATCCAGTCGGGTAACGACGCCGCCGTCGCGATCGCCGAAGCCGTCGCCGGCGACGAAGCCACCTTCGTCACGCTGATGAACCGCGAAGCCCAGCGCCTCGGCCTGAAAGCCACGCGCTTTGCCAATCCGCACGGCCTGCCGGACGCGAACAACTACTCGACCGCCGCCGACCTGGCCAACCTGGCCTCGCACGTGATCCGCGACTTCCCCGAGTTCTACAAGATCGACTCGATCAAGCAGTTCACGTACAACAAGATCACCCAGCAGAACCGCAATCGTCTGCTGTGGCTCGACCCGACCGTCGACGGCATGAAGACCGGCCACACCGATTCGTCGGGCTACAGCATGATCTCGTCGGCGCGCCGCCCGAACGGCAGCACGGGCGAGCGTCGCCTGATCGCCGTCGTGCTGGGCACCAGCTCGACCGAAGTGCGCACGCAAGAAAGCCAGAAGCTGCTGAACTGGGGCTTCCAGAACTTCGACACCGTCAAGCTGTACTCGAAAGGCCAGGCGATCCAGAGCCCGCAGATCTGGAAAGGCACGCAGCCGACCGTCAAGATCGGCTTCACGCGCGACATCCTGGTGACCGTGCCGAAGGGCGTGGCCGGCAAACTCAAGCCGGTGCTGGAGCGCCGCGATCCGCTGGTCGCGCCGCTGGCGCGCAACGGCGCGGTGGGCACGCTCAAGATGACGGTCGACGGCAAGCCGCTGCTGGTGCTGCCGGTGGTGGCGCTGGAAGAAGTCCAGGAAGCGAGCATCTTTGGCCGCGCCTGGGATTCGATGCGCCTGTGGATGCAGTAAATCGGTCTTAACCAATGGAAAGCCCGCCTGCGTACTGCCGCTGGCGGGCTTTTTTTTGCCGTTATAATCGTGACATCCCGTCATGACGAAAGAATCAACATGCCCGCCTCGCTGCCTGCCGACCTGCGCTGCCCCCGTATCCTGACGCGCGAAGGTGGCCCGGAGCTGTCGCGCATCGTCGCCGGCATGTGGCGCATGACCGAATGGGCCATGCCGGTCGCGGCGCGCGTCGCCTTCATCGAACAATCCATCGCGCTGGGCGTGACCACGTTCGACCACGCGGACATCTATGGCGACTACGGCGTCGAGACGCTGTTCGGCGAAGCCCTGCGCGCCCAGCCTTCGCTGCGCGAGCGCATCGAACTGGTGAGCAAGTGCGGCATCCGGCTCATGTCGGCCAAACATCCCGGCCACTCGATCCAGCACTACGACACCGATGCGGCGCACATCATCGCGTCGGCCGAGGAATCGCTGCGCCGGCTGCATACCGATCACCTCGACCTGCTGCTGATTCATCGCCCCGATCCGTTGATGAATTTCGACGAGGTCGCCGACGCCTTCACGCGCCTGCAGAAGGCCGGCAAGGTGCGCCACGTGGGCGTGTCCAATTTCACGCGGCACCAGTTCGAGTCGCTCAATCGCCGCGTGGCCCTGAGCACCAATCAGGTCGAGTTCTCGCCGCTCGTGACGACGCCGCTGTTCGACGAAACCTTCGACGGCCTGCAAGACCTGGGCGTGGCGCCGATGGTCTGGTCGCCACTCGGCGGCGGGCGCCTGTTCGACCCGGCCAACGAGCGCGCGGCCCTGCTGCGTCAGACGATCCAGGGCATCGCCGAGCGCCTCGATCAACCGTTCGCCAGCGTGGTGTTCGCGTGGATCATGCGCCTGCCGAGCCGACCGATTCCGCTGACCGGCACCGGCCGCATCGCGGCGATCGCCGATGCGGTGAAGGGCACGACGTTCGAACTGGCGCGCGAGGACTGGTTCCACATCCTGCGCGCCGCGCGCGGCCACGAGGTGGCCTGACATGCTCGAAGCCCACGTCAAGATCGTCGAAGGCAAGGCGCTCAGCGCGCCGCAAAAGAAGGATCTGCTGAACCGGCTGGCGCGGATCGAGGGCCAGCTGCGCGGCGTGCAAAAGCTGATCGCGCTGGCCGACACGCCATCCGATTGCGACGCGGTGGCGCAGCAGATGGCGGCGGCGCGCAAGGCGCTCGACCGCTCGTTCGTGCAGTTGCTGACCGCGTCGATCGTGACCCAGACGGGCGACGCGGCCGATCTGGCGGAGGCACGCGCGCGCGCCGCGCACCTGGCGGCGATGCTCGACAAATTCGCCTGAGTGGGGACGAGGCGTAGGGTTGGCGGGTTCCTCGCCAACCCTACTCGTCTTCGTAGACTTTCGGCTGCGCCACGCCGCGCCAGCCCATCTTCCAGCCGATATTGAGCAGCAGCGTCAGGCACACATACACCAGGAAGAACAGCACGAAGAAGCGCGTCTGCAGCACGGCCAGCAAGGCCGCGCACACGGCGACGATCACGATCATCATCTTGCCGCTCGGGTGCTTGGAGCTGGGGAAGCGGATCGTCGAGACCATCAGCGCGCCGACCGCCACCATCAAGGCAGCGACCATGAAGGCCGGCGCCATCTGGGTGACCGGATCGGGCCAGGCCACGACCACGGCCGACACGCAGGCCGCGCCGGCGGTGATTGGCATGCCAACGAAATAACGCGGGTCGGTGCGGTCCTTGCTGATATTGAAGCGCGCCAGGCGCAGCGCGCCGCAGGTGACGAACACGAAGCAGGCCAGGCCGCCCATGCGCACCAGCGTCGGATGCATGTCGTTCAGTTGCGTGAAGCCGTAACAATACAGGAGCAGGCCCGGTGCACAGCCAAAGTTCATCACGTCGGCGATCGAATCGAGCTGCATGCCGAAGCTGGACTGGGTATTGGTGGCGCGGGCCACGAAGCCGTCGAGCGCATCGAACACGCCGGCCAGCACCAGCAAAATGGCGGCCAGGCGAAAATCGGCCGGGTCGCCCACGCGCGCATTGTCGACCGAGATCACGATACTGGCGAAGCCGCAGGCGATCGACAGCAACGTGACGGAACTCGGCAAGGCGAACTTGGCGCGTGCGAGGCGTTGTTGGTTAATTGGCTTCAATGGACGGCTCGACAAGATAAATGATGGCTTATTCTACAGGCTGCAAAATATGGTGGTTGCGCGTTGACGTCACCACCCGCCATGCCGCGCCGATTTGTCCTAGAATATCGAATTAAGCCCGTATTGACAGGAGTTGCAAGATGAGCTATACGCCGCGTTGGCATGTATCTACCCCGGCCCTGACCGCAGTCCTGGCCGCGGCGTTGAGCCTGACCGCCTGTGGCAGCAGCGATAGCGACAGCCCTTCCGGCCAGGTCATGGGCGGCACCGCGGTCAGCCCCGACGCATCTGTCGCACCGGAACCCACCGGCGTCGCGGCGCCGACGCAGACCGGCAACATCGCCGTCGACGGGCGCAACTGGATCAACTATCGGCGCGGCCAGATCGGCGTGCCGGCCGTGCCCGAGAACGCGCAGATCAACAACGCCGCGCTCGGGCACTCCGACTACCTGCGCCTCAATAACATCATGAGCCACGACCAGGTCGCCGGGCGCCAGGGCTTTACCGGCGCCGATCTGGGCGCGCGCCTGAACGCGGCCGGCTACACGCTCAGCGCCGAGCGCGGCTACGCCTACGGCGAAGTCATCTCCGGCAGCAGCAGCGGCTCGGGCTTCTACATGGCCGAAGAACTGATCACGGCGATCTACCATCGCTTCGTGATCTTCGAACCGATGTTCCGCGAGATCGGCACCGGCGCGGCCACCGCCAGCAGCGGCTACCGCTACTTTACCGCCGATTTCGCCAGCCGCGATGGCTACGGCCCCGGCATCGCGCGCGGCACGCTCGTCACCTGGCCGTTCAATGGCCAGACCCAGGTCGTGCCGAACTTCTTCAGCAACACCGAGCAGCCCGACCCGGTCCCGAACGCCAACGAAGTGGGCTATCCGATCAGCGTGCACACCAACCTCGATTCGAACGTCACGGTCACGAGCTTTACCGTGCGCCCGCGCGGCGGCAGTGACCTGGCCGTACTGCGCGTCGATCCGCTCTCGACCAGCAAGCCGGCCGCCTCCATCGTCCCGCTCCAGCCGCTGCGCGCGGCCACCACCTACGACGTCAGCTTCACCGGCACGGTCAACGGCGCGGCCGTCACGCGCGCCTGGTCGTTCACCACCCGGTGACGGCCGCCCCGACCGGCAACACCGCAGCCATCATCGACCTGGCCGCGGGCCTGGACCGGGTCATGGGCGACACCGCCATGTTCCTGCGCCTGCTGGCGCGCTTCGCCGGCGACTACCGCAACCTGACCACGCGCCTGCACGCCGCTCTCGATGTCGGCGACGCGGTGCTGGCGCAGCGCATTGCCCACACGCTCAAGGGTGCGGCCGGCATGCTCGAGGCGCGCCATCTGCGCGGCCTGGCGCTCGACGTCGAACTGGCGCTCAAGTCCGGCGGCGCCGCGCCGACGGCACTGATCGATGCCCTCGACGCCGAACTGGCGCGGGTGCTGGTGGAAGTGGATGCGCTACTTGCGGCGTCGGATGCGCCGCAGTCAGCGGTGGCGTTGGCAGCGCTGCCGGTCGATGCGCGTGACGTGGCGCGGCTGCGCGCGATGTTGGATGTCGGCGACGGCGGCGCGCCCGAACTGGTGGCGCTGCTGCGGCCACGCCTGTTGGTCACGCTGGGCAGCGAGCGCATGGCGGCCTTGGACTCAGCCGTCAGGCGCTTCGATTTCGAGCATGCATTGGTATTGCTGGGGTACGTCGGCGACGCGCCGGCGACCGGCATCAACGTGTGAACTCGGCCTCTTCGTCGAAGGCGTCGGCGCAGGGCTTGCCGCAGAATCGCCGCACGCTGTCGAGCGGCTTTTCGCAATACCAGCACGATCCCTTGGCGGGCAGGCTGGCGCGGTTGGGCATGGCGCTCACGGCGGCGGCGGCCGAGACGGATGGCGGCTCCAAGGGCCGTCCACTGTCCGGAAAACTCTCGTAATTCGTTTCCAAGATCCACCCCCTGATACGGCAACCTGAAGTCAGAGAAAGATTACTTCAGTGGAACTCCGTACACATGAGAAAGCGCAAGCCGGAGCCCAACTAGCGAACCCATCGCTACGGTTCGTGGCTTTTAGTGTGCGCCCAATGCAGGGCGGGTGCAATCCCTGAACTGACGTGTCAGCGCAATTTGACACGACCGCAACGTTTCCGTTGCAAGAGCCAGCGCGCAGTAGCCAAAGCGTCGCGCAAAGCCTACCCAGCCATACTTATTTTGCCGGTTCGAGCGTGACCAACAGGCCCGTGCGCGTGGTCTGGATGCGGGTCGGTACGAATTGCACGCCGGCGTAGCGCAAGTCTTTCTGGTCGAACGCATACACCGGCATATCGCGCGCGACGGTGTCGATCAGGGTATTGGCAACGCGCATCAACTGGCGCTCGGCGTCGGGATTGCCTAGCTGCAGGCGGTCGACGCGCGGCTCGGCCATCATGACGGCGGCGCGGCCCGGGTCGACGTACAGGCGACCCGAGAACGCCACGTTGCCAGCCCAGGCGCGCGCGAACGGCGGGGCCACGGATGCATCCACAGCCAATGCGACACGGTCCTGGTCCGGCACCAGCGACAGTTGCGGCCGCGTGAGCTGGACATCGAAGATCTCGAGCAGGCGCTCGTTGATGGGGAAGCGCTTGTCGAGGCCAGATTGCAGCTTGTGTAACGGCAGCTCGACCTGTCGCGGGCCGAGGACGCTGGCGCAGGATGAGAGCAGGCTGGCGCCGGCGAGTATGGCGGCAAAGCGCAGCGCCGTGCGGCGCCTGGAATGGGTGAGTTGGGTGTCCATGGCCCAAGCCTAGCATGCCCGGCGCTGGCGCACCCAATGCTTACTTCCCGATACAGAACCGCCCAAAAATCACCCCCAGCAAATCATCCAAAAGCCAGTGTCAGGTCTGACATTTGGACACGGGCTCAGCCTTACAATTAAATCAGCTTGCCTGACAGGTGCCTGACAAATTCGGCATAGGCGCTAGCGTAGGGCTCGTGTCCGAATGTCAGACCTGACACCGGCTGGAATGTCAATTAAATCAGCTTGCCTGACAGGTGCCTGACAAATTCGGCATAGGCGCTAGCGTAGGGCTCGTGTCCGAATGTCAGACCTGACACCGGCTGGTTTGACACCGGCTGGTTCTGGCTAGTTTTCCTTGATGCACGCGACGTCTACTTCCCGATACAGAACCGCCCAAAAATCACCCCCAGCAAATCATCCGGCGTGAACTGCCCGGTGATGCTGGACAGCTGATCCTGCGCCAGCCGCAGTTCTTCGGCGAACAGATCCAGCGACTGATCGTCCTGCATCGCATGCTGGCGCGCCAGTTCCAGGTGTTCGCTCGCTGCGCGCAGGGCGATCAGGTGTCGTTCGCGCGCCAGAAACAGTGACTCGCCCGTCTGCTGCCAGCCGGCGATGCGCAGCAGTTCGGCGCGCAGCAGGTCGATACCCAGCTTTTCATGGGCCGACAGATACAGGTGCACGGCATCCACGCTTTCGTCCTTCGACGGCTTGTGGCCCGACAGGTCGATCTTGTTCCAGACGCGCACCACCGGCACATTGGCCGGGAAGGCCGCGACGATCGCCTCGTCGGCCGCGCTCGGGCCCAGGTTCGCGTCAAGCAGGTGCAGGATCACGTCGGCCTTGCCCACTTCGCCCCAAGTGCGTTCGATGCCGATGCGCTCGACCACGTCGATCTCGTCGCTGATTGCCCGGATACCCGCGGTATCGATGATATTGAGCGGGATGCCCTCGATCTGGATCGTCTCGCTGACCTTGTCGCGCGTGGTGCCGGCGATTGGCGTGACGATGGCGACGTCGGCCCCGGCCAGCGCGTTGAGAAGTGAGGACTTGCCCACGTTCGGCTGCCCCACCAGCACCACGTTCAAGCCCTCGCGCAGCAGCGCGCCTTGCGCCGCCTGGCGAAACACGTTTTCCAGCGCCGTGATGATCCCGGCGAGCTGGCCGCGCGCGTTCGATTTTTCAAGGAAGTCGATTTCTTCTTCCGGGAAGTCAAGCGTCGCCTCGACCAGCATGCGCAGGTTGGTCGTCTGGTCGACCAGCGTGTGCACGACTTGCGAAAAGGCGCCAGACAATGACTGCGACGCCGACTTGGCGGCAGCTTCGGTGGATGCGTCGATCAGGTCGGCCACCGCCTCGGCCTGGGCCAGGTCGAGTTTATCGTTGAGAAAAGCGCGGCGCGTGAATTCGCCCGGTTCGGCCAGGCGCAGATCGAGCGCACTGCCCGCCTCCAGCACGCGTCCCAACAGCATCTGCAGCACGATCGGACCGCCGTGGCCTTGCAGTTCCAGCACGTCTTCGCCGGTGTACGAATGCGGGCCAGGGAAATACAGGGCCAGGCCTTCGTCGATGATGTCGCCGTTGGCGGCCTTGAACGGGATGTAGGTGGCGTGACGCGGCGCGAGTGTCACGCCGGGGAACAGGGCGTCGATCAGGGTGCCGAGCGACTTGCCGGAGGCGCGCACGACGCCGATGCCGCCGCGGCCGGGGGCGGTGGCGATGGCGGCGATGGGTGAGGTATCGAGTTTCATGGGGGGATTGTAAGGGATACGGGTGGTGGAAGCGTGGAAGCTATGCTGACTTACTTGGGTTCCCGCCTTCGCGGGAACGACGGTTTTTCGGCTGCGAGCTGCGAATTCGCCGATGACCCGCTTCCTCAGCACGTCATTCCCGCGGAGGCGGGAATCCAAGTCCGCACGCACACCGCCACCTCAAAAAAAACCCGCGCACACGGCGCGGGTTTCTCGCAAAGACCAGCGCAGCTTACTTTGCTGCGGCCGTCTCGAACTTGCGCGTGATGACCCACTGCTGCGCGATCGACAGGATGTTATTCACCACCCAGTACAGCACGAGGCCGGACGGGAAGAAGAAGAACACCACCGAGAACGCGATCGGCATGAACAGCATCATCTTGGCCTGCACCGGGTCGGTCGGCTGCGGATTGAGCTTGGTCGTGATGAACATCGATACCGCGTAGATGATTGGCAGGATGTAGAACGGGTCAGGCTGCGTCAGATCCTGGATCCAGCCGATCCACGGCGCGCCGCGCATCTCGACCGACGCTTGCAGCACCCAGTACAGGGCGAAGAACACCGGCATCTGCACCAGGATCGGCAGGCAGCCGCCCAGCGGATTGATCTTCTCGGTCTTGTACAGCTCCATCGTGGCTTGCTGCATCTTGACCGGATCGCTCTTGAAGCGTTCGCGGATCGCCTGCATTTTCGGCGTGACCACACGCATCTTGGCCATGCTGCGATAACCTGCCGCCGACAGCGGGAAGAACGCCAGCTTGATCAGGATGGTCAGCGCGACGATGGTCCAGCCCCAGTTGCCCAGCATCGCGTGCAGCTGCGTCATGACCCAGAAGATCGGCTTCGCGATCACGGTCAGCATGCCGTAATCCTTCACCAGCTCCAGGCCCGGCGTGATCGTTTCCAGGATCTGCTCGTCCTGCGGCCCCGAATACAGGCGGGAGTCGACCGACACGGTTGCGCCAGGCGCCACGGTGCCCATCGATTGCACGGTGCCGATCGCATACAGGTTGTTGGCGATCTTCTTGGTGAAGATGTCGCGCGGCGCCTTGTCGGCCGGGATGAAGGCCGACACGAAGAAGTGCTGCGAGATCGCGACCCAGCCGTTGTCGGCTTTGGCCGAGTGATCCGCACTGCCCTTTTCGATCTGCTCGAAGGTCAGCTTCTGGTACTTGTCGGTGCTCGTGTACAGGGTCGGGCCGGTGTAGCTTGGCATGAACCACGAATCGGTGGCCGGCTTGGTACCGTCATGCTGCAGCTGCAGGTACAGCGATGGCTGGACCGGCGCGGTGCCGATATTGGTCACGTCATGACGCACGCCGATCAGGTAGTCGCCTTTGCGGAACGTCAGCGTCTTGGTCAGGCGCACGCCGCCCTGCTCCGCATCCATCACCACCTGCACTTGGCCATTGGCGCCCAGGGTGCGCTCGCCGGCACGCACGACGAACGGCGTGGTGTGGTTCGGCAGCACGCCGCTGGCAGTGGTGCCGATCAGGCCAGTCTGGCCCAGGTACACGCTCGGACCGTTCACGCTGAACAGGACCTGGTTCTTGGTCTTGTCGAAGTGATCGCGGAACTTGAGCATTTCCAGGCGCTTGATCACACCGCCGACCGGGTCGATGTCGACCTTGACCACGTCGGTGGTGACGGTGACGACCGGGCTGGCAGCGGCCACCACGGGCGCTCCGCCAGGAACGACAGGCGTGCCTGCCGCAGCGGGCACGCCCGGCACGGCATTGCTGCCGGCTTGCGGAGCGGCCGGTACATCGGACGTCTTTTGCTGGGCAACCTGCGCCGGACGCGCCGGCGAGAACATCGACTGTTTGCCGTTAGCCACCATCCAATTGTTCCAGAGAACAATCAGGGAAATGGCGAACACGATCCACAGGACAGTACGTTTATTGAATTCCATTGGAGTCTTCAGGAGTGGTTGCAACCGCAAGCGGCTGAATGGGATTCCTTGGCGCCTTTAGGCGGCACCGGGTCGAGACCGCCCGCATTCCACGGGTGGCAGCGGCCCACGCGGCGCGCGGCCAGCCAGGAACCGCGTGCGGCGCCGTGGACGCGCAACGCTTCGATCGCGTAATTGGAACAGCTGGGATAGAAACGGCAACGCGGCCCGAGCATCGGCGAGATCAGCAGCTGATAGCCGCGCAGCAGCCAGATGAACAGCGTCTTCATGACGCGTCCACCGGCGCCGGGCGCCGTTGCTGCGACGCGAACAGGCGCGTCAGTTCCACCTTCAACGCGGCCTTCAGGGCCCGGTTCGTGGCCGGGCCATCCTTGCCATTGACCGGACGCGACAAGCGTACGATGCAATCGACAGGCGGCAAGCCGGTGGTGCGGAACAGTTCGCGCGTGATGCGCTTGATCGTGTTGCGCGTGACGGCGCGCGGCGCAAAGCGCTTGGCCGCAACGACGCCCAACCGCGCATGCGGCAGTGCGTTCGGTCGCGTATAGAGCACGAAATGCGCCGTTTTTTGCGCTGGCCGCAAACGAAAAACGGATGAAAATTCATCCGTTTTAACGATGCGCCGAACGCGCGCGAAGTCGTGCGAACCTTCGCCTGTCATCACTGACCGCAACGTGCGGTGTGTGACTTAGACAGCCAGACGCTTGCGGCCTTTGGCGCGGCGAGCGTTCAGGACTTGACGGCCACCACGGGTAGCCATACGTGCGCGGAAGCCGTGCGTGCGCTTGCGACGGACGACGGAAGGTTGGTAAGTACGTTTCATGGTGGTCTCGCTTAAAGCAAAATAAGATGCAAAATCGGGTCTGACTTGTGTCAGATTCGGCGCCGATGACAGTTTCGCAGATCAAGCTCGCGTCATGTCACAGGCCTCTCTTCGCCCGACTACCAGCCGCTGAAATTATCAGCCTGACACGGTGCACGGACGGGGAACCCTGAATTAGACTCTACTTCGCGCCGCAGTGTCAAGGTTGATGTTGTTTCGCAAGCCGCGTTCCACGCCCATTCCAGCCCGGCAAGTAGGCGCCCCGACAGCCCATTTCGGTGGAAAATATGTGCGCCGCCTGTGGATAACTTTGTCCGGTGCGGGTAAAATAGCGTGTTACGTATCAACAAGCGAAGTAATGGAAAATTTTTGGCAGACCTGTTCCGCGCAGCTAGAGCTCGAGCTCACGCCACAGCAATATAGCGCGTGGATCAAACCGCTGGTCGCCCTCGACTACGAAGACGGCAAGCTGCGCGTGGCCGCACCGAATCGCTTCAAGCTCGACTGGGTCAAGACACAGTTTGCCACCCGCATCACGGAGTTGGCCGCCCAGTATTGGGAAGCGCCAGTCGAGGTGCAGTTTGTGCTCGACCCTAAAACGCACCCGTCCCGCAACACGGTCAGCGCCGGTGCGTCCGGTTCCACCGCGACGGTCGACTTCAACGCCCCGCGCCCTGCGCCCGGCGCCGAACACCCGAGCCCGAACAATGGCCAGGGCAATGGCCCGAACCATAACCAGAACCTGAACATCGCCAACTCGCCAAAACGCGAGCAAAGCCGCATCAACACCGAACTGACCTTCGACAGCTTCGTGACCGGCAAGGCCAACCAGCTGGCGCGCGCCGCCGCGATCCAGGTGGCGAACAATCCGGGCGTGTCATACAACCCGCTGTTCTTCTACGGCGGCGTCGGCCTTGGTAAAACCCACCTGATCCACGCGATCGGCAACCAGGTCATGGCCGACCAGCCGAACGCGCGCATCCGCTACATCCACGCCGAGCAGTACGTGCGCGACGTCGTCACCGCCTATCAACGCAAGGGCTTCGACGACTTCAAGCACTACTATCACTCGCTCGACATGCTCCTGATCGATGATATTCAATTCTTCGGCGGCAAAAGCCGCACGCAGGAAGAGTTCTTCTATGCGTTCGAGGCTTTGATCGCCGCGAAGAAACAGATCATCATCACCTCGGATACCTATCCGAAAGAGATCACGGGCATGGACGACCGCCTGATCTCGCGTTTCGACTCTGGCCTGACGGTGGCGATCGAGCCGCCGGAACTCGAAATGCGCGTCGCGATCCTGCTGAAAAAAGCGCAATCCGAAGACGTGACGCTGTCGGACGACGTGGCCTTCTTCGTGGCCAAGCACCTGCGCTCGAACGTGCGCGAGCTGGAAGGCGCGCTGCGCAAGATCCTGGCGTACTCGCGTTTCCACGGCAAGGACATCACGATCGACGTCGTGAAAGAAGCGCTGAAAGACCTGCTGTCGGTGCAGAACCGCCAGATCTCAGTGGAAAACATCCAGAAGACGGTGGCCGACTTCTTCAACATCAAGGTCGCCGACATGTACTCGAAGCGCCGGCCGGCCAACATTGCCCGCCCGCGCCAGATCGCCATGTACCTGGCCAAGGAACTGACGCAAAAGAGCCTGCCCGAGATCGGCGAACTGTTCGGCGGACGCGACCACACGACCGTGCTGCACGCGGTGCGCAAGATCGCGGGCGACCGTCAGAAGAATCCCGAATGCAACCACGAGCTGCACGTGCTGGAACAGACCTTGAAGGGCTGATCCGGGCACATCAGTCAGGAAATCTTGTCTTTGCCTGTGGCAATGGCACAATGTCGTATTAGTAATTATTTCACCAAACAACGTACTGAGGATATCTATGCAATTGGTCAAATCCACCCGAGATACGCTTCTCCGGCCACTGCAGATCGTGAGTGGTATTGTCGAGCGTCGGCACACTATGCCGATTCTGGCCAATATCCTCATTCGCAAAGATGGCCAGAACGTGTCGTTCCTGTCGACCGACACCGAAGTGCAGATCACCACGCACGCCAATATCGGCGCCGGCGACGACGTGGCCGGCACGACGGTCGCGGCGCGCAAGCTGCTCGACATCCTGCGCGCGCTGCCGGAATCAGGCGACGTCACGATGACGTTGCAGAACAAGCGCCTGGCCGTGCAGAGCGGCAAGTCGCGCTTCGCGCTGCAGACGCTCGCGGCCGAGGAATTCCCGACCGTGTCGATCGCCGACACCTATAACGCGTCGGTCACGCTGCCGCAAAAGACACTCAAGCACCTGTTCAACATGGTGTACTTCTCGATGGCCCAGCAGGACATCCGTTACTACCTGAACGGCCTGCTGCTGGTGCTCGACGGCAGCAGCATCATTGCCGTGGCGACCGACGGCCACCGTCTGGCGTTCTGCTCGGTGGAAACCGAACAGCAGTTCGAGCGCCAGGAAGTCATCATCCCGCGCAAGACCATCATCGAACTGCAGCGCCTGCTGGAAGAAAACGATGAAACCGTGCGCCTGGACATCGCGGCGTCGCAGGTCAAACTGACCTTCGCCGACATCGAGCTGGTCTCGAAACTGGTTGAGGGCAAGTTCCCTGACTACACGCGCGTGATTCCGAAGGGTTACAAGAACGATTTCACGATCAGCCGCGATGAACTGCTGCGCTCGCTGCAGCGCGCCGCGATCATGACCAGCGACAAGTTCAAAGGCGTACGCTGCATCATCGAGCCGGGCGTCATGAAGATCAGCTCGACCAATGCCGACCAGGAAGAAGCGGTCGAAGAACTCGAGATTGACTACGGTGGCGATTCGATCGACATCGGCTTCAACGTCACGTACCTGCTCGACGTGCTCAATAACCTGAAGTGCGACCAGGTCAATATCGCACTGGGCGACTCGAACTCGTCGGCGCTGATTTCGATTCCTGAAGTTGGCGACTTCAAGTATGTCGTCATGCCGATGCGTATTTAAAGGTTGAGTGCCAGACGGCGCATCGCCAGTAGTGAGCCTTGAAACCGTCATTCCCGCGCAGGCGGGAATCCAAGTATGTCGGCATATCGAGCAAAATTGGGTTCCCGCCTCCGCGGGAACGACGGTTCTCGGTTGCAGGCCGCAAGCAACCGGATCCACCCGTTTTATAGAAAGTAGTCCATGTCCGAGAATACCCCAGCAGAGAATATCCCCGCCGTCCCGGTGGATGATTACGGCGCCTCCTCGATCCAGATCCTGGAAGGCCTGGAAGCGGTGCGCAAGCGCCCGGGCATGTACATTGGCGACACGTCCGACGGCACCGGCCTGCATCACCTGGTGTTCGAAGTGCTGGACAACTCGATCGACGAATCGCTGGCCGGCCACTGCACCGAAATCCACGTCACGATCCACTCCGATAATTCGATTTCGATTACCGACAACGGCCGCGGCATTCCTGTCGGCCTGAAAATGGACGACAAGCACGAGCCGAAACGCTCGGCGGCCGAGATCGTCCTGACCGAACTGCACGCTGGCGGCAAGTTCGACCAGAATTCGTACAAAGTCTCGGGCGGCCTGCACGGCGTGGGCGTCTCGTGCGTGAATGCACTGTCAAAACTGCTGCGCGTGACGATCCGCCGCGACGGCAAAGTGCACCAGATGGAATTCGTGCGCGGCGTGCCGCAAAATCGCGAACTGGCAATGGTCAACGGCATCGAAGTATCGCCGATCAAGGTCATCGGCGAGACCGACAAGCGCGGCACCGACGTGCACTTCTGGGCCGACGAGACCATCTTCAACCACGTCGAATTTCACTACGAAATCCTGTCCAAGCGTATCCGCGAACTGTCGTTCCTGAACAATGGCGTGAGCATCAAGCTGACCGACCAGCGTTCGGGCAAGGAAGAAATGTTCGCGTTCGAAGGCGGCACGCGCGGTTTCGTCGAGTACATCAACAAGGCCAAGAACGTGCTGCACCCAACCGTCTTCCAGGCGACCGGCGAGCGCATGTCCGACCAGAACACGAACATCTCGGTCGACGTTTCGATGCAGTGGAACGACGCCTTCAACGAGCAGGTGCTGTGCTTCACGAACAACATCCCGCAGCGCGACGGCGGGAGTCACCTGACCGGCCTGCGCGCAGCGATGACGCGCGTCATCAACAAGTACATCGACGAACACGATTTCGCCAAGAAGGCCAAGGTCGAGATATCGGGCGACGACATGCGCGAAGGCCTGACCTGCGTGCTGTCAGTGAAAGTGCCGGAACCGAAATTCTCGTCGCAGACCAAGGATAAACTGGTCTCGTCCGAAGTGCGCGGCCCGGTCGAAGAGATCGTCGCCAAGACGCTGACCGACTTCCTGGCCGAAAAGCCGAACGACGCCAAGATCATCTGCGGCAAGATTGTCGAAGCAGCTCGCGCCCGCGAAGCGGCGCGCAAGGCACGCGACCTGACGCGCCGTAAAGGCGTCATGGACGGCCTGGGCCTGTCGTCGAAACTGGCCGACTGCCAGGAACGCGACCCGGCGCTGGCCGAACTCTACATCGTCGAGGGTGACTCGGCAGGTGGCTCGGCCAAGCAGGGCCGCGACCGCAAGTTCCAGGCAATCTTGCCGCTGCGCGGCAAGGTGCTGAACGTGGAAAAGGCGCGCTTCGAAAAGATGCTGTCGTCGGAGCAGATCACGACCCTGATCGCCACGCTCGGCACCTCGATCGGCCCGGACGAATTCAACGTCGAGAAATTGCGCTACCACCGCATCATCATCATGACCGATGCGGACGTCGACGGCGCCCACATCCGTACCCTGCTGCTGACGCTGTTCTATCGCCAGATGCCGCAGCTGGTCGAGCGCGGCCACATCTATATCGCGCAACCGCCGCTGTATAAAGTAAAAGCCGGCCGCGACGAACGTTATCTGAAGGATGACATCGAAGAAGCAAGCTACATGATGACGTTCGCGCTCAATACCGCGTCGCTCATCCCGCGCGATGGCGCCGAGCCGATCAATGGCGAAGCGCTGGGCGAACTGGCGCGCCAGTACAACCTGGCCAACACCATCATGATGCGCCTGACGCGCGTGATCGACCGGGCAGCACTGACCGCGATCTTCAGCGGCGGCGTCGCGCTCGACCTGACCACGCTCGAGAATGCCGAAGTGTCGGCGCAGGCGATGGAAAAAGCGATCGACGATCCGGCCGTCAAGGTCAAGGTGCGCTCGGACGACCTGTCCGACAAGCACGCGCTGCGCATCGAACGTATCTACCACGGCAACGTACAGGTGACGTCGATTGACGCCGACTTCGTGGCAGGCGCCGATTACACGGTGCTGGCCAACTCGGCAGCGACGTTCCAGGGCCTGATGGGCGAAGGCGCGATCGTGCGCCGCGGCGAAGGCGAGCGTATGAAAGAGTTTGCGGTGCGCGACTTCCATGCAGCGATGCTGTGGTTGCGTGAAGAAGCCGAGCGTGGCGTGTCCAAGCAGCGCTAT
The DNA here is from genome assembly GCF_040790145.1 of Massilia aurea. Taxonomy (GTDB): domain Bacteria; phylum Pseudomonadota; class Gammaproteobacteria; order Burkholderiales; family Burkholderiaceae_D; genus Telluria; species Telluria aurea_C. The sequence continues at coordinate 28,303 of NZ_JBFMMP010000003.1, forward strand.
AAAGGGCTGGGCGAGATGAACCCGTCGCAGTTGTGGGAAACCACGATGGATCCGACCGTGCGTCGTCTGCTGAAGGTGCAGATCGATGATGCGATCGCGGCGGATCAGATCTTTACGACGCTGATGGGGGATGACGTGGAGCCGCGGCGGAATTTCATTGAGGCGAATGCTCTGCGGGCCGGAAACATTGACGTTTGAGTAAGTAGATATGTTTGCCAGCTAGGGCGAAACTTTGGTTTTTCCCTAGCAGAGATCTGAATTTCAAGTCGAGATCAGGCTTCCAAGAATCGAATGATCTTCGCAGCAAGGTCGGGATCGCGGAGCTCACACTCCCATATCACCAAAGTCTGCCACCCCGCCTCCACCAACTCGTGGAGATTGCGCTCGTCTCTTGCTTTATTCCCTTTAAGCTTGGACTGCCAAAATTCAGGACGAGACTTCGGCACTCGAGCATTTCGACAACCAGTATGAGAATGCCAAAAGCATCCATGTACGAAAATCACCCTCTTGCGTCCGTTGAATACAATATCTGGACGACCTGGCAGTTGTGCGACATGCAGCCGATAACGGTACCCTGCATGATATATGAGACGCCGTACGAGAAGTTCTGGCCGCGTATCCTTACCGCGAACCCTTGACATCACTTCGCTGCGCTTCGTGGCACTCAGTGTGTCAACCATCTTGCCTCCCCCTTAGGACTCGTCATCACAAGAAGCTTCCGCTACCATTGATGCGACTCAATGAGCGTCACGCTCAAAGTTGGGGGGATACAACGATATTTCAAACTCGAATGGCCACATCGGTGGAACAAGATTTGAAATACTGTATGGGCGTACAGTAAAATACATCATCGCTGGTAGGATGGTGGTGAGTTCTCCTCCTCAACAGCAAAACCTCGCCAACAACACATTTTTTGATTTGACATTGATATGACAATTAACTCGATTGAATTATTTGCCGGCGCCGGTGGCTTGGCCCTCGGGTTTTCGAGTCAACATGTGACACACAAGGCTATCGTCGAGTGGAACTCGCACGCTTGCAATACGATTCGAATAAATAAGCAGTCGAATGTGAGTCCGATATCGCACTGGCCGGACGTCATCGAAGGTGACGTCCGAAATTTAGATTACAGAGACTTTAAAGAAATTGACTTGGTAACTGGAGGTCCTCCGTGCCAGCCTTTTTCGCTGGGTGGCAAGCACGGCAGTTTTTTAGATCAACGTGACATGTTCCCTCAAGCAATTCGTGCTGTTCGTGAAAATCAGCCGCGCGCGTTTGTTTTTGAAAATGTCCAAGGACTAACGCGAGCCGCATTTTCGGATTACTTTAACTATATTTTATTGCAATTGGAATATCCTTCGCTATTATCGAGGGAAGGTGAAGAATGGCTCAACCATCTAGCGCGACTTACTCAGCATCGAAAGTCCGGAGCGCTAAGCGAATACAATATTCAGTGGAAGCTAGTCAATGCCGCTAACTATGGAATCCCTCAGAAACGCATGCGTGTTTTTATTGTCGGATTTCGCGCAGATTTAAACATAAATTTCAAATTTCCCTCTGAGTCCCACAGCCTACAATCACTGCTATTATCACAGTGGAAAACGGGATCTTACTGGGATTACCATAAAGTAGCCAAAAAAGATCGGCCTATACGTCCACTGACGATTGATCGTGTGCTGAAGAAAATCACTGAAGCGGATGATATTTCTGAGCTATCGACGCCTTGGTTGACTGTGCGAGACGCTATCTTCGATCTCCCAGACCCAGAAAGAAACTCTACATCAACAATGATACAAGCCCATAAATTTCAGCCTGGTGCGCGAATTTATGCAGGCCATACAGGAAGTCCGCTCGACGAGCCCGCGAAAGCGTTGAAGGCTGGCGATCACGGCGTACCGGGAGGTGAGAACATGTTGCGTAGGCCCGATGGTACTGTGAGGTATTTTACTGTCCGCGAGTCGGCTCGCATACAGACATTTCCCGACTCATTTATTTTCTCAGGGACTTGGAGCGAAACAATGCGACAGTTAGGGAATGCGGTGCCAGTTCGTTTGGCCTCTGTGATAGCCGAAAGTGTTTGCATTTCCCTACGCTCGGCTAGACAAGAAAATCTCGAACTTGCCGCTTAATCTTGAACCGGGTTTAACTCCGTTCCGTGCGGATAATTTTTATTGGATTTATATAACACCATTCCGTAACTAATGACCGCACCTCGCCAGCCCTCACCAAGATGATTTACTACGGCTTGAAGTAAATCTTTTGCGGTATGGCGGCTGGCTTTTAAGTCAATCTCACTTTTCAAATTCTCCGCATCAACTTCGTATCTGAAGACATATGGCAGCTGAGATTTCATGGCAGACAGTAGATGCCCCAGCCCCACTTTATGATTTTCATCAAGATTAACATTGATGAGATAATCTTCAATTATGCGGTGTTCCTGATCAAATTTTCCTGGCTTGGTTGTATCTCTTTCCCTCCCCGGATCCTTTGGTCCGAAACCAGCACCATTCCACATTCCTGCATATTCCTGACGAAACAATCCTATTAGGATATCCTCATTGGCTGCAGTACTCATACTTTTATCAAGCAACAGCGCTTTATAAGAGAGAGAATCTAATATTATGTTCTTTCGGCCGCGCAATTTTGTAAGGTGCTGTGAGAGTCGCTCTTTTACGTTATTAGCTTTACCGATATATTTCGGCTGACCTTCATAAATTAAGACATAAACACCTTGAGATGTTCGGGACTCCAACTGAAAATCTTGCAGCCGCATAATCGCCGCATCATTGAGATCCGAAGCTGGTAATATTTCAAGGGTGTCTTTTAGTTGATGTGACACGGTGCGAAGAAAGTCGAATACGTAGAGGTCGTGCAAAATAGCCGCCGATAAATGTTGCTGAGACCCTATGCTAACTGATTTAGGCGCACCAGTCTTGGTCAGACAGAAACACAAAAATCGCAGTGTTTAGGTTAGGAGTCCTCGCAACAGGGAGGTAGGAGATTGTTGACATCAAATTGGTGTTTTTGATGGGTCTACTCAACAGTGCCATAGGATCTGTCAGGGCACTCATAGGCCTGAATGGCCGCCCACTTGGCAGCTTACAACAACCATGCTGTCGACGATCACGACATCATACGTTCGTGACCCGGCAGTAAATGCGTGGGTCCTGCAAGCTGCGAACGGTCGCTGCGAAGGCTGTGATGCTCTTGTGCCGTTCATGGGGGGCGACGGCTTGCCTTACCTCGAAGTCCATCACGTCATGCCACTGTCGAGCCACGATTCCGATACCACGACCAATGCCGCCGCCTTGTGCCCGAATTGTCATCGTCGCTGCCATTCTTCCATCGATCGCGATGAATTCAAGCTCGCCTTGTGTCATAAAATTCCTCGACTCATCATCGAGGCGCCGTCGTTCGATTGACAACCTAACTCAAGCGATTTTCTGCTGGCGCGTTTGATGCCAGCAGGCGGTAGGTTCGCGGACGGCCGGGGCGCTTACGGCAACCGAATCTTGACCACTGCATTCCCGGACGTCACATACAGCAGCCCTTTGCCATCCGTAACAGCACCGCGCACTTCGCCCAAGCTCCCCGGCAAATCCCCGACGCGCAACGTCGTCGCCCGCGTCGTCCCAGCCACCGTAGTCACCACGCCAGCTGGTGTAATCCTGCGCACCAGATTATTCACCGCATCGGCCGCATACACAGTGCCCTGCAGATCAACCGTCAGCGCCACCACCTGCTCGAACCGCGCCGCATTGCCGGTGCCGTTTATCGCGCCGCGAGCATTTTGCGCGCCTGCAATCGTAAACAGATTGTCCGACCCAAAATTCGCCGTCGGATTCCAGCGGCTGATCTCGCGCTCGAGGTCGAACAAGTACACAACATTGCTGCTATCGACCGCCAGCCCACGCGGCGCCATCGTGCGCGTGCCGAACAGGTCGCCCACCGTGTTCTGCCCTTCCAGTATCCCCGTCGTGGCCGCGCCGATGGCGAACCGGCGCGTGCCGTAGTTGTTGGTGATGTAGAGATTGTTATTGGCATCGACCGCAATCGCGCCTGGTGTCACTTCGGGCCGGCTCGCCGTCGCGACGTTGCCGCCAATCGGGATCGTCGTCACCGTCGCGACCTGCCCCGCCGACGTGATGCTCCGGATAGCCAAATCATCCGCGACATACACCGTGCCGCCGCTCCCCACTGTCAACGCCACTGGATTGACGAAGCGCGCATTGGCGGCGGCGCCGTTGGTGAGTCGGCTCTGCCCTGCGCCGCCCGCCAGCGTGGTGACGACGCCTTCCGGCGTGATCTTGCGGATGGTGTAGTTGCCGCGGTCGGCCACGTACACATTGCCGCTGCTGTCGATCGCCAGGCCGTGTGGGTTGTTGAAGCGTGCCGCGCTGCCGGTGCCGTCCATCGTGCCGTCGGCGGTCGGGTCACCGGCGAAGACCGAGAGCGCTGCCGTTGGTGCGGGTGGGGGCGTGTCGTCGTCTTCGTCGTCCTTGTCCTTCGGGATGCCGTCGCCGCAGCCGGCGACCAGCGCCATCAGGACGGTGGCGCCGAGGAGTTTCAGGCGGAGGCGGGACACATCGGTTACGGGGCGGCGCATTGTTGGATTCTCCAGAAAGTATCGCGGACGATGCTATCACGCGGCATCGGGCGTGCAGGTGCTACTGGCCATGGCAGGCGCATAAACTGTTGCGGACGTCATCGTTTTGCCCGCCTCCTGAGCGGGCCAAAATACATTGGTGGTGCGCTGCGTACTTGGGTTCCCGCCTTCGCGGGAACGACGTTTTTAGGCTAACAAAAGAACGAGAGAGCTGATTTAACTAGGCGGCGACTGTCCAGAATCCCCGTACTTTCTTTTCCACATGCGGCAATTGTCCGCTTGACATACGGCGCCGAGTTCCTTAAAGTCGAAATTATGTCTTTCACCCTGCATCTGTCGAACTTTCTCCCTGCCGCTGGCGCGCTATCGCTAGCTGCACTGCTACTACGCGCCTGATCGTTCGGCCGTACGCCCGGCACTCGCCGGTCTCAACAGCAGCAGGAAGTCGCCCAGATGTCTACCACGCCACAATTCGCACCATCGTTTTTCCTCACCGGGTCCATCTTGGCGGCGAGCGCTCGCGTTTCATTCGCACTGGCGCTGCTAAAACTACCGACCGGTTGCCGGGCCTCGCGTTTCGTGGCCCGCCCGGCAGCCTCCGCCACCCACGCCCGCAAAGCCCAGTGAACAAACCCATCAGGAGCACCCGATCATGTTGAACAACCCTGCCGCCAAGTACCGTCCCTTCCCAGCCATCGACCTGGCCGACCGCCAGTGGCCAAGCCGCACCATCACCACGCCACCGATCTGGATGAGCACCGACCTGCGCGACGGTAACCAGGCCTTGATCGAGCCGATGAGTCCCGAGAAAAAGCTGCGCTTCTTCAAGATGCTGGTCAAGATCGGCATCAAGGAGATCGAGGTCGGCTTCCCGTCCGCGTCGCAGACCGATTTCGATTTCGTGCGCATGCTCGTCGACGACAAGCACATTCCGGACGACGTCACCATCATCGTGCTGACCCAGTCGCGCGATGAGCTGATTCGCCGCACCGTGGAATCGGCGGTCGGCGCCAAGCGCGCCATCGTCCACGTCTACAACTCAGTCGCGCCGGTGTTCCGCCGCGTGGTGTTCAATATGGAGCGCGACGAGATCGTGCAGATTGCCGTCAAGGGCACGCAGCTGATCAAGGACCTGGTCGCCGAGCATCCGCAGACCCAGTGGGGTCTGGAGTATTCGCCGGAATCGTTCTCGACGACCGAGCTCGATTTCTCGAAGCAGATCACCGATGCGGTCAGCGCCGTCTGGCAGCCGACGCCGCAGAACAAGATGATCGTCAACCTGCCATCGACCGTCGAAGCGGCCACGCCGAACGTCTACGCCGACCAGATCGAGTGGATGTGCCGCAATCTGAACAACCGCGAATCGCTCGTCATCAGCGTCCACCCGCACAACGACCGCGGCACCGCCGTCGCTGCCGCCGAACTGGCGGTGATGGCCGGCGCCGACCGCGTCGAGGGCTGCCTGTTCGGTAACGGCGAGCGCACCGGCAACGTCGACCTGGTCACGCTGGCGATGAATTTGTACACGCAGGGCGTGCACCCGGGCCTGGACTTCTCGGACATCGACGCGGTGCGCCAGCTGGTCGAGGATTGCAACCAGCTGCCCGTGCACCCGCGCCATCCGTATGCGGGCGATCTGGTGTTCACGGCGTTCTCTGGTTCGCACCAGGATGCGATCAAGAAGGGCTTCGCCAAGCAGCAGGCCGACGCCATCTGGGAAGTGCCGTACCTGCCGATCGATCCGGCTGACCTGGGTCGCAGCTACGATGCGGTCATCCGCGTCAACAGCCAGTCGGGCAAGGGCGGCATGGCGTATCTGCTCGAACAGGAATACGGCCTGCAACTGCCGCGCCGTCTGCAGATCGAGTTCTCGCGCGTGGTGCAGCGCCAGGCCGACGAGAGCGGCCGCGAAATCAACCCGGCGGACCTGCACGCACTGTTCGCGCGCGAGTACCTGGATCAAGAAGAGCCGTATCACTACATCGCGCACCGCATGACGGAAGACAGCGCGCACGACGTGCAGCTCGAAGTCGACGTGGCGCGCCACCATGCGCCGCAGGTGTTCTCGGGCCGGGGCAACGGGCCGATCGACGCCTTCGTCACGGCGCTGGGCCTGGAGATTCGCCTGATGGATTATCACGAGCATGCGATCGGCTCGGGCGCCGATGCACGTGCAGCGTGCTATGTCGAGCTGCGGGTGGGGAATGGGCCGACGCTGTTCGGTGTCGGCATCGACAGCAATATCGTGACGGCGTCGTTCAAGTCGGTGCTGTCGGCGGTGAACCGGCATGTGGTGAGTGCGGAGCCGAATTCGGATGCGTTGGCGGCATAAGTGAGAAACTTGGGCTCCCGCCTTCGCGGGAGCGACGTTGGTTTAGTGATCAGTAAGGGCGGCGTTGCGGACTGTTTGCAACGCACGTTGGCCTAAAAACCGTCGTCCCCGCCCTCGCCGGGCGCCTTGGCGGGGACCCAAGTTCATCAACCGAAGTCCCGCCCGCTCATCCGATCCACAATCTGCAACGACGCCCTCTCACTCATCACCAGCACGAGTTTCAATCGCGCCCGCGTCATCCCCACGAACAGTTTGCGCAGCGCCCGCTCGTCGAGCTCCTCGAAATCGATCTCGGTAAAAATCAGTGCCGGCGCCGACTGCCCCTTGAACCGGTACACCGATTCAGCCAGCAGCCCGCCTTCACGAAACACCGGATTGCCAAACAAATCATACGCCCCGGTAAACGAGCGCAGCGAGTGCGCGTCGCTCAGCCGATCAAGCTGCAGGATCGCGGATTTTTCGCGGCCGCGAAACGCGCAGATCGCGATGTCTTGCCGGCCGAAGCCGGCGGCCAGGCAGGACGTTACCGCGCGTCGCGTCTGCGCCAGCATCGCTTCCACGTCGCCTTCCGGATAGGTCAGTTCTTCAATGTCGGCGCCCTTGAACGGGCTGCCCGCCTCCACCGGCTGGTGCGACGCGCCGATGGACGTGAGCATGTCGACGATCTGGCGCGGGCTGCGGTAGTTGGTGTGCGAGTGCAGCGTCACCCAGCCCGGCAGCGGCACCATCGCGCGGCCATACAGGTTCTGGTCAGGGTCTTCCATCCAGATCGCGCGCCCGCCCTCTTTCAGCATGCGCAGCACGATGTCGCGCCATGCCACCGAAAAATCCTGGCCTTCGTCGACGATCACGACATCGAATTGCCAGGTCTCGGGCAAGGTGGCGTCGGCCATCGACGTTTCGATCTTGTCCCACACATCGAGCGCGGCGTAATCGGGCGTGACGTCCTGCGCGCGCAGCCAGGCGTCGGACAGCATGTGGAAGGTCGCCACCCGCCCCCCGCTGGGCACCAGCCGTTCGATGTGGTCGGCCAGCGGCCGGTTGAAGCAGACGTACAAAGGCCGCAGGCCGGCGTCGATCGCGGCCGTGTATTCGGCCAGCGCCAGCTGGGTCTTGCCGCTGCCGGCGGTGCCGATCACGTGCAGCCGGAAAGGCGAGAACTCGAGCCGCCGCGCCCACGTCGTCAGGCCGCCCGACAGCTTGGTGACCATGGCCACTGCATTGCCGATCATGGCGCTCGGATCGGGCCGCAGATTGAGCGTGTCGCCCAGAAAACGCGTGACCTTGTCGAAGTCGTCGGTGCGTTCGGTGACCGGCAGCGCTTCGCGGATCACGCGCGCCAGCTTGGGTTTGTTGGACGCGTCGATGATGTGGTCGGCGTCGATGCCGGCCAAAGGCGCGTCGCGCACGATGTAGTCGGGGCAGTACAGCAGGTAGTCAATCGACAGCGCGCCCTGGTAGCGCTTGGCCAGGCCTTCGATGGTGGCCAGGATCTGCGTGCGGATCTTGCGCGGCTTGCCCTGGTAGCTTTTCACCAGGCCCTCCGGCGTCTCGTTCAGGAAGCCGGCGACCTGCTCGATCACCAGGATGCGCCCGTTCGGCGCGAGCACGATGAAGTCGACATCGCCATACACCGAGTAGCCCTGCTCGACGTTCGTCCAGTGCACGCCGTGGTAGATCACGTACGGCGTGTCGGCCAGGCGCTGCTCGAGATACGCCAGCGTCTCGATTTCGCGGGCGGCGGCGCCCGTGACGGACATCTCGCGCCAGCCGCTTGGTTGGATATGGGCCATGGTGTCCGCTACGTTAATAAGGTGGAAACTATTGTAAGACTGTTTGCACGATAGTCACACACCGTTGTCCACAGCACGCACTCGGGCCGTGGAAAACCGTCGAATGGTTGCCTGAGCGAAAAATCTATTGTGGCCTGACGGCAATTCGGTGCACACTTTCGCTCATCCCGTTTCGTGCAGGCTCCCTTGTGTATTTCCCATCAGCGTTCCCGGACATCCTGAGCATGGCGCTGCGCCGCTGCGCCCTGGTGCTGTGCGCGCTGCTGATGCTGATCGCTTGCGGCGCGGCGCAGGCCGGCGTGACGTATCGCTTCGGCGGCGCGTCGATTTCCGGCTGCTCGCTGTCTGGCAAGGTATACACCTGTCCCAGCACCGCAGGGCTGGCGTATGACGACCGGGTCGTCATCGACACCGGCTACACCGTCAACGTACAGTCGGATGTCGCGTTCCAGTACACCCAGTACCTGACCATGTCGGGCACCGCGCGCCTGACCAGTACCGGCAACCTGAACATCGGCGACATCACGACCAGTAACATCAGCATCACGGGCGGCTCGTTCAGCGCGGGCAAGACCTTCTCGGTCGGCGCCCAGCCGCAGACCATCCGGGCCGACATCACTGCCGCGAGCATGATGCTCGGTACCGGTTCGACGCTGCAGATCACCGGCACGGTGGTCTCCACCGGCGCCGTACAGATCGCGTCGAACACCACGATCACCGGCCCGGTCACCGGCACCGCCATCACCATCGGCACGCCGGTCAAAATCACCGGCAACGTCAAGGCGACCACCAGCCTGTACCTCGGTTCCGGCAGCACCATCGACGGCGACGTCGACACCGGCCAGATGACGCTGCAGACCTCGAACGCGCTCATCACCGGCAACGCGGCGGTCGACTTCGCGAAGCTGGAGTGGAACGGCCGCGTGGCCAAGAAGATCATCTGCAAATCGGGCACGCGCGCCGGCATGTGCGACTGCGTGGACAACCAGAGCGGCAATCCGGTCAACAGCGCCAATGGCCCGACGTGCGAGTCAGCCAAGCCGGCGACGGGCGCATTGCAATACCTGCTGATCACGCACGACGGCAGCGCCGGCACCTGCACGGGCGAAAGCGTTACCGTCACTGCCTGCGCCAACAGCAGCTGCAGCGCGCCGCACTTCACCGGCGGCGCCAGCGCGACGCTGCAACCGGGCGGCGCCGCGATCAACACCGGCGCCACCGGCACCACGACGGCCAACGTATCGAGCATCGCCAGCGGCGTCGTCAAGCTCGCGCTGACCGGCACCTCGGCCTCGGTCCAGTGCCTCAACAGCGCAACCAGGACGTCCAGCTGCGACATGAACTTCACCGGCGACGTCAACTTCGACATCAAGGTCGCCGATCACAAGGCCGGCAACGCCATCACCGCCACGATCCAGGCGCTCAAGGCCAATTCGACGGCCACCGCTTGCGTCCCGGGCTTTAACAACGAAACGAAGAACGTCGAGTACAGCTGCAACTACGTGCTGCCGACGTCGGGCAAACTCAGCATGAGCCTGGATTCCACGCCAACCGTGGCGAACGACACAAAGTCGTTTGCCTGCAACACGACCGGCACGACGCCCCTGGCCACCAGCTTCGACAGCACCGGCACGGGCAAGCTCACGCTGGTCTATCCCGACGCCGGCAAGGTGGCGCTCAACGCCAAGTTCGACAAGATCACGGGCAAGGATGAATTCATCGTGGCGCCGGACCATGTCGATTTCGAGATCACCGCAGGCCTGCGCGCCGGCGCCGACTTCAACGTGAAGCTGCTGGCCGAGAACCTGGCGGGCGACATCACGCCGAATTTCCATGCGGCCGGCCTGAACGCCGACACGGTGCTGGGCAAGAACGCGACGCTGACGACGCTCGGCCCCGATTGTATCGGCGGTGGCCTGACCGGCAACCTGCCCAGCGTGGCGGTGGAGTTCACGCAAGGCGTGGCGACGGCCACGATGAACTTCAACGAAGCGGGCTACCTTGACCTGTTGGCCACCCGGGCCAACTTCCTCGGCAGCGCCATCGGCATCAGCAGCACGACCGGCGGCATGGTGGGCACCGTCTGCACGGCGAAGGTCGGCCCGTTCGTGCCGTGGGCGTTCCAGGTCGAGCTGAACGACGCGGCGCGCAAGGCCGCCAACTTCTACTATGCGGGCGAACCGATCATGCTCAAGCTCACGGCCATCAACCGCAAGGGCGAGCTGACGAAAAATTATCCGAAAGGCTTCGGCGCCGGTCAGACCATCAGGTTCAGCGCGCTGCAAGAGAACGGCACGCCCTTCACGACCACACCCGGCACGCTGAGCGGCACGTACGCGGCCAATGGCTTTTCGTCCGGCGTGACGCCGTTGACCGAGCAGCCGATTCCACAGCCGGCCTTCACGACCCCCAGGCAGGCGCCGCTGCAAATCCGCCTGCGCGCCGACAATGGCGAGACCAAGCCGGAATTGTTCATCACGTCCGCCACCGCGCCGGTAGGCACTGGCCTGGCCGAGACGGAACAGGCGCGCCCGTGGATCCGCACCGGTCGTGTGCGCATCGGCAGCCGCTTCGGCCGCACTGGCACGAATCCGATCGAGATGCCGGTGACGGTCGAATACTGGAGCGGCAAGAGCTGGGTGCTGAACGATCAGGACAGCTTTACGGTGATCCCGGCGACTGCCTTCGCACAAACCACGTCAACGGGTAGCACGCCGCCCGCCATCCAGCAGCCGGTGAAACTGACGAAAGGCGCAGGCGTGCTGCCGCTCACGAGCAGCCAGCCGGGCTCGATCAACGTGGCCATCAACCTCGGTGCGTCCGGGCTGGACACGTCATGCCTGTCCACCAAGGGCGCCAGCACCGCCAGCAAGATGCCCTGGATGCGCACGCAGGTCACGTGCTCGGGGCCGGCGGAGGTGCCGAAGCCGACAGACCCGTCGGCGCGCGCCACCTTCGGCATCTTGCCGGCCGAAAACCGCCGCATCATCCATGTGCGCGAGGTGTTCAATTGACGCGCGAGGGCGGCTTCACGATGGTCGAACTGATCATGGTGATGGTGATGGTCGGCGTGCTGGCCGCGATCGGCATTCCCAAACTGATGGGCGGGAACACCACCGGCGCGCTGGTCTTCGGCGATCAGGTGGCCAGCGCGCTGCGCCATGCGCAAAAGTCGGCCGTGGCGCACCGGCGCCTGGTGTGCGTTGGCCTGACGGCGCGCACGGTGAACATGCGCATTCGAACCTCCGAGCTGGCATCGAACACAGGCTGCGACGCCGATCTGAAAGGCGCCGAGAACGGCACGTACGACAGCAGCGATGCGACGGTCGCCATCAAGGATCCGCCTTCCCAACTGTACTTCCAGCCGGATGGCACGATCACCGGCGCGCCCGCCGGTACGCCGCTTGGCATGGTCAACATCACGATCCAGCTCGATGGCCAACCCCAGCGCACGATCAGGCTGGAAGGGAGCACCGGCTATGTCGAATAAGCGGCGCATGGCCGGCGTCACGCTGATCGAACTGGTGGTGGCCATGGTCATTGTCGGCATCGCGCTGGCGGGCCTGGTGACGGTGTATAACCGCGCCAGCATTGCCAGCACCGATCCCCTGATCACGCAGCAGATGCTGGCGATCGGCGAGACGATGATGGAAGAAGTGATGCTCAAGCCGTACGAGTCCACGATCACGGGCCAGGACGCCACGCGCGCGCAGTACGACGAGCTCGACGATTTCACCGACTACAAAAAACAGGCCGTGACCGACGTCGACGGCAATGCCATCGCCGGCCTCGAACGCTACCGGGTCGCCGTGACGGTGGGCGCCGCCGCGCAGACGCTGCCGGGCGTGCAAACGGCGGATGTGAAGCGCATCGTCGTCACCGTCTGGAACGGCGAGCAAAGCCTGGTGCTGACCGGCTGGAGAACCAGGCCGTGAAGCGTTCGTCCATCAAGCCCCAACGCGGTTTCTCGCTCGTCGAGCTGATCGTCGTCATCGTGCTGATCGGGATCATCGGCGGCATCTTCGCCATGCAGGTGTTGCCGGCGATTCGCGCCTACCTGGTGGTGGGCCAGCGCGCGGCATTGACGGGTCAGGCCGATACCGCGCTGCGCCGGATCGTGTGGGACGTGCGCCGCGCCGTGCCCAACTCGCTGCGGGTCAGTGGCAGCCAATGCCTGGAACTGGTGCCAAGCAGCGATGGCGGGCGCTATCGCAACGACCAGGATTACAGCGCGGCCGCCCCGTCGGGCGCGTTTCTCGATGATGACCCGACCCAGAAGACCGTGTTCGATGTGTTGACACAGCCGACCAAACTGCCCATCGCTGGAGACAAGATCGTGATCGGCAACCAGAATCCAAATGATGTGCATGGCGGCGCCAACATCGGTACCGTGCGAAGCGCAGCCGTGTCGTCCACGCCTGGCATTGCCGCCTACAGCATCACGCTCGACGCCCCCGGCCTGCGCGCCCCGGACGGCTACACGGGCGCACGCTTCATGGTCGTGCCGGGCAACGAGCAAACGGTTGCCTACGTCTGCGATATCGGCGCGGGCACGCTGCGCCGCGTGACCTATCCGTCGCTGTCGCCGGCGCCGCGCTGCGCCGCCTCTGGCACTGCGGCGGTAGTCGCCACCGGCGTCACGGCCTGCAACTTCGTCTTTTCCGCCAACCAGGGCGCATCGCAGCAAAGCGGCTTCGTCCAGCTCCAGCTGACCTTGAGCGGCAAGGGCGAATCGGTGCCGCTCACGCTCGGCGCCCACGTGGACAATACGCCATGAACCGCCTTCATCAACAATCCGGTTTCGCCTATATCGCGGCGATCGTGCTGCTGGTGGTGGTGGCAGGGATGGCGGCCGGGCTGCTGCGCCTGACCGGCACCCAGCAAAGCACGGTGAACCAGGCGCTGCTCGGCGCCAAGGCCGGCCTTGCGGCGCGCGCCGGCGTCGAGTGGGGCTTCAAGACCTGCTTGAGCACTGCAGGCGTCACCGATCTGGGCCAATTCAAGACCGAGACCGGCTTCAACGTCAGCGTCACCTGCTCGTTCAAGAACTACCAGGAAGGCGAACGCGCATCCGGCCAGACGAGCATCTCGCAAACCAAGCGCATCGTGCAGATCACCGCCGTCGCCTGCAACGGCAGTACCGCGCGCTGCCCCGACGCTACCAGTGTTGCCAACGCCGAGTACGTGGAACGCGCGCGCATGGCCACCGTCTGCATGGTCGTCGAGCCGGGCGGTACATTCAGCCTCTGCGAGACCTGAGCCCCGGCGCCGGAGGATCGTGCAATCATTCCGGACCATCGCGCGCGCCGCCGGTGGTCTAATGGCACGCTACCCACCCACCGGAGGAAAGTCCATGCAAGCGATCCGCGACCTCGCCATCCAGATTGCGCAGCATGTCCCGGGCGACGGCATGCACCAGAGTCCCATCCCCGGCATGTGGCTGATCTGCAGCGGCGAGACCACCGAGCCGCTGCGCGTCGTGCACGCGCCGGCGGTGTGCATCATCGCGCAGGGCGCCAAGCTGGTGTCGCTCGGCGGCACGGACTACCGCTACGACACGGCCAAGTTCCTGGTGGTGTCGGTCGACCTGCCGGTGACCGGTTGCGTGACGCTGGCCACGAAGGAAGAACCCTATCTGTGCCTGCGGATCGACCTCGATGCGCAGTTGCTGGCCGCGCTCGACCTCGAACTGCCGGCGCGGCCAGCCGCACGCAGCACGCCGCCCGCGCGCGGTCTGTTCCTGAGCGAGACCTCGCCGGCGCTGATCGATGTCGCCAACCGCCTGGTGCGCCTGCTCGATACGCCGCAAGACATCGCGGTGCTGGCGCCGCTGCTGCTGAAAGAATTCCATTATCGCCTGCTCACCGGCGAACACGCCGACGTGGTGCGCCACTGTGCGCGCGGTGACGGCCGCATGGCGCAGGTCACGCGGGCGATCTGCTGGATCAAGGATAACTACAACCGGCCACTGAGCGTCGAGCGCCTGGCCGGCGACGTGGGCATGAGTTCATCCACATTGCACGAGCACTTCAAGACCGTGACCTCGATGAGCCCCCTGCAGTACCAGAAGCAGCTGCGGCTGCAAGAGGCGCGCCGCCTGATGCTCACCGGAGCGACCGATGCGGCGCGTGCCGGCCACGCCGTCGGTTACGAGAGCAGCTCGCAGTTCTCGCGCGAGTACGCGCGCTTCTTCGGCCTGTCGCCCGGGCGCGATTCGACGCGGCTGCGCCAGTCACTGCAGGGTGGCAGCGCCAACGTCCTGCAGGCCATGCGCTGACTAGTTGGCCCCACCGATCGGGGCGCATACCCGCGCCAGGATGCGCTGCGGGTCGAGTTCCTGGATCAGCATATCGCCGCCATTGGCCTTGATCAGACCAGGCGACAGCCCCGCCGCGTCGCCGGCCAGGCCAATCGGGGTCGACGCCGATGGGTCGAAGCGCTGCACCGAATGCACGTCGTCCACCAGGAGGCCGATCGTCATGCCGCCATGGCGCATCAGGATTACCTGCCCGTCCGCGCGCGGCGTGTGCGGGCGGTGCGACACCAGCCGCGCCAGGTCAAACACCCACACGAAGTGGCGCCGGCCGCCGTCCAGATCGACATCGAGCATGCCGATGCGCGCGCTGTCCGAGGGCGGCGTGCGCTTGACCTGGCCGAACGGCAGCGCCTCGATCACCGCCCCTGCCGGTAACGCCAGCAGCGCGCCGTCGACCTGGAACAATGCGTAGTCGCGGCCGTGCTCATGTTCGGCGTGTACGCGTTCGACGCCGGCCAGCGCCGCCAGCTCGGCGTCTTCGCGCAGCGCCCCGAACGATTGCAGCAGCACCGACAGCACCGGCTGTTCGCGCGTCCCGGTCGCGCGAAATTCGCGATAGCCTTCGGCGCGCGCGCAGGCCGCCACGCAGTACTGGCCGCCGTGCGCGATGATGCGGCTATCGGCGCCGTGCTGCGACGCGGTGTCGAGCAATGCACGCTCGAGCGGCAGCAGTGCGCCGGCCGGATACGCGGGATCGGTGCCGCACAAGACCCCGCCATCGGGGCTGACGAGAAACGCGTGCATGCCGGCGCGGCCGGCGACGCCGCTGGCCAGCATATTGCGCAATTCGACCGCGCTGTCGAACACGATGCCGATGCCGCCCACCACGGCGCTCTCGCGCTCGGGATGGCGGATCGCCGCGTGATACACGAAGGTCGGCGCGCCGTCGTACCACGGCGACGGGCCGAACGGCTCGGCGTAGTGATCCATCTCGCTGCGCAGGCCGCACACGGCGCTGAGCGTGTCGGCGGCGATCTGCATGCCCATCACGTCCTGCGTGCCGGTGGCCGCGACGATGCGGCCGCTGCGGTCATACACGACCAGGCGACTGTACACCGTGTACAGGCTGTTGATATGGCCCAGTAGCGCGCTGATGACCGCGGCCCGGGCCGGACTGTCGCCGTCGGCCAGCGCCTGGCGCAACTGGCCGGCCAGCGCCCACCAGCGGCAATCGTTGGCGCGCTCGTACAGGCTGCGATCGAGCATGTCCACCAAGAGCTGCGCGGTGAAGCCGGCCGCCTGCAGGCTCGATGCGAGCACGGTCTGGTACAGGCCCTCGATCGATTGCGAAAAGGCGGCGTCGCTGCGTTCGCCCGTTTCGGTGATCTGGTCGAGCACGGGATTGAGGCGGCTGTTGTCCAGCGAGGCGCCCGCATCGGCACCGATGCCCGTCACCTTGCCGTTCCAGACGATGCGCTTGATGGCCTGGGTGGCGCCGGTGACCGACGTCATGAGGTCATGCAGCGCGGGACTGAAGCTGTGGGCGTGCGAGAGCAATCCCTGCAGCATGCGCGGATCCAGTTGCGCCGCCGCGTCCGGGCGCGCGCCGCGAAACGCCAGGTCGAGCGGCGCCATCACCTGCGCCTTCCAGCCCCGCGGGCCCGGATAACCCTGGAAGCCGCTCGACGCCACCGTCGCCACCAGGTACTCGCGGCCGGCGAACATCCGCGATGCGGTGAACGATTCAGCCGTGTCATCGAGGTTGACCGGCACCCGCACGCCGGGCGCGATCCAGAGTGGATCGGCGCTGCTGATCACGTGGTCGTCGGCGTCGAGCAGCAGCATGTTGGCGCGCAGGTCGGCGGCGCCGTAGGCCGCGAAGATGGCGGCCAGTTCGTGCTCGAAGCGAAAGCTCAGGCACAGCACGCCAATCGCGGCGCCGCTGTCCGGGTCGCGCATCGTCTGCGAATACAGCAGCGCGCGCGCCTGGCCCGGCCGCAGGTCGCTGGCACGGAAGGTTTCGACGTAGCCGGCGGCGTCCAGCGTGGCCGCGACCAGTGGGTCGTTCGTGCGCTCGAGCCCGGCATCGGCATCGGCCTGCACCAGCACCGCGCCGTCCGGCGCGAGCAGCAGGATGTCATCGTAGACCGTGTACTTGGCGCGGTACGCCACCAGGCGCCGGCGCGCCGCATCGCGGTCCGGCGCCTGGCCGGCGACAAACCGGCACAGGTCCAGGTCGGCCGCGAGGAAGCCCACGTCGGCGGTGCGCTCGAACAGGTTGCGTATCAGCAGGTCGAGTGCATACTGCGCGCGTGTGGCCGCCTCGCCCAGCACCTGGCGCACCTTTTCGGCCACCAGATTGGTCACCAGGTCGCGCTCGAGCTGCACCAGGTCGGTGCGGGTGGCCAGCACGGCCGGCAGCAGCAGGCGTGCTTCGAACGGGCAATTCATTTTTGCAGACGCCTCGATCAGGCGCCAGGTCTGGTGCAGCTCGTGCAGCGCCGCCTGGCGCTGCGACACATCCGCCATATAAGGCAGGAAGGTCTCCACCAGACGCGTTTCGTGTGCGTGGTTCATAAGAAGGTGAAGTGAAAACTACTTACTGTAAAGCAAGATACATGCCAATCGGTTGCACACGCGCCGTGCCTGCGCTGCAGGTCTTCTATAATCGGCGCATGACATCCACTGCACCGACCCGCGCATGAGCTATCGCCTGGCGATCTTCGACTTCGACGGCACGCTGGCCGACTCCTGGCCATTTTTCATGAGCGTGTTCAACGAGATCGCCGACCAGCACGGCTTCAGGCGCGTCGATGCCGAACAGGCCGAGCGGCTGCGCCACTACGGCCCGCGCGACATCATGCGCCACGTCGGCATGCCGGCCTGGAAGCTGCCGATCGCATCGCGCTCGTTCATCGAGCGCATGCGCGGCGCCACCGGCCGCATCGCCCTGTTCGACGGCATCGCTCACACGCTGCGCGAGCTCGACCGCAATGGCGTGCGGCTGGCGGTGGTGTCGTCCAATGCTGAAGAGAATGTGCGCGAAGTGCTGGGGCCGGAACTAGCAAACCTGATGGGTCAGTACGAATGCGGCATGTCGATCTTCGGCAAGGCGGCGCGCATCCGCAAGGTCGTGCGCCGTGCCACGGTGCCGGCAATCCAGGCCTTGTATGTCGGCGACCAGACCACCGATGGCGACGCCGCGCGCCGGGCCGGTATCGCATTCGGGGCGGTCAGCTGGGGCTATGCGTCGATCGAGTCGCTGCGGCGGGTGGCGCCGGAGCGCGAGTTCGGGGCGCCGGCCGATTTGCTGTCGCTGGCGGGTTAGCCGGCCCGCCACGGAATCGCCCCGTACGCATAGCCGGTTGCTATACTCAACAGCAATTGCATCAATGAACAACGGACTTGCCCATGCGCCTTCCACTCATCTTCCTGGCTCCGCTGCTGCTGAGCGGCTGCTTTATCGAGACGTCCACCTACGTGATCGATATCAATACCGATCACGCGATCACGCTGAAGGTTGAGAAGGACAATTTCTGGACGAAAGAGGGAACGCTGCGCGTGGTCATGTCGCGCCTGCCGGATTGCCAGCGCCAGTACGAGCTGGGTTCGGTGTGGCTGTCGGACTTGCAGGTTGAGCTGTTCGGCAACGGCAACAACGTCTACACGCTGCGCGCGGACGATCAGGCATGGCAGATCGACACCACCACCTGC
This sequence comes from Massilia aurea, assembly GCF_040790145.1. Classification (GTDB taxonomy): domain Bacteria; phylum Pseudomonadota; class Gammaproteobacteria; order Burkholderiales; family Burkholderiaceae_D; genus Telluria; species Telluria aurea_C. The sequence goes on from NZ_JBFMMP010000003.1 coordinate 47,004, forward strand.
AGTGAACTGAAGGCGCCCGACCCCGATGCGGTCACCGGCCTGCCGCTGGGCATCTTTACGCTGGATAGCGACAACAAGCTCAACTTCGAGAAGCCGGAAGCGGCGAGCGAATGATCGGTTAGCGTCGCTCAGTACCGATGCATCAGTGCGCGCAGTCGCGTCAGCTCGAGCTCGCGGCCGGATTTTTCCAGCACGCTTTCAAGCAGTGACTGGCCGTTTTCGCGTTGCATCGTCCACTGCGTGAAATACTCGTGCACCGTGCGCCAGGGTGGAAAAGCGGGCGGCATTGCGCGCCAGGTAGTGCCGGTATGCAAAAAGTACAACACCGCGCAAAAGACGTCGTACAGATCGTGCTTGCGCGGGCGCGTCTTGCGGCGCGCCGCTTCAAGCATGGCGCGCACGCCCTCGAACTGCTCGCGCGGAATATCGCTGGGGTAGACGGCTCGGTCCATGTTGACCTCCAAAACAACTTGGAGGCCCGGATCTGGAACAGGTTCCCCTCGCTGTACTTACAGCCTACCCGGATTGCTTGAAACTAGTCGCGCGCCAGCGCCAGGAACTCGGTACGCAGCGCCAGGTTCGGCTGCAGCTCGCCCAGCAGCGTCGAGGTGATGGTTTCTTCGCCGATGGCGCGGATACCGCGGCTTTCCATGCACAGGTGGCGGCACTTGATGACCACGCCCACGGCTTTCGGTTCCAGCACTTCCATCAGCGCATTGGCGATCTGCATCGTCATGCGTTCTTGTACCTGCAGGCGCTTGGAAAAGATATCGACCAGGCGGGTCAGCTTCGACAGGCCGACGATTTTGCCGTTCGGCAGGTAGCCGACGGTGGCCTTGCCGAAGAACGGCGCCAGATGATGTTCGCAATGGCTGTAGACCGGGATGCCGCGCACGACGATCAACTCGTTGTATTCTTCGGCGCCATCTTCGAACGCCTTGAGTACTTCCACCGGATTCTGGTCGTAGCCCGAGGTCCAGTGTTTCCAGGCCTTGTTGACGCGCGCCGGCGTTTCGATCAGGCCGGGACGGTCGGGATTTTCTCCCAGGCTCGTCAACAGACGACGCCAGTCGTGTTCGGTGAAAGCTTCTTTGTCAGACATGGTGCACCCTAAAATAACGATTGCCGCCAGTATATAGAAAACGTCTGTGGCCGGTCGTGGCCTGCCCTATTCTTGCGCTAAATCATGGCCTGCATGCGACATATCTCATAACGTTGAGTACGGTACTGGTACAGGGAGAGCATCATGTTCGGCAGCACGGTCCTGGAAGTCGTCATCGGCATGGCATTCTGCTATGGCTCCCTGGCGCTGGTCGTCACCACGTTGCAAGAGGCCTTGTCGGCCGTGTTTCGCCTGCGCGCCGGCATGCTGCGCGCCTGCATCAAGCGCATGCTGAGCGACCCGCAATTTACCGGCACGGCGCGGGCGCTGTACGCCCATCCTTTGATCAGCACGCGCACCGACCTCAACGATCCACAGGCGCCGCCCCATCCCGGGCCATCCTACATCGAACCGGCCAACTTCGCGATTGCCCTGATCGACGCCATCCGCGGCAACGGCGCGGGGCTCGAGACCGCGATTGCCGCCGTGCCCGATCCGCAATTGCGGCGCACGCTGAGCACGCTGTACGTGCAGACCGGCGGCGACGTGCAGCGTTTCCAGGCGGCCCTGGGCGGCTGGTTCGACAGCACGATGGAGCGCCTGTCGGGCATGTACAAGCGGCGCCAGCTGCTGGTATCGTTCCTGCTTTCGCTGCTGCTGGCGATCCTGCTCAATATCGACAGCGTCCACCTGTTCCAGACGCTGTGGCGCCATCCGGCCCTGGCCGCCGCCATCAGCGCCGCGCCCACTGCGCTCGATGCGAACCTGGTGCATGGGCTGGCGACGCTGCCGATCGGCTGGGGCAGTTTTCCGCCGGTGCTCGATGCGGGGTTTGCGCTGCAGACGGCGGGGTGGCTGATCACGGCCAGCACGACGCTGTTCGGCGCGCCGTTCTGGTTTGACATCCTGCAGCGCTCGATCAACCTGCGCAGTACCGGCGCCAAGCCGGCCCCGGTGCCGGTCGAGCAAGCCATGGCGCATGCCCCCAGCAGGCTCAACGGCCCGCTCAATGGCTCACTCATCGGCGCCCCGACAGCCGACGTGACAGTGGGCGCCGCCCTGGCCCGCGTGCCGGTGGAGAGCTGACGCCGGCCTGGTGTCAATCCTGGACTCTAGGTACCCGGCGGCCGGTGCGCGTCGATCAGCACGCTCGAGATCGACATCTGCGGCACCCGTTCCGGCCACGCGTCGTTCGGACCGAACCAGCGCGCCTCGGCGATCTCGGCCGTGTCGACGCGGATCTCGCCATCGAGATAATCGGCGGTGAACGCCAGCATCAGCGAATGCGGGAACGGCCACGACTGGCTGGCGAAGTAGCGCGGGTTGTGCACGCGCAGGCCCACCTCTTCGAACACTTCGCGCGCGATGCATTCCTCGATCGACTCGCCCGCTTCCAGAAAACCCGCCAGCGGCACGAAGCGCTGCGTGGCATGCAGCACGTGCTTGGCGAGCAGCACCTGGTCCCCCTTGCGGATCAGCACCATCATGGCCGGCGAGATGCGCGGATAGGCCATGTGGCCGCAGTTGGGACACTTGAAGCAGCGCTCGCCGCTGGCCAGCACCGTGCCGCTGCCGCACACGCCGCAGAAGCGGTGCGTACGCGCCCATTCGGCCACTTGCGCGGCGCGGCCGGCCACGCCCACCAGCGCGTCGTCCAGCACGCCGAACAGCACGCGCAAGCCGCGCCAGGCATACCCGGCCGGCAACACCGGTTCGGCGTCGAGCCAGCCGGTCTGGCAATACCGCCCATCGAGCAGCCCCAGTGGCTGCAAGTGCTCGTGCAGCGCGCCGACCTGAGCAAGCACGGCCGAGTCGGGCAGCGCCGGCCCGTCTTCACGCACCAGCAGTTGTCCCTTGTGGAACAGGAAGTTCAACGGGGCCGGGTCGGGATGCGGCGCGAACAGTGGCGTGAAGGAAGCGGGCGTATGCAGCATGGTCGATGACGGTCAATGAGATCGCCAGATGATACCGCCTTTCACGGCGCAAGGATTCGGCGCGACTGCCCGAACTAATCCTGAACAGCCGCGCTCAAAGGATGACTGACCGCCCTTTCGCTGCGCACGCCAAGAGGGAGACACCGATGGACGATACACCCGTTGTGCTCGGCATTAATCGCGCCCGCGACGCGAGCATTTGCCTCATGCATGGCGCACATGTGCAGTGGGCGATCCAGAAAGAACGCCTCACGCGCCACCGGCACCACTGGGGCCGGCCGGGCGACGTGCGCGATCTCTATCTGCCGCGCCTGCCGGGGCTCGAGCGGCCCATCGACGTAATGGTCGAGTGTGCCGCGTTCGGGCACGACACCAACTTGCTGCCGCAGCACGACGTCGCGCTCGACCATACCCTCACGCTGCGCCACGACGCCCGGCGCGCCCGCATCCCGCACCACCTGGCCCACGTCTACAGCGCCTTCCACACGTCGCCGTCGCGCGAGGCGGTGGTGATGGTCATCGATGCGCAGGGCAGCCCGGCCACTGCGGCCGCGCCGTCCGATGTGCAGCCGGCGGCATCGTTCTTCCACGTCGATCGCGAGCGCATCCGCGGCATCGGCATGCAGACGGCGCATCGCGACGCCCACGGTCCCGCCGGCCTGGGCATGTTTTATTTCCTGCTCACCCAGGCGCTGTTTCCCGGCGAAGGCAATGACGGCAAGGTCATGGGCCTGGCGCCGTATGGCGATCCGCAAGCGCTCGGCATGCCGCCGCTCGAGGTCGAAGGCTTGCAGGTCGGCATTCCGGCTGTGTGGCAGGCGCTGCTGGCCGAGCACGCGCGCTGGCGCTTCGGCGCGCCGCATGCCAGTTTTACCAACTCGGCCAACCTGGCGGCGGCGGGCCAGCGCGCCTTTGAAGAAGCGTTATTGGGGTTGGCGCGCTGGCTGCACCGACATACGGGGCTCGATGACCTGTGCTTTGCCGGTTGCGCCGCCCTCAATTGCGCGGCCAACGACCGCCTGCTGCGTGCGGGCCCGTTCCGGCGCGTATTCGTTCCGCCGTCGCCCGGGCCGGCCGGCACCGCGCTTGGCTGCGCCATCTAGGGCTTGACCGAGCTGGCCGGCCGCGACAGCGCGTTTCGCTGGGCGCACGATTACCTGGGGCCGGCGCCGCAACTGGCCGATATCGAAGCCGCGCTCGACGGCGCGACCGACCTCATCGTCGAGCACCCGCGCGGACGCGACGCCCTGTGCGCACGCATGCTCGACCTGCTCTGTTCAGGCCGGGTAGTCGGTCTGTTCCAGGGCCGCAGCGAATTCGGGCCGCGCGCGCTCGGGCACCGCAGCATCCTGGCCGACCCGCGCCGCGAGCGCATGCGCGACTGGATCAATGCCCGCATCAAAGAGCGCGACTGGTTTCACCCGCTGGCGCCCATCGTGGCCGAAGAGCGCGCCGCACAGTATTTCGACCTGCAGGCCAATTCGCCGTTCATGCAGTTCACGGCGCCGGTGCGCAGCAGCATGATGCCACTGCTGGCGGCCGCTACCCATGTCAATGGCACGGCGCGCGTGCAAACGGTTGGGCCGGCTGACGATCCCCTGCTGCGGGCCTTGTTGGCGGGCTTCGAAGTGCGCACAGGGGTGCCGGTGCTGCTCAATACGTCACTGAGGGGCGAAGTGAGCGGCGAAGTGAGCGGCAACGCCGGGCCACTCGTTGAAACGCCACAGGAAGCCGTCGCCGCGTTCCGGCACCTGCAGTTGCACGGGTTGGCGATGCCGCCCTACCTGTTGACGAAGAAGCACGAGCCAGCGTTGCCAGCATGAAACTGGCATCTTGAACTACTGTTGAACCGATGCCGTACATAACTATTACGCCAGAAGTTGGCCGTTCAGGTTATGTTGAAAAGTGGCAAGTTGCACCCGCATTTACTGCGCTTGTTCACCTTCTAAGTCATTAATTTATTAGAGAAAAGGGAGGGAAAGGCGGCACGCAAAAACCGTTGTATTCTGGACGAATTCTCACCGATTCCCACGCAGAAATATCGCTTTTCATCCAGAATAGATAGCTCACTATCGAATTTTTATTGCCATGGACAAACTGTCATCACTGGTCGGTCGCCATTCGTTCAACGCCCGTATTTTCTATAACGGTACATTTTGCGATACGAATCAACTCACCGAAAACGGTGTCTCCGGTCAATTGCATGTGGTGCGCGAAGGGCCCGTCGATTTCATCCATGATGATGGCGAAACGATCACCGTTACCGAACCGTCGCTGCTGTTCTATCCGCGCGGCGCGAGTCACCGCTTGCAGGTGCATCCGGGGCATACGGCCAACCTGCTGTGCGCCCACATCCAGTTCCAGGACGAGATGAGCAATCCGCTGTCGCGCGTGCTGCCCAATTGCCTGGTCTTGCCACTGAGCGAGATCCCCGGGCTGCGCTCGACGCTCGACCTATTGTTCAGCGAAGCGAGCCAGGCCGAGCCGGGCCGCGAAGTGATCCTCGACCGCCTGTGCGACGTCTTGCTGATCCAGGTGATCCGGCGCGAATTCGACAGCGGCCGCCTGTCGCTGGGGTTGCTGGCAGGCTTGTCCGACCGCCAGTTATCGCTGGCATTGACGGCTATCCACGAGCGTCCGCATGAGCCGTGGAGCCTGCAATCGCTGGCCAAGGTGGCCTGCATGTCGCGCGCCGCGTTCACCGAACGTTTTCGCGAGGTGATGGGCATGCCGCCGGGCGAATACCTCACGCGCTGGCGCATCGGTGTGGGCAGCCGCCTGCTGCGCCAGGGCATGCCGGTCAAGCAGGTCAGCAGCCGTGCCGGCTACACGAGTCCGTCCACGTTCACGCGCGCGTTCACCACCATGATGGGCGCCTCGCCGCGCGAGTGGCTCAAGCAGGCGACCGGCTGAGCCTGAAACAGCAACGCAGACGGTCCTTGCGGGCTACGTCTGCGTTGGTTCGTTCGCTAGTTGGTCAAGCATGCGGCCGGTTCAGGCCGTTACTCATTACAGTAGACTGATTACTTCAGCATACGGGTACGGCACGCGACCATGGCGATCACGATCGACAGGCCGCCGATGTAGGCAATCGCTGCCTGCATGCCGATGAAGTGGGCGACCGCGCCGATAGCAGGCGGGCCCATCAGGCTGCCGCTGTACGCCATGCTGGCCACCGCTGCCAGCGCCGCCGGGCCTTGCGCGCCAGCCGCGCTGAACACGAACGGGAACACCAGCGCCAGGCCCACCCCAGCTACGGCGAAACCGATCAGCGCCACGTAGGCGTTCGGGGCCAGCACCGCGAAGAACAGGCCGGCGGCCGCGACCATGGCGCCGGTGCTCACCAGGCGCTTGGCGCCGTGGCGTTCCTTGAGCTTGTCGCCGAACATGCGCGAGATCAGCATCATCACCGAGAAGGCCGACAGCGACAGCGGCGCCAGGCCGTCCGACGCGCCGAAGTGTTCTTTCAGGAACATGCCACTCCAGTCGGCAATGCTGCCTTCGGCCATCGACCCGAAGAAGCCCAGCAGGCCCAGGAGCACCAGCGGACCACGTGGCAGTGCGAACGATTTTTTCTCGACCTTGACGCCGATTTCATCGGCTTCCAGCACGCTGTACGCCATCCACAGGACGACGGCCAGAGGACCGGCCAGCATCAGGAAGTGGGTTGCCGGTGCAATTTTCAGGCTGGCCATCAGGCTGCCCAGCGTGGCGCCGACCAGGCCGCCGGCGCAGCACAGGCCGTGCAGGCGCGACATTTCCGACTTGCCGCTGACCTTTTCGCGGCGCGCCGCTGCGGAATTCATCGCCACATCGAAGATGCTGGCGGTCACGCCCAGCATCAGCACCGACATCATCAGGCGCGGCACGGTCGGCGCCATGCCGATCGACACCAGCACGCTCAGCAGCGCCAGGCCCGCGAACAGGATGGTTTTACGGGCGCCGAAGCGGCCCATCATGAACGACGAGACCGGATACGACAGCACGGCGCCCAGGCCGCCACAGACCAGCACCATCGACAGCGCTGCATGCGACACATTGACGCCAGCGGCCAGCGCCGGAATACGGCCGGCCCACGAACCCATGATCAGGCCGAACAGCGCGAACACGAGTGGCAGTGAATATTGCTGGGCTTGTGCAAGGACGAATGACGAACGGCGCGGCGCGGAAACAGAGGTGTGCATGAAAGCGGTGAAATGTTAAATTTATTGAGGTGTCAAAGGATTGCCAAAGTGACCTTCAGCGCCCGGCCGTGTGTGAAATATTGACGGCAGGCATCTGATGGAGCGCAATTCTAAACACCTTTTTTCGCTTGTGTTTTCCGTGCGGAAAAATATTTGAAACCGTTGTATTGCGCTGACACATAAAAGACAAGAGCGTTGGTATCGACGCATCGAACGGTAACGATTGCACATGACTTACCCCGTCGAAAGTAAGCAAATAGCGGGAGATGTAACGGTTTATTGCGCATCTTGCGGTGTCAGCGCTTTTGCTGTGTGCAGGCAGATACTTGCTGCAGCGCATTAAAAGGCAGGGAATATTGGTGACAGATCGATGGCTCGAATGGCTGATCTGCAATTTGAACACGCGCACAAACAGTAGCGGTCCGGAAACTACACTGACAGTTACAGGGATCGGCTCAGCATCACGCCAATTGTTAAATCAACGTTGAAACACGACACCGATTGCTGGGCCTCAAGATAAAAAAAGGGCTGCCCTCAGGCAGCCCATTTATCGATTCTTCCAAGCCTGGCCTTCCAGGCTCCGCTGAATTACACCAGCTGCAGCGTCACGTCGATATTGCCGCGGGTTGCGTTCGAATACGGGCACACGATGTGCGCGCGGTCGACCAGCGTCTGCGCCTCGTCGGCCGGCACGCCTGGCAGACTGATCTTGAGCAGGACTTCGATGCCAAAGCCGGTCGGGATCGGGCCGATGCCAACGGTGCCTTCCACCGAGACGTCCGGCGAGATATTCAGCTTGTCGCGGTTGGCGACGAATTTCATCGCGCCCAGGAAGCACGCCGCATAACCTGCAGCGAACAATTGTTCTGGATTCGTACCCGCCAGGCCATTGCCGCCAAGTTCCTTAGGCGTAGTCAGTTTCACATCCAGTGCGCTATCCGACGACACGGCGCGGCCTTCGCGGCCACCCGTTGCAGTGGCGTTGGCGCGGTAGAGAACGTTTTCGATTGCCATGATGAGACTCCTTGTAATGGTGACGGAAAGCCCGCCGGAATGTTTAGCACTATTAAATAGTGCACTATTAAATATAAAACAATTTTTATGCTGCAAAACCCTGGCCCGCCGACCTGCTCATCCTTTGATCAGAGCATTCGGCACTGCCATGAAGCACATATTACATAGCTCGCTATTTAATAGCAAGCGATATTTATGCGAGAGATGCGCCTCCCAGCCCGGCCACTACACCAGCCGCACCGACTCACGCACCACCAGACTCAAGCCCGGCACATCGGCGGCGGGTTGCTGATGCCCCAGCATGGCCAGCATGCGCCGACCGATCCCGGTCCCGACCTCGTACAACGGCTGGCGCACGGTGGTCAAAGGCGGCGTCGTGTACATCGAGCTTTCCAGATCGTCGAATCCGACCAGCGAAATGTCTTCAGGCACCCGGATATTGCGGCGGTACAGGGCAAGGCGCGCGCCGTAGGCCGTCAAGTCGTTGGCGGCGAAGATCGCGCTGAAGCGCACATTGGCCACGAGCAGGCTGTTGAGCGCCAGCAGGCCGCTGGACTCGCTGAAGTCGCCCGTCACCACCAGCTTCGGATCGCACGCAATGCCGTGTTTTGCCAGCGTGTCGTTGTAGCCGGCCAGGCGTTCGCGCGCATCGCGGTGATCGGGCGGGCCAGCAATATGGGCGATACGGCGATGGCCCTGCGCGATCAGGTACTCGACCGCTTCGCAGGCGCCACCGTAGTTATCCAGGCAAAAGGCCTGCGTGCGCTCGCCCTGCACTTCGCGCCCAAAGGCCACGATGGGCACCCGGCGCGAAAAATCGAGGATTTGCTGGTCGCTCATATTACCGGTCAGGATCGCCACGCCATCGACGCGGCGCCCGATCAGCAGCTCGACGCGCTCGGCTTCTTCGTCCGCATGCCAGTGACCGCTCATGATCAGCAAGGCATAGCCGGACGCCTTGACTGCATCCTCGATGCCCACCATGGCGCGGTTGAAATAGCCGCTCTCGAGCGACTGGGTCAGCACGCCGATGGTGTTCGTGCTGCCCATCTTGAGACTTTGCGCGAGGCGATTGGGCTTGTAGTTCAGTTCATCGATGACGCGCTCGATGGTGCGCCGTTTGTCCTCCGACACCTTGGCGGTGCCGTTGAGAAATCGCGAGACGGTGGCCGGCGATACGCCCGCCTTGCTGGCGACCTGGTACAGGGTGGTGATTCCGCTTTCGACGTTTTTCATGAAGCGTTCTGGACAGGTCCACAGCGATTAGTTGCTCGAAGTGTAACACGTCCCGTCCACCCGAAACGGGTACGGCAAGCTCTTTATGAAACGCTTTCATAAACGACGCGTCGTTCACCCGCAACACACCGTCTACTCCCTATCATAAATACTAATTGACATTTTTTTACGCCTGAATTTACTATGAAACCGTTTTCAAGATTGATGAAACCGATTTCTTATCAATCTGGTTGTTAGCGCTCGCACTATCCATAAAACTATATCGGAGACAAGCATGACAATGATGACGCCCTACCTGGCGGGGGTTCGCACGCCCTCGTCCGCCCCCATCCGCCTGGCCATCCTGACGCTGCTCGCCAGCATCGGCGCGGCCCAAGCACAATCCGCCTCGGATCCCGCATCGCCGGCAGCCGCCACGCCACCGGCCGCAGTCGACAACGGCCGCATCGCCGAAGTGGTCGTCACCGCCACCAAGCGCTCGACCTCGCTGCAACGTACACCGATCGCCGTTACCGCGCTGTCCGCCGCGACGCTGGCCGACAACCACGTGCAGACGATGCTCGACGTCGTCGCGCTGGTGCCGGGCTTCCAGGCCACGGCCCAGGGCGACCATGGCGTGACCACCATGACCCTGCGCGGCATCGGCAACGACAGCGCCAAGACCGAGTACGCCGACCCCGAAGTCGCCTCGTTCGTCGACAATGTGTATTCGCCGCGCGCCGAAGGGGCCACCGCCCTGCTGTTCGACGTCGAAGGCATCGAGGTGCTGCGCGGGCCGCAAGGCACGCTGTGGGGCCGCAACTCCACCGTTGGCGCGGTCAATATCCAGACCGTGAAACCGGAACTGAACAGCCGCTCGGGCTATCTCGAAGGCGGCATCGGTGACTACAACCGCCTGGGCGCGCGCGGCGCCGTCAACGTGCCGCTGTCCGAGACCGCGGCGCTGCGCTTCGCCGTCGTGCACGAACGCCATGACGGCTACGTCGACTACCAGAAATTCCCCGGCGTGCCGGCCGACCAGCAGCGCGCGGCCTACCTGGCCTCCGGCGGCGATCCGGCCGCGTTCCGCCTGATCAATCCGAACAATTTCGTCTCCGGCGGCGACAAGTACAGCGCCCAGGACCAGAGCGCGGCGCGCCTGTCGCTGCTGTGGCAGATCACGCCGACCCTGCGTTGGAACGTCGCCTACGAAAAATTCATCGACCGCGGCACCCCGAGCGCCAACCTGATGCAAACCCCGCGCCCGGGCCAGAAGCATTACTCGACCCTGAGCGACAGCGCGCCATGGATCAACCGCGACAGCCACAATGTGCGCAGCCGCCTGAGCTGGGACATCAGCCCCGACATGGCACTGCAGTACGTGGCCGGCTGGTCGAAATACAGCGGCGACATGCGCTTCGACCAGGACGGCGGCACGCTCGTGCCGACCTCGATCAACTCGCCCGGCATCTTCCAGGAACACACCACGGTCGACTCCAACTACAAGAGCCACAGTCACGAGCTGCTCTTGCAATCGGTCGGCGTTCGCACGGTCGACTGGCAGGTCGGCGCCTACTATGGCAACGAGAAGAACGACATCCGCTTCGACATCGCCGGCATGAAAGGCACCGAAGACGGCAGCGTGAACTGGCAGGGTTCGTTCATCCAGCCCGACCAGACCGTGGACACGTCGGCCGTGTTCGGCCAGGCCACCTGGAACATCACCGACCAATGGCACCTGACCGGCGGCGTGCGCTACACCCACGACAAGCGCGTGCACATCGGCGGGCGCGGTTATACCTGGGCCTACGACGCCAGCGTGCCGCAACTGCCGCTCAACCCCAACATCGACCCGCGCGACCCGGCCAACGGCTACCAGGAGGGCGTGCCGAACGATGGCCGCTACAGCGACAACAAGGCCACGGGCCTGGTGCGCCTGAACTACGACATCGACCGCAACAATATGGTCTATGCCAGCGTTTCGACCGGCTACAAGTCGGGCGGCGTGCAGGATCGCGGCTTGCCGTACCAGCCAGAAACCCTGACGAACTATGAACTGGGCTCGAAGAGCACCTTCCTGGACGGCGCACTGCGCATCAACAACGCGCTGTTCTTCATGGACTTCAAGGACTTCCAGTTCAATTCGCCCGTCAGCTTCTCGGACGGCAGCCGTGGCCTGGCCATCGAGAACGCCGATGGCGCCGAGGTCTATGGCCTGGAAACCGAGATCGCCGCGCGCATCGCGAAAGATGGCCGCCTGACGATCGCGCTGGCCGTGCTGGACACCAAGCTCGGTCGCCTGGTCGCCGGCTCGAACGACTACGCGCTGCCACCGTGCACGGTCGACACGCGCATCGCCACCTGCCTGGATGTGACGGGCAACAAGCTGCCGCACGCGCCGAAGTTTTCGACGACGGTGCAATATCAGCACACGTTCCGCCTGGGCGATGGTTCCACCGTCGTGCCGCGCATCACGGCGCGCTACGAGGATGACGTCAACCTGAGCGTGTTCGACCTGGGGCCGGAAGACCGCCAGAAAGCCTACGCCAGCGCCGATATCGGCCTGCGCTACAGCAAGGACAAATGGTGGGTCGACGCCTTTGTGCGCAACGTGAGCGACAAGAAGATCAAGACCAGCGCGTTCAACGGCTTCGGCCCGTGGCTGGCGCAGTACAAGCCGCCCCGTACGGTCGGCATCAATACCGGCTTTGATTTTTAAAAGCTGAAGCACCGCAGGCGCGCCTCGTCGGGCGCCTGTTTTTTTTCTTAACACCGCCCTTTGCAGCGATACGAGAGTTCCATGACCAAAAGCCCCGACTTCGACTTCCACAACGATTTTCCATCCGACTTCACCTGGGGCGTGGCCACCAGTGCCTTCCAGATCGAAGGCGCCGCCACGGTCGATGGCAAGGGCCCGTCGATCTGGGATACCTTTTGCCTGGACACGAACAATATCAAGGACGGCAGCGATGGCCTGGTCGCGTGCGACCACTACCACCGCTACCGTGAAGACGTCGGCATCATGGCCTCGCTCGGCGTGGATGCCTACCGCTTCTCGTTCGCCTGGGCGCGCGTGCAGCCCGACGGCAAGGGCGCCTGGAACGAAGCGGGCTTCGATTTCTACGACCGCCTGCTGACCGAACTGGCGAGCAAAGGCATCCGTGCGCACGCGACCCTGTACCACTGGGACCTCCCGCAAGGCTTGCAGGACGATGGCGGCTGGCTCAATCGCGACACCGCCTACCGCTTCGCCGACTACGCGCGCGAGATCGCGCGCCGCTTCGGCAACCGGCTGGAAGCGATCGCCACCCACAACGAGCCGTGGTGCACGGCCAACCTGGGTTACGGCAATGCGCAGTTCGCGCCCGGCGTGGCGGATCTGAAGCAATCGATCCAGGTCTCGCACCACCTGCTGCTGTCGCACGGCCTGGCCATGAGCGCGATGCGCGAAGCAGGCAGCAGTGCGCAGCTGGGCATCGTATTGAACCAGTGGACGGCCGATGCGGCCACCGACTCGCAGGCCGACCGCGACATGGCGGCGTTCGAATACGCGCGCTCGGTGCAGTGGTTCATGGACCCGATCTTCAAGGGCCGCTACCCGGAACTGGCGCTGCGCGGCCATGGCGCAAATGCCCCGCAAATTCAAGACGGCGACCTGGCCATCATCCACCAGAAGATCGACTTCCTCGGCTCGAACTACTACTTCCGCTCGTGGTGCAGCGCCAGCACGCCGCCGGTACCGGCGCCGGCGCGCCACGGCGTGACCGACATGGGCTGGGAAATCTTCCCCGAAGGCTTGTCCGAGCTGCTGTTGAAACTCAAGGCCGAGTACCCCGACCTGCCGCCGGTGTACATTACCGAAAACGGCATGGCCAATCCCGACATGCTGGACGACGGCCGCGTGCACGATGCGGCGCGCATCGCCTACGTGCGCAGCCACCTGGCCGCGCTCAAGGACGCGATGGACGCGGGCGTGGACGTGCGTGGCTACTTCCTGTGGAGCCTGCTGGACAACTTCGAATGGAATTCGGGCTATGCCAAACGCTTCGGCATCGTGCACGTGGATTACGCAACCCAGGAACGCACCCTGAAGGACAGCGCGCTGTGGTACCGGGAATTCGTCGCGAGCCGCGTCAAGACCTGATGACCGGAACCGACCATGCAACCTGCTAAATCCGTATCGCCGCTGCTGTGGGTGCCGACCGGTTACTTCACGATGGCGCTCGGCTACGTGATGCTCACCAGCGTCACCGCCATCATGTTCAAGAATCTGGGCATGGACAACGGCCGCGCCGCCCAGTATTCGAGCCTCCTGATACTGGCCTACACCGTCAAGCCGCTGTTCGCGCCGTTCGTCGAGATGTACCGGACCAAGAAGTTTTTTGTCCTGTGCTCGCAGCTTGCCATCGGCGCCGGGTTTGCCGGCGTGGCGCTGCTGATGGAACTGCCCGGCTACATGACCTTTTTGATGGCGATCTTCTTTGCGCTGTCGTTCATCGGCGCCACGCAGGACATCGCCAGCGACGGCGTGTACGTTACCTCGCTCGACGCGCGCGCGCAGTCGCTGTACTGCGGCATCCAGAGCCTGTCGTGGAATATCGGCCCGATCGTCGCCGCCGGCGGCATGGTCTACCTGAGCGGCTACCTGCACACCCACGTGTTCGGCCATGATCCCGGCGTGTTCGGCCCCGACTGGATCGACGCCTGGCGCATCATCTTCCTGCTCGTGGGCGGCCTGACGCTCTTGATGGCGCTGTGGCACTGGCGCTTCATGCCCGACGGCGCGCGCGCCGCCGACACGCCGTCGAGCGCGAAGGACGCCGGCCGCATCCTGGTCGACGCGTTCGTCACGCTGTTCCAGAAGCGCGGCGTGTGGCGCATGATCGCGTTCGCGTTCCTGTTCCGCTTCAGCGTTGGCCTGCTGGAAAAGATCGGCCCGTTCTTCATGGTCGATCCGGCCTCGAAAGGCGGCCTCGGCCTGTCCAACGAGATGCTGGGCCTGATCTACGGCACCTATGGCCTGGCCGCGGTGCTGGTCGGCTCGCTGCTCGGCGGCTTGTATGTCGCCAAGCGCGGCCTGAAGTCGACGCTGTTCGTGCTGTGCTGCGCGATCAACATCCCGAACGTGGCGTTCCTGGTGATGAGCATCTACATGCCTTCGAGCCTGGTGCTCATCACGCTGGGCGTGGCCATCGAGAAGTTCTTCTTCGGCTTCGGCGCGGTCGGCTTCATGATCTACCTGATGCAGCAGCTCGCGCCGGGCAAGTACACCACCACCCACTACGCGTTCGGCACGGGGCTGATGGGACTGTGCGGCATGGTCACGGGCGTCATCAGCGGCCACCTCCAAGAGATGATGGGCTATGTCGCCTATTTCGGCCTGGTGATGGTCGCGACCATCCCGTCGTTCGTGGCCACCTGGTTCGCGCCGTTCTATCACGACGACGGCAGCACGCCTGCGGCGGGGCTGGACGGCGATGGCAAGGCGGTGCCGGCATGAAGCGGTCCATACTGGCAACGGCATTGCTGTCGGTTGCCGCCGGCGCCGCGGCGGCGCAGGATGGCGGCATCAAGGTCAACGCCGTCGGCTTTTTGCCGCAGGCGCACAAGCTGGCCGTCGTCCCGCAAGCGGCAAAGGCCAGCCGGTTCGAGGTCGTGGGTGCCGACGGCAAGGTGGTGCTGGACGGCGCGCTCGGCGCCGCCAGCCGCTGGGAACCCGCCGGCGAGACCGTGCGCGTGGCCGACTTCAGCGCGCTCACGCAGGCAGGCACGTACCGCGTACGGGTCGGCGGCCTGCTGTCCGATCCGTTCACGGTCGCGCCGGATGGCTACCGCACGCTGGGCGACGCGGCCCTGAAGGCGTTCTACTTCAACCGCAGCGCAATCGCCCTCACGCCGCAATATGCCGGCGCCTGGGCGCGGCCGGCCGGGCATCCGGACGACAAGGTGGTCGTACACGCCTCGGCGGCGTCGAAGGCGCGCCCGGAAGGCACGATCATTGCCAGTCCCAAGGGCTGGTACGACGCCGGCGACTACAACAAATACGTGGTCAACTCGGGCATCGCGACCTACACGCTGCTGGCCGCGCTCGAGCATTTCCCCGACTACTTCAAGCGCGACATCGGCATTCCCGAATCGGGCAACGGCGTGCCCGACATCCTCGACGAGGCGATGTGGAACCTCGAATGGCTGCTGACGATGCAGGACCCGAACGATGGCGGCGTGTACCACAAGCTCACCAACCTGCGCTTCGACGGCATCGTGATGCCGCATGCGGCGTCGAACACCCCGCGCTACGTGGTGGCCAAGAGCACGGCGGCGGCGCTCGATTTCGCCGCGACCATGGCGGTCGCCAGCCGCGTGCTGGCGCCGTTCGAAGGCAAATGGCCGGGCGTGTCGCAGCGCATGCTGGCGGCGGCGCAGGCGGCGTGGCGCTGGGCCGAAGCGCACCCGGACGTCGTCTTCAAGAATCCGAAGGACGTCGTCACCGGCGAATACGGCGACGCGCAGCTGGACGACGAATTTGCCTGGGCGGCGGCCGAACTGCTCATCTCGACCGGCCAGGCCGCGTATGCGCAAGCCTTCATCCGGCGTGACGCCCCATTGAGCACACCGGCCTGGGGCAACGTGGCGGCGCTGGGCTGGATGTCGCTGGCGCAGCACCGCGAGCGCCTGGCCCCGGGCATCGATCGTGCCCTGGTCGAACGCCGCGTCGACGCCCTGGCCATGCAACTTGCCGCCGCTGCCGAAGGCGGCTACCGGGTGCCGCTGGCGGCGAAGGACATCGTCTGGGGCAGCAATGCGGTGGTCCTGAATGCTGGCATGATGCTGCTGCAGGCCTATCGCATCAATAGCAAGCCGGCGTACCTGCAGGCGGCGCAGTCGAGCCTCGACTATGTATTGGGCCGCAACGCCACCGGCTACACCTTCGTCACGGGCTTCGGCGCGCGCCCGGTCATGCATCCGCACCACCGGCCATCGATGGCCGACGGCGTGGCCGCGCCGGTGCCGGGCTGGCTGGCCGGCGGCCCCAATCCGGGCCAGCAGGATGCCAGGGATTGTCCGCCGTATCCCAGCAAGCTGCCCGCGCTGTCCTATCTCGACCACGATTGCAGCTACGCCGCCAACGAGGTCGCCATCAACTGGAACGCGCCGCTGGTGTATGTGACGGCGGCGCTGTCCGCGCTCACGCCCAGGACCGAGGCCAACTTGCAGACCGCCACTCCCTCACTGCCATCACTGCCATCGTTGCTGCGCGAAGAGCAGCTGCTGCAGTTCGACCGCTTCGACAAGGCCACGGCGCAGGCCATCGGCGCGCACCTGATCTTGCGCGCGTACCGCGAACGCAAGACCGTGACGATCGAGATCACGCGCGGCGACACCGTGCTCTTCACGCAGGCGATGCCGGGCGCCTCGCCCGACCACGCCGACTGGATCCGCCGCAAGAACAATCTGGTAAAACGCACCGGCCACAGCTCGTTCTACACCCACAACGAAGTGCGCCAGGCCGGCGGCGACCATGATGCGCTGCCCGGCCTGGACATGCGCGACTACGCCGCCCATGGCGGCGCGTTCCCGGTCGTCGTGCGCGGCGAGGGCGTGGTCGGCACGGTCACCGTGTCGGGCTTGCCGGGGCCGGACGACCACGCGCTGGTGGTCGCGGCGCTGAAGGACTATCTGAAGGTCGACCAGCTCTGAGGGGACACCCCGTCAGAACGCGTGGCGCAGCCCGAGCGCGGCGCCGCGCAAGGTGGCCCCGGGCGCGGCATTCAGGCTGTTGATGGCGAAGTCGTAGGCTGCATTGGCCTCGTTGTCGAGGTACGTGACATTCGCGTACACGCTGGTGCGCTTCGACAGGGCATAGTCGTAGCCCAGCGTGACGTGGGTGGCGCCGGTCGCATCTCCAGCGCGCACGAAGCCGACCCGGTTGCCGCTGGCGCCCTTGCCGTCGCCTGCGCGCGCCACGCCCAGACGCACGCCGTGCGGCCCCATCTGATGGCTGACCGATAGGTAAAAGGCCGTGCGGGTCAGGTCGCCCGCCGCGGTCTCGTAGGCCAGACGCTCGGCCAGCAGCGCCACGCGCGTGGCGCCGAAGCGCCGGGCCACGGCCAGCTTGGCCCCGCTGTCGTCCAGGCCGACGCCCTGATAAGCATGATGGCGCTCGTAGGCCAGCGTGGCGTACCACGGCCCCTCGTCATAGATCGCCGCAACCGACGTCAATGACGGCTTGGCGCCGCCCACCGGGCGTTCCTCGGCCACGCCGTGCGTGACGCGCAGGCCCAGTCCCTTGCAGGGCCGGCTCCAGTAGTGAATCGAATTGGCCTGGCGCCGGTCGAACGAATACAGGTTGCTGACATTGTCGACGGCCGCCGCGGCGCCATTGCCGATGATGCTCATGTAGCCGGCGGTGGTGGGATAGAACGGGTCCAGGCCGGACGTCGCGCCGTTGTAGGCAGTGACCCAATGTCCCAGAAAGACCGTGCCGAAGCCGCCATCGAGACCCACGCGCGTGTCGCGCCGCGCCAGTTCGCCGGCGCCGGTATCGGGCGAGAGCGTGCCTTCTATCTGGAAGATGGCGCTGACGCCACCGCCCAGGACTTCGCTGCCGCGAAACCCCAGCACCGAGCGGTTGTTCGAGATGCGGGTCAGGTTCAGGCGGTCGCCGTGCGCCGTGGCGCCCGTATTGACACGCTCGGCCGAGACGTTCAGGCGGGCGTAGACCTGGACATTGGTCTGGGCGTGGGCATGGCCGGTCGCCGTGGCGGCGCACAGCGCGAGCGCCACAGGGCGCAGGTGGTGGGTCATCTTGGGTGTCATCGTCAGCATTCTCCAGCGGCGCCGTCTGGTGCGCCCAGCCCCGTCAGGGGGGTGTCGCCACCCCCGATTCGTGGGGGCTTTACCCCGCTTTACATTTGCCACCCTGTTGCGCGGCGCCCGTGCAACCGTTAATGGGATACGACTCGCCACAGGACAGACACCATGGTTTCCAGCATCAACAGCACCAGCGCCACGCAAGCGACCTACGCACCGGCCGCCAAAAAACCGCTCGACGAGACGACGGCCAGCACCAGCACGGTCGCCACGACCGCAGACCAGGATGCCGCCCCCGCGCCGACCCAGAGCGCCGAATCGGCCGCCAGCGCGCGCCTGGGCGACCAGCTGAACGCCCAGGCCGACGCCTCGCGCGTGCAGCGCGCCGTGGACGAGGCCAGCACCGACAGCGCTGCGACAACCGAGACTGACACTGAGGCATCGACCGAGGCAGCGGCAGCGCCAGCGCGCGGCGCGCCGCCAGCCGGTGGTGCACCTGCAGCATCGTCGAGCGAAGCCTCGACGGCCACCGACTACATCGCCGAAGCCGACACCAATTCGGACAAGACCGTCAGCGACGAAGAACGCGCCGCCTACGAGACCAAACTGCGAAAGCAGGCCGAAGACACGGCCGCAACCAACACGCCAGCGTCGACGCAAGCCGACCCGCTCGAGGCGCTGACCGCCGAAGTGCGCGCCACGTACGGCGTCGACGAAGCGGCCGAACCGGCACTGAACATCACGGCTTGATACCGGATTTTGCTGCGCCGCACCCGAAGTTATCAGCAGTAAAATCGAAATAAACGGAGAAACGCGTTGTAGTCAGGTCGTCAACTACGGTAGAGTGTCGCATTCCGAGAAGTATTTTACGAGGCGGCGCATGCCAGAATTTAGCCCAACTACGCCCCCCGGATTGTTGGTTGTCACCGATCTGCAGGCCTGCGCCGACAGGCTGCCAGCGGCGGCCTGGCACCCAACCAACCAACTATCACACTCGCTGGCGACCACGATGGTATGCAATGTACCAGTGGCGCCCGGCGACGCACGCCTATGGCGCGGCGCATCGATCACCCCTGCGCGCACCGGAGAACACCATGACCCAGCCTAAAATCGCCCTGCGCCTGTGCGCGCGCCGCTATATGTCGCACTGCCCCGAAGGATGATGTCGATGACCTCACTGCCACTGATCCTCCTCGTCCTTCTTCCTTTCGCCGGCGCTCTCGTTTCCGCCTGCCTGCCCAACAGTTCGCGCAACCGGCCCGCGGCCGCCGCCGGCGCCTTTACCCTGGCGGCGCTGCTCATTACCATTTCAAGATTCGACGAACTCGGCGCCGGCCAGGTGGTGCAGTCGCGCCACGAGTGGCTGCCGCTGTTCGGCCTGGACTTCATCATGCGCATGGATGGCCTGGCGTGGCTGTTCTCGATCATGGTGCTCGGCATTGGCCTGCTGGTGATCCTGTACGCGCGCTACTACATGTCCAAGCGCGACCCGGTGGCGCGCTTCTATGCCTATATGCTGGCTTTCATGGGCTCGATGATGGGCGTGGTCCTGTCCGGGAACCTGATCCAGCTGGTGGTGTTCTGGGAACTCACCAGCCTCACGTCGTTCCTCTTGATCGGCTACTGGCAAGACAGTAACGACGCCCGCCGCGGCGCGCGCATGGCGTTTACCGTCACCACCGCCGGCGGCCTGTGCCTGCTGACCGGTGTGCTCATCCTGGGCCACATCGTCGGCAGCTACGAGCTCGATGCGGTGCTCGCCGCCGGCGACCAGATCCGCGCCAGCCACCTGTACCTGCCGGCGCTGGTGCTGGTGGCGCTGGGCGCGCTGACCAAGAGCGCGCAGTTCCCGTTCCACTTCTGGCTGCCCCACGCGATGGCCGCGCCCACGCCGGTGTCGGCGTATTTGCACTCGGCGACGATGGTCAAGGCCGGCGTATTCCTGCTCATTCGCCTGTGGCCGGCGCTCGGCGGCACGCCCGAATGGACCTGGCTGATCGGCGGCGCCGGTGTCATCACGCTGCTGCTTGGCTCCCTGTTCGCGATCTTCCAGCACGACATGAAAGGCTTGCTGGCCTATTCGACCATCAGCCACCTCGGCCTGATCACGGTCTTGCTGGGCATCGGCACCCCGCTGTCGATCGTGGCGGCGGTCTTCCACGTGATGAATCACGCGATCTTCAAGGCCTCGCTGTTCATGGCAGTGGGCATCGTCGATCATGAAACAGGCACCCGCGACATGCGCGTGCTGCGTGGCCTGAAACGCGCGATGCCGGTCACCGCCGCGCTGGCGATCGTGGCCTCGGCCTCGATGGCCGGCGTGCCTTTGATGAACGGCTTCCTGTCGAAAGAGATGTTCTTCGCCGAAACCGCGCACGTGGGCGGCAGCGAAGACTGGACAATGTCGTATGCGGCCGTCTTGATGGGCATCTTCAGCGTGGCCTACTCACTGCGCTTCATCAGCGTGTTCTTCGGCGCGCTGTCGAAAGACCTGCCGCAAGAGCCGCACGAGCCGGCGCGCTGGATGCGCTTCCCGGTCGAGTGCCTGGTGGTGCTGTGCATCGCCGTGGGCGTGATGCCCGAGCGCGTGGTGGGCGACATCCTGGCCGTGGCCTCGAGCTCGGTGCTGGGCGCGGCCATGCCGGCCTATGACCTGGCGATCTGGCACGGCTTCAACCTGGCGCTGGGCATGAGCGGCGCCGCGCTGGTGCTGGGCGCCATCCTGTACTGGGTGCTGCTGCGCCGCCACGACCTGCGCGAACGCACGCGCGTGCCGGTGCTGCACCGCCTGAAGGGCGCGCAAGCCTACGAGAACACGATGCTGGCGCTGTCGCTGGGCGCGACCTGGATCATCCGCCTGACCGGCACCAAGCGCCTGCAGCCGCAACTGCTGGTGCTCATGACCTTCATGATCGTCGTGCCGCTGCTGCTGGTCGACCCGTGGCCCGGCCTGCCGGCCGTGCACCTGGGCGACATCGAACCGCTGTTCGCCGCGCTGTGGCTGATCGGCGCCGGTTGCGCCGCCGGCGCGGCCTACAAGGCCAAGTACCACCGCCTGGCCGCCCTGAGCATGGTCGGCGGCACCGGCATCGTCACCGCGATCACCTTCGTGTGGTTGTCGGCGCCCGATCTGGCGCTGACCCAGCTGATGGTGGAAACCGTGACCACGGTGCTGATCCTGCTCGGCCTGCGCTGGCTGCCGCCGCGCCTCGTGCCGAAGGAACTCAAACTCAAGAAGGCGCCGCCAAGCACGTGGTTCCGGCGTTCGCGCGACGGCCTGATCGCCGTCGGCGGTGGCCTCGGTATCGCCGCTGCCAGCTATGCGGTGCTGATGCGCACCCCGCCGCCGTCCATTGGTGAATTCTTCGTGCTGCGCGCACTCACCGAAGGCGGCGGCTCGAACGTCGTGAACGTGCTGCTGGTCGACTTCCGGGGCTTTGATACGATGGGCGAAATCACCGTGCTGTCGGCCGTGGCGCTGACCGTGTACGCGCTGCTGCGCCGCTTCCGCCCCGCCACCGAATCGATTGCGATTCCCGTGCAGCAGGCCAGCGACGTCGATCCGACCAAGGATCAGCCGCCAGCGCTCCAGGCGCGCAGCGGCTACCTGATGATCCCGGCCGTCTACCTGCGCCTGCTGCTGCCGGTGATGGGCCTGATGGCGGCCTACTTCTTCATGCGCGGCCATAACCTGCCTGGCGGCGGCTTTGTCGCCGGCCTGATTTTCGCCACCGCGCTGATCGTGCAGTACATGGTCGCCGGCACCGACTGGGTCGAGTCGCACCTGCGCCTGCGGCCGCACCGCTGGATTTCGTGGGGCCTGTTCTGCGCGGCGTTCACAGGCATCGGCGCCTGGTTCCTCGGCTACCCGTTCCTGACCAGCCACACGGCCCACCTCGACCTGCCCGTCCTGGGCGAACTGCACGTGCCGAGCGCGTTCATGTTCGACCTGGGCGTGTTCCTGGTCGTCGTCGGCTCCACCATGCTCACGCTCGTCGCGCTGGCCCACCAGTCGCTGCGCAGCCACCGCGCGGCCGCCGACGCCACGCGCGCCACCATCCCACCTGCCAAGGAGATCCTCTGATGGAGCTTGTTCTATCGCTGGCCATCGGCATCGTGTTCGCCTCCGGCATCTGGCTTGTCCTGCGTCCGCGCAGCTTCCAGGTGCTGTGCGGCCTGATGCTCATGTCGTACGCCGTCAACCTGTTCATCTTTTCGATGGGCCGCCTGTGGGTCGACTCGCCGCCCCTGACGCCGGCCGGCAGCGTGCCCAATCCGGCGGTGCTGGCCGACCCGCTGCCGCAGGCGCTGGTCCTGACCGCAATCGTGATCGGCTTTGCCACCACCGCGCTGTACCTGGTGGTGATGATCGGTTCGCGCGGCCTGACCGGCACCGACCACGTTGACGGCAAGGAGCCCGATTTATGAGTCTGCACTGGACCCAGCACCTGATCCTGGTGCCGGTATTGCTGCCGTTGCTGGTCGGCGCCGCCCTGGCCCCGCTCACGCAGGGCTGGCATCGCCTCAAGTTCTGGCTCAGCTACGCCTCGCTTCTCGGCCTGGTGGCCAATGCGCTGGCGCTGATCCACATGACCGACGGCGGCACATGGCAGGACGGCATGGGCATCTACCTGGCCGCCAACTGGAGCGCGCCGTTCGGCATCGCCCTGCTGGCCGACCGGTTAAGCAGCATCATGCTGCTGCTCACCGCCGTGCTGGGCCTGGCGGCGCTGCACTTCACCAAGCAGCGCTGGGGCCGGATCGGCGTGCACTTCCACACGCTGTTCCAGTTTTTGCTGATGGGGATCAACGGCGCGTTTCTGACGCACGACCTGTTCAACCTGTTCGTCTTCTTCGAAGTGATGCTGGCCGCCTCGTATGGCCTGGTGCTGCACGGGTATAACGCCGAGCGCATTCGCGCCAGCATGCAGTACATCGCGATCAACCTGGCCGCCGCGCTGCTATTCTTGCTCGGCACCGCGCTGATCTACGCCACCACCGGCACACTGAACATGGCCGACCTGGCCGCGCGCGCACCGATGCTGGCGGGCGACGAACTGGCGCTGTTCAAGGTCGGCGCCACCGTGCTGGCCTTGGCGTTCCTGACCAAGAGCGCCATGTGGCCGCTGGGCTTCTGGCTGCCGACGACCTACGCCGCGGCCTCGCCGCCGGTGGCCGTGATGCTGGTGTTGATGACCAAGGTGGGCGCCTACGTCGTGCTGCGCCTGTGGCTCTTGATCTTCTCGGACAGCGCTGGCGGCGCGGCCGGCTTCGGCGCGGATGCCCTCTTGTATGGCGGCATGGCCACCATCGTGTTCGGCGCCGCCGGCATGCTCTCGAGCGACACGGCCGGGCGCATGGCGGGTTACGCGGCGATCATCTCGTCCGGCACGCTGCTGGCGGTGATCGGCTATGGCCAGCCGAACCTGGTCACGGCCGGCATCTATTACCTGATCGGCTCCACGCTGGCGGTGGCGGCGTTTTTGCTGCTGATCGAACTGATCGACCGCATCCGCACCCCGCGCTCGGCCATGCTGGCGCTGACGATGGAAGCCTATGCAGTGGAAGACGCGCCGGATGAACCGGTCGGGCGCGGCGTGCCGGCTGCGATGGCCTTCCTGTCGCTGGCCTTTGCCGCCTGCGCGCTGATGATCGCCGGCCTGCCGCCGCTGTCGGGCTTTGTCGCCAAGTTCAGCATGTTCCACGCGCTGCTCCATCCGCAGGTGGTGGCCACCGCGGCCAACGGCGTGATCACCGGCCCGACCCCGATCCCCACCGCCGGCTGGACGCTGATCGTGCTGATCGTGCTGTCGGGCCTCATCGCCGTGATCTCGATGATGCGCTTCGGCGTACGCACCTTCTGGGCCAGCGGCGTGCTGGTCGCGCCCAAGCTGCACCGCACCGAAGTCATGCCCATCATGTTCCTGCTGGCGCTGTCGGTCGGCATGACCGTGCAGGCCAATGCGCTGTTCGGCTACCTGGCGCGCGCCAGCGACGACATCCACCGGCCGGCGACGTATATCGGCCGCGTGCTGTCCGAGCCCACCCTGCCCGGTCCGACGTCGATGCCTGCTCCCGCCATCAACCTGACCCCGGAGGCGCCATGACGCGCTGGCTCCCCCACCCGATCGTTTCGCTGCTGCTGTGCGGCCTGTGGCTGCTGCTGAACCAGACCCTGTATCCGGGCCACATCCTGCTCGGCGCGCTGCTGGGCATCGCCGGCCCGATCCTCACGCGCCACCTCAATCCGCTCGGCTACCCGCGCCTGCGCGCGCCGCTCGTGGCGGTGCGCCTGCTGGGCTTTGCGTCGGTCGAGGTGGTGCGCTCGTGCTTCAACGTCAGCCGCGTGATCCTGTTCGCCGACTATGCCAACCTGAAGTCCGAATTCATCCGTGTGCCGCTGACGATGCGCGACGAGTACGGCCTGGCCGCGCTCTCGTGCCTGATCAATATGACGCCCGGTACGGTCTGGACCGAGATCCAGCCCGAGCGCCATGAGCTGATCCTGCACGTATTCGACCTGCACGACGCGGCCTGGTGGGTCGACACCATCAAGACCCGCTATGAGCAGCCCCTGATGGACATCTTCGAGAAGAAAGGCACCCATGGCGACCCTGCTTGAACTGTCGATCGGCTACGCCCTCGTGTGTGTGCTGGCGGCGATGCTGCTGTGCTTCGTGCGCCTGCTGATCGGGCCTTCGGCCCACGACCGCGTGCTGGCACTCGATACCCTGTGGATGTGCGGCATGCTGCTCGCGCTCGTACTGGGCATCCGCTTCGGCACGCAAGTCTATTTTGAAGTGGCGATGCTCATCGCGCTGGTCGGCTTTGTCTCGACCATCGCAATAGCCAAATTTTTAATGCGTGGGGAGATCATCGAATGAACGGCATCGAACACTTGTCCGATTGGGCCGCCCTGGTCGTCTCGCTGCTCCTGATCCTGGGCGCGAGCGTCGTGCTGATTGGCGCCCTGGGCCTGGTGCGCCTGCGCACCTTTTATCAGCGCATCCATGGCCCGGCGATCACGATCACGATCGGCACCGGCAGCCTGCTGCTGGCATCCATGCTGTACTTCACGACCGCACAATCGCGGCCCGTCGTGCACGAAGTGATCATCACGCTGTTCGTGCTGCTCACGGCGCCGGTGGTGTCGATGATGATCATGCGCGCCGCCGTGTACCGCGATTTGCGGGCCAAGCGCGCAGATGCCGGCGCCACGGCTGGCGACGTGTACACGATCGCGCACAAGGACATCGGCAAATAATCTGCTCGACTCGGCTCGGCGCGGCCGAGCCGATTGCTGTCGCTGATCCACCACAACGTAGAGTAAATACAACAGGTCAAAACATGCGATGGCGCGGCGCAGCAATGATAGCGCTATCAGCAGAGTCTCTTCAGTAGCGCGCAAAAATTCATTGGCATTCTCGAATTTGCCTTGCGTTGCAACATCGATATCAGGTTTACAAATTTCACCAGCTCGTCAACACTGAAAAAAACGCACATGTTAGCGCTAACGTCAGTGAGGAGAAAACGATGCCGGTCACCAGTAATCCCTTCCCGTCAACCTCTACCGGCGCCTTGCGCTGGGTCGTCATGGGCGTGAGTGGATCGGGCAAGAGCACGGTCGGCGCCTTGCTGGCTGCCCACGACGGCGTGCCGTTCCTCGAGGGCGACGCCTATCACCCCGCCGCCAACGTCATCAAGATGAGCGCCGGCACCCCACTAGACGACGACGACCGCGCCGGCTGGCTCGCCACCCTGGCCGGTGAAATCCGCGCCGCGCGCGAGTACGGCAATGGCCTGGTGCTGTCCTGCTCATCGCTGAAACGACGCTACCGTGACCTGCTGCGCGCGGCCGATCCGGCGCTGCGCTTCGTCCACCTGGCCGGCCCGCGCGAGCTGATCGCCGCGCGCATGGAAAACCGCCCCGACCACTACATGCCGCCGGCGCTGCTCGAAAGCCAGTTGCGCATCCTCGAGCCGCTGCAACCGGACGAGGCTGGCTTGACCCTCGACATCACGCTGGCGCCGCAGGCGCTGGTGGAACGCATCACCGCCAGCGCCTGACAGGTCAAGACGCGGCACCAGAGCAAGCACCACGCCTTAGCCAGCTAGCGCAGCTGCCCACCCATAGAGGCGGCGCGCTTTCATTCAACGAGCATCGAGGAGACAACCATCATGCGTACACCCGTTCAACGCACTCTCATCAGTCTGGCCGTGGCCAGCGCCTGCTGGATGGTCGGCGCCGCCGCCCAGGCCCAGGAGGCGCCCGCCGATCCCGCTACCGCCACCGATCCCGCCACCGACACTGCGCCGGAGCCAGCGACGCCGACAGCGACCGAACCCGCCGCCACCTCGGTGGTGCGCATCTCGGGCTCGCGCATTGCCGCGCGCGGCTTCACCCAGCCGACGCCCACCACCAGCCTGAACGCCGCCGATCTCGAAAAAGCGGCCAAGCCGAACCTGTTCAACACGCTGGCCGAACTGCCGGCCCTGCAGGGCAGCACGGGCCGCACGACCAGTACCAACAGCACCAGCAGCGGCATCCAGGGATTGAGCTCCCTGAGCCTGCGCGGCCTGGGCACGATCCGTACCCTGACGCTGCTCGACGGCCAGCGCGTGGTGGGCGCCAACGTCACCGGCGTGACCGACGTGAGCCAGTTCCCGCAACTGCTGGTCAAGCGCGTGGACGTGGTCACCGGCGGCGCCTCGGCCTCGTATGGCTCCGATGCGGTGGGCGGCGTGGTCAACTTCGTCACCGACAAGACCTTCACCGGTTTCAAGTCCAACGTCCAGCTGGGCCAGACCAAATACGACGATGACAAGGGCGCCACCGTGCAGGCGGCGTGGGGCCGGGCGTTCCTGGACAACCGCCTGCACGTGACGGCCAGCGCCGAATTCACGAAAGAAAATGGCATCGAGTCGCCCGGCATCGGCGGCATCGGCCCGAATGGCCGCACCTGGTACCAGAACCCGGCCTACTCGGTGCGGCCGCTGAACCAGACCGGCGACGGCCTGCCGCAGTACCGCGTGATCTCGAACGCGCAGCAGTACCAGTATTCGAAATACGGCCTGATCACGAGCGGGCCGCTGCAAGGCACCGCGTTCGGCGATGGCGGCGTACCTTACCAGTTCCAGTATGGCTCCAACGGCCGGCCCACCGGCACCGGCGCGGTGACCGGTTGCGTCAACCCGTTCTGCATCGGCGGCGATTTGAGCGGCAGCGTGGGCTCGGGCACCAACCTGGCGATGAACTTCAAGCGCCAGGTGGCCTATACCCGCGTGTCGTATGACCTCAATCCGGACAACCAGGTCTACTTCACCGCCAACTACGGGCAGGTCGCCTCGCGCTTCTCGCCCAATCCGGGCGCGGCCAAGAACGCCAACCTGAACATCCAGTGCTCGAACCCGTTCCTGCCGGCGTCGATCGTGGCCGCCTGCGCACAGAACAACATCAGCAGCTTCCAGTACGGCACCTCGAACGCGATCTTCCCCGAGAATATCGACGTGCAGCCGACCCGCACCCAGCGCCGCTTCGTCGTCGGGGCCGAAGGCAAGTTCGACCTGATGGGCAAGCCGTGGTCGTACGACGCCTACATCACGCATGGCGAAAACAAGACCAATCTCGACGCGAACAACATGACGATCAATCGCCGCTACAACGCCGCGATCGACGCCGTGCGCGCGCCGAATGGCCGCATCGTGTGCCGCAATCCGGTGGCCGCCGCGGCGGGTTGCGTACCGCTCAATATCATCGGCAACAACCCGGTCGATCCCGCTGCCTGGGCCTACATCGCGCCCGAGAACGGCCCGCGCCAGCGCACCACGCAGAGCCAGGATGTCGCCAGCATCAACGTCAATGGCGAATTGTTCGAAGGCTGGGCCGGGCCGGTGTCGCTGGCCACCGGCGCCGAGTACCGCCGCGAGAAGTACCGCGTGCGCGGCGACGCCTACGGCAATGGCGTCACGCCCGACTCGCCGAACAATGCGCAGTACCCAAGCGACCCGCTGCTCGACACCACGGTCGGCAACAACTGGTACGCCGGGAACTTCCACAACGGCGAAGGCAGCTACAACGTGCGCGAAGCCTACGTGGAACTGAACGTCCCGCTGTTCAAATCCGACACCTGGGGCGAAGCGAACCTGAACCTGGCCGACCGCGAAACCAAGTACAGCACCGCCGGCAGCGTGGGCAGCTGGAAGCTGGGCGCCACCTGGCAAACCCCGATCGACGGCCTGCGCCTGCGCGGCGTCACCTCGAAGGACGTGCGCGCGCCAAACCTGAGCGAACTGTTTGCCGCGCCGGTGGTGGTCAACAACGTGGTCCAGTACCAGGGCAACACGATCAGCATCCAGGAACGCACCGTCGGCAACACGGCGCTGCGCGCCGAGATCGCGCGCAACAACACGTTCGGCATCGTCCTGAGCCAGCCGACATGGGCGCCGGGCTTTTCGGTCTCGCTCGACTACTTCGACATCAAGGTCAAGGGCGTGATCTCGGCGCTGACCAGCCAGCAGGAAGTCGACCTGTGCGTGGCCGGCAACCAGGACATCTGCAATGCGGTGGTGCTCAACAACCCGGGCAACAACTACGTCACGGTGCAGAACTTCAACCTCGCCTCGCTCGAGGCCAAGGGCTTCGATATCGAGACCGCCTACCGAACTGGCCTCGAGCGTTTGAACCTGCCGGGCCGCTTCACGTTCCGCGCGCTGGGCACGCGCAACCTGCACTTCATCACTGACACGGGCGTGGTCGGCACGATCCCGGTGGACGCGGCCGGCTCGAACATGGGCAACACGCCGAAGTGGAAGGTGCTGGCGCAGCAAAGCTGGGACAACGACAAGCTCAGTCTGACGCTGACCGAGCGCTGGATCAGCGACGGCACCTACCGCAACGACTTCATCGAGTGCCAGACCGGCTGCCCGGTCTCGACGCTGATCCACCCGACCATCTACAGCAACAAGATGAAGGGCGCGACCTACTTCGACTTCGGCGGCAGCTACAACCTGTCCAAGCAGATGCAGCTGTACTTCAAGATCGACAACCTGACGGACGAGCACCCGGAACCGGCGCCGCAGACCAACGCGAGCTTCGGCATCAACCCGGCGCTGTACGACGTGGCCGGACGCACTTACCGGGTCGGCCTGCGCTACGGCTTCTGACGGGATCGCGCCGTGTGGAATATCGTGTCCGTGCTGCTGGCGGTGGGCCTGCTCACGCTGCTCATCGCGTGGGGCAAGGTCCAGCCCCTGCTGGCGTTTGTCGCGGCGGCGCTGGCGGCTGCCCTGCTGCTCGGGGTACCGCTGGCGCGGATCCCGGGCGCCATCGAGAAAGGCATCGGCGACCTGCTTGGCTCCCTGGTGGTGATCATCTGCCTGGGCGCCGTGTTCGGCAAGCTGATCGCCGACAGCGGCGCGGCGCGCCGCATCGCCACCTGCCTGGTCGATGCGCTCGGGCCGCGCCGCCTGCCGGTCGCGCTGACGATTACCGGCTTCGTGGTCGGCATTCCGCTGTACTACAACGTCGGCTTCGTGCTGCTGGTGCCACTGATCTTTTCGCTCGTCTACAGCTCGGGGCGCCCGGCCGTGGCACTGGCGATCCCGCTGCTGGCGGGCCTGTCGATCGCGCACGGCTTCCTGCCGCCGCACCCGTCGCCGGTGGCGCTGGTGGCGGCCATCCACGCCGACATGGGCACCACGCTGCTGTACGGGATCGTGGTGGCGGTGCCGACCCTGATCCTCGCCGGGCCCGTATTCGCGTTATCGCTGGCGCGCATCCAGGCGCAGCCTGCCGCCATCTTCCAGGACGGCCGCCAACTACCCGACGCGCAACTGCCCGGCGCGGTCAACAGCTTCGCGACCGCGCTGCTGCCAGTGCTGCTGCTGGGCGCGACGACGCTGCTCATCATGGCGCGGCCCGATCTCAATGGCGTGCTCGCCTTCTTTGCCAATCCACTGGTCGTGATGGCGGTGGCGTACGGCGTGGCGATCGTCTCGCTCGGGCTGGCGCAGGGTCGCTCGTTCGTCACCGTGATGCAGGGCCCGGCCGAGGCGATGCGCGAGATCGCGCCGATCCTGTTGATCATCGCCGGCGCCGGCGCGCTCAAGCAGGTGCTGGTCGAATCGGGCGTGAGCGCCGAGTTGGGCGCGCTGCTCGCGAACCTGACACTCTCGCCACTGGTGCTGGGCTGGCTGGTGGCGACCGTGATCCGCATCTGCCTGGGCTCGGCCACCGTGGCCGGCGTGACGGCCGGCGGCATCGTCGCGCCGCTCGTGCAGAGTTCTGGCGTGGATCCCAACCTGATGGTGCTGGCCATCGGCGCGGGGAGCCTGATGTGCAGCCACGTCAACGATTCAGGCTTCTGGATGTTCAAGGAATATTTTGGCCTGTCGCTCAAGGACACGTTCCGCTCATGGACGCTGATGGAAACGCTCGTCGGCGTGTTCGGCCTGCTGTTCGTCCTGCTGCTGTCCCATTTTTTATCGCTGTGATCCCGTCTGAGGAAAAACACCATGATGACAAGGATGTTTGCAATCGCGCGCGCTTGCGCGTTTCTGCTGTGTTTCACCGCCACGGCGTCGGCTGCCTCGGCTGCCTCGCTGTCGGCCTACCCCGCCATGCCGGTCGACCCGCGTGCGGTCGTCGTGCGCGCCACCGGTGACGGCGTCACCGACGACAGCGCCGCGCTCCAGGCGGCGATCGACAGCGCGGCCAACGGGGGCCAGGGCGGCGTAGTGTTCCTGCCGTCCGGGCGCTATCGCATCACGCGCTCGATCCTGATTCCGCTGGCGGTGCGCGTGTATGGCGTGGGGCCGACGCGCCCGGTGTTCGTGCTCGCCCCGGATACGCCCGGCTTCCAGAAGGGCGTTGCCAATATGGTGATCTTCACGGGCGGCGACCAGTACAACGTCGGCAAGGTGCCGATGCCGGTGCCGAGCGCGGTGCCGTTCAGCGCGGAAGACGGCAAGGCGGTGCGCAATGCGAACTCGTCGACGTTCTATTCGGCGCTGTCGAATGTCGACTTCGAGATCAAGGACGGCAATCCGGCCGCCGCCGCCGTGCGCATGCACACGGCGCAGCACTCGAACCTGAGCCACATCGATTTCCATATCGGGTCCGGACTGGCGGGCGTCTACCAGGTAGGCAACGTGGCCTTCAACCTGCGCTTTCATGGTGGCCGCTACGGCATCCTCAGCGAGAAAACCTCGCCTGCCTGGCAATTCACGCTGATGGATTCGAGCTTCGACGGCCAGCGCGACGCGGCGATCCGCGAGCACGAGGCCAGCCTCACGATGGTCAATGTCGACATCCGCAACACGCCGGTCGGCGTCGAGATCAACCGCGGCTATGGCGACTGGTTGTGGGGCAAGGACGTGCGCTTCGAGAATGTCAGCCGCGCCGCACTTGTGGTCAGCAACGAGAACAATGTGTACACGCAGGTCGGCATGGAAAATGCCAGCGCACGCAACGTGCCCACGTTCGTGCGTTTTCGCGACAGCGGCAAGACGCTGGCTGGCAAGGGCCGCGACTACCTGGTGAAAGAGTTCAACTACGGCCTGTTCATCAAGCAGATGGCCGAGCCGGGCCAGTTCTCGACCAACTACAAGACGGCGGCGCTGCCGGCCAATACAACCCCGGTGCGCGCGCTGCGCGCCCTGCCGGCGTCGAACGACTGGGCCAATGTGCTCGACTACGGCGCGAAAGGCGACGGCAGCACCGACGACACGGTTGCGCTGCAAAAAGCGATCGACAGCAAGCGCACCGTCTATCTGCCGCTGGGTTTTTACGTCGTCAATGACACGGTTCGGATGAAGCCCGACACGGTGCTGATCGCGCTGCATCCCGGCCTGACCCAGCTGGTGATTCCAAATGGCTCGTCGCACTACCAGGGCATCGGCAGTCCGAAGGCGCTCCTGGAGAGCGCGCGTGGCGGCGACGGCATCGTCTCGGGCCTGGGCCTGGCCACCGGGGAAGTGAACAACCGCGCGGTGGCCCTGCTGTGGCGCGCCGGCGCGCAATCGCTGGTGGACGACGTGCGCATCCAGGGCGGCCACGGCACGCGCCTGTACGACGGCACCCGCGCCGATCCGTACAAGAAGGACGCGAAGTTCGACACCACCGCGCATTGGGATCGCCAGTACCCGAGCGTGTGGGTGACGGATGGTGGCGGCGGCACGTTCTCGGGCATCTGGTCGCCCAGCGGCTACGCGCAGGCGGGCTTCTACGTCACCAACACCACCACGCCCGGCAAGGTCTACGAGCTCTCGGCCGAACACCATATCCGCGCCGAGATCGTGCTGGACAATGTGCAGAACTGGGAATTTCTGGCGCCGCAGACCGAAGAAGAAGTGCGCGACGGGGCCGATGCGGTATCGGTCGAGATCCGCAACTCGAAGAACATCCTGTTTGCGAACTACCACGGCTACCGCGTGACGCGTTCGTACAAGCCGATGCCGGCCGCGATCCTGATCACCAATTCGAGCGACATCCGCTTTCGCAATGTGCACGTGAATGGCGAGAGCGGTTTTGCAAGCTGCGATGACGCCGGCTGCGCGACCTATCTGCGCGCCAGCAAATTTGCCTACGAGAACGCGATCCGCGACGTGACCCACAAGCTCGATGTGCGCGAACGCGAATTCGCCGTGTTCGACTACAGCGGTGCGCAGCGCAAGGCGCCCGCGCCGCTGGGCCGGGTGGCCAAGCTCGAAGGCGGCTTTTATTCGATTGCCGGCGGCGCCGTGGACGCGCGCGGCAAGCTGTATTTTGTCGACCGCCACTGGAAGCGCATCTTCAGCTGGAGCAAGGACGATGGCCTGGTCGTGGTGCGCGACGCGCCGCTCGACCCGGTCAACCTGGCGATCGACAACAGCGGCAACGTGATGGTGCTGTCGTCGTATGGCCCGCAGGCCAGTGTGTATGCGTTTGACCCGCGCAAGCCGGGACTCGACCTGACGATGATCGAGCCGACGCCGGTCGCGGCCCGCAAAGGCGGCCGCATCGCGGTGCCAGTGAACTTCTGGCAGAACGGCGAATTCAAGGACCAGCTGAACGTCGACACCTACGAGTTCACGACACTGGCCGAGATGTTCGCCCGCGACGTCGCGCTGCCGAAGGCGAATGAATACGTCTCGCCCGACGGCAGCCTGGCGCTGCCGGCCTACCGCGTGCTGCGCCAGGGCGCACCGGACCACCGGGGCTGGCGCTGGGCCGATTCGCTGCAGGCGCACGGTTTTGTGAGCGCGCCAATCGGCGGGCGCGTGGTGTTTACCAACGGCTCGGAAAACCGCACCTTCAGTGGCGTGGTGGGCGCCGGCGGCGGGATCACCGACCTCAAACCCGTGGCCGATCGCGGTGGCGAAGGCGCGGCGGTCGCACCGAACGGCGACGTGTATGTGGCGAATGGCCAGGTCTTCATCTATGGCAAGGACGGCAAGCAGAAAGGCCGCATCGACGTGCCGGAGCGCCCGCTGCAATTGCTCTTTGGCGGCGCGGACAAACGTACACTCTTCATCCTGACCCACCACGCGCTGTACGCCACACAGATCAACTGAGGACGATGACATGGGACGCATGACAAGGACACTGGGCGCGGCACTGTTGCTGGCCGCAGCGGCGGACGGCCTGGCCGAAGACCAGTTCAAGCTGCTGGTGCTGGCCATGCCTGGCAAGTACCACTACGAATACATCCCGATCGCTCGCGACAGCCTGGAACGCATGGCCAAGCTGCACGCGTTCGAACTCACCTACACCAACAAGCCGCAGGTGTTCGAGGGCGACCTGGCGCAGTATACGGCGGTGATGTTCCTGAACACGCCGGGCGAAGAACTGAACGCGGCGCAGCGCGCGAAGTTCGAAGCGTATATGCGCGGCGGGGGCAACGCGATCGTCGTGCACCGCGCCGCGATCACGCCGCCGAACGACTGGGTCTGGTACGAAAAGATGGTGGGCCGCTCGGTGGGCCCGCACCCGAAGCTGCAGACGGGCGTGGTCACGATCGTCGACAAGGATTTTCCTGCCACCTTCGGCCTGCCGGCGCGCTGGATCTGGAGCGACGAATTCTATGTCACCACCAATCCGTACCAGGTGACCATCAACACGGTGCTGAGCGTGGACGAATCGAGCTACGACCCGACGAAGATCTGGCCGGGGCAAACCGTCAAGGGGATGGGCAAGGATCATCCGATTGCGTGGCACCACCGGCATGAACAGGGCCGCGTGTTCGTGACCACGCTCGGGCACAACGGCGAGATGTACCGCGATCCGCAGTACCTGAGCCATTTGCTGGGCGGGATTTACTGGAGTGCGACCGGGTTGGGTCAGGCGGCGGCGAACCGTTGATTCATTCGCGGGCTGAGTCGGTCAACCGACTCAGCTTCTGTCAGGAGGCAAGTCCCGGTCCGCTGGATTCATATCAGCGGGCCTGATGATCTCTGCCAGATGCTGACGATAGCGCTCAATGTACATGATGACTTGTGCGGCTCCTGATTCGGTCTCGACGAGTTCGATTGGCGCCTTGCCGTCCAAATGGGGGTTCGGCTCTTCCATCCACTTGAACGCCTTGCCCCGATTTCCCGTCACCGGAATCGCCAATACCAGCACTTGCTCCAACAGGTCCGGCCTGGCGTACCAGGATTCGGGTTTCATTGTCGGCTTGCGGCCAGGAATTACTCGAGGCAGTTGTGCCGTCGCCAGTTCTGCCAAAGTGATATGGGTACGAACCCAATGCGCAAGCTCAGCCAGCTCACTGTTGGGGATTCTCTGCTGGTGCCGGGCTGGCACCACCAACCCAATCTGTACTTGGGTATGAGAACGGATCAGACTCAATGCGGGAGCGATGTCGGTGTCGTTCGTAACAATGACAACCTGTTCGACCTCGCCAGTGATCGCATCATGATAGGCCTGCAATGCCAGGTTGACGTCGGATTGTTTTTCTTCAAGCTTCCAGACAAGGGTCTCCTGACCATGGCGTGGCCACGTCGCCGGCGCAGCGGGATCGATAAGTTTGGCTTTCGATTCAGTCAGCGAATAGTAGCCTTCGATGATGTCGATTCGACCGCTGTAGAGCTTGCGTAACGCAGTGTGATCGCGTGCTTGTGATGAAACCGAGTCGAGCGCCCTGGACGCCTTCTCCAGGATCTTCGCAGTAAAAAACTTGATACTTAGCGGTAATAGCTCGCTGGCGGCAGGCGCGCTGGAGGGAAGAATGCAGCGTTCAAACAAGACCATCAGATCAAGCCACTTGTATGGCGTGCTTTTCAAGCAGCCATAGTACAGATTGTAGCCATCAACATAAATACGGGTGCGCAAAGGAGAGGCGGCTATTTCTTCTGCTCGGCTCATATCCACTCCGTAGAAATGAAAAAACCGGCTTGCGCCGGCTTTTTCCCCCGCGCTCCAGATGGTCTAGCCACACCGGTGTCGCGGATTAGTTGTTACGACTAGTTTAGCAGACTTGATCGAAAAAATTCAAGCGGCGCCTGGCTTGAGGCACGCTTGTTACGGCCATCCGTTGTGTCAGCGCACGGTATTTCGACGAAACAATTTTTATGGCTTGGTTGCTCAGGCACGCTTGCGCACGCGCTTCCACCCCAGCACCACGCCAGTCAAGGTCAACGCGGCGCCCAGCGCACACAGGGCGATGACGACGACATCCCATACCGGCCGGCTGCGCACGAACGCGAAGTCCAGCTGGTGCATGCCGTTGAACAGCCAGCGGTTCCAACGGCTGTCGCGGTCGACGTAGCCGGCCACGCGGCCGTGGACCGCGTCGATATAGAAGACCGGCGCATCGGGCAGGTCGAAGCGTACCCGCAGCACCGGGAAGGCGGCGTCGCGATGGTGGCTGTAGTAGTAGTCGTCGGCTTCGGTGAGCATCGTCGCCGTCATCGGTACGCGGGGCCGGATCGCCTGCGCGCCGCGCAGCAGCAGCGCTTGCGGCAACACGCACAATACCGCGCCGTCGTGCGCGCGCAGCAGCGTGCGGCCGGTGCGGCCCAGGGCGCTCAGATACAACGCGCCGCCCACGCGGCGCCATTCCAGTTCGAGCGTACCGGGATGCGCGGCCAGCACCGCTGCCGCGTCGATTGCCAGGTCATCCCTGCCCAGCGCACCGCCCGCGAACGCGAGCCGGTCCTGCGCGGTCGCACCGGAGCCAGACGGGAAGCCGAAGGGCCCCACCGACAACCACCCGCTGAACAGCCAGGTGATGACCAGCACGCCGCCCGTGAGCCCCAGCCAGTGGTGCCAGCCCTGCCAGCCCTTGTAGGGCGACATGCGCCCGCCGGCATAGCGGCGCTGCACGCGCAGGCGCTGGATGCCCAGTACCATGCCAGTCACGGCCAGTAGCAGCGCCACGCCCGACGTCGACATCACGGCCAGGCGCCACGCTTCGTTATGCTTGCGCAGCGGCGTCACGTACACCCAGTGCACGACGGCGCCGACCCAGTTCCAGGCGCGCTCGCTGCGCGTCGTGTCGCGCACCAGCTCTCCGGTATGGCTCGAGACGTACATCACGCTGCCGGCATCGTCGTCGGCCGTGATGCGCAGCAGCGGCTGGTGCACGCGCACCGCGCCGAACGTCCACTGGTCCAGGTCGATCGCTTCGAACGACAGCGAGCGCGCGGCCGGCGCCGCACTGCGCGCGCTGCTCGACGCCACGGGCTCGTCGACCACGAGCGCTGCGCCGTTGTCGGCCCACACCGAGCGCCACGTGCCGCCATGGCCGAAATGCCAGGCCGGCCGGCCCGCGACCGTGTTCAGGCGCACCGCATCGGGCATGCCTTGCAATGCGGTCGCCATCCACGCCGCATCGGCGCGCACCTGTACGCGGGCCGAATCGAGCGGCGCCAGCCACGTCCTGCGTTCGGCCTCGGTCAGCTCGGGATACGGCACATACATCATCACGATGCCCGAGCCGAACCACAGCAGCACGAGCAAGCCGATGCCGATCCCCAGCCAGCGGTGCCACAGGTGCAGCTGGCGCTTCATCGAAGCCATCGCACGCCCGCTCAGTAACGCCAGTGCACCGTCAGCTCGGCATGACGCTCGTCACCCAGCAGGTACTGGCTCGCGCCATAGCCGGTGATCGCATACAGGCGGTCGGTGAGATTGCGCAGGTTGAGCTGCACCTGCACGTTACGCTTCACGTTCCAGCCGATCGACGCGTCCAGCGTCGTGTACGACGGCAGCGTCTGCGTATTGGCGTTGCTGATGAAACGCTCGCCCACGTAACGCAGGCCGGCGCTCGTGCGCCAGTCACCGGCGCGGTGCGTCAGCCACAGGTTCGACGACAGCTTCGGCACGTCGGCCGGCCGGTTGCCGGCACGTGAAATATTGCTTCCCCCGCCACCGGCCTCGAGCAGCTCGTCGAATTCGGCCTTCGTGTAGGCCAGGTTACCTTCCACGCGCCAGGCTTGCGCCAGACGCACGCTTGCGCTGACCTCCGCACCCTGCGACGTTTGCGAACCGCCCAGCACCGAGATCGCCGCATTGTTCGGGTCGCGCGTAATGATGTCGTCTTTTTCGATGTGGTACAGCGCTGCGGTCCATTCGGCCGCACCACCTGCCAGCACGCCCTTGACGCCCGCTTCGACCTGCCGCGCATCGGTGAGCTTGAAGCGGCTGTTGGCCAGATTGATCGACAGGATGCTCGTGACCGGGTCGCTCCCGGTGCTGACCTGGCCATACAGCGACGTGTTCGGATCCAGTTTCCAGCTCGCACCCAGGCGCACTGCGGTCGAACGCAGCGTGGTAGTGAAGTTGCCCGTCACCGCCCGCAGGTTTTGATAGTCGACCTTGTAGCGATCGTGGCGCGCGCCCGCCGTGATCAACAGGCGCTCGTTCACGCGATACGCGTCTTCCAGGTAGAACGCGTGCGTGAGCGTGTCGGTCGCGAAGTTCGGCCTGAAGGCGTCCGGCGTGGCATTGAAGCTGCCCGGATCGAAGCCGGTCGGCGCCACGGTCGACGATCCGCCGTATGGCGAATTGTTGGTGTGCCTGAAGTTGATGGTCGAGACTTCCCAGCCGGCGACGATCTGGTTGGCGCCGCCCTTGTAGCGCGCTTCGAGGCGGTTTGCGGTCTGCTCCTGGTCGTGGCGGATGCCGATGTAGTCGCTGCGGTCGACGACGTTGCGCACCGGGTCGTAAGCGTACGATTCGATATTGCGCCAGTCGCGGCGCGCCTTGAAGTACGCCAGCTCGTTGCTGACGACCAGGCCTGGCGCGGCCTGCCAGTCCAGGCGTGCGACGGCTTTGTCGTCGACGTAGCGCAGCACGGCGTCACCGGCGTTGTAGTTCTCGTCGCGCAGTGCTTCGGACAGGCCGCC
This sequence comes from Massilia aurea, assembly GCF_040790145.1. GTDB lineage: Bacteria > Pseudomonadota > Gammaproteobacteria > Burkholderiales > Burkholderiaceae_D > Telluria > Telluria aurea_C. The sequence goes on from NZ_JBFMMP010000003.1 coordinate 85,589, forward strand.
GTTGACCAGCGGCGTGCCGAAGTAGCGCACCGGTTCCTGCTCGGCGTGATCGAGTTGCGCCGACAGTGTGACATTGGGCGCCAGCTTCGTGGTCATGCTGGTCAGGACCTTGCCGTGGCGTGCTTCGCCACGCTCCATGAAGCCGTCGCTGCGGCCCGCGTAGGCATCGACGCGAAACGCGCCCTGCTCGCCCAGCGCGCCGGTCGCGCCAACGCCCGCGCGCAGCGCCTGGCCGCCACCGATGCCGCCCATGACTTCGAACGACGACTCACGGCGCGGCGCCTTGCGCACGGCGTTGATGATCGCGCCCGTGGTGCCGCTGCCGTGGACCACCGAGCCGGGGCCGCGCAGCACTTCGATGGTCTCGTAACCCCATGGGTCGGATGGGTACGTTGCGGTGCTTGACCCCACCAGCAGGCGCTGGCCGTTTTCCAGCAGCGCGATCGAGCCGTTGCCGTTGAAGCCGCGCGCCGAATAGCTGATGCCGCTGCCGGGCGAGCTGCTGTCGGTCAGGCCGGTGGTGCGGGTGACGGCGTCCTTGACCGACAGGTCGCCGCGCGCCGCGATCGTCGCGGCGGTGATGGTCTCGGCGCTGGCGGGCAGCTCGAGCGTGCTGATATCCAGGCGGCTACCGGTGCTGTTGGCGCGGTCGAGCGCCAGGCCTTCATCGCCGGCGCTGGCGCGGATGGTGACGATGTGCGAGGCCTGGGCATAGGCGCCGTGTGCGCACAGCAGGGCGATGGTGGCCGCGAATGGGAGACGAGAGATTTGTTTCATCATGTGTTTTATTGTTTTGCAGGTGCTGCAACTGGCTCGATCAGTACGAGCTTGCCGGTTTTCGGATCGCGATAGACTTCGCCGACCCGGTCGTAGCCGCTGCCGTCTTGCGTGACGCCGTCGGCGGGCCGCTCGATCTGACGGCCCTTCTCGACCGGTTGCGGCGTCTTGATCGAACCCTGCGCGCCGGCGATTGCCGCGATCAGGCCGCAGGCAAAGACCAGCATCACGTCGACCAGGTTGACGAGGCTCGCGCGCGGGTCTTCGTCGCTCCCGTCGAAGCGCGCGTCGAGGTGGCGGTACAGGCGCAGGCGCCCACGTGCCGGGGCGGTCATGCCAAAGGCTCCATCGCGTCCAGGGTTTCTTCGTACCAGCGGCGGCGCAGCTTGCCGATCGCCAGGCCGGCGATACCGGCGATCAGGCCCAGCACGGTGGCATCAAAGGCAACCGTCACGGCGCTGGCCAGCTTGGCCGGATCGCCTTCGCCCAGCGCGGCCAGGCCAGGCCCGAGCGGGATGATCGTGGCCATCAGGCCCAGCATTGGCGGGATGCGCGCCAGCAGGTCGGCGCGCTCGAGGCGGTGACGGGCAAGCTTCTGCACGTGTTCGACGTTGCCGGCCGCGCGCAGTCTGGCCAGGCCGTGAAAGCGTTCGCCGACGGCGATGCCCGCTTCGATCAGCGCGATCGCGCAGCCGGCCAGCAGCGCCACCAGGGATGGCGTGAGCAGCCAGCTGACGGCGTCGTGCAGCCAGGCATACGATAAATTGTCGATCATGAAGTACTCCTTACAGGTTGAGGGATGCTTCGGCCGCGCCACAGGCCAAGCGAAAACAGGGCCAAGCAGGCCGCCAGGATGGCCAGGACCTGCACGATGCGCAGCCCAGACGGCTGCGCGGGTTCGGCTTGCGGATTGAGTTCATACACGCGCGGCGGCGGCGAGGTTGCAGGTTCGGCAGGTGCCTCGGGCGCCGGTTCCTGGCCTTGCCGCGCGTCGGCAGGTGGCGGCGCTGCGGCCGGCGACACCGCTGCTGGGGCGCCGGCCGGCATGCCGAGAGCGGGCGCTGGCAGCATCTCGCCGCGCGCCCTGGCCAGCGTCACGCCAAGCTGCTGCGCATCGCCGCTGTCGAGTTGCGGCGCCAGCCAGCCCCACATCGGGTGATCCGGCGACGTGTGGCCGCTGCCCGGCAAGCCATTGGCCGCCACCAGCCGCGCCAGCTCGCCGCCCATGGTGCGGATCGTCTCCGGGTCGGTCTTCCAGAAGCCTTTTTCGGCCGCCACCATGAACACGGCCAGCATGTGCGCCTTGACGTGCGCGTTGTGGCGCTGGCCCAGAAATTCCGGCAGCCCGAGCTTGTGCGCATCGTCGAAGTAGACGGACTTGACTTCGTCCCAGGCCCAGTTCTTCACCAGATCCGGGCGCGTGACCTGCCAGCCCCACAGGTTCTCGATGAATTCCTGGCCCATCGTGCGTGCGCCCGAGTAACCGTTGTCCATCAACGGGCGCAGCCAGGCAGGATTCAAAAAGCGTCCGCGCAACTCGCCCAGCAGGGCGGTAGCCAGCGGCTCGACATCGGCCTGGCCCGGCTGCGCGTGCTGCAGGATCAGCGCGTCCGGCACGCGGCCGGTGCGCGTCTCGACGGCCAGTGACAGGCCGCCCAGGTAGTCGAAGGCGTCGTTGTTGTCGAGCAGGCCGTACAGATTACTGGCGCGGCCATGGTAGGTGCGGTGAATGCCGTCCAATGCCACGTCGAAGGCGCGGTGCTGCGACTCGCCGTCGGCGTCCAGGCCATAGCCGTGGCCCATGCGGTTGCGGTAGGCGCGGCCGATTTCCTCGCGCTCGCGCCAGGCGCCCGAGCGCTCGGTCAGGCGGTTCACGCCGGTGCCGTACGCGCCCGGCGCATCGCCGAACACGCGCAGCGCGGCGCCCTGCCCGGCCTCGATGTTCGAGTCACCACCCGCGACCAGTGCGCGCTGGCGCACCAGCCATTCGCGCGCGACACGGTTGTCCGCGACCGGTTCCTTGCCCCAGACGGCGCCCTGGAGCGGCGCCAGTGCGGCCTGCAATGCCTCCTGCAGGGCCGGGTCTTGCTGCGCCATCGTCTCGGCGGATGCCGCCAGCGCCAGCCGGCCGGCACGGTCGATCAGGCGGATCAGGTTGGGATACAGGTCGCGAAAGAGGCCAGACGTGGTCACCAGCGCATCGCGCCGCACCGCGCCCGGCACCAGGCGCACATCGGTGACGATGCCGCGCGCATTCCATACCGGCTCGGCGCCCATCATGGCCAGCGCGAAGCCGACCATCACGCCCTCGTCGCGCACCGCGTCCGAAGCCCACAGGATGATGCCTTCGCTGCCCTGCTCACGCGCCGCGTCGCCCTTGCTGCGCGCCATGGCCTTGGCCGCCATCTTCTGCGCCAGGCCATAGCCGAGGCGCGTCGGCAGGATGTCGCCATCGACTGCATGGAAGTTGCGGCCGGTCGGCAGCGCCTCGGGCGAGCGCAGTGGGTCGTTGCCCTTGCCGGGCTCGATGTAGCGGCCATCCAGGCCGGCCAGCAGGCCGACCATTTCAAGCCGCGGCGAGTCGCGCAGTTTATGGGCGATGGCCGGGTCGTCGATGCCGCTCTTCTTCATCGATTCGAGCATCAGGTCGAGCGACTTCTGATCCCACGGCCGGCCAAACACGTGCAGCCCGAACGGCATGAATTTCTCTTGCAGCTTGGTCAGATAGTGGCCGACTTCGTGCGCCAGCAGATCGTCGTCGGCAGCGTCGAATCCGATGCCGCGTACTTCGAGCACGTCGGACATCGACGCCTCCAGTTCGGCGCGCAGGTTCAGCGCCACCACGCGTTCGCGTATCAACTGCGCCGCCTGCGTCTTGAGCGACTCGGACGACGCGGCCTCGAAGCTCTCGACGATCTGGCGCAGCGACAGCAGTTCGTCGTACAGCGGCGTCGTCGCCAGCGGCGGCGTCAGGTGGTCGACGATGATGGCCAGGCCGCGGCGCTTGGCCTGCGTGCCCTCGCCCACGCCGTCGACGATGTACGGATAGATGCCCGGCAGGTCACCCGCGATCAGGCTCGGATAGTCGTCGCTCGACAGGCCGACGGCTTTGCCAGGCAAGAATTCATAGGTCGAGTGCCGGCCCACGTGCACGACGGCGTCGGCCCTGAAACGGTCGCGAATCCAGTGATAGAACGCCAGGTACTGGTGCGGCGGGGTGATGCTGGTGTTCGCGTGCAGCAGTTCTTCATCGACTTCCCAGCCGCGCGGCGGCTGCGGGCCGATGAACACGTTGCCGAACACGAGGCCCGGCACCAGCAGCTTGCCGCTGTCGACCATCACCTTGCCGGGCGCCGGGCCCCAGCCGCGCATGCCTTCGATGCCATAGCCGATCAGGCGCCGGTACAACGGCCCGAGCGCCTTGCACGGACTTGGCTTGCTGTCGTCGAGACAGGCGCGGTAGCCGTCTTCCAGCGCATGCAGGTCGCGCGTGGCCTGCACCCGCTGCGGATGGTCGACACCTTCGACCAGGTGCAGCAGTTCTTCGACGATCGTCTCGACCTGCTTGCGGCCCAGCGCGCGCTCGCCCTGCGCTTCGGCCACCAGCACGTCGGCATGCAGGCGACCCAGCATGCCGTCCTTCATTTCTCCCTGCACGCGCGGCGCCAGCGTGGCGAACCAGCGCGCATAGTCGGCGGCGCCGACGCTGTTGACGGTGCCGCTCATCTCGCGCAGCGCGGCGCGGTCTTCGGGCAGGTTCACGCCGCGCGCCATGATCATGTCGAGCAGCGCTTCGGGCGTGGCCGGCAGGTCGCCGACCGTGTAGCCGGCGGCCTTGAGCGCGTGCAGCATGTCGAACAGCGACGCCGGCACGTTCAGGTTGTCGGCGCCGATGTTCTGGCGGCCCGGCGGGTGGTTGTAATAGACCATCGCGACGCGCTTGTCGCGGTTCGCCTTGGCGCGCAGCGCCAGCCAGCGGCTCACGCGCGCCGTCATGCGCTCGACTTCGGCCGGCAGCAGCACCGGCGGCCGGTTCTCGATGCCGGTCAGGCGGTCGCGCTGCGACTGGCCCAGGGCCGCCACCACCATCGGCTGGCCGATGCCCTGCAGTTCGGGCAGCGCCACGCGGTACTGGACCGAGTCGGGCGGCATGCCGTCCGGCGAAAGTTGCCACTGGATCGCGGTGCGGTCCGACAGGCGGATCGCCTTGAACACCGGGATATCGAGGCGTTTGAAGGCTTCGCTGACGGTCTCGCGGCCTTCGGCGGCGCCGACGACGAAGTCTTGCAGCACGACCAGCGCCGCCGGTCTGGCCGGTGCGATCAGCTCGGGCAGGCGCACCAGCGCTTCGCGCGAGGCGCCGCCCCAGCGCGTGAGCAGCTGCACGCAAGGTTGACCCTTTGCTTCAATCTGGCGGCACAGCGCGGCCGGCACCATGCCGTCCATATTCGCCAGGTCGAGCACCACGACGGTCGGGCGGTCTTTCAGGCCGAGTTGTGCGGCGTTGCCCCAGGCGGCGGCGTCCTGCAGTTCCTTCTGGCCGACGCGCAGGCGCAGCGTCGGCTCGGGCAGGGGGCCGCCCAGCGGTGTCGAGGGATCGAGCAGGTGGGCGATGAGCGCCGTGGTGTTGTCCACACCGCCGGCTTGCCACACGCGGCGCGCCGCCAGCCAGTGGCGTGCGGCGGGATTGGCTTCGGCCGCTTGCAGCGCGGCGGGCGGCGGCGCTTCGGCCGCCAGTTCGCGCAGCAGCTCCGGCGAGAAGCCCGCCAGGCTGCCGTGGGCGGCGCGCGTCATCAGGTTCAGGCTCGCTTCGCCGTTGATGGCCAGCACCGCGGTCTTCGGTTTGGCATGACGCGCCAGCGCATCCTTCATGCGGCGCGCCGGGTCGCCGAACAACGATACGGCCAGCACCGTGTCTGCGCTGGCGATCCAGCGGCCCACATCGCGCTCGCTCGCCGCCATCAGCTGGGCCGGGGTGCGCAGCAGGATGCGGTCGCGCGGGTAGCTGGCCAGGTGGCGGTGGGCGGCCTCGATGGCGCCCGGCGCGGCGCGCTCGGTAACGACGGCGAACATCGTGGCGGCAAACACCGGCGCACAGGCGAAGAAAAACGCCAGCGCCGCGCAGGCGCGGACAAGCAGTGAAGTGTTCATGTGAACGTCGACCTTTCAGCTGCGCGCCAGGGCGCGCATGACAACAGGCAGCCGTCGTCCTTCAGCGATGAACGGAGAATACGGTCGCGTCAGCGACAAAGAAGGATCCACGGACAACCAACAGGCACGCCCACACCCCGGGACGTACGCAATGCATCGTGAAAGGCCGGTCTTCTGGCTTGCCGTCATCCTTCCCGGGTCCTGCCTTCCCGTGCACGGGGCACAGTGGCGTTCGACGAGGGTCGTCAGGCATACAGCAGCGGGGGCTGCGCCGGACTGGCATGCGATGGAGTTCGCATGCGTCACCGGCTTCCCGTTTCACCTTCCTGCAGACGAGCAGGTCGGCACCATTCACTTGATTGGGCGCGATTCTACAGCCAAGGATGCAAGATTGTCACCGCATTCTTTGGCAAAGTGGTTTATATGGCAACGCTGGGGGCGTCTGTCAGGTGCGCGCGAGCGCATGGGTTGGTCTTGAAGCTGGTGAAGCGATAGATTGGCGATTGGCGGTTGGCGGTCGGCGGTCGCCATTGGCCCAGGCACGTCATTCCCGGCCTCGTCGGCCACCTTGGCGGGAATCCAAGTGTGCTTGCGCAGTCACGAAATTTTGCAGAACCTCTACGCATGCAAACTTGGGTTCCAGCCTCGCTGGAACGACGGTTTTCAGGCTAACTTGATTGGGCAACGCCGGCGCGGTGCTCGCGCGCCAGCATGCTTTGCCGCACGCGATAGCACACCGCCAAGAGCGCAACCCAGGCCGGCATCAGGTACACGGCAATCCGCGTCGACGGCGTCAGGAACATGATCACCACGATCCCCGCCATAAAGGCCAGGCACAGGTAGTTGGTCCACGGCTTGCCCCAACTTGGAAAACTGGTGACCTGCCCTTCAAGCGCCTTCTGCTTGCTGAACTTGAGGTGCGTGATGCTGATCGTCGCCCAGTTGATCATCAGGGCCGCCACCACCAGCATCATCAGCATGCCGAACGCTTCACCCGGCATCGCGTAATTGAGCAGCACGCACAGCGCGGTGGCCGCCGCCGAGACGCCCAGGGCCGCCACCGGAATGCCGCGCGCATTGAGCTGCGCCAGCCGGCGCGGCGCGTGGCCCTGCAGCGCCAGGCCAAGCAGCATGCGGCTGTTGCTGTAGACGCAGCTGTTGTAGACCGACAGCGCCGCCGTCAAGACCACCACGTTCAGCGCCGACGCCACCCATGCGCTGTCGAGCGCCTTGAAGATCATCACGAACGGGCTGCCGCCCTGCTGCACCTGGCTCCATGGATACAGCGAGAGCAGCACCGCCAGTGCGCCGACGTAGAAAATCAGGATGCGGTACACGACCTGGTTGGTCGCCTTGGGGATGGTCTTCTCGGGCGACTCGGCTTCGGCCGCCGTGATGCCCACCAGTTCCAGCCCGCCAAACGAGAACATGATCACGGCCATCGCCATCACCATGCCGCTCACGCCGTACGGGAAGAACCCGCCCAGCGCCCACAGATTGCTCACGCTGGCCTGCGGCCCGCCAGTGCCACTCAACAGCAGATAGCTGCCGAAACCGATCATGCCAACGATGGCCGCCACCTTGATGATGGCGAACCAGAATTCCATCTCGCCGAACAGTTTTACGTGCAGCAGGTTGATGACGTTGATCAGCACGAAGAACACCAGCGCCGACGCCCACAGCGGCACCTGCGGCCACCAGTACTGGACGTAGATGCCGACCGCCGTCAGTTCGGCCATGCTGACCAGCACATACAGGATCCAGTAGTTCCAGCCCGACGCGAAACCCGCGAACGAACCCCAGTAGCGGTTGGCAAAGTGGCTGAACGAGCCCGCCACCGGCTGGTCGACCACCATTTCGCTGAGCTGGCGCATGATGAAGAAGGCCATGATGCCGGCGATCGCATAGCCGAGGATGACCGACGGGCCGGCCAGCGCGATGGTCTGCGCCACGCCCAGGAACAGGCCCGTGCCGACCGCGCCGCCAAGGGCGATCAACTGGATGTGGCGGTTGCTCAGGCCGCGCTTGAGCGTGTTGTGTTCAACAGGTTGCGTCATGGTGTGGGGCAGATTAAATCAAGGGTGATCAGCGGGCCAGGCGCTTGACCAGCTGGTACAGGAACTCGCGGCCGTTATACAGATCCTTCACGGCGATGCGCTCGTTCAGGCCGTGCACGCCGTTGGCGTCGTCGCCGAACATGCCCGACACACCATACATCGGAATGCCGTTCTGCCGAAAGTGGCGGCTGTCGGTGGTCGACACGCCCATCGTCGGGATCACCGGCACGCCCGGCCAGATACTCGCGCTGATCGACTCCACCGCTGCCATCACGTCAGGCCGCGCCGCGGACGCCGGCGCCGGCTTGCTCAATTCCTGCGCCACCACCTTGACCTTCGGTCCGCCGATCTCGGTCAGCCTGGCCTGCACGAAGGCGAAGTCTTCATCTGGCAGCAGGCGGCAATTGACGGTGGCCTTCGCGCTTTGCGCCAGCGCGTTCGGCGCGTGGCCGGCACTCATCATCGTCGCCACGCAGGTGGTGCGCAACAGGCCGACCAGGCCCGGATTGGCCGACAGGCGCGCGATGATGGCCGGGTCGACCGAGCCCTTGCCCACGGCGCGCATATCGTCGGCGACCTGGCCCGTCTGCAGTGCGGCGCTGCGTTCGAAGTGCAGGCGCGCCGCCTCGTTCACGCGCACCGGGAACTGGTACGCCTTCAAACGGGCCATCGCTTCGGACACTTCGTAGATGACATTGTCCGGCATCGGGCGCGAGCTGTGGCCGCCCGGGCCGGTGGCGTCGAACTCGGCGTGCACGAAACTCTTTTCGCCCAGCTGCACGTAATGCGCGACCGGCTTGCCGTCCTTGTTCTCGCCGCGCCCGCCCTCGTTGATGCCGTATTCGGCCTCGATCAGTTCGCGCCGGTTGTTGACGATCCAGAACGCGCCGTTGGTCGGCTCGCCGCCGCGCTCTTCATCGCCGGTCAGCGCCAGGATGATGTCCCGATCCGGCTTGAAGCCTTCGGACTTCAGCTGCGCCAGAACCGACACAAAGGCGGCCGACATGGCCTTGTCGTCGACCGCGCCGCGCGCGATGAAGTAGCCATCCTTTTCTTGCAGCTTGAACGGATCGGTGTCCCAGTCGCTGCGCCTGGCTTCGACCACGTCGATGTGGGCGAGCAGCAGGAGCGGCTTCTTCTTGCCGCTGCCCTTGAAGCGCGCGACCAGATTGCCCTTGCGCGGGAACGGTGCGACCACCTGCACGTCGTCCGGCTTGAAGCCGGCTGCCAGCAGGTGCGCGCGCATTGCTTCCGAAGCCCTGGTGGTGTCGCCGGCCGAGTGGGTGGTGTTGATCTCGATGAGTTCCTGGTAGATCGCGCGGAAGCTTTTTTGCGTCGGCGTCAAGGTGGCCGGGGCATCCGCTGCCTGCGCCGCGCCCAGCACGGCGCCGGATGCCAGCAGCGATGCGATCAGGGCCTTGCGCCAGTGTGTGTGTTTCATCATCTCTTGATTTCCTGGATTGGTTAGAAGCGGGCGCGCATGCCCAGGCTGAAGCTGCGGCCGATCACGTCGTGATAGATGCCGTTGGCCGGCAGCGGCGGCGCGCGGTCGAACACGTTGTTCACGGCGAAGAAGACTTCTGGCGAGCCCTTGCCGCCGATCTCGTAGCTGCCACGCCAGTTGAAGTAGGTCGCCGACGGCATCTCGTTGTCGTTGATGCTGTTGGCCAGCGTTGGCGAATACGCTGCGTCGTCCGGGCCGATGAAGCCGTTGTTGAAGTGGCCGCGGCTGATGTGGCGCAGCTGGCCCGTGGTCGACCATGGGCCCAGCTTGTAGGTGGCGTTGACGTTCCACGTCCATTTCGCGATGCCGCCCGTGACGCCGGTCTGGCCGGCGCGGTTGATGCCGTCCGGGGTAGCCGGGGTGACGTCGCCGGACGACCAGAGCTCGAACACGCGCGTGCCCTGGACCGCGAAGTTGACGGTGCCGGCCAGCGAATCGCTCCACTCCTTGAGCGGCTGGGTGTAGGCCAGTTGCAGGTCGACGCCATCGGTGCGCAGCTCGCCCACGTTGGCGTTCACGCCCGATACCGCCGCGATCGAGTTGTCGGCGCCGTAGGTGAGAAACGCGCAGTCGCTCGTCTTACCGTCGCGCAGGCAGTTGTTGATCAGGGTCTGGAAGGCCAGCGTCGTGATCGCGCTCTTGACATCGATCTTGTAATAGTCGACCGACATGCTCAGGCGCTTGAAGCCCACCGGTTCGAACACGACGCCCACCGTGGTGGTGTCCGAAACCTCCGGCTGCAGCTCGCGGTTGCCGCCGTTATACGCCGTCATCACGTAACTGCGGTTGAATTCCGGACGCGGGTCGAACAGGTTCTGCGTGGCCGAATTGCGTGAGCTGAACAGCTCCGACAGGTTCGGCGCGCGGATGTCGCGCGAGCGCGTGGCGCGCAGGCGCACGTCGGCGACCGGCGCGTAGTTCAGGCCCACCTTCCAGGTAGTGACGGCGCCCGAGGTCGAGTAATCGGTGCGGCGCGCGGCGGCGTTCAGGTCCAGCGCGTGGATGCCCGTCATCTTTGCCGCCAGCGGCACCAGCGTCTCGAGATAGACTTCCTTGACATTGAGCGCGCCGTTGATCGGCTGGACGTTGTTGACGTTGAAGGCCGCGCTGGACGACAGCGCATCGGCGCTCGATTCCAGTTCTTCCTTGCGGTAGGCGACGCCGCCGGCCACCGACACTGGCCCGGCCCAGTTCTCGAACGGTTCGCCCTGCAGGTTGGCCGATGCTTCCTGCAATTTGGAGACTTGCTTGAACTGCGCGGTGCCGAGGATGTACGCGCGCGCCGCGTCCGATGGCGTGCTGCTGCCGAACAGGTTGAATGGCGCGCAGCCATTGGTCGGTGCGGTGAGCGTCGAGCGGCAGGCCACGGAGCCCAGCGCCAGGCCCGAGCTGCCGACATTCGCCGGCGTCACCGTCACGGCGTCGATCGCGCGCAGCATATTGGCGTTGATGACGTTGTTGGACGTGGCCTTTTCAAAATTGCTGCGCGCCGATTGCAGGTTGACGTCCCACTTCCAGCTCTCGCCGAACGCGCCGTTCAGGCCCACGGCCAGGCGCGCCGCTTCGTTGACGTTTTCCAGCTGCGGCGCGCCGAGGTTATTGCCCGAGTAGCCGACCCGCAGCGGCGTCGTGCCCATCTGCGCCGCGATCGAGGCCGGCAAATACGCGTTGTCGCGCGCGATCGACACGGCCGGATTGAAGTAGATCTGCGTGGTGCCGCCACCCTTGCTGCGTGCGAACGACGGTTCGACGTACAGCGAGACGTCGTCGCTCAGGTCATAGGTCAGGCGGCTCATGAACGAGGCGCGCTCCACCGGCGTACGCAGCGGGAACACGCCGTACACGCTGTTGCCGGCGATGCCGCCGCCGACCATCGTCGTGCCGCTGGCGTACTGGCCGTAGTCGAATGGCGTGGTCCCGATGCTGCCGTCGGCGCCGGTGACGAATTGCTGGCCGCGCAGCGCCGCCGGGTTGGTGGCCACGTTCTGGATCAGGCCACCGGGCGCCATGTTGCCGATGCGGATGCCGTCGGCGATCAGGTTGGCCGGCACGCCGGCGGCGCGCACGCCCGGCACGGCGAACACCGCGTTCTCGCGGCGGCCCCAGTCGCGCTCGTAGTAATTGGCCACGCCCGAGTTGTCGTTGTATTCGCCGCCCGCGATGATGCGCCCGCGCCCGTTGGCGAACGTCGTCCCGCCGGCCAGGCTGATGGTCTTGTCGCGCGCGTCGCCTTCTTCGGCCTGGCCATACTGGATCGAGCCCTGCACGCCGTCGATGCGGTCTTTCAGGCGGATGTTGACGACGCCGGCCACGGCATCCGAACCGTAGGCTGCCGAGGCGCCGCCGGTGACGACGTCCACGCTCTGGATCAGCGACGTCGGCACCATGTTCAGGTCGACACCGGCGGCGCCGGCCACGTTGCCGTTGAAGGTCAGCGGCAGGCGGTTACGGCCCAGCAGCACCAGCGTGCGGTTGGCGCCCAGGCCGCGCAGGTCGGTGAACGTGACACCCGTGCTGGTCGTGCCGCTGGTGGCCGAGTTGGACGCGCGAAAAGCCGGGATTTCATTGAGCACGTCGCCCACGTTCACGGCGGCGCGCTCGGCGATGGCCTGGGCGCCGATGATGGTGGTGGGCGTCGGCGCCTTGAAGCCGGCGCGGTCGATGCGCGACGAGCTGACCACGATGCTTTGCATCGGGATGGCGGCGGGGGCTGGCGCGGCGGGGGCGGCTTCAGCCTCGGCTGGCGCGGCTACTGCGGCCGCTTCCGGCGCGGTCTGGGCCAGGGCGGAGGCGCCGGCCGAGGCCAGCAACAGCGCAACGGCCAGGTTCAGTGTTTCGGACCAGGCCGGCTTGTCGGACGGCGATGTACGGGTAGTTGGACTGCGCATTGCGGTTCTCCGGTAAATAAATGGCTTTGAATGAAGCGAACTACCGTCTATCCGGATGGCACCTGGTCGTTGTAGCGAACTTGTCCTTCATCCCGGTGATGCTGGTAGCGGACCGGGCGGATCATGTAGTCATGAACTCATGCCTTCATCATATCTTTCCAGTGTGGATTTTTATTCTGAAAATATCGAAATTTGCCGAAGAATCGGAATTTCGTTCTTGATGCGTTGTATATTAGGACGAAGATTCTGCACAAGACCGGTAAAGCAGGACGTTGATCAAACATTGTTTTTCACGTGATTTTGCCAAGGACGCTGCAATGGATAAATTTGACCTCGCCATCCTCGCCTCGCTCGAACGCGACGGACGGCAATCGTTCGTCGATCTTGCCGAAGAAGTGGGCCTGTCCAAGACGCCATGCTGGACGCGCGTGCAAGCGCTGGAAAAGAACGGCACGATCCGCGGCTACCACGCCGATATCGCCCCGCAGCACCTCGACCTGAAGCTGATCGCCTATATTCAGGTGATGATCAACTTTGGCCGGCGCGCCGAGTTCGAGGCGGCCGCGCTGGCCAATCCGGCGGTGATCGAATGCATGTCAATGGCCGGCGATGCCGATTACCTGCTCAAGGTGGTCTGCGAAGGCGTCGACAAGCTCGACGACCTGCTGCGCTACAACCTGTCGCTGCTGCCGGGTTTACAGCGCTCGACAACGATGATCTGCCTTAAAACAATCAAGTCACGCTCATCGCTTACCGAGGCGGCGCGCTGGCGAGCGGTCGCAAGTTGATTGCTACAAGGCGTGAGCGTTCTGCTAATGCCTGAAAATTCAGACTGTTGTTCTGCGGGATGCCCCATCTGGCAGGAAGTAAGGAATATTATTTTGCGCGCCTCAACGTAAAATTCTGGTCAACTTAATTAGCGACGGCCTTCCCATGATCACTGAACAAGACTGCCTGGCCCTCGATGCGGCCGATCCGCTGGCGCCCCAGCGCCATGAATTTGCGCTGCCGGACGGCGTGATTTACCTCGACGGCAATTCGCTCGGTGCCCGTCCCCGCGCCGCCCTGCAACGCGCGCAGGACGTCATCGCCGCCGAATGGGGCGACGATCTCATCCGCAGCTGGAACACGGCCGGCTGGTACGACCTGCCGCAGCGCCTGGGCACCATGATCGCGCCGCTGATCGGCGCGGCGGTGGACGAGGTAGTGGTCACCGACTCCACGTCGGTGAACCTGTTCAAGGCACTGGCCGGCGCACTGAAGATGCAGGCCAACGATCCGGCCCGCGCCGGGCGCCGCGTCATCATCACCGAGCGCGACAACTTCCCGAGCGACATCTACATGGCCGAAGGCTTGCTGGGCTGGCTCGAGCGCGGCTACGAGCTGCGCCTGCTCGACAACTGGGCCGACCTGCCGGCCGCACTCGAGGGCGAGGCCGGCGCGCAAGTGGCCGTGGTGATGCTTACGCACGTGAATTACCGCACCGGCCGCATGCTCGACATGCAGCCGATCACCGCGCAGATCCACGCCGCCGGCGCGCTGGCGATCTGGGATTTGGCGCATTCGGCCGGCGCAGTGGAGGTCGACCTGAACGGCGCCAATGCTGACTTCGCGGTGGGCTGCACCTATAAATTCCTCAATGGCGGGCCCGGTGCGCCGGCCTTTATCTGGGTGCCGCAGCGCCATCATGCGCAGTTCACGCAGCCGCTGACCGGCTGGTGGGCGCATCGCCAACCGTTCGCGATGCAGCCGGCGTTTGCACCGGCGGCCGGTATCCGGCGCGCGATGTGCGGCACGCAGCCGGTGGTATCGCTGGCGCTGATCGAATGCGGCCTGGCCGTGTTCCAGCAAGTGACGATGGCGGCGCTGCGCAAGAAGTCGCTGGCGCTGTCCGACCTCTTCATCGCGCTGCTCGAGCAGGAATGTTCGGCCCATCCGCTGGAGCTGATTACGCCGCGCAATCATGCCGACCGGGGCAGCCAGGTGAGCGTGACGCATCCGCACGGCTACGCGGTGATGCAGGCCCTGATCGCACGCGGCGTGATTGGCGACTACCGCGAGCCGCAGGTGATGCGCTTCGGCTTCACGCCGCTGTACACGGGGTATCGGGATGTGTGGCAGGCGGTCGTGGTGCTCAAGGATATCCTCGACCGGAGCGATTACCAGGTCGATGCCAAGCGCACCGCCGTGACCTGAGTTACTGTTGAAACCAACGCCAGCAAGAGAGAACATCATGCCCTGCCCTGTCTCCCCCGATTCGCCCGCCGCAGCCACCAATCCGGGCGGCTGTCCGGTTTCGCAGCCCGGCTACCACGGCGCCAAGCTCGACTTCAGCAAGGACATGAGCTACGGCGACTACCTGTCGCTCGACACGATCCTCAATGCCCAGCATCCGCTGTCGCCCGAGCACAATGAGCTGCTGTTCATCGTCCAGCACCAGACGAGCGAACTGTGGATGAAGCTGATGCTGCACGAGCTGCACGGCGCGCGCGACAATATCGCAGGCGGCCAGTTGCCGGCGGCAATGAAGATGCTGGCGCGCGTGGCGGCGATCATGAACCAGCTCGTGCATGCGTGGGATGTGCTGGCGACGATGACCCCGCCCGAGTACACGGCGATCCGCCCTTACCTGGGCGCGTCGTCGGGCTTCCAGTCGCATCAGTATCGCGAGATCGAATTTATATTAGGGAACAAGAACGTTACGCATTTGCAGGTGCACCAGCACAAGGTCGATGCGCACGCTGCCCTGCAAAACGTGCTCGACAAACCGTCGCTGTATGACGAAGCCATCATGGTGATGGCGCGCAGCGGGCTGGCGGTCGACGCGGCGCGGCTGGCCGGTCCATGGCACCATGCGACGCGGTCCGATCCGTCGGTGAAGGCGGCGTGGATGGTGGTGTATCGCGACACCGACCAGTACTGGCCACTGTACGAGCTGGGCGAAAAGCTCGTCGATATCGAGACGGCTTTCAGGTTGTGGCGCTTCCGGCACGTGACGACCGTGCAACGCGTGATTGGCTTTAAAACGGGCACCGGCGGCACGGACGGCGTGGGGTATCTGCGCAAGATGCTGGACGTGGTGCTGTTCCCGGAATTGTTCGAATTGCGCACCGAGCTGTAATCACCTTCAACCAGGGACCGCGTGCCATGATTTCCCATCTCGACCATCTGGTGCTGACCCGGTCGAGCGCACTGGCGCGACGAGCAAGATCCGCTCGGTGTATGTGCGCGATCCGGATCTCAATCTGATCGAGATTTCCGAGCCGATCGGCTGATCACCATCGCCGCATTCCCAGCGGCAAACGCGCGCTGTACAAGATGTGATGGGCGTAGCGTATCCGCTTAAACTGCGGAGGTGACCCATGCTGGCAAACACGGATGCGATCGCGACGGTCGGCGTACGCGATATCGCTGCTGCACGCACATTCTATGGCGAGGTGCTCGAGCTCCAGGAAGACGAGGCGCGCAGTCACTACCCCGACTTCCTCACCTACCGTAGCGGCGCCACACTGGTGCAGGTGTATCAATCCACATTTGGCGGCACCAACCAGGCGACTTCCGTTACCTGGGATGTCGGCAATCGCCTCGAGACGGTGGTCGATGCGCTGTTGGCCAAGGGTGTGCGCTTCGAGCATTACGACATGCCGGGCATGCGACTCGAAGGGGATATCCATGTCGCCGAGGGGATGAAGGCGGCTTGGCTGAAGGATCCGGCTGGGAATGTGCTGAATATTAACGGTACGTAGCGTCCGTATTACCGCGGCTTGCCCGGGCGTGAAGATGTAGAAGCCGAGCGCGGCGCAGACAGCGATCAGGAGCGAACGCCGCGCCCCCGGCGGCGAAAAAAAACTCCGTGAGTCGCAGACCCACGGAGCTTGATCGGTTCAACAACAATCAGTCTTAGAAGCCTTATGCCCACCAAAAAGTGTTGGTAGCGCGCTCCATGTGAGTAAGTGAGTCCGGCTCCACGCCCAATCTAGGTACCAAGTTGTTGGTAGCTTGTCTAAAAACACGTTTTTCATTGCAAAACTGGGGCCAGGACATCGTTTTGTGGGTAGCACTTAGTGCGTCCACGGTGTACCACACATACAGGCCGGTGCAGAAGGAACATACATCTGGGCCATCGCCGCCACGCACAGCAATTAAGTGCTCCACATTAACAACACTGAAGCTTAGCTCCGTTTCTTGCATCTCTGCTACCCAAGGATTCAGACTTCCATCAGCCCGACGACTCCTGCTTGGCGGTTGGAGACTTACCAGAGCCGTCCAATGTCAGCCGCGTCGAACTAGATCGGCTCGCAGCTGGCTGCCCGCTTCGTCACCTCCAAAGTCGCGCACGCGCCAGCAAAGAAGTTCTTAAACTGTGCCGTCGTCAAACAGCGCATTTAAGCCGGCATAGGCATCCGCAAACAGCATATTATTGAGATGGGTCAGTGGGTTTTTCGATAAATGCCCTTGCAACCCAGTGTGTAGGCGAACCATTCCTTCACTGGTGACGTTGCTTGGTCTAGTCATCACGCAAATAAGCCCACAGGCACGGCTGTTTAGGTCGTTCCGTTGTCCGTGCTACCACAGGGATCAGCGTTACCGTACGTTGGTCCCTGTGCCAGGACGGGGTGTCCGTGCTCAAGTCGCCATGCAAGCAGGAACAGCCATCGCTGCCCAACGACCGCAGTTTGATCACGTCGCAACGGCGCCCACAAAACACTAATACGGGCGCGAACCCAACCTTCTGCCAGTGTGGGTTACACCTCGGCCGCAAGGCGAAGACGCCTGAGCATGTCGGTCGCTCCGGCGGTAACGAGGTAACCATAATGTTCATAAACACCTGTTAGCCAGGTCCAGAAAGCTGACGATGTATGCCGATCAATCAGTGGACAAATATACGACCGACCGATGCAGAAAATAACCGACAGTCGCTCAAGCTCTCAATGATCATTCAGGTGTTCACAGGATGATTCACACAAACAAAGGCAACTATTTTTTGTCGTTTTGCACTATTATTACTTACACACGTTGCGTCAAGGACGTGGGCTATATTGGATTCCGCTTCATGACCCTCGTTATTCGCAACCACTCAGAACATCCTGGCACACATGTGCTCATAGTCGGAGTCGGTAGCTACCCTACATTTCCAGGATATGTTCCTGGTCAAAACACTATGGGACAAATCGATTCTGCCGAAATCGGCGCTCAAAGTGTTGCGAACTGGTTCGCTCAGAAATTTCATAACCCTTCGAAGCCTCTAGCGTCTCTAAGGCTATTACTGTCAAATGATCATGGTAACCAATGGGAATCAGCGGAGGGAGTGCAGCAGGTTGACGCGGCTACTAGCGACAACTTCCTCGACGCCTACGATGCTTGGATCGCAGATGCCGACGCCCAGCCTGGAAGTACTTTAGTTCTCTACTTCGCAGGCCACGGAATCGGCTCGTGGGCCGATCATTCGTTGATCTGCGAAAACTATAACGCGGCGCCCAAACGAAGGATGGAAGGGGCTGTTGACTACAATAATGTTCTCTATGCAATCGCGAACAAGTCTAAATCGTCTCACGTTTGGATATTTATCGACTCATGCCGTGTTAGTGAGATCGCTCAAGCGATTAATGGCGACTATGGTCGTAAGGTAGATGATGGAACCGGGCCGATTGGAAAAATCGGGGGGCCGAAAATTTCCACGTTTTTTGCAACTTCACCAGGCGGTGAGGCGCACGGTAACGCGGGTGCCCCAAGCTTTTTTGCAGAAGCAGTAGTAAAAGCATTTGAATCGAACGCTTTCGATCGCCGCAATGGCCGAGACTGGGCGTGTTTTACGGACGTAGCCTTCCGAGCGATTTCCAAGCAATTAGAACGCATCTACGTGCGAGAAGATTTCGACCTTGCGACGCGTCCAGTGCCCTATCAGTGGAATGCGGATAGTGATTCGTTCCTCCATTGCTTACCAGCAGAACGACTGCCAACCATGATGGTGGAGATCTCGTGCGACCCAGATAGCGACAACGCAACGCACACGATTTTTTGGAAACAGGGAGTCCAAGAAACTCTTCAACAGCCGTCCGGGCAAGTATGGCGAACCGAACTGACTCCAGGCTACTACTCCTTCGGAGCGATCGGCGGTGATGGTCGACGCTGCAGGAACAAGAACGAATCAGTAGTGCTGCCGTTCCATTATATTTTTGTGGGCTAGATCATGCCGATCGTAAAACTCTCCATCTCCGACTTGCGTCTACCAGTTGGGCGTCAATTGTCAGCGATTGTGCGCTGTGTTCGGCCAGCGAACGTTGGTGATATCGATACATCAACCCAAGAGACTATTGCGATAGTTGAGCGTGTCCCCGCGACCCCTGTGACCGCCGAGTTAGGGCATGGAACATGGTGCGTATTTGTCAAAAATGCGTACTTTCCAGAATCCGTGAACGTGATAACCGTTCCCGAATCAATCCATGAGCAGGCTATAAACATTGTTATAGGCAGAGAAGCAGAGCGCAAAATTAGATATGAAACGAGCGATGACTCTCATCCTTATGGACTTCTTCCCCGCGGTCGCCTCGCTCCGAGTAGGGGGCATACGTCTTCGAATAATTCCCAATCGACCGCTAGGGTTGCTAACAAAGACATGTTTCTCGTTAAGCTCTATGATTACAGACCAAGCGAAAATGCGGCCCGCGCTTACTTTTCCGACGCGAACAGCTTTGACGCTCGAATGAAGTATTGGATGTCCGACTGGCGAGAAAGCGAGCCGTACGTTCCAACCGAGGTATGGCCCGGTGAAGTATTTAAGGAACACAGCCAAAACCTATCGGTATTAAACCTAAAACTGGATCTTTCGAAGACAGTTAGAAACCAAATTAGACGAAAAGCACTGCTCAGAATTAAATTTTCTGACCAAGCGTTTAGCGTGGTCCTACCCCAAATAAGTCCGGATGAAGGAGGCAATGTCGATCCGTTAACCCTAGAAATATCATACGTGAATGAGCGTGTTCGATGCACGTCGGAAATTGATCGGTTACGTGGGGTGAGACTTCACACCACTGATCCGAAATTTGACGCCGTAACGCAGTTTTTGGCGGACGGCGAGATGCCCAACGCCGTCAAAGTATGGACGTCACTTGCTAAAAAAATGCTATTTAATAAGCATAAAGACCCAGTGGCTGCGGCAGCAGCAGCGCTCGTATTAGTCCACGCGAGTATGGGAGAAGCATTACCTGACGCGGATAAGGCCAAATGGGAAAGTTGGCTCCACACGCTAAGAAAAGATTTTTATACAATTTCGGACGGTGCTGTAGGTGATGCATGGATTAATGCTCTCCGTCCCGGGGATCAACATGTACAGATGACAGAAGCTTCGCTCTCTTTTGAGCTGGCAGTCCGTAGGGGACTACCAATGTTTACTGAAGCAGTCAGACTACTTAAACGCGGCGCCGAATGGGCCTTCGAAAATAACAAGAATTCGGACGAGCTTAATGCTATACGCTGGCTGACACGCCAAGTCGTCCCAGGTAACGCCCTAACGACGATCCGACATGAGGAGAAGTGAATGGCAGTCTTACTTAAGATATTCCAGGCTGGTGATGGCGACTGCCTCGTTTGCGAGTTCGACAATGGCGGGAAGTTGTTCCGCTTAATGGTTGACGGCGGCGTTGGTTCAACATTCGACCGCTATACAAAGGCCTGGCTGGAAGCCTTGGACGGAGAGGTTGATCTCGCCGTTGTGACACACATTGATGACGACCACATAGGAGGAATGATAGCGATCTTGAATGACGCTGAGGCGCGGAAGAAAATCAAATCAATTTGGTTTAATGGTTATAAACATCTTCCAGTGCGCTCAGGGACTCAGTCGTTTAGCGTAGGGCAAGGTGAATCACTGACGAAGCTGATTGAAGAATCCGACATACCTTGGAACGAACATTTCGGTTACGAAGCCGTAAATATTAACAAAGATGGTTCGCCACGTGTGATTGATCTGAGTTTCGCGGCAAAAATTAGCATTTTGTCTCCGGGAATTCCAGAGCTGACTCAGCTAAAAAAGGCATGGGATGACGGCCTTGTAATCTTAGAGGCGCGGGCTCAGGCCAAACTCAATAAAAAGAAGGGCCGTCAATCGTTCGGCGGTATCAATATCGATGCGCTTGCAGATCCGCTTCTTTACAAAAAAGATAAGTCTCCAACTAACGCCTCAAGCATTGCATTCCTTCTTGAGGTCGGCGAACACGGCATTCTATTTGCGGGCGATGCGCTCGCTGAGGTAATCTGCGAGTCTTGGATTGCCGGGAAAAATGGGGTCAGACCGATCGACATTTTTAAAGTTTCACATCACGGTTCGGCTAAAAACACCAATGAGGACTTGCTTCATCTCTTCCCGGCCCCAAAGTATGTTATATCAACTAGTGGTGAAGTCCATCCCCTCCCCGATAACGCTACGCTGGCACGAATTATCACGCAGGGCCACCCTAATCCTCTGCTCATCTTCAACCACACAAACTCAATAACCTCAGTTTGGTCTGACACGAGCGTTTCCAATGAACGTCATACTGCCCAATATGCAAAAGCTGGAGAAGTCTTGGAGATTCGTTTGCCGGAGTTATAGAAGTGAGTTTTCCGGGCGCATGACGACCGCTAGACGGCATAGAACGGTTACTACAGATCCAGCATCCTAGGAAGTGCTCGCAGTTTGGCGATGTCGCTATCAGTGGACGCCTTGGATACCGAAGGTCGCACCTGTGCAAAGTATTTTCGGGGATCCACTTGACTATGATAATTAAACGATAGTCCGCATCGCATAAGCCGCATCTGGCATATCCTAGTGCCCACAGTCAGCGTAACCGGCACATTACCGTGGTTAAGTAACTCAAGGGGTATGCACCCCCGATATCCTGGCTGCAACATTCCGCCTAAGGCCACACCAAGCTTAGAGTAGCTGCTTCGAGGGAAAATATCTGCATAGGTATCTGCGGGGAGGGAGATATATTCTAGGGTTGTAACTAGGACTAATTGGTTGGGGTACAACACAAATGGCGCCCCCATTTCCCGCCGCGTCTCCTGGAAGTGCGAAGAAAGGTCAGTGTTGCCCGCGGCTGCATTGCCAGAAATATCGATGCATGCATTTCGAGTCAGAATAGAAACCAAAAAGTCGTAACCCAGACGAAGATCGACCGTCGTATCGTTCACCTGGTCATCAGATAGGAGCGGCTGAATGCAGAGGCTGGGCTCGAAGCTACGAAGGCCTGCGAATATCTCTTGCTTAGACCAGATGCTCATTCCACGCTTTCGCTATCATAAAATTTCGAATCGATTTCTCCACAAGGTCATTGACCAGCTTCGTCAGCTCATCCACGTGGTTCGTAGAAGTACAGCTCGCCGGCGGCTGGCCGTTTGCAATAAAAGCCAAGGCGGCTGGAAAAATACCATGCATCTCTTCGACATTTGCAATATCTACTGGCCGTGCGTCGGTAAAGCAATGCGCAACTGGAACATCTAAAAAACGCTGGCGGAGACGCTGGTTCCCATCAGTATCAATAGCGCACCGCTTAAGCAAGTCGACTATCGGGTCTGTGGATTTCGACGTGAACTTTTCGATTACAGTTAAGCGAGACCTGATCAATGGATGTGACTCGGTTACCGGTTGGCCAACTTCTAATTGTCCAATGTAGAAGCCAGCGCTAGTGCCCAAATAACTGGCCGAAAATAGGTCGCAAAAATATTCGGTGAGATGATTCCGAATTATTCGCCTGCGAGCCGCAATATCGAGGCACGAGAAATGGCTTCTATCAGGAAGCAGAGCCCACAACTCGTCCACCTTACTCCCAGCTACGAGGCGGGCAACATAGCCATGTCTGTCTTCGATATAGTGCCCAATCTCGTGATAGAGAGGCGTACAGAACAAAGGGTAGTGTTGGAAAATTTCGGGAAAGGCAATTTGCACTAAGTCGTATGGAACCGGTTCGCCGACCATCGCTGCAACGGCTTTAGGTGCGTTATTTGCACGTTCACATAAAAAATCCGATGACTTCAGAAGAGACGTCGTAATAATTGCGTCCGTTAAGTCCCAGTCTTTTAGGGCATGCTTGAGCGCATAGACAATTTCGAAAGGTACCCGATTTGACGTACTACCTGCGAGGTATTGTGTTGAGCGCCAAATGGAGTCAATTAGTAGATGCGACATCGCGTCCATCGCATCAGTCCTTGAAGCCAGTGCGCGCGCCGTCAATCCGGCAAGCATAACCTTTAAATGGGCTACATACCGCCTAAGGTCGCTCGACATCTGCCCGTCAACGATCAAACTATCGAGCTGAGCACCTAGCAGTCGGAGTATGGATTTATGCAGCAACAAATCGGTCAAACTCGTTTAAGAGTCTCCGTGCCATATTCTTGTCAAATTGTTGGGGCGACTTCATGCCGCTCAATACTCTAACGAGATCAGGTTGGTCTGCGATCTCGAAGGCAAGTTCAATCGCTTCGGGTTCTATTATATGATTTTTCGACGATTCTCGATTGACTAAGAGTGCCGCATCAACTGCAGTCCGATAAACATAGTTATGCACCTCCTCGGGAACACTTCCGCCTTCTTGAGACATTTCGCGAACCAGAACGCGAAGCAACGCTAGAGGCGATTGGTGATGCATCATGACAGAGAAGCTCATGTTTGCTCCTTTGAGGTCACAAGCAAGAACAATGGGAAATTTGCCATGTTTAACGGTTCAACCATTGTTCCATCTTATTTCCAAGTTTGCGTCAGACATATTTTCGATTACGATTGTACAATGAACAATAAAATACGAGAAGTAGGATTCCGCAGAATTTTTCACTTTTTACCAAGATACTTAGTCAGTCAAGATACTCAGCCGGTCGAACCGCGTATTTGAGCGCGGCCATATACCTGTATATCCTCTGTTCGAACATTGGTCGAGGCCAAAGTGCTCCGCATATCTTGGTACACGGGGGCGTTTTTCTTAGGATCACGCAGGGTCACGATAACTGCAAATTGAACGCCCTCCGGAGGGAAGATGGCATCTTGGCGTTCAAGATAGCCAATGTTGAGTCGCCAATCCGAGGATTTTCCGACCCCGCGCGGCGATGAGAACTCGACCTGCTTCACATTACCCCACTTCATGCTGGCTTTGATCAACTCATGTTCGTGGGACTTCTCCGCATCGCTTGTCGGCTTAAAAACGCTCTTAGTTTTTGCGCCGTAAGTTTCCTTTTCAGGATCATACTGCTGTAACGAGACGTCCAAATTAATTCGTATCATTTCGGCGCCAAACTTTTCTCCCACTGGCGGGCTATACACTAAGGTCACACGCGCTTCGCCACGACACTTTCCTTCTACTGAAAGGCATTCAGGCCAACGGAATTGAAAAAACAGATCCTTCTTCGGCTGTAGAACATCTAAGAAAACAAGCGTCGCCGAAGTTTGCTCCCCTTCGAGCAAGTTCAGTGCTGGCATCGGCAGTCCGAAACCGACCAGGTCTCGCCTGACCTGCAAATAGTCTTTCGCTGACACCGAGTCTGGGATCGATGTGCCGTGAATCAGCAGCGCGATTAATGCTTCACGCGTAAGTGTTCCTTGCGTAAGTAGATCGAGCCTTGCCAACGTTTTTGCAGCTAACGGACCTGAGTAGCTCGTACCGTGAACAGACGCAACAACTCCGTCAGTGGTCACTGCTAAGAGCCCCGAAGGTCCAGCTACGTCACCAGGTCCACATCCCCCGAAGTGCGTGACATCGGGCTTGGTCGTGAATTTGAAGCCTGGCCCGCGGCGCGAATATCGAGCAGGCACTCCAGGCAACACGTGTGTAACAGTGAGCGGATTTAGGGCCGATACGCTTATGTTGAGAATTGAGTCGGCCGGCGCCCTTACACGATCATCTACCGCATTTGCCAGATCACTTAGAACATCGGCCGATTTTGATTTCCATTCGGGACGCACGACGTTTGAGGCTAAATTTCCAGCCGAAATAACAAATATAACGTCATGCTTTCTCGCGATATTGTCGAGCCCGAGGGATAACATGTCGTAGGTGTCTGGCCTCACGGCATAATTGATGTTGTGACTAAAGCAGAAGATACGGACTCCAGTTGCCTCTTTCGCCTTTCGCACTTCGACCTCAAGTGCAGCCAAAAGACCAAGGTCCCCTCCAGGATAGTTATCATAGAAAAAGATTGGTCGTGGCAAGGCGGCGATATCGACTATCATGCAACCATCTGGCTCAGGGCACACCTTGGGACCGTTCAGCGATTGTCCGTCGATCAACAAACTTGCGATTTCCGTCCCATGAGAGGAATCGAGTTGGTGCGGAGGTACCATTGCCGCCTCCCGAGCTATCCATGCCTTTGGGATTTCGCCCACACCGCCGTCAATAATACCCACCACCGGATATCCAGCTGGACCGGAAGTAGGCGTAGAGTAAGTATGAGTACTGATCGGGCCGCTCGTGTGCACGTGAGAGGCAGCAGACCGTTCGAACGTGTTCGGCAAACCGACGCGCCGCACAATACAATTTTTATCGAGAAATTTTAAAAGTTTTTCGTGCCTCGACAGGTCCAAATCAATTTCATCCCGCCTCGGAATTTTGGATCGCACTTGCTGAAGGGTTGAGATAACCTTAACAGACGAATCTTTCACCAGCCACAGGTAAATGCGCTCGCTCGCTTCATCGGACGGCCGGTCATTTATAGCGAAGTAACCTCCACCCACCTCAACATCAAGCTGCTCCAAAAACCATTGCCTCGGGTGGCTATGCTTCACTTCATTGAGGACCTTACGGTCTTGGGGTGGTGTAAAGTCGAAGAGATCAATTCGGTACCTTAGAGTAAGGTTATTTTCTTTCGCCCATGCGATAGCGACCCTTGTCGAAAATTGACGTTTGTCGTTAGGTCCCCACAGACTAATTCCTTCGATAGCACTAGTCTCCGCCCGAGCTTGCGACGGTACGGCTTCCTCAACCACGCGTCCATCGGGTTTCATCCTTTTCACCCATTCAACGTGATCTTCCGTCGCGTCGATCTCATCCGCCGCCCGACTTGCGGCGCCACTTGTTACTTGGACTAACAGCTCCCCGACTTCGTCAATACCCACCACGGCGGTGGCTCGGGAGGGGAACAATGACTTGACTGGTCTATGGCTTTTCGCCAAAGCGTTTTGTCGCATCGAGACTTTTAAGAACCCTACACATGGGCCCTCTTGTCCACCTAGCTGCAGGGCTGCGGCGCGCAATGTGGAAGAAATCTGGCTACGATGTTTGATAAAGCCGGCATTATCTCCCTCAAAAAAATCGGTACGGCCTCCTCCCGCCTGCCTAACTCGCGCATCTTGATAAGTACGTGCGTCCAGTACCACTTGTATTGGGCTATATTGTTTCATTCTGATCTCGCGTCAAAATTTTGTATTCATAAGTCGGGAAACAGCGGATTTGCTCTTGCCGATAAGTGATGCGATCTCCACCACCCCCAAGCTCAATTCGTCGTTATTTTTCAACCATACAGCTAAGTGCGCATCGTCTGTTAAAAATTTCGCTTTCACCTCATTTGACACACGCCCATCGTTAATCACTATCACGTCTCTCATTGCTTCGATGGGAGATGTAGGAACGGGGTCGAGAATGAATCGTTTCTTATATGCTCGTACAAAATCTTCCACTTCTGCCCCCGAGCAACCATCCAAGAGCGCTGCCATCGTGAGTATTTCCGGTTCCGAATACTCGCATGGGGTAGCATAACGCCGAACGATTTCACAGCGCGTCGTAAAGTCTGGAAGAGGGACTTGGACTTGGACTTCGAAGCGTCGCCATACCGCACTATCCAACAATTTCGGATGGTTAGTTACCGCAATCGTAATGCCAATTGGCTTCCGCGTGTCCAAGTTTTGGAGCAGTGCATTGACTACTCGCTTAATTTCGCCAGCCTCGTTCGGATCATCTCTCATTTTAGCGATCGAATCAAACTCATCAAGCACTAGAATGCATTTAAATCTGTTCGCAAAATTGAAGACTTGGGTGATATTGCGAGCCGACGTACCCAAGAAGGACGACATCATTGCGTCTATTCGAGCCAATACCACAGGCAATCCGAGTTGATGAGCTAGCCAATACGCCAATGTCGTTTTACCGGTTCCTGGCGCCCCTAAAATGAGGCAGGACATAGTGGGGGAAACTCCTACTTCCCTGAGCCTTTCCGCATTAGACCATTCGGCAACCAGCTGCTCAGCTGCTCGTCGATGCGCGTCGGAGAAAATAGGCAGCGCCTTCGCTGTCTCACTGGGGAAAATTACATCCAGTAACCGGGCTCCCGTTTCCTTGTCTGCAGGCAGAATGGTGTTGGGTAGAAGCGCCTCACCTGAGACCGCAATTCCGCGGGCAGGCACAAGCCGCCGGGGCGTCATTTCAGCAGACCGTTCCGACAGCAACAAAACCGCTCGGAGCGCGCTCGCGTCTTCTTCGTTGCCGCCCTCCAACAAAGCATCGGCTAGGCGCTTTACCTGAAAAACTAAAGCGTCAGTGGGTTGAGCAAGGGCAAGACGGCAGATCGCGTGAACGATTGCAAAGTGTTCCAATTAGTTCTCCATGTTAGTTTGGCAATGCTTGTACGGTGTTTTTCGCAAGTGCGTGTCAGCAATTTTGCACACTTGTACAGTACTTCATACAGTTGTTGTGATAATATACCAATTTCCCAAAAATTGCTTGTTTTTGCTTTAAATTTGTGGATATTTCCCTGAAAAATTGTAAAATTTCCCGATTTTTTGGAAAATTTCCCATTTTAAGTTCGCTTTAAAGACATTTTCGCGATGAATATCCAACCCAGTTAACCTCCCGTGTCAAAACGAAGGAAATCTATGTCCGCAGCACTGAATTTTTGTAAAAAGCATCAGCGCAAGGTCAAGATGTTGAGGCTGGAAGGCTGTACTTGGTCGCACTGGAGAAGGATTGCAGAGCGACTTGTTTCATTGTCGGGATCCTATCTCTGGCGAGGAATACTCCGCCCCCTTGTCGTTGGCGCTCGTTATGATAAGTGGACGAAATAAGTGTTAAGCAGCGTTCCGCTACTGCGAGCTGCCAACCTCTACCCACACATCAGTCTTACACTTGGGGAGGCGAGTAATGCACAACCCGAAAACCGAACTCTAATGACCCTTTGGCCCAGATTGGCAGCGTTCTCGAGGGGCCGGGTCTGGTTTTCAGCCGGTAATTCCCCGTAAAAAGAGCACGTTTGGAAGTGGAATTTTCTACTTAAGACACAGAAAGCTCTACATGACGACTTCCCGCCTTACCGACAGTCAGATCATGGCCATCCTCAAGCACGTCGAAGCTGGCACCCCGGCACCAGAACTGTGCGGCGAACATGGCATCAGCAATGCAACGTTCTGCAAGTGGCACGCCAAATATGGCGGCATGGATGTGTCCTTGATGCACGGATCGAGGAACTGGAAGAGGAGAACCGGCGCCTGAAGAAAATGTATGCTGAGGAGCGCCTCGAGGCCGAGATCGTCGCGGAGATACTTGCAAAAAATGGTCGCGCGATCTCAGCAACGGGAGAAGGCGCAGTGGGCAGTAACGCAGCGGTCAGCCACCATTTGCCTGGCGTGCCAGGCGTTTTGCATCACCCTGACGTGCTACCGGTACAAGGCAAAGCTGGACGCAGAAAACGCCGTCATTGCCGACTGACTGGTAAGGCTGACGAACAACGAGCGCAACTGGGGCTTCGGACTAAGCTTTTTGTACCTGCGCAACGTGAAGGGCTTCAAATGGAAGCACGACCGCTCTACAAGATTTACCGTGAGCTTGAACTGAACCTGCACATCAAGCCACGTCATCTCCTGGTGGGCGAGAAGCCATTGCCGCTGGTCGGGCCGACCGCCACCAACCAGAGCTGGTCGATAGATTTCATGCATGATCAGCTCGCAGATGGGCGCAGCATCCGGTTGTTCAACTTCATCGATTACTACACCGCAAAGGACTCGGGATCGAAGTTGATTTCTCGCTGCCATCCGAACGTGTCATCCGCGCACCAGACCGGAATGTTGAATGGCGCGGCAAGCCGCGTGTACTCCGATGCGATAACGGGCCGGAATACATTAGCGCAGTGACGCTGGCATGGGCGTGGGCAGCGAAGCGGGGAATCTGGATCGATTTTATCCAACCCGGACAGCCGCAGCAGAACGCTTATGTCAAGCGCTACATCAGGACGGTTCGCAATGACTGGCTTTCACATCATCTGTTTGAAACGATCGAGGAGATTCAAGACTTTGCTACTGATTGCTGTGGACTACAATCACGGCCGGCCAACATGGCGCTCGGCGGTATCACGCCAAAACAGAAATTGGCACTTGCTGCTCAACCTCTACCTCTACCTCTAGCACGCTCTAAAAATGGAGGATTACCAGGACCAGCTTCAGTGAATTATTCACCGGGGCAGCCAACCCTAATCCAGCGCCGGAGGGCAAGCAACCTTGCGTCGGGCCTTGTATATCAGCTTCATTTTTCGCTTTGCCTCTTGTGGAGTTAGCCCTACTGCTTCACCAGCATCAGTAATGTAGACAGGGTGTTCTACAAAATCCTCTTCGTAAGAGCGAACTTCCAAGACCTTTGTCCAACGCCATGTATACATCTTATCCCGTCTGAAAGGTTCCAGAAGAGAAATATCAACGATTTTCGCAGATTGATTGTTCTTAAAACGCTTGCAAAAATCGAGCACGTCGCGACTGTCCCATAGGATTGAAGTCTGGTAAATCCAGCTACGTCCATCCTTTTGGGCGTAGTTGATAAAGATATAAAGCATTCCCAATGTGAGAGTTGCCGTACGCCAGGTCGAAAATCCAGGTCCAATTGAGAACATTGCTGCCTCATCCGCCTCATGCGTCGTAATCATTTGCTACCCCATGGCTAGAGAATGAACACTATAGATTGTAGCCCTAAAGTGTTCGCCATGAGTACATCGTACCTTTTGTGCGGAGGTACTTGTGGTGTTGCTCAAAAGGTTCGGAATAGGGTTGCAGAGAGCACGGAAGAGTCGCAAACTGACTCAAGAAGACTTCTCAAATGTGTCAAGTCGAACCTATCTCAGCAGCTTAGAACGTGGGATCAAAGCGCCTACGATCACAAAAATCGACGAAATTGCGACGGTGCTTGGCGTACACCCTTTATCGCTCATCGCGTACGCATATCTCCCCTCGAGCTCTGCGGAACGCGGCCAGTTTTGGGAAACCATTGCTGCTGAGATAGACTCGTTTGACTGCGATGCGCCCCCAGCTGCCGCAGCCGAGACACGCTAAGGATTTGTCAAACCAACTGTTGAGAGTGGAGAGCTGGTAGATTCTGGTGCGAGCGGGTCTGCTTTCGCCCCCATTCCGGACGCTCAGCGTTTCGTCTCACGCAGAGAATAGCCCGGCATGCAGATGCTGACCGTAGCAAAATACGATCCTTTATATTGGGAATATTTTATGTATTGGCATCGCGCAAGCTGCGGACGGATTCGAGAAGGACCGATGAGGTCGCGTTAGCGTGGTCAGTCTTACTGGAATCGCAAGCAATACGCCCGTTTCGCGCAGGAGTGCATTCCTTGCCAGAAGCGCGGATTTGATACAGGATTTGATTCAACGAGCTAACCGCAGATTGGCACTGCGCCGAAATTTCTTTCCTCGACCAGCTGCTGCGGGGCCACCTGTTGTCTGAAGTCCTCGTCGGCGTGGCTAGACAGCCAAGCGATGAACGCTTGAAAATTTTACTCCACAACTTTCTGCCCCTCTAGCCATCACTTTACCTCTTTGCTTCTTTCGCGCTCGGGCTTGGGTAGCGGAGTATTTAAGATGTCCATTGTGACACCCTTGCGCTCGGCGTTAGTCGCCCACGTCACAAACTGTTCGGTTAGTAGTCGGTTCTCTGCTTCAAGCCGATCGATTTTAGCTTGGTAGCGTTCTACCTGAGCGAATGCGCCACGAAGTCGTTCGTCTCGAGGTTCACCGCGCGCACGCGGTAAAGTGCCACGCAAGACGTCTTTCTTCAGAGAAAATGCATTAGCAATCTGGGGGTACTCGAAAAATGTGAACCTTGAATAGCGGTGACCAGTAGCTTTTTCGACCGCGCTCAGCAAAAGCTCCCAGGTCAGTTTTCCCTTCCACTCGTCCAACATCTCGATGACTGTAATTATGCGTTCATCGGTTAAATCGGGTGCGCGGTCCTTCTTCATGGCAGCGTCCTTCCTTGCATCTTCTTTACAACCTTGACAGGGCGGACGTTGTCGGCGGTGATGAGTTGAGCGTTAGCGACGTCCAACCTGATCCGCGCGCCATCCGGAACCGCGGGATCTTCCAAAATCGTCAGCAGGGCATTGACCCGGTGCAGCGTGTTGCTTTGGTGTTTGACCCACGTGTCCGCGCCGTATTCTTCTTCCCCCAAGGCTTCCCGCGCCTGGTTCAACAGGTACTCGGTCTCCTCCTTGAGCATCCGGAGGTTCGCTTCCTTTTGCTCCTCGCCTTTAAAGCATTCCTGCTCCTCGCAGTTGATACAGTCCCGGTACATCTGACACGGCTCACTTGCGAAGTCGTGAATGCACCAGCCGTATTCTGTAGTGTGTGCTGCCGTCAGACTAAGCCTTTTGAACTCGCCGCGTGTGACAAGGGGGCGCGAGGCGTCGAAAATTGGTTCTAGCTCTGACGTGAATCCATTCTTCAAGGCTTGGTTGATGGGCGCTTGGACCTCGTCAGAAGTCATGTGATCGTAGGAACGATTCTGCTTAACATCCGTCCGACCAGAGAAGATGGCGATTTCGGTACTGCTCAAGCCACCGGTCTGCGCCAACATATTCAGATAGTGACGCAGACTGTGGCTCTGGAGCTCGATCGGTGAGCCATCATCTTCGAAATACCCAAAACGCTTAAAGATAGACGTTTTGTCCTTGTATCCTCCGAAGTGGTTCGTTAGAGCGCTGTAATCAACGCAAGTGAACATGCATAGATATGTAGGCCTTGTCGGATTTAGTTCGTTAGTTCGCATGATCGCCAGCGCGTCTAGGCATAAGAGCTCGGGAGAACCGGGCACAGACGGGAATGTCGCTGGCAGCATCGCAATAACAGCGCGCTCCACATCCTGTAAGAAAAAACCGATACTGCGATCACCGAGTTTTAGCTTAGGCAGCTTATTTCTATGCTGCGCCCACACACTCGCCGATTCCTTAGCTGTCTCATCACCCCATAGCACTAACCCGATTTCACTCAGCGTCAAAACTCGTCGGTCTCTTAAATGCTCTGCTCCCTCATGAAGGTATAGTTTGTTCGGATTCGCGGTATACCATGCTGCCAGCTTCTGAGACGGGCCTGTCACTTGGATGATGCGTATGACAGCCTGCCGCGCAATCGGGGCCATTTCTGTAGGGAGCCACTTTGTGGTGTCTTTGAAGCCCTTTGATCCAGACCACCGTAACCCCAACTTCCCACGGTATTCGCCGGCCCCCTCAACAAGGCAGTTTCGCCGAAGCCGCAACGTTTCATTGATGCGCTCTGGTGCGCAGAGCATCAAAGCGGTGTTGCTCGATACCAGCACATCAACAGGCTCGATGGCTTGGTAGAAGATGGCCCCCAGCGCCCGAAGCGTGGCACGGGAAGGCAGTCTCTCCTGACGCGCCGTAAATGCCTCCTTGGAGATGCGGGATCCCAGCTCCTGAGGATTTTTCAAACCGTGTGCCCAGCGCTGACGAAGGGTGATGAATCCCTTGGAGCACATGAACCCAGCAATAAGTTTCAATTGGCAACCAATTCCATATGCCACACCTGGTGACACCTGTTTCGTTGCAATTTCAACCGCGCTGTCCAGTATGGTTTGGTCAACTGCCGTCGGTCGCGAGCCCTTTCCCGACTCCCGCAACGCTGCTTCCAAACATCGAAGCGAGGCGATACGCGTAGCTTGAGATATGACAGGTTGCTTGTCGTGGAGATAGATGAGGGTCGCTTTCGCAAAGTCTAGGAAGGGAGGAGGCAGGCTCGGCTGGGGCTTATTGTCACTAGCCGCTTCAAGAGTGCTGAAAACCGCCCGATGCACCTTATTATGTCCTTTCAGGTAGCCAACATCCCAAACATCCTTGGCAAACTGTCTCTTGGCATCGAGGACCTCCGAGTTTCTGCAGAGTTCTACGAAAGCGGCAAGGTTGGCCGAGGGCTGTAGTTCGGCCCGAGGCGTAAAGTTGAGGACTGGCGCGCTCACGATGCAGCCTCCGATGCCCGTTGGGCACGCTGCTGCCAAATTTGAGTGCAATGGACGATGACCTCCTGGACAGCCCAGATCGGCCCATCGTTTATGGCTGCCATCCGATCGTCTGTCAACCACTTCTCCCGCTCGCCCAGCAACCGCTCAAGTACTTTCACGTGTGGAGCATCTAACCACGGCTCAAACCGGAAGCACGTATAGCAAGCTAAAGGTTTGTTGAATGCGCAATTGCTTCCCTTTCCGCCGCAGCTGCCTACCGGGTCGTTGGAGACTCGGAAATCAATAATGCGGCTGCCTGGCGCCCCCTTGTGGGTGCTGTGGGCCTCATCTTCAACGACCTGCCCCTTAAATGCACGTGCTAACGGAGCAAGTAATGCTTCCATGGTCCGATCGATGTTCTCGACAATCTTCGGCGAGGCCGAAACATACACCTCAACGTTTTGCAGGTCCGCGTGGCCTAGGCGATTTGCGATGACTACTCTGCTTGCCCCCTCCTCAGCTAGCCGAGTGCCAAAGGTGTACCGGAACCGCTGGGGCGTCAGTGGCAGCGGCGCAAAGTCAAGCCGGGACGTCGGCGGGGCGATCTCGGCCACAAGAGTCTTGAAACGTCTCGACAAGCCGTTGGGGTCGCAGTGCCCGTAAAACAAGTGGTCAATGCCCCGCAGCTGCTTGCGGGTTCCCCGCGGCATGACCAAACTTTGGGGGAAGAAAGCGGAATTGCCGTCGTATCCCTCGGCGCACAAGCCATTGATGTAATCAGAGATGAGCCGTCCCGTTTGCGGGCTAATGTCAAAGAGAATAAAGCTGCTCCGCGTGTGTTCCTCTCCCGTTTTGGCCTGCGGCAGACTCAACTCCGACTTGTCGCCGTCGAAGTCGCAAAGCTTCAGTGAGGCGTATTGAGAGATTCTCCCGCCGCAAGCCAAGAGCAATCGGGTGAGCAAAAGCATCCATAACGGAAAATGCCCGCGGCCGTACGCAGCATTGGCCACCGAGTACAGTGCGGTGTACTCCTCTTCGCTCAAAGGTCCTTCGACCGGATTCCGCGTCCTGACGGCCTCACCCTTCTTGTTCCCGCACTTCCGTCGCTCTAGCAAGTACGTAGCGCACTGCGGCTCGACACCGGGCAGAGCGAGCGCAACCCACTTCTGTAGCAGTCCGTTGAGCGTTCCAACCCGCCAGCTTTCGTCAACGCCAACCTTTGCAGCGTAGTCGGCGATGTGCTGTGCACTTATCGCCCCTTCGGGACATGTCTGCATTGTTCGTAGAAAATAGTAGAAGGCATTCTGTAGATTCACGACATGCGCCGACGAGTGTCCCTTAACGAAGGGGAGAAGGGCCTGCTTGAGCGCAGGGACAAACACTTCGAATCCATCCCTGTAGCGGCGAAAGTCGATTCGCGCGTTGAATGGGCCGTCGGCCCACTCCCAAAGGTTTTCCCCTGGGTCGAAACTGGTACCGCTGCGGGTAAACACACGCTCAGGCAACGTAATGGCAAGAGCGGTGGACGAGCCAGGTTCAATGGTCTGCGACATCGAGTTGCTCCTGCAGTTTTAGGGAGAGCTCCCGCCCTTTGCGGCTAGCGTGACGACGAGTATAGGTTGCACCAGACTTCGAGTTATCGGTCCACCCTTGTTGCTCGTTTCGCGCCTTCTCTTCGACGGCATCCGTCAGCCCCATTATTTCAGCCTCGTCAGAGAAGCGGTCGTTCCAGGTATGGCGCAACACATGGCTTGTCAGGGTATCGGGCAAGCCCGGGCAAGCATCGCGAATCTGCATGAAAATCTTGTCGATACTCTTCAAGGACAACGGCTGGCCGTCATCCGCCACGATGAGCTGCGGATACTTTCGGGCAGCCTTGATTTTCCTTCTCTGGCGATTGATGTAGCTCCAGACGGACCGCATGATGGCCGGTCGTAATTCGATCTCCCGGTCGTAGGTTTTGGTACCAGGCTGAGTGTCACGAGGATCGTCGTTTGCATCTGCCCGTCGGAGGATTCGCAGCTTCGGGAGCCGTTGGTCAAGGTCTCGAATCTGTAGACCGAGCAGTTCGCCGCGACGCATTCCAGTGGCGAGCAAGAGCACAACAATCAGCCAGTTCCGCTGACGGACGAAACGTCGCTTCCACGGGTTGTTGAGCGAATTCGGGTGAATCACCTTGAGGAGCCGATCCTGATCCTCCCTTGAAAGTCCCTCACGGGCTCCTAACTTGGCTCGCTTAGAAACCCGGGGCACCTCGGCACGAAATGCCCTAAGGGCTTGGGCGGTTTCCTGCGCTAGCCTTGTTCCCAAGACCGACGACAGCGTCGCGCCCACATATGTCGCCAAAAATTCCAGGTAGTCCGCCATGTACTGCAGTCGGGAAGCATGACTCGTCACACAGACTGCCGCCAACTCTTTCCCGACGGCCACCTTGCGGCGCATTCGGATTCGTTTGATAGCAATGACGTTCGAACTGCACGATTCGTCTACATCTTCGTCAGCAAGATCATCAAGCCTGTATTGAGCAGCATCGGCCAATCTGTTGAGCTCGGGTATCGTCAAGAACTGGCCCCGGCCCAGCCGGTGGATTAAGTCAATTCCCGCCTTGGCAAGCTCCCGATACAGCAAGGCCAGCACCCTGCATACACCATGAATTGTGTTAGCGGCTAGGCCGCGCTTGCGGCACCCTGCCAAGTAAAGGGTAACCTCGTGGACCGGTAAGCCGCCGGGTCGGCTCAGAACTGAGCAACGCTCCCCATTCCGAAATTTGACGCGCTTTGCAACGAATGTATTCATCTACCCACCGTTCTCGTTAAGTAGTAGCAGAACAACTGCTCTAGGAAATCACAAAACGAAGTGTGGGTAAACAAAAAAGCCCGCGTCCTTGGAGGACGCGGGCCATATCAACAAAAATACTACGAAGTAGGCCTCAGAACGGAATGTCGTCGTCCATATCCGAGAAGTTCGGCGCCGGCTTCGGCTGCGGACGTGCTGCCGGTGCCGGTGGCGCCTGGCGTGGCGCTTGCTGGCGTGGCTGCTGTGGCGCCGAGTAGTCGTCGTCCATGCCGCCACCGCCGCCCATGCTGTCGCCGCCGCCCATGCCCTGGCGCCCGCCCAGCATTTGCATGTTTTCAGCGATGACATCGGTTGCGTAGCGCTCGATGCCGTCTTTATCCGTGTACTTGCGGGTCTGCAGGCGGCCTTCGACGTAGACCGACGAGCCTTTTTTCAGGTATTGGGCAACGATCTCGGCCAGGCGGCCGAAGAACGAAATACGGTGCCACTCGGTGAGTTCTTTTTGCTCGCCGGTGTTGCGGTCTTTGGATTTGTACGAGGTAGCGACCGCGATGTTCGCGATGGCGTCGCCGCTCGGCATGTAGCGCACTTCCGGGTCGCGGCCGAGGTTGCCGACGATGATGACCTTGTTAACTGATGCCATTTGATTACTCCTGCTGGGTATGATCAGCCCTGACTCTGCGTATATCTAGGCGTCAGGGAACGTGGTGGTACAGCTCACCATTATGAGGCCGGCGCCGGGATTTGGGATAGCACTTTGTTCGTTTGCGTCAGCCCTCATGCGGGCGTCATCGGGTCATTTTCATTGTCATTTCGACCTCGGCTATAGCTCAGCAGGAGAATTTATTTTCAGAATCTGAACGCTTTGTCATTGAACCGATTGCGGATCGACCCACATACGGCGGACTTGTCGTTTTCCAGGCCATTACGCGCCCGAATATGCTTGCTGTTCCGGCATCGCGCACACCAGAACTACTGGACAAATGTACAGCCGCAACAAAAACCAGCTACACTTATGGGTTCTCCCCGATTGGCCCGCTGACTCCGTCATTTAGCGTTCGCGGCCCCGCATTAAACTAATAGAAAGTCTGCCCAATTAATGGAAGAAATTCGCATTCGTGGTGCCCGCACGCACAATCTGAAGAACATCAATCTCGACCTGCCGCGCAACAAGCTGATCGTGATTACCGGCCTGTCGGGCTCCGGCAAGTCGTCGCTTGCCTTCGACACCTTGTACGCAGAAGGCCAGCGCCGCTATGTCGAATCGCTGTCGGCCTACGCGCGCCAGTTCCTGCAGTTGATGGAAAAGCCCGACGTCGACCTGATCGAGGGCCTGTCCCCGGCGATTTCGATCGAGCAAAAAGCCACCTCGCACAATCCGCGCTCGACCGTCGGCACCGTCACCGAGATCCACGACTACCTGCGCCTGCTGTACGCGCGCGTCGGCACGCCGTATTGCCCGCAGCACCCGCACCATCCGCTGGCCGCGCAGACCGTGTCGCAGATGGTCGACTCGGTGCTGGCCATGCCGGAAGGCACCAAGCTGATGATCCTGGCGCCGGTCGTGGCCGGCCGCAAGGGTGAGCATGGCGACCTGTTCCTGGCGATGCAGGCCCAGGGCTTCGTGCGTTTCCGTATCGCCAGCGGCGTGGCCGCGGCGAAAATCTACGAGATCGACGAGCTGCCCAAGCTGAAGAAGACCGAGAAGCACACGATCGACGTCGTGATCGACCGCATCAAGGTCAATCCGGACATCAAGCAGCGCCTGGCCGAAAGTTTCGAGACCGCACTGCGCCTGGCCGATGGCCGCGCGGTTGCGTATGAAATGGACACCGAGAACATGACGGTGTTCTCGAACAAGTTCGCGTGCAATGTGTGCGGCTACTCGCTGCAAGAGCTGGAACCGCGCCTGTTCTCGTTCAATAACCCGATGGGCGCCTGCCAGGAGTGTGACGGCCTGGGCCACATCGAATTCTTCGATCCGAAACGGGTCGTGGCCTTCCCGCACCTGTCGCTGGCGTCCGGCGCCGTCAAGGGCTGGGATCGCCGCAACCAGTTCTACTTCCAGATGCTGCAGAACCTGGCGGCGTATTACGAATTCGACCTCGACGTGCCGTTCGACAAATTGCCGGCGGCATCGCAAGAGGCCGTGCTGTTCGGCTCCGGCAAGACGTCGATCCCGTTCAGCTATGTGAACGAGCGCGGCCGTACCGTGATCCGCGAGCACACGTTCGAGGGCGTCGTGAACAATCTGCAGCGCCGTTATCGCGAGACCGATTCGATGGCGGTCAAGGAAGAGCTGGCGAAGTTCATCAACGAGAAGAAGTGCCCGTCGTGCGAGGGCGCGCGCCTGCGCACCGAAGCGCGCTACGTGAAAATCGGCCAGGGCGCCCAGCAGCGCGCCATCTATGAAGTGTCCGACAAGCCGCTGCGCGATACGCTGGAGTTCTTCGAAACGCTGGAACTGACCGGCGCCAAGAAAGACATCGCCGAGCGCGTGATCAAGGAGATCATTTCGCGCCTGAAGTTCCTGAACAACGTCGGCCTGGATTACCTGTCGCTCGACCGCAGCGCGGACACCTTGTCCGGCGGCGAAGCGCAGCGCATTCGCCTGGCATCGCAGATCGGTTCGGGCCTGACGGGCGTCATGTACGTGCTCGATGAGCCGTCGATCGGCCTGCACCAGCGCGACAACGATCGCCTGATCGCGACGCTGAAGCATTTGCGCGACATCGGCAACAGCGTGCTGGTGGTCGAGCACGACGAAGACGCGATCCGCACCGCCGACTACATCGTCGACATGGGGCCGGGCGCGGGCGTGCATGGCGGGCAGATCATCGCAGAAGGCACGCTCGAGCAGATCATGAAGAACGAGCATTCGGTGACGGCCCAGTACCTCGATGGCCGGCGCCGGATCGAAGTGCCGAAGAAGCGCACCAAGGCCGATCCGGCGCGCCAGCTCGTGATCACGGGCGCCAAGGGCAATAACCTCAAGGATGTGACCCTGACGCTGCCGGTGGGTTTGATGACGTGCATTTCGGGCGTCTCGGGCTCGGGCAAGTCGACCCTGATCAACGACACGCTGTACCCGGCGCTGTCGCGTCACCTGTACGGTTCGCAAACCGAGCCGGCCGAGCACACGTCGATCCACGGCCTGGAGCACTTCGACAAGGTGATCTCGGTCGACCAGGCGCCGATCGGGCGCACGCCGCGCTCGAATCCGGCCACGTACACGGGCCTGTTCACGCCGATCCGCGACCTGTTCTCGACGGTGCCGACCGCCAAGGAACGCGGCTACAGCGCGGGCCGCTTCTCGTTCAACGTCAAGGGCGGGCGCTGCGAAGCGTGCCAGGGCGACGGCGTGATCAAGGTCGAGATGCACTTCTTGCCGGACGTGTATGTGCCGTGCGACGTGTGCCACGGCAAGCGCTACAACCGCGAAACGCTGGAAGTGAACTACAAGGGCAAGAACATCACCGAAGTGCTGGAAATGACGGTGGAAGATGCGCACGAGTTCTTCAAGCCGGTGCCGGTGATTGCGCGCAAGCTGCAGACGCTGCTGGACGTGGGCCTGGGGTACATCAAGCTGGGGCAAAGTGCGACGACCTTGTCGGGCGGCGAGGCGCAGCGTGTAAAACTGTCGCTCGAGCTGTCCAAGCGCGACACGGGCCGCACCTTGTACATCCTGGATGAACCGACGACCGGCCTGCACTTTGCCGATATCGACCTGCTGCTCAAGGTCATTCACCGTCTGCGCGACCAGGGCAACACGCTGGCGATCATCGAGCACAATCTGGACGTCATCAAGACGGCGGACTGGGTGGTCGACCTGGGGCCGGAAGGCGGCGCCGGCGGCGGCGTCATTGTGGCGACCGGTACGCCGGAAGACGTGGCCAAGAACAAGGGCAGCGCGACGGGCAAGTATTTGAAGCCGTTGTTGAAGGCATAAAACCGTAGCCGGCCTGCCACGTCACAGGCCACAAATGAATCAGGGGCAGCGCCACCGGCGCTGCCCCTGTTCTTTTTTTTATGTGTTCACCGCCTTGACGGCGGCGCCTCCCCCACCAGGCTGCTCGAGTTCAAGCTTGTACTCAAGCCACCAATTGTTTCTCCAGCCGGTCACGCGTGGCCACCAGCTCTTGCGGCAGGTGGTAGGCCAGCTTCTCGAACAGCTCGGTATGCAGTTTCAGTTCTTCGCGCCAGGCATCCTTGTCAATCGACGTGATCTGCTGGAATTGCTGCTCGCTGAAGTCCACGCCATCCCAGTTCAGGTCGGTGTAGTTCGGCGTGGTGCCGAACAGGTGCTCGGTGCCGCCGGTGGCGCCACCTGTGCGGTCCAGGATCCATTTCAGGACGCGCATATTGTCGCCGTAGCCTGGCCACACGAAGTTGCCCTGGTCATCGGTGCGGAACCAGTTGACGCAGAAGATCTTCGGCAATGCCGCCGGATCAATGGCTTCGACTTTCTTGCCAAGATCGAGCCAGTGCTGGAAGTAGTCGCTCATGTTGTAGCCGATGAATGGCAGCATCGCAAATGGATCGCGGCGCACGACACCCATCTGGCCGGCGGCGGCGGCGGTGGTCTCCGACCCCATCGCGGCGGCCATGTAGACGCCTTCCACCCAGTCGCGCGCTTCGGTTACCAAAGGCACTGTCGTCGAGCGGCGGCCACCGAAGATGAACGACGAGATCGGCACGCCGGCCGGATCGTCCCAGGCGGCATCGATCACGGGATTCTGCGTGGCGGCGACCGTGAAGCGCGCGTTCGGGTGCGCAGCCTTGGTGCCGGATGCCGGCGTCCAGTCCTTGCCCTGCCAGTCGATCAGGTGGGCTGGCGCTTCTTTCGTCATGCCTTCCCACCACACGTCGCCATCGTCAGTCAGCGCCACGTTGGTGAAGATGACGTTTTCACGCAGCGACGCCATGCAGTTCGGATTGGTTTTTTCGTTGGTGCCCGGGGCCACGCCGAAGTAGCCGGCTTCCGGATTGATTGCCACCAGCTTGCCGTCCGCGCCCGGCTTGATCCAGGCGATGTCGTCGCC
Source organism: Massilia aurea (assembly GCF_040790145.1). Taxonomy (GTDB): domain Bacteria; phylum Pseudomonadota; class Gammaproteobacteria; order Burkholderiales; family Burkholderiaceae_D; genus Telluria; species Telluria aurea_C. The sequence goes on from NZ_JBFMMP010000003.1 coordinate 125,975, forward strand.
GATGGTCGTGACTTTCCAGCCGTTGAATGCTTGTGGCGGAATCAGCATGGCGAAGTTGGTCTTGCCGCAGGCCGACGGAAACGCGGCGGCGATGTATTTCTTGTCGCCCTCTGGCGATTCGACGCCCAGGATCAGCATGTGCTCGGCCAGCCAGCCGGTGCCGCCGGCTTGCGCCTCTTGGTAACCCATGTTTGAGGCGATGCGCAGCGCGAAGCACTTCTTGCCCAGCAGCGCGTTGCCGCCGTAGCCGGAGCCGAACGACCAGATTTCGCGGGTGTCCGGGTAGTGAACAATGTACTTGGTGGCGTTGCATGGCCATGCGACATCAGGCTGGCCTTCGGCCAGCGGCATCCCGACCGAGTGCACGCACGGCACGAACTCGCCATCCTGGCCCAGCACGTCGTACACGGCGCGGCCCATGCGCGTCATGATGCGCATATTGACGGCGACGTACGGCGAATCGGACAGTTCGACGCCGATGTGGGCGATCGGCGAACCCAGCGGGCCCATCGAGAACGGCACCACGTACAGCGTGCGGCCGGTCATGCAGCCGTCGAACAGGCCGTGCAGCGTGCGGCGCATGTCGGCCGGTTCCATCCAGTTATTGGTCGGGCCGGCTTCTTCTTTCGTGGCCGAGCAGATATAGGTGCGGTCTTCGACGCGCGCCACATCCGAAGGATCGGACCAGGCCAGGTAGGAGTTCGGGCGCTTGGCCGGGTTCAGCTTTTTCATCGTGCCTGCGGCCACCATCTCGGCGCACAGGCGGTCGTATTCGTCTTCCGAACCGTCGCACCAGTAAATGCTGTCAGGTTTGGTCAGCGCAGCAACCTCAGCGACCCAATTGATGAGTTTTTGATGTTTGATGTAAGCTGGGACGTTGAGTGCGGCAACGCCGCCCATCACGGGTTGGTTCATGGGGATACCTCCAAATGCCAATTAAGAATTCGGGTAGACCGTTGCCTGGGATCGTGGTTTGCCGGGGCGACCTGCGGTCGATATCGACGTCAGGCGAGCGCTCTGGGGCAGCAATAAAACGATGCAGCGGTCGGGTCGGCAGCTTCTGATAAAGCTGTTCGGTGCGTCTCGTGAGCACCGTTGGATACGTGTCATTCACTTAAGTTCTGCGCCGATTGTACACCCGCAAAACAGCGTTTCGGAGCGGTTCACTACAAAAAAGTAGGAAAATTGCCCTAGTAATGTAGTAGGCTATTTGGGCATTTGCCCTATCGTGTTATTTGTTTACATGCAGATCATATAACTGTGACAACACCAATGAAAATCGCGATTCTTGATGACTATCAAGACGCTGCACGTCGCCTGGATTGTTTTTCGCTACTGGACGGCCATGAGGTCAAGATCTTCCAAAGCTCGACCCGTGGCCTGGGTCAGCTTGCCATCCGGCTGGCGCCGTTCGACGCGCTGGTTCTGATCCGCGAGCGTACTGTCTTCCCCGCAGCCCTGCTGGCCAAATTGCCCAACCTGAAACTGATTTCGCAGACCGGCAAGGTCAGCGGTCACGTCGACGTCGCCGCTGCAACCGCGCGCGGCATCGCGATTGCCGAAGGTGTTGGCTCGCCGATTGCACCAGCGGAATTGACGTGGGCATTGATCATGGCGGCCAGCCGCAAGATCGTGCCATATGCCACCAATCTGAAGGACGGGCTATGGCAGACGGCCTCGACCAACCCGGTATTGAATGGCGTGGGCCGCGTGCTGCACGGTCGCACGCTGGGCCTCTGGAGCTACGGCAAGATCGGCAAGCTGGTGGCGGGCTATGCGCGTGCATTCGGGATGCGGGTGGTGGTGTGGGGTAGCGACGCCAGCCGGCAAGCGGCGCTCGCCGATGGCTTTGAGGCGGCGCCATCGCGCGAGGCGCTGTTCGCCATGGCGGATGTGTTGAGCCTGCACTTGCGCCTGGCCGATTCGACCCGTGGCATCGTTACGGCGAGCGACCTGGCGCGGATGAAACCGGATGCACTGTTCGTCAATACCAGCCGCGCCGAGCTGGTGGCAGAAGGCGCGCTGGAAAGCGCCTTGAAGAAGGGCCGGCCCGGCACGGCAGCGCTGGACGTGTTCACCAGCGAGCCGCTGGCGCCGGATGCCGAGTTGCTGCGCATTCCGACCGTCCTGGCGACGCCGCACTTGGGGTATGTCGAGCAGGATAGTTACGAGCTGTACTTCAGGGCAGCGTTCGAAAATATTGTGCACTTCGCGCAAGGTGCGCCGAGCAATATTCTCAATCCGGAAGCGCTGGGTAAGCAGTAGGCGAACTTCGGCGCTGAGCGGGGCAATGTTGTCTGCAAGAAGACTTGGGTTCCAGCCTTCGCTGGAACGGCGTTCATCGGTGGCAGGCCGAAACGCTCAGCGCAGCTCGGGCTCGCCCGTGATATTGATCTTTGGCGCCGGCAGCACATGCGTGCCGGTCCACAAACCGGCCCAGCCCGGCGGCCAGCCGATATCCGGCCCGGCATACGGTTTCAGGCCCGCACGCACCGGCACGATCGGCACCGGCGGCGCTTCGATCAGGCCGCCGCCTGGCGGGCGTTCCATGTTCAGGCTATACATATACCCCGGCAGCAGCAGGTCGCACGCCTGCGCGAACCACGCCGTGTGGTCTTCGTCGCGGCCCAGCGCCTCGGCCAGCCCTTGCGGATCGAACCTGGCCAGCGCGTGGATCAGCTCATCGGTGCTCGCGCCCGGCACATCGTTCCAGCCCATCACCGGATTGTTGTTGTACTCGGCGCCCGAGCCATACCAGCCTTCGCGCCAGGTACGCTGCATCCAGTTGCGCGGCCCCGTGAACAGGTGCCAGCGCCAGTGCAGGCCCGACGGCTTGGGCCACGAGTACAGATACAGTTTCTGGTAGCCGGCCTCGTGCAGTGCACGCACGACGGCCATCAGGCGCGCGTGTGGCATGCGATCGGGCGGGGCGCGCCGGAACAGGATGGGCTCGCCGTCGGCATGCTGCACCTCGTCGTTCGACAGGTTCAGGTCTTGCGAGCGCGACTCGTTGCCGAAACGCGCCGAGACCCAGCCGGTCAGCAGGTTGACGTGCGTGATCACGCCATAGCCGCGATGGCGCTGGAAGATCACGGTTCCGGGGGCGACTGCTTTCATGGCAAAAGGAAAATGGACGGGAGAAAAAGTAAAACGATGGCGCAGATACTCATCCGATCCGAACGATTCTAGCGCAGTCGCCTGGGGAAAAACGATGGTTTAGAGCTATCATGAGCACCTTTTTTCAGCGAGTGGATAAACCAACATGACTTTGCGACTCATCGCCACCGGCGGCACTTTCGACAAGCATTACAACGAATTGAACGGTGTACTCGGCTTTGCCGAAAGCCATTTGCCAGAGGTTATCAAGCGTAGCCGCATGACCGTGCCAGTCGCGCTCGACGTGTTGCCGCTGCTCGATTCGCTCGAGATGGGCGACCTTGATCGCGAGCGTGTGCTCACGACCTGCCAGGCCGCAGCCGAGAAAGCCATCGTGATCGTGCACGGCACCGACACCATGAGCGAAACGGCCGCCGTGCTGGGCGCCGCCAGGCTCGACCAGACGATCGTGCTGACCGGCGCCATGATCCCGTATTCGATCGCCAATTCCGACGCGCTGTTCAACCTGGGCTTTGCCTGCGGCGTGGCGCAGGTATTGCCGGCCGGCGTGTACGTGGCCATGAACGGCCAGGTGTTCCCATGGGATAACGTGACGAAGAACCGTAGTGCGGGTGTGTTTCAGGGATTGTAGCCTGCTCAGCCGTCGTTCCGGCGCAGGCGCCCTGCTGTCCGGGGATAATACCGCTGCCCGAAAAACCGTCGTTCCCGCGCTCGCCGGGCGCCTTGGCGGGAACCCAAGTTCGTTGCGCAACCGTTAGCGCGCTTCGTTGCCCAGCGGTGTGCCGAGAAACTTGGGTTCACCTTCGCTGGAACGACGTTTTTAAGCCAACAAAAGAAAACGGCCGGACGCGATGTCCAGCCGTCCTATCGTACCGGGACCTCGTGCTTACGCCTTGGCTTCGCCGCCCAGCGCCTCGACCACGTCGGCCAGCAGCTTGGACAGTTCACCCGTCATCAACACGATATCGTTGTCGAAACGTTCATCGTCGTTGTGGGTCGGGCTTTCGCCTTCCTTGATCACGTCCAGCGGCTTGATGCCCTTGATCGCCAGCGATTCGGTCAGCACGAAGCTGACGCGGTCGTTCCACGTCATGGCCAGGCGCGTGCACTGCTTGCCGGCGGCGATGTGGCGACGGATGTCGTCCGGCTCGAGCGTGTGCTTCACGTAACGCACTGCGGCGCGGCTTTCGCCCGTGGCGCGCAGTTCGGTGTCCTGGTCGATCGTGAAGCCGTACGGCGCTTCATCGGCTTCGAGCCAGCCGGTCATCACGGCGACCGGCGAGCGCTGCACGCGCAGCGACTCCAGCGGCATCTTGTCGACTGCCTTGAGCAGCAGCTTGACGACGTCGTCGGCCTTGGCCGGGCTGGCCGCGTCGACCACGAGCCAGCCATTGACCGGGTCGATCCAGGTCCAGACATTGCTGCGCAGCGTAAAGGCGCGCGGCAGCAGTTCGTCGGCCACGCGCTCCTTCAGTTCCTTCATGGCTTTTTTGCCTGGAGGGAAGCCCTGCGCTTCTTCCATCTCGGCCGCCTTGGCCTTGGCCACCTGGTTGATGACCGATGCCGGCAGCAATTTCTTTTCGGTGCCCAGCATGATCAGCATCTGCTTGTTGACGACGTGGACCAGGCCGCCGTTCGGACGCGGCGCGTCCCAACCCTGGCGCAGCAATTCGTTGCTGTTGGCAGGCACGAAGCTGCCCGGCTCGAGGGCCTTTTCCAGCTGTTCAGGGGTGTAGGCCCAAGGGGCCGGCAGGCGGTAGATCTGGAGATTCTTGAACCACATAGGCTTAATCCATTGTTTCAGTATTTCAAGGGAACGACATTCTACGCTGCGGCGGCAGCCGGAGCGTCAAAAATGTCAGGGTGTTGTCGAGTCGTCCAGAGAATCGTCGAACAGCCGCAATTGCTCGACGATCTCGGTATCGCTCAGGCGCACGCCGACGCCCAGCAAACGCACCGGACGGCTGGCGCGCGCCCAGCCGGTTTCCAGCAAACGCGCATAGGTCGGGATATTGGGCGCATATCCCACGCATTCGACCGTTGTCTGCTGGAAGTCCGAAAATTTAATCTTCACAAACAATTTGTTGATGAATTTTTCGGCATTTGCACGCTTGATGCGGCCAAGTAAATGTTCATGCAAATCGGGCAGCAGCTTCAGGCAAGCGGCCAGGTCGGGCACGTCCGGCGTGTACGTTTCTTCAGTGCTGATCGACTTGCGCTCGCGTGAGGTATTCACTTCGCGATGGTCGATGCCGCGACTCAGGTCATACAGCCGCACGCCGAAGCTGCCCATATGCTCTTGCAGCTTGTCCAGACTCCAGCCGCGCAGGTCGGCGCAGGTCTGGGCGCCGAGCCGGTTCAATTTTTCAGCAGTCACCTTGCCCACGCCATGCAGCTTCTTGACCGGCAGTGCTGCAACAAACGCGTCCACCTCGTCGGGCCGCACCAGGAACAGGCCGTCGGGCTTGTTCCAGTCGCTGGCGATCTTGGCGACGAACTTGTTCGGGCCCACGCCGGCCGAGGCCGTGATGCCCACCGTCTCGACGATGCGGCGCCGGATCTCTTGCGCGATCAAGGTCGCGCTGCCCTTGCAGTGCGGCGAATCGGTCACGTCCAGGTAGGCTTCGTCGAGCGAGAGCGGCTCGACAATGTCGGTGTAATCCTGGTAAATGGCCATGATCTGGCTGGACGCGATGCGGTACTTTTCCATCGCTGGCGGAATCACCACCAGTTCCGGGCACAGCTTCATCGCCTGGGCCGTGGCCATGGCCGAATGGATGCCGAAGCGGCGCGCCTCGTAATTGCAGGTGGCGACCACGCCGCGCTGGTCGGCGCGGCCTCCGACCGCCAGCGGCCGGCCCCGCAGCGACGGATCGTCGCGCATCTCGACCGACGCATAGAAACAATCGCAATCGCAGTGGATGATTTTTCGGGCTGGGGCGTTCACGCTGGCGGGGCCGCCCCATGCGGTCGTACACTGCCGGGGTCGATTACTGTAATTGCATACAGTATCTTCTAAAAATCTTTCCCGTGCAAATGCTGCTTACTTCTTGGGAGGTTTCTCGGTGAACTTGTTCTTCACCTTGCTGAAGTCGGCCTTGCGGATCATGCCGTGCACGCCCTTGGTGCCGTCGACCACCTGGCTGACCTGGAAGTCGCTGGCCGCGCTCAGGTAAGCGAAGGCGGTGGCGCGGTCCATGCCCAGCATCTCGGTCAGGAAGCGGATCGATTCGCGCGTGGCGTCCTTCATCGCTTCGTCCAGGTCGGGATTCAAGCCGATGGTCACCCAATGATCGGCCGTCTCGCCCAGCGGCTTGGCCAGGCTGCCCGAGCTTGACGGGATGCCGGCATCGCCCTTTTTCAGCACCGTGATGCGGAAGGTCGGGCGCATCGAATGCTCGAGCGCGGTCAGCGCCACTTCGCCGTCGCCCTGCGCCATGTGCGGGTCGCCGGTGTAGAAATTGCCGCCCTTGACCAGCACCGGCAGGTAGACGGTCGAGCCGACGCCCAGGTCGTTGATGTCCATATTGCCGCCATACAGGCCTGGCGGCACCGAATGCACCGGCTTGGTGGTATCGGGCGCCACGCCCATCACGCCCATGAACGGCGCGGTCGGGAAGGTCACCTCGGTGCCGTCGGCGGTCTTCATGACGGCTTCCCACTTGCCGCCCTTGCCGCGCCGGATCGGCGTAAACATGGAGACATTGTTGTAAGCGCCCGGGTTGGCGGCCGAGGCGCCTTGTTCCGGCTTGGCTGTTTCAGGGAATTCGCCCGGCAGCGCACCCTTGCCGTGGCGGTTCGAGATCACGCCATACGGCACGCGCGGCACGGCCGACAGCAGTTCGACCTTCAGCACATCGCCCGGTTCGGCGCCTTCGATCGCCACCGGACCGGTCACGATATGCGGGCCGTCCTTGGCGAAATCATGGGCCATCTTCGAGCCGGTAATGGCGATGCCGTCGTTCAGCACCATGTTCGCGGGAACGCCCTTGCTGCCGAAATATTTGAGCGGGTCGCGGCCCTGGTCTTCGACCAGGCCTTCGTGCGACAGCGTATCGAACACGATCGTCGCGCCCGACGGGATCGACAGCACCGGTTTCGTCGCCGCATTCGGCAGATAGCCCCAGGTCACCGTGTCGACGGTCGATGGCACGTAATACACCTCGTGCTTCGTGCCCGGGACGACGACCTTGCCCGGCTTGTCGGCCAGCGGCTGCAGCGGCAGGCCATCGGCCCCTCGGGCGAATGCGGACGCCGCTGGCGCAAACGCTGCCACGGCAAATGCGGTCATGAAGGTGATTGTGTGCAATTTCATTGTGACTCCGGTCGATGAAGCGTGGCAGGGAACCCTGTTACGCAAGCAATCGATGTGCCATGCGAAATTGCATCAATTAACGTTCTATCACTCTGCCTCATGCACCGGCAGGGTGCGCAATGACCGTCCATCAACGAAAAACGCGCGACCAGGTCGCGCGTTTATCCATCATTGTCCAGCCATTACCAGTTCAGCGTCAGCGTGTACCGGCCATTGGTCGCGCCCGTGCCGCCGCTGTAGTAACGCACCCGCACATACCGCACCGCCGCGCTGCTGCCGGCGTTGGCCGAGTTGACGGTGTCGGTCGCGCCGGCGCCGTTCTGGCTCGTGCCCAACTGTGTGCCGGCGCTGTTGTACACGTACAGGTCGTAGTCGGCGCTGCTCAGGGTCGCCGTGAGCGATGCCGTCAGCGTCTTGCCAGCCGGCAGATTGACCAGGAAGTAGTCGGTATCGGTCGTGCTGCCCAGGTTGCCAGTGACGGTCGTGTTGCTGGCCGTGACCGGATCGGCCGTGCCCGTCGTGTTGTTCGACTCGCTCTCGGCCAGCGTCGTGGCGGGCGTACCGCCACCACCGCTCGTGGCCGACGCCACGGCGGCGGCTGCATCGACGATGCCCGTGCCGCAACCCGAGCAGGTCGCGGGGAACGCGCGCGCCGTCGACTTGAGTTTCGATTCGATCTCGTCCGGCGTCAGGTTGGTGTTCACTGCCAGCATCAGCGCCGCCACGCCGGCCACGTGTGGCGTGGCCATCGACGTGCCCTGGTATGCCGCGTAACTGTCCGAGGCCGGCGCGCCGGTGCCGGTATTGAGCGTCGAGAGCACGCCGGACGCCCCGTCGCCGCCTGGCGCGGCCACGTCGATCAGCGTGCCGAAGTTGGAATACGACGCGCGCCCGCCGGTGCGGCCGGTGGCTGCCACCGCGACCACGCCCGAGCAGTTGGCGGGGCTGGCATTGCTGACATTGACGGCCGAATTGCCGGCCGCGACCACCACCACCGCGCCGCGCGAGCGGGCGCCGTTGATGGCAGTTTGCGTGGTCGCGTCGCAGGCGCCGCCGCCGCCCAGCGACAGGTTCAGCACGCGCGCCTTGTTGGCGTTGGCCGGCACACCCGAGACCGTGCCGCCCGACGACCAGGTGATCGCATCGGCGATGTCGGACGTGTAGCCGCCGCACTTGCCCAGCACGCGCACCGGCACGACCCTGGCGTTGTAGGCCACGCCCGCCACGCCGGCGCCGTTGTTGGTGCGCGCCGCCACCGTGCCGGCCACGTGGGTGCCATGCCAGCTCGATGGCTGGTCGGAGGTCGGCTGACCATTGCCGCAGGAACCGGCCGTGACGGCGTCGCCCGGGTCGCTCGCGTCGCTGTCGCGGCCATTGCCGTCGTTGCCGATCGCAGCGGTGCTGATGAAGTCATACCCGGCCAGCAGCTGGCCGCTCAGGTCGGCGTGCGGGCGGTAGCCGGTGTCGATCACGGCGACCACGACGCCGGTACCGGTCGAGACATCCCAGGCGGCCGGCAGGCGCAGGCCGCCGGCGGTTTCGTAGTAGTGCCACTGGTCGGCGTAGCGCGGGTCGGTCGGCGTGGCCATGTGCGTCATGATGCGGTCGGGCTCGGCGTATTCGATCGACGGGTCGCGCGCCATCATTTCGGCCGCCAGCGAGCGCACCTCGGCCAGGTCGCGCTTGCGGTCGAGCTTGAACACCTGGGCGCCGGTGGAGATCGCATGGCTTTCCTGGACCACGACCCCGAACTGCTGACCGGCACGATCCAGCACAGCCTTGCGCGCGCTGCTGGTGCCGGCCACGCGTGCCGCCACGCCATTGACGGCAGGCTGCGCGTCACGGTACTTCACGATGATACGGTCGGTCTCCACGATGAACTGCGGTTCACCGGCGGCCGCGAGGGCCGCACCGGAGGCCAGCGCCAGCGAGACCGCGGCGCACATCTTCAACACTGCAGGACGAATCGAATGCGTTTGCTTCATTTTTCTTCCTTGTTCAAGGTTTTCCGTCAGGCGAGAGACTCGCCCGTGTCGTTGTCATACCGGCCAGGGCCGGGGCGTCGCGTCGAGGCGACAGCGCCAGCGTAGCGCGAAAGGAAGAGCGAACAGGGAACAAAGCATGGCGTTTTCGGCGTGCATACAACAGTTCAACATCGTGCACGCGCAAAAACATGTTTTCTTCGGAAAACAGACTATTTCACAAAATAGTTGACATCTCAGATTGTTATTTAACATTCACGTGATGGTGATCAGATGCAAGAAGGGCCGCGCAAGCGCGGCCCTTCGGGTCAAACTTCAGCCCCTGGCGAGGCTGATATCAACAGCTTAGAAATTGCCCTTGAACTGCATGCCCCACTGGCGCGGCTCGTTGGTGAAGCCGGTCAGGTTGTTGAAGTCGATCGCGCCAGTGATACGACGCTGGTCGAGCACGTTGCGGCCGAAGGCGGCGACTTCATACTTGCCGTTGCCGAAGATGTAGCCGACACGCACGCCGCCTTCGGTCAGTGGTGCACCGGTGAACTCGGTCGACTCGTACAGGAAGAAGTTGACCTTGCTGCGGTACGACCAGTCGGTGTAGAAGTACAGCTCGCCGTCACGGAATGGCACGCCGTAGCGGGCAGTCGCGTTGAAGGTCCAGCGCGGTGCTTGTGGCAGCGCGTTACCATCGATCACGACACGGCCAGCGGCGTTGATCGGATCGGTGATCGTGCACGAACCGCACTTGTTGACCGACAGGCTGCCATCGCGGATCTGCGTGTAGTTGTAGCTCGCGCCGGCGCTCATGCGCAGGGCGGTGCTGATCGCCGCTTCAAAGTCGAACTCGGCGCCGCGGCCCTTGGTCTTGTCGGCGTTGATCAGGCGGTTGACGTTTGAATTGCCACCCACCACGGTCAGCTGCTGGTCTTCGATCGTGTAGTCATAGATCGAGAACGAGGTGCGGGCGCGACGTTCGAACAGGTCGGCCTTGATGCCCAGCTCGACCGACTTGATGGTCTCGGCATCGGCAACCGTGATCGGCACTGCGGCCGACGCGGCGGCGATACTCGGGGCGCGGAAGCCCGTTGCAGCGCGGCCGTACACGTTCACGTCAGGCGTGAGCTTGTAGGTAGCCGACAGATCCCAGTTGACCTTGTTCTGGCTCGTTTCGACCGACGACGGGCCGATCTGGGCGACGTTGGTCGCTTCGATGGTGCGGAACTCTTTCTCGTCCTTGGTGTAGCGCACGCCGCCGCGGATGGTCCAGTCCGGGGTCAGGTTGTACGAGGCCGAGGCAAACGCAGCCCAGGCTTCGTTCTTCTGGGTCGACACCAGGCGCGAGGTGCGCGCGTAGGTGGTGCTGTCGAAGTTGTCGCTGCCGCCGGTGACGTCTTCATCGAAGAAGTAGACGCCGGTCTGCCAGTTGAACGGGCCTTCGTTCTGCGATTCGAGGCGGAACTCTTGCGTGTACTGGTCGAGGTTGCTGATATAGCCGTTGGTCTCGACCTGGAACGGGATGAAGCCCGGGCCGGTCGGCGTGCCGCCGTCGATGTCGCCGCGGCTCGAGTAGCCGATGATGTGCTCGTAACCAGTGATCGAGTGGAACTTGTAGTTGCCCAGATCCCATTCCAGACGCAGGTTGATGCCGTTGGTTTTCAGGTCCTGGTCATTCTGGGCATTGGTGACGATCTGGTCCAGATCGGTGCCGTCGGCGAAGGTGTTGCTGCCCTTCTTGATCAGGTTGGCGCGGAACAAACGTGCGCTGCCATTGGTCTGACGCTGATGGAAGCCCAGCAGGCCGCTGAAGCCGTCTTTGCTGTACAAGAACTGCACGCGCTCGGCGTGTTCGTTGTAGCCGTCGAGTTCACCGCGCTTGGTGGTCTTGGCCGGGGTGCTGTAGTTGTCGACGTAGTCGTCGCGGTGCTGGCCCACGGCCGACACGCGCATCGCCACATTGCTCGACAGCGGCACGTTCACGGCGCCTTCGGCATTGAAGGTGTAGTGCGAAGCGGCCGAGACGTTGTAGTAGCCTTCGGTGCTGTTCAGGCGTGGCTTTTCGGATTCGAACTTGACGACGCCGGCCGGGGTATTACGGCCGAACAGCGTGCCCTGCGGGCCGCGCAGCACTTCGACGCTGGCCAGGTCGAAGATCGGGAAGCCCTTGAGAATCGGGTTCTCTTGCACGATGTCGTCGTACACGAGCGAGACCGGCTGCGAGGCAAAGGTGTTGAAGTCGGTATTGCCGTAGCCGCGGATGTAAAAGCGCGGGAAAGTACGGCCGTTCGACGATTCCACGTTCAGGCTCGGCACTTTACCGGCCAGCAGACGGATGTCGTCGCCGCCCGAGACCAGCACGTCCAGCTTGTCACCCTTGAGCGCCGTCACCGACACCGGCACGTCGCGGATGTTCTCGGTGCGGCGCTGCGCGGTCACGGTGACCGATTGCAGCTGCAGGGATTCCGGTGCCGGTTCGGCTGGGGCCGCGGTCTGGGCCGCCGCCTGGGCGATCGGCAGCAGGGCGATGAACGCCAGCGCTGCGCCATGGGAGCAGGTGACGCGCTTGTGCATCTTGGACATCTTGGTCATGGAGTATTTTCCTGGTGATGATAAAAGAACCGATGTCTCCGTTCTTATTCTCCAAACGCTCCCCCGCCGGGTGCGCGGGCGGTGATATCCCGCCCTCGGCAACGCGCATCTATGGCGCCCATCTTTCCGATGTCTTAAGGTTGCCGACTTGCTAAAGGCGGTATTGTCCGTGATGGTTATAGGCTCGGCAAGTGAATACCGCCATGACGCCATGATTACAACACATGCAGATATCCCACCCCGGCGCCGGTCCGATGACCAGAAAAATAGCGCTTTCAATATTTTTTCGAAAAATCCCTTGCGGACCCTGAAAGCCACCCTCTATAATTCGGTCCTCTTCGACGCAATGACAAGCGTCAGTAGACATCAACGAGATGGGCGCTTAGCTCAGTTGGTAGAGCGGATCCCTTACACGGATTAGGTCGGGAGTTCGAGCCTCTCAGCGCCCACCAAGCATCTCGACGATGGATCGAAGGCTGATCTTAGTAAAACGGAGTGGTAGTTCAGTTGGTTAGAATACCGGCCTGTCACGCCGGGGGTCGCGGGTTCGAGCCCCGTCCGCTCCGCCAGCATCACTGAAGAAGGGTCCGATTCGTCGGGCCCTTTTTCTTTTTCGCGTTTAGTTTTCGTGCCGGATGATTTCGCCGCAAACGATCACCGCGTCGGCGGCGTAGCCGCGCGACCCTACGCGCGCTTGCGCACCAATTCCCCGATTTCAACCCGATCCCGTCCCGCGCGCTTGGCCGCATACAGCGCATGGTCGGCACGCGCCATCGCCCCGCCCAGGTCCTCGTGCGGATCGAGCACCACCACGCCGATGCTGACCGTCATCCGGTAGCTCGGGCCGCTGGTGACGATGGTTGCTTCGCGAATCGCCAGGCGCAGGCGCTCGGCGGCCTGCACCGCCTCATCAAGGTCGGCGCCCGGCAGCAGCAGCGCGAACTCTTCGCCGCCCAGGCGGCCGATTGTTTCATGGTCGCGCACGATGCCGCGCGCAGTGCGGGCGAACACGACCAATGCTTCGTCGCCGGTGGCATGGCCCCACCGGTCATTGATCTGCTTGAAATGGTCGATGTCGATCATCAACAGGCCCAGGCCGGTGCGCTGGCGCTGCGCCACCACGCGCGCACCGTCGGCACGGACGAGAAATGCGTGCCGGTTGTACAGGCCGGTGAGAGAATCGGTCGCGGCCAGCTTGGCCATGTGCGTATCGTCCTTCTGCTTGCACAGCAACAGGAAGCCGAAGCCGTTGACGATCATGAGCATGTAGCCGGCCAGGTACGCCGCCTGCTGGGCGCCGCTGTGGTCAAGCGGTCCCTTGCCCAGCCATACCGAAGCGACCCAGATGACGACGGCGGCCGCGAACAGGGCGTCGTTGATGCCGATAATCCGCTGCAGCAGCGAGGCGCTGCGCCGGCGCAGCAGCGCCCACGCCATGGCCATGGCGAACAGCGCCACGACAGCGCCCACGAGCGCACTGAGCTGGATATGATTGGCCCCGCCATGTGCGGCCGCCAGCACGATGGCCGAAGACAGCAGCGTAATTGGCAGCAGCACCCGCCCCCAGCGCGGGAAGCCGAAGAAGACACAATACGCGGCCATCTCGAGCGACATCGCCAGGATCCAGCTGACGCCTTCCACGCCTGCCACCAGCGGCAAGCCCAGCATGGGACGCGCCCAGCCGATCAGCTGGCTTACGCCGATGCCGAGCCGCGCCCACATCCACAGGCGCAGCCCGGCACTCGGCGCGGCGCCGTGGGTGTATCCCGCCATCAGGATCGCGAAACCAACGTTGCCAATGCCGAGTGCAAGAAGAAAAGTCTGTATATCGATCACTGCCTGTCCTTGATAAGGCACTGGTGGCCCGCCTCGCGCGACACCATTGGCGAAGGTTTCAAAAACAATAATATATATTGCCTTAAAGAATCAATGTTACACGTTTTTCACGTCAGGCGAGCGCACGCTTGCAGAAGGTATGGACAGGCCACCACACCGGCTTGCGCACGCGACGCTTTTTGATGCATGGCAGCATCCGATCGCGGATAATCAAAAAACAACACACCGCACCACCCTGGAGCACTCCTTGATTTTTCGTTTTCTCAAACCGCCCCGCATGTCGCCGCGTCTGCACCGGCTCAAGAGTTCATCGCTGTTTGCGGCGCTCACGCCGCTGGAACTGAAGATCGTCGATGGCTTGCTGCACGAGCGCCGCTACCTGAAAGACGAAATCATGTTCGACGAGGGCGAAGAGGGTCAGGCGCTGTATCTCCTGATGAGCGGCCGGGTGCGCATCAGCCGCCTGCACGAAGGCATGACGCAAGTCGTGGCCGAGCTCGAACCGGGCGGCTTCTTCGGCGACCTGGCGCTGCTTGACAACTCGCCCCGCAATGCCCAGGCGCGCGCGCTCGAACCGTGCGAAGTGGCCGTGTTCTTCCGCGCCGACTTCTTGGGCCTGATGGAAACCGACGCCGTCATCGGCTACAAGATCTCGCTGGCGCTGGCGCGCCACATTGGCCTGCGCCTGCGTGAATGGATGGGCACCGGCCGGCCGCAGCTGGAAGCGCTGTGAGCACCCACCTCGACGCCGCCCACGGTCCCGAGCGCGCCGGCCCGGTCGTCTGGACCGGCATCATCGGCGGCACCTGCCTGCTGCTGCTGGTGGTGCAGAAGCTGCTGTGGCTCGCCCTGCCCTTCATCTTCGGCGCGGTCCTGTATTACATCCTGCTGGGGCCGATGCAGCGCATGGTGCGCGCCGGCTTTGGCCGCAACGCCGCCGCGCTGTGGATGATCGCGTTGTTCTTCGCGCTGACCGCGCTGGCGCTGACAGCGGCCATGACCTGGGGCGACGGCCCCGAAGAAGACTCGTGGGAAGCGACGATCAGCCTGTACCTCGACGGTGGCGTGGCCTTCGTGCGCAACTCGATGGGATTGCTGGAAGCGAAATTCCCGCTGCTGGCCGAGATGCGCCTGACCTCGATCGTCAACCGCGCGTTCACCGATTACACCAACGACTTCGCGCAGAACCACCTGGGCGACATCGTGGTCGGCATCGTCACCTGGGTGCCGTCGCTGTTCCTGGCGCCGTTCCTCAGTTTCTTCCTGCTGCGCGACGGCGTGCGTTTCAAAAAGTTCCTGGCGCGCGCGGTGCCCAACGCCTACTTCGAGCCGGCCCTGTACCTGCTGCACGAAGTCGACCAGACGGCGCGCCGCTACTTCGAAGGGCTGCTCAAGCTGACCGTGCTCGACACGATCGTGCTGGCGCTGGGGCTGTGGATCATCGGCGTCTCGTCGCCCCTGCTGCTGGGCCTGATCTCGGCGGTGCTGGCCTGGGTGCCGTTCGTCGGCTCGATTGCCGGTTGCGCGCTGGTGGTCATCGTGGCCTCCACCGATGCGCCGGGCAATCCGCTGATGGCCTACGGCGCCATTGGCGTGTTCGTGCTGGTGCGCCTGCTGGATGATTTTCTGTTCATGCCGGCCACGCTGGGGCGCAGCCTGCATATTCATCCGCTGGTGACTGTGCTGATGATCTTTGTCGGCGGCATGCTGGCGGGGGTGGTGGGGCTGATGCTGGTGCTGCCGCTGCTGGGTGTGGTGATGGTGATCGGCGAGACGCTCGGCGTGCTGGTCACGCATCCGCGCTTGCGGGCGCGGCACCGGTATGCAAAAGCGCTGCGCACGAGGCAGGCAAGCATGGACCTGGATATTGCGCGCGAGCGGCGCGGGGCGCCGACGCCGAATGCCAATCTGAAGAAGCCGCAATAGCCCTGCGACGAATGCCAGTCACGCAGGCTTGATTGCCCCGCTAGCGTAAAAACGTCATTCCCGCGGAGGCGGGAATCCAAGTTCGATGCGTTGCCACCTGGTTTGACGTCTATGGCATAACAAGCAAACTCAGGTTCCCGCCTCCGCGGGAACGACGTATTTAGCGCTGATTGCGCGACGAACTTGAGCGACTCCGCTCGGTTTCACACCGCTTACTTGCGCACCGTCTTCGGCTTGGCCTTGATGGTCGACAGGATCGACGGCTTGACCTTCGACGGCGGCGCCATGAATGGCGTGGTCGCCGGCGTGCGCTCGTTGCGGCCACGTGGCGCGCCAGCGCCGATGGCGCGCTTCGGCGTACCGTCGGTCGCACGCCCTTTCGGCGCCATGCCTGGCCCACGGCGCTCTTCACGCAGCGAGCCGGTGGCCATCTCGCCACCCACGGCCGGGATCAGGTGCCGGTCGGTATTACCGATCAGGTCACCGCGGCCCATGCGGTACAGGCCTTCGCGCAGGATCGGCCAGTTCTGCGGATCGTAATAGCGCAGGAACGCCTTGTGCAGCTTGCGCGTCTTGCCGCTCTTGGCGGTTTCGACGATTTCCGAATCCTCGGTCACCTTCGCCAGCGGATTGCGGCGCGAGTGGTACATCGTCGTTGCCATCGCCATCGGCGTCGGCGTGAAGGTCTGCACCTGGTCGAGCTTGAAGTTGTTCTTCTTGAGCCATAGCGCCAGGTTCAGCATGTCTTCGTCAGTCGAGCCCGGGTGGGCGGCGATGAAGTACGGGATCAGGTATTGCTTCTTGCCGGCTTCGAGCGAGTACTTGTCGAACATGCGCTTGAACTCGTCATACGCGCCAATGCCCGGCTTCATCATCTTCGACAGCGTGCCCGCTTCGGTATGCTCCGGCGCAATTTTCAAGAGGCCGCCCACGTGGTGGGTGACCAGCTCCTTGACGTACTCGGGCGAGCGCACGGCCAGGTCGTAGCGCAGGCCGGAACCGATCAGGATCTTCTTGATGCCCGGGATCGCGCGCGCCTTGCGGTACAGCGAGATCAGCTTGCTGTGGTCGGTGCCGAGGTTGCTGCAGATGGTCGGGTACACGCACGACAGGCGGCGGCAGCTCTCTTCGATCGTTTTTTCCTTGCACGCCAGGCGGTACATGTTCGCGGTCGGGCCGCCGAGGTCGGTGATGGTGCCGGCGAAGTTCTTGGTCGTGTCGCGGATCAGTTCGATCTCGCGCAGGATCGACGGCTCGGAGCGGCTCTGGATGATGCGCCCTTCGTGCTCGGTGATCGAGCAGAAGGTGCAGCCGCCGAAGCAGCCGCGCATGATGTTGACCGAGTAGCGGATCATTTCCCAGGCCGGGATGTGGGCCTTGCCGTAGCTCGGGTGCGGCGCGCGGGCGTAGGCCATGTCGTAGACATTGTCCATCTCGTCCATCGCCAGCGGCAGCGGCGGCGGATTGAGCCAGACGTCGCGGTCGCCGTGCGCCTGCACCAGCGCGCGCGCATTGCCCGGGTTCGACTCGAGGTGGAACACGCGCGAGGTGTGCGCATACATCACCGGATCGACGCTGACCGTTTCAAAGCTCGGCAGGCGCACCACGGTCTTGGCCGCTTTTTCGCGGGCCGCGGCCTGGCGCTGCTCGCGCGTCATGATCATGATCGGCTTGACCTCGGGTTCCGGCGCGGCGTTGTCGAGCGCGCAGGCTTTCGGGTCTTCCAGCGCCATCGCATACGGATTCGGCTGCTTGTCGATGCGGCCGGGCACGTCCACGCGAGTGGAGTTGTGCACCGACCATTCTTCGTCCGGCAGCCAGCCCAGCGGCACGAGGAACGCCGTGCCGCGCAGGTCGCGGATGGTCTTGACGTTTTCGCCGGCGGCGATGCGGCGCGTGAAATCGACCAGCGCGCGCTCGGCATTGCCGAAGATGAGCAGGTCGGCCTTCGACTCGAACAGCACCGAGCGGCGCACTTTATCCGACCAGTAATCGTAATGGGCGATGCGACGCAGCGAGGCCTCGATGCTGCCGGCAATCACCGGCACGCCCGGAAACGCTTCACGGGCGCGCTGGCAGTACACGGTCACGGCGCGGTCGGGGCGTTTATTGGGCGCGCCTTCCGGCGTGTAAGCGTCGTCGGAGCGGATCTTGCGGTCGGCCGTGTAGCGGTTGACCATCGAATCCATATTGCCGGCGGTGACGCCCCAATACAGGTTCGGCTTGCCCAGTGCACGGAACGGCTCGACCGACGTCCAGTCGGGCTGGCTGATGATGCCGACCCGGTACCCCTGCGCCTCGAGCAGCCGGCCGACCAGCGCCATGCCGAAGCTCGGGTGGTCGATATAGGCGTCGCCCGTGATCAGGATGATGTCGCAGGTATCCCAGCCGAGCACGTCCATTTCGGCGCGTGACATCGGAAGGAAGGGTGCGGTCGGGGCGCGGCTGGAGCGCTTGGCGACCGTCGCGAAGAGATTGGAAGGGGAGCTCATTTGCCGGCATTGTACCGGAAAACCATTTGCGGAGCATGGAAGGCCCCGAAAAATGGCTTAAAATCAATGACTTGTGGCTATTACGCCTACAATCAAATGCCCATGTTCGACAGGATCTGACCGAGTTCGCGCAGGCCGTGCTCGACGCGCGGGTGGCGGGCGGCGAAGCGTGCTGCCAGTTCTTGCGTACGCGAGCCGAGGCCATAGGTATTCGCATCGAGCTCTTGCTCGGCGCGGCGGTCGAGGACTTTTTCGATGTCGCCATCGAGCTGGCGCAGCAGCGTTTCCAGTTCGACGTCGGTCTCACCGGTTTCTTGCAGTTCGCGGTGCAGGGCTTTCAGGCGTGCCTTCAGATCGGCATCGTATTCGGGTTGCATCGTCGTCTCCGTGGATTGGTCGATTTCATTGTAAGGCATGGGGGGCGGGAGGGATAACACGGCTGTGCGGGGGTGGTGGTGTGCATACGAACTTGGGCTCCCGCCTGCGCGGGAGCGACGTGCTTAGTATTCTGGCTAAAGAGTAGTCCCCTACCCTCCCACCGCACTAAGACAACGTCGCTCCCGCGAAGGCGGGAGCCCAAGTTACTTCGCAACCCCGCGACGCTATCAGTTCCCCGTCAAACCACGACGCTCCAGCAGCGGCTTGATATCCGCATCCTTGCCACGGAAGTTACGGAACATCTGCATTGCATCCAGCGTACCGCCGCGCGACAGCAGCGTCTTGCGGAAATGGTCGCCGTTCTTGCGCGTCAGGCCGCCGTTGGCCTTGAACCACTCAACGGTATCGGCGTCGAGCTTCTCTGCCCACAGGTAGCCGTAGTAACCGGCCGAGTATCCGCCCGAGAACGTGTGCGAGAAGTACGTGCTGCGATAACGCGGCGGCACCAGGGCGAAGTCAACGCCGGCCGTTTTCAACGCCTGCGCTTCGAATGCCAGGACGTCCGTCGGGATCTGGTTCGGCGACAGCTGGTGCCAGGCCTGGTCCAGCAGCGCGGCGGCCAGGTACTCGGTCGTGCGGAAGCCTTCGTTGAACTGCGACGAGGCCTGCACCTTGTCGAGCAGTTCCTTCGGCATCGGCTCGCCGGTCTGGTAATGCCTGGCGTAGTTGGAAAGGACCTCGGGCCAGGCCATCCACATCTCGTTGACCTGCGACGGGAACTCGACGTAGTCACGCGGCACGCGCGAACCCGAGAAGCGCGGGTACTGCACATCCGAGAACATGCCGTGCAGCGCATGGCCGAATTCGTGGAACGTGGTGCGCACTTCGTCGTACGTCAGCAGCGTCGGCTCGCCGGCGGCCGGCTTCGGCACGTTCAGGTTGTTCGCGATGACAGGCTTGGTGCCGAGCAGCTTGCTTTGGCCGACCCAGGCATTGGCCCAGGCGCCGCCACGCTTGTTCGAGCGGGCGTACGGATCGAGCGTGAAGATCGCCAGTTGCTTGCCGTCGACGTCGAACACGTCGAACACGCGCACGTCTTCGTTGTAACCCGGCAGGTCCTTGCGTTCCTTGAAGGTGATGCCGAATTCCTTGGTGGCGGCGAAGAAGACGCCGTCGACCAGCACGCGGTTCAGCTCAAAGTACGGGCGCAGCTGGCTGGCATCGAACGCGTAACGCTCGGCGCGCACCTTGTCGCTGTAGAAGCTCCAGTCATGCGCGGCGGCCTTGAAACCACCTTTCTCCGCGTCGATCACTTTCTGGATGTCGGCCGCTTCCTTCTTCGCGTTGTTCACGGCAGGCGTGGCCAGTTCGGCCAGCAGGCTGTTGACGGCGCCGGTGGTCTTGGCGGTCTGCTCTTCCAGGTTGTAGGCGGCGTGGTTCGGGAAGCCCAGCAGCACGGCGCGTTCGGCGCGCAGCTTGGCGATCTGCAGCACGGTGTCGCGGGTGTCGAATTGTCCACCGCGGCTGCCACGCGCCAGCGATGCGGCCAGCAGTTTTTCGCGGGTGGCGCGGTTGGTCAGTACCGACAGCGATGCCTGCTGGGTGGTGTTCACCACCGGCAGGACGAACTTGCCATCCAGGCCGCGCTTTTTACCTTCGGCGGCGGCAGCATCGATCGCCTTTTCGCTCATGCCCGCCAGTTCGGCGCGCGAATCGACCACCAGCGCCGAAGCATTGGCTTCCTTCAGCGTGTCTTGCGCGAACTTGGTCTGCAGGGCGGCCAGCTGGCTGTTGAAGGCTTTCAGCTTTTCCTTGTCGGCGTTCGACAGCTTGGCGCCCGAGCGCTCGAAATCGTTGTTGTAGCGGTCGAGCAGGTAGGCCGATTCGCTGTCGAGCTTCAGGCTGGCGCGCTTGTCGTACAGGGCCTTGATACGCGCATACAGCTTGCCGTTCAGGCGGATAGCGTCGCCGTGCTGCGACAGCTTCGGCGCCATGTCGCGACCGAGCGCGATCAGCGTGTCGTTGGTGTAGGACCCCGACAGCGTGCCGAAGGCGCTGCTCACGCGGTTCAGCATGCGGCCGGCGCGTTCCATGGCGACGATGGTGTTCTCGAACGTCGGCGCGGCCTTGTTGTTGGCGATCTTGTCGATCTCCAGGGCGTGCAGGCGCATCGCTTCGGCATAGGCCGGGGCGAAGTGCTCGTCCTTGATCTTGTCCCAGGCCGGGTAGTTGTATTGCAGGGTGCTCTCTTTGGCGAACGGGTTGCTCGCGTCGAATGGTGCAGCGGCGGTGACCGGTGCGGCAGTCGCTGGCGCCGGTGCGGCGACTGCGACGTTGACGAGGGCTGCGCTGACCGCGGCGGCCAGCAGGAAATGGGTACGTTTCATGTTCTTGATTCTGAGTGTGGCGATAGGGACTGCACGAGCCGGCGTCGTGCGCCGGCCCGTGCCTGCGTGCTTTAGTTCAGGCCGCGGCGTTCCAGCAGCGGCTCGATGACCGGATCGCGGCCACGGAAGTTGCGGAACAGGTCCATGGCTTCTTGCGTGCCGCCGCGCGAGAGCAGCGTCTTGCGGAAATGGTCGCCATTCTTGCGCGTCAGGCCACCGCTTTCGGTGAACCACTTGACCGTCTCGGCGTCCAGGCGCTCGCTCCACAGGTAGGCGTAGTAGCCGGCCGAATAGCCGCCGCCCATCGAGTGCGAGAAGTACGCGCTGCGGTAGCGCGGCGGCACCGGGGCGTACGAGACACCCGCGTCCTGCAGGGCCTTGGCTTCGAACGACAAGACGTCGGTCGGCACCTGGCTCGGGGTGATCTGGTGCCAGCGCTGGTCGAGCAGCGCGGCCGCCAGATAGGCGGTGGTGGCGTAACCCTGGCCAAACTTCTTCGAGGCGACGACCTTGTCGAGCAGGTCTTTCGGCATCGGCGCGCCGGTCTTGTAATGCCTGGCGTAGTTGGAAAGGACCTCGGGCCAGGTGACCCACATCTCGTTGACCTGCGACGGATACTCGACGAAGTCGCGCGGCACGTTCGTGCCCGAGAATTTCGGGTACTTCACATCCGAGAACATGCCATGCAGCGCGTGGCCGAACTCGTGGAACGTGGTCACCACTTCGTCGTACGTCAGCAGGGTCGGTTCGCCCGCTGGCGGCTTTGGAATGTTCAGGTGGTTGCCGATGACCGGCTTCTGGTTCAGCAGGTGCGATTGCGAGACGTACTCGTTCATCCAGGCGCCGCCCTGCTTGTTGCCGCGTGCGTAAGGGTCGAAGATGAAGATCGTCAGCAGCTTGCCGTCGACGTCGTACACGTCGAAAGTGCGCACGTCTTCGTTATACGTCGGCAGGTCCTTGCGCTCCTTGAACGTGATGCCGTATTCCTTGGTCGCGGCAAAGAACACGCCATCGACCAGCACGCGGTTCAGTTCGAAGTACGGGCGCAGCTGGCTGTCGTCGAAGTTGAATTTCTCGGCGCGCACCTTGTCGGCGTACAGCGGCCAGTCCCAGCTTGCCAGCTCGAATTTGCCACCGTCTTTATTGATCGCGGCCTGGATCTCGACTGCTTCCTTCTTGGCGTTGTTCACGGCCGGCTTGGCCAGGTCGCCCAGCAGCTTGTTGACGGCGGCCGGATTGCGCGCGGTTTCCATCTCTTGCGAGTAGGCCGCGTAGTTCGGGTAACCGAGCAGCACGGCGCGTTCGGCGCGCAGCTTGGCCAGGCGCAGCACCTGCTTGGTGGTGTCGAACTGGCCGCCCTTGGTGCCGCGCTCGAGCGAGGCTTTCATCAGGCGCTCGCGCGTGGCGCGCACCGTCAACACCGACAGGCCTGGCTGGATCGAGGTGTTGACGATCGGGATCGCGAACTTGCCCTTCAGGCCGCGCTTGTCTGCTTCGGCAGCGGCGGCGTTGATCTGGGCGTCGGAGAGACCGGCCAGTTCGGCGCGGGTGTCGACGATCAGGGCGGCAGCGTTCGCGCCCTTGAGCACGCGCTGTGAAAAGTCCGACTGCAGCGAGGCGATCTCGCCGTTATAGGCCTTCAGCTTGGCCTGGTTGGCGGCCGACAGGTTGGCGCCGGCGCGCACGAATTCCTTGTAGTAGCGCTCGAGCAGGTGCGTCGATTCGGCGTCCAGGCCCAGCGAGGCGCGCTTGTCGTGCAGCGTTTTCACGCGCGCGAACAGCTTGGCGTTCAGGTGGATCGCATCGGAGTGCGCCGCCAGCTTGGGCGACATCTCGCGATCGACCGCATCCAGCGTGTCGTTGGTATTGGCGCCGTGCAGATTGCCGAAGGTCGCGTTTACGCGGGCCAGCAACTGGCCGGATTTTTCCAGCGCCACGATCGTGTTGTCGAACGTCGGTGCGGCCTTGTCGCCCGCAATCGCCTCGACTTCGCGCAGTTCTTCGCGCATGCCGGCAGCGAACGCGGGCAGATAGTGCGCGTCCTTGATCTTGTCGAACGCCGGGTATTGCAGCGGCAGGCTGCTTGGCTTGGCGAACGGGTTGGAGGCGTCGAGGACGGGTGCGGCAGGCGCTGCGATGGCGGAACACGCCAGCGCGACACTGGCAGCCACGATGAGCAGTTGAGGACGGATCATGAGGTCTTTCGCTAACACTGAGGAAGGGGCTGTCAGAGGTGCTCGACAGCAGTGCGCTAAAGATCATAGCAGGCTTGCATGTTCGTTGTAACAATTAAAAAGTAGCGCAATGTATCAACGCCGGGGCCCCGTGTTGACTGCCCCGGCGCGGTCGCCGTGCTAGCATCGGCAGCCATCCCTCGAGTTTTCCCATGACCTTCCCCTCCCCCTCCTTCGACGCCATCGTGGTCGGCACCGGCCCCGGCGGCGCCAGCGTCGCGCGTGAACTGGCGCGCGCCGGCAGCCGCGTGCTGATGCTCGAACAGGGCGGCGCCGTGCCATTGGCCGGCACCGTGACGCAGATGGCGGCGATGGCGGCCGTGCCCGGCCGCGGCGCGTTCATCCACCGCGACGCCTCGCTGCTGGTGGGCGGCGCCACATTGGGCGGCAGTTCGGCCGTCAACTTTGCCACCGCCGCCGCGCCGCCGGCGGCGTACTTCGCCGCGTATGGCATTGACCTGGCCCCAAGCCTGGCCGAACTGCGCGCCGAATTGCCGCTGGCGCCCCTGCCCGATGCCCTGGTCGGGCCAATGGCCACGCGCATCATGACGGCGGCCCGCGCTGTCGGCATCGACTGGCAAAAGCTCGACAAGATGATCCGGCCATCGCTGTGCCGACGCGGCTGCTGGCGCTGTACCTATGGCTGCCCGTTCGGCGCCAAGTGGAGCGCGCGCGATTTCGTCGAGCAGGCGATCGGGCATGGCGCCGCGCTGGCGGCCGGCAGCCGTGTCGCGCGGGTGCTGCTGGACAGGGGCCGCGCCAGCGGGGTCGAGGTATTACAAGGTGGCCGGCTGCAGACGATCCACGCGCCGTTGGTGATCCTCAGTGGCGGCGGCATCGGCAGCCCGCGCATCCTGCATGCATCAAGCCTGGCACCGCGCCATGCGCCGTTCTTCAGCGATCCCGTGGTCGCGGTGATGGGCAGCGTGGCGGACATCGATGGCGGCGCCGAAGTGCCGATGGCGGCCGGCTGGCACGATCCGCAGGCCGGCATCGCGCTGGCCGACCTGACCTTGCCGCGCCCGATGTACCAGGCCTTCGCGGCGCAGGTCGGGCGCATCGACCGCTTGTTCGCGCACCAGCGCACCCTCTCCGTGATGGTCAAGATTCGCGATGACATCGGCGGGCGCATCGGGCCGCGCTGGGCCGACAAGCGTCTGAGCGATGGCGACCGCGCCCGGTTTCGCACGGGCGAACGGATGGCGCGCGCGATCCTGCAAGAGGCCGGTGCGCACCACGTGTTCAAGAGCTGGCATTTCGCGGCGCACCCGGGCGGCAGCGTGCGCATTGGCGCTGGCGTCGATGCGCATCTGCAGACGCGCACGCCGGGCCTGTACGTGTGCGATGCATCGGTGATCCCGCAGCCGTGGGGCTTGCCGCCGTCGCTCACCCTGCTGTGCCTGGGCAAGCGCCTTGGGCAGCACCTGGCGCGCCAGGGTTAAGATTTAATAGTGCGGGGGACGTTCGTTGAGCGGCGCCTGGCCGGCGTCGCGCAGGGAGCGCAAATGGTCGGCCAGCTTGCCGACCATCGCCTCGAGCTCGTCGATGCGGCGCTCCTGGCGGTAGATGGTCTTGTTCAGCTCATCGAGCAGATCTTCCTGCTGGGAGAGCTTGATTTCAAGATTGACGAAACGTTCTTCCTGGTCCACGGCGCACTCCGGTAAAGCCGGCATTATGCCAGCATGGCCGGGTGCGCCGCGCGCCTTGGCGATCAGGCGTAAGGAATGAAGTCCAGACCCTGGCCGACCGTCTCGATGACGAGCGCCTGGTTTTCCGGGCTTTCGCTGAACTCGATCACCAGCTGTTCGCGGCCAAGACGACCGATTTCCGCAGTCCAGTACAGCAGGCCGCCGGCATCGGGCTCGCGATTGAGCACGTTGTCGTACAGCTTGTAGATGAATTCCTGATCAGTTGGCGCGGCGCCGTACAGCGTGTCGAATTCCGGCGCTTCCATGAAACCGGCGGCGATCGTGGTGAGCAGGGTGCCTTTATCGAGGTGGTTGGTCCAGAAGCCCAGGCCGCCTTCATCGGACTCGCGGCCCATGATGGCCTGGTACAGGCGGAAGATCTTGGCCGAGTTGTCGTCGATCGCTTTCCAGCCATCGTTGAACTGGATGCGCTCGACGTTGAACAGGCCATCGACCTCACCATTGGCGCCCGTCACCGAGTAGCCCCAGGTTTCCTTCTTGACGGCGAAGTCGGCGCGTGCGCCGGCAAACACCACGGTATCGATACCGACACTGGCGTCCACGGCGGTGCTGCCTGGATTCATGACGATGGTGTCGGCGTTGGCGGTGCCGACCTGGTAGCCCGTGTTCGAGATCACCACGGCAGCGGTGACTTGTCCGGCGCGGGCATTGCCGGCCAAATCCAGCGAGGTCACGATAACGTTGTAGTTGCCATTAGGCAGTGGTTGCGAAGCCAGCGACCAGGTGCCATCCGCGCCAACCACGGCGCTGCCGATCTTGGTGAAGTCGCCGTCGCGATACAGTTCGATCGCGGTGCCGGCTTCGCCGATGCCATTGAACACCGGCTTGTTGCCGCCGAGCGGCAGCGCGATATTGACGGTCGGGATCGACGGCGCGGTGGCATCGATGTGGAACGTCACCCCACTGCTGCCCGTCGACACGTTACCAGCCGCATCAGTGGCGGTGGCGTAGGCACGATAGTTCAGGCCATCGGCCAGGGCCACGCTCGAGCGGGCGCTCCACAGGCCGTTGGCGTCCGCCGTGGTGGTGGCGATCACCTGGTCGTTGAGATAGACCTTGACGGTCGAATTGGCTTCAGCCGTGCCGTTCATGGTCGGCTGGCTGCCGCGCGCATACAGGTAACCATTCTGCGTCACCGCCATCACCGGCGCCGCTGGCGCGACATTATCGCCCGTCACACTGGCGCGCTCGACGCGCATGTCGGCAAACTGCAGCAATTCGATATTGCGCAGGGTATCGGTGCCATCGGCGCCCGAGACCGCCAGCGAACCATCGGCCAGCGTGGTGAACGCATACGCGCCGCGATTGCCACTGAATATCACGGTATCCGTTCCTGCTCCGCCGTCGATCATGTCGTTCCCCCCGTTGCCTTGCAATTTGTCGTCGAATTGGGTGCCGTTCAGGACATCGTCCTTGAAGCTGCCCGTGAGATAGCGTGCGCCGGTCGTGCTGTTGATGCCGAGGTCGCCACGCAGGCCATCGCCGCCATACAACCAGTTCAGCGCGGCGATGTCGTAGGGACTGTAGGTGCTGTGCCAGCCGCCGACGGAGTCATACGACATCAGGGTATTGCTCGTGTTGTCTTCGCTACCAGGCAGCACGGCCAGTCCTTCGTCACCGGGCTCGGTGAACGGGTGCTTCAGGCCGAGCGCGTGGCCCAGCTCGTGCAGCAGGGTTTCATAGCCCTGGCTGCCGACCGTCAGGTTCTGCGTCATCGCGCGCCACTCGGCATTGTCCAGGTACACATAGGCGTTGGCGGTGTACGAGGTCACGGTGGTATCGGTGCCGCTGCGCGACGACAGCCAGCTGTTCAGGCCGGTTGTATAGGCGCCGTCGAGGTTCAGGTTGGCCAGGTGGAACTGCGCGCCGGTGCCCGACGCCGTTTCCTGGAACACGATGCCCGTCACTTGCTGCAGATAGCTGAACGCCGTGCGGGCAGCTGCTTGCTGGGATGCGCTGAACGTTTCCTGGCCACTCCGGCTGCTTTCGTTGCCCGAGGTTGTCGAGAACGTATAGAACAGCACGTTTGCATTGTTATTGCTGAGGTAGTTCCAGTCCGGGCCTTTGTCCAGCAGGGCATCGATGTGGTTCAGTCCGGTAAGCGGGGTGACGGTGATGTCGGAAGGGGTAGTCATGAATCAGTCGGAGAGTATCGCAGCGTTGCAGCAAGGTAATTGCCGTGGAAATTTAGATATCAAATCTTATCCCGGCAAGTATTTCTTGCCCGACACTTGAAGTCAAATGGCTTTTCAATCGTGCGCACATCTTGGCAATCCATCAAGGCTTGCACGCAACGGTTTACTCCGGAACAGGCTTTGGCGTTGCCAATAACGCTTTTAGATTGGCCAACCTTTCCTTAGGACTAAGTATTTCCGATTCCATCGGCGCCGCTTCGCCAACGTCCAGTGCCATTTCCTTGATGAAGCGCGACGGATCGCAATTGACCAGCTCGCCCGCACGCTTCCGGCGCTTGCACCAGCTCACGTGCAGCGTGCGCTGGGCACGCGTGATGCCTACGTACATCAGGCGTCGTTCTTCCTGGATGCGCGCCGAAATGGTTTCGATGGATGCATCCGGATCGCCCTTGTGCGGCAGGATGCCCTCTTCCACGCCAACCAGGTACACGTGCGGATACTCCAGTCCTTTCGACGCGTGCAGGGTCGACATGCGCACCGCATCCTGCTCTTCGTCCTGGCCTTCGAGCATCGACATCAGCGCAACCATCTGCGTCAGTTCCAGCAGGTTCTTTTCTTCGCCATCACGGTCGCGCCCGCCACGGCCGCGGTCTTTCAGCCAGTTGGTAAATTCCAGCACGTTCTGCCACTTGGCCTGGGCCGCGCGGTCATCGAAGCCCTCGTACAGGTAATGCTCGTAATTCATTTCCTTCATCATGTCGTCGAGCACCTCGGCGGCATGGTCGCCCGCGCCCAGCGGACCGGGCCGGGTCGCGCGGTCTTCCAGCTCGCTGATGAACTGGCAAAAATTGCGCACCGAGCCCAGTTGCCGCTCGGCCAGCTTGGCTTCGATGCCGCCCTTGCGCGCCGCCTCGAACAGCGAGCAATTCCACTGCTTCGAGAACTCGCCCAGCACTTCCAGCGTGGCCATGCCGACGCCGCGCTTGGGCGTCGTGATGGCGCGGATGAAGGCCGGGTCGTCGTCCTGGTTGGCGATCAGGCGCAGGTAGGCAATGATGTCCTTGATCTCGGCCTTGTCGAAAAAGCTCTGGCCACCCGACATCGTGTACGGGATGCGCTCCTTGCGCAGCGCCTGCTCCATCACGCGCGCCTGGTGGTTGCCGCGGTACAAAATCGCAAAGTCGGACCAGTTATTCTTGCGCTGAAAGTGTTCGGACGAAATCAGGATCGCGATCTGGTCCGCTTCCTGGTCGTCGTTCTGCATGCCCATCACCTTGATCGGCTCGCCCAGGCCGTGTTCGGACCACAGCGACTTCTCGAAGATCTTCGGGTTGTTGCCGATGACCGCATTGGCCGCCTGCAGGATGCGGGTGGTGGAGCGGTAGTTCTGTTCCAGCTTGATCACACGCAGATCGGGGAAATCGACCTGCAGCGTTTTGAGGTTCTCGACCGAGGCGCCGCGCCAGGCATAGATCGCCTGGTCGTCGTCGCCCACGGCCGTAAACATCGGCTTCTTGCCCAGGCCCGTCACCAGCAGCTTGACCAGCTCGTACTGGCAGGTATTGGTGTCCTGGTATTCGTCCATCAACAGGTAGCGCAGGCGGCGCTGCCAGCGGTCGCGAATCGGCTCGTTGTTGCGGAACAGTTCCACCGGCAACCGGATCAGGTCATCGAAATCCACCGCCTGATAGGCCTGCAGCGTGGCCACATAGCTGCGGTACACGCGCCCGGCCTGGGCTTCGTCTTCATCGCGCGCCGCCTTGATGGCGTCGTCCGGGTCCACCAGGCCATTCTTCCACAGCGAAATCGTGTTCTGGATGCGCCGGATTTCCTGTTTATCGGTGCTCAGCGCCAGGTCGGACACGATGGTGTAGCAGTCGTCGCTGTCCATGATCGAAAACTTGTCCTTCAGCCCCACCCCGGCCGCCTCCTGGCGCAGGATGCGCACGCCCAGCGAATGGAAGGTCGACACGGTCAATTGCTTGGCCTGCTTCGGTTGCTTGAGCAGCTTGGCGATGCGCTCCTGCATCTCGAGCGCCGCCTTGTTGGTGAATGTCAGCGCGGCAATGGTGCGCGGGTCGTAGCCGCAGTGCTCGATCATGTAGGCGATCTTTTGCGTGATCACGCGCGTCTTGCCGGACCCGGCGCCAGCGAGCACCAGGCAAGGGCCGTCGAGATACAGCGCGGCTTCGCTCTGCGGCCCGTTAAGGCCGAACTTTGGTGCGTTGGACATGGGAAAGTTTTCGGTGGGACGGGGAACGATTGTAACAATCTGGCGCGTCCACCGGGCGATGGCGTGTGCAATCGGGTACCATTCCCGTTTTGCGGCGCGCTGCGCTGCAGCCCTATTTTTTCTGGAACTTTGCCCCATGAAATTCGAACATCTCGTCGAAATCAACGATCCGATGAACCCGCTGCTCGACACGCTCACCCGCGAGCAGTTGTGGCACGGCCTGGTGCTGCGCGCCGAGCAGCCCAAGCTGTTCATTCCGCACCTGGATGCCTGCGAGATCCTCGAGCGCGACGCCGGCGTCATGCGCCGCCGCCTGACCTTCGGCCCCTTGGTCATCGAAGACAAGGTCACCCTCACCCCGCTGCAAGAGGTGCACTACGACGTGCCGGCCCAGGGCGACATCGCCGCCTCGACCCTGCGCATGGTGATCGAAGCGCCTACCAGCGCCATGCTGCTGGTGCGCTTCTGCTATGACGACGGCATGGGCGAGCACGTCGACCAGGCCAATGCGATGTACGACGAATTCAAGAAGTCGGCGTACGAAGAAGCCGACATCGACACGGTGCGCATCCTGCGCCAGCTGGCCGGTGAGGGCAAGCTCGCCACCAACCTGCTCAACTGATCGATCAACTGAGCTAGATACCCGGTTCGGTCTCGCCCGTGTGGGTCGCGCTCTCGCCCGTCGACAGATTGGTCGCCAGGTCGCGCAGCGCGGTGCGCACGCCTTCTTCGATCACCGGGTGATAGAACGGCATCTCCAGCATCTGGTCGACCGTCAGGCGCATCTGGCACGCCCATGACAGCAGGTGCGCCAGGTGTTCGGCGCGCGGCCCGATCATCTCGGCGCCCAGAAACTGGCGCGAGCCGTACTCGGCATATACCCGCAAGATCCCCTTGTTCTGCAACATGACGCGGCTGCGGCCCTGGTTCTCGAACGAGACGCTGCCCACCGCGAACTTGCGCTGCCCACCCGCGCACAGGGCGCGGTACGTCTTGCCCAGCGTGGCGATATTCGGTTCGGTGAAGGCCACCGCGATCGGCGTGCGGCGCAGGCCGGGACGCACGTCCGGGTAACGGCCGGCATTGTCGCCGGCGATCTTGCCGTGATCGGCGGCGTCGTGCAGCAAGGGGCGCTCGTTGTTGGCGTCGCCTGCGATGAAGATGGGGCTGCTGCCGCACTGCATGGTGCGCGCGTCAAAGGCCGGGATGCCGTCGGCGCCCCGCTCCAGGCCGGTCAATTCAAGGCCCAGGTCGTGCACGTTCGGCGTGCGGCCGGCCGCCATCAGGACATACTGGAACCGCTCGCTGCTGTCCTTGCCCAATGCGTCGCGCACGTGCAGGACGACCTCGGCGCCGTCCTGTTCCGCTTTCACGATCTCGGTCTGGAACGCGATGTCGAGTTCTTCGTTCAGCACGCGCGACGCGCAGCGCAGCACTTCGGGGTCGCTGATGTTGGCGATGGAGCCGCCGCGTGCGTAGAAGCGCACGCGCACGCCAAGGCGCGCCAGGGCCTGGCCCAATTCGAGGCCGATCACGCCGGTGCCGATCACGGCCACCGACGATGGCAGGTCATTCCAATAGAACACATCATCGCTGGTGACGATGCCGGGGCCGACATGTTCGAGCTGCGGCAGGCGCAGCGGCGTCGAACCGGTCGCGATCACGATGCGCCCGGCGTGGATCTCGGTATGGTCATCGACCTGCAGCGTGCACGGACCGGTAAAGCGCGCCTTTCCCTGCAGGCGGTCGTGGACGGGAATGGCTTCCACCGCGTCGAGCACGAAACCGACGAAACGGTCGCGTTCGCGCTGGACGCGTTCCATCACGGCCGGGCCGTCAATGCGCACAGCGCCGGCATGCACACCGAACGGACCGGCCGTGTGCAGCGCGTGGGCCGCCTCGGCGGCGGCGATCAGGAGTTTGCTCGGCATGCAGCCAACCCGGGCGCAGGTGGTGCCGTACTGCGCGCTCTCGATCACGACCGTGTGCGCGCCTTGGGCTTTGGCCGCGCGGTAGGCCGTCATGCCGGCAGTGCCGGTGCCGATAATGGCGACGTCCACGTTCAGTTGTTTCATGGTGCTCTTTCGCTGTTGACTGGCAAAACGATACGCTATTTCACGCCAGCGGGTGGCATTCAGGCTTCACACCAGTTCGGTATTGCTGAACATCACACAAACTTGTCGAGCAATCTTACATACCAAACATGCCTTACGTAAACTTTATATATTTTTTGATAAGAATCAATAACATAGGAAAATTTATGGTGGCGGAACGATAATTGCTTGTATCTCGAGCATATCCATTCAGGAGATGTTCCATGTCAACCGCTATTAAAAAAATGTTCGTTGGCCTGTCGCTGTGTGCTTGCTCGTCCGCCTTTGCCGCGCCGTTTGTCATCAATTTTGCCAATATTGAAAGCAACGGCGAATTCGGGGACAGTGCCAATATCGTGCAGCTATACCAAATCGGCGCCAACTCGGTCATCACCAGCTTTACCTTTTCCGGCCTGTTGACCGCTATTCCTGCCAGCTTCCTGTCCGAACTGACCCTGACCCTCACCGACTCGGCGCTCTCGACCGGCATCAACTACAGACCCGGCATCGATGACGCATTCCCAGGCACGGCGAGCTACACGGAGTTCGTCGACCTGACCGCCGACAACGATAGTTTCGCGGTCGGCAGCGACGGCATCCTGCGCCTGGAATTCAATGAACTCTTCGACGACTTTCCAGGCGCCGATGGCATCTGGAATTTCGGCACCCTGACCCTGGAGGTGGAGGCGCCTGGACAGGTGCCGGAACCGGCCACCGGCCTGTTGCTGGGCGCCGGCCTGGCGATGATGGGCTACGCCGGGCGTCGCCGCAAGGCTGCGGGCAAGGCTGCCCAGCGCGCCTAAATATCGAGCGGATCGACTTCGAGCGACCACTTCACGCGGGCCTTCATGGCCCGCAGCTGCGCCATCCACTCGCGCAGGAAGGCCTGCAGGGCCGGGCGCGAGCTCGATTCCACCAGCAGCTGGGCGCGGTCCATATTGTGCACCCGCGTCATCGTCATCGGGATCGGGTCGTTGATCAGGATCCCGTCGTGCTCCAGGCAGTCGCGCGCGGCCTCCAGAAATGCGATGGCAATCGGCAGCTCGCGCGCCTCGGCCCGCAGCAAGGCCTGGTACATATATGGCGGCAACCCCGCTTCGCGCCGTTCGTCGAGCAACTGGCCGGCGAAGCGCTCGTAATCGTGGCGCATCACCGCGCCGTACAGCGGATGCTGCACGTAGCGGGTCTGCACCAGCACCTCGGACGGCGCCCCGGCCCGGCCCGCGCGCCCCGCCACCTGCATCAGCTGCGCGAACAGGCGTTCGCTGGCGCGGTAGTCTTGCGAGAACAGCGCCGTATCCGGGTTCAAGATCCCCACCAGCGTGAGCTTCTTGAAGTCGTGCCCCTTGGCGACCATCTGGGTGCCGATCAGGATATCGACCTCGCCCCGGTGCACGCTGTCGAACGCCGCCTGCGCGCTGCCCTTCAGGCGCGTGGAGTCGGCGTCGATGCGCAGGATGCGCGCCTCGGGGAACATCGCCCGCAAACCCTCTTCGACGCGCTGCGTGCCCCGTCCCAGCGGCTGGATGTCGACGTTGCCGCAGGTCGGGCACGAGCGCGGAATGCGCAGCTCGAGGCTGCAGTGGTGGCAACGCAGCCGGTTCTCGGGCTTGTGCAGCACCATGAACGCGGTGCAGCGCGTGCAATCGCTGATCCAGCCGCAGGCGTCGCAGCAGATGACCGGGGCGTAGCCGCGCCGGTTCAGGAACAGGAGTGACTGCTCACCGCGCTCCAGGCGCAGGCGCAGCGCGGCGACCATCTCGGCGGTGAGGCCATCGCGGCCGCGGTCGCGCTCCATGTCGATCAGGCGCACCTTGGGCAGCACGGCGTCCTGCACGGCCCGTTCGCGCAGGTCGAGGCGCTGGTACCGGCCTGAGCGCGCGTGGTGCCACGATTCGAGCGACGGCGTGGCCGAACCCAGCACGATCGGGATGCCCAGCTGGTGCGCGCGCCAGACAGCCAGGTCGCGCGCCGAATAGCGCAAGCCTTCCTGCTGCTTGTACGACGGGTCGTGCTCTTCGTCGATGACGATCAGCGACAAATGCGGCAGCGACGACAGCAGCGCCAGGCGCGTGCCCAGCACGATGCGGGCCTGGCCCAGGTGCGCCGCCAGCCAGTGCAGCATGCGCTCGCCCTCGGACAGGCTGCTGTGCAGCGTGGCGAGCATCATGCCGGGAAAGCGCGCGCGGATATTGCCTTCGAGCTGCGGCGTGAGGTTGATCTCGGGGACCATGATCAAAATCTGTGCCTGCGGGTCGCGCGCCAGCACTTGGGCGCAGGCTTGCAGATAGACCTCGGTCTTGCCGCTGCCAGTCACGCCCCACAGCAAGAAGGGATTGAACCCGATGGCACCGCCGATGGCGTCGGCCGCTTCTTGCTGGGCGGTGTTCAGCGCTGGCATGCCCACCGCGGTGGCATCCTGCCCCGGGTCCAGCTTGGCCAGTTTCTTCAGCCCCCGCGCCAGCGCCACCGTTTTCGGCACCCGCAGGTTCTTCGGCAAGCCGGGCAGCGCCACTTCGCCGAGCGGGCGCTGGTAATACTCGGCGGCGAAACGCGCCAGCGCCAGCCAGCGCTCGGACAGGGGCGCCAATTCGCCCCGCACGGCCAGCGCATCCTTGAGTTTTTCGGGCGGCACGTCGCTGGTCGACTTGACCGCGACGATCAGCGCCATCACCTCGCGCCGCGCAAACGACACCAGCGCCAGCTGGCCCGGCAGCGGTTCGTCGCCGGGTTGGCAGGGCCAGCGGTAGTCGAAACTGCTGTTGAGCGGCGTATCGATCACCACTTCAAGAAAGCAGTGCGGTTCGATCGATGCTTGGTTGCTGGTTGCCAATCTGGATCCTGTGCAAATCTGTGGAGAACTTTGTGAATAGCCGGGGACTTGACCCCATCAAAGGTTTACGTTAGATCAAGTCGCGGATGATAATTCCCGAGCTCAAGAGAAATTAAATCTTCATAATCAATGACTTGGAAAATCAACGCAAAACCTGTTAACAAGCTTGACCACATTTCGCGCCTTGTGCATAACTCTGCAATTTTCCGTGGAAAACTCGCTGCAATGCGTCATACAGTTAAGGCACTACTTGAGGTTGCGCGCTAAGTACCGGTAAACGAAGCACTTTTCCCCCAGGTTGCGGCGCCTGTTGATAACTTTGTGAACAAGGCGCCATATCGGCCTGAATTCTACTGGACAACGTTACTGGAAAAGGCAGCCAAGCCGCATAGCGTCATCAAAAAATTCTTACGAATCATCGGCTTACGCGTAAACACGACTGCCGGAGATGTCCACAGGAAGTTTTATCGGATTTGCGGAAGTTGTGAACAAGTGACGTAGTTGGCTTGCAATCATGCTACGGCGAAACGACAGCAAGCCGTGGACAACACTACAGCGCGCGTTGCTTGCGGCTGAAGCTGTGTACCGCTTCGACCATCGCGGTGACCGATTCCGGCGGGGTGAATTGCGAGATGCCGTGGCCCAGATTGAACACGTGGCCGTGCCCATTCGATGGCGTGCCGTAAGCGCTCAGCGAGCGCTCGACTTCCGCCGCGATCTGTTCGGGTTCGGCGAACAGGATGGCCGGGTCGAGGTTACCCTGCAGCGCCACACGGTCACCCACCAGCGCGCGCGCGGCGCCCAGATTCACTGTCCAGTCCAGGCCCAGCGCGTCGGCGCCGATGTCGGCCATCTGGTCGAGCCAGATGCCGCCGCCCTTGGTGAACACGACGGCCGGAATGCGCACGCCGTCCTTCTCGCGCTGCAGGCCGGCCAGGATCTGCTGCATGTAGCGCAGCGAGAATGCCTGGTAGGCGCCGTCGGCCAGCGCCCCGCCCCACGAGTCAAAAATCATCACGGCCTGCGCACCGGCGTCGATCTGCGCGTTCAGGTACTGGATCACTGCCCGGGCATTGATGTCGAGGATGCGGTGCATCAGGTCCGGGCGGCTGTACAGCATCTTTTTCACTGTGTGGAACTCGCGCGAACCAGCGCCTTCGACCATATAGCAGGCCAGCGTCCATGGGCTGCCCGAGAAACCGATCAGCGGCACCCGGCCGTTCAGGGCGCCGCGGATTTGCGTGACCGCCTGGAACACGTAGTCGAGCGAGGCCATGTCGGGCACGGCCAGCGCCTTGACCTGCTCTTCGGTGCGCAAAGGGCGCTCGAACTTCGGCCCTTCGCCGTCGGCGAAGTACAGGCCCAGGCCCATCGCGTCGGGTACCGTGAGGATGTCCGAGAACAGGATCGACGCATCCAGCGGGAAGCGGTCGAGCGGCTGCAGCGTGACTTCGGTGGCGTAGTCGGGATTTTTTGCCAGCCCAAGGAACGAGCCGGCGCGCGCGCGGGTGGCGCGGTATTCCGGCAGGTAACGGCCCGCCTGGCGCATCAGCCATACCGGCGTGTACTCGGTCGGCTGGCGCAGCAGCGCACGCAGGAAGGTGTCGTTCTGGAGCGGGGCAAATTGTGGCATGGGCGGCATCGGTTTGATAGGCAGACACCTATTATCGCATTCTTGGGGGCGCACTATAATGCTCGTCCACCCTTCGAAAAAGCCCCACCATGACCGTTGCCACCAGCAAACAAGCCACCCCGTGCGGCGCCTGGACATCCCCGATCACTGCCGCCG
Source organism: Massilia aurea (assembly GCF_040790145.1). Lineage (GTDB taxonomy): Bacteria > Pseudomonadota > Gammaproteobacteria > Burkholderiales > Burkholderiaceae_D > Telluria > Telluria aurea_C. The sequence goes on from NZ_JBFMMP010000003.1 coordinate 162,017, forward strand.
TCGTCGCCGCCGGCGCGGTGCCGCTGGCGCAGCCGATGCCCGACGGCGCGGCGATCGGCTGGCTCGAAGGGCGCGCCAGCGAAGGTGGACGGATGACGCTGATGGTGCATGACGCGAACGGCACGCGCGAAGCCACGCCGGCGCCGTTCAACCTGCGCAGCCGCGTGCATGAATATGGCGGCGGCGCCTGCCTGCTGACCGGTGGCGTGGCGTGGTTTTCGCATCATGTGGATAACCGCCTGTATCGAGTACAAGGCGACGGACAGCCGGTCGCCGTCACGGCGGCGGCCACCGGCCACCGTTTCGCCGACTTCGTGCTCGACGCCGGGCACGAACGTTTGGTGACGGTACGCGAAGACCATTCGGCTGGCGCCACCTACCCGGTCAACACGCTGTGCGCGGTGGGCTTCGACGGCAACGAGACGGTACTGGTCGAGGGCAGCGACTTTTATGCGGCCCCGCGCCTGTCGCCCGATGGTCGCCAGCTGGCCTGGCTGTGCTGGGACCTGCCGCGCATGCCGTGGGAAGGCACCGAACTGTGGCTGGGCGACGTGGCCGCCGATGGCGCGATCGTCAACCGGCGCCTGATCGCGGGCGGGCCGGCCGAAGCGATCTGCCAGCCCGAATGGTCGCCTGCGGGCGTGCTGCATTTTGTGTCCGATCGCAGCGGCTGGTGGAATCTGTACCGTTACCTCGATGGCGCCGTCCTCGCCCTGTGCCCGCGCGAGGCCGAATTCGGCGCGCCGCACTGGAATTTCGGCGGTTCGCTGTACGGCTTCCGCTCGGAAGAACAGATCGTCTGCGCCTACATCGAAGCGGGCGTGAGCCATCTGGGCATCGTCTCCACCCACGACGGCAGCCTCACGCCCCTGGAAACGCCGTACGAAGAGATCCGCGACGTGACGGTCAGCGGCGACATCGTCACGCTGCTGGGCGGCGCGCCGACCATAGCGCCCGAACTGGCGCGCATCGACCTGACGGGTAGCCCGCTCGAGGTGCTGGCCCACTCGATCCCGCAATTGCCTGCCACCTCGTACCTGGCCGTGCCGCTGGCGATCAGCTATCCGAGCGCGAACGGCCGCACAGCCCACGCCTTCTACTATGCGCCGGCCAATGCCGACCATGCGCCGCTGGAGGGTGAGCTTCCTCCCTTGATCGTGATCGGCCACGGCGGCCCGACCAGCATGGCGGCCAGCACCCTGAAGCTGTCCACCCAATTCTGGACCAGCCGGGGCTTTGCCGTGCTGGACGTGAACTACGGCGGCAGCACGGGCTTCGGGCGCGACTACCGCAACCTGCTCAAGCACCAGTGGGGCGTGGTCGATGTCGAAGATTGCGTGGCCGGCGCGCGCCACCTGGCCGCCATTGGCGCGGTGGACCCCGAGCGCCTGCTCATTCGCGGCAGCAGCGCCGGCGGCCTGACGGTGCTGTCGGCACTGGCCTTCCACGACGTGTTCAAGGCAGGCGCCAGCTATTACGGCGTATCCGACCTGGCCGGGCTTGATGCGGATTCGCACAAGTTCGAGTCGCGCTACAACGAATACCTGACCGCGCCGCCCGAGCGCGCGCAGGCCGTGTACCGCGAGCGCTCGCCGATCCACCACAGCGACAAATTGCGCCAGCCGATGATCTTCTTCCAGGGCCTGGACGACAAGGTCGTGCCGCCGCAGCAGTCCGAAAGCATGGTCGACGCGCTACGTGCTCGCAAGCTGCCAGTGGCCTACCTGACGCTCGAGGGCGAAGGCCATGGCTTTCGCAAGGCCGACAGCGTCGTGCGCACGCTCGAAGCGGAGCTGTATTTCTATCTGCGCGTGTTCGGCATTGCCGTGCCGGCCGACCTGCCCGCCATCGAGATCGAGAATCTCGCCGCATGAAGGGTGGGCTGCAACCGGTCCTGCAACCGGAAGACGTGCGCGCCCAACTGGCCGCCTGCAGCGCCGAAGAAGCCGTCATCCTGGTGCTGCTGGCGATCGCCGGCGAGCCGATGGGCCGTCAGCGCATCCTCGAGCACATGCGCGCCCTGAACGCGCCGCTGCCGGCCGCGCAGTGGGCCGATGAACTGGCGCGCCTGAAGGCCGGAGGCTTGCTGGTCGACGCCAACGAGCGCGGGCTGGCACTGGCGCCGGCCGCGGGCTGGCCCGTGCTCGACTTCGCGCTCGACAGCGGCACGTTCGACATCGTGGCGGGCGCCTATGGCGCGGTGTCCACGGTGCGCCGCGACTGGCAGGGCAACCTGATGCTGCGCAGTTACCGCCAGGGCCTGGCCCTGCTGCGCATCGCCCTGCTCACGCGGCAAGACCTGGATGTCGTCACGCCGCTGCTCGACGCCTGCCTGGGCTGCCATGAAGCGAGCTACCTGCACCCGCTGGTCGACGTCTGCGCGCGCCCGTTCACGCCGGCGCTGATCGAACGCATCCACCCGCGCCTGCGCGAGACCGTCCTGCACATCCTGGTCGTGCACGTGCGCAGCGAGCCGGCGCTGGCGCCTGCGGTGCGCGCCTGCGCCGAGGGCTACATCGCGCGCAGCAGCCCGGAAAGCCTGCTGCGCCGTTCCCTCGGCGAGCACTACATCCTGTGCGGGCGCCTGGATGACGCGCTCGCGCTGGTGAGCGACATGGCCGATTCGCCGGGCCTGTTCCTGCGCAGCGTCGTGCAGCTATTGCGCGATGACCTCGACGCCGGCCTGGCGGGCGTCGAGGCGGCGTTGAAACAGCTGCGGCGCGAGACCGGCAAGCGCAAGGCCACCTTCAGCGGCCATTGCGCGCACATCGCCGTGGCCGCCCTGCTGCGCAGCAGCGAGCCGGCGCACCGCAAGCTGGCCGACGCCTGGCTCGAGATCGAAACGCGCGCCGTGCAGCGGCCCGACAACGCGGTCTGGTTCCAGCTCGGCATGCTGCACGAGATCCGGCGCGGCACGGTCGACGCGACCCTGTTCGCTACCCGCAGCTGGGAGCTGGCGCTCGAGCCGACCGTGTTTCGCGCGCTGATCCATTACTGGCTGGCGCTGCCCGCGCTGAACAGCCAGCGCGCGCGCCTGGAAGACATGCTGGCGCAATCCGAGCTGGCCGGCTTCGACCTGTGGTCGGCCCAGCTGGCCAGCGTGCTGGCGCAGATGGGGCAAGCAGGCTACCTGCTGCACGAAGCGCGCGCGGGCGAGCTGCGCCAGCGCCACCGTTTCAGTGACATGGCCCTGTGGTTCACGCGCGAAGAACCGTGGGAGCGCCAGCTCAATGCCCTGATCAACCTGCAGCCGGCGCTCACCGTCGAACACGTGCGCGAATCCCGCCTGGTCTGGCTGGTGCGCTACGACCCGCACCTGGGCGTGCAGGAAATCGAACCGCGCGAACAGAAGTGCGATGCGCAAGGCGCCTGGAGCCGCGGCCGCGCGCTGGGCCTGAAACGCCTGGCCGAAGAAGGTGCACAGCTCGAGTTCCTCACCGCGCAAGACCTGCAGGCGATCAATGCCATCGCCGGGCGCCGCTATTACGCCGGCAGCGGCATCCGCTTCGAGCTCGAAGTGCACAAGGCCCTTGCCGCGCTGGTTGGCCATCCTCTGCTGTTCTGGATGGAGTCGCCGGGCACGCGGGTCGAGCTGCTGCCGGGCGAGCCGGAACTGCTCGTGAAAAAGCGCGGCGACACCGTCTCGATCGTGTTGCAACCGGCGATCGACAACGAGGATGGCGACGTGGTCATCACGCGCGAGACGCCCACGCGCCTGCGCCTGGTGCGCATCAACGACGAACACCGCCGCATCGCCGCCATCGTCGGCGCCGGCCTGGAAGTGCCGCTGTCGGCCGAGCGCCGCGTGCTGCGCGCCATCGGCGCGGTGGCGTCCAGCGTCACCGTGCAGTCGGACATTGGCGCCAGCAGCGCCGACATCGTCACGGTGCCGGCCGACGCGCGCATGCACCTGCACCTGCGCCCCTATCAGCAAGGCTTGCGCATGCAGCTGCTGGTGCGCCCGCTGCCCGACGGCGCCTATTACGGCCCCGGCGAAGGCGCGGCCAATGTCATCGCCGACGTTGACGGCATCCGCACCGAAGCGCAGCGCGACATGAACGCCGAGCGCGAAGCCGAGCGCCAGCTGGTCGGCGCCTGCCTCGTGCTGGAACAGGCGGAGCAGGAACACGGCGAATGGCTGCTCGGACAGCCGGTGCTGGCGCTGGAACTGGTGGAAGAACTCAGGGCACTGGATCCGACCTCGATTGTCGTGGCCTGGCCCGAAGGCGAAAGCTTCCGCGTGACGAAAAAAGCGACCTCGAAATCGGTGCGCGTGCAGATCCGGCGCGAGCGCGACTGGTTCGCCGCCAGCGGCGACATCGTGATCGACGAAGGCCGCGTGATGAGCCTGCGCACGCTGCTGGAAAAACTGCGCGAGAGCGGCAGCCGCTTCGTGGCGCTGGGCGATAACGATTACCTGGCCCTGTCCGACGAACTGCACCGGCGCCTGATGGAACTGGGCGCGTACGGCGAACTGCATGGCGACGGCATCCGCACCCACGCGCTGGCCAGCTTCGCACTGGGCGAGCTGGCCAATGATGCCGGCAGCGTCGACGGCGACAAGGCCTGGCGCGCGCACCTGGCGCGCATGGCCGACAGCATGGCATTCACGCCGGTGCTGCCATCGACGCTGCAGGCCGACTTGCGCGATTATCAAATCGAAGGCTTCCAGTGGCTGGCGCGCCTGGCCCAGTGGGGCGTGGGCGCCTGCCTGGCCGACGATATGGGCCTGGGTAAAACGCTGCAGGCACTGGCGCTGCTGCTCACACGCGCCAAGGATGGCCCGGCGCTGGTGGTGGCGCCCACCACCGTGTGCCTGAACTGGATCGACGAAGCGGCGCGCTTTGCGCCGACGCTGAACCTGAAACTGTTCGGGCCCGGCGAGCGCGCCGCGACCGTGGACGATGCCGGGCCGTTCGACGTCGTCATCGTCAGCTACGGCTTGCTGCAGCAAGAGGCGGCGCGCTTCAAGGGGCGGCGCTGGCACAGCATCGTGCTGGACGAAGCGCAGGCCATCAAGAACATGCACACCAAGCGCTCGCAGGCCGTGATGGCGCTGCAGGGCGACTTCCGGATGGCGGCCACCGGCACGCCGCTGGAGAACCACCTGGGCGAGTTGTGGAACCTGTTCCGCTTCATCAATCCGGGGCTGTTGGGCAGCGCCGAGCAGTTCCAGCTGCGCTTTGCCGGGCCGATCGAGAAAGCCCAGTCAGAAAAGGTAAAGGACCGGCGCGCCGAAGTCGCCGCCCGCGCGCGCCTGCGGCGCCTGACCGCCCCGTTCATCCTGCGCCGCACGAAGGCGCAGGTGCTGGCCGAACTGCCGCCGCGCACCGAGATCGTGGTCCCGGTCGAACTGAGCGCCGAAGAGAGCGCGCTGTACGAATCGCTGCGCCGCCAGGCGCTCGACAAGCTGGCAGCACTCGAGGCGCCCGAAGGCCAGAAGGCAATCGAGATCCTGGCCGAGATGATGCGGCTGCGCCGCGCCTGCTGCAATCCCGAACTGGTCGCACCCGGCGCCGGCATCGTCAGCAGCAAGCTGGCCGCGTTCGCGCGGCTGACAACAGACCTGATCGAGAACCGGCACAAGGTGCTGGTGTTCAGCCAGTTCGTCGACCACCTCTCGCTGATTCGCACCTACCTCGATGCGCAGGGCGTGCGCTACCAGTATCTCGACGGGTCCACGCCGATGCAGGAGCGTAAAAAACGGGTCGATGCGTTCCAGGCCGGCGACGGCGACATGTTCCTCATCAGCCTGAAAGCGGGCGGCGTGGGCATCAACCTGACGGCGGCCGACTATGTGATCCACATGGACCCATGGTGGAACCCGGCGGTGGAAGACCAGGCCTCGGACCGCGCGCACCGCATGGGGCAGCAGCGGCCGGTAACGATCTACCGGCTGGTGGCGCGCGGCACGATCGAAGAAGGCATCGTCGACCTGCACCGCCACAAGCGCGACCTGGCCGACAGCCTGCTCGAAGGCACCGAACTGGCAGCGCGCATGTCGCCGGGCGAGATGCTGGACATGCTGCGCACCGGTTTATCCAATTGATAACATTGCATTTTGCGCGTTCGTGTCGGAATGTTTCAACGGTCCGCAACGGCCACGTTTGGTGCTAATCTGCACGCGAATTCACTATTGTTACAGGGCAGAACACGATGATTAAAACCAAAATTGCGCTGGCAGCCTTGCTGGCCTGCTTCGCACTGGCGCCGGCCAGCGCCGCCACCAAACCCGCCAAGGGCAAGGCGAAATCTTCCAAGGTCGTCAAGAAGTCGACCAAGGCCAAGAAGGCCGTCGTCGGCGCCGCCGCGCTTGGTGGCGCTGCCGCCGCAGCCAGCACGTCTGCGGCCACGTCGACCCAGGCCAGTGAAGCCCGCCTGGATCGCCGCATGTCCACCCTGAGCATGCAATACCTGACGGCGCTGTGGCGCGTCGACCCGGAAGGCGGCATCTATGCCGGCAAGTTCGACCAGGCCGCCAACCTGACCCTGCCCGACCCCGCCACCCGCGCGAAACAGCTGGCGTTTGCCAACGAGTGGCTGGAAAAATTCGGCAAGCTCGATCCGAAGCAGCTCTCGCCGCGCTACCGCACCGACCTGGTCCTGTTGATCAACAAGCTGGAAAAAGACCGCTGGGCCTTGACCACCTGGCGTGAATTCGAGTGGAACCCGTCGGCCTACAATATCGCCGCGCCGCTCGACCTGATCCTGAATACCGATTACGCCGCCAAGCCGCAGCGCCTGCGCACGATCCTCAAGCGCCTGACCGATGTGCCGGCCTATTACGCGGCCGCGCAGGCGTCGATCACGACGCCGACGCGCGAGCACACGCAGCTCGCGATCAGCCAGGCGCCGGGCACGCTGGCCGTGCTGGCCGACCTGGGCAAGGCGGCGCAAGAGTCGATCCTGACCACGCAAGAGAAAGCCATCTTCGCGCAGCGCATCGCCAACGCCGGCACTGCGGTGTTGGGCTATGTCGACTTTTTGACCGGCGTCGAGAAGCGCCAGGCCGCCAATGGCCAGGCCCGTCCTTTCCGCATCGGCAAGGCGATGTACGAGCAGAAGTTCGCGCTCGACATCCAGTCGTCGAGCAGCGCCGAGCAGACCTACAAGAAGGCGCTGGCCACGCGCGAAGAGCTGCTCACGCACATGGACAAGATCTCGGACGAGCTGTGGCCGCGCTATATGGCGGGCGTGGCGAAACCGGCCGAGCGCTTCCAGAAGATCGGCATGATGATCGACAAGTTATCAAGCCGCCACGTCAAGCGCGAGGACTTCTTCACCGAGATCCGGCGCCAGATTCCGCTGCTGCAGGATTGGGTGATCAAGCATGACCTGTTGACGCTCGACCCGAGCAAGCCGCTCGAGGTGCGCGAGACGCCGATGTACCAGCGCGGCGTGGCGGGCGCCAGCATCGACGCGCCGGGCCCGTACCGCTCGAAGGACAAGACGTATTACAACGTCACGCCGATGGACAGCCTGACCGACGCCCAGGCCGAGAGCAGCCTGCGCGAGTACAACGAATGGATCCTGCAGATCCTGAACATCCACGAAGCAATTCCGGGCCACTACGCGCAGCTGGTGCACGCCAATCGCTCGCCGTCGCTGATCAAGTCGCTGTTCGGCAATGGCGCGATGGTCGAGGGCTGGGCGGTATATGGCGAGCGCATGATGCTCGAATCTGGCTACGGCGACAACGCGCCCGAGATGTGGCTGATGTACTCGAAGTGGAACCTGCGCAGCGTGACCAACACGATCCTCGACTACAGCGTGCACGTGAACGGCATGAACCAGGCGCAGGCGATCGACCTGCTGACGCGCCAGGCCTTCCAGACGCGCCAGGAAGCCGATGAAAAATGGCGCCGCGCGACGCTCACGTCGGTGCAGCTGACCAGCTACTACAGCGGCTACGAGCAGATCATGGAACTGCGCGAACGCCGCAAGGCAGCATTGGGCGAGCGCTTCAACCTCAAGCAGTTCCACGACCAGTTCCTCAGCTACGGCAATGCGCCCGTGAAGATGATCTCGGAACTGATGCAATAACTGTGCAAAACCGCACAAGCAGCGTGCTTCCACGCGCGCTTGTGCGTGGTTTCTCCCGAACTATGATGAAACTGGACGGTCGCAAGAACCGGCCCACGACAACATCGACGGAGACACCGCATGACTACCTTCCACCGACTGGCGGCGTACGCCGCGCTCTGCGTTGCGCTATGCCTGCCGACGCCCCATGCAGCGGCGCAAACACCCATTCAGGCCGGCCCCGGCGCCTGGAGCGCCAACCAGGTCTGGGCCAACGACACCACCCACGGCGGCGCCCTGAACGGCTATTACTACTGGCCCGCCACGCCCCCCCTGCTGAACAGTGGGCGCGCGCTGGTGCTGGTGCTGCACGGCTGCGGCCAGACTGCCGGCGGCGACGTCATCAACGGCAGCGGCGACGCCGGCTACAACTGGAAGGCGGTCGCCGACACCTATGGCGCCGTGATCCTGGCGCCCAACGCCACCGGCAACCTGTACAGTGCGCATTGCTGGGACTGGGCCGCCACCAACCGCAGCCGCAGCTACGGCCACACGGCAGTGCTGCTCGACCTGATCAACCGCTTTCTGAACAACCCGCAGTATGCGATCGATCCGAAACAGGTGTACGTCACCGGGCTGTCGTCGGGCGGCGCCAAGGCGATGGTACTCGGCTGCACGGCGCCCGAGGTATTCGCCGGCCTGGGCCTCTCCGCCGCGCCGCCGCCCGGTGTGACGACCGGCCAGATTTCGCTGGTCCCGTCCGGCTACAGCGCCAGCACGGCCGCCAGTGCATGCAGCGCGATGGCCGGCAGCGCAGCGGGCGCATTCGCCACGCAAATCGCGGGCGTCATCTTGGGCACGAGCGACTACACGGTGGCGCAAGCCTACGGCCCGCTCGACGCGGCGGCGATGCGCCAGGTGTATGGCGGCGCCTGGACGCAGGCGGCGGCCGTGAGCGTGCCGGGCAGCGGCAGCGACGTGCGCCACCTGGACACCAACGGCAAAGTGCGCACCTCGCAGGTCACGGTGACTGGTCTGGCCCATGCCTGGCCGGCCGGCAGCGGCGGGCAGAACGCCAACTACGTCAATGCGACGCGGGTGAACTACCCGGCCTTTGTCATGGATTTCTGGTTCGATCACAATCTGCGCGTGGCGCAGGGGCCGGGGCCTGAACCCGACCCCGGCACGCCACCGCCCACGTTCACCTGCACGACGAGCACGGCCAGCAGCTACGCGCACGTGGGGGCGGGCCGCGCGTATGTGTCCAGCGGCTATGCGCGCGCAAACGGGTCGAATCAGGTGATGGGGTTGTACAACGTGTTTTTGACCAGCACGTTGGCGCAGACGGCAGCGGGGTATTACGTGATGGGGAGTTGTCCGTGACGAACCGGACGAGACTTGCCCCAAGGCCTAAACCGCAGCAACACCGCCATCGACGAAAAGTTCATGTCCGGCGACAAAGCTACTCTCGCTGGATGCCAGGAAAAGGACTGCGCGCGCCACTTCATTCGGTTCGCCCAACCGCCCGAGCGGGACGCTTTTATTCAGCGCTTCTTCGACTTCCGGTTGCGAGTCGAGATAGCTGCGTATCAGGCGTGTTTCCGTTCCACCAGGCGAGACCACATTCACGCGGATGCCTCGTTCCTTCAGGTCGTTCGTCCAGCTTCGGGCGAACGAGCGCACCGCTGCCTTGCTGGCGTTATACACAGACTGGCCTGGAAAGCCCTTGCTGCCAGCGATGGAGCCGTTGAGGACGACAGCACTTCCCGCTGTCATCAACGGTAGTGCTTTCTGCACGGTGAACACCATGCCTTTCACATTGACGTTGAAGATTGCGTCGAAATGCGTGTCGTCGATCGCATCGAGCGGCACCACTTCGTGCATGCCCGCATTGGCGAACACCACATCGACTCTCTGGTGGTCGCGTCCGATCCGTTCATACAGCCGGGCGACGTCGGCAGCGTTGACGACGTCACCTTGCACGCCGACCGCGCCGTGGCCGATCTCTTTTACGGCCTCTGCAAGCAGTTCTTGCCGGCGTCCAGTGATGTAGACGTGCGCGCCTTCCAAGGCGAATAGCTTCGCTGTTGCGAGGCCGATGCCGTCGCTACCGCCTGTTATCACCACGACTTTGTTGTCGAAACGTTTCGTCATTTCCTGAGTCCTTTTCAATAAATGGAGGATTGCTCCACTTATAATATGGAGGTAACCTCCATTTGACAAGCGAAAGAGGAAAAAATTTGATTGATGAACCTGTCCTGCGGGCTGACGCGCAGAAAAACCGCGAGCTGATCCTGTCCGCCGCCGAGGCGCTTTTCATGGAAAAAGGGGCGGATGTTCCGCTGGAAGAGGTTGCCAAGCGCGCGGGCATCGGCATCGCCACGCTGTATCGTCGCTTTCCCACCCGTGAGGCACTATTGGCGGCCACCAGCAATGAGCGTTTCCTGACGCTGGCCGAGACCAGTCGGGCGCGCGATCCGGATCTCGCACCGGGCGAAGCGGTACGTGCTTATCTTGAAGAACTTGCCAGGAACACGAGCACTTACCAGCGCCTCGCTGCGTCGATCGGGACTGTGATCCAATGCGGAACGCCGGGATGCAATGCGATCACCGCAGAAGGGCATCGGCTGCTTCAGCGCGGACAAGCGGCAGGCGCCATCCGCCGCGATGTGACTTATGAGGATTTCATTTACGTGGTGACTGCCATTTCGATCGCCATCGAACATGACGGCTCACCGAAATCGCGTATCGGGCATCTGGTCGACTTGTTCCTGAATGGGATCAGCATAACGGCGCCGGATTAGCCACCGGTCGATTCGGGCGATATCGGTCGCCACCGCACCCTTGCCGCACACGCGGACGGATCCCCGGCTGCGGGTTTGTGTTACGCCGTTTCTTCGGGCGCCCGCGTGGCGCGCGCAAACATCGGCGCCACCAGCAGGCCCAGCTCGTAGAGCAGGCACATCGGGATGGCCAGCGCCAGCTGGCTGACCACGTCCGGCGGCGTCACGATGGCCGCGATGACGAACGCGCCGACGATCACGTACGAACGCACTTCGCGCAGCTTCTCGATTGGCACGATCCCCATGCGCACCAGGATCACGACCACCACCGGCACCTCGAACGAGGCGCCAAAGGCCAGACACATCGACATCACGAAATCGAGGTAATTCTCGATATCGGGCGTGACGGCGATCGAGTTCGGCGCGAAGGCGCTGATGAAGTGGAACACGCGCCCGAACACGAAGAAGTAACAGAACGCCACGCCGCCGATGAACAGCAGCGACGACGAAATCACGAGCGGCAGCACGAGGCGTTTTTCGTGGGCGTACAGGCCCGGCGCCACAAAAGCCCAGGCCTGGTAGAACACCCAGGGCAGCGCCAGTATGAAGGAGAGCAGCAGGGTGACCTTCATCGGCACCAGGAACGGCGAAATCACGCCGGTGGCGATCATGGTCGAGCCCGGCGGGAGCGAGGCGATCATCGGCGCGGCAATCAGGTCATAGATCTCGGACGGCCCGGGCCACGCCATCAGCGCGGCGCACACGATGGCAATGCCGATCGAGGCCTTGACCAGGCGGTCACGCAGCTCGACGAGGTGCGAAATGAAGGTGTCTTCGCCGGCGGCTTGTTCAGTCATCAGCTAGCGATCAGAAAAAAGAGGTGTTGGATGTGGCGCTGGCGCCAGGACGGTACTTGCGCACGCGGGCCGCGCCCGACATCACATGGCGCTTGGTGCCATGGCGGTTCTTGTACCAGGCCGGCACGCTCGAGGTGCGCACCAGCTTCTTGCGGCGAAAATCCTTGGCCTTGCGGTCGATGTCGGCCACGGTGGGCGTGAGCGCATGGTCGGACACATCCGAGCCGCGCTCGTCCCACAGCGCCTCGACTTCATCGACGTGGCTGGTAACGGACGAGCCGAATTCGCTCGTCGCCGACTCGACGTCATTCTTGAACGACTGCGCGCGGTCCTGCACTTCTTTGTGCAGGTTGCGCAGCTCGTCAAGTTCGATCTCACGGCTGACCTCGGACTTGATGTCATGCAGGTAACGCTGGGCACGCCCATAGAGCGTACCGGCCATGCGCGCCACCTTGGGCAGCTTTTGCGGCCCGATCACGATCAGCGCGACCACGCCGATGATCGCGATTTTCGACAGTCCAAGATCGATCATGAGGACGCCGGCTTACAGGCGGGTCTTGTCGCGGGCTTCCACGTCGATGGTCGACTTGTCGGCCACCTGCTGCGTTGCCTGGACACGGGCGGCTTCGGCTTCGGCAGCCTTTTCTTCGTCGCCCTTGACGCCATCCTTGAAGCCCTTGACGGCCTTGCCCAGATCGGAACCCATATTGCTGATCTTCTTGGTGCCGAAAATCAGCATCACGACCACCAGCACGATGACCCAGTGCCAAATACTCAATCCACCCATGTTGCTCTCCTGATGGCGCTTGGCGCCTGAAAAATTTGGTCGTTGCGCAGAGCCGCAACTACCACGAGTATATGCGATGCGGGAGCACACTGCCCCCAATCAGACTTAGGGACAGCTTAGACGCTGTATCACTGCGCCAACCCGCGCCATGGACGCGGACCGCCGTACATGTGCAAATGCAGGTGATAGACTTCTTGCCCGCCATCGGGACCGGCGTTGATCAGCGTCTTGAAACCGCCGCCTGGCTTGCCATCGGCGTCCGTCGTGACCGCGATGCCATTCTGCTCTGCCAGTGTCGGCGCCAGCGCCAGCATCTTGCCCAGCAGCGCCGTGTGTTCCCCGGTGCAATCGGACAGCGTGGCGACGTGCACCTTCGGGATCACCAGCAAGTGCACGGGCGCCGCCGGATTGATGTCCTTGAACGCCAGCACGTCGTCGTCTTCATAGACGATGGCAGCCGGAATTTGCTTGGCGACGATCTTGCAAAAGATGCAGTGTTCCATTCGGTCTCCAGATTATTACATGACGAGGCACGGGCATCCTACCAACGCCCCATGACATCTGCATGACGACGAGAGGATGATTATGACAGCGTTACGCGTCCTTGCGCGCCGCTTTCTCGTCGAGTCCCGACACGCCCTCGCGCCGGGCCAGCTCGTCGAGCACCTGCTGCGGCGTCAGGTCGAACTTGGCCAGCAGCACCATCGAGTGGAACCACAGGTCGGCGCATTCGTACAGCACCTTGGCGGCGTCGCCATCGACGCGCGCGTCCTTGGCGGCCATCACCAGTTCGGTGGCTTCCTCGCCGATCTTCTTGAGGATGGCGTCGTCGCCCTTGGCAAACAGCTTGGCGACATACGATGCCGCCGGGTCGCCGCCATTGGCGGGCTTGCGCGATTCAATGACGGCCGCGACACGGGCCAGGGTAACGCTCATGGGGTCTTCTTGTCTGCTGAGTAAATTGTGGCGGGGTCTTGCAGCACCGGCTCGACGCTGTGCCAGTCGCCGCCGTCGTATTTCTGGAAAAAGCACGAATGACGCCCGGTGTGGCAGGCAATCGAGCCGACCTGTTCGATCTTGAGCAGCACCACGTCTTCGTCGCAGTCCAGGCGAATCTCGCTCACCTTCTGGATGTGGCCGGACTCTTCGCCCTTGTGCCACAGTTTTTTACGTGAGCGGCTCCAGTACACCGCTTCGCCCGATTCGACGGTGCGGGTGAGCGCTTCGCGGTTCATCCAGGCGAACATCAGGACGTCGCCGCTCGACGCTTCTTGCGCAATCACCGGCACCAGGCCGTGTTCGTCCCAGCGCACCTTGTTGAGCCATTTGGCATTGGTCGGCATCGCTTACTCCAGCCGCATCGGGATGCCACGCTCGGCCATGAAGCGCTTGGCTTCGCCGACCGTGTGCTGCCCGTAGTGGAAAATGCTGGCCGCCAGCACCGCATCGGCGTGGCCCTGCAGGATGCCGTCGGCCAGGTCTTCCAGGCCGCCAACGCCGCCCGAGGCGATCACGGGAATGCCGACGGCGTCCGACACGGCGCGGGTCAGGCCCAGGTCGAAGCCGGATTTGGTGCCGTCGCGGTCCATCGAAGTGAGCAGCAACTCACCGGCGCCGAGGCTTTCCATCTTGCGCGCCCACTCGACGGCGTCCAGCCCGGTCGCGTTGCGACCGCCGTGGGTAAAGACTTCCCAGCGGCCCGGTGCGATCTGCTTGGCGTCGATCGCCACCACGATGCACTGCGAGCCGTGCTTGTGGGCGCAGTCGAACACCAGTTGCGGATTGGTGACGGCCGACGTATTCATGCTGACCTTGTCGGCGCCTGCATTGAGCAGGCGGCGCACGTCTTCCACCTTGCGCACGCCGCCACCGACGGTGAGCGGGATGAACACGGTCGAGGCCACGGCTTCGATGATCGGCAGGATCAGGTCGCGGCCGTCGCTCGAGGCGGTGATGTCGAGAAAGGTGATTTCGTCGGCGCCTTGCGCGTCATAGCGGCGCGCGATCTCGACCGGATCGCCGGCGTCGCGCAACTCGTTGAAGTTGACGCCCTTGACGACCCGGCCGCCGGTGACGTCCAGGCAGGGGATGATGCGTTTTGCGAGCATAGAATTCTTTGCGTTGGCCTCAAGACCGTCGTTCCCGCGAAGGCGGGAACCCAAGTTGCTTGAGCAGTCGAAACGCATGCACGCTTGGGTTCCCGCCTCCGCGGGAACGACGTGCATGGGTACGTGGCCAAATGGCTTTACGCCTGCGTCCCTTCAGTCAGTTCATCGGCGCGCTCCTGGGCCGAGGCCAGGTCGAGCGTGCCTTCATAGATCGAGCGGCCGCAGATCACGCCCTCGATGCCTTCGTCCTGCACCGCGCACAGCGCTTCCACGTCGGCCAGCACGTGCACGCCGCCCGAGGCGATCACGGGGATCTTCACCGCGCGCGCCAGCTTGACGGTCGCGTCGATGTTCACGCCGCCCATCATGCCGTCGCGGCCGATGTCGGTGTAGACGATCGATTCGACACCATAGCCTTCGAATTTCTTGGCCAGGTCGATCACTTCGTGGCCCGACATCTTGCTCCAGCCGTCGGTGGCGACCTTGCCGTCGCGTGCATCGAGGCCAACGATGATGTGGCCCGGGAAGGCGCCGCAGGCGTCGTGCAGGAAGCCCGGGTTCTTCACGGCGGCGGTGCCGACGATGATATAGCTGATGCCGTCATCGAGGTAGCGTTCGATGGTGTCGAGGTCGCGGATGCCGCCGCCCAGCTGGACCGGGATCTCGTCGATGCCGTTGTCTTCGGCGTACTCCTGCACGATCTGCAGGATCGACTTGATGGCCGATTCATTCTTCGGCTTGCCCGCGAACGCGCCGTTCAGGTCGACCAGGTGCAGGCGCCGCGCGCCCTGCTTGAGCCAATGCAGCGCCATTTCGGCAGGATCTTCGGAAAACACGGTGGCGAGTTCCATATCGCCTTGTTGAAGGCGAACGCAGTGACCGTCTTTCAGGTCGATGGCGGGGATCAGCAGCATGGTCGTTGTCGGTAAGTTAAACGGGTTGGAGGACAAAAAGGTGAATCAGGGATTCCAGTGGGTGAAATTGCGGTACAGGCGCAAGCCGGCTGCCGCGCTTTTCTCCGGGTGGAACTGGGTGGCGACGATATTATCGCGGCCGACGGCGCAGCAGAACGGCCCGCCGTAATCGGCTTCGCCAATCACATCATGCGCGTTTTCGGGCGCTGCGTAATAACTGTGCACGAAATAGAAGTAGGCATTGTCGTCGACGCCGTCCCACAGCGGGTGCGCGCGCGACTGGCGCACGCGGTTCCAGCCCATCTGCGGCACCTTGAAGCGCGAGCCGTCGGCCTGCAATTTGCCGTCGAGCTGGAAGCGCACCACCTTGCCCGGCAACAGGCCCAGGCCCGGCGTGCCGCCGTTTTCTTCGCTGGCGTCGAACAGCATCTGCTCGCCCACGCACACGCCCATGACCGGGCGCGTCTTCGCGGCGCGCAGCAGCGCATCCTCCAGGCCCGATTCGCGCAGGCTGCTCATGCAGTCGCGCATCGCGCCCTGCCCGGGCAGCACGATGCGGTCGGCCGCGTCGATGTCAGCCGCCGAACTGGAAACGAGCACGTCGGCCTCGGGCGCGGCGGCGCGCAGCGCCTGGACCACGGAGCGCAGGTTGCCAAGTCCGTCGACCACAACAATTTTATTTGCCATGTCGCGTCTCGCCTTACAGGCTGCCCTTGGTCGATGGGATGATGCCGGCGGCGCGCTCATCGAGCTCGCTGGCCATGCGCAGCGCGCGGCCAAAGGCCTTGAACACGGTCTCGCACTGGTGGTGGGCATTCACACCGCGCAGGTTGTCGATGTGCAGCGTGACGCCCGCGTGGTTGACGAAGCCGCGGAAGAATTCGCCGGTCAGGTCGACGTCGAAGGTGCCGATCATCGCGCGCGTGAACGGGATGTGCATTTCCAGGCCCGGACGGCCCGAGAAGTCGATCACCACGCGCGACAGCGCTTCGTCCAGCGGCACGTAGGCGTGACCATAGCGGCGGATGCCCTTCTTGTCGCCGATGGCCTTGGCCACGGCCATGCCGAGCGTGATGCCGGTGTCTTCGACCGTGTGGTGCGCGTCGATGTGCAGGTCGCCCACGGCCTCGACCTCGAGATCGAACATGCCGTGGCGCGCGATCTGGTCGAGCATGTGGTCGAGGAAAGGCACGCCCGTGTTGAGCTTCTGGCGGCCGGTGCCGTCGAGATTGATCGAGACGCGGATTTGCGTTTCGTTGGTGTTGCGGGTAATGTCGGCGGTGCGGGTCATTGCTCGGGTGCTTTTCAAGGTACGTTACGACGGGGCGCTGCTACAGGGAAGCCTTCAGGGCTGTCAGGAACTGGTCGTTCTCTTGCGGCGTGCTGACCGTGACGCGGATGCAGTTGGCCAGCAATGTGTGCATTTTACTCAAATTTTTGATCAGCACCTTCTCGCCGTGGAGAAGCTTGCAGGCGCGCTCGGCGTCCGGCACGCGCAGCGCGATGAAATTGGCGGCCGACGGAAACACGTCCACCCCCGGCAGCGCGGCCAGCGCGGCGGCCAGGCGCGTGCGCTCGACATTGAGAAGCTCGGCCTGGCGATCCAGCACGTCCAGATGCTCGAGTGCGAATTCGGCCGCCACCTGGGTCAGGATATTCACGTTGTACGGCGGGCGCACTTTCTCGAATTCGGCCAGCAGCGGTTCGGCCGCCGCCATGTACCCAAGGCGGATACCGGCCAGGCCGAGTTTCGACAGCGTGCGCATCACGATCAGGTTCGGGTGTTGTGGCAGACGATCCATGAAGCTGACCTTGGCGAACGGCTGGTACGCTTCGTCGACCACGACCACGCCATGCTCGCCGAGCGCGGTGATGATCGCTTCCATGTCCGCCGCGTCGTACAGGTTGCCGGTCGGGTTATTCGGATACGCGAGGAAGATCAGCGACGGCTTGTGCTCGTCGATGGCCGCCAGCATCGCCGGCAAGTCCAGCGAAAAGTCGGGCTTGATCGGCACACCGACGAAATCGGCGCCGGCGAACTGCGCCGAGCGCGAAAACATGACGAAGGCAGGCACCGGCGCCATCACCACCGCGCGCTTGGCGCCATCGCGTTCCTGGCGTGCGATGGTCGTGGCCAGGATCGTGATCAGCTCATCCGAGCCATTCCCCAGCAAGACATCGTAGCCGGCCGGGATGCCCAGCTTGGCGCAGATGGCGTCCTTCAGCGTGCGGTATGACGGCACCGGATAGCGGTTCAGCGCGGCGTCGGCAAGGCGCGCACCGAGTTCAGTGCGCAGGTCGTCCGGCAGCTGGTACGGGTTTTCCATCGCGTCGAGCTTCACGTAGCCGCTTGAATCCGGCACGTGGTAGCTGCCCACGGCGCGCACGTCGGCGCGGATGGTGTTCTCGATCAGTTTGGCGATGTCGGTCATGAGGTTTCTTCTATGGAGAGAGTGGCCGTGGCGGCCTTGGCCGCCTTGCGTTTCCTGGCCCCGGTCATCGGCACCTCGGGCGCGGCCAGGCGCTCGTGGATGATGGCGCAATAGTCGGGATTCAGTTCAAAGCCGGTGTACTGGCGGCCCAGGCGCTTGGCGGCAATCGCCGTCGTGCCGCTGCCCATGAACGGGTCGAGCACGATCCCGCCCGGCGGGCACGAGGCCTTGACCATGCGCTCGATGATCTCGAGGGGCTTCTGGGTCGGGTGGTCGGCGCGCTCGGGATGTTCGCGGTGCAGGCGCGATACGCTCCAGACGTCCTTCGGGTTGTAGCCCACTTCGAGCCACTTGGCGCCGATGAAGATCGAGCGCGAGCGCGCCTTCTTGGTCGCGGCGTCATACGGGATGCGCACCGCGTCCAGGTCGAAATAATAGTCCTTGCGGTTGGCAAAAAAGCCGATGGTGTCGTGCACCGACGAGAAGCTGCGCACGCTGCCGCCCATCGACGGCACGCGCCGGTCCCAGATGATCTCGTTCATCATCGTCATGCGCTTTTTCAGCATCACGAAGATCTCGGGCGTGAAGCGCCACGTGAGAAAGATGTACAGGCTGCCGTTGGGTTTGAGCTTCGGCACGGCCGCATCGATCCACTGCTCGGTCCAGGCCAGGTAGGCCTCGACGCTTTGCTGGTCCGAGGCGTTGCCGTAGTCCTTGCCCAGGTTGTACGGTGGGTCAGTCAGGATCAGGTCGATGGACCCGTCCGGGATGCGCGCCAGGCCAAGCAGCGCATCTTCGCAGAATACCTGGTTGACCCAGTCGGTCATGACGCTTGCGGCGGCACGGGATTGAGCCTGAGTTCAGCGCTGCGCGCGTGCGCCTGCAGGCCTTCGCCATACGCCAGCGTGGCCGCGACCTTGCCCAGCGTTTGCGCGCCTGCTTCGCTGACCTGGATGATCGACGAGCGTTTCTGGAAATCGTACACGCCCAGCGGCGACGAGAAACGCGCCGTGCGCGAGGTCGGCAGCACATGGTTCGGGCCGCAGCAATAGTCGCCGAGCGACTCGGACGAGTAGCGGCCCAGGAACATGGCGCCGGCGTGGCGAATCTTGTCCGCCCACTGTTGCGGGTTCTCGGCCGAGATCTCGAGGTGTTCGGCGGCGATGCTGCTGGCGATCTCGCACGCCTCGTTCATGTCGCGGACTTTCACCAGCGCGCCACGGTCGCCCAGCGACGTGGTGATGGTCGCCGCGCGCGGCATCGTCGGCAGCAGCTTGTGGATACTCGCTTCGACCTGCGCGATGTAGTCGGCATCGGGGCACAGCAGAATCGCTTGCGCCAGCTCGTCGTGCTCGGCCTGCGAAAACAGGTCCATCGCGACCCAGTCCGGGTCGGTGGTGCCGTCGCACAGCACCAGGATTTCCGACGGGCCCGCGATCATGTCGATGCCGACCGTGCCGAACACGCGGCGCTTGGCGGCGGCGACATACGCGTTGCCGGGGCCGACGATCTTGTCCACTGCCTGGATGGTCACGGTGCCATACGCCAGCGCGCCGACTGCCTGTGCGCCGCCGATGGTGATCACGCGCGTGACGCCCGCGATCGCCGCCGCAGCCAGCACCATCTGGTTTTTTACGCCGTCGGGTGTCGGGACGACCATGATGATTTCTTTTACGCCGGCCACGTGCGCCGGGATCGCGTTCATCAGGACCGACGATGGATACGCGGCCTTGCCGCCCGGGACATAGATGCCGACGCGGTCCAGCGGCGTGACACGCTGACCCAGCACGGTGCCGTCTGGTTCGGTGAAGGTAAAGCCGGTGGACGATTCCTTCTGGCGCTCGTGGTACACGCGCACGCGGTCGGCCGCTACTTGCAGCGCGGCGCTCTGGTCGTCGGGCAGCGCGGCCAATGCCGCTTCCAGTTCGGCCTGGCCAATGTCGAACTGCGCCATCGAGGTGGCGCCGCCGTTCGGGATGCGGTCGAACTTGTTTGTGTACTCGAGCACAGCGGCGTCGCCGCGCGCTTTCACGTCGCGCAGGATGCCGGCGACGGCCAGTTCGATGGCGTCGTCGGTCTCGGCTTCAAAAGCCAGCAGCGCGCTCAGGGTGGTGGAAAAATCAGGCGCGGTCGAATCGAGCTTGCGGATCTGTACTGCCATTGCGTTCTAGCCTTTTGCTTTGGATGCGCGTTCGAACGCGTCCAGGATCGGTTGCAGGCGCTCGCGCTTGAGCTTGAGCGCGGCCTGGTTGACCACCAGGCGCGAGGAAATGTCCATGATCTTTTCGACTTCGACCAGGTTGTTGGCGCGCAGCGTGCCGCCGGTGGACACCACGTCGACGATGGCGTCGGACAGGCCCACCAGCGGGGCCAGCTCCATCGAACCATACAGCTTGATCAGGTCGACGTGCACGCCCTTGCGCGCGAAGTGCTCGCGCGCCGTGTTGACGAACTTGGTCGCCACGCGCAGGCGCGCGCCCTGGCGCACGGCGCTCTCGTAGTCGAAGCCGGCGTTGACGGCCACCGACATGCGGCATTCGGCGATGCGCAGGTCGATCGGCTGGTACAGCCCTTCGCCGCCATGCTCGAGCAGCACGTCCTTGCCGGCCACGCCGAAATCGGCCGCGCCATATTGCACATAGGTCGGCACGTCGGATGCGCGCACGATCAGCACGCGCACGCCCGGGTCATTGGTTGGCAGGATCAGCTTGCGCGACGTCTCGGGGTTTTCCAGCACCTCGATCCCGGCCGCTGACAAGAGCGGCAGGGTGTCTTCGAAGATGCGGCCCTTGGACAGCGCCAGGATCAGCTGGGTCTCGCCCGTGTTGCTGGTAAAGGTCATGGAGTTCAGGTGTTATTTGATACGTACGATGTCAGCGCCCACCGCCGACAGCTTCACTTCCATGCGGTCGTAGCCGCGATCGAGGTGGTAGATGCGGTCGATCAGCGTCGTGCCTTCGGCGGCCATGCCGGCGATCACGAGCGAGGCCGAGGCCCGCAGGTCGGTCGCCATCACCGGTGCGCCGATCAGGCGCGCCACGCCGTCGATGAACGCGGTGTTGCCGTCGGTGGAGATCTGCGCGCCCAGGCGGTTCATCTCTTGCACGTGCATGAAGCGGTTCTCGAAAATCGTCTCGGTCACGCGCGAGGCGCCGCCGGCAATGGTGTTGACCGCCATGAACTGCGCCTGCATATCGGTCGGGAAGCCCGGGTATTCGGTCGTGCGGAACGACACCGGCTGCGGGCGACCGTCCATCTTCGCGCGGATGGTGTCCGTGCCGACCTCGAGCTGTAATCCTACCTCGCGCAGTTTATCGAGCGCGACATCAAAAATATCGGTGCGGGTATTGGTCAGCTGGATATCGCCGCCGGTGGCCGCAACGGCGCAGAGAAAAGTAGCCGCTTCGATGCGGTCCGAGATCACGGCGTGGCTGGCGCCATGCAGTTCGGGCACGCCCTGGATCACCAGGCGGTCGGTGCCGATGCCCTCGATCTTCGCGCCCATCGCCACCAGCAGATTGGCCAGATCGGTCACTTCGGGTTCGCGCGCGGCGTTTTCCAGCACCGTCTCGCCCTCGGCCAGCGTGGCGGCCATCAGCAGGTTCTCGGTGCCGGTCACGGTGATCATGTCGGTGCGGATGCGTGCGCCCTTGAGCTTCGTGGCTTTCGCGTGGATGTAGCCGCCTTCGATCGTGATCTCGGCGCCCATCGCGCGCAGGCCCTGGATGTGCTGGTCGACCGGGCGCGAACCGATGGCGCAGCCGCCCGGCAGCGAGACCTTGGCTTCGCCGAAGCGCGCCAGCAGGGGGCCCAGCACCAGGATCGAGGCGCGCATGGTTTTCACCAGTTCGTACGGCGCGACCAGGTTGTCGATCGCGCCGCCGTTCATGGTGACTTTTTCATCGTCCAGATCGATTTTCAGGCCCGTGGTTTCCAGCAGCTTGAGCATCGTGCGCACGTCATGCAGGCGCGGCACGTTGGACAGGTGCAGGTCGCCCGCGGTGAGCAGGCCCGCGCACAGGATGGGCAGCGCCGCATTCTTGGCGCCGGAAATCGCGATGTCACCTTGCAGGCGTTTGCCGCCGACGATCTGGAGCTTGTCCATGATTAGCCTTTGAATTCTTCAGGGGTGAGCGTTTTCATCGACAGCGCGTGGATTTCCTCGCGCATGCGGTCGCCCAGTGCGGCGTACACGATCTGGTGGCGCTGGATCGGGCGCTTGCCGGCAAACGCCGGTGAGACGATCACCGCCTGGAAGTGCTGGCCGTCGCCTTCGACGGTCAGGTGGGTGCATTCGAGGCCGGCGCTGAGGTAGCCGTGAATCAGTTCGGGTGTGGTGGCCACGATAACTCCAAAAATATTTAGTGGCGCAGCTTGTAGCCGCGCTTGAGCAGGTTGATCGCCACGGCCGTCAGCACCGCGAAGAACACGGACACGATGGCCAGGCTGGTCCAGGGCGAAACGTCGGACTGGCCGAAGAACCCGTAACGGAACCCGTCAATCATATAAAAGAACGGGTTGAAATGCGAGACAGCCAGCCAGAATGGCGGCAGTTTTTGTACCGAATAGAACACCCCGGCCAGGAACGTGGCCGGCATGATCAAGAAGTTCTGGAACGCGGCCAGCTGGTCGAACTTCTCGGCCCAGATGCCGGCGATGACGCCCATGGTACCGAGAATGGCGGCGCCAAGAATCGCGAACACGACGATCCACACCGGCGCGACGAAGGTCAGGTGCGCGAACCAGGCGGTAATGGCGAACACGCCGGCGCCGACCGCGATCCCGCGCAGCACCGCCGCGCCGACGTAGGCCGCCAGGATTTCGGCATGCGACAGGGGCGCGAGCAGGATGAACACCAGGTTGCCGCTGATTTTCGACTGGATCAGCGACGACGACGAATTGGCGAACGCATTTTGCAGCACGCTCATCATCACCAGGCCGGGAATCAGGAACGACGTGTACGCCACGCCCTCGAGCATCTCGACCCGGCCGTCGAGCACGTGGCCGAAGATGACGAGGTACAGCATGGCGGTGACGACCGGCGCGGCGACGGTTTGCGTGGCCACCTTCCAGAAGCGCAGCGACTCTTTGTAGAACAGGGTACGGAACCCGATGGAGAACAGATTCATTGCTTACCCTCTTCCATGATCTGGATGAAGATGTCTTCCAGGTCGGCCTGCTCGAGCTGCATTTCGTCGATCACGGCGCCCGCTTCACGCAGGCGCGCCAGGATCGGTTCGACGTCGGCGTAGTCGTTCACGCGCAGCGTGTATTTGTTTCCATTGGCGTTTTCATCGTGCGACACGAGCGGGCGCAGTTCGGCCGGCAGCGCGCCGGATTTCAGGTGCACCACCAGTTGCGAGCCCGATACGCGGCGCAGCAAGGTGCTCATCGTGTCGAGCGCCACCACATTGCCCTGCTTGAGCATGGCCACGCGCTGGCACATGGCCTGCGCTTCTTCGAGATAGTGGGTGGTCAGGACAACCGTGTGGCCGCCTTCGCGGTTCAGGCGCGCGATGAACTTCCACAGCGTCTGGCGCAGTTCGACGTCGACGCCGGCGGTGGGCTCGTCGAGCACGATCACCGGCGGGCGGTGCACGAGCGCTTGCGCCACCAGCACGCGCCGCTTCATGCCGCCCGACAGCGCGCGCATGTTCACGTCGGCCTTGTCGGTCAGGTCGAGGTTGTGCATCACTTCATCGATCCAGCCATCGTTGTTGCGGATGTCGAAGTAGCCCGACTGCAGGCGTAGCGTTTCGCGCACCGTGAAGAACGGATCGAACACCAGCTCTTGCGGCACGACGCCCAGGCGCTTGCGCGCTTCGCGGAAATCGGTGACCACGTCGTGGCCATGGATTTTCACGCTGCCGGCATCCGGGCGGATCAGGCCCGCGATGGTGGAAATGAGGGTGGTCTTGCCGGCGCCGTTCGGGCCCAGCAGGCCAAAGAACTCGCCTTCTTCGATGGAGAGCGAGACGCCCTTGAGCGCCTTGAAGCCTTTGTAGCTCTTCTCGACACGGTCAATCTGGATAGCAGTCATGCGAAATGGGAGGCGCGGCGCGCGGTAGTCGAAACAAAACGGAGGCCGGCGGGAGAACGCACCAGGACCGTGCAGGAAAACAGTCCATTATAGGTGAAATCGCCACGTCAAGCGGCCAAGGCAGAGAAACCCGGCAGGGCGCTTGCTGGAGAAACGGGAGAAAAAAACGGGCAGCCGAAGCTGCCCGTATTCATGCTGGTGCGACCAGCGTATCGACCCCGTACAGGGACGCCAGCTTGCGCACATTGTCCGGCACGTTGATGAACGTGAGACGGTGCCCAGCATCGAGGGCACGGCGCTGCCAGGCCAGCAACAAGGCCACGCCCGACGAATCGGCCGCCTTGACGCCGGCCAGGTCGAACACGGTCTCGCCAGCGCTGATGGCCGCCTGACCCTGGGCCAGCGCTTCGCGGGCACTGCCGAAGGTCATGGCGTCGATCGTCAGCATGGGATTTGCCTCAGCCATTACTTGCTCGGCGCTGCCAGTGGCTTGGAGGCCAGTTGCGCATTGCGATCGGCCAGGCGCTTGATCAGGCCATCGACGCCGCTCTTGCTGATCTCGCTATTGAAGGTGCTCTTGTAGGTCTCGACCAGCCAGGCGCCCAGGATGTTCACGTCATAGATCTTCCAGCCGTTGCTGCCCTTGGCCAGGCGATAGTTCAGGGTGATTGGCTCGCCGCGCGAGACGTTCACCTGCGAGCGCACTTCGACGTCGGTGTCGGTGGCGGCGCCGCGCATCGGCTTGAACTCGACGGTTTCGTTCTTGATGGTCGAGAGCGCACCGGAGTACGTGTAGACCAGCAGGTTGCGGAACTCGGTGGTCAGGCGTTTTTGCTGATCCGGCGTGGCGGTGCGCCAGTGGCGGCCGGCCGCTTGCTGCGTCATTTTTTCGGCATCGACGTACGGCAGGATCTTGCTATTGACCAGACCCATGATCTTGCTGCGGTCGCCCGACTGGATGTCTTTGTCGCCCTTGACGCTGTCGATCACTTCGGCGCTGATGCGCTTGACCAGCACGTCCGGCGCTTCGGCGCTGGCGGCAGGCTGGGCGATCACGCTCGTGGAAAAGGCAGCGGTAACGGCGGCGGCGGCGATCAGGTGCATGAATGGTTTCATCGTATTCCTTTCAACTTACTTCGTTTCGGAAGGTGCTGGCGCGTCGACGTCGTCGTCGGCCTGGCGCGGCACGTTGCCGTCATAGACCTGGCTCTGGCGGCGCTGCAGGTAGCCGTCGCGCAGGAACTCGTAGCGGTCCAGTGCGGCGTCTTCCATCAGGCCCGATGCGTCCAGCAGCGAGGCGCGCTTGTCGATGATGCGCACACCGGTGCCGACATTGCGCCAGTTGACCGGCGTTTTGTAGGTCCAGATGTCGCCTGCAAAATCGGCCGGCAGTGCTGCGGTGTCACGCACAGTAGATGGGCCCAGCAGCGGCAAGATCAAGTACGGACCGCTCGGCACGCCCCATTTGCCCAGGGTCTGGCCGAAGTCTTCGTTGTGCTTTGGCATGCCGGCTTCGGACGCGATGTCCAGCAAGCCGAAAATACCGAAGGTCGAGTTGATGGCCACGCGGCCAAAATCGGTTGCGCCGGCTTCGCCCTTGCCTTGCAGCAGATTGTTGACCGAACTCCAGGCATCCGACAGGTTGCCGAAGAAATTGCTCACGCCCGTCTGGGCAAAGCCCGGCAGCACGTTCTTATAGACGGTGGCGGTTGGCTTGAGCACGGTGCGGTCGACTGCATCGTTGAACGAGTAGACGGCGCGGTTATAACCTTCCAGGGGATCTTGCGGGTTGTTCGCGGTGGTGGCGCAACCAGTCAAGACCAGGACAGCGGCGGCGGCAGTGCAGAGACGCAGGTGCGAAAGCGTGTTGGTGTAGTTCATTGACTACCTTCCTTTCCATCAGCAGCCTTGCTGTAGATAAATTGATTAATTAAGTCTTCCAGGACTGTCGCCGACTGGGTGCGAACGATGCGATCGCCCTCGGCCAGATTATTCGTCTCGCCACCGGCTTCGATGCCGATGTACTGCTCGCCAAGCAAACCAGCGGTCAAGATCTTCAACGAACTATCTTTTGGGAATTTATAGTCAGTGTCCAGATCGAGGCGCACAGATGCTTGGAAGCTCTTGTCATCGAAGGCGATGTCGCCCACGCGACCGACCACCACACCGGCGCTCTTGACTGGCGCCTGGGGCTTGAGGCCACCGATATTGTCAAAACGGCCACTGACCGAATACGTTTGTCCGAACGACATGGACTTCATATTGCCGGCCTGGAAAGCCAGAAACAGCAGTGCAGCCAAGCCCAGCAGCACGAACAGGCCAACCCAGACGTCGATAGTTTTGCGATGCATTTTATTACCCTAAAACCGTGTTAGTTATTTATTGAACATCAGGGCGGTCATGACGAAATTCAGCCCCCAGACCAGCAGCGATGCGATCACGACCGTGCGCGTGGTAGCGCGCGACACGTCTTCTGGCGTCGGCTGGGCCTGGTACCCCTGGAACAGGGCGGTAAAGGTCACTGCGATGCCAAAGATAAAGCTTTTAATCACACCGTTCAGTACGTCAGCGCGCACATCGACGCCAGATTGCATCTGCGCCCAGAAAGAACCTTCATCCACACCGATCAATTTCACGCCGACGAGATAGCCACCCATCACGCCCACGGCCGAAAATACGGTGGCCAGCACCGGCATGGCGATCACGCCCGCCCAGAAACGGGGCGCCAACACCCGTTGTACCGGATTAATCGCCATCATTTCCATGGCCGACAATTGCTCGCCCGCCTTCATGAGGCCGATCTGCGCCGTCAGCGAGGTGCCGGCACGGCCGGCGAACAGCAGCGCGGTGACGACCGGACCGAGTTCGCGCACGAGCGACAGTGCGACGACCTGGCCCAGCATCTGCTCGGCGCCGTACTGGTTCAGCGTGTAGTAGCCCTGCAGGCCCAGCACCATGCCGACGAACAGGCCGGACACGGCGATGATCACCAGCGAGTAATTACCGATGAAGTGGATCTGTTCGGAAATCAAGCCCGGGCGGCGGAATGCGCCTGGCGAAACGCGCAGGATGCTGAAGAACGAGCGGATGGCAAAGCCCAGGCCGGCCAGGCCTTCGCGCACGGTGCAACCTAAGAAGCCGAGGAAGCGGGCGATCATGTGCGCGCTCCCAGGCCCAGGTCGTCGGCCAGCGTCTTGCCGGGATAGTGGAACGGCACCGGGCCGTCCGGCTCGGCATTGACGAACTGGCGCACGTACGGGTCGGTCGACACTTGCAATTCGGTCGGCGTACCTTCTGCAACGATCTTGCCGGCGGACATGAAATAGACGTAGTCGGCAATCGCGAAGCACTCTTTCACGTCGTGCGAGACGAGGATCGAGGTCGAGCCGAGGGCGTCGTTCAGGTTGCGGATCAGGTTGGCGGTCACGCCCATCGAGATCGGGTCGAGGCCGGCGAACGGCTCGTCATACATGATCAGTTCGGGGTCAAGCGCAACGGCGCGCGCCACGGCCACCCGGCGCGCCATGCCGCCCGAGATCTCGGCGGGCTTCAGGCGGTGCGCGTTGCGCAGGCCGACGGCGTTGAGCTTCATGAGCACGAGGTCACGGATGAGTTCTTCGGGCAGGTCGGTGTGTTCGCGCAGCGGAAACGCCACGTTATCGAACACCGACAGGTCGGTGAACAGCGCGCCAAACTGGAACAGCATGCCCATCCGACGGCGCAGGCGATACAGCCCCTGCGTATCGAGACTGTGCACGACTTCGCCGCCAATGCGGACTTCGCCGCGCTGGGGGCGGATCTGGCCACCGATCAAGCGCAATACCGTCGTCTTGCCGCAACCGGAACCGCCCATGACGGCAATAAGCTTGCCACGTGGGAAATCCATGCGCAGATTCGACAGAATGGAACGCTCACCGTAAGCAAAATGCAGATCGCGGATTTCGACTAGGTTCGACACAGCATCATTTGAGATTAGAGAATCCGGTATTGTAGTGCAGAAAGCTATTTACCCGCTCGAGGGACCCGATTTTACCCACGGCAGGCGACGTAGTATTACAACACTAATAACTTCTTGGTCAGCTATTTAACGTTGTAAGCAATTGTTTTCATTGAATTATGCATATATGACAATATTGCAATTCATTGTGTTGAATCAATAAGTGTCAAACAGAATTGCATAAAACGCATGATACATGCGTGTCATTAAGTGACGGCGCGCGAAGCCATTTTGCAATGCAGCATCAGTTGGGGATAGCTTTGCGAATTAGCAAGTGACAGTCTATATACAGAGTGTCGTTAATTTGTCGCCGGCCTGTTCGTGCGCCAGAGATATTGGCGGTCGCGTTGCACGACCGCCATTGATGCCAGGTCTTAACGCGGCAGGTCCGACGATCCCATCAGGAATTCGTCGACCGCGCGTGCGCACTGACGGCCTTCGCGAATCGCCCACACCACCAGCGACTGGCCCCGGCGCATGTCGCCGGCCGTGAATACTTTCGGGTTCGAGGTCTGGTAGGCGGCCTCGCCTTCGGTGGCCGCACGTACATTACCGCGCGGGTCTTTCTGCACGCCGAACGCGTCGAGCACTTGCTGCACTGGCGAAACAAAGCCCATCGCCAGCAGCACCAGGTCGGCTTTCAGTTCGAATTCCGAATCCGGCACTTCCGTCATCTTGCCGTCTTTCCATTCGACGCGGCAGGCGATCAGTTTGTCCACCTTGCCGCCCTTGCCTTCCAGGCGCTTGGTCGCTACTGCCCAGTCGCGCTCGCAGCCTTCTTCGTGCGACGACGAGGTGCGCAGGCGGGTCGGCCAGTACGGCCACACCAGCGGCTTGTTTTCGTGCTCCGGCGGCTGCGGCAGCAGTTCGAATTGCGTGACCGACGCCGCGCCATGGCGGTTCGAGGTGCCGACGCAGTCGGACCCGGTATCGCCACCGCCGATGACGATCACGTGCTTGCCGGTGGCTTTCAGCTGGTCTTTCAGCTTGTCGCCAGCATTGACGCGGTTTTGCTGCGGCAGGAAATCCATCGCGAAGTGCACGCCCTTGAGCTGGCGGCCCGGCACCGGCAGGTCGCGCGGCTGCTCGGCGCCACCTGCCATGATCACGGCGTCGAATTCTTTTTCCAGGTCTTCCGGGAAGATGGTGTCGCGCGCCATATTGCTGACGCTGGCCGGGAAGTCCTTGCCGATCAACACGCCGGTGCGGAAGGTGACGCCTTCGGCCTGCATTTGTTCAACGCGACGGTCGATCAGGTCCTTTTCCATCTTGAAGTCGGGGATCCCGTAGCGCAGCAGGCCGCCCAGGCGGTCGCTCTTTTCGAACACCGTCACATCGTGGCCGACGCGCGCCAGTTGCTGGGCCGCGGCCAGGCCGGCAGGACCGGAGCCGACGACGGCGACCTTGCGACCGGTGCGCTGGTTCGGTGGTTGCGGCACCACCCAGCCGTGCTCCCAGCCGGTGTCGATGATCTTGCGCTCGATCGACTTGATGCCGACCGGCTCGTCGTTGATCCCGAGCGTACAGGCCGACTCGCACGGCGCCGGGCAGATACGGCCGGTGAACTCGGGGAAGTTATTCGTCGAGTGCAGGTTCTCCAGCGCGTGGCGGTAGTTGCCATGGAAGACCAGGTCATTCCAGTCAGGGATGACGTTGTTGACCGGGCAGCCCGTGTTACAGAACGGGATGCCGCAATCCATGCAGCGCGCGCCTTGCACCTTGGCCTGCGCGTCGGTGAGGGTGATGACGAATTCCTTGTAGTTCTTCAGACGCGAGGCCGGTTCGAGGTAGCCCTCTTCCTGCCGTTCGAATTCCATGAAGCCGGTGATTTTGCCCACGTTGTTTTCCTTGTCATTTGGCCTGCGGCCGTAGATCTGTCTTTCCCGCGCAAGCGGGAACCCAAGTTGCGTGCTAACCGATAACGCATGGGTTATGGGCGACGCTGATTACTTGGGTCCCCGCCTGCGCGGGGACGACGTTGATTGAGACCGCTGTTACGCCACCACTTCGATCTTGTCGTTCGCTTCTTCCATGCTCGAAAAATGCATCTCTTCGAGTGCACGCTTGTAATCGGTCGGGAACACCTTGACGAACTTGGTGCGGCTGTTGGCCCAGTCGTCCAGCAGGTTGCGCGCGCGCGTGCTGCCGGTGTACTTGAAGTGACGCTCGATCAGGCGGCGCAGGATCGCTTCGTCCGACTCGCGCTCGCTGGTGCGCGACTGGCTGTGCCAGGCCGCCGGATCCGCCTGGTCTTTCGACGCCAGCACGCGTTCCAGGTTGACCATCGTCGTATTGCAGCGCGCTTCGAATTCGCCCTTCGGGTCGTACACAAAGGCGACGCCGCCCGACATGCCGGCCGCGAAATTACGGCCCGTGTCGCCCAGCACCGCCACCGTCCCGCCGGTCATGTATTCGCAACCGTGGTCGCCGCAACCTTCGACCACCGCCGTGGCGCCCGAATTACGCACCGCGAAACGTTCGCCGGCCACGCCGTTGAAGAACGCTTCGCCCGAGATCGCGCCATACAGCACGGTGTTCCCGACGATGATGTTGTCCACGGCCCAGCCACGGAATTCGGTATTCGGCCGCACGATGATGCGCCCGCCCGACAGGCCCTTGCCGACGTAGTCGTTGCCTTCGCCGACCAGGTCCATCGTGATGCCGCCGGCCAGGAACGCCGCTGCCGACTGGCCCGCCGTGCCTTGCAGCTGGATGTGGATCGTGTCGTCCGGCAGGCCGGCGTGACCGTAGCGCGTGGCGACTTCGCCCGACAGCATGGCGCCGACGGTGCGGTTCAGGTTCTTGACCGGCGAGATGAACGAGACCCGCTCGCCTTTTTCCAGCGCGGCCTTGGCCTGCGCGATCAGCTTGTGATCGAGCGCTTTATCCAGGCCATGGTCCTGGCCTTCGGTGTGGAACAGGGCGCGCTGGCTCTCTACCTGCGGCTGGTAGAAGATGTTCGAGAAGTCCAGGCCCTGCGCCTTCCAGTGCCCGATCGCCTTCGATTTATCGAGCAGGTCGGCGCGGCCAATCAGTTCGTCATAGGTGCGGATGCCCAGCTGCGCCATGATCTGGCGCGCTTCTTCGGCCACGAAGAAGAAGTAGTTCACCACGTGTTCGGGCTTGCCCTGGAATTTTGCGCGCAGTACCGGGTCTTGCGTGGCCACGCCCACCGGGCAGGTATTGAGGTGGCACTTGCGCATCATGATGCAACCTTCGACCACCAGCGGCGCGGTGGCAAAGCCGATTTCGTCGGCGCCCAGCATCGCGGCAATCACGACGTCGCGGCCGGTGCGCATCTGGCCGTCCGCCTGAAGCCTGATACGGCTGCGCAAGCCATTGAGCACCAGGGTTTGTTGTGTCTCTGCGAGGCCCAATTCCCACGGCGTGCCGGCGTGCTTGACCGACGACAGGGGCGACGCGCCCGTGCCGCCATCGTGACCGGCGACCACGATGTGATCGGCCTTCGCTTTCGACACGCCCGCGGCGACCGTGCCGATACCCACTTCGGACACCAGCTTGACCGAGATCGAGGCGCGCGGGTTCACGTTTTTCAGGTCGTGGATCAGCTGGGCCAGATCTTCGATCGAGTAGATGTCGTGGTGCGGCGGCGGCGAAATCAGGCCGACACCCGGCACCGAGAAGCGCAAGGACGCGATGTACTCCGACACCTTGTGGCCCGGCAGCTGGCCGCCTTCGCCCGGCTTGGCGCCCTGCGCCATCTTGATCTGGATTTGATCGGCCGAGTTCAGGTATTCGGCGGTGACGCCAAAGCGGCCCGATGCCACCTGCTTGATCTTCGAGCGCAGCGAGTCGCCGTCTTCGAGCGGGATGTCGACCACGACGCGGTCATCGCCCAGGCGCGAGGCCAGCGACTCGCCCTTCTTGATCGCGATGCCCTTGAACTCATTCATGTAGCGCGCCGGATCTTCGCCGCCTTCGCCCGTATTGCTCTTGCCGCCGATGCGGTTCATCGCAATCGCCAGCGTGGCGTGGGCTTCGGTGCTGATCGAGCCGAGCGACATCGCGCCGGTAGCGAAGCGCTTGACGATGTCCTTGGCCGCTTCGACTTCTTCGATCGGGATCGCCTTGTCGCGGTCGATCTTGAATTCGAACAGGCCGCGCAGCGTCAGGTGACGGCGCGTCTGGTCGTTGATCAGCTGCGCGTACTCTTTATAGGTCGAGAAGTTGTTGGCGCGCGTCGCATGCTGCAGCTTGGCGATCGTGTCCGGCGTCCACAGGTGATCTTCGCCGCGCACGCGGAACGCGTACTCGCCGCCGACGTCAAGCGCATTGGCCAGCACCGGATCGGCGCCGAAGGCCAGCGCGTGCAGGCGCAGCGCTTCTTCTGCCACTTCAAACAGGCCAATGCCTTCGATATTCGACGAGGTGCCCTTGAAGTATTTGTCGACCAGCGATTTGTTCAGGCCCACGGCCTCGAAGATCTGCGCGCCGCAGTACGACATATAGGTGGAGATGCCCATCTTCGACATCACCTTCATCAGGCCCTTGCCGACAGCCTTGATGTAGTTGTAGCTGACGGTTTCCGCCGACAGCTCCTGTGGCAAACCATGTGCCAGGTCGGCCAGCGTTTCGAGGGCCAGGTACGGGTGCACGGCTTCGGCGCCGTAGCCGGCCAACAGCGCGAAGTGGTGCGTCTCGCGCGCCGAACCGGTTTCGATCACCAGGCCCGTGGAAGCGCGCAGGCCGCGCGCGACCAGGTGCTGGTGCACGCTCGACGTGGCCAGCAGCGCAGGGATTGCGACCAGGTCGGGCGACAGGCGGCGATCCGACACGATCAGGATGTTATGGCCCGACTTGACCGCGTCGACCGCTTCGGCGCACAGCGAGGCCAGCGACGCTTCGATGCCCTCCTTGCCCCAGGCGACCGGGTAGCAGATGTTCAGCTCATAGGCCTTGAACTTGCCGCCGGTGTGCTGGCCGATATTGCGCAGGCGCGCCATGTCGTCGAAGTTCAGGATCGGCTGCGCGACTTCGAGGCGCATCGGCGGGTTGACGTTGTTGGTGTCGAGGATGTTCGGCTTCGGGCCGATGAACGAGACCAGCGACATGACCATGCTTTCGCGGATCGGGTCGATCGGCGGATTGGTCACCTGCGCGAACAGCTGCTTGAAGTAGTTATACAGCGGCTTGAGTTTGTTGGACGTGACGGCCAGCGGCGAGTCGTTGCCCATCGAGCCGGTGGCTTCTTCGCCCAGCAGGGCCATCGGCGCCATCAGGAATTTCAGGTCTTCTTGCGTGTAGCCGAACGCTTGCTGGCGGTCGAGCAGCGTCAGCGCAGGCTTCTCGCCCTGCGCTGCAGTGTCCATCGCGCGGCCGGCCGCCTGTTGCGCTTCGGTCAGCTTGATTGCGTTGAGCTTGATGCGCACCGACTTGATCCACGCCTTATAGGGCTTGGCGTTGGCGTAGGTGTCTTTCAACTCTTTATCGTCGATGATGCGGCCGGCTTCGAGGTCGATCAGGAACATCTTGCCCGGCTGGAGGCGCCATTTCTTGACGATGCGCGACTCGGGAATCGGCAGCACGCCCGACTCGGACGCCATGACGACCAGATCGTCCTCGGTGATGACGTAGCGCGCCGGGCGCAGGCCATTGCGGTCGAGCGTGCCGCCGATGTGGCGGCCGTCGGTAAACGCCATCGCGGCCGGGCCGTCCCACGGCTCCATCATCGCCGCGTGGTATTCGTAGAAGGCGCGGCGGTTGTCGTCCATCGACGCGTGGTTTTCCCAGGCCTCCGGGATCATCATCATCATCGCCTGGGCGATCGGGTAGCCGGCCATGATCAACAGTTCAAGCGCGTTGTCGAAGCAGGCGGTGTCGGACTGGCCTTCGTAGATCAGCGGGAACAGCTTGTTCAGGTCGTCGCCCAGCACGGCCGACTTGAGGATGCCTTCGCGCGCGCGGGTCCAGTTGAAGTTGCCCTTGACGGTATTGATCTCGCCGTTGTGGGCGATCAGGCGGTACGGGTGGGCCAGCGGCCACTCGGGGAAGGTATTGGTCGAGAAGCGCTGGTGGACCAGGGCCAGGGCCGAGATGCAGCGCGGGTCTTGCAGGTCTTTGTAGAACACGCCCACCTGGTCGGCCAGCAGCAGGCCTTTGTAGACGACGGTGCGCGCCGACATCGACGGCACGAAGAATTCCTTGCCATGCAAAAGTTTGAGGGCCTGGATCGCGTGGCCGGACGATTTGCGGATCACGTAGAGCTTACGTTCCAGTGCATCGGTCACCATGATGTCCGGGCCGCGGCCGATGAAGATCTGGCGAATCACCGGTTCCTTGGCGCGCACGAACGGCGACATCGGCATGGTCGCGTCGACCGGCACGTTGCGCCAGCCAAGAACGACCTGGCCTTCGATGCGCACGGCGCGCTCGATCTCCTGCTCGCAAGCGATGCGCGAGGCATGCTCCTTGGGCAAAAAGACCATACCAACGCCGTACTCGCCCGGTGGCGGCAACTCGACGCCCTGGCGCGCCATCTCGTCGCGGTAATACTGATCCGGAATCTGAATCAGAATCCCCGCCCCGTCGCCCATCAGCGCATCGGCACCGACCGCCCCCCGG
Source organism: Massilia aurea (assembly GCF_040790145.1). GTDB lineage: Bacteria > Pseudomonadota > Gammaproteobacteria > Burkholderiales > Burkholderiaceae_D > Telluria > Telluria aurea_C. The sequence goes on from NZ_JBFMMP010000003.1 coordinate 196,539, forward strand.
TGGTCGAGGTTCTTCAGAATCAGCAGACCCTGTTCAACAATCGAATGACTCTTGTTGCCCTTGATGTGGGCGATGAAGCCAACACCGCAGGCATCGTGTTCATTGGCGGGATCATACAAACCTTGGGCAATCATGCGACATTCTCCACAACTTTACGGGATCGAATGCCGAGAATAGTGCAATGCAAAATCCGCCGTCAACCACAATAATTAGGGTCAGAGTCGAATTGTTTGACAACTTTTTGAGAAGCTGAATAATTGGGGACAGAGTCGTTATGATGTATGGATAGTTTCTTTATCACGGGGTAAGTGTTTGTATTTGAAAGGAATTCAGCAATAAAAACGGCACGAATAACCGTGCCGTTGTGTCGGGAATTGCTGACGTTTCAAGCCTGCGAGAGCGGTGGTAGCGGTGGATTAAATGGCCTGCCACGCTTCGCCGGCAAGATCTGGCGTTGTGTTTTTTGCTCGAGCTGGCTTTTGAAGGTATCCGAACCCAGAGGCTTGTTTCGCAGGATCGACGAGGTGATGAAATCGACCTCTTCCGATGACAAGCCTTGCTGGACCATGTCCATATACGCCGCCTCGCGCTGGAATGGCGTGTTGCCCAGGGCCCAGAACAGGCTGTGGTCGCTGACGAGCGTATCGAGACGCGCCCCGGCGTGGTGTGCGTAGCTCGACCATGGATAGTCGCCCGGCCCCACCGACAGCTGCGCACGCACCGGGTTGAGCTCGATATACCGGCTACAAGTCATGAAATACCGGTCCGAGTCGATCAGCGACGTACGGAAACGTCCCTCGAACAAGCCGCCGCTACGCTCGTACTTATGGTTAAACCATGGCACATAAAGTCGGCCAACTTTTTGCATCATCAATGCCAGGCCGGTGGCGTCACTCGGCGTTGCCAGCAGATGAACATGGTTCGGCATCAAGACATACGCATGGATCGCCACGTCATAAAACCGCGCCGCTTCCTTGAGCCAGACGAGAAATCGCTGGTAATCCACCTCGTCGCGATAAATGATCTGGCGGTTGTTGCCACGCTGGATCACGTGGTGCGGTTGCTCGGGAACGATGAGTCGAGGTTGGCGTGCCATGGCGTCGGATAGGCGTAAGGAGCCAGAATTCTACAATGAAAAATGACTCTGTCCCTAATTAAACGCAAGTTTCCACAAAAATCGCCTGACTCTGTCCCTAATTATTTGCGCATAAGCCAAGGCGCAATTTCTGCAAATAATTTTTGAGAAAAACCGGATAATTAAACCAAGTTCTCAAAGAAAATTGGCCAATAATTCTACTCTGACCCTAATTGTCTGAGTGGAAATTGGCCAATAAGTCGACTCTGACCCCAATTGAAAAGGGGGAGGGACGGTCAGGAGAGGGTGAAGCCGGCAGACAGGCTATAGCCTTCGCCGTAGGCGCTGCGCAGGGGGAGGTCCTGGCCGAGGCCGGTGCGGGCTTTCTTGCGCAAGCGGTAGACCAGCATGTCGACCCGGCGGCTGGCGTCCGGGTCGTCGCCGCCCATGCCGGCGACGATCACGTGACGCGGTACAGGGCGCGTGTTGATCGTCAATAAATGCAGGAAATTGCATTCCTTTTCGGTCAGGTCGACCACTTTACCCATCAGCTCGAGTTGGCGCGCGCTTACGCGCAGCATCCATTTGCTTGGCGCCGGCGCCGGATCCTGCGGGCGTACCCGGCGGTCCAGTGCTTCGATATGGGCGGCCAGTTCCGGGAACTTGATCGGCTTGGTCAAATAATGGTCGGCGCCCAGGCGCAGGCCCAGGATGCGGTGGTCGAACGCGACGCGGCCCGTCAACACCAGCAGCCCGATTTCGGGATACAGCTGGCGCATGCGGGGGATGACATTGAAGCCATCTTCGTCAGGCAGCCCCAGGTCGAGCACCACCACCGCCGCCGGGGTGCGCGTCAGCGCAGCCCACATTTCACTGGCGGTCCTGGCGATCGTTACGTCATGGTCCAGCTCCTTCAGGAACTCGGCCATGTCGTCGGCGTATTCGCCATTGTCTTCAACAATCAGTATCTGCGTCATGCCTTCGCCATATTCCTTCTTTGCCCGTCGTTGATACCATTGTTAGCGTTATCCACACCGGAGCGCGGTCCCGATTATCACTGCTGAGGCTACCCGAAGCAAGGAGATATTCCTCTATAACCTCTTATAGCACCAGTGCCGGCATCCACAGCCGGAACTCGGCGCCGGCCCCCTGCCGCCCCGGAGCAAGGCTCAGCACGCCGCCGTGGACTTCGAGGATCGAGCGCGCCATGTACAGGCCCAGCCCACTGCCCGGCAGACCGGCGGCGTTGCGGCCGCGGTAGCCCTTGTCGAAGACCCGGGATGCTTCGTCCGGCGGCACGCCCGCTCCGCCGTCGAGCACCGCGATCTCGACACCGCCGCCACTGCGCCGCACGCGCACCGTCACGTCGGCTGATGGCGGCGAAAAGGCCAGCGCATTGTCGATCATGACCTTCAGTGCCAGCCGCAAGCCTTCCGGTTCGCCGCGCAGGATCGACGCCACGTCTTCGAGCTGCAGCACAGCCTCGCGCCCGGCGGCGCGGATCTGGGCTGCCCCGGTCTCAACCAGATCGCCGACCGTGATCGTATTGGGCTGGCGCGTGCGCCCGAGCGTGGCCATGCGGTCCGGCGACAGGTATTCGTCGAGCATTCCGATCAGGCGGTCAACCGCGGCGCCGATCTTCCGGTAGCGGGCACGCACCGATTCTTCGGCGTGGCTAGAGGTCGCTTCCAGGCGCTGGATGGCGCCATCGATCGTCGCCAGCGGGGTGCGAAATTCGTGATTGAGCATGCTGGCAAAGCGTTTGTATTCACTGTCGTGACCGCGCCGCGCCGCCAGGTCGCGCAGCAAGCCGACCAGCGTCGATGCGTCATCGACCGGCACGATGGTCATCGCTTCCAGCGCCAGTGGGCGGCGCTCGGTGTCGAACAGGTCGAACTCGCGCCGGTGGCGCACACCCGGCTTGCCGGTTGCCGTCGCGCGCAGCCACGTCGCCAGCGGCGCCAGGGGCGAGCCGCTGTCGCCATCGAGCGCACGCTGCAGTGTCCCGGCGTCATAGCCACTAAGCGCGGCAAAAGCCGGACTCAGATAGCGCAAGTTCCCCGCAGGCAGCGCAATGGCGAAGGCCACGTCGTCTCCCAGTTCAGCGATCGTGCGCAGCTGCCGGCCAGAGAGCACCTCGTCAACGCCGGCATGAACCGGGGTGGCGGACGCAGTGGCGGCAATCGGACTGGACTTCATTGAGGCTCTTTCTTCACCAATAGTTACGGGTAGTGTATTGACCAGCTAGTATATCGCTACCGTAACATGGATGTGACATATTGCTGTGTAAAAGGCAGAACCGTATTTTGCCGGGGAATGCGAGGGGGTGATGCGACCCGCAATGCGCTGGCATGCGAAACAAATACGCCACGTCGGCAGGGTTTGGGCGATAATTTCACCACTATGAACGATACCGCTACCCGCCCCCCGCTCCCAGACCGGCTCTCGATCGATCCGAGCAGCCCATTCCATAACCGTGACGTCTTCCAGCACGACGTCGGCATCCGCTTCAACGACAAGGATCGCACCGACGTCGAAGAGTATTGCATCAGCGAAGGCTGGATCAAGGTCGCCGCCGGCAAGACGCTCGATCGCAAAGGCCGGCCGATGCTGATCAAGCTGAAAGGCAAAGTCGAAGCGTATTACGCGTAATCCTTCGGTCAATACCTCAGTTAATACAATAATGGCGGGCTCGCGAGCCCGCCATCTCTCTATATAGCAGTACTAACTTGCGCCGCGCTTACTCCGCCAGCGGCGCGAAGATCGCCTGCAGGTCTTCTTGCGTCAGCGCCATCTTCTGCGACTCGCCTTCAGACAGGATCGAGTGCGCCAGTTCCGACTTCTTCTGCTGCAGCAGCTGGATCTTTTCTTCCAGCGTGCCCTTGGCGATCAGTTTATACACGAACACCGGTTTATCTTGCCCGATACGCCAGGCGCGATCGGTCGCTTGATTCTCGGCCGCCGGATTCCACCACGGATCGTAGTGGATCACGGTGTCGGCCGCTGTCAGGTTCAGGCCAACGCCGCCCGCTTTCAGGCTGATCAGAAAGATCGGCACGGCACCCTGCTGGAACGCCGCCACCTGCGCCGAGCGGTCGCGCGTCTCGCCGGTGAGCAGCGCATACGGGATCTTGCGCAGCGCGAGTTCTTCTTCGATCAGCGCCAGCATGCTGGTGAACTGCGAGAACACAAGGATCTTGCGGCCCTCGCCCAGCAAGTCTTCGACCATCTGCATCAGGTCAGTCAGCTTGGCCGACACCGCCGCCGTGTTTTTCTTCGATGGCATCGACTTGACCAGGCGCGGATCGCAGCACACCTGGCGCAGCTTGAGCAGCGCCTCGAGGATCACGATCTGGCTGCGCGCCACGCCCTTGCGGTCGATCTCGTCGCGCACTTTCTTGTCCATCGCCAGGCGCACCGTCTCGTACAGGTCGCGCTGCGGGCCGGACAGCTCGATGCGGCGCACCATCTCGGTCTTTTGCGGCAGCTCCTTGGCCACATTGTCCTTCGTGCGGCGCAGCAGGAACGGGCGGATGCGGCGATTCAACAGCGTGCGGCGCACAGGATCGTCCTGCCGTTCGATCGGATGACGGAACTGGGTGTTGAACGTTTTCTCGTCGCCCAGCAGGCCCGGGATCAGGAAGTGGAACTGCGACCAGAGTTCGCCCAGGTGGTTCTCGAGCGGGGTGCCCGACAGGCACAGGCGATGGCTGGCATCGAGCGAGCCGGCCGTCTGCGCCGCCTTCGAGCGGGTGTTCTTGATGTAGTGCGATTCGTCCAGGATCACCAGGTGATAGTGGTGCTTGCGCAGTTCTTCTTCGTCGCGCGGCAGCAGCGCGTAGGTGGTCAGCACGATGTCGGCGCCGTCGATCTGGTCGAACGACTCCATGCGCTCTTTACCCTGCAACAGCAACACTTTCAGGCTCGGTGCGAAGCGCGCCGCTTCGTCGAACCAGTTGGCCATCAGGCTCGTTGGCGCAATCACCAGCGCGGGACTGGTCAAGCGGCCCGCTTCTTTTTCGACCAGGATGTGGGCCAGCGTCTGTACGGTTTTACCCAGGCCCATATCATCGGCCAGGATGCCGCCCAGATCGTACTCGCGCAGGAACTGCATCCACGACAGGCCGTCGAGCTGGTAGTCGCGCAAGGTGGCCTGCAGGCCGGCCGGCGCATCGACTTTTTTCACGGCGCCGAACTGGCTCAGTTTGCGGCCGGTCTCGCGCAGGCGCTCGCCGCCGGTCCAGCGCAGTTCCAACCCGCGCGCCAATTCTTCAAGGCGCGCCGCGTCGAGCGTCGACAACCGCAGGCGCGCCTTGATCTTGTCGTTGAAATACAGCTCGCCGAGCGTGGCGAGGATGGGTTTCAGGCGCCCCCACGGCAGCGCCACGCGCTCGCCATCGGGCAGCACCGCGAGCATCTGGTCGGACTCGGCGTGCGCGGCCAGCACGCTCGGATCGAATTCAAGGGGCGCGCTGCGAATCAGCTGCACCAGCACCGGCAGCAGCGGCACGCGCTTCTTCGCCACCACGATGCCCAATTCGAGCTCGAACCAGGCGTTACCTGCTTCGAGCGGTTCATCGATGTCGGCATACCAGTCTTCGACCGGTACCACGTCGTAGCGGTATTTAGTGGACTTTTGCAGGTGCCAGCCAGCGTCGGACAGCGCGTCGACCGAGTGCTCGGCGAAGCGCAGCCAGTGCGCCTGGCTCTCGAGCTGCAGCGCGCCAGCCATCGCGTTGAGCGGCGCCGTGGCCGGCTTGCGGAAACCGATCTCGCCCAGTTTGTCGAGCGCGTCGCTCTCGAGTTTCGGGTCGCGCTCGATGATCTCGGTGAGATCGCCCACCTGGCGTACGACGCGCTGTGACGGATCGAACGAGACGCGCTGGCCGTCGTAATCGAACGCCAGCACGGCGAAGTCTTGCCAGCGCGCGGCGCCGGTATCGAGCAGCTGCACCGCGTCGAGCATCAGGTGCGGAATTGGTTTGACATCATTCCGCAGACGCTGCGTGAGCGGCTGCGGCAGCGGCATCAGTTGCTGCAGGCCATGCGCGAGCAGCAGTTGCGAGACACGTTTTTTATCGGTGCCGGTCAGCGTTGGCGCTTGCGCCACCAGCGCCTGCAATTCGGCCAGCGAGATGTCGATGCCGCCACGATTGAGGTCGAGCGGGCCGCACGACAGATTGTCGATGTACCACGGCGGATCGGTCGGCAGCATGTAGTCGATCTGGTCGGCGGCGCTGTGCGCGGCCGTGCCGCCCACAGGTTCGACCGACCAGCCGAGTTTTGCGACGCGGCCTTCGTCGCGCCAGGCCAGGCTGGCCAGGCGGGTCGGGCCGACCTGCAGCGGATAGACCAGGCCACCGGCCATGTCGGACCACGAGTTCGCCCACAGCAGCTTGCCCTGTTCGAGCAGCATCTGCAGCAGGATCGCGCCTACTTTACCTTTCGGTTCGGTGGCGCTGGTGCCTTGCGCCGAGCCGCTGCGCATCGCAATGAAAAAGCGCACCAGGTCGATGTCGTCGCCTTCGAGATAGGCCGGCGGTGCCGACAACAACGAGAACACTTCGCTTACCGGACTGGCCGCCGCCACGTCGCCGTTCGGCCGCAGGCGCGCCTTGCACAGGCACAGCGCCACGTGACGCCCGCCGCTGGTGGGCGCCATCACGTAGACGAACTTGTACTGCGCGGCCTTCGGGTCGAGTACTTCATCGGACAGCTTCGGTTGCGGGTGCGCCGCCGCTTCGACCCGCTGCAGCCAGCTCACCACCGGCGCCGGCAGGGCCGGGGAACGTGCTGGCGTGCGTGCTGCGGGTGCGTCGCCGGCTTTCTCGCGAAGATAATCGACTGTTGTCATTGGGTCTCGTGGCAGGGTATTAAAAACGGCAATAAAAACTATTATCTCGCATACGAACGCTTCCGATTTGTTCGTAATCGCACCTAGCAGACAAATCGCGCCTGCGCGCAACGCGCACCTCGTCTGCCAACCGACTGTTCTCTCATGTTCGTGTGATGCTGTCAAGACTGGCGTATCGGCGCTGTTTGCGTATCATTGACCGCTCGGTCCACGATCCATGCCCCACGCCTCCCTATGCTGCCATCCATCGAACAACGCCTCGCCAAAGAACTCGCCGCCAGGCCAGCCCAGGTAGCTGCCGCCATCGCCCTGCTCGATGAAGGCGCCACCGTGCCCTTCATCGCCCGCTATCGCAAGGAAGCCACCGGTGGCCTGGACGACATCCAGCTGCGCCTTCTCGAAGAACGCCTGCGCTATCTGCGCGAACTGGAAGACCGGCGTGCGTCGATCATCGCGTCGATCACGGAGCAGAACAAGATGACGCCCGAGCTGATGCAAGCTATCGCACTGGCCGAAGACAAGACCCGTCTTGAAGACCTGTACCTGCCATACAAGCAGAAGCGCCGCACGAAGGCGCAGATCGCGATCGAGGCGGGCCTGGCGCCGCTGGCCGACAGCCTGCTGGCCGACCCGATGCAGGGGCCCGAGGATGTCGCGAGCGGCTATCTGCGCGAAGCGTTTAGCAATGCCGACGGCGGCGCCAACCCCGGCGTACCGGACACCAAAGCGGCGCTCGATGGCGCGCGCCAGATCCTGATGGAGCGCTTTGCCGAAGACGCCGCGCTGCTGCAGTCGCTGCGCGAATATGTGCAGGAACACGGCGTCGTCGAATCGAAGGTCGTCGCCGGCAAAGAGGACGAAGGCGAAAAGTTCGCCGACTATTTCGACTACAACGAACCCCTCGCCGCCGTGCCGTCGCACCGCGCGCTGGCGCTGCTCCGCGGTCGTCGCGAAGGCATGCTGGACGTGTCGCTGCGGCTGGATTCAGAGCCCGAAAAACCGAAGTGGGATGCGCCACTCAATCCGTGCGAAGGCCGCATCGCGGCGCGCTTCGGCATCAAGGCGCAGGGCCGCCCGGCCGACAAGTGGCTGCTCGATACGGCGCGCTGGACCTGGCGCGTGAAGAGCTTCATGCACCTCGATACCGAGTTGATGGGCGCCCTGCGCGACAAGGCCGAACTCGATGCGATCGGCGTCTTTGCGCGCAACCTGAAGGCCCTGCTGCTGGCGGCGCCGGCCGGCCCGCGCGCGACGATGGGGCTTGACCCTGGCCTGCGCACCGGCGTGAAGGTCGCGGTGGTCGATGCCACCGGCAAGGTGGTCGATACCGCTACCGTGTACCCGCACCAGCCGCGCAACGACTGGGACGGCGCGCTGCACACATTGGGTCGACTAGCGGCGCAGCACAATGTGTCGCTGGTCTCGATCGGCAATGGCACCGGCTCGCGCGAGACCGACAAGCTGGCGCAAGACCTGATCAAGCAGAATCAAGAGCTCAAGCTGACCAAGATCGTTGTCTCGGAAGCCGGCGCGTCGGTGTATTCGGCATCCGAATTTGCGTCGCGCGAGCTACCCGACATGGACGTGTCGCTGCGCGGTGCGGTCTCGATTGCGCGCCGCCTGCAAGACCCGCTGGCCGAACTGGTCAAGATCGATCCGAAGTCGATCGGCGTGGGCCAGTACCAGCACGACGTGTCGCAGAGCCAGCTCGCACGTTCGCTCGACGCGGTGGTGGAGGATTGCGTGAATGCCGTCGGCGTGGACGTCAACACCGCGTCGGCGCCGCTGCTGGCGCGCGTGTCGGGCCTGTCGTCCACCGTCGCGCAAGGCATCGTGGCGTACCGCGACACGCATGGCGCATTCGCCTCGCGCGCGGCGCTGAAAAAAGTGCCGCGTCTGGGCGACAAGACGTTCGAACAGGCGGCGGGCTTTTTGCGCGTAATGAACGGCGCCAATCCGCTGGACGCATCTGCGGTGCACCCGGAATCGTATCCGCTCGTCGAGAAAATCCTGCGCGACGTGCAGCGCGAGATGAAGGCGGTGATCGGCGATGGGACCCTGATCAAGAGCCTGAATCCAGCGAAGTATGCGGACGACAAATTCGGCGTGCCAACCATCACCGACATCCTGAAAGAGCTGGAAAAACCGGGCCGCGATCCACGGCCCGAGTTCACCACGGCGACCTTCAAGGATGGCGTGGAACAGATCTCCGACCTGCGCCCGGACATGATCCTCGAGGGCGTGGTCACCAACGTCGCGGCCTTTGGCGCGTTTGTCGATATCGGCGTGCACCAGGACGGCCTGGTGCATATTTCGGCACTGTCGAATACGTTCGTGAAGGACCCGCACACGGTCGTCAAGGCCGGCCAGGTGGTCAAGGTCAAGGTGCTGGAAGTAGACCCGAAGCGCAAGCGCATCGCTTTGAGCATGCGCCTGACGGACAGCGCGCCGCAGCCAGGCGCGCAGCCTGCGCAGCGGCCGGACCGCAGCGACGCCAAACGCGTGCAGCAGCATCAGCGCCAGGAACGCTCGGCGCCACCAGCCGGTGGCGCGATGGCCGACGCCTTCGCCAAGCTGCGCAAGTAGGCAGCGAGGGCGTCAGGCGTGCTTGATCAGGATGCCGATCAGGTACACACCCAGGCAGCCGAAGCCGATCAGCAGCATCTTGTGCTGCGGGATCGCCGGCGCGCCGGTCTTCTTGATGTGCAGCGCGTCGCGCACCAGCAGGATGGCGTAGACCAGGGCCGCGATGCCCGACAGGATGTCGCCCGGACTCTGGCGCGTGAGACCCGCATAGATATTGAGGATGCCGGGCACGCCCAGCAGGGCGGCGATCACGAGGTTCGCGTTCGGCGATGGTACGCGGCGGCGGGGTTGCTGCATCAGGGTTCTCCGGTGGTCAGGTCATCAACGGCGCGATCATACCGCAACAAGCCCTGCATGCAGGTGCGTCGCCCCTGGATCTCAGGCGAGCAGGGACGTATGGCGCAACAGGAGCTTGATCAGGAAGCAGCCGGCGAAGGCGCCGAAGCAGATGAAACCGATCAAGGTGACGCGCGGCGTGGTCAGCAGCGCCAGCCTGCCGGCGCGGCGCTGCAGCGCGCACCACGCCAGGAACAGCGCCATCATGAGCGGGCCGATCTGGACAAAGGCGTCGATCGCACGGCCGCTCTTGAGCGCCACGGCGCCGTCGTACAGCGCCGGCAAGCCCAGTAATGCGGCAAAGACCCACAGGGCGGCGATGGGCAAGGTAGCGAACGTATTCTTCATTGGGTTTGTTGGTTTTATTGGACCGGGCATCATACCGCAGGGCGTCATGGCCGTGACGCTGGCTTATCACGCGAACTTGGGCCCCCGCCTCCGCGGGGGCGACGTTGTCGGCGATGCCGTCAACGTCGAATTCTTATAGAATGTCGCCATCTACCTATTCATCTCCAAAAGGCACAAATCAAATGAGCGACGTTCAAACCTGGATCAAAGAAACCGTGACCTCCACGCCAGTCGTGCTGTTCATGAAGGGCACTGCCCAGTTCCCGCAGTGCGGCTTTTCCGGCCGTGCCATCCAGCTGCTGAAAGCGTGCGGCGTCGACAACGTTGCCACCGTGAATGTGCTGGACGATGCTGAAGTGCGTCAGGGCATCAAGGACTTCTCGAACTGGCCAACCGTGCCGCAGCTGTACGTGAACGGCGAGTTCATCGGCGGCACCGACATCATGAACGAGATGTACGAATCCGGCGAACTGCAGACCCTGCTGAAAAACGGCTGATTGCATGGCTGAGCGCCCGCGCCGTATTGTTGTCGCCCTCACCGGCGCGACCGGCGCAACCTATGGCGTGCAACTGCTCAGGCGGCTGCACGCGACGGCTGGCATCGAAAGCCACCTGGTCATTTCCGACGCCGCCACCCTCACCCTGCACCAGGAACTGGGTTTGCAGCGGCGCGACGTCGAAGCGCTGGCGCACGTGGTGCACCGCAACCGCGACATCGGTGCGTCAATCGCCAGCGGTTCGTATCAGGTCGATGGCATGGTCATCGCGCCCTGCTCGATGAAGACACTGGCCGCCGTGGCCCATGGTTTTTCGGACAATCTCGTCACGCGCGCCGCTGACGTGATCCTGAAGGAACGCCGCCGCCTGGTGCTGATGGTGCGCGAAACCCCGTTCAACCTGGCGCACCTGCGCAATATGACGTCCGTGACCGAAATGGGCGGCATCATCTTCCCGCCATTGCCTAGCTTCTACCACCGGCCCGCGACGATCGCGGACATGGTCGAGCATACGGTGGACCGTGTCGTGGATTTGCTGGGGTTAGAGAATACCCAGGCCGCGCGCTGGGGCGGCATGAAGGGTGAACAGAGCGACGGCGCAGAGTGACCGGCATGCCGGCTCGCGCCGGCATGGGTTACATCAGCGCTTGTCGTCGTAACGGTAGTCTTCTGACTTTTTCAAGTCACGCGCTTCTTCGAGCATTCGCCGCCGGGCGTTGCGTTCTCGCATCAGTTCAGCATGACGCGCTGCCGTCATCGGCGGCACCGTCATCAAATCCTTGAGCTGGGCGGTATTGGCGTAGTTGTTTCGCATGCGTCAGCTGCTCCTGGGTGAACCTGGACCGGTGGCGGGGACCGCTGCCACCTGATCAGATTATGGACCAGAGAAGACCGTTTGTACCGTTCTGCACAATAAAAGTGCAAATCAGCAATAACGCTACTGCAGCCGACGTTTACTTTGCGTCCGGCTTCGTGTGATTCACACGTACCAGCATGCGGATGAACTCGCGCGCCAGCTGGCGGTGATGTTCATCGAGGCGCTGCAGGTCGGCAATCAACTTGACGTCGGCCGATTCAAAACGCGCGCCGCCGGCACCGGCGTCACCGGCAGCCTGCTCGGCGCCGCCGAAACGCAGCCAGTCGGCAGGCACGCCCAGCCACTGGGCGATCATGCGCAGCTTTTCCTGGGTTGGAATGGCTTCGCCAACCAGCCATTTGCGGGCGGCGTGGACCGTGATCGGACGACCTTCGAAGCGGATATTAAATTCTCGCGCCAGACGGGTTGGACTGTCCGGGGAGTAATGGGCGTTCTTCAGGGCATGCTGGAGGCGCTCGCTGAAGCTCTCACGTTCGTTGGTTGAATTCATCGTAATACTTGTTGTTAGACAGAGGAAAGGTTCTTAAAGTCAAGAAACCTCATGGCCAGACTATACAACTAAAAAGTAACAAAGATGTGGTTTTTTAAGAGTTTTTACATCCAATTTCTCCAATTCCCAACAGCAATTCTTACAAGAATGCTTGCTATCGAATTGGGGATTCCACGAAATAAAAACCTCTACGCACCACTACTTAGACACCATTAAGGGAATGCACGTACTTATTAATTTGTATCCAAAGGTTACAAGTCCAGCGCTATTTCTGCGTGAAAAGTAACAAACCCTCGCTATCGGTTACCCTCGCCAACCGACCGTCATACCAAAGCAGGTGAAGGTGCGCGAGTGCCTCCCCGAGCGCAAAACTGAGCTGGTGCGCATCGAGTGGACGGCGGAACATGATTGGCACGATATCGGCTGCCGACCTGGGCACGGCGCAGGCGTCATGCACTTCGGCCAGCCGCGCTACATGGTGCTCGCGCAACTGACGGATGCGCGTGTGCAGCCCGCGAAACGGCTTGCCGTGGGATGGCAGCACCAGCACGTCGTCAGGCAGGTCGGCGAACTTGCCGAGCGAGTCCAGATACAGTTGTAGCGGGTTACCATCAGGTTCAACTGCAAACACCGACACGTTCGTCGAAATGCGCGGCAAGACCATGTCGCCCGACACCAGTATGTTCAATTCGGCACAGTACAGCGATGCATGTTCCGGCGAGTGTCCGAAACCAGTGATCACGCGCCACAATTGCCCCCCAATTGTGACATTTTGTCCGTCCTGCAGCCGGGTATAGGCTGGCGGCACGGCCGGCACCAGTGACGGATAGTAATTACGGCGGCTGCGCATCTGGTCCAGCATCGCCGCGTCGCGCAAGCCATGGCGCTCGAAATGCGGGATCGCCGACGGCCCGTCCACGCCCGGCAGCGCCGCCGCCATCATGCGCATGAAGCCGAACTCGCCCGTGGTGGTCCAGAACGGCGCATCGAACCGCTCGCACAACCAACCCGAGAGCCCGACGTGATCGGGATGGCAGTGGGTGGCGATCACGCGTACCAGCGGCTGCTCATCCAGGCCCCCGGCAACCAGCTGATCCCAGGCGGCGCGCGTGGCATCGGTTCCGGCGCCGGTGTCGATCAGGCTCCAGCCGGCGCGCATCGTGCCTGACTGATCGACCGCGTCCTGTAGCAGCCACAGGTTGACGTGATCGAGTGCGAATGGCAACGGCATACGCGCCCAACGCAAGCCCGGTACGATGTCGTGCACCGTGCCCGGTGCAGGGATCGTCTCGCCGAACGCATACGACAGCTGGGCTTCGAGCGCATTCATCAACATCTTTCCTTTTCTGACACGCCGGGTGGCGCGCTACAATACGACGCAATGTCAATTTACGTTTACGGAAATTACTGCTTGTTTCGATTTTACGCGATTTTTGGTTATTTCCCAACCGCCTTAACTCCTCATGCCGACCACTTACACCATCGCCGAACTGGCGCGCGAATTTGACATCACCGCACGGGCCATCCGTTTCTATGAAGATCAGGGCCTGCTCAGCCCGAAACGCGAAGGCGTGGGTGGGCGTAACCGCGTCTACACGCCGCGCGATCGTACCCGTCTGAAACTGACACTGCGCGGCAAGCGGCTGGGCCTGACGCTGTCCGAGATCAAGAGCATCGTCGACATGTACGAGTCGCCAAAAGACACGCAGGCGCAAATCGACCGTTTCCTCGCCGTGCTGGGCCAACAACGCGTGACGCTCGAACAGCAGCGTGCCGATATCGAGATGGCACTGGAAGAAATTGTCGCCCACGAAGAAGAATGCCGTCGCCTGCTCAGCGGCAATGCCGGCGATATCGATGACGAACCCGGCCGCGACGCTGCCTGAGTCACCGAACACGCAGACGGCAATGGCGCGGCGATCCCATCCGCGCCATTTTTTTGCCTGCTGATTGACGTTTACGTTAACGTAACACGCGAGTATGATTGACGCGCACCCTTTCTCCATTTTCACCACTGTTCATCGCGAGGACGACATGCTGCACCTTCCAGGCTTGACCTTTGACCATGGCGACGACATCGCCGCGCTGCGCGAAGCCGTCCAGCAATTCGCCGCCAGCGAGATCGCACCGCGCGCCGCCGAGATCGACCGCAGCGACCAGTTCCCGATGGACCTGTGGAAAAAGATGGGCGAGCTCGGTTTGCTCGGCATCACCGTCAGCGAGGAATACGGCGGCGCGAACATGGGCTACCTGGCCCACATCGTGGCGATGGAAGAAATCTCGCGCGCCTCGGCCTCGGTGGGGCTGTCGTACGGCGCCCACTCGAACCTGTGCGTCAACCAGATCAAGCGCAACGGCACCGAAGCGCAGAAGCAGCGCTACCTGCCCAAGCTCATTTCGGGCGAGCACATTGGCGCACTGGCGATGTCCGAGCCGAACGCCGGGTCGGACGTGGTCAGCATGCGCCTGCGCGCCGAGCTCAAGGGCGACCGCTATGTGTTGAACGGCACCAAGATGTGGATCACCAATGGCCCCGACGCCGACACGCTGGTGGTCTACGCCAAGACCGACCTCGAGCTTGGTGCGCGCGGCATGACCGCCTTCCTGATCGAAAAAGGTTTCAAGGGTTTCTCGATCGCGCAAAAGCTCGACAAGCTCGGCATGCGCGGTTCGCACACGGGCGAGCTGGTGTTCCAGGATTGCGAGGTGCCGCTCGAGAACGTGCTGGGCGGCGTGGGCAAGGGCGTCAATGTGTTGATGTCGGGGCTGGACTTCGAGCGCACCGTGCTCTCGGGCGGGCCACTGGGCATCATGGCGGCCTGCATGGACGTGGTCGTGCCCTACATCCACGACCGCAAGCAGTTCGGCCAGGCCATCGGCGAGTTCCAGCTGATGCAGGGGAAGATCGCCGACATGTACTCGACCATGATGGCGTGCCGCGCGTATGTGTACGCCGTCGGCCAGGCCTGCGACCGCGCCAGCGGCCCAGAACAGATCCGCGCCCTGCGCAAGGACGCCGCTGGCGCCATCCTGTACAGCGCCGAAAAGGCCACGTGGATGGCCGGCGAAGCCATCCAGGCGCTGGGCGGCAACGGCTACATCAACGAATACCCGGTGGGCCGCCTGTGGCGCGACGCCAAGCTGTATGAAATCGGCGCCGGCACCAGCGAGATCCGCCGCATGCTGATCGGGCGCGAGCTGTTTGGCGAGACGGCATAACGGTCAGCCTTCACCGCAACCCTTCGATCCGCCGATCCGTCGTTCCCGCGGAGGCGGGAACGACGGCACAAAGGTTAGCGGTGGAATCGAACATTCATATTCTTTGGAGACTCACACCATGAACGATCCAGTCGTTATCGTCGGCGCCGCGCGCACCCCGATGGGCGCCTTCCAGGGCGATTTTTCCAGCAAGACCGCGAGCGACCTGGGCGCGGTTGCGATCCAGGCTGCCGTGCAGCGCGCCGGCGTGGATCCTGCCGCCGTCGAACACGTCTACTTTGGCAACTGCCTGATGGCCGGCCAGGGCCAGGCCCCGGCGCGCCAGGCGCTGATCAAGGCCGGCCTGCCGATGTCCACCGGCGCCGTCACGCTATCTAAAATGTGCGGCTCGGCGATGCAGGCCGCGATCTTCGCGCATGACCAGCTGGTGGCCGGCAGCGCCGACATCGTCATCGCCGGCGGCATGGAATCGATGACCGGCGCGCCCTACCTGATCCCGAAGGCGCGCGGCGGCTACCGCATCGGCCACGCACCGATGTTCGACCACATGATGCTCGACGGCCTGGAAGACGCCTACTCGCGCAACGAGAAAACGGGCGAAGGCCGCTCGATGGGCACCTTCGCCGAAGAATGCGTGGCCAGCTACGGCTTCACGCGCGAAGAGCAGGATGCGTTCGCCATTGCGTCGGTCAAGCGCGCGCAGGCCGCCGCCACCGATGGCGGCTTCGATTGGGAAATCGCGCCCGTCACCGTGACCAGCCGCGCCGGCGAGACAGTCGTCGACAAGGACGAAGGCCCGCTCAAGGCGAAGGTCGACAAGATCCCGTCCCTGAGGCCCGCCTTCAAGAAGGATGGCACCGTGACTGCTGCCTCGTCGTCGTCGATCAACGACGGCGCCGCCGCCCTCGTGATGATGCGCGAGTCGACCGCGAAGGAACTGGGCTTGAGCCCGATCGCGCGCGTGCTCGGTCACGCCACGCATGCGCAAGAGCCGAACCTGTTTACCACCGCCCCGATCGGCGCGATGCAAAAACTGTTCAAGAAAACCGGCTGGACTGCGGGCGACGTCGACCTGTACGAGATCAACGAAGCGTTTGCCGCAGTGCCGATGGCGGCGATGCGCGACCTGGCGATCCCGCACGAGAAGGTCAATGTGCACGGCGGCGCCTGCGCACTGGGCCACCCGATCGGCGCCTCGGGCGCGCGCATCGTCGTCACGCTGCTCGGCGCGCTGAAACGCACGGGCGGCAAGCGCGGTGTAGCGGCGCTGTGCATCGGCGGCGGCGAAGCGACGGCGATGGCGATCGAGCTGGTGTAACACTGGTCGCAAGGTGCGCACGCTGCGCTGCAACGATGAACAAAGCATGCGACTATTGAAGGTATTCTTTTCACAACCCTTCACAAGGAGTTCAGCATGCCCACCGTATTGATCGTCGGCGCCTCGCGCGGCATTGGCCATGAAATGGTCACCCAATATCGCCAGGATGGCTGGCGCGTCATCGCCACCGCGCGCAAGCAGGAAGACTGCGATGGCCTCGTCGCCATTGGCGCCGAAGCGCACCAGGTCGATGTGCTCGACGCCGAATCGATCGCCGCGCTGGCCTGGCGCCTGGACGACGAAAAGATCGACAGCGCCTGGCTCGTGGCCGGCGTGTACGGCCCGAGCCACGGGAGCTTCCCGACCGGCCCCGAGTTCGACGCGGTGATGCACACCAACGTGCTCTCGGCGATGCGCCTGATTCCCGTGGTCGCGCCGCTGCTGGCCGATTCGAAGGGCAAGCTGGCGGTGCTCTCGTCGCGCATGGCGTCGATCACCGAGCGTTCGTCCACCGACGGCTCGCTGTACCGTGCCAGCAAGGCCGCGCTCAATTCGGTGCTCAAGGATGCGTCGATTACCTACGGCGCACAAGGCGTGACCTGCATCGCGTTCCATCCGGGCTGGGTCCAGACCGATATGGGCGGCAGCGAAGCGAGCCTCACACCACAGCAAAGCGTGCGCGACCTGCGCGCCACGCTGGCCAAAGCAGACGCCAGCGCCAACGGCAGTTTCCTCAACCACGACGGCGAGTCGATCGCCTGGTAACACACCATAACGAGACCCCATGATCCTGTCCGACGAACACCAGATGATCCGCGACGCGCTGCGCAGCTTTGCGCAGGAACGCCTGGCGCCCAACGCCGCGCGCTGGGACCGCGAGCACCACTTCCCGCAAGAAGAGCTCAAGGAACTGGCCGCGCTGGGCGCCTTTGGCGTGGCCGTTCCAGAAGAATATGGTGGCGCCGGCCTGGATTATGTGGCGCTCGCGCTGGTGCTCGAAGAAATCGCCGCCGGCGACGGTGGCACGTCCACCATCATCTCCGTCAACAACTGCCCGGTGTGCAGCATCGCGATGATGTATGCCAGCGAAGCGCAGAAACAGCAGTGGTTGCGGCCCCTGGCGCAGGGTGCGCTGCTCGGGGCGTTCGCGCTGACCGAGCCGCACACCGGCAGCGATGCCGCGGCGCTGCGCACGACCGCCACGCGCGATGGCGACGCCTACGTCATCAATGGCACCAAGCAGTTCATCACCAGCGGCAAGCATGGCGACGTGGCGATCGTCATGGCGGTCACCGACAAGGCGGCGGGCAAGAAGGGGATCAGCGCGTTCTGGATTCCCACGAACACGCCCGGCTACATCGTGGCCGGCATCGAACATAAAATGGGCCAGCATTCGTCCGACACGGCGCAGATCGTGTTCGACAATTGCCGCATTCCGCTGGCGAACCTGATCGGCGCAGAAGGCATGGGCTACAAGATCGCGTTGTCGGGCCTGGAAGGCGGCCGCATCGGCATCGCCTCGCAGGCGGTGGGCATGGCGCGCGCCGCGTACGAGGCGGCGCTGGCGTATGCGAAAGAGCGCGAGAGCTTCGGCAAGCCGATCTTCGAGCACCAGGCGGTGCAGTTCCGGCTGGCCGGGATGGCGATGAAGATCGAGGCGGCGCGCCAGCTGATCTGGCACGCGGCGGCGATGAAGGATGCTGGCCTGCCCTGCCTGAAAGAGGCGGCGATGGCCAAGCTGTTCGCATCCGAGATGGCCGAGCGCGTGGTGTCCGATGCGATGCAGGTCTTTGGTGGCTACGGCTACGTGGCCGACTTCCCCGTCGAGCGCATCTACCGCGATGTGCGCGTGTGCCAGATCTACGAAGGCACCAGCGACATCCAGAAACTCCTGATTGCACGCGCATTGTGAACGGGCCCCTGTCGCTGCAGGCGCTCGCGCCCGAACAACTGCCGCAGCTGTTCATGTACCTGGACGACCAGTTGCAAGAAAACGGCCGCGGCGCCGTGCCGCTGTTCCAGCCGGTCTCGCGCCTGCAGTCGCGGCTTCCGCCCGACAAGGCGGCGTCGTTTGCATCCAGTTTTACCGTGCCGTTCGGCCAGCCGGGCTGGCGTCGCATGTGGCTCGCGTTCGACAGGCTGGGCGCGATCGTGGGCCACGTCGACCTGCGCGCGCGCCCTGAAGTCGCAGCGGCCCATCGCGCGCTGCTTGGCATGGGCGTGCACCGCGACTACCGCCGCATAGGGCTCGGGCGTCAGCTGGTCGAGCACGCGCTGGCGTGGGCCAGCGATACGCCGCCGCTCGAATGGGTCGACCTCGATGTGCTGTCGGCGAACCTGGCGGCGCGCCGACTGTATGAGCGAGCCGGGTTCGTCGTCACGGGCGAGGTGCCCGACCTGTACCGGATCGACGGCGAGTCGCACGGCTCGGTGACGATGAGCCGCCGGCTGCGCTGACCACCTACGACACGGCGGCTTCCAGCAGCGTGATCGTCTGCGCCCGGGTATCGATGGTCGCGCGTACGCCTATCGGCAACGTGCACTGGTTGCGGATATGCCCGATCGAATAGCCGCTCACTGCCGGGATGACCAATGGGTGCAGGTGCAGCGCCAGCGTGCGCGCCAGCGTCAGCGACACGTCTTCATGTTCCGGCCCGCAGTGCTGGCAAATACCCACGACCAGCGCCGCCGCATTGGCAAAGCCGCCGGCCAGGTCGAGCTGCGTCATCCAGCGGTCGATCCGGTACGGCGCCTCATTGACGTCTTCCAGGAACAGGATGCTGCCGCGAATATCGGCCGCATACGGCGTGCCTGCCAGCGCCGCCACCATCGACAGGTTGCCGCCCATGAGCGGGCCGGTGGCCACGCCGTGCGTATACGTGTGCACGCCAAAGTGCGGCTCGAGCGCGGCCCGCTCGGCGTTTTCAGGCGACATCGGGATCGTGTAGCTCGCCTGCGGGTCGGTGAGCACCGCCATCAGGTGCTGCGTCGCATAGGGCGTCAGCGTCGACGAGGCGACCGGCCCATGGAAGGTCACCAGGCCGGTGTGCCTGAAGATCGCCAGGTGCAGCGTCGTGATGTCGGAGTACCCGATCAGCACCTTGGGATGACGGCGGATCAGCGCGTAATCGAGGCCAGCGAGCAGCGAGATGGCGCCCGAGCCGCCGCGAATCGGCCAGATCGCCTTGACCTCGGGATCGGCGAACATCGCATGCAGGTCGGCCAGGCGCTGCTGGCTCGAGCCCGCGTAATTGCCGAACACCTCGCGCAGATACGTGCCGAATTTGACCTTGAAACCCAGCGACTCGATATTGCGCACCGCCTTCTCGATGGCCGCATCGTTCGTGTAGCCGCTTGGCGCGATCAGGCCGACGACGTCGCCCTGGCGCAGGCGTGGGGGTTTGATGAGCATGGGTCGCGAGGAAGGGCGCGCAACTGCGGGCGCGGTAACGGACATGGCAGCGGCGATGGCGCCAAAGCTGCGGCGGCTGATTTTCATGCGCCCCATCCCACGTCATTCCCGCGCAGGCGGGAACCCAAGTTTGCACGCACATCGTCTGCGCATGCAGTACCTGGATTCCCGCCTGCGCAGGAATGACGTGCGAGGGGGGCGTGGGAAGGATGCTCAAGCATGGTTCGGCGACTCCGAATAAAAAAGGCCCGTACCGGCGAGGCAAAACCCTCCCCGGCACGGGCCTTCATTGTAGAGCGATCAGAAGAACTTGTAGGTCGCCATCATGGTGAACGAACGGCCACGCGGATCGGCCACGCGCGGCTCCCAGCTGCTGCCGGCGCCCGTGTTGCTGTCGTAGGTGATCGCGAACGGTGGATCTTCATCCAGGATGTTCTTGATGCCGGCGGTGAGCGTCAGGTTCTTGAAGCCCGTGTAGTTCGCGGTCAGGTGGAAGATCGAATAATCGTCCACCTTGCTGTTGTACTCGGACGGCGTCACGCGGCCGCTGGCCACGCCCGGCAGCACCTGGTCGTCATACCCCGAGCGGAAGATATTCTGCAGCATGCCGCTCCAGTTGCCGTATTTGTAGGTCACGTAGGCGCTGTGCTTCCACTTCAGGCCCAGGTCGCCGGTGTACAGGAAGCGGCCGATTTCGCTCTCGCCGAATTCGGCATTTTTCGTGGCGCGCGATTTTTTCTCGAGCAGGCGCGAACCGTCGATGCCGATGCCCCAGATCGAACCGGTGCTGAACTTGCCCGTCATGCGCGCGCCCACTTCCAGGCCGCGCGTGATGCGCTCGCCGGCGTTGAGCCAGCGCTGGTCGACAAAGGCCAGGTTGCCGGCGGCGTCGCGAATGAACTGGTCCTGGAACAGGTTGTAGTTCGCCACCATGGTCGCCAGGTTGAACGAGTCGATCGTGTTTTCCTTGCGGATTTCCCACAGGTCGGCATTGGCCGAGAAGCCGCCGGCCGGCTCGAACACCACGCCCAGGCTGGCCTGCTTGGCGGTTTCTGGCCCCAGCGTGTTCTTGCCACCGGTGAGCGTGACCGGATTGACGGCCTGGCAACCGGCCACCGTGGTGTCGACCCGACCGCTCGGGCAGGTGGCCGGATCGGCCAGGTCCTTGCCGGCATACGCGGTCTCGGTCACGCCGTTGAACAGCTGGTTGAACGACGGCGCGCGAAAGCCCTCGTTGTACGAACCGCGGAACATCAGTTGCGGAATCGGCTGGTAGCGGAACGAGACCTTCGGATTGGTGGTCGCGCCAAAGCCGGTGTAATCGTCGCGGCGCACGGCGAAGGTCAGTTCCAGCGCCTGCGTGACCGGCACCAGCAGTTCGGCATACACCGCCTTGATGTCGCGGCTGACCTTGGCCAGCGCATTCACATCGTCGAACGGCGCGTTCAGGATCGCCGGGCGCGCGCTGGCGGCGCGCAGGTCGCCGTTGAACTTGTACTCTTCGCGGCGCAGGTCGGTGCCCAGCGCCATCATCACGGCGCCGGCCGGCAGCTTGAAGATCTCGCCCGACAGCGCGGCATCGAACTGGGTCAGCGTCGTTTTACCGCCGTACATCACCACGCCCGCCGCCGAGGTGGCGCGGATCGCGTCGATCGCGGCCTGGCTCTGGCTCTGGCCCGGCAGCAGGAATGGATTGACGATGCCCGAGCCGAGCACGCTGGCCAGCGCCGCCGTGTAGTTGTAGCCGGTGCCCAGCAGCGACTCCGATTCGCTGTAGGCGCGCGACAGGCCGACGCGGTAGTCGTAGCGGTTGCCGAACAGGGTGAGCGGGCCATCGGCGCCCAGCAGCACGCGGCCGGCCTTGGTTTCGGTGGTGATCTCGCGGTTGCCGCACTCCATGCAGCGCCAGCGGTAAGCGATTGGCAAGCCATAGTTGGCCGAGATGCCCGGGAACGTCTTGACCAGTGCGTTGTAGACGTCGTTGTAGGCCGCGCCCGTGCTCGGGTAGAACGAGGTCGCGCCGAAGGTCGATGCCGATGGCGAAATCTGGTTCGGCGAGAAGCGCTTGGACACTTCGACGTTCGATGCCACCCCTTCGGCGAACAATTCATGTTCGCCGATGCGGAAGGTGGCGCGCGCCAGGGCATTGGTGTTCTTCACCGGCTGCTGCAGCACGGCGGCGCGGCCCGTATCCCAGGCGCAGCCGTAGGCCGCGCTGGGCGTGTCCCACAGGCGCTCGTCATACGCACCCATGCCGTCGATGCTGTCGCATCCGGCGCCGCCCGGCAGGTCGAGCAGGCTGATGCCGTTGTAGCCGACGCTGCCGCCCGGGACAGTGGGGCCAGTGCCGGTGCGCGAGAGCAGCGTCGGGGCCAGGGTCGTGGCGAAGATGTTCGCACTCGGCGTGCCGCGCGTATCGACCGACAGGCCACGATTCGGCTGGAAGGTGTTGACGAAATCGCGCTGGTCGCCGCGCAGCGCCTTGTTCTCGCTGTGCGCGGCCGTCACCAGCACGTTCCAGCCTTGCGTGTCGAGGTCGCCCCAGCCGCCGGTGAGGGTGGAGCGGCCGATTTCGCCGCCGCTCGCTTCAGCCACGTCGGTGAAGGCCTGGGCTTCCAGGCCCTTGTAGTTCTTGCGCAGGATGAAGTTGATCACGCCGCCGATGGCGTCGGTGCCGTACACGGCCGAGGCGCCATCCTTGAGCACTTCGACGCGCTCGACCGCCGCCATCGGGATCGAATTGAGGTCGACCGCCGAACCCTTCATGCCGTGCGTCGCCACGCGCCGGCCGTTGAGCAGCACCAGCGTTGAATCGGAACCCTGGCCGCGCAGGTTGGCGCTCGAGGCGCCGTTGTTGCCGCGCTGGGCGCCCGAGGTCACGTCGGCGTTCGACGCCAGGTTGTCCGAGCCATTACCGTTGATGTTCAGGGTGGCGATCAGCTGCTCGGCCGTGACGATGCCCTGGTCTTCGATCTGCTTGCGCGAAATGATTTCCACCGGCAGCGCGCCTTCCTTGGCAATACGCTTGATGCTCGAGCCGGTGATTTCCACGCGCTGCATCGACGTGTCGGTTTGGGCTTGGGCGACCAGCGGCGCCACGACGCCCGTCAAGGCAATCAGGTGAGCCAGTTTCTTCAATTTCACGGTGTTTCTCCTTGCGTTTCCGGGGGCGGTCTTCGGACGGCGCGCTGTGTGCGGCCAGCCTGTGCGTGTCGCGTTGCCAAGTTGATTCTTGGCATTACGTTATGTTCTAAATTCAGAGTACGCTCACAATTTTGTGACAAGCCAATGAATTATCCGGAGGAGAGTATAACCAGCGGGAATATTTTCTTAAGGAAAAACTAACGACATCTAGTGCTTGCCCCTGAGCGCGCGTGCTCTTTGCGCAACATCGACATCGAGGTAGCGCCAATTGGTGAATTCAACGGGGTGACGTTTGTAGTTTTTCAACCACGGATGCCGCAAATCACCCGATAAAACATGGGTCAAAGGCACCCACGGGTTGTACGCGTGGAGCAACTGGTTCATCTCAAAATAGAGTGTGTTTCGCTCTGCACCATCCTGCAGCGCGCGTGCTTTTTCATAGCGCACGTTGTATTCGGGCAGGTTGAAGCGCGCGTAGTTGGCGCGGCCCGCGTTTGGCCCATACAGCAACTGATAAAAGTTGTCACCGTCAGGAAAATCGGCGATCCAGTTACTCTCGAACATTTGCACCGTTCCGAGGCGCGAGGCCTTGATGATCTCGGTTTTCTTGTCGGACTTGAACAGCACCCGCAAACCGATCGCATTCAGGCATTTTCGCCACAGTTCGTCGCGCAAGCGCCCGCCAACGGTCGCTTCGCTGTGCATCGTCAACGTCAACGGCTTGCCATCGGGCGCGCGCCGAAAACCGTCCGGGTCGCGCTTGCCGTAGCCATGGCGGTCGAGCAAGGCATTGGCCAGCGCCGGGTTGTACGGCACCGGGCTGCGATAGTTCGGATCATAGCCACGCACATTCGGCGGCAGCGGCGACTCGGCCTTGATCGCGAATCCTTTCTTTAGCAGCGCAATGTCTTCGGCACTGTTATACGCCAGCGAAATCGCGCGCCGCAGCGCCACCCGATCCTTGCCATAGCCGCCCACGACCGGGTCGGTCATGTTCATCCACATATAGTAGGTTTGCAGCACGGGGAAGCGCGACAGCACGATGCCGCGCGCGGCCAGCTTGGGCGTCAAGGCGCCGTCCTGCACGACCATCTCGGTCATCGATTCGGGGATCTGCTCAAGGTAATCGTATTCGGCGTTCAGAAAGCCGAGCATCCTGCCCTGGAATTCTTCGGCGATGCGCACCTCCACCCGGTCCACGCGCGGCAGGCGCTTGCCATCCAGTGCGGCGGCAAGCGCCCGGTCTTCGGCGTTGTCGCCCGGTGTGGCGGCAAACACGGCCGTGGAATCCGGATTGGCCAGCAGCACGATGCGGTCGCTGCGCTTCCATTGCCCCAGCATGAACGGGCCAGTGCCGATCGGGTGGTTGCCGGCCTGGCCTGGATAGGCCTCGATCACTTCGCGCGCCACCACACTGCTGGCCGCCGTCGCCAGATAGAACAGGAAATTGTTGTCAGGCGCGGCCAGGCGGATGCGCAGCGTGTAGCGGTCGAGCGCCTGCAGGCCGGCCACCGGCACGTCGGGGTCGAAGCGCGCGCGCAGCGCGGTGTCACCCGCGATTTTTCCTTCGAACATATACGCCCACGGCGACTTGAGCGCGGGGTCGTACAGACGCTTGAGGCTATAGACGTAGTCGGCGGCCGTGACTTCGCGCTTGCGCCCCCTGAACGCCGGGTCGGGCGTGAAATGGATGCCGGGGCGGATCTGGAAGGTATACGTCAGACCGTCGCTGCTGACAGTCGGCATGGCCGTGGCCGTGTTGGGGCGCAGCGTGGCCGGGCGCGCCAGGTAATCGTAGCGCAGCAGCGGGTCGAACAGGTTTTCCAGCAGCGACAGCGTGGCGTTGTCGGACGCCACCGCCGGGTCGAGTCCGGTCTCGCTGGTCGACAAAAACATGTGCAAGACCTTTTCCTCGGCCTGCACGACGGCACAGGGCAGGCACAAGGCCAGCGACAACAGCGCGGCGGCGGCGGAGCGAAATTTCATGATGGCAGATCCTTTGGGGCATCCCATACAGGTGCCGTATCATAGGCGCGCCGCGCCGTCGAACGCAACGCGCATAACTTTTGCACATGGCGCGGCTGCAATCTTTCATCCACGCGGCTTGCCGTAGGCCCCTGTCCACTGCACAATCGTGCGATCCCGGCGGCAATGCGCGCATTGGCTCACCGGCTCATTGGCACTCACTGGTTATCGATGGCACTCAATTACATCTGGACAGGCTTCTTCCTTGTCGGCTTCCTCGCAGCAATGGCGCAGTGGCTGTTCCTCGGCGACACCGAAATCTTCAAGCGCATCATCGACGGCACCTTCGACTCGGCCAAGATGGCCGTGATGGACATCGCCCTGCCGCTGGCCGGCGTGATGACGTTCTGGCTCGGGGTCATGAATGTCGGCGAAAAGGCCGGCGCCATCAGCCTGTTCGCGCGCGTGATCGGCCCGTTCTTTTCACGCATCTTCCCCGGCGTGCCGCGCGAGCACCCGGCCAACGGCCACATGGTGATGAACTTCTCGGCCAATATGCTGGGCCTGGACAATGCCGCCACGCCGTTCGGCCTGAAGGCCATGGAAAGCCTGCAGTCGCTCAATCCGAACAAGGATGAAGCGACCGATGCCCAGCTGATGTTCTTGGTGATCCAGACCTCGGGCCTGACGATCATCCCGCTGGCCGTCATGGCCCAGCGCGCGGTGCTGGGCGCGGCCAATCCGGCCGACATCTTCATCCCGACCCTGATCGCGACCTACACCGCCACCATCTTCAGCATCATCATGGTCGGCCTGCGCCAGCGCATCAACCTGTTCGACCCGGTGATCTTCGCCTGGATCGGCGGTACCGCCGCGCTGATCGCCTCGATGGTGTTCAGTTTCACGTACTTCCTCGACAAGGCGCAGATCCAGATGGTGTCGTCGGTGGTGGCCAACCTGGTGCTGTTCGGCGTGATTGCCGCGTTCATGGCGGGGGCGCTGCGCAAGAAGGTCAATGTGTTCGAGGCCTTCATCGAAGGCGCCAAGGGCGGCGTCGAGACGTCGATCAAGATCATCCCTTACCTGGTCGGCATGATCGTGGCGATCAGCGTGGTGCGCAATTCGGGCATCCTGGGCATGATCACGAGCGGCTTCGCGTGGGTATTTGCGGCGCTGGGCATGCAGACCGATTTCGTCGGCGCGCTGCCAACGGCGCTCATGAAGTCGCTCTCGGGCAGCGGCGCGCGCGCCATGATGATCGACGCGATCAAGACCTATGGCGTCGATTCGTTCGTCGGGCGCCTGGCCAGCATCATGCAGGGCGCCTCCGACACCACGTTCTACATCATCGCGCTGTATTTCGGCTCGGTCGGCATCCGCAAGACGCGCTATGCGGTCAGCTACGGCCTGCTGGCCGACCTGGTGGGCATCATCGTCGCGATCTTCGTCGCCTATCTCTTCTTCGGTTAAGGATTCACGCATGCTCAAACGCGCCGCCCTCGCTTCGTCACTACTGTCGCTGCTGTGCGCCCTGCCGCTGGCCCACGCCCAGCTGCCGGCGCCGGTGGCGCAACTGATGCAGCACAGCGGCATCGCCCAGAACGAAGTGGGCCTGCTCGTGCTGCGCGGTGACGCGGCCTTGCTGTCGCACCAGGCGGCGCTGCCGATGCAGCCGGCATCGACGATCAAGCTGGTGACGACGCTGGTTGGGCTGGAGCGCCTGGGCCCCACGTTCCGCGGCCGCACTGAACTGCGCACCCTCGGCGACGTGAAGGACGGCGTGCTGCGCGGCAGCCTGTACGTCAAGGGCGGCGCCGACGCCGACCTGGCCGGCGAACACCTCGAGGACATGCTGCGCGCGCTGCGCTACCAGGGCATTGAACGCATCGAGGGCGACCTGGTGCTCGATCGTAGTCTGTTCCAGCCGGCGCGGCCAGATGTCGGCTTGCCGCCGTTCGACGAGTCGCCGGACGCGTACTACAACGTGATCCCCGATGCCCTCCTGGTCAACAAGAACATGCTGCAGCTCGACATGCGCGCGACTGGCTCGGCCCTGCAGCTGCGCATGCATCCGGAGCTTGAACGCGTGTCGGTCACGTCGGCGATGACGCTGGTCGAGCGCGATTGCGCGAAGTGGGAAGACGGCTGGCAGCTGCCAGAAACACGGCGCGCGCCCGATGGCCGCATCGAGGTGGTCTTGCGCGGCACCTTTCCAAAAAACTGCAACCGCAGCTACAGCATCAATGTGCTCGACCGCGACGATTACGTGGGCCGCTTCGTGCGCCGCGCCTGGACCGATCTCGGTGGCACACTGAGCGGCCGCACGATCGCAGGCGCCACGCCGCCAGAGGCGCGCGTGCTGGCGGCGCACGCCGCGCGCGCCTTGCCGGAGCTGGTCCGCGACATCAACAAGACGTCCGACAATGCGCTGGCGCGCCTGCTGTTCCTGAGTCTGGGCAGCCTCCAGGCCGATGCGGTGGAAGGCAGCCTGGCGCTGCCGGCCGGCGAAGTCTCGACCTTCGCGCGCGCCGATGGCGCCGTGCGCGACTGGCTGCGCGCGCAGCGCATCGACGATGCCGGCTTCGTGATCGAGAACGGTTCGGGCCTGTCGCGCGTGGAGCGCATCAGTGCGCAGCAGATGGGGAGTGTGTTGCAGGCGGGCTTGAAGAGCCCATGGGCGCCGGAATTCCAGGCCAGCCTGCCGATCGGCGCAGTCGACGGCACCATGCGTCGTCGCTTGGCCGGCACGCCGGCCGCGGGGCGCGCGCGCCTGAAAACCGGCTCGCTGCGCAATGTCATCGCGCTGGCCGGCTACGTGCCCGATGCGAACGGCCAGCCATGCGTGTTCGTGGCGATGGTCAACAGCGAACGGGCCGGCGACGGGCGTGGCCGCGCGGTGCTCGATGCGCTGGTCGACTGGGTTGCCCGTTCGGGTGCGGCGCCGCCCTGATGCCGGGGCAGCGCCGCAGCAGGCTTACACCTTGCGGCGGCGGCTCGCTGCTGCAACACAGGCCAGGCCCAGGCCCAGCAGCGCCAGCGAACCTGGTTCCGGCACGGCGGCTGGCTGGACGGCGCTGATCCTGGTGCTGAAGTAGGCGACATCGGCGGTGGTCTGGTTACCGGCCCAGATCCACTTGGCGTTGGCCGCCGTGTCCTGCTGCAGGCCCCATGGGTTGGCGCCATTCGTGCCGTATTCGCCCAGGGCGCTGTAGACACCGTTGAAGCCGGTGTTGTTGCCCTTGAAGTCAACCGTGTTGGTCAGCAGCGACTGGGTGCCATTGACGAAGGTGTGATCGGTGCCGACCAGCGTGAACTGGCCCATCAATCCGGCCACGCCGCTGTCGTCGTATGCCAGGATATGCAGGAAGTAGTCCTGGCCCTTCAGCAGCGACGTGGTCGCCGGAAAACCCCAACCCCAATCGGTGCCCCAGGCGAACTGGGTACCCTGGACCGTGTCGCTGGTCGAGATATACGCCGCAAATCGGTTGTCGACGTGGATGACCGAGTTGAGGACGGTAGCCGATGCGGTGCTGGTGGCGAACACGGCGGCGAGGGCGATGGCTTTCAAGACGACTTTCATTTTTTATTTCCTGAATCTAATTTCTATTGATTTATATCAAGCAAATCTTATGCCAAGTAAATAAATCAATGACTTAAAGAAATATCCGGTTCCATATGTAAAAATTCCCGACACCCGGGATTGTCACGCTATTGACCCGAGTCATCTTGCAATTTAAACAAAAATTTACCCTCCTGATATATTCTGTTAGTTTCCTGCAAATGAAAACTGACACAATATCCGACTTGTTACCTACCCTGTCGAGACAGCTGATCAACCGGCATTGACGTGGACATCCATCAGTTCTGCCTGACCACCTCCAAGCTCCCGATATGTGCGTCGCAGAGCCTTCTTCATCTGCAGCGCTGACCAAATCATGCACATTCATTTCCTGACCGGCGAATTCGCGATCGGCACCGACGAAACCGCCTTCCTCACCCACCACATCGAACGCACCCGCGCCATGCTGGGCTTCACGATCGTGTTCTGCATCGTGTTTTTCCTGGTGTTCTTTGTGACGGATATCGCGGTGCTGGGCCTGGACGCCGCACTCCGGCAAACGCTGCCGGCGCGCCTGGTGGTCGCCGCGAGCGCCGGCACCTGCGCCTGGCTGGCCTACCGCCGGCCGCTGTCGATCCGGGCTACCCGCCTGGCGGCGTCCATCGCCGAAGGCATTGCGCTGTGCTGCTTCATGGTGGTGGCGCTGGCGCGGCCGAACGAAGTGCACTGGCATGCGATGTCGATGCTGATCATCCTGGTGGTGATCTACCTGTATATCCCGAACCGCCTGGCGTATGCGACCGCGCTCGGCACCGGCGCCACGATCGTCTTTCTGGCACTGGCCACGTTCGTGCTGCCGCCACGGCCGGTATCCGACCTGCTCACGATGGGCATGCTGCTCACGATGATCAACACCTTCGGCATCCTGGCGGCGCGCCGCTACAACCGGGTCTCGCGCGAACAGTTCCGGCTGCAGATGAAACTCAAGCTGCTGGCCGAACGTGACCAGCTGACCGGCTGCTACAACCGCCACTACCTGCACGACCATCTGCTGGAACACGAACTGGCACGCGCCCGCAGTATCGGGCATCCGGTATCGGTCATCCTGTGCGATATCGATCACTTCAAGCGCATCAACGACAGCTTTGGCCACCACGAAGGCGATGTAGTGATCCGCACCTTCGCTGGTCTCTTGCATGGGATGGTGCGCGACGGCGTCGATGCCGTGGTGCGCTATGGCGGCGAAGAATTTTTGCTGGTCTTGCCCGGCGTGGGCCTGGCCGATGGCGCCCGCCTGGCCGAGAAATTGCGCGCCGCGTTCGCGGCCAATCTGGTGGGGCCGGTCGACGATGTCCCGCAATTGCAGAGCACCGCCAGCTTCGGCCTGGCCACATTCGATTTTGCACACGACAACGGCCGCGTCACACTGCCCGACCTGATCCTGACCGCCGACAAGCTGCTGTACGCGGCCAAGCGCAATGGCCGCAACCGGGTCGAAGCGATCGAGATGCAGTAAGCGCTACAGCACGCGGCGGAAGGTCTTGCGCACCAGGTCGCGGTCGCCGCAATCGAAGTGCCACCACTCGGTCCTGATGGCCAGAAAGCCCGCCGCCAGCATGGCCTCGCGCAGCAGGCGTCGGTTGGCTACCTGCGCTTCGGTCAAACGGCCGGCCAGCAAGAAACCTTCTTCCAGCGCCGGATGCGACAGTTCCGTCATGTCGTCAAAGCCAGTGCCCATGTCCAGTTCATGGCCGGCCGCGTCGAGCAGCGTGAGATCCAGCGCCATGCCGTACGAGTGGATCGAGCCGCGTGCCGGATCGGCCAGGTACAGGCGCAGCCCGGTGCCTTCGAGCGCATCCCACAATTGCTGCTGGACGCGTTGCGGGCGCAGGGCATCGAGCACCAGCACCGTCAGGTCGGGCCGGCGCGCGGCCAGCCAGGCCACCACGCGCTCGAGCGCTTCGGCCGCCTGCACATGCAGCCAGGCGCAGTCGAACGGCGAATACAGATCGCGTCCGACAAAGTTGTTGACGCTGGCGTAGCGCAGGTCGACCCGGATGCCGGCGATGCTGTCCAGGTGGCGAAACGCCGGGCTGTCGGCGATGTCTTCGCTGGCGAAAAACGCGTCCATGATTCCAGATTCTAGGCAGGTTCGAGACAGGCGCGCGCGGTCGCGCCGATGCAGTTGGCCAGCTCGCGCGCGCCGTGCGACAGCGGCGAGTGGCTGGCCGTGAGCAAGTACAGGTGCACGGGAATCGACGGCGACCACTGGCGGCACTGCACTTGGTTCGCTGCGGCCGATGCGGCCGTGAACGGGTCGAGCACCGCGGTGCCGGCGCCGGCTTCAACCAGCGAACGGGCGATCTGGTACGTTTGCACGACGGTACGGAACACCGGCTGCACGCCCTGCGCCTCGCAGGCCGCCAGCACCATCTCGCCCAGCGGGTCGCGGTCGGCCATGCCGATCAGTTCACCGCTGAGGCCATCGGCCGCGATCGGCGTGCGGCATTCGGCCTCGGTCCAGGTGCCGCGCGGCGCCATCACCGTCAGCAAGCCGTGCGCGATCGGCTCGGCCACGATGCCGGGATGGCGCGGGTCTTGCAGTGACAGGCCCACGTCGGCTTCGCCCAGGCGCAGCACGTTGACGATCTCGCTCGTGTGGTGCGTGGCCAGCTCGCACCGCGTTTCAGGAAAGGCGCGGCGCCAGGCGGTCATCCCGGCCGGCAGCACGCTCACGGCAATCGTCGGCGTCGACACCAGGCGCACGGTTTCCACCGCCCGGCCCTTCAGGCTCGCGGCCAGGCGCCGGATGCCCTGCAGGTCGCGGTTGAGCTTTTCGGTTTCCACGAACAGGCGGTGCGCTTCGGGCTTGGGATAGAGCTTGCCGCGCACGCGCTCGAACAGCGGCATGCCCAGTTGCAGTTCGGCGTGCTGCAGCACCTTGGTCACTGCCGGCTGCGAGATATGCAGCACCTGGGCGGCGCCGCTGATGGTACCGACCTGCATGATGGCGTGGAATACTTCGATATGACGCAGACGCATCGCTTAGCCCTCGGTAGAGACCATCATGGGGTGGTGATGACTGGCGCCGCCGGCGCCGTGGTCGTCACTGGCGCAGGTTCCGGCGTCGGTTCGACCGGCAGGACCGGCGTCGGTTCCGGCAGGGTCGGCGTCGGTGCGGGTACTGGTGCTGGCACAGGTGCTGGCAAAGGCGCAGGCATCTGCGGCGCGGCCGGCGCGACTGGCGCCAGCGCCGCCGGCACCACCGGCGGCGGCGTGTTCGCCGGCGTGGTCAACACTTCCAGCAGCGACGCCGTCTCGGCGTCCGCCACGCCCGAGATATCGCGCGGGCGGTACTTCATCTGGAACGCCGCCAGCGTGGTGCGGGTCGCTTCGTCGTACACGCCGCTTTGCACCAGGCCGTAGCCGTGCGCGGCCAGCTTGCGCTGGAACCAGCCAACGTCCGGCAGCAAGGCCTCGAACGCCGGGCGCACGGCGGCAACGCGACTCGCGTCCGGCCACACTACCAGGCCCTCCTGCGCCAGCCGCTGCCACGGGAACTGCGGTCCCGGATCCTGCTTGCGCAGCGGCGCGATATCGCTGTGACCGAGCACGTTCTCGGGCGCGATGCCGTGGCGCGCCACGATGTCTTTCACCAGCGGCAGCAGCGCGTCCATCTGCGCCTGCGGGAACGGCGCATAGACGCGGCCCTGCGGCGTGTCTTTCCAGCCGGCGTTCACAATTTCGATGCCGATCGAGCTGTTGTTCAGTTGCGTGAAGTTCTTCCAGCTCGAGTTACCGGCATGCCAGGCGGCGCGGTTCTCGTCGACCAGGCGGTAGATCTTCGGCTGCGCCTCGTCGGTCAGGAGGTAGTGCGCGCTGACCTGCTGCTGGGTCAGGATCTTGATCGAGGCGGGCGTGTCGGCCACCGTGTAGTGCAGCACCAGGAAGCGCGCGCGGCTCGACTGGCCGACGGCGTCGTAGGTGGTGTCGTACTTCGGGACGGTCGGCGCGGTGGTGGTGCAACCTGCCAGCACGGCCAGGGCCAGGGCGGTCAAGATCGATTTCATGGGGATTCCTCGTTGATGTTCTTGTTGGTTGCGCGCGCGGGCCGCGCGGCGGTCGGTTGCAATGCCAGCCGCGCGGCGCCGTGGTGGGCGCGCAGGCCGGTCTGTGTCAGGTCCATCCCGACCGGCAGCGCGGCGCGCATCGTCTCGACGATCAGGGGATGCAGCGTGCTGGCGCGGCCGGCCAGCACTACCGGGCGCGGACCGAAGCGGCGCGTGAGCGCCAGCGCCAGGCGCGCCAGTTCCAGCCCGGCCTCGCTCAGGATGGTGGCGGCGGCCGGGTCGCGCCCGGCGCTGGCGGCAACGGCCAGCGCCAGCTTGCCGATCGTGCCGCGCTCGCCGTGGTAGATGAACTGGCGCGACGCATCCCAATCGGCCGCGCCAATGTGGGCAAAGACCTCTTGCGCCATTGGCGAATCGCGCCAGCAGCCGGGCATTTCGTCCTCGTTGCGCCAGATGTGGCGCAGCGCTTCGCGCGCGATCCAGAAGCCTCCGCCGCCATCGTCGAGCACCACACCACGCCCGCCGGCGCGGTGGAACACGTGGTCGGCGTCGATGTAGGCGCCGATCGAGCCGGTGCCGGCGTACACCAGGTAGCCCGCGCCGGGCGCGAAGTTGGCGCGGTAGGCCAGTTCGATATCGTTCGACAGCGTGACGGCGCTGGGCGCCACGCCCAGCAGTTCGGCCAGCCAGCCTTGCAGCAATTCGCCATCGCCGCCAAAGCCCGTCAGGCCGGCCTGGATGCGCAGGGGGCTGGCATGCGCCAGCACCGCCGCCGCCAGCTCTTCGAGGCTGGCGCGTACCGCCGCGCGGCCCTCGGGCGTGGCCATTTGCAGCGCCGACAAGCCCGCGACCACGCCATCGGCCAGGATGGTACCGCCAGGGGCCGCAAGCGCCCAGCGCGTTTCGGTGCCGCCGGCGTCGATGCCCAGGCCAGGGCCGCTCATGGTATCCCGATCAGATGGCATAAGAAAATCCGCTCACAAAGTTCGATGCTACCCGCATTACGACTTGGACCACACACGTACCCGCGCGCCTTCATTACCGAGACGATCGATGGCGCTGACCACCACGATCTCGGCGGCGCCCAGCGCGGCGTCGTCCGGCACCGACCAGGCCACGCGCACGGCCGGCGCTACCGCGAAGCGCCACTGCCCGCCGTGGCGGGACCAGATCGCATACAGCGCGTTGGCCTTGCCCGCCTTGAGCGTGAGCTCGACCGAGCGCGCGCGGCGCGCGGCCGCCACCAGCGGCGTGCCGGGGCGCTCGTTGCCCAGCCACGGCGTGGCCGGCACCAGCGCCTGGCCGGCGTAGCGTGTGGCGCGCAACTGGTCGGCGATGCCTTTGCGGTTCTGCATCAGCGCGACCATGCTGAAGTGGACATGGCCCGTGGCCAGCGGCCGCGTGCGGGTCACATCGACCTGCTCGAGCACCTCTTGCGGCTCATAGGCCCTGGTTGCGGCGCCGATGCGGCTCGTAAACAGGCCCGGCCAGATATGGCGGCCCTGCGGATTCTGCCTGATCCAGTAGTCAAGCAGCACGTCATACGCCTGGCCCGACGGCTTGATCGGCCAGTACAGCTGGGGCACGAAATAATCGAGCCAGCCTTTCTCGAGCCACAATTCGGCGTCGGCATACAGCTTGTCGTACTGTGAAAAGCCATTGATGCCGGGCGGGCGGCGGTCGGGGCGGCCGATGCCGAAGGGGCTGATGCCGAAGCGCACCCAGCTCTTTTCGGCGTGGATCCCCTTGTGCATCGCCTCGATCAGGCGGTTGACGTTGTCGCGGCGCCAGTCGGCGCGATCGAGCTCGCCTCCGCCGGCCAGGTAGCGGTGCCAGGCCGGATCGTCGGGGAAATCGAGCTCGCCCTTGCCGGCGCGGCCGTCCAGCGCGGCGGCGTTGCCCGCCATCTGGGGCGACGCCTCGATCGGGTACGGATAAAAATAATCGTCGATGTGCACGCCGTCGATGTCGTAGCGGCGCACCACGTCGAGGATCACGTCCATCGTCTGCTTGACGGCGGCCGGCTCGCCCGGGTCCATCCACATGAATTTGCCGTAGCGCTTGACGATGGCCGGGTTGGTGTTGGTGATGTGGTTCGGCGCCGACTGGCCGCGCGAGGCGTCCATGCGCGCGCGGTAGGGATTGAACCAGGCGTGCAGCTCGAGCCCGCGCGCATGCGCCTCGGTGATCCAGTACGCCAGCGGATCGTAGAACGGCTGCGGCGCCTTGCCCTGGACGCCACTGAGGTACTCGGTCCACGGCTCGAGGTTCGACGGATAGATGGTGTCGGCGGCCGGACGCACCTGCAGCACGATCGCGTTCAGGTTCATGCCCTTGGCGCGATCGAGGATGGCGATGGCTTCCTGCTGCTGCTTCGCGGCGCTCAGGTTCGGTTTGCTGGGCCAGTCGATATTGGCGACGGTGGAGACCCAGGCGGCGCGAAATTCGCGCGGCGCGGCGGGCGGCTCGTTGCCGCCGGCGGCCGGATACACACCGCTGGTCGTACCGGGCTTGGTCGGCTTGGTGCCGCAGGCGGCCAGGCCCAGGGCGACGGCGCTGGCCATGCCGAGGGTGAACGCGCGTTTATTCAGGTTGGGACGCAAAAAAGAGGCTCCTTGATTATGCTGTACAAGACGGCGGCGAACGGGCGCAGCGCAATGATGGGCGCAGGCAGCGCGTTCGTCGCCATCCGATTATTTTTTTCCGAATTCCGGATCGATCTTCACCAGCGCCGCCACGATAAAGGCGGGGATGGTGGCCAGGCAGGTCCAGATAAAGAAGTGCTGATAGCCGAGGTATTCCTGCAGGTCGCCGCTCCACATGCCCGGCACCATCATCCCGAGCGCCATCAGGCCGGTGCAGATCGCGTAATGCGCGGTCTTGTTCGGGCCATCGGCCACCATGATCATGTACATCATCAGCGCGGTAAAGCCGAAGCCATAGCCGAACTGCTCGAGCGCGAGGAAGGCGGACACGATTGCAAGGTCGGTCGGCTGGGTTTGTGACAGGTAGACGAATACCAGGTCGGGCACGTGGATCGCGAACACCATGATCCACAGGCAGCGTTTCAGGCCCACGCGCGAAATCAGCCAGCCGCCGGCCAGGCCGCCGAGCGTCAGGGCGATGATGCCGACCGTGCCGTAGGCGATACCGTATTCGGCGGTCGTCAAGCCCAGCCCGCCGGCGCTGACGGGGTCTTTCAAAAATGGCGCCACGAGCTTCAACAGCTGCGCTTCACCGAGCCGGAACGTGAGGATGAAGGCGACGATCATCCAGATGTCGCGCTTCTTGAAAAAGGCGATGAAGGTGCCAAAGAAGTCGCGCAGCGGATTGTCGCTCTTGGCGACGGCGCGGTCGTCATCCGGCACGGGCAGCGCGTACTGGTGCCAGGCAAACGCGGCGAAGAACAGCCCGGCCATCACATAGAAAACGATCGACCAGGCCTGGCGCACATCGCCCAGGCTCACGGCCAGGTAACCGGCCAGCACCACCAGCGGGCCTTGCCCGAACAGGCTGGCCAGGCGATAGAAGGTGCTGCGCACGCCGACGAACGCCGCCTGCTGCTTCTGGCGCAGGCCGAGCATGTAGAAGCCGTCGGCCGAGATGTCGTGCGTGGCCGAGCTGAACGCCATCACCCACATCACGGCCAGGCTGACGGCGAAGAAGGTGGGCAGGTGCAGCACGGTGCCCACCGCGATCAGCGAGGCGCCGACGACCAGTTGCAGCAGCACGGTCCAGCGCCGCTTGGTACCGAACATGTCGACAATGGGCGACCACAGCGGCTTGATCACCCACGGCAGGTAGAGCAGGCTGGTATAAAAGGCGATATCCGAGTTCGAGATGCCCATGTCCTTGTACATGATGACCGACAGGTGCATCACGACGACATACGGAATCGCCTGGGCGAAGTACAGGGACGGCACCCACTGCCATGGGCTGTTCGCTTGCGGTTTTTGCATGACTCTTTCGCGCGCCATGCAGGCCAGGGATGCGGGAACGCGCGCGCGGATTACGCGAGCGCCTGGCGCACGCTGCCGCGCGCCGTTTCCAGCAGCGCTTGCGCCTGCTCGACACTGGTTTGTTTGGACAAGGCCACGATCGCGGTCTTGACGTGATAGCCGCA
The DNA here is from genome assembly GCF_040790145.1 of Massilia aurea. Classification (GTDB taxonomy): domain Bacteria; phylum Pseudomonadota; class Gammaproteobacteria; order Burkholderiales; family Burkholderiaceae_D; genus Telluria; species Telluria aurea_C. The sequence goes on from NZ_JBFMMP010000003.1 coordinate 233,412, forward strand.
TTGCTCCAGCACCGCCTGCGCGGTCGCCTCGTCGGCGCCGGTGGCAAAGCTGGTCAGGCGGATCGCACGTCGTACCAGTTTGGCATTGGTGGCCTTCAAGTCTACCATCAGGTTGCCGTAAACCTTGTTCAAACGCACCATCAGGGCGCTGGAAAAGGTGTTCAGCGCGATCTTTTGCGAGGTGCCCGCTTTCAGGCGCGTGCTGCCCGAAATGACTTCGGCGCCGGTGTCGAGCGTGATGCCGATCTCGGACTGCGTCGCCACTGGCGCATCCGGATTGTTCGCAAAGCCCACCGTCAGCGCACCGGCTGCGCGCGCGGCGCCAATCGCGCCCAGCACATACGGCGTGCCGCCCGACGCCGCCAGCGCCAGCACCACGTCGTTCGGGCCAACCTGCACGCCCTGCACGTCGGCCGCGCCCTGCACGGCGTCGTCTTCGGCGCCTTCGACCGCCACGAACATCGCGCCAGCGCCGCCGGCCAGCAGCGCCACCGCGCGCTCGCTGGGCCACGAGAAGGTTGGGTACAGTTCCACGCTGTCGAGCACACCGAGGCGGCCCGACGTGCCGGCGCCGACATAGATCAGGCGCCCGCCCGCCTCCATGCGCGGCAGTGCCGCAGCGACGGCAGCGCCGATGCGCGGGCCCGCCTTGCGCACGGCTTCGACGGCATTGAACTGGTCATCGATCAAGACATTCACCAGTTCCGTCGTCGGGTACTGGTCGAGCGCGGTGTGCGCCAGTGAGGGGGTTTCGGTATTGAGCATCGCCATAGTCAATATGCCAGTTTGGTTAAAACCAGTGTAATACCAGTTTGACAAGCGCTTCCATGAAAGGATCGGGCGCCGTCATGCCGCCAGGTTATGCAACCTGCCGGCGCAGCTCGGCCACGAAATCGTAATGGTCGCTGCGGCAGTACGAGTGGGTCAGCTCGACCGGCTGGCCCGATTCGAGGTAACCCACGCGCGTGATGAACAGCACGGCGCGCCCTTCCGGCACCTCGAGCCGCGTGGCCAGCTCAAGGTCGGCGTTCATCGCGCGGATGTGCTGCAGCGCCCGCACCGGCAGGTGGCCGCTCTTGGACAAGTGCGCGTACAGCGACGCGGCCACCAGCTCGGGGCGCGGCAGCACGGCGGCCGGGATCACGCTCACTTCGTAGGCCATCACGATGTCGTCGGCAAAGCGCAGGCGCTCGAGGCGCGCCACGCGCGCACCGGGCGACAGGCCAAGCGCGAGCTGTTCATCGGCGTCGGCCAGCATCGTGTCGCGCCGCAGCCATTGCGAGCGCGGGGTATAGCCGCGCTGCTGCAGTTGCTCGGAAAAGCTCGACAGCGTCGACAGCGGCTGCTCGATGCGCGGCGCGATGTAATTGCCCGAACCGCGCCGGCGCACCACCAGGCCCTGGTCGACCAGCTGGTCGATCGCCTTGCGCGCCGTGACGCGCGACACGTCGAGCTGCTCGGACAGCATGCGCTCGGACGGCAGCGCCTGGTCAGCCTGGTAACGGCCATCGCGCACGTCCTGCGCCAGCTTGCGCGCAAGCTGCTTGTAGAGCGGCGAATTGTCGTCCAGGTCGAGCTGGAATCCGGGGCTGGGGCTGTTCATGGCGGCGTGGCGAAGAGGGCTGGCATACGATGGAAGCATACCACTTGCGACCAATGCAAAACGGTTATGCCCGGCGCACGGGTATTCATTGGCCGACGGTAGCGGGCTGTCCGTATGCTGGCCCGACAGTCTATACAACACAAGGTGGGGACGAACATGAATCACGGCAGGCGATCCCTGCTCGGCATGGTCATGCTGGGGGCGATGGAACCATTATTGGCAGCGATGCCGGCGGGCGGCGGCGGCGCCGTCCAGCGCCAGCTCGACACCGAGCTGGCGGCCATCGTCGACGATCCGGCGTACCCGCTGGCCAGCCTGTCGGTCGTGGCCATGCGCGGCGGGCAGCCTGTCTACGAAGGCGCGTTCGGCCGGCGATTCATCGGCAATGGCGCGCTGCCTGACCGCCCGGCCACGCCGGCGACGCTGTACCGGATCGCCTCGATCTCGAAACTCGTCACGACGCTCGGGCTGATGCGGCTGGTGGACGACGGCCGCGTCGACCTGGACGCGGACGTCTCGGGCTACCTCGGCTTCACGCTGCGCAATCCGCATTTTCCGGCGCAGGCGATCACCTTGCGGCACCTGCTCGTGCACACCTCGTCCCTGCGCGACGACGGCGGCTACTTCTGGCCGGCTGCCACCGCATTGAAGGATGTCGTCACGCTCGCTGCGCTGCCCACGTGGTCGACGCTGGCCGGGCCGGGCGCCTATTACACCTATTGCAACCTGGGGTTCGGCATCGTCGGCACGATCATGGAGCGCGTCACCGGCGAACGGTTCGACCGCCTGATGGCGCGCCTGGTGCTGCAGCCGCTCGGGCTGCAGGCCGGCTACAACCCGGCCGAATTGCCGAAGGCGGCGCAAGCGAACATCGCCACCATCTACCGCAAGCGCGCCGTCGACAGTGAGGCCTGGGCGCCAGCCGGACCGTGGATCGCCCAAGTGGACGATGTCGGCACGCACCCACCGACGCCCCCGCCCGGGCTCGATGGCTACGCCCCGGGTACCAACGCGACCCCTTTCAGCCCCACCGGCGGCCTGCGCATCGCCGCGCGCGACCTGGGCGTGATCATGCGCATGCTGATGGCCGGCGGGGTGCATGGCGGCCAACGCCTGCTGCAGGGCGCGACGCTCGAGCGCATGTTCGCGCGCCACTGGGCCTACGACGGCGTGGGCGGCAATGGCAACCCGCTGGGCAGCATCCTCAGTCCGCGCGGGCTGGGCAACGCCCATTATCCCGACCGCCCCGGCCTGCGGCTGGCGCCCGGTTTCGACGCAGTGGGCCACCTGGGCGACGCTTACGGCCTGCGCTCCGTGTTCGCCATGGACCGTGCACGCGGCCATGGCGTGGTGGTGCTGGCCGGCGGCACAGGGTTCGACGTGGCCGCCACGCCCGGCCGCGAGACGGCGCTGGCGCGCTATGAAGAGCGCATCGTGGCGGCGTTGCACCGCCGCGCCATACTCGGCCTGGCCGATTGAACGGCACGACGCATGTGTGCATATATCCCGGTTATGAGCGCGCGCGCTAGATTCATTGGCAGCACGTGCCGGCTGCGCCTAAGCTCCCTGTCCACATCCGAAAAAAAGAGTCCGGCATGCAGCACATAATCGTCATCGGCGGCGGCGTCGTCGGCCTGGCATCGGCCTGGTGGCTGCTGGAGGCCGGCCACAGCGTCACGCTGCTCGAGCGCGCGCCGGACGTGGGCAGCGGCGCCAGTTACGGCAATGGCGGGCAACTGAGCTACCGGTACGTGTCGCCTCTGGCCGACGAAGGCATTCCGCTCAAGGCCTTCAAATGGCTGTTCCAGGCCGACGGCCCGCTGCGCTTCAAGCCGGAAGCCGACCTACGCCAGTACCGCTGGCTGGCCAGCTTCCTGGCCCACTGCCGCGCCGACGTCAATCGCCGCACGACGGCCAAGCTGCTCGAGCTGGGCGAACTGTCGCGCCAGGCGATGAGTTCACTTGAACTGGTCGTACCGCCCGAGCGCTTCGGCTGGCGCGATGCCGGCAAGCTGGTGGTATTTCGCACGCGCGACGCATTCAATGCCGCTGCGGCCAAGCCCGGCGCCGGCCAGATCTGGTCGCCAGAGGAATGCACCGCGCGCGAGCCAAGCCTGGCCGCAGCCCAGCACCTGCTGGCCGGCGGCATCTACAACCCGGGCGAAGCAGTGGCTGACTGCCATGCGTTTTGCGTGGCGCTGGCCGAACGCCTTGGCGAGCATCCGCGCTTTCGCGGGGTCGTCAACAGCGAGGCGACCGGACTGCGCGCGCAGGGGGGCCGCATCACCGGGATCGACACGGCCGGCGGCCCCGTGACGGCAGACGCCTACGTGCTGGCGGCCGGCATACAGAGCCGCACGCTGGCCGACACGGTGGGCATCTACCTGCCGCTGTATCCACTGAAGGGTTACAGCCTGAGCGCCCCGATCCGCCAGGATGACATCGCGCCCGAGATCAGCGTGACCGACTTCGAGCGCAAGGTGCTGTATGCGCGCATCGGCGAGCGGTTGCGGGTGGCGGCGATGGTCGACATGGTGGGTGAGGATGTCTCGCTCGACGCCAAACGGGTCGCTGGCCTGACGCGCCTGGTGCGCGAGACGATGCCGCGCGCCGCGGATTACTCGCAGGTGTCGGCCTGGGCCGGCTTGCGGCCGGCGACCCCTAGCAGCGCGCCGATCATCGGGGCCACGCGCTATGACAATCTGTGGCTCAACGTCGGGCACGGGCCGCTGGGGTTTACGTTTGCGTGTGGCAGTGCGACGGTGCTGGCGGATCTGGTGCGGGGGAAGGCACCGCCGTTCGCGCTGGATGGGTTGACGTTGCGGGAATGAAGACGGCGTCGGCTCATTGCTGATTCAGCGTCACTTTCAGGGGTTCAATTGTTTCGGTGATCCGATCACCAGCGGCAAGTGCCGCTTTTTTCAGCGCATACGTCATTTGCAAATTCAGCCAGAATTCAGGGGTCGTTCCAAAGTAACGCGATAAGCGCAATGCCATGCCCGACGTAACGTTACTCTGCTCGCTGGTGAGCCGCGCAATCTGACGAGCGCTCACCCCTAGGGCTTTGCCCAACTCGCGAGCAGATATGCCTAGGGCATCCAGATACTCCTCACGCAATACCTCGCCCGGGTGAATCATCCGCATCCTATTTCTTGGCATCTTCGCTCCCTAAATGAATTGGATGGACAACTCCGTCGAGCATTGGTTCTCACAGTTGCACTCCAGCAGGAGACGCCGTGACCGCCATCGTCAAAATCGCGGATAATTGCCGCCATGTCCCCCCGTCCCACTTCCCCCTGCCCCTGTGGCGGCCCCTCGCTCGACAACTGCTGCGGCCCATTCCTGGCCGGCGCAGCCCTGCCGCCCACTGCCGAACACCTGATGCGCTCGCGCTATACCGCGTTCACGCTCAAGGATGAGGCGTACCTGCGCGCCACCTGGCACCCGAGCACCCTCCCGCAAGAACCGATCATCGACAACGAGCCGATCCGCTGGCTTGGCCTGGAGATAAAAACCTCTTTACGTTTACGTAAACGTAAAGCAAAATTGCCGGACGTTCCAGAAGACCAGGGTGGTGGCCAGGACCACGGCCCCGATCGCGACACGGTCGAATTCGTCGCCCGCTTCAAGGTGGGCGGCCGCGCGCATCGTCTCCATGAGCTCAGCCGCTTCGTGCGCGAACCCGGACCCGACGGCGCGCCACGCTGGTTTTACCTGGACGGCAGTTTCCCCGACAAGCAGTAAGCGCTGCCACGCAGGCAAGGCGGCGACGACCAGAGGACGGCACATGCCCCAGATCGACAGCAAACTGAACCCGCGCGGTGAGGATTTCAAGGCCAATGCGGCCGCCATGCAGCAAGTGGTCGACGACCTGCGCGCACGGGTCGCGCAACTGGCGCAGGGCGGCGGCGAGGCGGCGTGCGCCAAGCACCTCGCGCGCGGCAAGCTGCTGCCGCGCGAGCGCGTCGAACACCTGCTCGATCCAGGCACGCCGTTCCTCGAATTCTCGCAACTGGCCGCCTACGACATGTATGACGGCGCCGCGCCCAGCGCCGGCATCATCACCGGCATCGGCCGCGTATCGGGCCAGGAATGCGTGATCGTCTGTAACGACGCCACCGTCAAGGGTGGCACCTATTACCCGATGACGGTCAAGAAGCACCTGCGCGCGCAAGAGATCGCCGAGCAGAACAACCTGCCCTGCATCTACCTGGTCGACTCGGGCGGCGCCAACCTGCCGAACCAGGACGATGTGTTCCCCGACCGCGACCACTTTGGCCGCATCTTCTACAACCAGGCCAACCTGTCGGCCAAAGGCATCCCGCAGATCGCGGTGGTGATGGGGTCGTGCACCGCCGGCGGCGCCTATGTGCCGGCCATGAGCGACGAATCGATCATCGTCAAGGACCAGGGCACGATCTTCCTCGGCGGCCCACCGTTGGTGAAAGCGGCCACCGGTGAAGTCGTCAGCGCCGAAGACCTGGGCGGCGGCGACGTGCACACGCGCTTGTCCGGCGTGGCCGACCATCTGGCGCAGAACGATCCGCATGCGCTGTCGCTGGCGCGCACGATCGTGTCGAACCTGAACCGCGTCAAACCGCAGCAGGGAGAGCGGCGTGCGAGCGTCGAGCCGCACTATCCGGCGTCGGAACTGTACGGCGTCATCCCGGTCGATACCCGCAAGCCATTCGATGTGCGCGAAGTGATCGCACGCGTGGTCGATGGCAGCATGTTCGACGAATTCAAGGCGCGCTACGGCACGACGCTGGTGTGCGGCTTCGCCCATATCTTCGGCATGAAGGTGGGCATCATCGCCAACAACGGCATCCTGTTTTCCGAGTCGGCGCTCAAAGGCGCGCATTTCATCGAGTTGTGCTGCCAGCGCAAGATTCCCCTCGTCTTTTTGCAAAACATCACCGGCTTCATGGTCGGCCGCAAGTACGAAAACGAAGGCATCGCGCGCAACGGGGCCAAGATGGTCACGGCGGTGGCCACGGCGGCGGTGCCGAAGTTTACCGTCATCATTGGCGGCTCGTTCGGGGCCGGCAATTACGGCATGTGCGGGCGCGCCTTTTCGCCGCGCTTCCTGTGGATGTGGCCCAATGCGCGCATCTCGGTGATGGGCGGCGACCAGGCCGCGTCGGTGCTGGCCACCGTCAAGCGTGACGGCATCGAAGGCCGTGGCGGCCAATGGTCGCCGGACGAAGAAGCGGCGTTCAAGCAGCCGATCCGCGACCAGTACGAGCACCAGGGCCACCCGTATTACGCGTCGGCGCGCCTGTGGGACGATGGCGTGATCGACCCGGCTGACACCCGCACCGTGCTGGGTCTGGGCCTGTCGGCCGCGATGAACCAGCCAATCGCGGACACGACGTTCGGCGTGTTCCGCATGTAAGGGAGTGATCATGGACTACGAAACCCTGCTCGTGACGATCGCCGACAAGGTCGCCACCGTCACGCTGAACCGCCCGGATTTGCGCAATGCCTTCAACGAACAGGCGATTGCCGAACTGGCGCTCGTGTTCGATGAATTGGGCCGCAGCGACACCGTGCGCGCGATCGTCCTGGCCGCCAACGGCCCGTCGTTCTGCGCCGGCGCGGACCTGAACTGGATGAAGAAGATGGCCGGCTACTCGCATGACGAGAACCTGGCCGACGCCATGCGCCTGGCCGACATGCTGCGCACGATCTACCTGTGCCCGAAGCCGGTTGTCGCACGCGTGCAGGGCGATTGCTACGCCGGCGGCATGGGGCTGGTGGCCGCCTGCGACATCGTCGTCGCGGCCGAACAGGTCGGTTTTTGCCTGTCCGAAGTGAAGCTTGGCCTGATTCCGGCTACCATCTCGCCTTACGTGATCAAGGCGATGGGCGAACAGGCCGCGCGGCGCTACTTCACGACGGCCGAGCGCTTCGACGCAAAAGAGGCGCATCGCATCGGTTTCGCGCATGAGGTGGTGGCGCATGAAGCACTGGATGCCACGGTGGCAGGCATTGTCAAGGCGCTAGTGAACAACAGCCCGCACGCGGTCAAGCAGGCCAAGACGCTGGTGCGCGAGGTCGTCGGCCAGCCGGTCGACGACGCGCTGCTGGCGGATACTGCCGGGCGCATCGCCGCGATCCGCGCATCGCTCGAAGGCCGCGAAGGCGTGGCCTCGTTCCTTGAAAAGCGCAAGCCGACATGGATTAACTAGTATTGGAATTTTATAGTGAAGCAGCAAACCACCTCCTCCGACTGGATCGCGCGCAGCCTGCGCAGCGTATGGCATCCCTGCACCCAGATGCAGCATCACGAAGAGGTGCCGCTGATCGCGGTCAGCCATGGCAAGGGGCCGTGGTTGTACGACTATGACGGCAAGCGTTACCTCGACGGCATCAGCTCGTGGTGGGTCAACCTGTTCGGCCATGCAAACCCGCGCATCAATGCCGCGCTGAAGGACCAGCTGGACCAGCTCGAACACGCGATGCTGGCCGGGTTCACGCACGCGCCGGTGGTCGAACTCGCCGAGCGCCTGGCCGCGCTCACCGGTCACGCGCTCGGCCACGCCACGTTCGCCTCCGACGGCGCCTCGGCCGTCGAAATCGCGATGAAGATGAGTTTTCACGCGTGGCGCAATGCGGGGCAATCGGCCAAGCAGGAATTCGTCTGCCTGCAGGGCAGCTACCACGGCGAGACGATCGGCGCGCTGTCGGTCACCGACGTGCCGCTGTTCAAGGACGCCTACGGCCCGCTGCTGCGCGCCTCGCACGTCGTGAGCGCGCCCGATGCGCGCGGCGCGGCTGAAGGCGAAACCGCGCAGGACGTCGCGCAGCGCGCGATCGGCGAAGTCAAGGCGCTGTTCGAACAGCGCGGAGACAAGATCGCCGCCATCATCGTCGAGCCGCTGGTGCAGTGCGCCACCGGCATGGCGATGTACGACCCGCTGTATCTCAAACTGCTGCGCGACCTGTGCGACCAGCACCGCGTGCACCTGATCGCCGACGAAATCGCGGTCGGCTGCGGGCGCACCGGCACCTTCTTCGCCTGCGAGCAGGCCGGCATCTGGCCCGACTTTTTGTGCCTGTCGAAAGGCATCAGCGGTGGCTACCTGCCGCTCTCGCTCGTGCTCACGCGCGACGACATCTACCAGGCCTTCTACAGCACCGACCTCACGCGCGGCTTCCTGCACTCGCACTCGTACACCGGCAATCCGCTGGCGTGCCGCGCGGCGCTGGCAACACTCGAAATCTTCGAGCAAGACGACGTGTTGAACCGCAACCGCGAGCTGGCAACCAAGATGACGATCGCACTGGCGCCGCTGGCCGAGCACGAACGCACGCGCCACTTCCGCCAGCGCGGCATGATCTTCGCGTTCGATGCCATCGAGCCCGATACCGACCGCGCCTCGACCTTCTCGCGCCGCTTCTTTTCTACCGCCGCCGAGAACGAACTGCTGCTGCGCCCCATCGGCCGCACCGTGTACCTGATGCCGCCGTACGTGCTGGACGACGAGGAAGTCGCCGGCCTGGCCGCGCGCACGATCAAGACGTTCGAATCGGTCATCGCGGGTTGATGCGATGGACTTGATCGCTACCATCGACCGCCAGCTCGACGACCTTGCCGCGCGCAGCCTCACACGCCGTCGCCGCGTGACCGATAGCGCATGCGCGCCGCGCCAGGTCGTCGACGGGCGCGAGCTGCTCGCCTTTTGCAGCAACGATTACCTGGGGCTGGCCGCGCATCCGCGCGTGATCGAGGCGCTGCGCGAAGGGGCGCAGCTGTACGGCGCCGGCAGCGGCGCCTCGCACCTGGTGTCAGGCCACAGCCGCGCACATCACCTGCTCGAAGAAACGCTGGCCGAGTGGATGGCGCCGCACCTCGAGCAGGCGCGCGCGCTCACGATGTGCACCGGCTATATGGCCAACCTGGCGATCCTCAGCGCCCTCGGCGCGGATGCCGAGGCGATGATCTTTTCCGAGGCGCTGAACCACGCGTCGCTGATCGACGGCGCCCGCCTTGCGAAAGCGGGGGTCACGGTTTATCCGCACGGAGACGTCGAAGCGCTCACAAAACTCCTCGAAGCCAGCAGCGCCAGCACCAAGATCGTCGTTACCGACAGCGTCTTCAGCATGGATGGCGACCTGGCGCCGCTGCCGGCGCTGCTGGCCGCGTGCGAGCGCCACGGCGCCTGGCTGGTGGTCGACGACGCCCACGGCTTCGGCGTACTGGGCGCACAGGGGCGCGGCGCGCTCGAGCATTTCGGCCTGCGTTCGGCAAACCTGATCTATATGGGCACGCTCGGCAAGGCCGCCGGCGTCGGCGGCGCCTTCATTGCCGCGCATGCCAGCGTGATCGACTTGCTGGTGCAGCGCGCCCGCCCCTACATCTACACCACGGCCTGCCCGCCGGCGCTCGCACACGTCTTGCTCGCCAGCCTTGCTATCATGGGCGGTGACGAGGGCGCCGAACGGCGTGCTCACCTGGCGGCATTGGTAGAGCAGCTACGCGGTTCCTTGCGCCTGGATCGCTGGAACCTGGCGGCATCGACCACCCCGATCCAGCCCGTCATCATCGGCAGCAACGACGCTGCGCTGCGCGCCGCAAGCGCCCTGCATGCGCAGGGCCTGTGGGTGCCGGCGATTCGTCCGCCGACCGTGGCGCCGGGAACCGCGCGCCTGCGCGTGACCTTGTCCGCCGCCCACGCGCTTGCCGACGTGGCGCAGCTGGCGCAGGCGCTCAATGAACTGGAAAAGGCTGCACCATGAATAACCTGAACGAGACCGACAATCCGATCGCCGCACCGGCCACAGTGGAGCCGGACGTGGATCTGACCGATCTGGACGAACCCGTGCTGGAGCCGGAGCTTGAACTGCGCGCCGACGACCTGCCGATGCGCTTTGCGTGTTTTGTCACCGGCACCGACACCGAAATTGGCAAGACGCTGATCTCGGCCGCCATCCTGCACAAGCTGGCGGCCACCGGCCAGCGCGCCTGCGGCATGAAGCCGGTCGCGGCCGGCGCCACCATGCGCGACGGCGCGCTGCACAACGACGACGCCGACATGCTGGTCGCCGCAGGCAATGTACACCTGCCGGCAGCGCTGACCACACCCTACATGCTGCGCGAACCGGCCGCGCCGCACATCGCTGCGGCCATGGAGGGCGTGACGATCGAACTGGTGCCGATCCTGGCCGCCTTTGCCGAGATCCAGGCCGCGTCCGACGCGGTCGTGGTCGAAGGCGTGGGGGGCTTCCGGGTGCCGTTCAACGATGCTTTCGATAGCGCCGACCTGGCCGCGCAACTGAATTTACCCGTGATCCTGGTCGTCGGCGTGCGCCTGGGCTGCATCAGCCACGCACTGCTGACGGTCGAAGCGATCGTGGCGCGCGGCCTGGTGCTGGCCGGCTGGGTCGCCAACACGGCCGACCCCGAGATGCGCTTTGCGCAAGAGAACATCGAGGCGCTGGCCCAACGGATCCCGGCGCCGCTGCTGGGCCACGTGCCGCGCCTGAACGAACCGACGGCTGCTGCTGCAGCCGAATTTATCGACCTCGCCGGACTGCCGAACTGGCCGTCCACGCGGGTCTAGTTTTTGAAGGAATCGAAATGACCAATATGAACACCGTCGCCCTGCACCGCCCAACGGCAGCCATCAAGCCGCCAATCGATGCGACCTGGCCGCTGGCCGACGTGCTCGCGCTGTTCGCGCTGCCGTTCACCGAGTTGATGCACCGCGCCTCGACCGCGCACCGCCTGAATTTCCCGGACGGCGACGTCGAACTGGCGACCCTGCTGTCGATCAAGACCGGCGGCTGCGAAGAAGACTGCGGCTACTGCCCGCAGGCGGCGCGCTACGACACCGGCGTCGAAGCCAAGAAGCTGCTCGACATCGAGACCGTGCTCGATGCGGCGCGCGCGGCCAAGGCCAGCGGCGCCACGCGCTTCTGCATGGGCGCCGCCTGGCGCAGCCCGAAAGAGCGCGATATGGAAAAAGTCGAGACGATGGTGCGTGAAGTGAAGGCACTGGGCATGGAAACCTGCGCCACGCTGGGCATGCTCGAGGCCGGCCAGGCCGAGCAGCTCAAGCGCGCTGGCCTTGACTACTACAACCACAATATCGACACCGCGCCGGACTTCTACAACAACGTCATCTCGACCCGCGAATACCAGGACCGCCTGGACACGCTGGGCCGTGTGCGCGAAGCGGGCCTGAAGGTCTGCTGCGGCGGCATCGTCGGCATGGGCGAGACGCGCGAGCAGCGCGCCGGCCTGATCGCGCAACTGGCGAACCTGAACCCGTACCCTGAATCGGTGCCGGTCAACCACCTGGTGCAGGTGGAAGGCACGCCGCTGCACGGCATGGACAAGCTCGACCCGATCGAATTCGTGCGCACCATCGCCGTGGCGCGCATCACGATGCCGCAAGCGCGCGTGCGCCTGTCGGCAGGCCGCCGCGAAATGGGCGAAGCGGTGCAGGCGATGTGCTTCATGGCCGGCGCCAACTCGATCTTCTACGGCGACAAGCTGCTGACCACCGAGAACCCGGAAGCCGACGACGACCGCGTGCTGCTGGAAAAGCTGGGCCTGAAAACGCGCGCCGCCACGCTGGACTCGGCGCCGAAGGAGGCCTGCGGCTGCTGAAAATCCCCGTCGTTCCCGCGGAGGCGGGAACGACGTGGTGGTGAAGTGAAGTGGGCAGCTGGAGAGACACGGCTGCGCAGGTAATACCCCGAACAACCATAAGCGAAAGATAACGCGCATGTTCACCAAACTCCTCATCGCCAACCGTGGCGAGATCGCCTGCCGTGTCGCCGCTACCGCGCGCCGCATGGGTATTCGTACTGTCGCCGTCTATTCCGAGGCCGACGCCGGCGCCAAGCACGTCGCGGTGTGCGATGAGGCAGTCCTGATCGGCCCCGCCGCCGCCCGCGACAGTTACCTGCGCGGCCAGAAAATCATCGAGGTCGCCCGGGCCACTGGCGCGCAAGCGATCCATCCTGGCTACGGCTTCCTGTCTGAAAACGCCGACTTCGCCGACGCCGTCCACGCCGCCGGCCTGGTGTTCGTCGGCCCGCCTGCGTCGTCGATGCGCGCGATGGGTTCCAAATCCGCCGCCAAGCAGCTGATGGAGGCTGCCGGCGTGCCGCTCGTGCCGGGCTACCACGGCGACGAGCAGGATCCAGTATTCCTGCATCAGCAGGCCGACGCCATCGGCTACCCGGTGCTGCTCAAGGCCAGCGCCGGCGGTGGCGGCAAGGGCATGCGCGTGGTCGAGCGCTCCGACGACTTCGAGGCCGCCCTGGCCTCGTGCAAGCGCGAGGCGATCTCCAGCTTCGGCGACGACAAGGTGCTCGTCGAAAAATACCTGATTCGCCCGCGCCACATTGAAATCCAGGTCTTTGCCGACACGCTCGGCAACTGCGTCTACCTGCACGAGCGCGATTGCTCGGTGCAGCGCCGCCACCAGAAGGTGCTGGAAGAAGCGCCGGCGCCCGGCATGCCGCCAGAGCGGCGCGCGGCGATGGGCGAAGCGGCGGTGAACGCCGCGCGCGCGGTCGGCTACGTCGGCGCCGGCACCGTCGAATTCATCGCCAACCAGGACGGCTCGTTCTACTTCATGGAGATGAACACGCGCCTGCAGGTCGAGCATCCGGTGACGGAAATGATCACCGGGACCGACCTGGTAGAGTGGCAGTTGCGGGTCGCCTTCGGTGAAGCGCTGCCGCAACAGCAGCACGATTTGAGCATCCACGGCCACGCGATCGAAGCGCGCGTGTATGCCGAAAATCCCGAGAAGGGTTTCTTGCCGTCGATCGGCACCTTGCGCCATATGGACGTACCGCGTGCGGTGGCGTTCGAGCTCGGTCGCGATGGCGCCAACCCGGCCGCCGTGCGCGTCGACTCGGGCGTGCGCGAAGGCGATGCGATTTCACCGTTCTACGACCCGATGATCGCGAAATTGATCGTCTGGGGCGCGGACCGCACCCAGGCGCTGGCGCGCATGTCGCAGGCGCTGGGCGAGTTCCGCATCGTCGGGCTGGCAACCAATATCGCGTTCCTCAAGCGCCTGGTCGAGGGCGAGGCATTTGCCACGGCCGACCTGGATACGGGCCTGATCGAGCGCCATGGCGCGACGCTGTTCCCGCCTGCCGCGCCGGCGCCGCTGGGCGCGCTGGCATTGGCCACGCTGGCGCTGCTCGATACCGCTGCCAACGATGGTGCGAATGACAGTGACCCATGGCGCCAGGCGCGCGGCTGGCGCATGAATGCCGACTACCGCCGCACGCTGTCATGGTCGGACGAGTACAGCGCGGCGCAAGTCGGCGGCGCGTACCGCGTCGGCCTGACCTACTTGCGCGACGCGCTCGACATCGACCTCGATGGCCAGGCGCAGCGCGTGGAACGTGTCGGCCGCAATGGCGCCGAACTGGCGCTGCGGCTGGGCGATCAAGCCGTGCATGGCGTCGTGCGCCGCGACGGCGACGTGTTCCACGTGTTCACGGGCGGTCAGCATTACACGCTGACGTACAATGATCCGATGGCGCATGCGGGCGAGGTCGAAACGCTCGGCGGCCGCCTGACGGCGCCGATGCCGGGCAAGGTGGTGGCGGTGCTCGTCAGTGCCGGCAAGGCCGTGGCGAAGGGCGAGCCGCTCGTCATCATGGAAGCCATGAAGATGGAACACACGATTGCCGCGCCGGGCGACGGCGTGGTGGAAGAAGTACTGTACGAAGTCGGCGACCAGGTCGCCGATGGCGCGCCGCTGCTGGCCTTCAAGGCAGCGTAAGCAACACCCAAAAAAAACACCCTACACAATGAGGGGGAGACATGCGTATTGTCCTGTACCGGGGCGATGGCGTCAGCGAGCCATGGGAACACGCGTTTGCCAGCGTGATGCCGGGCGCCCAGACCGTCATCTGGAAAGAAGGCGAGCATTTGGAGCACTGCGATTACGCGGTGCTGTGGAACCCGGCGCCGGGCCTCCTGGCGCAGCTGGGCGACGTCAAGGCGATTTTTTTGATGGGCGCCGGCGTCGACGCGGTGCTCAAGTTTGGCGACGCCTTGCCCCGCGCGCCCCTGGTACGGCTGGGCGACGCCGGCATGGGCGTGCAGATGGCCGAGTATGTGGCGCATGCCGTGCTGCGCTACTTCCGGCGCTTCGACGAATACGAACAACAGGCCAGGCACGGCGCCTGGAACCCGCTGCCGCAGCATCCGAAAGAATCGTTCACCATTGGCGTCATGGGCCTGGGCCGGCTGGGCATGCCGGTGGTCGAGGCGATGCGCCACTTCGGCTTTCCCGTGCGCGGCTGGAGCCGCAGCCCGAAAGACATCCCGGGCGTGCCAACCTACGCGGGCATGGAGCAACTGGGTGACTTCTTGCACGGCACGCGCGTGCTGGTCTGCCTGCTGCCGCTGACGCCAGAGACCTCCAACCTGCTCGACCGTCACAACCTGGGCAAGCTGGCGCCGGGCGCGTATCTCATCAACGTGTCGCGCGGCGCGATCGTGGCCGAGCCGGACGTGATGACGCTGATCCGCTCCGGGCACATTGCCGGCGCCACGCTCGACGTGTTCCGCAACGAGCCGCTGCCGGCCCAGCACCCGTTCTGGAACGAGCCGCGCATCGCCCTCACCCCGCATATTTCGGCGCTCACCATGCGCCAGGACGCCGTGCGCCAGATCGTCGCCAAGATCGACGCTTTTGAACATGGCCAACCGGTCGCCGACCTGGTCGACCGCCAACGTGGATACTGAAAAATGACGCCCCTGCCAACGAAGGTCAAGATTGTCGAAGTCGGCCCGCGCGACGGTTTGCAGAACGAAAAAGAAGCACTGGGCGCCGACGTGAAAGTCGAACTGGTCGAGCGCCTGGCGCGCGCCGGGTTCGTCAATGTCGAGGCGGCGGCATTCGTCTCGCCCAAGTGGGTGCCGCAGATGGCGACGTCCGCCGAGGTACTGGCCCGCATTGAACGCCGCCCCGGCACGATCTACTCGGCGCTGGTGCCGAATATGCAGGGCTTCGACGCCGCGCTGGCTGGCAAGGCCGACGAGGTCGTGGTGTTCGGCGCGGCGTCCGAGGCGTTCTCGCAAAAAAACATCAACTGTTCGATTGCCGAATCGATCGCGCGTTTCGCGCCGGTTGCGCAGGCGGCCAAACAGCATGGCCTGCGCCTGCGGGGCTCAATCAGCACGGCGTTCGGCTGCCCGTACCAGGGCGAGGTCTCCCTGGACGCCGTCGCCGACGTGGTGGCGCGCATGCGCGACCTGGGTTGCGACGAGATCGACATCGCCGACACGATTGGCGTGGGAACCGCGCGCCAGACGCAGGCGGTGATGCTGCGCGCGGCGCAGGAGTTTCCCATGCATCAGCTGGCCGGCCACTTCCACGACACGTATGGCCAGGCGCTGGCGAACATCTATGCGGCGCTGGAAGTGGGCGTGGCGATTTTCCACTCGTCGGTGGCAGGCCTGGGCGGCTGCCCGTATGCAAAGGGTGCAACCGGCAATGTGGCGACCGAAGACGTGCTGTACCTGATGCAGGGGCTGGGGATCGAGACGGGCGTGGACCTGGACCAGGTGGTCGATGCCGGGCTGTTCATCTCGGCGCAGCTGGGCCGCAAAAGCATCAGCCGCGCTGGCAATGCAATCGCAGCCAGGCGCGCCGGCTGACAAAAAACGGCCCGACAACGAAAAAAGCCGACAACTCACGTTGTCGGCTTTTTTCTTAATGCTGGTCGGAGTACAAGGATTCGAACCTTGGACCCCCTGGTCCCAAACCAGGTGCGCTACCGGGCTGCGCTACACTCCGAAGAAGCAAGATAATACCGGTTCGACGTGACTCGGTCAAGGTTTTCGCGTCAAAATAGGCCTGTTGTCGCGTTCATGCGCTTGTGAGACAGGAACCTTATGCAGATAGCAGTGAGCTATGACGATCCGGCCAGCCGGCAGCGCAGCAATCGACGCGTCATCGTCGGCGTGGTGGTATCGCTTGCGGTGCATGCGCTGTTGTTGCTGGCGTACCGGAACAGCAACACGAACACGCTCGAGGCAGCGTTGACGGAACCGATGTCGATCCTGGTCACCATCGCGCCGCCCGCGCCTCCCCCCGAGCAGCGCGTCGAGCCCGTCACGCCGCGTGCGCCTGCGGCGTCGCGCACGGCACGGCGTGCGCCGCCGACAGCGGTGATCGCCGTGCCCGACACGCCAGCGGCGGCGCCGGAGGCATTCGTCGTGCAACAGTCAGAGACGCCGGCGGCGCCGGCGTTCGATATGGATGCAGCGCGCCAGGTCGCCCGTGCCAACGCCAACCTGCGCGATCCGGCCAAGGCAGGCACGGCGCTGGCGCAATTCCCGGAACCGGCGTTGCAGACCGAGACGCCGCTGGCGCGCAGTATTGCCGGCGCCAAGCGCCGCGATTGCAAGGATGGCGTGCCGGGCGGACTACTGGCGCCGATTTTCCTGTTAATGGATAAGAAAGATTCTGGCTGCAAATGGTGATCATTCACCCTTGATCTGCAAGGCCCGCTCATACAGCGCATTTTTCTTGCGCCCCGTGATCTGCGCGGCCAGATTGGCTGCCTGCTTTACGCTGCATTCGGTCAACAGGATCTGCAACACGCGCTCGGCCTCGATGTCTTCGGCGTCGCTCGCTGCCACCGCGCCTTCGACCAGCACGACGAATTCCCCCTTCTCGCGGTGCGCGTCGGCCTTGACCCAGGCCAGCGCCTCGCCCAGCGTGCAGCGGTGGACCTCTTCGAACATCTTGCTCAGTTCGCGCGCAAACACCACCTGGCGGGTTGGCTCGAACGCCGCCACCAGGGCCTCCACGCAATCGACGATCCGGTGCGGCGCCTCATAGAACACGAGCGTGGATGTTTCGCGCGTGAGCGGCGCCAGCGCCGACTCGCGGCCCTTGGCCTTGGCCGGCAGGAAGCCGACGAAATGAAAACGGTCATTGACCAGGCCGCTGGCCGACAGCGCCGTGATCGCCGCCGACGGGCCGGGCAGCGGCACCACATTCAGGCCGGCAGTACGTACCGCATCGACGATGCGCGCGCCCGGATCGGACACGCCCGGCGTGCCGGCATCGGACACCAGCGCCACGCGCTGGCCGGCGCGCAGGCGCTCGACGATTTTATCGGCCACTTCGCGCTCGTTGTGCTGGTGCGCGGCGATCGTGCTCTTGGCCAGGCCAAAGCGTTGCAATAACGCGCCAGTCTTGCGCGTGTCTTCGCAGGCGACGACGTCGGCCAGGGCCAGCAGGTGCAAAGCACGCAGCGTGATGTCGGTGACGTTGCCAATCGGAGTAGCCACGACATACAGCGTTGCGGTAGGATAGGACTGCTGGGCCGCCTCGCCCATGACGGGAAGTCGGGCGATGTCGATGGTCTGCTGTTCTGTCATATAGGGTTCCGATGCTGAAGAAAAATAATCTCACGGGCTTGATTGCCGTCTCCGTAACGACACTGCTCACCGCGTGCGGCAGTACGCCGCTGCCACCCGATACCGGCTGTGGCATGCCAGGCGGATTGTGCGGCCCAGGCGCGCCAGTGACAAGTGCTGCACCTGTCACGCCTGCTTATACACCACCTGCGCCGCGTTCCGATAGCGGTGTCCAGACCAGCCCGGTCGAAGCGCCGCCGAACGCCGACGGCAGTATGCCGAGTGCAGCGGCCATGCCGGCTGGCCCCACCGTGCGCGTCGCCCTGCTGTTGCCGCTGCAATCGCAGGCGCTGGCCCAGCCGGCCGAAGCGGTGCGCGCCGGCTTCATGGCGGCCCACGACCAGCAGCGCGGCGGCATCACCGTCAACCTGGTGCCCACTGGCGACTCGTCGCAAGCCGCGCTCGAGGCCTACCGCGCGGCGGCAGCCGACAACGATATCGTGGTCGGCCCGCTCGCGCGCCCTGCCGTGGCGGCCCTGGCCACCAGCGGCGCCATCACCAAGCCCACCATCGCCCTGAATCACCCGCAAGTGGCGTCCGCGCTGCCGTCCAAAATGCTCGTCATCGGCTTTTCGCTCGAAGACGAAGCGCGCCAGGTAGCCGACTGGGCCGCGAGCGAGCAGCCAGCCGGCCAGGCGCTGGTGCTGACCGGCCGCGCCACCTGGCAGCAGCGCCTGTCGGGCGCGTTCAGCGCGCGTTGGTCCGAGCTGGGCCGCACCCAGAACACGGTCGAGCTGCCCAATGCCGACGGCTATGTCGACGGCAACGCGCTGGCCGACTTGCGCGCGCGCCTGCAGTCGCAGCCGCCGCAACTGGTCTACGCGGCGCTCGACGCCAACAGCCTGCGCCAGGTGCGCAGCGCGCTCGGCACCTCGACGCCCACCTACGGCACGGCCTCGGTCAATCCGGGCCGCGATCCCGCCAGCATCCCGGCCGAACTGGTCGGCGTGCGCATCCTCGACCTGCCCTGGACCGTGCAGGCCGATCATCCGTCAATGGCAAGCTACCCGAGCTGGAGCAGCGGCGGCCAGGGCCTCGACCTGCAGCGCCTGTACGCGCTGGGCATCGACGCCTACCGCATCGCGCGCGAACTGTCGCTGCGCCCGTCCGGCTCGTTCGAGCTCGACGGCGCCACCGGCCGCCTGTCGATCGACATGGGGCAAGGCGCGCGCGCGTTCCGCCGCGTTGAAACCGGTGTCGTCGTGCGTGACGCCATGCCGGGCCCAGACGGCGTCGCCATCACCGGCCGCGTGTTCGAAGCGGTCGCTACCGGCCAATGACATGTGGCCCGGGCGCCTGTCCCAAAGGCAGGCCCAGGGCCAGCAATATGAACGCGTTGCTGCGGCCCACCTGCGCCGCCACAAGCTGGCGCCGGTCGAAGAAAATTTTCGCTGCAAGGGCGGCGAAATCGACCTGATCATGCGCGACGGCGCCACCCTCGTCTTCGTCGAGGTGCGCCAGCGCGCCAGCAGCAAACAGGGCGGCGCTGCGGCCAGCATCACGCCGGCCAAGATCCGGCGCCTGATCTGCGCGGCCCAGGTGTATCTGCTGCGCTTTCCCGTCACCCCGCCCTGCCGCTTCGACGTGGTCGCCATCGATGGCGAGCACCTCGAGTGGTTGCAGAACGTCATTGAAGTGTAAGCAATTTTTACCGTCCTTGCCCAGCGCCCCTTGCTACTACACTATAATCCTCGGCTATGAATACACAACGCATCCTCGCTCACTTCCAGGAGAGCGCCGACCTGAAGATGAGGTCGGCTGCAACCCTCGCTCCCCACATTTCGCAGGCGGTCGAACTGATGTTCGGCGCCCTGTCCAATGGCAACAAGATCCTGGCCTGCGGTAACGGCGGCTCGGCCGCCGACTGCCAGCACTTCGCCGCCGAGCTGGTCGGCCGCTTCGAACGCGAGCGCTTCCCGCTCCCGGCGATCGCGCTGACCACCGACACCTCGATCCTGACTGCCGTCGGCAACGACTACAGCTTCCGCGAAATCTATTCCAAGCAGGTGCAGGCCTTCGGCCAGGCCGGCGACATCCTGCTGGCCATTTCCACTTCGGGCAACTCGGGCAATGTGCTCGCTGCGGTCGAAGCGGCGCTCGAGCGCGAAATGCGCATCGTGGCGTTCACAGGCAAGGATGGCGGCCAGTTGGCCAAGCTGCTGACCGACGCCGACGTCCACGTCAACGTCCCGCATTCGCGCACCGCGCGGATCCAGGAAGTTCACCTGTGCGCCATTCACTGCATCTGCGACGGCATCGACGTCGCGCTGTTCGGAGGAGACGAGAATGCGTAATACCCGCCGGCCCATGGCCGTGCTGTTGACCAAAGTCGTTCTGGGCTCGGCCCTGCTCGCATCGCTGTCGGGCTGCTTCGGCCTGATCGTCGGCGCCGGCATCGGCAGCGCCGTATCGGCCGTCGACCGCCGCACGCTGGGCGCCCAGACCGAAGACAAGTCGGTCACGGTCAAGGCCGAGCTGAAAATGCGCGACGTCACCGGCGGCAGCGGTAACATCAACGTCACGAGCTTCAACCGCAAGGTGCTGCTCACCGGCGAAGTGCGCGATGCGGCGATGAAGGCTGCGGCCGAGCGCGAAGTGCGCAAGATCGAGAACGTGGTGTCGGTCATCAACGAGCTCGAGATTTCGGGATCGTCGAGCTACACGTCGCGCTCGAACGATGCGCTCATTACCACCAAGGTCAAGGCCAGCCTGGTCGACATGAAGACCGTGTCGGCGATCTCGTTCAAGGTCACGACCGAACGCGGCGTGGTCTACCTGATGGGCCTCGTCACCCCGCGCGAAGGCAATATCGCCGCCGATGTCGCCAAGGGCGTCTCGGGCGTGACGCGCGTGGTGAAGATCTTCGAGTACATCAGCGAAGAAGACGCGCGCTCGAAGCAGGTCAACGCGCAGAACGCACCGCAGGGTTCCTGATATAGCGGTTCATCCGAACCATGCAAAAAAGCGGCAGGGCTATAATGGCCCTGCCGCTTTTTTTTATCCGATCGACGACCATGACCGCATCCAACCCTTCCCGTTCCTGGATCAAGCCTGCCGCCATCGGCGCCGTCGTGCTGGCGCTGGCCGGCATCGGCTACGCGTCGCTGGCCAGCAGCACGCCGGCGCCCGACGTCACCTTCATCAGCATCGCCGGCGACAAGGTGTCAACGCAGTCGATGCGCGGCAAAGTCGTGATGGTCAACTTCTGGGCCACGTCATGTGTCACCTGCGTCAAGGAGATGCCAGACATGGTCGCGACCTACAACAAGTACAAGGACCAGGGCCTCGAATTCGTCGCCGTCGCGATGCAGTACGACCGACCCGACTACGTGCTCAATTTCGCCGAGCAGCGCAAGCTGCCATTTACCGTGGCGCTTGATTCGGCGGGCGATATCGCGCGCCAGTTCGGCGACGTCACGCTCACGCCCACCACCTTCCTGATCGACAAGCAGGGCCGCATCATCAAGACCTATGTCGGCGCGCCGGACTTCGGCGCGGTGCACAAACTGATTGAAAAAGAGCTGGCCGGGTAAGGCGCTTACGCTTTCGGATACAGGATCATCTGCGTGCAACGGAACAGCGCGATGGTCTTGCCGCTGGCTTTGTCCGTGACGGTCGCATCCCAGATCTGCGTGGTGCGGCCCAGGTGCACGGCGGTGGCGACGCAGGCGATGGTGCCTTCCCGCGCGGTGCCCAGGTGGTTCGATTTCAACTCGATCGTCGTGAAGTTCTGCGCGCCTTCCGGCAGGTTGCTGATGCAGCCATAACCGGCACAGGTATCGGCCAGCGTGACGACGCTGCCGGCGTGAAGGTAGCCGTTGGGGGCCAGCAGGTGCGGCGCGACGGGCATTTCGGCGGCGAGCTTGCCAGGGCTGACTTCGGTGATGCGGATGCCGAGGTGGCCGGGCAGGTACGTTGCGCCGAAGGTGTTGAAGGCGTCGGGGGTGTGGGGGATGCTCATGGTGTGTGTCTCGGTGTTTTTATGAAAGCGGCAATCGTACACTGAGAGGCGTGGCTGCGTTTGAGGTTGTGCTCTACTCGGCGGGCTTGGGTTGCCGCGGGGCCGCCGAGGCCTTCGCGGGAACGACGTGTTGGCGCTATCGTAGAGAGCGGTCTTCTATGGTCCGCGACCTCAAAACCGTCGTTCCCGCGCAGGCGGGAACCCAAGTACTCACCGCCGCCGCCCCTCCTGCCGCTTGCCCCCCTGCTTCCCACCACCACGCTGCCTTGCCGCCGCATTCTGCTGCTGCAGCAGCGCATCGACACGCTCGGACGCCTCGCGCGCCAGCTCTTGCGCCAGTGCGATGCTCGGGAAGTATTCTGGCGCCCGATACCCCAGCCACGCATACGCCGAATACACGCGGCACTGGTCTTCCACCTCTTGCAGGTTCATGAAGAACAGCTGCTGCGGATTGCTGTGCCCATGCAGCTTGACGACGTGCTTCTTCGCCAGCGACAAGCACCAGTGTTCCCACGCCTTTTGCAGCGCCGGCACGCGGCTTGAAATCGGCACCAGCGACAGCATGAACTTCTCGGCCACCGACAGCGGCAGCGTGTCGAGCCATTCGGCGCGCTCGTTCTGATCCTCGGTGATGCGCGGGTAGAAGAAGCCGTCCGGCACGTCGATATTGTGAACGAACCGCTTGAGCAGCTTGACCAGGGACGTTTCGCCCGTCACCGCCGAGATGCGGTGCAACTGCTCGAGCGACGGCGCCACCGCGAAACCGGTCGCTGCCACCGGCGGAATTTTTTCTTTCATCAGCGCGCGCATGACCTGGTGCGTCTCGTCGTCGAAACCGACGACAAACCCTTCTTCGTGCACGCCATAGCGCCCTGCCCGGCCCGCGATCTGCTTGGCCAGCGCGGCCGGGATTTCTTCTTCGTCGACGCCGTTGTACTTGACCGTGGTGGTCATCACGATGCGGGCGATCGGCATGTTCAGGCCCATTGCCAATGCATCGGTGCCCACCACGATGTCGGCCTGCCCGTCGCGGAAGCGCTCGGCCTGCGCGCGGCGCACCTCGGGCGACAGGTTGCCGTAGACGGTGGCCACCGACAGCCCCTTGTCGGTGATCATATCGCGCCACTTGAGCACCTCGCGCCGCGAGAACGCGATCACGGCGTCGCCCCGGCGCAGGTTCGACAGCTTGCGCACGGCCATCGGTTCCATCTCCAGTGGCCCCATCCGCTTGAGCACATGCACTTCAAGGGGCACGTCGAGCCGCTCGGCTAGCGCCTCGATCGCGCGCCGCGCTTCCGGCGCGCCCACCAGGTACACGACCGACGCCGGCGCGCCGCACACGGCGGCGGTCCAGGCGGCGCCGCGGTCGCGGTCGCCCAGCATCTGGATCTCGTCGATTACGGCCACGTCGATGGACGTTTTGGTGTCGAGCATCTCGACCGTGCTGGCCACGTGCGTGGCGCCCTCCACCAGGCGCCGTTCTTCGCCGGTGATCAGGCTGACCTTGATCGCATTGCCATGCGGGCGCGCAGCCTGCAGGCGCTCGTAGTTCTCCAGCGCCAAAAGGCGCAGCGGCGCCAGGTACACGCCGCTCGGGGCCTTGGCCAGCGCTTCCATCGCGCGGTGCGTCTTGCCCGAGTTGGTGGGGCCCAGGAGCGCAATGAACTTGCGGCCCATGCGGCTGGCGACCTCGAACGAGCGCGGGTACTCGGCCAGGTTGATGCTCTCTTTGGTGCGCGCCGCGTGGCGCTCTTCCGAGTCGCGCTCGATCGCGTGGGTCAGGCGCTGCGATATCCGCTGGAACACGTACTCGGCCGGCTCGGACGTCTGCAGTTCGTCGAGCACATCGAGAAACAGCATCGGGTCGTAGCCGGCATCGTCGGCGTCGCCCGCCAGGTCGCGCACGAATTCCTCGGCCTCCTGGTGCAGGCGCGCCAGGTCGGCGTCACCGGTGCGCTCTTCGATCAGTACGCGCCGGGCCAGCAAATCCATCTTGCGCCACTTGCTCGGCTTGGCCAGCACGCCGCGCGCCGGCACCAGCCGATACGGCACGTGCAAGCCTTCGTAATGCACTTCGCCCGAGAAGCGCAGGAACACGCGCCCCTCCATCTTGACCAGTTCGATGCCACGCGCGGCCAGGTTCAGTTCGCGCTCGAGGGCGGCGTCATCGGTTTGGTCGGATGGGGACAGGTCTTGGTGATCGGTCATGGCTCGGTGCTGAAAATCTTGATGGCGTCACTATATCGCGGCGGCGGCGATCGCACCGCGCGGGTGCCACTTGCTACCAGCGCAAAAACGTCATCCCCGCGGAGGCGGGGACCCAAGTACTGCATGCGCTATCGAAACGCTGGCAAACTTGGGTCCCCGCCTGTGCGGGGACGACGTGCTGGGTGTAACTGGAGCAGATGCCTTGTGGCGCGCCGCTCTTTACTGCGCTCGGCTTTACGCCGCCACGCCCGCGTTGTGCGCCTGCTGGTCGGCGTGATACGACGAGCGCACCATCGCGCCGACAGCCGCGTGCACGAAGCCCATCTCGTACGCCTTTTCTTCGAACATCTTGAAGACGTCAGGGTGCACGTAGCGGCGTACCGGCAGGTGCGAATTGGTCGGGGCCAGATACTGGCCGATGGTGAGCATGTCGATGTCGTGGTCGCGCATGTCCTGCATGACCTGCAGAATTTCTTCATCGGTCTCGCCCAGGCCAACCATGATGCCCGACTTGGTCACCGCGCTCGGGTACATCTTCTTGAAGTCGCGCAGCAGCACCAGCGAGTGCGTGTAGTCGGCGCCCGGACGGGCTTCCTTGTACAGGCGCGGCACGGTTTCCAGGTTGTGGTTCATCACGTCGGGCAAGCCGTCGGCGAAGATGTTCAGTGCTTTGTCGAGGCGGCCGCGGAAGTCGGGCACCAGCACTTCGATCTTGGTGTTCGGGCTCGAGGCGCGCGTTTTCTGGATGCACTCGACGAAGTGGCCGGCGCCGCCGTCACGCAGGTCGTCGCGGTCGACCGAGGTGATCACGACGTACGACAGGCGCAGTGCTGCGATGGTCTTGGCCAGGTTGGCCGGCTCGTTGATGTCGAGCGGATCCGGGCGGCCGTGGCCGACGTCGCAGAACGGGCAGCGGCGGGTGCACTTGTCGCCCATGATCATGAACGTCGCGGTGCCCTTGCCGAAGCATTCGCCGATGTTCGGGCAGCTTGCTTCTTCGCACACCGTCACCAGGTTGTTGGCGCGCAGGATGTCCTTGATTTCGTAGAAGCGCGACGAGGCGGTAGCCGCCTTGACGCGGATCCAGTCCGGCTTTTTCAGGCGCTCCATCTCGGCGATCGGCACGATCTTGATCGGGATGCGCGACGTCTTGCTGGCGCCTTTTTGCTTTTCGCTGGCGTTGTAGGCGGCTGCGGCGGCGACGCCGGTGTCGATTTCGGAAGTCATAGGCTCGTTGCCCTCACGGGCTGTCAGTTGGTTTGTTCGGGTCTGGCTGGACGCCTTCGGGCGCCAGCTGGTCGACCAGGGCCTGGGCCAGCGCCCGCTGTACATCGTGCAGCGGCGCGTCGACGCCCATCGTGCGCATATCGACTGTGACCAGTCCGGAGTAACCGCACGGATTGATCCAGGTGAACGGGGCCAGGTCCATCGCCACGTTCAGCGATACGCCATGGTAGGTGCAACCATTGCCGCGCACTTTGAGGCCCAGCGCGGCGATCTTGGCGCCCTTGCGCGGACCGTCTGCGATATAGATGCCCGGTGCGCCGGCAACGCGCTCACCGCCAAGATTATACGCCCCTAACACATCGATCACCGCCTGTTCGATTTTTTCCACAAACTGGCGCGCGTACAGCTTGCCGCCCGGCTTGTTGCGGCGCAGGTCCATTAACAGATAGATCACGACCTGGCCCGGCCCATGAAAGGTCACTTCGCCGCCACGGTCGGTCTGGATCACCGGGACGTCGTGCGGCGCCAGCACGTGCTCGCGGTCGGCGCCCAGCCCCAGGGTGAACACAGGAGGATGCTCGACGATCCACAACTCGTCGCGCGTTTCGGGCGTGCGCGCGTCGGTAAAGGCGCGCATCGCGGCGAAGGTGGGCTCGTAGTCGGCCTGGCCGAGTTCACGAATCAGGGGAGCGGTCGATGACATCTGCGGCGAACGTCGTTACAGGACCATCTTGACCATCGGATGGGTCGACAGCGTGCGGTACACCTCGTCGAGCATCTCGCGGCTGGTGGCGCGGATCGTCACGGTCAGGCCGGTGTAGTTGCCCTGCGCCGACGGCCGGGTTTCCAGCTTGCTGTCGTCGAAGGTCGGATCGAGCTGGGTCACCAGCGCCACGATGGTCGGGGCGAAGTCGATGTGGCTCGCGCCCATCACCTTGATCGGGAAGTCGCTCGGGTATTCGATGAGGGAATCTTTTGGGTCCATGGCTGAAATCCTGTGCAAAAGCGCATTGTAGCCAATACCGGCGGTTTCGCCCCAAGGGTGGGCTGAAAACCGCCGGTATTGCTCAGCGCTCCACGCGCGACACCCCGCGTGCGTCGGTATGGGCGCGCTGGTCATTGTTGCGCGGCGGAGGCGTGAACGCCGGCGCCGATGGCTGCGGCCGCGGCGCTGGCGGGGCCACCATCTGCGGCGGCGCAGCCGGGCGTGGCGGGGCATTCAAGGTCGGTCGCGATTCGGGACGAGATTCAGGCCGCGACTCAGGCCGCGACTGCGGTCGTGGATCGGGCCGCGCAAACACCGGCGCCCCCGTCGACATGACCGGCTGCCGCTGATTGCGCTCCGACTGCTCGCGCATACGCTCGCGTCCCATGCGCTCGCGGTCGTTGCGCTCGACCTGGAAGCGCATGCGGTCCATCTGGTTGCGGTTCTCGAACTCGCGGCCCATCCGTTCGCGCTCGCCCTGCTCGCGCAGCGCCCGCTCCTGCCCGTCCATGCGCTCGCGCGCCAGGCGCTCGCCGTTATTGCGTTCGCGCGCCAGCCGTTCTTGTTCACCCCGTTCGCGCGCCTGCTGCTCGAACTGCATGCGCTCGACGCCGGTGCGCTCGACGTTCGCGCGCTCAAGCAGGTCGCGCCGGTCGCGCTGGTCCCGATTCCAGCCGGCGCGCGCCACCAGTGGCGGCGGCGGTGCGCTGCCCGGCGTGCCCGGCGCCACCTGCGGCGGACGATTCGGACGCGGCGCACGCGGTACGATCACCGGACCACGCCCGCCGAACTGGTCGCGCGGCACGACGGTCAGGCCATTGTGGCGGCCCGGCTGATTCTGCGCGCGGCGCGTGGCGTGGCGCCAGTCATTCAGGCGGCGCAGGCGCTCGCTCGACAGACGGTAGCCGGGCACGTAGCGGTCATAAGGGCTCAGTGGATACCAGCCATGCGCCGCCAGGTTATGCGACTGGAAACCGACATTCCAGTTGCTGCCGCCGACCCAGCCGACCAGCGCCGGCGACCACACCGGCCGCCGCTCGATGCGGCCCGGCGCCCAGGCCCAGCGATCCCGCACCTGCACCCAGCGCCCGTAATGGAACGGCGCATAACCCCACGGCGCATTGTCGACCCAGGTCCAGCCCCACGGGGCGATGAAGGTCCAGCTGCCGTCGCGGTAGGGCGTCCAGTCGGCTGCAACCTGCGGCGTCCACAGGCTGCCGTAATCCGAACTGGTGCTCCAGCTGCCGTAGCGGTCGAGTTCTTCGTAGCCGGTCATCTCGGTGCCGACGTGGCGCGACGATTGCGCCGCCACCAGGGCCTGGTCGCGGGTGAGCGACCAGTCGTCGAAGTTGTCGCGCTGCGCCTGCAGCGTGCGCACGTCCTCAATACGCACCTGGGCCGCGCGCCCGGCGCGCACCGTCAGGCTGGCGCCGGCGCCATCGACCTGCGCTTCGCCATCGAGCACGCTGACCAGGCTCGTATCGCGTTCACGCTCGGCGTCCACGCGCAGGCGCCCCGGCTGCGTCAGGCGCACGGTGGCCTGCGCCGTGCGCAGTTCAAATTCCGGGACGACGTCGACGTTCATCACGCGCACGCTCACGCTGCCGTAATGCAGGCGCAGGCGCAGGCTGTCGTCGTCCAGCTCCGTGACCTCGAGCGAGCTGTCGCCGTCGAGCCGGATGGCGGTGGAGCCGATCCGCAATTCGGTGCGCGCGCCGGGCGCCGTGGAGAGCAGGTTGCGTGACGTGATCGGCCAGTTCACTTGCGCGGGCGCGGTTTCGAGCCCGACATCGCCGCCGATGTCGACCTTGCCCTGCACCAGCGAGATGCGCCCGACCCGGCCCGGGGCTTCGGCCACTTGCGCATCGTCCTGCAACTGCACCTGGCCCTGTTCGAGCGAGTCAGTCTGCAGCACCGTTTGCGCGGATACGGACGAGGAAAACGCCGCCAGTACGAGCAGCGCTGCGGTCGGGGCGAAACGATGGGTCATGGTGGTGCTCCGGAGGGGAACGCGGACGGAAAACTACAAGCGCATTACAACGCGCGATGATGAGTGGGGCAATGCGGCTTACAAAAAGTTGCATCTGCTGGCAGATGCACGTCCGTTAGCCCGGCTGGCGCTTCACGAAGAACAGCATCGAGCCGATCACCACCAGCACCGCGCCGAACACGCGGTTCTGCAGCTTCATGTGGCGCGGGTCGCGCATATAGCGCTGCATCGAAGCTGCCAGCGCGGCGTAGCAATGCATCACGACCGAATCGATGACCACCATCGTCACGCCCAGGATCGCCAGTTGCGTGAGCAGCGGCGCGTCTTTCGAAATGAACTGCGGCAGCACCGCGACCATGAAGATGATGCCCTTCGGGTTGGTGGTGTTGGTCAAGAAGCCCGTCAGCACGCGGCGGCCGAATGGCGGGTGCGCTTCGAGGCCGACCGTCGACGCGGTGGGGCCGGGCGCGGGCGCGGCGCGCCACTGGCTCACGCCCAGGTAGATCAGGTACAGCGCGCCGACCACCTTGACGATCGTGAACGCCACCGACGACGCCAGCAGGAGCGAGCCGACACCGGCGCCGGCAATGACCAGCACCAGCACCAGGCCCAGTTGCAGGCCGAGCACCGTGGCGCTGGCTTTCTTGAGACCATAGGCCAGGCCATGCGACATCGACAGCACCGCGCCGGAACCGGGCGAAATGGCGATCAGGGAACCGGCGATGACAAAGGCGATCCAGGTGGCGAAGCTCATGGTAGCGGGCAGAAAATGGGGAACAGCGGGGAGGGCGGGAAGGGTGCGGACAACGACAACAACGGCATCAGCCTCGCGCACGCGGCCCGCACGGGGGCCGCGGCGCAAGGCCGTGGATGGTGCTTACTTCTTCTTGGTCGGGTTGACCGATGCCTTCAGGGTCGCGCCAGCCGAGAAACGCGGGCTCTTCGACGCCGCGATCTTGATCACTTCGCCGGTTGCAGGATTGCGGCCCTTGCGTGCAGCGCGCTTGGTCACCGAGAAGGTGCCGAAGCCGGTGATGCCGACCGTGTCGCCTTTTTTGAGGCGCTCGGTGATGATCTCGATGATCGTGTTCACGGCAACGCCAGCGGCAGCACCGGACATCTCGGTACGCTTCGCGAATTCTGCGATCAGTTCGCCTTTTTTCATAAATCCCTCCGGGGTTAAAAGAGCGGGAAGATTAGCATAAATATTGCTAAGTGTAATGCCGCGCCGGGAGGGAAATTCGAAAGGAAGCCTTATGCCACGCCGGTTTCGACGATCGGGCCGTTCAAACGGTTGCGCAGCGCGGCGTTGATCAGGGTCTGGTAGCCGGTGCCGCAACGCTCGGACAAGGTGCGAAATTCGTTCAGCACTTCGTCGTCGAGATAGATCGTGATGCGGGTCTTGCGCTTGGGAGGACGGACACGGCGAACGGGAGCGGCAGCTTGCATGGAATCGGTGTTCATGGGATCTCCTTCGTGGTGGGGACGAGGCTGCAGCACCGCAACCTTCAATGTGGAAGATACGTACAGCCCGGCCGGAAAGCGCGGCAAAAGCGACGAGATGCAGATTGGCGGGGTTGAAACGCAAAAACCCGCGCTGAAGCGTGTAGGCCCTTTACGTAGCCTCGGTTACTATCATTGCAACTTAAATTTTGAAGGAGCATCACCCATGGCTGGAGCAAGTTTGCTGACATTACTGGACGACATCGCCGCCGTCCTCGACGACGTTGCCGTCATGAGCAAGGTCGCCGCCAAGAAAACCGCCGGCGTGCTGGGCGACGACCTGGCGCTCAATGCGCAGCAAGTCACGGGCGTGCGCGCCGAGCGCGAAATCCCGGTGGTGTGGGCCGTGGCCAAGGGCTCGCTCGTCAACAAGGCCATCCTGGTGCCGGCCGCGCTGGCAATCTCGGTGTTCCTGCCGTGGCTCATCACGCCGCTGTTGATGATCGGCGGCGCCTTCCTGTGCTTCGAGGGCGCCGAAAAGCTCGCGCACAAATTCCTGCACAGCGCCGAAGAAGATGCGCAGCACAAGGCCGCGCACGTGGCCGCGGTCGCCAATCCCGAAGTCGACCTGGTCGCGCTGGAAAAAGAAAAGATCAAGGGCGCCGTGCGCACCGACTTCATCCTGTCGGCCGAGATCATCGTGATCTCGCTGGGCACGATTGCCGGCGTCGCGTTCGGCCAGCAGGTTGCCGTGCTGGTGACCATCGCCATCGTGATGACGATCGGCGTGTATGGCCTGGTGGCCGCCATCGTCAAGATGGACGACGCCGGCCTGCACCTGAGCAAAAGCCAGAACGGCGCCGCGCGCGGCCTGGGCAAGGGCTTGCTGGCGTTCGCGCCGCGCCTGATGAAGGTGCTGTCGGTGGTCGGCACCGCCGCCATGTTCATGGTCGGCGGCGGCATCATCGCGCACGCCATCCCTGCCGTGCATCACTTCGCGCAGAGCATGGCCGCCGGCGTGGCCGACGTGCCGGCCATCGGCGGCGTGCTGGCGTTCCTGGTCCCGACCCTGATCGACGCGCTCGTTGGCGTGGCCGTGGGCGCCGTCATCGTCGGCGTGGTGACGCTGGTGCAGCGCATGCGCGGCAAGAAGGCGTAAGGTGAGGGCGCAGATCCAGGCGTTGATGAAGCCACCGGCCGGCATGGAATTCGACTTCAGCCAGCCGGCGGGAGAACCGTCGCTGGCCCCTGCCGGCGGCATCGCCTGGCAGGTGTTCGCCAATCCGGTCTCGCTGTTCATCGGCGGCGTGACGGCGGTGCTGCTCGAACTGGCCGAGCCGTCGGTACGCACCGGCGTCTGGGACCACAGCAGCTTCCAGCGCGACCCTGGCCTGCGCCTGCGCCGCACCGGCTTTGCCGCGATGATGACCGTGTATGGCCCCCGCACGGCGGCCGAGAAGCTGATCGCGAACGTGGTGCGCATCCACGGCCATGTGCACGGCACCACGCCCGGTGGCGTGCCGTACCACGCGAACGATCCGCGCCTGCTCGACTGGGTGCAGGCCACGGCCACCTTCGGCTTTACCGAGGCCTATCACCGCTATGCACGCACGTTGTCGGCGCGTGAGAAGGATGCGGCGTTTGCCGAAGCCGAGGATGCCGCGCGCTTGTATGGCGCGACGGGCGCGCCGCGTTCGTGGGCTGGGTGGGACGCCACGCTGGCCGGCATTGCGCCTGGCCTGGAAGGCTCGGCCATCCTGGCCGACTTTATCCGCATCATGGGTGAGGCGCCGATTTTGCCGGCGCCCATGCGGCCGCTCCAGCGCCTGCTGGTGCGCGCCGCCATCGAGATCACACCGGAGCCGGTGCGCTCGCTGCCGCAACTGCGCGGCCGTGGCCTGCGCCTGGGCGAGGCCACGCTGGTGCGCGCACTGGCGCGTGGCGCCGGCCTGCTGCCGCTGGGCGACACGCCACCGGCGCAAGCGGCGCGGCGGCTTGCGGCCGCACCGCACACCTGACCATCGTCACTTCGGCGGCTGATTACGCCGCAACACCATCGCGCCAAGGGCCATGCCGACGGCGATCGACGTATAGACCACCCCCAGCGACTTGTTCGACAAGCGCTTCTGATACCCCGGTTGCAATGGCCGCGGTGTGAGCTTGTGGTCGGTGAAGGCCGCAAACGCCGATGTCGCCGCCGCCGACGCCAGGATGCCTGCCGGGTTTTTCTGATCGAGCACACCGCCCATCACGCGCTCGAACACGAGTGCCCAGACGGTTGCACTGGCATGGTGGATCAACAGGCCCGGCACCGTGTAACGCAGCGAGAAGCGGTCGCGAAAGCTGGCCTTGGGACCGTGCACGTAGTGGCTGACGGCGTTGGTGGCGGCATACGGACTGCCGGTTTCCTTCTTTGCGACCACCGCCATGGCGACCGTCGAGACGATACTCGAGGCCGCACCGGAGACCAGTGCG
The DNA here is from genome assembly GCF_040790145.1 of Massilia aurea. GTDB lineage: Bacteria > Pseudomonadota > Gammaproteobacteria > Burkholderiales > Burkholderiaceae_D > Telluria > Telluria aurea_C. The sequence continues at coordinate 265,727 of NZ_JBFMMP010000003.1, forward strand.
CGCTGTAATACCGTATATTTCATACAATCCTCTTTTCGATCGCGTAAAGGGAATAACGGATGCGGATTTTGCTGACGGGTGCAAGCGGTTTTGTTGGGCAACACTTGTTGCAAGCGTTGCTGACCGAAGGCCACCACGTCGTGTGTGCGGGACGCCACCCTGAACAGAGCGATGACCCGCGCCTGAGCTACATCCACGCTGATTTCACCAACGATAACAATAAATCAACCTGGCTGTCGCGCCTCTCTGGAATCGACGCCGTGATCAATACGGTCGGCATTGTTCGCGAGAGCGGGCGCCAGACGTTCGCCCGTCTGCACAAGGAAACGCCGCGCGCCCTGTTCGCCGCCTGCGCCGAATCGCACGACGTGCAGATGGTGATCCAGTTATCTGCGCTGGGCGCCGACGGCGAGGCCGTCACGCCGTATCACCTGTCCAGGCGCGAAGCCGACGACTACCTGGCCTCGCTCCCGCTGCGCTCCTACATCGTCCAGCCATCGCTCGTGTATGGCCGCGACGGCACCAGCGCGCGCGCCATGCGCACGCTGGCCAGCATGCCGTTCACGCTGCAATTTGGCAGCGAACAGCGGGTACAACCAATCCACGTGGACGACCTGGTCGCCGCCATCCTCGGCCTGTTCAAGCATCGGCTGCCGATGGCGCCGGACGGCGGCGCGACGATGCGCGTGCCGCTGGTGGGACCGCAGGCGATGTCGTTTACCGCGTACCTGGCCAGCCTGCGCCGCGCGATGGCGATGGGCCGCCAACCGGTGCTGCACCTGCCCGCGCCGGTGGCGCGGCTGGCGGCCAGCTTTGCGGGGCTGCTTCCAGGCTCGCTCCTGGATCGCAATGCCTTGACGATGCTCGATCATGACAACAGCGCCGACGTCACGCTCACCGCCAACCTGATCGGCCATCCCCCAAGGCCCGTCAGTGAATTCATCCAGGATGCCGAGTGCGAGCGGGCGCGCGCCAAGCTTGGCTGGCTGCTGCCTGTCCTGCGCTACGCCATCGCCGCCTTCTGGATCGCCACGGCGATCGTCGCGGCCGGGCTGGCGCCGATCGAGAACAGCCTGGCGCTGCTGGCGCGGGCCGGCGTGCCGCCCGAGCTGCAGCTGCCGGCGCTGTATGGCGCGGCGGGCCTGGATCTGCTGCTGGGCGTCGGCACGCTGCTACTGGCGCGGCGGCGCTGGCTGTGGCTCGGCCAACTGGGCGTGGTGGCAGTCTGCAGCGTCGCGATCGCGCTACTGCTGCCCGAGTATCTGCTGCACCCATTCGGGCCGGTGGTCAAGAACCTGCCGCTGCTGGCGGCGCTCTGGCTGCTGTACCACCTCGACGACAAATAACGCTTTCAACTGACACAGGAGCACCCATGCGGGCATACCAAATTCTTCACGGCGCCACCATCGACGCCCTGCAAGCCATCGACTACCCCATTCGCGGCCTTGGCCAGGGCGAAGTGCGCATCCGCGTGCACGCCGTCGCGCTCAATTACCGCGACCTGATGGTCGCCGCCGGGAACTACCTGGTCTCGGTCGACGACCCGATCATCCCGTGCTCGGACGGTGCCGGCGAAGTGCTCGCTGTCGGGCCGGGCGTCAAGCGCGTACAGGTGGGCGACCGCGTGGCCGGTTCGTTCTTCCCGTACTGGCACGAAGGTGCGCCGACTGCCGCCAAGATCAGGAATGGCCTGGGCGGCGACATCGACGGCATGCTGGCCGAAGAAGTCGTGCTGCACGAAGATGCGCTGGCGATCATCCCGGCGGGCCTGAGCTTCGTCGAGGCATCCACGATGCCCTGCGCGGCGGTCACCGCCTGGAATGCGATTTTTGTATCTGGCAACCAGGTCAAGCCCGGCGACACAGTGCTGCTGCTGGGGACTGGCGGCGTCTCGATCCTGGGCCTGCAACTGGCGCGCGCGGCGGGCCTGCGCACGATCGTGACGTCGTCGAGCGACGAGAAGCTGGCGCGCGCACGCGAACTCGGTGCGCATCACACGATCAACTACCGCACCATTCCCGAGTGGCAGGACGAAGTGATGCACCTGACCCATGGCGTCGGCGCGCAGGTGGTGCTGGAAGTGGGCGGGCAGGGGACGGTGAACCGCTCGGTGGCGGCGGTGGCGATGGGCGGCACGGTGGCCGTCATCGGCGGCGTGAGCGGCTTTGGCGGCGAAGTCAATCCGGCGGCGCTGCTGGCCAGCGCCAAGCGCCTGGTGGGCGTGCACGTGGGCAGCCGCGCGATGCTCGAAGACGTGATGCGGTTTGTCGACGCCAGCGGCATCAAGCCGGTGATCGATCGCGTGTTTTCATTCGGCCAGGCGCAGGAGGCGTATCGCTATCTGGCGTCCGGCGCGCACTTCGGCAAAGTCGTCATCGACGTGACCAGACCCGCGTGATCAGCGGCGCAGGCGTGGCACCAGCTCGATTTCAAAGAGCTTGGGCCACAGCTTGCCAGTGACGAACAGGCGCTTGCCTTTTTCGTCCCAGGCGATGCCGTTCAATACGGCGTCGATTGCTTTCGTGCCGCGTGCGTCGGCCGGGAGCAGGCCGGTCAGGTCGATCAGGCCGAGCACCTTGCCGCTGTCGGGATCGATGCGGATGATGTAGTCGGTGCCCCAGATATTCGAATACAGCTCGCCATCGACCAGTTCGAGCTCGTTCAGGCGTGGCACCGGCTGGCCCTCGGCTGTGACCTGCACGCGCCGCAGTTCCTTCATCGTCTTGGGATCGAGGATGCGGATGAAGGCGCTGCCATCGCTCATGTAGAGCTGTTTGGCGTCGCCGGCCAGGCCCCAGCCTTCGCCCTCGTACTTGAATTGCTGCTTGAGCTTGAACGTCTTGAGGTCGAACACATAGCCCACCTGCGATTGCCAGGTCAGGCCAATTAGCGTGTTGCCGACGGCGGCCGAGCCTTCGCCGAAGACGTCGGCCGGCAAATCCGCCTTCTGCACCACCTTGCCCGTCTTGAGGTCGACCTTGCGGATCGTCGACTGGCCGATCTGGCCGGTGCTCTCGTAGAGGTAGCCGTCGCGGTAGAACAGGCCCTGGGTGAAGGCTTGCGGATCGTGCGGGTACGTGTTCTTGACAACGAAGCCGTAGACCGGCGGGGCGGCTTGGGCGCCGGCGGCGAACGTGCAGCTGACGGCGACGGCGACGACGAAGGTGGTGAGCTGTTTCAGCATGGGGGTCGATAGATTGGGCGGCAGAAGACTGTAGCACGAAGCTCGGGCGACCGTCCTTGGGCCCTGTTGCATACAGGCCAGCAGCGACCCGCAGGCGACGACGGCGCGTGTACGATGTGGTGTTACCAACACGTCAGGAGCAGGACCATGCTGATCTACCGTGCGGCCAGCGCAGCCGACATCGCCGCCATGTGGGCACTGCGCACGCGGGCCGTGCAGGCCCGTTGCGCCGCACACTATCCGGCGGCCGTGATCGAGACCTGGTGCGCCAGTGCGCCGCCCGCATCATTGCCGCGGCTGGTCGAGCATGGAAGCGCCATGGTGGCGATCGATGACGGGCGCGTGGCGGGTTTCGCGGTGCTCGACCTGGATCGCGGCGAGGTCGATGCCGCATTTGTCGATCCCGCGTATCAGGGTCGCGGCATTGCGCTGGACTTGCTGCGCCGGCTGGAGGCGCTGGCGCGGGGGCGCGGCTTGCAACGGCTGTTTTTGTCGGCGTCGCTCAATGCGGTGGCATTCTACGAGCGCGCCGGCTTCGTGCGGGTGCGCGACGAGGTGTACGCGCATCGCAGCGGGATCGGCATCGACTCCGTGTTCATGGAAAAGATGCTGCCACCCGCGTGCGACGGCGGGGCGTCGATCAGATGAAGGTGAACGTCGCTTCCTGCGTCAGGCGCGATTTCGGCAGGCCGGCATTGAAATCGGCTGGCGACGAATAGCCAAAGCTCACCAGCACCAGGCTGGTCAAGCCTTTCTCGTGCAGGCCGAATTCGGCGTCGAGGATTTTCTGGTCGAAGCCTTCCATCGGCGTCGCATTGATCTCCAGCGTGGCCGCGCCGACCAGCGCGGTGCCCAGCGCCAGGTACACCTGCTTCTCGAGCCACTGGGCCACGTCCTTGGTGCCGTAGCGGTGCTGGTTGACGTAGCCGCGGCGCGACGCGTCCTGGCCGGCGCGCGCCTGCGCATCGCGGAAGCGCCCGTCAAGCTGCTCTTGCTCGAGCACTGCGTTCAGGTGCGCATCATCCATGTCGACGCGGGCGCACAGCACGATCACGTGCGATGCATCGTTGACCTTCGCCGCGTTGTAGACGTAGCCGCCCTGCGTCGCCTTGGCGATGCGCGCGCGGCCTTCGGGCGTGTTGGCGACGATGAAGTGCCATGGCTGCGAGTTGACCGACGATGCGCTGTTGCGCAGCAGGCCATACACCTGCTGCATCACCTCTTCGGGGATGCGGCGTTCGCTATCGTAGGCTTTGGCGGTATGGCGCTTTTTGGCGGCCGACAGAATGTCCATGGTGTCTCTTTCGCAGGTTGTTGAATGCCACGATGGTAAGCGATTCCGGCATCAGAAGTTTTCGAGGACGATTTTTCCAATGGCCTTGCCGCTTTCGATCAGCGCATGCGCGCGGCGCAGATTGTCGGCGGTGATCGGACCGAAGTGCTCGCCCAGGGTCGTCGTCAATCGGCCGGCGTCGACCATGTCGGCCATGCGATCGAGCAGCTCGTGCTGGCGCACCATGTCTGGCGTGCCGAACATCGAACGGGTAAACATCAGCTCCCAGTGCAGCGAGATCGACTTGCGCTTGAGCGGCACCGCGTCGAGCGTGGCCGGATCATCGATCAGCGCCAGCTGGCCCTGCGGCGCAAGCGCCTCGATGATGTCTTCGTAATGGTGGTCGGTGTGGGTCAGGCTGATGACGATGTCTACCTGCGCGAAGCCCAGTTCGGCCAGTTGCGGCTGCATCGGGCGCGTGTGGTCGACAGTATGGTGCGCACCCAGCTTGGTCACCCATTCGCGCGTGGCATCGCGCGAGGCGCTGCCGATGACGGTCAGCCCGGTAAGCTGGCGCGCGAGCTGAATCAGGATCGAGCCAACGCCACCGGCCGCGCCAATCACCAGCAGCGACTTGCCGGCCCCGCCGCCTTCGGGCACGCGCAGGCGGTCGAACAGCAGCTCCCAGGCCGTGATCGACGTCAGGGGCAGGGCGGCCGCTTCGGCAAAGCCCAGCGTGCGCGGCTTCTTGCCGACGATGCGCTCATCGACCGCCTGGAACTGGCTGTTCGAACCAGGGCGGATGAGCGACCCTGCATAAAAGACCTCGTCACCCGGCGCGAACAGGGTAACTTCATCACCGACCGTATGCACGACACCGCTGGCATCCCACCCGAGCACGCGCGGCTCGGTCACGGCAACGCCACGGCGGATCTTGGTGTCGACCGGATTGACCGACACGGCGCGCACTTCAACCACCAGGTCATGCGGCCCGGCTTGCGGCATCGGCATGTCAGTCTCGACGAGGGCCTGCGGATTATCGATCGGCAAGCCATTCTGAGTATAAACAATCGCTTTCATTTCTTCTCCTGAAGATAAACCTACAATGGGGTCAGTGTCGAATTGTTTGACAACTTCAGTTAATCAATATCTTATTAATTCGACTCTGACCCTAATTAATTTGCAAGATGCACTGCTGAGCTTATGGTCGGCGTCTGATTATTTGAAAACATGATCAATTTCTTTTTAATTTGACTCTGACCCTGATTATTTTTCGAGAAAATCGGTCTTCAGTTCATGCCAATTAAAAACTAGTTATCACCGCTAAATTGACTCAACCTCAACAACGTCAATCTGCCAGAAAAATAAATAGGGTCGGAGTCGAATTGTTTGTCAATTTTTGAAAATAAATTGAAAATTAATTCGACTCCGACCCCAATTAAAACGCGATCATTTTCAAGTGATCCAATTCTACTGACGATGCAACATTTTCCCGCTTGATACAAAGATATTGCTCATTAATTCTACACTGACCCTAATTGTTAGGGGGTGGTGCGTTTGACGATGATGCCGCTTTGGATGACGACGGCGGGAGCTTCCAGCAGGCGGACGTCTACCGTTGGGTCGCCCAGGACGGCCACCAGGTCGGCGTAGCGGCCGGGTTCGATGACGCCGACATCCTTGCGTGCCAAGGCTTCGGCGGCGTTGACTGTCGCAGCCTGGATTGCTTGCAGCGGTGTCATGCCGTACTGGACCATGACGGCGAACTGCTTGCCGTTGCCGCCGTGCGGGTGCACGCCGGCGTCGGTGCCGAACACCATTTTCACGCCGGCCGCATGCGCGCGCTTGAAGTTCTGGCGCTGCAGCTCCGTCACTTCGCGGTCCTTGCGCAGATTGTCTTCCAACACACCGTTCTTCTTGCCCTCGGCCGCCGTGTAGCTGCCGTTGTAGATGTCCATCGACAGCCACGCGCCGTGCTTCTTGGCCAGCGCAATACCTTCGTCGTCGATCAGGCTGGCGTGTTCGATCGTGTTCACGCCGGCGCGGATCGCGTCCTTGATGCCGGCCGCGCCATGCGCATGCGCGGCCACCTGCAGGCCCCACTGGTGCGCTTCTTCCACCGCGGCGCGCAATTCGGCGAGGTTCATCTGCTGCTGGCCCGGTTCGGTGTTGCGCGAGAAGACGCCGCCCGTGGCGCAGACCTTGATGACCTGGGCGCCGTACTTTCGCAGCGCACGCACCGACTTGCGCACTTCGTCCGGGCCGTCGGCGTTGTACGGGTTTTTCTCGTCCATCGATGGCGGGAAATAGGTGCTGTCGCAGTGGCTGCCGGTCGGGCCGAACGACCAGGCGGCAGGAATGATGCGCGGACCGCGCACCTTGCCGGCGGCGATCGCCTGGCCCAGGCCGACGTCGTTCCAGTCGGCGGCGCCCAGGTTGCGCACGGTGGTAAAGCCCGCGTCGAGCGTTTTACCGGCGTGCGCCACGGCCAGCGCGGACCAGAAGCGGTCGTTGTATTCGAGGCCGCTGTAGCCGCCGTAAGTGGGGTCGGAATCGAGGTGGACATGCATGTCGATCAGCCCAGGCAGCAGCGTCATGCCGGGCAGGTCGACACGCGTCGCCTCTGCACTCGCCGGCGCAGATGCCGATGCACTGGCCGATGAGACCGCGCCAGCACGCCCGATGCTCACGACTTTACCGTCGCGCACCAGGATCTCGGGCTTGTCGATCATGCGCCCGGTTTTCACGTCCAGCAGCCGCTCGGCGCTGATGATGACGTCGGCGGCGTGTGCGCCGGACCAGCCCAGGGTGGCCATGCACAGGGCCATCAGATTCAGTGCCAAACGGTTCTTGCGGTTCAAGCCAGCTCCTCGAAAAATTGAATGGACAAAATGCAACTTTACACCGGCGAGCACGGTGTCCATTCACTTTTTTTACGGCGTCACCCATCGACCACGAGCAGCACGGCCAGCACCAGCATCATCGCGCCCGTGAACGCCTCGATCACGCGCCACACCGTCGGCCGCGCCAGTGTCGACGCGAAGCGCCGCGCCCCCAACCCGATCGCCGAGAACCACAGCACCGACGCCGTGATCGCCCCCAGCGCAAACGAACTGCGCTCGCTCGCGGCCAGGCTGCTGCCCACGGCGCCCAGCAGCACAACGGTGTCCAAATACACGTGTGGATTGAGCAGCGACAACGCCAGCACCGTCGCCAGCGCCGCGCCCAGCGTCTGCGTCTGCGCAGCCGGATCGCCCGCCAGCGTCGCGCCGCCACGCAGGCTGCTCGACCAGCAGCGCACGCCATACCAGACCAGGAACGCTGCGCCGCCGTAGCGCGCCAGCGGCATCAGGAAGGGCGATGATTCGATCAGCGCGCCCAGCCCGCTGGTGCCCGCTGCAATCAGGATCGCATCGACGACGATGCAGGTCACCACCGTCGGCAGCACATGGCGGCCCCGCACCGCGGTTCGCAGCACATGTGCGTTCTGCGCGCCGATGCCCATGATGAGGCCAGCGCCCAGGCCCAGCCCCTGAAGATAGATTTGTTGCGAGAACATGGCAGCCTCCGTGCGAAAGCAGCCACTATTCCAGCCCGCCCGCTCGACTTCAATTATATTCATGATTTCTCAGGACACGTAAGAAGCGCTAATCATGAAACTCGACCCACGCCGCAGCGCCGCTTTTCTGGCCGCCATCGACGCCGGCAGCCTGGAAGCGGCCGCCGCGCAGCTCAAGATCACGCCATCGGCCGTCTCGCAGCGTATCTCGGCGCTGGAACAGGACATGGGCACGCCGCTGCTGGTGCGCAGCCGCCCGTGCCGCCCCACGGCCCCCGGCACGCGGCTGCTGCAATACCTGCGCCGCTCCACGCTCCTTGAATCGGAATTCTTGGCCGAGATGGCCGGCGACCCGGGCCCGGCGCGCGTGACGCTGGCCGTCAACAACGACACGCTGGCCACCTGGCTGCTACCGGTGCTGGCGCCCATCCTGATCGACGAACAGCTGCTGGTCGAATTCATCCTCGATAACCAGGGCCACACGTTCTCGCTGCTTGAAGGCGGCCATGCGGTGGCCTGCATCTCGGGCGAGCCGGCGCCGATGCGCGGCTGCAGCGCGAGCCTGCTGGGCGTGATGCGCTACCGGCTGGTGGCCTCGCCCGCGTTTGCGCGGCGCTGGTTCCCGGACGGGATCACGCGCGCCACCGCGCAACTGGCACCCCTGATGGTCTTCGACCGCAAGGACGCGATGCAGTCGTCATTTTTACTCAAGCAGTTTGGCCTGCCGGATGGCGCGTATCCGTTTCACTACGTGCCGGCCAGCGATCCGTTCGTGGCGGCGGTGCGCCTGGGGATGGGTTACGGCATGCTGCCCGACGAGCAGTGCGCCGCGCTGTTGAAGACCGGCGAACTGGTCGACCTGGCGCCCGCCATCGCGCACGACGTGCCGCTGTACTGGCATGCGTGGCGCATTCAGCCGCCGCGGCTCGAGCGCATGGGCGCGGCGCTGCTCAAGGCCGCGCGCGGCGTGCTGCTGCCGCTTGCGTGAATAACAGGCCAGCACTGCGCAGCGCCCAACAGCAGCGCCGGGACCAGCCCACAAGCGTAAAAACGTCGTTCCCGCGAAGGCGGGAACCTGAGTTTGCAAGCGTACCGTGGACGCGAACAACTTGGGTTCCCGCCTGCGCGGGAACGACGTGTTTTGGCTAACGTGCTTCCCCGCGAAGCGCGGGAACGACGTGCTTTGGCTAACTAGCGTGCTTACGAACCGATGCGCCCACCGTCATTCTTGGTAATGACCAGCGTCGCCGAACGTGGCCGCTTGCCCGCACCATAACCAGCATTCGCTGGCCACTGGCTCGTGTACTTGGTCGGATCGCCGACATTGGCCGCCGCGGTGGTTTCGCCCGGGTGCTGGATGTTGACGAACAGCGCCTTGCCGTCCGGGGTTTCGGTGATGCCGGTCAGTTCGCAGCCTTTCGGGCCGACCAGGAAGCGCTTGAGCGTGTCCGGGGTGGCGGCCTTGCCGACGTAGGTGTCGACGTTCAGGATCGAGCCGTCGGCCTTCGTGTGCGGCACGGTGACCTTCTTCCCGTCGCCGACCGAACCGGCCAGGCCGGCCACCATCATGCAGTTGGTCACATCCGTGTAGGCGCCATCATCGGTCTGGAACCAGCAGATGCCGGTCGAGAGGCTGAAGGCCATGCCGTCCGGGCTCGAGAAGTCCTGGTCGGCGGTGAGGCCTGACAGGTTGATCGTGCTGGCGGCAGCCGCCGCTTCGGCGCCGAACAGGTACACGTCCCAGCTGAAGGTGGTGGCGGTCGAACCGGCGGCATCTTCCTTCATGCGGATGATGTGGCCGTTCGGGTTGCCCGACTGGGCGGTGGTGCCCTTCATGTCGGTGTAAGCGCGCGGGTTGGCCGCGTCCACGCCGACCTGGCTCGAACCGGTCGGCTCGGCGCGGCGATTGCTGTTGTTGGTCAGCGTGTAGTAGATCTCGCCGTTGGCCGGGTTGACCGAGCACCATTCAGGGCGGTCCATCTTGGTCGCGCCGACGGCGTCGGCTGCCAGGCGGGCGTTCACCAGCACGTCGGCCTGGTCGGCGAACTTGTAGGTGGCGTAGGCGGCGATGGCCGCGTTGGCGATATTCAGTTCGATCCAGGCGCCCTTGCCGTCGGCGTTGAACTTGGCCACATACAGCTTGCCGCTGTCGAGGTATTTGTCGCCGGTGGCGATGCGGTCGGCGGCGATGGCGTCGGCCGGGTTCCACGGTGCGCTCGAGACAAACTTGTAGATGTATTCGCCGCGCGAATCGTCACCCATGTAGACGGCCAGCGGCGCGCCGGCAAGCAGGCGGCCGAAGGCGGCGCTTTCGTGGGCGAAGCGGCCCAGCGCGGTACGCTTTTTCAGCGGACGGGTCTTGTCGTAGGCGTCCATCTCGATGATGTAACCTTCGCCATTGAGTTCATTGCGGTAGTCGTCGGTGCCGTCCATCGACGTGCCGGTTTTGCTGAGGTTCCAGCGCGCGTACTTGTCGTCCGCGCCGCCGGTTTCCCAGCCGTGACGCGAGGCCGCGCCCTGCGCTACGCCGTAGCGGTTGAGCGAGGCGACGCTCTTGTCGCCGCGCGCAGCGTTGTCGGTGGCCGAGCGGGTGAAGTAGCCAGCCCAGTTTTCTTCGCCCGACAGATAGGTGTTCCACGGGGTGCGGCCGGTGCCGCAGTTGTTGATCGTGCCGCGGAACTTGGTGCCGTCCGGCGAGTACTTGGTCTTGACCATGCCGCTGCCGCGCACCGGGCCCGAGATGAGGACGTCGGTTTGCTGGTGCACGCGGCGGTTGAAGCTCGAATTCTGCAGGTATTCCCACTTGCCGTTGTTCTTGCGGACTTCGACGACCGACAGGCCGTGCAGTGCCATCTCCTTGTCGACTTCCAGCGCAGGACGCGGCAGCGTATTGGTGCCGCCGTTGGCGTGCACGAAGAACGAGGCCAGGCCTTCGTTGGTGGTCGCTTCGTGGTTCATGGCCAGCAGGCCGCGTTCGACGCCCGTGGTCGAGACAGCGCCGTCGGCCGACAGCGAGAAGAATTCCATGCCGTCGTGGTGGTCGCCCGCGCGGTTTTCGAAATCGGTATCGGTGCCGTCGTTCTTGTAGGCGGCGGTACCGGCGGCGAGCGGGTCGCCCAGCGCGTACAGCACGCTGGCGGTGTAACCGGCAGGGACGATGACGGTATCGGCCAGGCTCTTGCCGACGGCGGTAAAGCCCAGCAGTTTTTCGACCGGCGCCGGTGGCGGCGTGTTGCCGGTTGGCGGCGGGGTGGTGGCGACAGGATCGTCATCCGAACCGCCGCAGGCGGTCAGGCCGAAGGTGCTCAGCAGTGCGGTGGCAGCGGTGGCGGCGCCGCCGCGCAGCATGTTGCGGCGGCTCAGGCGGGCGTTCATGACCGTGCTGAATTGCTCGTTCGGCGACGTATTCAGGTCGATATCATCATGGGCGGCTGTCAGGCGGGCGAGATCGGTCGGCTTGTTCACGGGATGGATCCTGTATTTGTTGTGTGGATAAGGGAAAGCCCGCAAATAGTAGTAAGGCAACATGACGGCGGCGTGACAGTTTGGTCACAGTTTGATGACATGAATGAGGAACGGACGTGCTTTTCCTGATCTGTTACCGGAATACCCATACCAGATGCACGGCGCATAAGTAATAACTGCAAGGTTGTCGCGATCTAGGTAAAATTTCCTGTTGATATTGTTCCAACGACCTCCGAGCGCGGAGGCATTAGCCCGAAGGTCACCCATGCAGGAAACCCGCGACACCATGCCGGATCAGGACTCGATCACCTTCGGCTGGGCGCTGTTCGAGGCCATCCCCGACTGCGTGAAACTGCTTGACCCGGATGGCGCGATCCTCGCAATGAACTGCAATGGCCGCAGCATGATGGAAATCGACGACATCGCACACCTGCGCGGCGAGCCATGGATGACATTCTGGCCGGCCGAGGCCCACGAGGCGGTGAAGGCGGCCCTGGATGCGGCGCGTGCCGGCGGTACCGGGCATGTCGTGGCAGCCTGCCCCACCGCCAAGGGCACGCCCAAGTGGTGGGACGTGATGATCACCCGCACCGCCAGCCACGATGGCCAGGGCGCCCACCTGCTCGTGATCTCGCGCGACATCACGCAGGAGCGCAAGGCCAGCGAAGAACGCGAACAGCTGCTGCGCCAGGTGCAGGCCGCGAACATCGACAGCAAACGGGTGGTCGAGCAGCTGCGCGCCAGCGAAGAGCGCTACCGCACCCTGTTCGATTCGGTCGACGAAGGCTTCTGCATCTTCGAGATGCTGTTCGACGAAGCCGACCGGCCCATCGACTACCGCTTCCTGGAGATGAATCCAACCTTCGAGGGTCACACCGGCCTGAAGGACGCCGTGGGCCGCACGGCGCGCGACATGCTGCCAGGGCTGGACGACTTCTGGTTCGAGACCTACGGGCGCGTGGCGCTCACGGGCGAGCCGGTGCGCTTCGAGAACGAGGCCCCGGCGATGAATCGCTGGTTCGACGTGTATGCGACCCGCATCGGCGGCCCGGACAGCCGCAAGGTGGCGCTGCTGTTCAACGACATCTCGGCGCGCAAGCTGTCGGAATCGACGCTGCGCCAGCTGGCCGACGACCTGGCCGAGGCCGACCGCCGCAAGACCGAATTTCTGGCCACGCTGGCGCACGAGCTGCGCAACCCGCTGGCGCCGATCAGGAACGGCCTGTCGGTGATGCGCCTGAGCGGCGACAATCCGGCTGCCATGGCAAAGGTGCGCGACATGATGGAGCGCCAGGTCGGCCACATGGTGCACCTGATCGACGACCTGCTCGACATCGCCCGCATCAGCGGCGGCAAGCTGGAACTCAAGCGCCAGCGCACCGACCTGCAAAGCATCCTGGCCAGCGCGGTCGAAACGAGCATGCCGCTGATCGAAGCGGGCCAGCACGAATTGACCATCGACGTGCCCGATGCAGCCCTGCTGGTGGACGCCGATGCGACCCGCATCGCGCAGGTGGTGGCCAACCTGCTCAATAACGCAGCCAAGTACACGCCGGCGCGCGGGCAGATCACGTTATCGCTGCGACGCGACGGCGGCCAGGCCGTGATCGCGGTGCGCGATACCGGCGTGGGCATCGCCGGGGATGCACTGGCCGGCGTGTTCGAGATGTTCAGCCAGATCGGGCGCACGGTCGACCGCTCGCAGGGCGGACTGGGAATCGGGCTGTCGCTGGTGCGGCGCCTGGTCGAGATGCATGGCGGCTCGGTCGCCGCCACCAGCGCTGGCGCCAACGCCGGCAGCATCTTCACGGTGCGCCTGCCACTGGCGGCAGAAGAAGCGCAGGCCAGCGCGGCGCCGGGCGAGCATCCGCCGGCGCTCGACGGCGCAGCCGGTGGCCTGAAGGTGCTGGTGGTGGACGACAACGTCGATGCCGCCGTGACGCTGTCGATGATCCTGGATATGTCAGGTCACACGGCCAGGGTGGCGCACGACGGCTACGAGGCGCTGGCCATGGCGCAGGCGTTCCAGCCGCGCGTGGCGTTCCTGGACATCGGCATGCCGGGCATGAGCGGCTACGAGACCGCGCGCGCGATGCGTGCCACGGCGGGGCTGGAAGACATCGTGCTGGTGGCGCTGACGGGCTGGGGCGCCGAGAGCGACCGCCTGCGCTCGAACGAGGCCGGATTCGATCACCACCTGACCAAGCCGGTGCAGCTCGACGTGGTCGAGGCGCTGCTGGCGGGTCTGTAGCCTTGATGCTTAATTACGGCGCAGTTCGTCCTCGAGGTCGCCGATCAGCTGCGCCACGGTGGGCGTGATGCCCTTGTCGCCCGGCGTATAGAACACGCCCGGCAAGACGCTGTCTTCTTCGAGCTGCGGCAGCAATTCTTCGATCAGTTCTTCAAGCGAGAATGCCTGCGCGTCGTAGCCGTCCCATTCGAATTCGGCGCACAGGGTGGCGTACTCGTTGGCCGGCCACATCGGAAACACGAGGGTGCCGTCGTCGGTCCTGGCCAGCGCCCAGCCATCCTGGTACAGGCCCCACACTTCGCGCGCCTCGGCCGCGCGCCGGATGAAATACTCGTAGCGTTGCGGCCCCGCCAGCGTCACGACCGCCGCCAGTTGCTGGCCGCCCAGCTTGATCGCCGAGATGATCTGTTCGCTCATCACCACTCCCGTCCATCGAGGCGTGATGCCCCACAACCGTCAGGATACGCCATCGGGGTGCGCGGGGTGCGTTTGTCACAAAACGAATGCCTGCGGCGAGGTGGGCGGTGTCTGGATGACCGGGGGCGGCGTGGCGTGCAGGTCGTAGCGCACGTCGTGCCGGTCGCCGGGCGGCGCATCGAGTACCAGAAAGGCGTCCCAACCGAGCCGGCCCGGGCTGACGGCGTCCAGCGTGGTGTTGTGGACGTCGGCCGCGCGCAGCACCAATTCGACTTCGTACTCGAGGGCGAGGCCGGTAAACAGCGCCAGCATGCTTTTGAGTGCCCGTGCCGCCATCCCGCCCGGCAGGAAAGCCTGGAAGCCCGCATGCGCCAGCGGCCCGACGATCAGGCGCAGGCGCAGGGTGCGCTGCCAGACGCGCGCGCCGGCCAGTGCGCGCGCGCCGAGCACCGCGCTGTCCTGGCCCAGCATCGATTGCTGCGCGGCCGGGATGTCGTACCAGGCGCCGACGAATTGTTCGGCCACGATCGGCTGGCCGAAATACGCCGACAGCACGCGCGCCATCTGCACCGCCGACACCGGCCGGTGCCGGATCGACGCGGCAAAGTAACCGATCGATTCGTCCAGCACGGCGCCATCGCCGACGTCGGCCAGGCGCCGCCGCAATGCCTCGTCGCCAAGGCCGGCAAGGCTCATCAACAATGGCAAGAAAGCATCATGGCCATCGAGCTGGTACTTGAGCGGCAGGCGGTACTTGCGCCAGGCTTCGTAGAACAGGGCCAGCGAGCGGTTCGAGAACGCGTCCAGGAACGCGCGCGGGCCGTCGTCTTCTTCTTCGTTCTTGTGCTGCGCCTGGTGCTCGGCGATGCGCTCGGTGTAGTGCGCCGGCAGCACGCCATTGCAGCCCAACAGGCCCATGAAGGCGGGCGTGAGGCATACGTGGCGCAGCGTGCCTTCCTGCACCGCGTCGGCCAGCGCGGCGGCGTCGATCGGCAGGTCGAACGGCATGCCGATCGACAGGTCGCGCACGTCGGCGTGGATGCTTTCCAGCTGGCTGGCCGGGAAGCCCAGCGAGATCGAATTCTGGAAGCGCAGCATGTCGGCCGCCAGCTTGCGCGGCGGCTTGCCGCGGCGTTTGAGCCACAGTTCGAGCACCCGCACCGCCTGGAAGAACTCGAAGCGCCAGGGCTCGTTGAACAGCTGCTCGATTACAGCAGACTCAGATCGCCGCTTCGGGGTGCGCATCGCAGCAGCTCCTCTGACGATTGATGGGACACGATCACCAGCTGGGTAAAGCTGTTGGCGTGCACGTAGAGCGCCAGGAAGCGCTCGACTATGTGGGCGAAGAGGTGGATGCCGCTGCCGACGAACGCTTCTTCGTCGATACAGAGGCGCACCTCGATCCCGCGCACCAGGCAGTTGAAGGGGTTCCCGGACAGCCAGGCGCTGGTGGGCGTGTAGGCGATGGCGAGAATGCCGCCGATCTGGCGCGTCGAGGCAGCCGAGCGGGGCACGTCGTGCAGCGCCAGCATTTCACGAAACGCGTCGACGCCGCCATCGGCCAGCGACAGGTGGTTCAGCGACAGCAGCGAGATCAGGCGCCACTGCGCGCTGCGTCCGCGCGCAAAGCGCCAGGTGCGGGTTGGCTTGCGCAGGAAGGTCATGGCGCGCGTGCCCGAGCCGCCCTGGGTGAACAGGTCGCCCCCCGGCTGCCCGTATGGCATCAGCGACGGCAGGTCGCGGTTGGTGCAGGTCAGTTCGAGATTGAGCGTGGTTTTCTCGACCCTGGCCGGGTCGAAGTCGATGTCGACGATCGTGATCTGGGTCTCGAAGCCCGGACTGCGCTCGGCCAGCGCTTCATCGCGCGCCATGGCCCAGTAGTGGCCATTGTGCTGCGGCGTCTGCGCATGCTTGAGCGAATAGAAGGGCTGGAACTTGACGATCGTCTCGCCCTGCGCCGTCTGGCGCACCATATTGACCTCGTTGATGGCGTTGACCTCGTAGCCATACGAGCGGCGCGCGTCGGCCAGCACCGGGTAATTGGCCTTGGCGTGGGTCAGCTGGATCGGCTCGCCACAATGGGCAAACAGGTTGATCACCGGCGTGCAGCCGGTGAGCAGGTTGTTGGTCGAGAGCGCGCCCAGCATGCGCGCCAGGTTCGAGTCGCTGCGAATGCCGGACAACGCCAGGTGCACGGTCAGCGCGCGCGTGCCGCGCGGCAGGGCGGCGGTGAGCTGCGCCAGGTCGAGGTCGACGAAATTGAACTTTTCGGGAAAGCAGAAGTACTCGGTGAGCAGGCGGTAGGCCGCATGCGAGCGCGCCGGAAAATCGATCAGCGCCTCGTCGTCGCCGAAACCGGCGCTGCGCACCGGCAGCGTGGGCAGCGCGACCCAGTGACCGCCGTCGGGCTGCACGTACGCGGCCACCGTGCGCACCAGCAGCGCATCGCGCAGGGCGGCGCACAAGGACGGCTCGCCATCGATGAACAGGCGCAGCGCCGGCAGCCCGAGCGCATCGAGCCCGCGCCCGTCGCAGGTGATGGCCACGCGCATGCTGATGCAGGCCGTGGCGCCGGCCGGCAAGCGCACCGTGTCGGGCGCGCTGATGATCGGCGAGAACGTCGCGCGCGTCAGCGCCAGCGGCGCTACGGCGATCGGATACACGGTGCGAAACGTGCATTCCAGATTGCGCACCGGCCGCGTCTTGAACGCGGCGCCGCGCTCGATTGTCGTCACGTCCGTTTTCTGGCTGGCGGCGGTGGCGAAGTCGAGCTGCGCGATCGAGCACGATGGAAAAGGCCGTAGGTAGTGCGGGTACAGCACCTCGAACAGCGCTTCGGTGAACTCGGGATAGTCGTCGTCGAGGCGCCTGGCGATGCGCGCATTCAAAAAGGCGAACGACTGGATCATGCGTTCGGTGTGCGGGTCCTCGCACACTTCGCCGCTGATCAACAGGCGCCCGGCGATGCGCGGATAGCGTTCGGCGAATTCGCGCAGGTTGTGGCGCAGGTAGGCCAGTTCGCTTTCGTAATAGGGCAGGAGCTGGTCCATTTCAGGCCTCTTTCGAAGTTGCCGCCCTGGTTGCCGCCGAGCGGCCGGCCTTGCGGATGCTGTACTGGAGCGTCGAGGGCTGCAGTACGGCGTCAAAGTTTACCGGCTCTTGCGACACGCTGCCCGCCAGCTCCGCCGTGATCGAAAAGCTCAGGCGATTGATCGACGGGTGGGCCGCGTCATCGCGCAACTCCAGCTGCGCCTTCACGTTGGTCAGGCGCGGCTCATGGCGCGTGATGGCCGATTCGATGCAGGCGCAGATATGGGTCCGGTCCGTGGGGCTCGACAGCGAGCGGTCGGCGAAATCGCACAGGCCATAGTCGACCATCGACGTCTTGCACTCGGTGTAGCCGACCAACGCGCCCTCCTGGATGATCGAGCGCGTGTTCAGGAGCGACTCGAGGTCGCGCGCCACCGCGTCCTTCAGGTCGTCGGCATTCAGGCGCGCAACGATCGCGCCATTGCGTACCGGCTGGCCGAGCAGACGGTCGAACAGATCCGGCGTGTATCCCTTCATGGAGATTCCTTCGCGGTAGAGCAGGGGAGATGGGGAAAACGGGCGGGAGTGTTGCGTGATGAAAACCAATCGCATGTTGCCATGGGGTTCGTCGCCAAACGTTGATGAACTTCACATGGGCAACTCCATGTCGTCGTTATTGTTTCTTTTCGGACATAACAACTGAGGGAAGACAGCACCATGACGAGCAAAGTTCTCTGGGGCGAAGGCTTGCTGTTGCGCCCGCAGCACTTCCAGCGCCAGGATGCGTACCACGAGTATTGCCTGCACAAGAGCGTCAAGGCGGTTCATCCCTACGCCTGGGGCGTGGAATACTGCGAGATCGACCGCGAAGCGCTGGCCAGCAACATGCTGCGCGTAAAGGGGTTGGCGCTGCGCTTCCAGGATGGCGAACTGTACGAGGCGCCCGGCAGCGACGAGTTGCCCGCCACGATCGACCTCGGCACCCTGCCGCAGTCTGTGCAAGCGGTGACGTATTACGCCGCGCTGCCGGGCCTGAAGCCCTTCAACGCCAACTTCGTGCAGCCGGGGCAGGCCGCCGCGCCGAACGGCAATGCGGCGCGCTTCATGCAGGTGAACCTGGAGGCGCCCGACCTGTTCACGCAGGCTGCGCCGGTGCAGCTGGCCTACCTGCGGCGCAGCCTGCGTCTGGCGTCGGAGTTCGACCCGCGCGACGCCTACGTCAACTTTCCGCTGCTGCGCGTGCGGCGCGCGTCCACCGGCGGCTTTGAACTCGATCCGGACCTGGTGCCGCCGGCCCTGTCGGTGGGCGCCTCGCCCGTGCTGTTCGAGGCGTTGCGGCGCCTGCTCGACGCGCTGCAGGCCAAGGTCGGGGCGCTGTACGGCCACCACCGCGAACCCACCCGCAACGTGATCGAATTCCGCTCGGGCGACATGTCGTCGTTCTGGCTGCTGCACACGGCCAGTTCGGCTTACGCAGCGCTGACGCACCACTTTCACCATCCGGCGCTGCACCCGGAGCGCCTGTACCAGTCGCTGCTGGACGTGGCCGGCGGCCTGATGACGTTCTCGAAAAACTGGACGCTGGCCGACCTGCCGACCTACCAGCACGCCAATCCCGGCCCCGCCTTCGCCACGCTGCACGCGATCATCCGCGAGCTGCTCGACACGGTCATCTCGGCCAAGTACTTCGGCATCGCGCTGAGCGAGGTGCGCCCGTCATACCATATCGGAATGCTCGACTCGGGCAAGATCGACGACAACACCACGTTCTATATCGCGGTGTCGGCCGACATCGCGGCGGTGGAACTGATCGACATCGTACCGCTGCGCTTCAAGGTCGGCGCGCCGGACGACGTCGAGAAGTTCGTGCTGTCGGCAATGCCCGGCGTGCGCCTGCAGTATTCGCCGCAGCCACCGGCGGCGATCCCCATACGGCCCGAGACCTGCTACTTCAGCCTCGAATCGAAAGGGCCGATGTTCGAGCGCATGCTCAAGGCGCAGTCGATCTCGATCTATGCGCCGGCCGGGATGAAGGAACTCAAGCTCGAGCTGCTGGCCGTGATGGCGTGATCGAGGTCAATGGGGATAAACCTGTGGATAAGTTTGATTACTCAGCAACCCTGTAAGTACGCACGGTTGTTGTTGCGCTTGTACATCCCTTGAAGAACGCCATAACCGGTCTTCACAACGAGAAAGGCCCCGGCACGATGAAGCGCCGGGGCCTTTTTATCTAACGACTGTGCAGCTTACTCTTGCGTTGCCGCCGGCACGTCGAGCGTGAAGGCTTTCAGGCCCAGCACAGCGCTGCTCTGCTGGCGGATCTGGTTGGCGAACGCTGGATCGCCGTTGAGCTTGCGGCCGTACGAAGGGATGATTTCCTTCATCTTGGCTTGCCACTCAGGCGTAGCCAGTTCGTCCTTGAACGACGACGCAGCGAGCACTTTGAGCATGATTGGCGCAGCGGTCGAGGCGCCTGGCGAGGCACCCAGCAGCGCGGTAATGGTGCCGTCGTTCGATGCCACGACTTCGGTACCGAACTGCAGCAGCCCGCCCTTGGCCGGATCATCCTTGACGATCTGTACGCGCTGACCTGCGTTGACCAGTTTCCAGTCTTCCAGCTTGGCTTCCGGCAGGTATTCACGCAGGGTAGCCACGCGGTCTTCCTGCGATTGCATCACTTGCTGCACCAGGTACTTGGTCAGCGGGATGTTATCGATACCGGCTTGCATCATTGGACGCACGTTGCCGGTGCCGATCGAGGCTGGCATGTCGATCCACGAACCATTTTTCAGGAATTTGGTCGAGAACGTAGCGAACGGGCCGAACAGCAGGGCTTTCTTGCCGTCGATGATACGGGTATCCAGGTGAGGGACCGACATTGGCGGCGAACCGACCGATGCCTTGCCGTACACCTTGGCGTGGTGCGCCTCGATCAGCGCCGGGTTGGTCGTGACCAGCCACTGGCCGCCGACTGGCACGCCGCCGAAGCCCTTGGCTTCAGGAATGCCGGTCTTTTCCAGCAGTGGCAGTGCGCCGCCGCCGGCGCCGATGAACACGAACTTCGTGCTCACGGTCGAGACCTTGTTGTCCGCCAGGTTCTTGACGGTGACGTTCCACAGGCCGTTTTCACCGCGCTTGATGTCTTCGACCTGGGTACGCAGGTTCAGCTTCATGCCGTGGGTGCCGGTCAGGTGCGTGACCATGCTGCGGGTCAGGGCGCCGAAGTTGACGTCGGTACCGATTTCCATGCGGGTGGCAGCCACTTTTTGCGATGCATCGCGGCCGTTCATGACCAGCGGCGCCCACTTGCGGATCTCTGCCTGGTCTTCGCTGTAGAGCATGCCCTTGAACAGGTTTTCCTTTTGCAGGGCGGCGTAGCGCTTGCGCAGGAAGTTGATGTTGTCGTCGCCCCAGACAAAGGCCATGTGCGGCACATTGTTGATGAAGGTATGCGGATCGCCCAGGTATTTCTTCTGCACCTGGTAAGCGTAGAACTGCTTCGAGATTTCGAACTGTTCGTTGATGTCGACAGCCTTCTTGGTGTCGATGGTACCGTCCGGCATTTCGGGGGTGTAGTTCAGTTCGGCGAAACCGGAGTGACCGGTGCCGGCGTTGTTCATTGCGTCCGAGCTTTCGGCCGACACTGAATCCATGCGTTCGTACATCTGGATCGTCAGATTCGGATCGAGTTCCTTGAGCATGGTACCGAGCGTGGCGCTCATGACGCCGGCGCCGATCAGAACGACATCGACCGGCTTGTCATTCGATGGGGCGGGAGCTTTCGAGCACGAAGCGACGATAAAGCAAGAGAGGACGACTAATAGCGAGTTGCGCATACGAGTATCACCTGAAAAATGTTTGCGATGGCCTGGCATGCAACATCTGATTTAAAAATTCAACGGCTCGGTATCGGTGCATTCCTGAACCACCGGAAACGCCGATAGAGAACGGGTTGTCGGGACCTGTCGCGGTGAAAACACAGCAACAAGCCTCGGCAACCGACGCAATAGCAAGAGCGATGCATTGGTGCGATCGGGTCTCGATCGTACCGGCATCGCAGGCTGGCGAACAAGGATATAACGCGTTGACAGGAGTGTCAGGCGGGCCAGTCAATATCCCTGGCGTCCATCGAAACGGGGGGTTACTCTTGTATAGGAGTTGGGCAAGTATAGCCCAAACAAATCAGCCTTGCTTGGGCCTTCCGGCGTTAACTTACCCACTCAGTATTCAACCGGTAGCGATCTACGTATTACTACCGAGGCAGCAGCGCTACACGTTGGCCGGGCGTTCCTCGAGCGTAACGATGCGATTTTCGGCTGCTTCCGGACGACCAAACAGATAGCCCTGGAAATGCGAACAGCCCTCTTCCTTCAGGCGCTGAAATTGTTCCTCCGTCTCCACCCCTTCGGCCGTTGTTTCAATCAGCAGGCTGCTGCTCAGCCCTGTGATGGCGCGGATGATTGCCATCGCCTCGCGGCTCTGGCCCATCTCTTGCACGAACGATTTGTCGATCTTGATCTTATCGAACGGGAACGAGCGCAGATAACTGAGCGACGAATATCCGGTGCCGAAATCGTCGAGCGAAATACGCACCCCCAGCTTTTTCAGCGCCTTCAAGACGCGGATATTGCCATCACTATTGTCGAGCAACACCGACTCGGTGATTTCCAGTTCCAGCCGCGCCGCATCCAGTCCCGAGTCGGCCAGCGCCAGCGCCACCGTGGCCACCAGCTCCGTGCTCTTGAACTGGATCGGCGAAAGGTTGACGGCGATCGTTTCGCCTTTGGTCCAGGTTGCCGCTTCCTGGCACGCCAGGTTCAGCGCGCGCACGCCCAGCTCGTGGATCAAGCCGGTTTCTTCGGCCAGCGGGATGAAGTCGATCGGCGGGATCGCCCCGCGTTCCGGATGCTGCCAGCGGATCAATGCCTCGTAGCCCGAGATGCGGTTGCCGGCGCGCTCGATGATCGGCTGGTAATGCATTTTCAGCTCGCCCCGGTGCAGTGCCCGGCGCAGGTCGATTTCCATCTGGCGCCGTGCGCGCGCCAATGCATCCAGTTCGGGCCGGAACACATCATAGCGGCCGCGTCCGTTGCGCTTGGCTTCATACAGGGCCATGTCGGCGAACTGCAGCATTTGCTCGGCCGTATTGCCCTCGGGCGCGGCCAGCGCGATGCCGACGCTGATGCCCACCGAGAAATTGTGGCCATCGATCGAAAAGGCGGGCGCGACCGCCTCGATCAGGCGCTGCGCCGCCTGCTGCGCTTCTTCGATGCGCGTGGCATGTGACAGCACGACGGCAAATTCGTCGCCGCCCAGACGGGCCAGCGTGTCATGTTCACGCAGGCACTTGCGCAAGCGGCCTGCTAGTGTGAGCAAGATCTTGTCGCCAAAGCCGTGACCGAACGCATCGTTGATGTTCTTGAAGTTGTCCAGGTCGATACAGAGCACGGCCACGCCGGACTGATCCGCGCGCGACTGCGCGAGCGCCGTCTCGAGGCGCTGGTTGAAGAACGTACGGTTCGGCAGATTGGTCAAGCCGTCGTGCTGCGCCATGTGGTGGATCTGGGCGTAGGCGGCCAGCTCGTCGGTGACGTCTTCGGTGATGATCAAGACGTAGTCGCCTTCGGGCCGCGTGCCCGCGACCGTCCGGCTACGCACGTTGCGCGGTCCGATCGACGTCTGCACCAGCATTGCGTCGTCGAGGCTGCCGCTGGCGGCCGAGATATCGTTACTGTGAAGTTCGATGTAATCGGCCACTTCCGGGCTTAGGCAATCGCCCGCGAGCGCCCCCTTCAGACAGACGCCGGCCCGCGCGAACAGGCGCTGCGCCTGCTGGTTGGCCAGCAGGATCGAGCGCGTGGCGACATCGAGCACCAGCACGCTGGCCGGAATGTTGGCGATCACCGAGTCGAGAAAGTCGCTTAGCGACGCCATCTGGCGGCTGGCGTCTTCGGCCAGTTCCTTGGCCGCGATCAGGCGCTGTTCTTGCCGATGGCGCTCGGTGATGTCGCGCGTGATTTTGGCAAAGCCGATCAACGCACCATCGTCGTCATGGATCGCATCGATCACGACGCTGGTCCAGAACTGCGTGCCGTCCTTGCGCAAGCGCCAGCCTTCGGCCTCGAAACGCGACGTGGTACGCGCCGTCGTCAAAGCCAGTTGCGGCAGGCCGGCGAGGCGGTCGGGTTCGGTGTAGAACACCGAGAAATGCTGGCCGACGATCTCGCTCGCCTTGTAGCCCTTGGCGCGTTCGGCGCCGGCGTTCCAGTTCACTACATGCCCATCGATATCGAGCATATAGATGGCGTAATCGGTGACGCCCTGCACCAGATAGCGGAAGCGCCGCTCCTGCTCGCGCTGGGCCAGCTCGGCCTGGCGCTGTTCGGTGCAATCGCGCGTGATTTTGGCAAAGCCGAGGAGGGCGCCTTGATCGTCGCGGATGGCATCGATGACGACGTGGGCCCAGAACGCACTGCCATCCTTGCGCACGCGCCAGCCCTGGTCTTCGAAGCGGCCGGTGTCGGTGGCGATCCGGAGGTTCAGGGCCGGCAGGCCGGCAGCAAGATCTTCTTCGCGGTAGAAGCGGGAATAGTGCTGGCCGACGATTTCACCGGGTTCATAACCCTTGGCACGCTGGGCGCCGGCGTTCCAGCTCGAGACGACGCCATCGGGGGTGAGCATGTAGATTGCATAATCGACGACGCTTTGGACCAGCAGGCGATACATCAGATCGGAGTTTTCGGGATTCATGGAGCGGGTCGTAAAAGAGAGGCGCCGGGACATCGCGGCGCGGCGAGAACCCGGGTAACAGGCGCACCGGATCAGCAATGACCGGGCGTTTCCGCCAGTCGAAACCGACTATACAATAGTTGGTTCTCTATGGAAACTAAATTACATTGTGTGAGGTACTATGGACAAGAAAACCGGACGTATCGTCATCGATCGCGGAGCCCGGCATTCATTGACTAGATTGATGAGTTACGTGCATTGGTGGAGCGCGGTCAATTGCGGCCGCATGTCGACGCCGTGTATGCGCTGGCCGACATGGCGCTGACTCATGCCCGGCTGGAAAGTCGGGACGTTGGATTGCCGGGGAGGATCGGGATTGGGATGGTGCAGGCAGCAGTGCTGGAGAAGGACAATGCCGACCAATCGATACGTTCACATGTAACGCCGTGAGTCAGGGGTGGGCCAAGGTAGAGGTCGCGCTTGCCATCGAAGAACGATGTCGGCGACCTCTTCAACGCTATTTATTCCACCGTCACCGACTTCGCCAGATTGCGCGGCTTGTCCACATCCGTCCCGCGCGCCAGCGCCGTGTGATACGCCAGCAACTGCAGCGCCGCCACGTGCAGGATCGGCGACAGCAAACCATAGTGCTCAGGCAAGCGAATCACATGCAAGCCATCGCCCGACGTGATGCGTGAATCGACGTCGGCAAACACATACAGCTGACCGCCGCGCGCACGCACCTCTTGCATGTTCGACTTCAGCTTTTCCAGCAGCGCATCGTTCGGAGCAATCGTAACCACCGGCATTTCTTCGGTCACCAGCGCCAGCGGGCCGTGCTTGAGCTCGCCTGCTGGATACGCTTCGGCGTGGATGTACGAAATTTCTTTCAGCTTCAGCGCGCCTTCCAGTGCGATCGGATAGTGAATGCCGCGGCCCAGGAACAACGCGTTTTCTTTGCGGGCGAAGTCGTCGGCCCAGGCGATGATCTGCGGCTCGAGCGCCAGCACTGCGGCCAGCGCGACCGGCAGGTGGCGCATCTGCTTGAGGTGCTCGGCTTCTTCGGCATCGCTCAGGCGGCCATTGACCTGGGCCAGTGTCAGCGTCAGCAGGAACAGGGCGGCGAGCTGGGTGGTGAACGCCTTGGTCGAGGCCACGCCGACTTCGACGCCGGCGCGGGTGATGTAGGCCAGCTTGCATTCGCGCACCATGGCGCTCGTCGAGACGTTGCAGATGGTCAGCGTGTGTTCCATGCCCAGGCTGCGCGCGTGCTTGAGCGCGGCGAGCGTGTCGGCCGTTTCGCCGCTTTGCGTGATGGTCACGACCAGCGTATCGGGATGCGGCACACTGTCGCGGTAGCGGTACTCGCTGGCGATCTCGACGCTCACTGGCACCTTGGCCACCGATTCGATCCAGTACTTGGCCGTAAGGCCCGCGTAGTAGCTGGTGCCGCAGGCCAGGATCAGCACGCGGTCGATCTTCTTGAAGACCGTGAAGGCGCCGTCGCCGAACAGTTCCGGCATGATGCCGGTGACGCCTTCGAGTGTGTCGCCGATCACGCGCGGCTGCTCGAAGATTTCCTTCTGCATGTAGTGGCGGTATGGGCCGAGTTCGGCGGCGCCGGTGTGGGCGTGGACCGTTTTGACTTCGCGCTCGACCGGGCGGCCGTCGACATCGACGATCCAGTAACGCGCCAGTTGCAGGTCGACCACGTCGCCTTCTTCCAGGTAGATGATCTGGTCGGTCGTGCCGGCCAGCGCCATGGCGTCGGAGGCGACGAAGTTTTCGTCCTTGCCCACGCCGACGATCAGCGGCGAGCCCTGGCGCGCGGCGATCACGCGGTGCGGTTCCTCGCGGCAGAACACGGCGATGGCGTAGGCGCCGTGCAGGCGTTTGACGGCTTGCTGGACAGTGTCGAACAGGTCGCCGTTGTACATGTGGTCAACCAGGTGGGCGATGACCTCGGTGTCGGTCTGGCTCATGAACACGTAACCCAGGCCGGTCAGCTCGGCGCGCAGTTCGTCGTGGTTCTCGATGATGCCGTTGTGAACCAGCGCGATGCGCGCATTGTCTTCGGTCGGCGAGAAGTGCGGGTGGGCATTGTGCGAGGCCGGGGCGCCGTGGGTGGCCCAGCGGGTGTGGGCGATGCCGGTGAAGCCGTCCAGGTGCGCTTCCTTGATCTGCGCTTCGAGTTCGGCCACGCGCGAGGTCGAGCGCGAGCGGGTCAGGCGGCCGTCGAGGTGCACGGCGACGCCGCAAGAGTCATATCCCCGATACTCGAGGCGCTTGAGGCCCTCGATCAGGACGGGGGTAATGTTGCGTTTTGCGACTGCTCCGACGATACCGCACATGGCTAACCTCACTTCAGAATATTCAATGAGTCTTATCGTAGAGCAAGTACGATGAAATAAGCGTACAGTGTGTAGCTATATTTGACATATTATTTCATAACCATCCAGTAATGAAATAATATTCCATAGAACTCAACCACATAACTTAAAATTTCATGTCGATCACTGTTCCCGCTGTCCTCGACGACGTCGATCGTCGCATTCTGACCATTCTGCAGACTGACGCATCGCAGACGAACGCAGAACTGGCGGCCCAGGTGCACGTGTCGCCGCCGACCTGCCTGCGCCGCGTAAAGCACATGACCGATAGCGGCGTTATCCAGCGCCAGGTGGCAATCGTTGCGCCCGAGAAGGTGGGGCCGAGCCTGAGCGCCATCGTCGAAATCACGCTCGACGTGCAAGCGGCCGAGCGGATGGCCGAGTTCGAGCGCTTGGCGGAAACGGAAGCTGCGGTGCTGCAGTGCTACCGGGTCTCGCCCGGCCCGGACTTCGTTTTGATCGCGCAAGTGGCCGACATGCCGGCCTACCACGAGCTGGCGCACCGGCTGTTCACAGCGCACGCCAATGTGCGCAACGTAAAAGCCTATTTTGCGACCCACCGCAGCAAGTTCGAGACGCGCATCGCGGTGTAATCGGGTCAAAACACGCCAAAAACAGGCCAAAAACAGGCAGGCCACTGCCTGTGGATAACAATGTGGATGAGCACAGGGACGAACGCTTGATAACCGCGGTATTACCCTGTGTTTATCTTGTTTGTTTCCTGTGATTAGCCTGTGCGCAGCCGGTGGATTACTTCTTGATTTTCACCGGACGGCTCCAGCCGTCGATGGTGACCTGCTTCGCCCGCGAGATGGTCAGCTTGCCCGCCGGCGCATTCTTGGTCAGCGTCGTGCCGGCGCCCAGGGTCGCGCCCTTGCCGATTGTGACCGGGGCGACCAGCTGGCTGTCGCTGCCAACGAACACGTCATCTTCGATCACGGTGCGGAACTTGTTGGCGCCGTCATAGTTGCAGGTGATGACACCGGCGCCGATGTTGACGCGCGAGCCGACCGTGGCGTCGCCCACGTACGCCAGGTGATTGGCCTTGCTGTGCGCGGCGACGGTGCTGTTCTTGACCTCGACGAAGTTGCCGATGTGGACGTCTTCGCCGAGCGTCGTGCCCGGTCGCAGGCGGGCGTACGGCCCGATCTGCGAGGCGGCGCCGACCGTGGCGTCGTCGATATGGCAGAACGGCTTGATATTGGCGCCGGCGCCGACTGTGGCACCGACCAGCACGCAGTGCGCGCCGACCGTCACGCCGTCCGCCAGCTCGACGCGGCCCTCGAACACGCAACCGACATCGATTGTGACATCGCGACCGCAAATGAGTTCGCCGCGGACATCGATGCGCGCCGGATCCATCAAGGTCACACCGCGTTCCAGCAGCGCGTGGGCAATGTTCAACTGGTGACGACGCTCCAGCTCGGCCAACTGCACCTTGCTGTTCACGCCCGCCACTTCCCATTCGCCGGACGGCTGGCTCGAGACGACCGGCACGCCATCGGCCACGGCCTGGGCCACGATGTCGGTGAGGTAATACTCGCCCTGGGCATTGTGGTTCGACAGGGCGGCCAGCCACTTCTTGAGGTGACGGGTGGGGATCGCCATGATGCCGCTATTGATTTCGCGGATGGCGCGCTCGGTTTCGGTCGCATCTTTTTCTTCGACGATGCGCACGATCTTGCCGTCCTCGCGCACGATGCGGCCCAGTCCGAATGGATTGGCCTGCTCGACGGTGAGAATACCCAGCTTGTCGCTGCCGGCAGCCTCGACCAGGCGGCGCAGCGTCTCGACCGTGGTCAGCGGCACGTCACCGTACAGCACCAGCGTGGGTTGGTCGTCATCCAGTTGCGGCACCGCTTGCATGACGGCGTGACCGGTGCCCAGCTGCGGTTCCTGCAGCGCGGTATCGATCGTGCTGCCGGTGGATTCTGCCAGTGTTGCGACCATCTGCGGCACCGCTGCGCCTCCATGTCCGTAAATCACGCATAATTTCTTCGGACTCAGGCCACGGGCAGTATCGATGACGTGGCGCAAAAGGGGCTTACCAGCCAGTGGATGCAGTACTTTCGGCAAGGCAGATTGCATGCGTTTGCCCATGCCGGCGGCGAGGATCACAACGTTCATAAGCCGTTCTCAAAAAGTTGAATATATGAAAAATTTTAGCATGCGCGATGGCGCGTTCCGACGCACCCTTGCACTCCTGCTGCTTGCCATGACGGTCATGGCGGCTGGCTGCAGCTCGATTCGCTTCTCGTACAACCAGGGCGACACTTTACTGTACTGGTGGATGGATTCGTATGTCGACTTTGAAGGTCAACAGGCGGATGTGGCCAAACGTGACATCAATGCCGTTTTCCAGTGGCACCGCAAGACGGAGTTGCGTGACTATGCTGCTTTGCTGGGCACATTCCAGCGGCAACTGGCCGGCAACCCGACCCAGGCCGACCTGCTCGGCGCCTACCGCGAGATCCGGGTGCGCGCCGATCGCCTGGCGCAGCGCGCCGTGCCGGAACTGACGACGCTGGCCATGTCGGTCACGCCCGAGCAGATTCGTCACATCGAGGAAAAGTTCAATGACAAGAACGACGAATACCGCCGCAAGTTCATCGATGGCAGCGCCGACAAGCGCCAGCGCGCCCGCTTTAAAAAATCGATGGAGCAGATGGAACTCTGGTTCGGCAACTTCAGCAGCGAGCAGGAAGCGACCTTGCGCCGCGCGTCCGACCTGCGTCCGCTGGACAACAACCTGTGGCTGGAAGAACGCCAGTACCGCCAGCGCCGCGTGCTGGCGGTGCTGCACGAGATCCAGCAAAAAAAGCTGAACCGCGAGCAAACGTCTGCGCGGGTGGCGGGCTTGCTGCGCGAAATGTCCAGCCGCATGGACTCACCAGAACGCAAAGGTTTCTATGACGCCAGCCTGGACCAGACTACCAAGTTCATCCTGACGGCGATCCGGATCGCGACGCCCCAGCAAAAAGCCCATGCACAGCAGCGCATCCAGGGTTGGATCGGTGATTTCCAGGCGCTCGCCGCCGGTAAGTAAGCACGCAATCAGCACGCAATAAGCACGCAAGGAAGCCCGCAAAGGGCGGCGCGCAATCGCATGTATACCCCATGCTATAGTGCCGCCCATGCAAAGAAAGTCCATCCAATCCAAGCCTGCCGGCGCCAAGCCGCACGGCGCGCCGCGCATGGCGCAGCACCAGGTCCGCATCATCGGCGGCGCCTTCAAACGTACCCTTCTTCCGGTGGTCGACGCCCTGGGCCTGCGACCCACGCCCGACCGCGTGCGCGAGACCGTGTTCAACTGGATCAATCACCAGCTCGGCAACGACTGGGACGCTGCCGCCGTGCTCGACCTGTACGCGGGTTCGGGGGCACTCGGCTTCGAGGCGGCCAGCCGCGGCGCGGCGTCGGTGCTGATGGTGGACAACCATAGCCCGGCGGTACGCCAGCTGGAAGCGAACCGCGACAAGCTCAAGGCAACCAACGTCACCATCCTGCGCGCCGATGCGCTCACCCTCGTGCGCGATCTGGCCACCCGCGGCCAGCGCTTCGACGTGATCTTCCTGGATCCGCCCTACCAGCAAGACTTGCTGGCCAAGACGTTGCCGCTGTGCGCGGCGCTCTTGACGGAGGGCGGCATGGTGTATGCGGAAGCCGAGGCGCCGCTGCTGGCCGAAGGGGATGACGTGCCCGAGTGGCTGGCGGGATGGGAGGCGGTGCGTGCGGACAAGGCTGGCATGGTCTACTATCATTTGCTCAAGCCGCAAGAAAAGGCGGCGTGAGTTTTTCGAAGGCTGTGAAAACTGCACAGTCATCGGGCAAACCGTGCCCCAGACTGGGGCGAATGCCGGGTATTTAAGGCATAATGCGCGTTCTATCACGGTGTATTTTTCACAGGAGCCGCAATGGTTGTAGCTGTTTATCCAGGTACTTTCGATCCGCTCACCCGCGGCCACGAGGATTTGGTACGCCG
Organism: Massilia aurea; assembly: GCF_040790145.1. GTDB lineage: Bacteria > Pseudomonadota > Gammaproteobacteria > Burkholderiales > Burkholderiaceae_D > Telluria > Telluria aurea_C. The sequence goes on from NZ_JBFMMP010000003.1 coordinate 296,007, forward strand.
CGCATCCGGCCTGTTCGACCGTCTGGTGGTCGGCGTTGCAGACAGCCGGAACAAGCGTCCTTTCTTCACCCTCGAAGAGCGCCTCGAAATCGCCAATGAAGTGCTTGGCCATTATCCGAACGTGCAGGTCGAGAGTTTTTCGGGCCTGCTGAAAGACTTCGTGCGCAAGCACGATGCCCGTGTCATCGTGCGCGGCCTGCGCGCGGTATCTGACTTCGAATACGAGTTCCAGATGGCAGGCATGAACCGCTATCTGCTGCCCGATGTCGAAACCCTGTTCCTGACCCCGTCCGACCAGTACCAGTTCATTTCGGGCACCATCGTGCGCGAGATCGCCATGCTGGGCGGCGACGTGTCCAAATTCGTGTTCCCATCGGTCGACCGCTGGCTGCAAAACAAGATCGCCAGCCTGCCCCCAGCGCCGGTCGTCTGATCCACCTGGAAGTACCATGGCCCTCCTGATTACCGACGACTGCATCAACTGCGACGTCTGCGAACCCGAATGCCCCAACGATGCCATTTCGATGGGCGACGAGTATTACCAGATCAATCCGAACAAGTGCACCGAGTGTGTCGGTCACTTTGAAGAACCGCAGTGCCAATTGCTGTGCCCGGTCGCCTGCATCCCGCTCGACCCGGCCTGGCGCGAATCGCGCGAAGAACTCCTCATCAAGTACGAACGCCTGACGGCCGACAAAGCCGCAGCCTGATCGCCTCCCTGGCCGGCGCTACCGTGCTGGCTCGTATCACCTCCCCCTGAATGTAATGCCGACCGCAGGCCAGTTGATCTGGCGTGCGGCGTTCGCTCGTGCGTTTGGCTCACCCAATTCACAGGTCGGCTGATATCTTCATATGGTTAGTCTTATGGTCTACTCTCGGTAGATTATTTTCCTGCGCGCTCTAAAATACTTTTGGTTATGTGTTTTTATATCCATAATGTGAACTACGTCAAACACATTGTTTTTTTCAATATTTGTATAATTAATCGACTAAATAGTCTTAACTTCGTATAAATATTTCTGCCATTGAACGGGTTTTATCGCTAAATCACAGTCATTTGTAATTCTATGTGAACATTGTTAAACAATTCGAGCGAGAAAATCCCGGTAACGCAAAGTCGTTATCGGTGACGTCATACTTGGGCTGGTATCGCGGTGGCGTTGCAAAGCGACAGGCGAAAAAAAACGCGGCCGCCGTGTCCGGCGCCGCGTTGGCGAGAATGCGAGAGAGCAGATCAGTGACGAATATTCATCAGGCTCATTTCCGCGGCCTCAACCGTATTGATGCCGGCAGGCTTGCGCTCGAGCGCCGTTGCGCTGGCCGCCACTGGCGACTTGCTGCGACGTGGACGGACGGTGAGGTACAACGCGCGGCCGATGCCGACGAGCAGTGGTCGGAAGAACAATGCGATACCGCCAATCAGGGCAAGGTAGATGGTCATGCTGAAGACCAGGCTGTAGGGCACTGCGCTGGCGACTTGGACTAGGGAAGCGGTGGAAGACATGATGTACTCGTTCTGGAATTGTGGATAACTATAGTGCGTCGCAACATATAAATCTAATTCCCATCCCTGATGGCTCTTATACTGTTTGTGAATGAGTTGAGGTACACTTGTATTCACGACAGTTTTATCCTGAATTCCCATGAGCTTTCTGACGCTTGACCTGAATTTGCTGCGCGTATTCGACGCCGTAATGACCGAGCAAAACCTGACCCGCGCTGCCGGCCACCTGGCCATGACCCAGCCTGCTGTCTCGAATGCCATCAAGCGACTGCGCGAAAGCCTGGGCGATGAACTCCTGATCCGCACCGCCTACGGCGTCAAGCCGACGCCGCGCGCAGAAGCGCTGTGGCCGGCCGTGCGCCAGGCGCTGGCGGCGCTCGAAGCGGCCGTGATGCCGGAAACGTTTGACGTCTCCAAGGCGCAGGCCACCTTCCGCATGGCGATGGCCGACGCCACCGCCGCGCTGTGGTTGCCTTCGCTGATGCGCTCGATCGAAGGCGAGGCGCCGGGTGTGAACATTCGCATGGTGCCGTTGACCACGCGTGAACCGCGGCCGATGCTGCTGCGCGGAGATATCGATCTGGCGGTGGGCTTCTTCCCGGGCGTGGCGGCCCAGCTGTCATACGAAACCGGCTCGCCGATCCGGCACGAACGGCTGTATTCGGGCGTGTACGTGTGCGTGATGCGCAAGGATCACCCGCTGGCCAAAGAAAAGCTCGATCTCGACACCTATTGCAAGGCGAACCACCTGCTGGTGAGCTTCTCGGGCCGGGCCCACGGCCTGGTGGACGAAGCACTGGGCCAGATGGGCCGTGAACGCCGCATCCTGCTGACGGTGAACCAGTTCTTCACCGCTGGCCGGGTGGTGGCCAATTCGGACCTGATCACGGTCTTGCCGAAACACTTGCTGGTGTCGACCGGCATGGCCGACGTCTTGATCTGGAAAGAATTGCCGCTGCAACTGCCCGCCGTCCACTTGGACATGCTGTGGCACGAACGGGACGGGCGCAGCCCGGCGCACCGCTGGCTGCGCAAGAACCTCGAAGGCATGGCCGAGAGCGCGTCCAAGGGTGGCGTACGCAAGGTCGTCTGACCCGAATTTGAACCTGTCGGGCGACGCGCCGCTCAGCGGATCGGCAGCTTGGTCGAGTTTTTCACTTCTTCCATGACCGCATAGGTGTGCGTCTCGCGCACGCCTTTTTGCAGCAGCGTCTTGCCCAGGAATTCGCGGTAGGCCGCCATGTCTTTCACGCGCGCCTTGACCAGGTAATCGAAGCCGCCCGCCACCATGTGGCATTCCAGTACTTCAGGGATCATCTGCACGCTCTGCTTGAAGGCATCGAACACTTCGGGCGTGGTGCGGTCGAGCACGACTTCGATGAACACCAGCAGCGACACGTCCAGCAACTGTGGATTGAGCTGGGCGGTGTAGCCCATGATATAGCCCGATTCGTGCAGCTTGCGCACGCGCTCGAGGCAGGCGGCTGGCGACAGGTTCACGCGCGCCGCCAGCTCGACATTGCTGATGCGGCCGTCATTCTGCAGTTCGCTGAGGATCTTCTTGCTGATCTTGTCCAACATGCCCATCTCCTTATAAATTTTATTTGGTCAGATTGTCGCATCAAAAACTATCTATTGCCAGTATCGGATAAATCCAGAATAAATCCAGAAGAAATCCTTCTACAATCGAATCATTTCCACCAAGTTCCAATCTGCGCCGGCTGTTACGAACAGCACGGCGCTTTTGCTGTGCGGTGGCCCTCGTTGTGTATTTTTCTTTTGACTAGATAGCCATGCAGATCGCTGCTTCCCCGGCCTCCACCTTCGTGCCGTTCGACGCCCTTCACGCTGAACTCAAGCGCGACCAAACTCCCTTGCGCGCCGCCATCACGGCCGCCTACCGCCGCGATGAAACCGAGGCCGTGCAGTGGCTGCTGGCCCAGGGCTCGGGCGCCAGCCATGACGCCCAGGCGCTGGCGCACCGCCTGGTCGCCGCCGTGCGCGAAAAACGCACCCGCTCGTCCGGCGTGGACGCGCTGATGCACGAATTCTCGCTGTCGTCGGAAGAAGGTGTCGCATTGATGTGCCTGGCCGAAGCGCTGCTGCGCATCCCGGACAGCGAAACGGCCGACCGCCTCATCGCCGACAAGATCAGCCGTGGTGACTGGCGCAAGCACCTGGGCGAGTCGCCGTCGCTGTTCGTCAACGCCGCTACCTGGGGCCTGCTCATCACCGGCAAGCTGGTCTCGACCAATAGCGAGCACGGTCTGGGCTCGGCCCTCACGCGCATGATCGCCAAGGGCGGCGAACCGCTGATCCGCAAGGGCGTCGACATGGCGATGCGCATGCTGGGCAACCAGTTCGTCACCGGCCAGACCATCGACGAAGCATTGAAAAACAGCCGCGAGAACGAAACGCGCGGCTACCGCTATTCGTACGACATGCTGGGCGAAGCGGCGCTGACCGAACTCGATGCGCAAAATTACTATGCGTCGTACGAACAGGCGATCCACGCGATCGGCAAGGCCTCGAATGGCCGCGGCATCAAGGATGGGCCGGGCATCTCGATCAAGCTCTCGGCGCTGCACCCGCGCTACAGCCGCGCGCAATCGGCGCGCGTGATGGGCGAACTGCTGCCGCGCGTGCGCAGCCTGGTCTTGCTGGCCAAGCGCTACGACATCGGCATCAATATCGACGCCGAAGAAGCCGACCGCCTCGAAATCTCGCTCGACATGCTCGAAGTGCTGGCGTTCGACCCCGAGCTCGCGGGCTTCGAAGGCATCGGCCTGGTGGTGCAGGCGTATCAAAAGCGCTGCCCGTACGTGATCGACTACCTGGTCGACCTGGCCAAGCGCAGCGGCCGCAAATTCATGGTGCGCCTGGTGAAGGGCGCCTATTGGGACGCCGAGATCAAGCGCGCACAAGTCGATGGCATGCCCGGCTATCCGGTCTACACGCGCAAGGTCCATACCGACGTGTCTTACCTGGTCTGCGCGCGCAAGCTGCTCGGCGCGGCCGATATCCTGTACCCGCAGTTCGCCACCCACAACGCGCACACGCTGTCGGTGATCTATACCTGGGCGCGCATCGGCAACATCAGCAACTACGAATTCCAGTGCCTGCACGGCATGGGCGAGACGCTGTACGACCAGGTCGTGGGTGGCAAGAACCTCGACAAGCCGTGTCGTATTTACGCGCCGGTCGGTTCGCACGAAACGCTGCTGGCGTATCTGGTACGGCGCCTGCTGGAAAACGGCGCCAACTCGTCGTTCGTGAACCAGATCGTCGACGAGAACGTCGCCATCGAGACCTTGATCACGGATCCGTTCGACGTCGCCCGCGCCAGCGGTGGCAAGCCGCATCCGGCGATCGCGCTGCCGGTGGACATGTTCGGTAACGAGCGCAAGAATTCCGCCGGCATGGACCTGGTCAATGAAGACATCCTGTGCCTGGTCGCCGACGGCCTGTCGCAGCAGCGCCGGCATCTCGCCGCGCCCCTGACTGCGGCGACGGTCGACGCCGGCCCGGTCGCCAACGTGGTCAATCCGGCCCAGTCGGGCGACATCGTCGGCCTGGTGCAGGAAGCCTCGCGCGCCGACGTCGACGCCGCGCTGGAAGCAGCCAGCGCCTTTGCCGGCGAATGGGCCGCCACGGGTACCCACGAACGCGCGGCGATCCTGGAACGCACCGCCGACCTGTTCGAACAGAATGGCGTCGAGCTGATGGCCCTGGCCGTGCGCGAAGCCGGCAAATCGCTGCCGAACGCGATTGCCGAACTGCGCGAAGCGGTCGACTTCCTGCGCTACTACGCGGTGCAGATCCGCGCCGCGTCGAGCGCCCAGACACTGGGGCCGGTCAGCTGCATCAGCCCATGGAACTTCCCGCTGGCGATCTTCACGGGCCAGGTTGCGGCCGCTCTGGCCGCCGGCAACGTGGTGCTGGCCAAGCCGGCCGAGCAAACGCCGCTGATCGCCTACCGCGCGGTGGAGCTTTTCCTCGAGGCGGGTACGCCGCGCGCCGCGCTGCAGTTGCTGCCGGGCCGCGGTGAAGTCGTCGGCGCCGCGCTGACGGCCGACAGCCGCATCAAGGGCGTGATCTTCACCGGGTCGACCGAAGTCGCGCAGCTGATCAACCGCACGCTGGCCAAACGCGCCGAACAGGAAGGCATCGATATTCCGCTGGTGGCCGAAACGGGCGGGCAGAATGCGCTGATCGTCGACTCGTCGGCGCTGCCCGAACAAGTGGTGGGCGACGTAGTGAGTTCGGCCTTCGATTCGGCCGGCCAGCGCTGCTCGGCGCTGCGCGTGCTGTTCCTGCAAGAAGACATCGCCGACAAGACCATCAAGATGCTCAAGGGCGCGATGGCCGAACTGCGCGTGGGTAGCCCGGATCGCCTGGCAACCGATATCGGCCCGGTCATCGACGCCGAAGCCCAGCAGAATCTGCTGGCCCACATTGAGCGCACCAAGGCCACGGCGCGCAGCCACTTCGCGCTCGAGTTGTCGCCTGCGATCACCAGCAGCGGCACGTTCGTGCCGCCGACGGTGCTTGAAATCGCCTCGCTCGCGGAACTCAAGCAAGAGGTATTCGGCCCGGTGCTGCACATCGTACGCTACCGCCGCGCCGATCTGCCGAAGGTGATCGCGTCGATCAATGCGACGGGCTTCGGCCTGACGCTGGGCGTGCACTCGCGCATCGATGAAACGATCGACTACATCGTCAACAATGCGCACGTCGGCAATATCTACGTGAACCGCAATATCGTCGGCGCGGTCGTCGGCGTGCAGCCGTTCGGCGGCGAAGGCAAATCGGGCACCGGCCCGAAAGCCGGCGGTCCGCTGTACATCAAGCGCCTGCAGCGCGGCGCCGCGCCGTTGATGGACCACGTGCGCCAGCCAGAGGCAGCGCTCGAGGCCCTGATTGGCTGGCTGCGCACGAACGGCCAGCAACCGGTGGTGGCATTGGCCGAAGGCTATGCGCGCACGTCGCTCAATGATGTGTCGATGGATTTGCCGGGACCGACCGGCGAGCGCAATCGCCTGTCGTTCACGCCGCGCGGCGTCGTGCTGTGCGCACCGGGCACGCCGGCAGGCCTGCTCAATCAACTGGCAGCTACGCTGGCCACCGGCAACCGCGCACTGGTGCTGACCACGTCGCCTGATGCGATTCCCGCCAACCTGCCGCAGGCGGTCAAGGATCGCGTGCGCTTCATCGGCAAGGATGAAGTGGATGCGGGCGAGTTCGCGATCGCGCTGGTCGAATCGGGCCTGGCCGGCTCGCTGCGCACGCAGCTGGCAGCGCGCAGCGGCGCCATCATCGGCGTGGTCGATACCGAGCCACTGGCCGCGGTCGACCTGTGGCGCCTGGTGGCCGAACGCGCCGTCTGCGTCAATACGACGGCAGCGGGGGGTAACGCCAGCCTGATGACGCTGGGCCTGTAAATCAACATCACATCGGCGACTTCGGTCGCCGATGTTTTTTATGGCAGTCAGACAGGAGTAACACGGCACTTTGCAGGAACCACACCAACAACAAGGAGACAACCATGCTTGTAGGCGTTCCAACAGAAATCAAGAACAACGAGTACCGCGTCGGCCTCACGCCGGCGTCGGTGCATGAACTGGTGGCGCAAGGCCACCAGGTAATCGTCCAGCAGGGCGCCGGCAGCGAGATCGGCTTGCCCGACGCGCAGTACCTCGCGGCCGGCGCCAGCATCGTGGCGAGCGCGCAAGAGGTGTTTGCGCAGGCCGACATGATCGTCAAGGTCAAGGAGCCGCAGGCGCTCGAATGCGCGATGCTGCGCGAAGGACAGATCCTCTTTACTTACCTGCACCTGGCCCCCGATCCCGGGCAAACCGCAGCCCTGGTGCGATCAGGCGCCATCTGCATCGCGTACGAGACGATTACCGGCCCCGGTGGCGGCTTGCCGCTGCTGGCGCCCATGAGCGAGGTGGCAGGGCGGATGTCGATCCAGGCGGGCGCTGCGCACCTGGAAAAGTCGAGGGGCGGCATGGGCCTGCTGTTGGGCGGTGTGCCCGGTGTGGCGGCGGGTCACGTCGTCATCATCGGCGCCGGCGTGGTGGGCGCCAATGCCCTGCAAATGGCCGTTGGCACGGGTGCGCGCGTGACGGTGCTCGACAAGAACGTCGATCGGCTGCGCCAGCTCGATCTGGTCTATGGCAACCGCATCGCCACGCTGCACTCCAATGCGCAGACACTCGACGAAGCAGTGCTCTCGGCCGACCTGGTCATCGGCGGCGTGCTGGTGCCGGGGGCTGCGGCGCCCAAGCTCGTCACGCGCAGCATGGTCTCCCGCATGAAGAAGGGCGCGGTCATCGTCGATGTGGCGATCGACCAGGGCGGCTGTTTCGAGACATCGCAGCCGACGACCCATGCCGATCCCACCTTCGTCGTCGACGGCGTGATCCACTACTGCGTGGCGAACATGCCTGGCGCCGTGGCGCGCACGTCCACCTTCGCGCTGAATAACGCCACGATCGGTCACGCGCTGGCGCTGGCGAACAAGGGCTGGCGCCGCGCACTGGCGGACGACATTCACCTGCGCCAGGGCCTGAATGTCGGCCAGGGCAAGGTCACCTTCGAGGCAGTGGCCCGGGCGCTGGGCTACGACTACGTTCCGGCCGAATCGCTGCTGGACTAGAGCGGCGCGGCGGCCAGGTCCCGGCACAGGCGCCGGGTGATGTGGAAGGCGTACTGCGCGGCCACCGATTTCACGAAGCCCATGAAGTCGTGCGCCGCATGTTCATTGGCGTTGTCCGAGATCGCGCGCATGACGGCAAACGGCACGTTCAGTTCGTGACAGACCTGGGCCACTGCAGCGCCTTCCATCTCCACTGCCACCAGGCCTGGCAGCGCGCTGTTCATGGCCTCGATCCGCGCGGCGTCGTTCACGAACTGGTCGCCGCTGGCGATCAGGCCCCGGTGCATGCGCGGCTGTGTCAAGCCGAACTGCTGGCGATCGACCTGGGCGATCGCGTGGGTTAAATCGGTTTCCAGGAACGCGTGGGCGGCGCTCGAGACGCGCAACGACAGCTGGGCATCTGGCTGAAAATGCGTCTGGCCCGTCAACGGCACCTCGAAGCGCGGGAACAACGGGCTTGCATCCATATCGTGCTGGACCAGCGATTCGGCCACGACGATGTCGCCAACTTGGATGGTCTTGTCGCCAGCACCAGCCACGCCCGTGAACAGGATGTGGGTAACTCCGAACTTCTCCACAAGCGTCGTCGCCGTCATGGCGGCAGCAACCTTGCCAATTCGCGACAGGACGCACACAGCGTCGATTCCCCACAGTTGTCCGAGAAAGTACTCACGCTTGGCATGGATGAGCGTGGTGGGCCCTTTCATGGCTTCCACGAGCCCTGCCTGTTCTTCGTGCAACGCGCTGATGATGCCTAAACGCATGTTTTCGTTGGACGGTTGTGTATAAGCGGCGGATTGTACACAGCATTTTTAGCCGTTGGAGACAAATATTTCGACGTTGATCGTCGTTCTGGAAAACGCGGTTTTTTTGTCCGTGCTGCGTTTGCTTATTTAATTAAGAGATCTGTATACAAATTTAGTAGTAGTAAGTAAACGTGCGTTTTTCTGTGGATAAGGTTCGTTTACTTAACAGTATCAATGCGTTAAGCAGTCATTTTTGCGCGGGACAACGCTTGTGTGAGTCAAGCATGAATCGTGGACAAAAAATCGGTCTCCGGAAAAAGTCCCGGTTCTGCACATCTGATGCTGTGGATATACATCAGCTTGTCCACAGCCCGGATCCTGTTTGGCTGGTTGCCGGTCCGTGTTCTGCAGCTGGTGTCTTGCGTTGTCCTGGCTTTTTTCGCCGGCTCGCTTTTTTTTGAAGAGCGCTTTCAGAATGGTCTGCAGATGGCGGCTTGAGCGCAGAGGTCCAGCGCAGAAAGTTATGCAGTTTGTTTACTCAAAAGCTTGTATACAAAATAGTAGTAGTAGTAAACGCGGATTTTTTTGTGGATAAGCCGGGATTTTTCCACAACATCAACGGCTTACCGTTCATTGAACTGGCTGGAGAACCACTGTTATCGCAGTGCAGGGAAGGTGAATAGAAATGCTGGCGATCGTGCAAAACGCCTTTTTGCACATTCCATCCTGTGGATATGCATCGGGTTCTCCACAGACCTGGAAGCATGTCTGCACTGACCGTGTTGTTGCGTTTCGTCGCGAACGAAAATTTTTTTTAAAATCGGCATCTCAGGTTTACAACTAATAACTGTATACAAAATTGATAGTAATAAGTAAGGGTGTCCTCCTTCTGTGGACAACCCGGTTAACCAGAACAAAATCATCGACTTAGGGTTCGTATAAGGCAGTGCACTAGTTGCCTGGCTTCCTGGTGGCAAATCTGGACAAGATTTTTGCTTGTGAACAAAAGCCCAGTTTTGCACAATCGGTACCTGTGGATATCCATTTGCTTATCCACAGGTGGGGTCTGGACAGGCGCATTCGTTCTGGTAAGCTGTGTTTCATCGAGTCAGCGGCAAGGGGAATCGCATGGCATTTACGTCGTTGTACGCCAAGGTCAATGGCCTGAACATGCACTACGTGACAGCCGGCGAAGGGCCGCCTGTGATCCTGCTTCACGGTTTCCCCGACACCCACCAGATCTGGCGGCGGCAGATTCCCGTTCTCGCTGCAGCTGGCTTGCGTGTGATTGCACCCGATCTGCGTGGCTATGGCCAGACAGATATGCCACAGGATGTTGGTGCGTATGCGGTGTCGTTCTTGGCCGACGATGTCTTGCGGCTAATGGACGCGCTCGGTATTCAAAAGGCTGTCGTCGTCGGTCACGACTGGGGCGCGTTGATCGGCTGGCACCTGGCCATGCATGCACCTGAACGCATCACGCGATACGCCGCCTTGTCGGTCGGTCACCCGAAAGCAATTGCCAGATCCGGGATCGGCCAGAAGCTGCGCTTCTGGTACATGCTTGTTTTCAAGACGCCCGTCGTGGCGGAGGCTTTGTTGAAAGCAGGCGACTGGGCCGCGCTGCGAAAAATGATCCGCAGCCGTGAGCAGCAAGATATCTGGATCGCCGCGCTTGCCCCGCAAGGTCGGCTGACTGCTGCCCTGAACTATTACCGCGCCAACTTCAAGTCGGCTTCCGGCCAACGCTGGCTGCCGGTCAATGTGCCGGTGATGGGCGTCTGGAGCGAACATGATCCGGCGCTCGGCGAGCAGCAGATGCTCGATTCGCGCGAGCTATGTCGTGCAGGTTTTCGTTACGAACGCATCGATGGTGTTGGCCACTGGATGCAGCTCTCCGGTGCGGATCGTCTCAATGCATTGCTGCTCGACTTCGTGAAGTCCCCGATTGCCTGACGGCGTGTGAGTATGTACGGCTTGCCGTAAAATCACGGCTTCGGTTATTCTTCGCGATCTCTCCCATGATTGATGTTGTTTGGCTCGGTACCGCTGCATTCGCCGCCGGCCTGGTCGATGCCGTTGTTGGCGGCGGCGGCCTGATCCAGATTCCTGCCATGTTCTCGTTGTTGCCGAAGGAAGCACCGGCAACCATCCTCGGTACCAATAAATTCGCATCGATCTTCGGCACCAGTACGGCCGCCGTGGATTACGCGCGTCGGGTGAGGGTGGCGTGGAGTACCGCCGCACCGGCGGCAGTCGCCGCTTTTGCATTGTCGTTCGTCGGCGCCTGGACCGTGACGCGCGTGCCTGCGGATTTCGTGCGTGCCTTGCTGCCAATTATCCTGATTGCGGTCGCGGTCTACACCTTCATGAAGAAAGACCTGGGCTCGGTCCATGCACCGAAGCACAGTGGCATGGCGGAGCGGTATTGGGCAATCGGCATTGGCGCGGCCATCGGTTTCTACGATGGCTTTTTCGGTCCGGGCACCGGTAGCTTCCTGATCTTCTTGTTCGTCCGCTTTTTTGGTTTCGATTTTCTGAGCGCGTCAGCTGCGGCCAAGATCGTCAATGTCGCCTGCAATTTTTCCGCGTTGATGTGGTTTGGTTACAGCGGCCATATTCTCTGGCAGCTCGGTTTGATGATGGCCGGTTGTCAGATTGTGGGCTCGTTGTTCGGGACACGACTTGCGATCAAATACGGCAGCGGCTTCGTGCGCAAGGTCTTCCTGTTCGTCGTCACCGCATTGATTGTGAAGACAGCCTACGATTCGTTCACAAAACTGGGTTGGTAAGTCTGACTGTTCCACGTGAAACATAAAGAAGCCGGATTCGTCCGGCTTCTTTTTCTACGTTCCACGTGAAACAATCCAGGCCGCACACCCGATCAAGGTTCCACGTGAAACAAAAATCTGTCGTTTTCTAACCGTAGGGGAATCCGACACGAAAAAAGAATCTATAATCGCGCATTCGTCTCCTCGCCACACACCCCCATCATGCTATTTCCTACTGAATTCGACGTCATCGTCGTCGGCGGCGGCCATGCCGGTACCGAAGCTGCACTCGCGTCTGCCCGCACTGGTCAAAAGACCTTGTTGCTGACCCACAATATTGAAACGCTGGGCGCCATGTCCTGCAATCCGTCGATTGGCGGCATCGGCAAAGGCCACCTGGTCAAGGAAGTCGATGCCCTTGGCGGCGCAATGGCTATCGCCACCGATGAGGCAGGGATCCAGTTCCGGATCCTGAACTCGTCCAAGGGTCCGGCCGTGCGTGCTACCCGCGCGCAAGCTGACCGCGTCCTGTACAAGGCGGCAATCCGCGCGCGCCTGGAAAACCAGCCGAACCTGTGGTTGTTCCAGCAAGCGGTGGAAGACCTGATCGTCGAGGGCGACCGCGTCGTTGGCGCCGTCACCCAGGTGGGCCTGAGTTTTCGCGCGCGCGCGGTGGTGCTCACGGCCGGGACCTTCCTGGACGGGAAGATCCACGTTGGCTTGCAAAACTATGCGGGTGGCCGCGCTGGCGATCCGCCGGCGTCATCGCTATCGGCCCGCCTGAAAGAACTCAAGCTGCCACAAGGCCGCCTGAAAACCGGCACGCCGCCGCGCATCGACGGTCGCAGCATCGACTTTTCCCTGCTGACCGAGCAGCCTGGCGACCTCGATCCGGTGCCCGTATTTTCGTACATGGGCAATGTGGCGATGCACCCGAAGCAGGTGCCATGCTGGGTCACGCACACCAATGAACGCACGCATGACATCATCCGCGCCGGACTGGATCGCAGCCCGATGTACACGGGCGTGATCGAAGGCGTCGGCCCGCGCTACTGCCCGTCGATCGAAGACAAGATCCACCGCTTCGCAACGAAGGAATCGCACCAGATCTTCCTCGAGCCGGAAGGCCTGACGACCAACGAGTTCTATCCGAACGGGATCTCGACCAGCCTGCCGTTCGACGTGCAACTGGCCCTGGTGCGCTCGATGCGCGGCATGGAAAACGCCTTCATCCTGCGCCCGGGCTATGCCATCGAATACGATTATTTCGACCCGCGCGGCTTGAAGGCATCGCTTGAAACCAAGTCGATCAAGGGCCTGTTCTTTGCCGGCCAGATCAACGGCACCACCGGCTACGAAGAAGCGGCGGCCCAGGGTTTGCTGGCCGGCCTGAACGCCGCACTGCAAACGCAGGGCAAGGATGCCTGGACCCCGGGGCGCTCGGAAGCCTACCTTGGTGTGCTGGTCGATGACCTGACCACCCAAGGCGTGGCCGAGCCATATCGCATGTTCACCAGCCGCGCCGAATATCGCCTGTCGCTGCGTGAAGACAATGCCGACATGCGCCTGACCGAAATCGGCCGCAGCCTGGGCCTGGTCGATGACGCACGCTGGCAAGCGTTCGAGACCAAGCGTGAATCCGTCGCCCGTGAACTCGAGCGCCTGCGCTCGGTGTGGGTAAACCCGCGCATCCTCGCTGCCGCCGAATCGGAACGCGTGGTGGGCCAGGCGCTCGAGCGCGAATACAACCTCGCCGACCTGCTGCGCAGACCGGGCGTGAACTACGACACCCTGATGACCATGAATGGACTGGAAGGCCAGAGCCTGGCCGGGCCGGGCGTCGACGATCCGGCAGTGAAAGAGCAGGTCGAAATCCAGCTCAAGTATTCGGGCTATATCGACCGCCAGGCGCGCGAGGTCGAGCGTCACGATCACTACGAAAACCTCAAGCTGCCCGAGAACCTGAGCTATCTCGATATCGAGGCGCTGTCGTTCGAAGTGCGTCAGAAACTCGACAAGCAGCGGCCCGAAACGCTAGGCCAGGCTTCGCGCATTTCGGGTGTCACGCCGGCGGCGATCTCGCTGCTGCTGGTGACGCTGAAAAAACGCGGCGCCAAAGGTTTTACCACGACCCCTGCGGAGGCAGCGCAATGAAGTACTCGTTCGATCACGATGCCCTGGCCGCAGTGCTGGACCAGGGTATCAAGGACATGACCCTGGACGTCACGCCCGAGCAGCAGGCCAAGCTGATGGGCTACCTGCAACTGATGCACAAGTGGAATGCTGTCTACAACCTGACGTCGCTGCGCGACCCGCAGCAGATGGTCACGCACCACTTGCTCGATTCGCTGGCGGCCGTGCCGGCGTTCGCGGGCGCGCGCAATGTGCTGGACGTCGGGGCAGGGGGCGGCTTGCCGGGCATCGTGCTTGCCATCACGCGACCGGACATGAAGGTGTCGATGATCGACACCGTCCATAAAAAAACCGCGTTCCTTACACAAGTCAAAGCCGAACTGGGCCTGACCAACGTCAGCGTGCACACGATGAAGGTGCAAGACCTGGCGGTGAGCGACGAATTCGACGTGATCACGTCACGTGCTTTTGCCGACCTGTCGGATTTCGTCAACTGGTCGGGTCATCTGCTGGCCGAGGGCGGCAAATTCATCGCCTTGAAAGGGGTGGCGCCAAGCGACGAGCGAGAACGGCTGCCGCAAGACTGGAAAGTAGTCGATTTGCAGCCATTGTGGGTACCACGGTTGCAGGCCGAACGGCACCTGGTTTTTATCGAGCGTTCTAAATAATATTACATACGATATAAACGGAATAAATAATATTAACCGTATAAACAATTTATACCGTTAATACCATTAAAATCATTAAAACGATTTTTACGATATGAACGGTATGACACCTTGTTGTCGCATCCAGGAAAGGAAAAGATGGCGAAGATTTTTTGCGTTGCGAACCAGAAGGGTGGGGTAGGCAAGACCACCACCACCGTCAACCTGTCGGCAGGCCTGTCCAAACTGAACCAGCGCGTGCTGCTGGTCGACCTTGACCCGCAGGGTAACGCCACGATGGGCGCGGGCATCAACAAGGCCGAACTCGAGGCGTCGATCTACCAGGTGCTGCTGGGGGAGGCCGATGTGGCCACGGCGCGCGTGCGCTCCGAAGCAGGGCGCTTTGACGTGCTGCCCGCGAACCGCGAGCTGGCGGGCGCCGAAGTCGAGATGGTCGCACTCGAAAACCGCGAGCGGCGCCTGAAGGAAGCCCTGGCGGCGGTGGCCGGCGACTACGACTTCATCCTGATCGACTGCCCGCCGGCGCTGTCGCTGCTGACACTGAACGGCCTGTGCGCCGCCGACGGCGTGATCATCCCGATGCAGTGCGAGTACTACGCGCTCGAAGGCTTGTCCGACCTGGTCAACACGATCAAGAAGGTGCACGCCAACCTGAACACCGACCTGAAGATCATCGGTTTGCTGCGCGTGATGTTCGATCCGCGCATGACGCTGTCGCAGCAGGTCTCGGGCCAGCTCGAGCAGCATTTCGGCGACAAGGTGTTCAAGACCATCATCCCGCGCAACGTGCGGCTGGCCGAGGCGCCGTCGTATGGCATCCCGGGCGTGACGTTCGATCCGTCGTCGAAAGGCGCGCAGGCGTACATCGCGTTCGGCGCCGAGATGGTCCAGCGCATCAAGACCATGTGACCCATTACCCAAGCTGACATCGAAGTAGACAAAGAATATGGCAACCAAAAAACTCAAGGGACTGGGCCGCGGCCTGGAAGCCCTGCTCGGCGGCGACCTCGAGGCCGCCCCCGCCATGCCGAACACGCCATCCGTGCTCGCCGTGACCCAGATCCAGGCCGGCAAGTACCAGCCGCGCACGCGCATGGACGAAGTGAGCCTGTCCGAACTGGCCGCGTCGATCAAGACGCAGGGCATCATGCAACCGGTGCTGGTGCGTCCGTTGCCGCCAGGCAGCACGACGCCATACGAGATCATTGCCGGCGAGCGCCGCTTCCGCGCGGCGCAGATGGCGGGCCTGGACGAGATCCCGGTGCTGGTGCGCGATGTCGACGACCAGGCCGCCGCCGCGATGGCGCTGATCGAGAACATCCAGCGCGAAGACCTGAACCCGCTCGAAGAAGCGCAGGGCATCCAGCGTCTGATTTCGGATTTCAACTTCACGCACGAACAGGCGGCCGGCGCCGTGGGCCGTTCGCGCAGTGCAGTGTCGAACCTGCTGCGCCTGATCAACCTGGCGCAGCCGGTGCAAACGATGCTGATGGCGGGCGACATCGACATGGGTCACGCGCGCGCCTTGCTGGCCGTGGACAGTGCGCACCAGATCACGCTGGCCAATCAGGTCATCGCCAAGCGCCTGTCGGTGCGCGAAACCGAAAAACTGGTCTCGCGCACGCTCGACGAGCACAACGCGCCGGCGCAAGCTGCCCGCGCGAAAGACAAGTCAGGCGACATCGTGCGCCTTGAAGAAGAGCTGTCGGACAAGCTGGCCACGCCGGTCGTGTTCAAGATGGGGCCGAAGGGCAGGGGGCAGATGATCATCGACTTTGCCGACCTGGATATCCTCGAAGGCGTGCTGGCGCGGCTGCGGGGGTAAAAACAGGCGGGGCTTTGTCCTTTGGACGCGTCGGCAGCTCTGCCGCTGACGCGTCCAACCTCAGCTTCTACTTGAGCGAAACTGTCACTTCCCTCCCATACACCATCTGGCGTTAAGTTGTTGAAAATAATGCGCTATCGTCCAGCAACGTGTCACATTTTCGTCATCTTTACAGGGCAGTTATAAGTAGGGAATCGTTTGACTCACGTCCGTATAACCACTTATAATTCCGGCGATTCATGTAATTACCACCACGTAGCACGTCCACTGCGCCAGCGCGAAGACCTAAAAAATATGCTGCGCATCGTATCCCTGCAGTTGATTGCAACAGTACTCGTCGGCATCATCGCCGGATTACTGGGGGGATGGCCTGCGGCGTTTTCTGCGGTACTGGGCGGTTTGAGTTGCGTCGTGCCCAACGGAATCATGGCAGTACGCCTGTTTGCCGCTTCAGCAAGCGGCACGGCGAACCCTGCGACATTTTTCATATGGGAATTTATAAAGATTGCATTGACGCTGGCGCTCCTGGGCGCGACGGCGTGGCTGTACCGCGATCTGAACTGGCTGGCATTGGTCGCCGGAATCATCGTGGCGCTGAAAAGTTACATATTCTTATTATTTAGGCAATGACATGGCGACTCCAACCGTAGACGGCGCAGCCCACGCGCCCACCGCATCAGAATATATCCGGCACCACCTGGGCCACCTGTCGACTGGCCATCAGAATGGTCCGGTCGACTTTTCGGTCATCAACCTGGACACCGTGTTCTGGTCGGTCGCCATGGGCCTGCTCGGTTCGTTCATCCTGTGGAGCGCCGCGCGCAAGGCGACTGCCGGCGTGCCGGGCCGTTTCCAGGCTGCCGTCGAGATGCTGTTCGAAATGGTCGACGACCAAGCCAAGTCGATCGTGCACGGTGACCGCAGCTTCATCGCGCCAGCGGCACTGACCGTGTTCGTCTGGGTCGCCCTGATGAACTGCCTCGACTTTTTGCCAGTCGATATGTTCTCGTCGGCGTTTGCCGCCCTGGGCGTCGAGCACCTGTTCCCGTATCACCGCGTGGTCCCGACCGCTGACATCAACGGCACCATCGGCATTTCGCTGGGCGTGCTGGTCCTGATGATCTACTACGGCATCAAGATCAAGGGCTTCGGCGGCTGGATCCACGAACTGCTGGCAGCACCGTTCGGCATCTGGATGGCGCCGTTCAACCTGCTCCTGAATATCATCGAATACGCAGCAAAAATGGTGTCGCTCGGTATGCGACTGTTCGGCAACATGTTTGCCGGTGAGCTGCTGTTCCTCTTGATCGCACTGCTGGGTGCATCGGCTACCGCATTCGGTGTCGTTGGCCACATCATTGCTGGTTCCATCTGGGCGATCTTCCACATCCTGATCGTATTCCTGCAGGCATTCATCTTCATGATGCTGACGCTGGTCTACCTCGGTCAGGCACACGAAGGCCACTGATCGGCGCCGCAAGCATCGAAACAGATAGTGGTTGTAAAGAAGTTGTAGTTTTTAATCTAGTTTTCAATTTAACTTTTGGAGTTACACATGACTGACCTTTCTTTTGTTGCACTGGCTTGCGGTTTGATCATCGGCCTGGGCGCTATCGGCGCTTGTATCGGTATCGCGATCATGGGCGGTAAATACCTGGAAGCTAGCGCACGTCAGCCAGAACTGATGAACACCCTGCAGACCAAGATGTTCCTGCTGGCTGGTCTGATCGACGCGGCATTCCTGATCGGCGTCGGTATCGCCATGCTGTTCGCGTTCGCTAACCCGTTCGTTCCAGTCTAAGACGCGCTTCTCGCTGTCTTGAAGGGCCGAACCAGTTCTGGTTCGGCATCCGTGTTTCTGTAAGAAGGAAAATACCGTGAACATCAACTCAACGTTGTTTGTCCAGTTCGTGGTCTTCTTTATCCTGGCGATGTTCACGATGAAATTCGTGTGGCCGCCACTGATGAAGGCGCTCGATGAGCGCGCCGCGAAGATTGCAAGTGGCCTGGCTGCTGCTGACCGTGGCAAGGCCGATCTGGCTGCTGCTGAAAAGCGTGTCCAGACCGAACTGGCTGGCGCCCGTGACGAAGTCCAGAAGCGCATCAACGACGCTGAAAAGCGCGCTGCTGCGATCATCGAAGAAGCCAAGCGTACTGCTGCCGAAGAAGGCGCACGTATCGTTGCTGCCGCCAAGGCTGACGCCGAGCAGCAAGTAAACAGCGCGCGCGAAGCGCTGCGTGGCCAGGTCGCCGCCCTTGCGGTTTCCGGCGCCGAGCAGATCCTCAAGCGTGAAGTGAACGCAGCGGCCCACGCCGACCTGCTGTCGCAACTGTCGACCGAGCTCTGATCATGGCAGAACTCGCAACCGTCGCCCGCCCCTACGCCGAAGCGCTGTTCCGTGTCGCCCAAACCGGCGACATGAACGCCTACTCGGCCATCGCGTCGGAACTGGGCCAGATCGGCGCCATTTCCGACGTGCAGACCTTCGCCAGCAACCCGAACGTCACGCACGCACAACTGGCGGACACGATTGCGTCCCTGGTCAAGTCGCCGCTGAATGCTGAAGCGAAGAACTTTATCGCGATGCTGGCCGAGAATGGCCGCATCAACCTGCTGCCCGAGATCAGCACCCAGTTTGCGCTCCTGAAAAACGCGAACGAAGGCGCTGCCGATGCGACGATCCATAGCGCGTTCGAGATCTCGGCCGACCAGCTGGCGCAGCTGGTCGCCACGCTGGAAAAGAAATTTGGCCGCAAGCTCAACCCAACGGTAACAGTGGATCCTTCGCTGATCGGTGGTGTGCGCGTGGTCGTCGGTGATGAAGTGCTCGATACCTCGGTTCGCGCCAAGCTGCAACGGATGCACGTTGCACTGGCCAACTAACCTCATCGCACCGCCGGCGACTCGCCCTTGCCCTACGCATCAAGAAACTATAATTGGAGTTAGCAAGCATGCAACTTAACCCATCTGAAATCAGCGAACTGATCAAGAGCCGGATCCAGGGCCTCGAAAGTTCGGCTGATGTTCGCAATCAAGGCACGGTGATCTCGGTCGCCGACGGTATCTGCCGCATCCATGGTCTGTCGGACGTGATGCAGGGCGAGATGCTGGAATTCCCAGGCAACACCTTCGGCCTGGCCATGAACCTCGAGCGCGACTCGGTCGGCTCGGTCATCCTGGGTGCTTACGAGCACATCTCGGAAGGCGACATCGTCAAGACCACCGGCCGCATCCTCGAAGTGCCGATCGGTCCTGAACTGCGCGGCCGTGTCGTCAATGCGCTGGGCCAGCCGATCGACGGCAAGGGTCCTGTCAATGCACAGCTGACCGCCCCGATCGAAAAGATCGCCCCAGGCGTTATCGCCCGTGAATCGGTGTCGCAGCCTATGCAGACCGGCATCAAGTCGATCGACGCCATGGTGCCAATCGGCCGTGGCCAGCGCGAGCTGATCATCGGTGACCGCCAGACCGGTAAATCGGCTGTCGCAGTCGACGCGATCATCAACCAAAAAGGTCAGGGCGTGACCTGCGTGTACGTCGCGATCGGCCAGAAAGCATCGACCATCAAGAACATCGTGCGCTCGCTGGAAACGCACGGCGCGATGGAGTACACCATCGTCGTGGCCGCATCGGCGTCGGAATCGGCCGCCATGCAATACATCTCGGCCTACTCGGGCTGCGCGATGGGCGAATACTTCCGCGACCGCGGCGAAGACGCGCTGATCGTGTATGACGATCTGTCGAAGCAGGCTGTTGCCTACCGCCAGATTTCGCTGCTGCTGCGCCGTCCACCAGGTCGCGAAGCGTACCCAGGCGACGTGTTCTACCTGCACAGCCGCCTGCTCGAGCGCGCAGCACGCGTGAACGCCGACTACGTGTCGAAGTTCACCAACGGCGCCGTGACCGGCAAGACCGGTTCGCTGACCGCACTGCCGATCATCGAAACGCAAGCGGGCGACGTCTCGGCATTCGTGCCGACCAACGTGATCTCGATTACTGACGGCCAGATCTTCCTGGAAACGTCGCTGTTCAACGCCGGTATCCGTCCTGCGATCAACGCCGGTATCTCGGTGTCGCGCGTCGGTGGCGCTGCCCAGACCAAGGTCATCAAAGGCCTGTCGGGCGGTATCCGTACCGACCTGGCCCAGTACCGTGAACTGGCTGCGTTCGCGCAGTTCGCATCGGACCTGGACGAATCGACCCGCAAGCAGCTGGACCGCGGCGCGCGCGTGACCGAACTGCTCAAGCAGCCACAGTTCTCGCCACTGTCGACCTCGCTGATGGCCGCATCGCTGTTCGCCGTCAACAAGGGTTACCTGGACGATATCGAAGTCAAGAAAGTGCTGCCATTCGAGCACGGCCTGCACGCCTTCCTGAAGTCGGGCCATGCAGCGCTGCTGGCCAAGATCGACGAAACCAAGCAACTGGACAAAGAAGCCGAAGCAGCATTGGCCGCAGCCGTTGCTGATTTCAAGAAATCCGGCGCATATTAATCTGTGGGCCGGCGTCGTGAATCACGACGCCGGCGCCTGGAAGGAGTAAGGACTCATGGCAGCAGGCAAAGAGATTCGTGGCAAGATCAAAAGCGTAGAGAATACGAAGAAGATCACCAAGGCGATGGAAATGGTCGCCGCATCGAAAATGCGCAAAGCGCAGGAACGTATGCGCGCCGCCCGTCCCTACAGTGACAAGGTTCGTAACATCACCGCCAATCTGGCCACTGCAAACCCGGAGTACACGCACGCATTCATGGCGCAGGCCAGGGACGTGCAGGCCAAGGCTGTTGGTTTCATCGTCGTCACGACCGATAAAGGTCTGTGCGGCGGCATGAACACCAACATCCTGCGCCAGGTAACGCTCAAGGCGCGCGAACAGGAGCAAGCGGGCAACCGCGTTGAGGCAGTTGCCATTGGCAACAAGGGCCTGAGCTTCTTGAACCGCGTCGGCATGAAGCTGGTCTCGCAAGCGACCCAGCTGGGCGATGCACCGCAACTGGACAAGCTGATCGGACCGGTCAAAGTGATGCTGGACGCGTACCAGGAAGGCAAGCTCGATGCTGTCTACCTGTGCTACACCAAGTTCATCAACACGATGAAACAGGAAACCGTGGTCGAGCAACTGCTTCCGCTGTCGGCGAAATCGCTGCAAGCCGATGCAGGCGCCACCAGCTGGGACTACATTTACGAGCCGGAAGCACAGGTCGTCATCGACGAACTGCTGGTGCGTTACGTGGAAGCGCTGGTGTACCAGGCTGTGGCAGAAAACCTGGCGTCCGAGCAATCGGCACGCATGGTCGCAATGAAGGCCGCGAGCGATAACGCCGGCAGTGTCATCAGCGACCTGAAGCTGGTCTACAACAAGACCCGCCAGGCAGCGATTACCAAAGAACTCTCCGAGATCGTATCGGGCGCGTCAGCAGTCTAAATTGCGGGACAGAGCGGGCCGCGTAGGCTTTAGGGCGCACAGCGCCCGGTACTCTGTCCCCAACTGACTCTAACTGACTAGCTCTCCACGATTTACGCTTAAAAGAATTTAACTAAATATCTGAAGGAACGAACATGGCTGATGGCAAAATCGTTCAGTGTATCGGCGCAGTGGTTGACGTGGAATTTCCACGTAACGCCATGCCGAAAGTGTACGACGCACTGAAAATGGAAGGCTCGGATCTGACCCTGGAAGTCCAGCAACAGCTGGGCGACGGCGTGGTCCGTACCATTGCTCTGGGCAGCTCGGACGGCATGCGTCGCGGCATGATCATCCAGAACACCGGCGCGCCAATCATGGTCCCGGTCGGCACTCCGACCCTGGGCCGTATCATGGACGTGCTGGGCAACCCGATCGACGAATGCGGTCCGGTCAGCCACGAGCGCATGGCGTCGATCCACCGTGACGCGCCGGCCTACGACGAACTGTCGCCATCGACCGACCTGCTGGAAACCGGTATCAAGGTCATCGACCTGGTGTGCCCGTTCGCCAAAGGCGGTAAAGTCGGCCTGTTCGGCGGCGCCGGTGTCGGCAAGACCGTCAACATGATGGAACTGATCAACAACATCGCCAAGGCACACGCGGGTTTGTCCGTGTTCGCCGGCGTGGGTGAGCGTACCCGTGAAGGTAACGACTTCTACCACGAGATGGCCGATGCCAAGGTCGTCGACCTGGAAAACCCTGCCAACTCGAAAGTGGCAATGGTCTACGGTCAGATGAACGAACCACCAGGCAACCGTCTGCGCGTCGCGCTGACCGGCCTGACCATGGCGGAAGCGTTCCGTGACGAAGGCAAGGACGTTCTGTTCTTCGTCGACAACATTTACCGCTACACCCTGGCCGGTACCGAAGTCTCGGCACTGCTGGGCCGTATGCCATCGGCCGTGGGCTACCAGCCAACGCTGGCCGAAGAGATGGGCCGTCTGCAAGAGCGCATCACCTCGACCAAGACCGGTTCGATCACGTCGATCCAGGCCGTCTACGTCCCTGCGGATGACTTGACCGACCCGTCGCCGGCAACCACCTTTGCTCACCTGGATTCGACCGTCGTTCTGTCGCGTGACATCGCATCGCTGGGTATCTACCCTGCGGTCGACCCACTCGATTCGACCTCGCGCCAGCTGGACCCGCTCGTCGTCGGCGAAGAACACTACGCCACCGCGCGCGCTGTGCAGAACACCCTGCAGCGCTACAAGGAACTGCGTGACATCATCGCGATTCTGGGCATGGACGAACTGGCGCCGGAAGACAAACTGGTCGTGGCACGCGCACGTAAAATGCAGCGTTTCCTGTCGCAGCCATTCCACGTCGCTGAAGTCTTCACCGGCGCGCCAGGCAAGTACGTTTCGCTGAAAGACACGATCAAGGGCTTCAAGATGATCGATTCGGGCGAACTGGATCACCTGCCTGAGCAAGCGTTCTACATGGTCGGCACGATCGAAGAAGCTATCGAGAAAGCCAAGAAACTGGCTGCTGGTTAAGTCGCTTTCTTCCACTGAAAGACACACATGGCAAACACATTTCAAGTCGACGTCGTCTCGGCCGAAGAGCAGATCTTCTCCGGCCAGGCCGAATTCGTCGCGTTGCCGGGTGAAGCGGGTGAGCTGGGTATCTACCCGAAGCACACCCCGTTGATCACGCGCATCCGCCCGGGCGCCGTGCGCATCCAGGTTGCCGGCGGTGGTGAAGAGTTCGTCTTCGTCGCCGGTGGTATCCTGGAAGTGCAGCCGAACGGCGTGACCGTGCTGGCCGACACCGCAATCCGCGGCGCCGACCTGGACGAAGCGAAGGCGCAGTCCGCGAAGAAGCAGGCTGAAGAGCTGATGCTGAACAAGGACTCGAACATCGACTACGCGAAAGCCCAGGCTGAAATGGCCGCGGCGATCGCGCAGTTGGCGGCGATCCAGCGTCTGCGGTCGAAAGGCCGTTGAGCTTCTAGAAGCTCGGCAGTAAAAAAGGCAGCCTGCGGGCTGCCTTTTTTTCGACTGTTGTTTCGGCACACCGCAAAACCAGAAAAACCAGTAATTGGGTATTTGGATTGGGCAACTCTCGCTACAATGTTTCATAACGTACGAGACATACCAAATGACTTCTTCAGCTTCGTTTTCACTGGCAGCATTTTCTGCCCAGGTCGGCACCAGCTTCACCCTGGCCGACAGCCCCTCGCTGGCGCTCGAACTGACCGCAGCCACGCCGCTCGACGCGCAACACCCGCACGACAGCCAGTTTTCGCTGATCCTGCACGGCCCATTGCAACCGGCGCTCGAGCAGGCCATATACACCTTCACGCACGCGCAGATGGCAGCGCTGACAATGTTCATCGTCCCGATCGGCCGTGACGCGACGGGCATGTCGTACCAGGCCGTCTTCAACTGAGCCGCCTGCCGTTCAACCGTTTTCACTTTCACCGCTGGAGTCATGATGGGCAGTCCCTACATCGGCGAGATTCGCATGGTCTCGTTCACCTTCCCGCCCAAGGGCTGGGCATTCTGCAACGGTCAGCTGTTGCCTATCAACCAGAACCAGGCCTTGTTCGCCTTGCTCGGCACGACCTACGGCGGCAATGGTCAAACCACGTTCGCGTTGCCCGACCTGCGGGGCCGGGCGCCGGTCCACGCCGGCGCGTCGAGTCCGCGCGGCCTGGCCGGCGGCAGCGAAACCCATGTACTGACACAGAATGAATTGCCGCCGCATGCGCATGCCATGGTGACCGGCGCGGCGGTGGCAAGCAGCACCTCGCCGGCGAACGCCCTGCCGGGCAAGAAGGCGCCGCCGGGACGCTACCTGTATGCGGCGCCGGGCAACCTGACCACGCTGAATAGTGCCAGTGTCACGCAGGCCGGCGGTTCCCAGCCGCACCAGAACATGCAGCCCTTCATGGCGCTCAATTTCTTGATTGCCCTGAGCGGCATCTTCCCTTCACAAACCTGAATGACGGAACCCATCATGTCCGATCCCTATATTGGTGAGATTCGTATGTTCGGGGGCAACTTCGCCCCGGAAGGCTGGTTAAAATGCGAGGGCCAGTTGTTGCCCATCGCTGAATATGACACCTTGTTCAATCTGATCGGCACGACGTACGGCGGCGACGGCCAGGAGACGTTTGCCGTTCCCGACCTGCGCGGCCGCGTGCCAATCCATTTCGGCAGCGGCCCCGGCCTCAGTAGCCGCGAGCTGGCCGCACAGGGCGGGGTGGAGACCGTGACGCTGACCACGACGCAGATGCCAGCGCACAGCCACGCCATCGCCGCCTCGCACGATCGCGCTACTACCAACGCGACCGGCGCCGGTAGCGTGCCCGGCAACACCAGCGGCATGAACGTCTACGGCCTGATGGGCGTACCCGGGCCAATGGCCACCGGTGCCATCGCCCAGGCCGGCGGCGCGGACGCGCACGAGAATATGGCGCCCTACCTGTGCGTCAATTTCATTATCTCGCTGTATGGCATTTTCCCGAGCCAATATTGAGGAGCCGATCCGATGAGTGACCCATTTCTTGCGGAAATCCGCATCATGACAACCGAATTCGCTCCCAAAGGCTGGGCCAAGTGCGATGGCCAAGTGCTGCCGATTTCCCAGAACACGGCGCTGTTTTCGCTGCTGGGTACCCAATATGGCGGCGATGGTCGAACCACCTTTGCACTACCCGACCTGCGCGAGCGCATGCCGATGCACCCGGGCCAGGGCCCGGGTCTGTCGCAGCGCGACCTGGCCGAAGCAGGCGGCGTGGCCAACGTGGCCCTGAGCCAGTCCGAGATGCCACGCCACGATCACCGGCTCATGCATTCGGGCACGGCCGCCAGCAGCGCGGCGCCGGGTCTGTCGTCCGGCTTTGGCAGCACTGCCTCGGCCCCGATGTATGCCGCCGGCGGTGCAACGAGCGCGACATCGGCACTGGCCCCGAGCGGTAAAGGCGCTGCGCACAATAACCGGCAGCCGTTCCTGACGCTCAATTTCTGTATTGCCCTGCAGGGCGTGTTCCCGCCGCGCTCGTGATGGACCGGTCCGTGCACCTGCGCCCCATGCATGCCGGCGACGAAGCCTTCCTGCGCCAGGTGTATGCCTCGACCCGCGCCAGCGAAATCGCCATGACCGGCTGGGATGCTCAGGCCGCCGAGGCATTCCTGCGCATGCAGTTCGACGCCCAGCACCGCCATTACCAGCAGCACTACGGCGCGGCGCGCTTCGACATCGTCGAGCAGGGCGGCGTGCCGGTCGGGCGCCTGTACGTGGCGCGCTCGCCAGCCGACGTTCGGGTGATCGATATCGCGCTGCTCGATGCGTTTCGCGGGCAGGGCATCGGCACCGCGCTGCTGCGCGCATTGCTCGATGAGGCCGCTGCGGCCGGCAGCAGCGTCTCGGTCCACGTCGAAGAAACCAACCCGGCACTGTCCCTGTACCACCGTCTCGGCTTTCGCCAGGTCGACACCCAAGGCCTGTACCGGCTGATGGCGTGGCGCGCACCGGCGGCGGCTTCAACTCTCCTGGAACCAATATGAAACGACGTCATTTGTTGCAACTGGCCGGCGGCTCGCTGGCCCTCGCCGGTGCCGGTATGGCCACGGCCACTGTTACCGACCAGCCAGTGCCGGTCGAACTGCCGCCCGATACCCTGCGCTGGAGCCGCGCGCGCGCCGAGGCGCTGGTTGGCCAGGGTTTCTGGCTCAACCATCCCGACACCGGCGCCGTGACGATCACCCTCAAGCGGGTGGACGTGATGAAGTTGAAGACGCCGGATCCGCGCCTGGATCAGTTCTCGCTCGTGTTCCATGGCCCGTTGAACCTGACGCTCACCGAAGGCAGCTTCGACCTCGACCATGCTGCGCTGGGCCGCTTTGCGCTACACCTGAGCCCGGCCGGTCGCGACGGCGGCCATGCCGTATGCCGGTCGGACTTCAGCCTGGTGATGTAAGCCTTACTTTCAAGCATTTGATTGTCGAAATAGACACGACCGGTTACATTGGCATGATTGCAACGTCTTGAGAAAGGCTGGTCGACCATGCTGAAATTGTCCACCGTCGGTATCGCCATCATTACCGCCGTTTCCATGCTGTCGCTGGCGGCGCCCGCCCAGGCGCAGCCGCTAACCGCCAGACTCGATGCGCTGTTCAAGCCGCACTTCAAGCCGACCGAACCCGGCGTCACGGTCATCGTGGTCAAGAACGGCAAGACGCTGTTGCGCAAGGCGTACGGCGCCGCCGATATCGCTGCCAAGACACCCCTCACGCCCGGCACCGTGCTGCGCCTGGGTTCGATCACCAAGCAGTTCACGGCGGTGGCGATCCTGATGCTGGCCGACGAAGGCAAGCTGGCCCTGAACGATCCGATCACGCGTTTCTTCCCCGATTATCCGACCGGCGGCAAGGTCATCACGATCGAGCATCTGCTGACCCACACGTCCGGCGTCGTCAGCTACACCGGCAAGCCGGACTATGAGGCAAGGATGACCCAGAACCTCACAGTGGCCCAGATGATCGACGGCTTCAAGAACGAACCGCTCGAGTTCGAGCCAGGCACCAAGTTTCACTACAGCAATAGCGGCTACTTCCTGCTCGGGGCGATCATCGAGAATGTGTCGGGCTTGACCTACCCGCGCTTCATGGAGCAGCGCATTTTCACGCCGCTGGGCATGAAGGACACGGCCTATGAAGGCTTCGAGCGCTCTGGCGCGCCGCGTGCCAAAGGCTATACCGCGCACGGTGAGTCGTTCGCGCCGGCCGCACCACTGAGCATGAGCCAGCCGTACGCGGCCGGGTCGCTGGTGTCGACGGTTGGCGACCTTGCCAAGTGGGATGCGGCGATCGGCGCGGGCAAGCTGATCAGGCCCGCGAGCTGGAAGTTGGCATTTACTCCGTACAAACTGAACCCCGAAAAATCGACCGGCTATGGCTATGGCTGGGGCTTGAGAACCTTCCAGGGCGCGCCGGCCATCGACCATGACGGCGGCATCAATGGTTTCAGTAGTTACGCCCTGCGCCTGCCACGGCAAAAGATCTTCGTGGCGGTGCTGGCCAACCGGGACAGCGGTGGGATCGAGGTCGAAGAGCTGGCCAAGCGTGCGGCAGGGCTGGCCATGGGCAAGCCGTACTCGACGCCAAAAGCATCCACGGCGATGGTCCACTGAGGATGGTAAGCTGAGCACCACGATCAACGAACCCATTGCCACCATGCGCACCATTGCCCAGATCCTCGAAGACAGCAAAATCATTGCCATCGTCGGCATGTCGAACAAGCCCGAGCGGGTCAGCCACGAAGTGGGCGCCTACTTGCAGCAGCACGGCTACCGTATCCTGCCAGTCAACCCGAGCTACGTCGGCGAAACCATCCTCGGCGAGCCGGTATTCGCCACGCTGCAGGATGCGGCAGCCTCGCTCGCGCCTGACGGTCAGCGCATCGACATCGTCGACTGTTTCCGCAAGTCGGAAGATATCGGACCGATCGCGCGCGATGCGATTGCCGTGCGCGCCGGTTGCCTGTGGATGCAGCTCGAGATCGAAAACCAGGCCGCGGCCGATCTGGCGCGCGCCGCCGGGCTCGATGTGGTGATGAACCACTGCCTGAAAATCGAGCACCGCAGCCTGCATGCCGCCTGAAATGTCGCGCGGGCCGATGCGGCCCGCGCTACAATCGTCGCCACCTTCACCTCGTCAATACCACGCCATGATCAAGTCCTTTGCCCTGCTGCTCGCCGCTACCGCCGCCATCAGCGTCATCCCGCCCGCGAGCGCGCAGGCCGCTCCTGTGGCTGCCCTGACCAAAAGCCCGGCCGCCTGCCCGGCAGTGCTCAAGCACAGCTTCAAGCGCCTGCAGGATGAAGCGCCGCAAGACCTCTGCCAGTACAGCGGCAAGGTGGTCCTGGTGGTAAACACGGCCAGCTACTGCGGCTTTACCAAGCAGTACGAAGGCCTGGAAAAGATCTACGCCAAATACGGCAGCCGCGGGCTGGTGATCCTGGGCTTCCCGTCGAACGACTTCGGGCAGCAGGAGCCGGGCAACGCGAAAGAGATCGCGGACCTCTGCTACAACACCTACGGCGTGAAGTTCCCGATGTTCGCGAAAACGTCGGTGAAAGGCCCGGACGCCAACCCGCTGCACGCCCAGCTGATCAAGGCCACCGGCAAGGAACCGAAGTGGAACTTCACCAAGTACCTGATCGGGCGCGACGGCAAGGTGCTCGAGTACTTCCCGAGCAAGGTCACGCCGGAAGACCCGCAACTGGTCGGCCAGATCGAGAAAGCGCTGTAACCACACGGATAACATGGTCATTTTGATGTGGATCAACGTTTTTTTTGTTCCACATCAATAAGCTTACTTTCGTCGCAGTGACATAACGAAAGGCAAGAAAAAAATGACAACGATGTTGAAATCCTTAGTGGTGGCCCTGATTGCCGTGGCATCCTCGCAGGCACTGGCCCAGGAATCGCCGTGGCTGTTGCGCGCACGCGTCGTCCACATCGAGCCGGACAATCAATCGAGCCCGGTCGGCGGTGTGGGCGCGGCGGACACGATCAAGGTCAGCAACAAGACCATCCCCGAGCTGGACATCACTTATTTCTTCACGCCGCACTTCGCGGCGGAACTGATCCTGACCTATCCGCAAAAGCACAGGGTGACCCTGGACGGCGCCGACATCGGCAGCTTCAAGCACCTGCCGCCGACCTTGAATGCGCAGTACCATTTCGCACCTGGCGCGACCATCAATCCGTATGTTGGCGTGGGCCTGAACTACACGCGCATCTCGAGTGTGAAGTTGTTGAATGGCGCGGGTGACCTCGAGAACGACAGCGTCGGCCTGTCGCTGCAGGCCGGCGTCGACTTTCGCCTGGACGAGCACTGGTCGATCAATGCCGACATCAAGCGCGTGAACATCCGCAGCGACGTGATCGTCGGCGGCGCGAATGTCAGCCACGTGAAGGTGGACCCGGTGCTGTTTGGCCTGGGCGTCGGTTACCGCTTCTGAAGCAGCACGGCGCGCAGCGGCCCGCGCAGGGCGTTGCAGACGACGATGTCGTCGGCCGCTTCGAGCATCGCGCGCGTGATCACGCCTTCGCGCGCATGCCATGCGGGAGCGGCGAGCAGCACGCCCCGCATCACGCCCGGCAGCACGCCGCAGGCCAGCGGCGGCGTGACCCAGGCGTCGCCCACGCGCACGAACACATTGCTGCGCCCACCTTCCGTCAATTCGCCGCGCTCGTTGAAGAACAGCGCATCGAACGCCCCGCGCGCCTCGGCCGCTTGCCAGGCCGCGTCGTAGCGGCTGCGCCGGCTCGTCTTGTGGCGCAAGAATACGTCGCCGCTGTCCATCGGTTCGTCGCGCAACACCACCATCACCGGTTCTTGCAGCGGCGCGAGCACGCCTGACGTGATCGTCACTGCCCCAGTTGCATCCACGGCCAGGCGCATGCGGTACAGCTGTTCTGACGGCAGCGCCACGCACGCTTCATTCAACGCCGCATGCGCGGCGCCGTACTCGAACGGAAAACCGAACCAGGCGCACGAGGCGCGCAAGCGATCGAGATGCTGTTCCAGGTGCCGGCAGCCATGGTCGCGCGATGCGCGCAGCGTCTCGAAGAGCGTGAAGTCGTTTGGCAGGCCGGTCAGGAAGCCAGCTTTCAACTGGCACTCCGCGAATTCGTCATGCGCTTCGCTATCATGGACGATGCCTGCGCCCACACCCAGTTCGCCACGCCGCACGCCGCGCATCGATCCGCTTGCCGGGGCATCCAGCGCCAGTGTACGGATCGGCACTGACAGGCAAAAGTCGCCGAATGCGCGGCCCGCCGGCGCCGGATCGAACCAGCCAATGGCGCCGGTGTAGATGCCGCGCGCAGCCGGCTCGAGCTCGTGGATGATTTCCATCGCGCGGCGTTTCGGTGCGCCCGTGATCGAGCCGCACGGGTAGAGCGCGTCAAAGATATCGGCCAGCGTCGTATCGGCCTTCAACGTCGCCTGCACGGTGGACGTCATCTGCAGCACGGCGCCGTAGCGCTGCACGTCGAACAGCACCGGCGTCTGGACGCTGCCCGTGACAGCCACGCGGCCCAGGTCATTGCGCAGCAGGTCGACGATCATCAGGTTTTCGGCGCGGTTCTTGGTGTCGAGCGCCAGCTCGCGCGCAAGCGCGGCATCGCGTTCAGGGTCGCCGCTGGCGCGCGCCGTGCCCTTCATCGGCCGCGCCAGCAGCACGCCGTCGTCGTGACGCACGAACAGCTCGGGCGAGAACGACAGCAGCGCGCCGCCACCGGGCAGCGACACCAGCGCGCCATACGGCACCGGCTGGCGCGCGCGCAGGCGCGCGTACAGGGCGAAGAGCGAGCCGAAGGCGTCGAAGTGCAGGCGATACGTGTAGTTGACCTGGTAGGTGTCGCCCGCTTCGATCAGCGCGCGGATGCGGTCGATGGCGTCGACGAACTGCGCCTCGTCGACGTTGGCTTGAATATCAGCCACGCCGGCGATATCGTCGCCCGCGCTGCGCGTGGCAAGCCATGACGCGACCTGCTCGCCCGTCAGGTGGTCGCAGTGCGAGAACAGCAGCACCTGCGCCAGCGGACCATTCACGGGCCGCGCCGGCAGCTTCTGCAGGAGCGCGCCCAGTTCATACGCCAGCAGCGGCACCGCATACAAGCCTTGCCGCAGCGCGTCCTGCAAGGCTGCCAGGAGCGACAACCACCCGTCAGCGTCGGTGCACGTCAGCGTGCCGGCATGCCCGCTGTACAGGCGCGAACGCGCCGCGTGCGTGGCGCGCGCATCGTCGAGCAGTGCGAAGACTTCACCGGTATCCATCCCCCGATTTTACGCTGCCAAGAGCAATGACAAGTGCAGCGCCGTGCCTTCCACGGGATGGGCCTTGAAGCCGGTCTTGGCGAAGCGGTGCCAGCGGCCGGTGACGTAGTTGACCAGGAGGCTCGCGCGCGCGGCGACGTCGGCTTCCTGGCCGTGGCCCTGCGTGACGGCCACGCGCAGCGCGCCCTTGAACGCCAGCTCGACCTTGTCGTAGAACGCGTTCATGCGGTGCTGCAGGCGCTCGTCTTCGTTCACCAGTGCGTCGCCGATCAACACGCGCGTCATGCCCGGATTATTGGCCGCGAAACCGAGCAGCATGCCCACAATCGCCTGCGCCTGATCCAGGCCGCCTTCTTCTTTTTCGGTGATCTGGTTGATCACGCCGAACACCGACGTCTCGATGAACTCGATCAGTCCTTCGTACATTTGCGCCTTGCTGGCGAAGTGGCGGTACAGCGCCGCTTCTGACACCGTCAGGCGCGCCGCCAGGGCGGCAGTGGTGATTTTCTCGCCCTTGGGCTGCTCGAGCATTGCGGCCAGGGCCTGGAGGATTTGCAGCTTGCGCTGGCCGGGCTTCGTGCTTGCCATGGGATCCCTAGGAGTGATTGATCGATTGACGCAGCCTCGATAGCCGCGCAGGAAGTTGCCGCACGGATTTTACTTTGACATTGACGTAGCCGGGGCATTTCAATGTCCTTGGCAGGGGGGCCGTGCCGATCGGATCGCTCATGCGCAGGTATTGCGTGACCCAGACGGTGCGCACGCCCAGCTGGCGCGCGGTGCGCAGATTGGCCAGCGTGTCTTCGACCAGGATGCAGCGCTGCGCGGCCACGCCGTGCTTGCGCAGCAGGCGGCGCAGCATCAGCTTCGATGGTTTGGGGCGCAACTGGCGGTGCACGTGCATGTGCTCGATCGCCACGTGGTGCGAAAAGTGATTGTGCAGCTTCAGGCGGCGCACGATCTCGGTCGAATATGAATTGGGCGCATTGGTCAGCAAGATCTTGCGGCCGGGCAGGCGGCGCAGCAGGCGGCCCAGGCCGCGTTCAAAGCGCAGCAGGGCGGCCAGCGGGCCGATGTCGTGCGTCTCGCGCAGGAAGTCGGTGGGGCACACCTGGTGATGACGCATCATGCCGAGCAAAGTGGCGCCATAGCGCTTCCAGTACCCGACGCGCGCGGCGTCGATCATCGCTTGCGTGGCGGCCTCGCCGTTCTGGCTGAGCACGCGCGCGATATAGGTATTCATGTTGGCGCTGATCGCCGGAAAAATCGCGTGCGAAGCGTCGTGCAGGGTGTTGTCGAGGTCGAATAACCAGACAGGTGCGCGAGGAAGGGGAGTGGCCACGGTGCGAGGCATTGGTACAGCAGGGGGAGGGTGAAGCGATGGTGCCCTTTACGTGGATTGAACACGTGGCCTCTCCCTTACCAAGGGAGTGCTCTACCACTGAGCTAAAAGGGCATTCTTTTTTTCTGTAGCGACTGTTGCCGCTACAAAAAATTTAGTGAGACCGGATCATAGTGCCAAACGCCTGTTCGGTCAAGACTTCGAGCAGCAATGAGTGTTCGATACGGCCATCGATGATGTGGACGGTGTTCACGCCCGATTTGGCGGCGTCGAGCGCTGATGAAATCTTTGGCAGCATGCCGCCCGAAATCGTGCCGTCGGCGAACATCTCGTCGATCTCGCGCGCTGACAGGTCGGTCACCAGATTGCCCGATTTATCTTGCACGCCGGCGATGTTGGTCATCATGATCAGCTTTTCGGCCTTCAGGATTTCCGCGATCTTGCCGGCCACGACGTCGGCGTTGATGTTGTAGGCCTGGCCGTCCTGGCCGAAGCCGATCGGCGAGATGATCGGGATGAACGCATCGTCTTGCAGGGCCTTGACGACGGCCGGGTTGATGGCGTCGATCTCGCCGACGAAGCCGATGTCGAGGAACTCGCCTGGTTTTTCCTTGTCAGGCATGGCCATGCGGCGTGCGCGGATCAGGCCGCCATCTTTGCCGGTCAGGCCCACGGCCTGGCCACCGTAGTGGTTGATCAGCATGACGATGTCTTGCTGGACTTCGCCGCCCAGCACCCACTCGACCACTTCCATGGTTTCTTCGTCGGTGATGCGCATGCCCTGCACGAACGTGCCTTGCTTGCCGATTTTTTTCAGGGCATTGTCGATCTGCGGCCCGCCGCCGTGCACCACGACCGGGTTCATGCCCACCAGCTTGAGCAGGATGACGTCGCGCGCGAAGCCGTGTTTGAGGCGCTCGTCGGTCATGGCGTTGCCACCGTATTTGATGACGATGGTCTTGCCGTGGAAATTACGGATGTACGGAAGCGCTTCGGCCAGGATCTGCGCCTTGATCGCCGGGGAGACGCCCGCGAGGTCGTTTGGTTGGTCGTCGGTAGTCAGGCTGGTCACTTGAGCGTTCATGGAGAGTCCGAAATAATTGTCGCGAGATTTTACAGCCAAATGCCGTAAAAACAGCGTAAACCTTGTGGGGATTGGGCGGCGTTCTGTTGTATTTTATAGCAGCACTCACCACTCTACTCCTGCCATGCCATTCCCGCCGTTCGCCAACCATCGTACCTGCCATTGAAACCATGAGCATCTGCACGCGCTGCGGCGCCCGATTCACATGCGCCATGGCCGATGGCGACAGCGCACCGTGCTGGTGTACGGCGCTGCCGCCGGCGGTCGAGGTGCCGCAGGAAGCCGTCGGCTGCTGGTGTCCGGCCTGCCTGCGCGCATACATTGCCGCGCACGGCCAGCCGGCACCGGCGCCGCCGCCCTGAACAATCAGCGCCGGGTACGGAAAAAGCGCATCATTTCGCGGCTGGCGTCGGGCCCCTTGCCATCGGTATAGCTGCCGCGCGCATTGCCGCCCGACCAGGCATGGCCGGCGCCATGCACCAGCCAGTGTTCGGCCTGCACCGTGCCATCGGTGGCCGGATACAGCGTGCGCGTGTAATCGTAGCCGTCCGGCACGCTGCCCGGTTCGGTCGTGCCCGGCTGCGGCAGGTGGCGCGCCCCTTGCGCGACCACTTCTTCGCCATTGGCCGGGTGCACCGTGGTATCGCGGTCGCCATGGAACACGATGATCGGCAGCGGCCTGTTTTCAAGCTGGCTGCGGCGAAAATCGCCTTTCATCGCCGCCAGGGCCGACGACAGGTCGTTGGCCGAAGCAAACGGCAGGCCGGAGTGCACGCCCACGGCCGCATACAGGTCGGGATACAGCGTACCCATGATGGTGGCCATCGCGCCGCCGGCGGACAGGCCGGCCACGTACACCTGGCTCGCATCGACGGCGTAGGTGGCCATGACCGCCTGCGTCATGCCGGCGATGAGCGACGGCTCGCCCTCGTCGCGGCGCTGGTCGACGGCGTTGAACCAGTTCCAGCAGCGCGACGGATTGGCGCTCGCGCTTTGGGCCGGATACAGGACCAGGCAGCCGACCTCTTCGGCCAGCAAGTTCATGCCGGTGCCGGTGGCAAAATCGTCCGGATCCTGGGCGCAGCCGTGCAGCATCACCACCAGCGGCGCGGGGCCGCCCGTGTAGCTGCCTGGTACATACAATTTATAGTCGCGCGTGCCGGCGCCGTTCGTGTGGCTGCCCGTGATGAAGGTGCCGGTCAGCGACGCGGCGGCGGTTGTGGCGGTGGCGGTGACTGCCTCAGTGCCTGCCCCGGTGCCTGCCCCGGTGACGACGGCTGCGGGCGCCGGTGCCGGCATCGCCATGGTTTTCGTAAAGTCACGCATCTGTTGTCGGGCAACCCGGTGCAACGCGTTGGCGTTGCTCATGGCTTGCCGTACTGCTGCGCCAGGGGTAACCGGACCCGAGCGCCAGAGCGTTCGTGTAGCGCTGCGCATCTGCGCGAGCATGAGTCGGTTGAGTTTCATGGCTTTCCTTTTTTGTGCACCGCACCAATTTCAGCCCATGAGCTTACACGAACCTTGCACGCGTTGCCGAACGGCCCTTATCTGTCTCGCAGCGTTAGATACGGAACATTGATGTTTGTGATCATATTGATCTGTAACAAACGCTTAACCGCAAGTTTCAACATACTCCACCGCCGGTTTCACGCCCGCGCGCATGCGCTGCAGCTTGCCCTTGCTGGCTTCGAAGATCAGCGCCTTGTCGTTGCCCTTGGCCAGCGTCAGGTACTGCCCGTTCTTGTCGTACTTGTGCGGCCCGGCTTGCAGCGCCGGGCGGTGGCGCAGCGCGTCCTTGACCGACATGCGTGCCGTGATCCCGGCGCTGTTGCGCACGATCGTTTTAGCGTCCGCGCGGGTGATCACGCCGTTCTCGACCATGAAGCGTACCTGCGGATACCGTTTGAAGGCCACCATCGAGCAGGCCGGGTCGGCCGGACGCGGCGTGGCGCGCTGACCCAGCTGGCGTTCGACGGCATCGAGCCGCTGGCCAAACTGGATCTTGCCGTAGCCGTCGGGCGAGAGCATCTGGCTCGATGCCGTGGTGGACAGGCCGAACAAGCCGGCCAGGAGAATAAATCGCAGATTCATGGGCACCTCGTCCATAGTTGCATTGGCCCAGTATAGTAAAGACGGGCAAGAAGCGGCGCTGGACTGCCGGCCGCGCGATAATGCCGCTTTACTGCTCACTAATTTTCTCACCACTGCCGAACAATGGATCCCGAACTGCTGACCCCCATACCGTCGCCCTGTATCAATATTTGCCAGATGGTCCCGGAAACAGGCCTGTGCCAGGGCTGCCTGCGCACGATCGATGAAATCTGCGCCTGGGGCACGGCCTCGGACGACGACAAACGCGCGATCTGGGCCGAGATCCGGCGCCGCGAGGGTGAGATCGCGTGGAAGTAATTTAGAGGCCTGAATCTAGCACGGTCGTACTTTTTTAGGGGCATAATGCCCGCAGCCTATCCATCACCGAGAGTTCCCATGACGATGCCCGCCGCGCTGCAAAACCTGTCCCTTCCCGTCATCGCTTCGCCGATGTTCATCGCCAGCGGCCCCGCGCTGGTGGCGGCCCAGTGCAAGGCCGGCATCGTCGGCTCGTTCCCGGCCCTGAATGCCCGCCCGGCCGAATTGCTCGACACCTGGCTGACCGACCTGCAGCGCGAACTGGCCGATTACGCCGCCGCCAACCCGGGCAAGAAGGTCGGCCCGATCGCCGTCAACCAGATCGTTCACCAATCCAATGACCGGCTGGCGCATGACGTCGAAGTCTGCGTCAGGCATCAGGTGCCGATCATCATTTCGTCGCTGCGCGCGCCGCCGCGCGAGATGATGGACGCCGTGCATTCGTATGGCGGCATCGTGCTGCACGATATCGTCTCGATCCGCCATGCCGAAAAAGCGCTTGAAGCGGGCGTCGATGGCCTGATCCTGGTGGCCGCTGGCGCTGGCGGCCATGCGGGCGCACTCTCGCCGTTCGCGCTGGTGGGCGAAATCCGCAAGATGTTCAAGGGGCCGATCGCGCTATCGGGTTCGATCGCCACCGGCGACGCGATCCTGGCGGCGCAGGCGATGGGCGCCGACTTCGCCTACATCGGCTCGCGCTGGCTGGCGACCAAAGAATCGAACGTCAGCGACGCCTACCGCGACGCGATCGTCGAATCGACGGCGGCCGACGTGGTCTACACGAACCTGTTTACGGGCGTGCACGGCAACTACCTGAAAAAATCGATCGTCGCGGCGGGCCTCGACCCGGACAACCTGCCCGAGTCGGACAAGAGCAAGATGAGCTTTGGTTCGGGCAGCGCCAAGGCCTGGCGCGATATCTGGGGCGCAGGGCAGGGCGTCGGCCTGATGGACGACGTGCCGACGGTGGCCGAGCTGGTCGAGCGCCTCACGCAAGAGTACATGGCGGCGCGGGCGCGGCTGGCGCTCTAATCAGCGCTCAGGGCGTCGCCGCCTCGGGCTGCTGCTTCAAGTCTTCTGGCCGGATGGTCCACAGGCCCGGCAGGTTGCGCCAGTAGCCATATACGTCCATGCCGAAGCCGACGACAAACTTGTTCGGCAAGCTCAATCCGACCAGGTCGGCCGTGATCGGCTTGGCGCGGCCCAGGTCCTTGTCGGCGAACACCACCACCATCACTTCGGCCGCGCCCATGTCGAGCAGGCGTTGCTTCACATGGGCCAGCGTCTCGCCTTCGTCGAGGATATCGTCGACCAGCAGGATCGTGCGCCCGGCCACGTTCTGGCGCGGGATCACCTTCCAGACAATCTCGCCGCCACGGTCGTCGTCGCCGTAGCGGCTCACGTGGATGTAGTCGAAGTCGAGCGGGAAGGCCAGCTGCGGCAGCAGGGTGCCGGTGAACACGACCGCGCCGCCCATCACGCCCAGCACGAGCGGAAATTCGGTGGCGCCCGGCGCCGCAAAGCGCGCATTGAGCTGGTCGGCGACGCTGGTGACTGCGGCCTGCACTTCGAGCGGGTTGACGATCTGTGTGGCGTTCGCCAGCAGCGCGCGGGCGCGCTCATGATGGAAATCGAGCATGGTTTTCTATGTCTGGTGGATGCCGGAACATTATGCGTGATCCCGGGGCAGGGGGGCGTTCCGGTTGGCGTCGCCGCCGCATATGCCACCGGTGGAAATGGGGCGTATCATACGCAGCT
The DNA here is from genome assembly GCF_040790145.1 of Massilia aurea. Classification (GTDB taxonomy): domain Bacteria; phylum Pseudomonadota; class Gammaproteobacteria; order Burkholderiales; family Burkholderiaceae_D; genus Telluria; species Telluria aurea_C. The sequence goes on from NZ_JBFMMP010000003.1 coordinate 334,176, forward strand.
TGGAAAACAAACCGACGCATTCGCCCATGTCCGCAGCCACCGAACAAGCCCGCTCCATCAACGACTCCCACACCATCCGCGCCGGCCGGCTCGCGCAACTGCGCGCTGCCATGGCGCGCCACGGCATCGACGCCGTCATCGTGCCGTCGAGCGACCCGCACCTGTCGGAATACCTGCCCGGGCACTGGAAGGGCCGCGAATGGCTGTCCGGCTTCACCGGCTCGGTCGGCACGTTCATCGCCACCGCGAACTTCGCCGGCGTCTGGACCGATGGCCGCTACTTCACGCAGGCTGAAACCGAACTGGCCGGCACCGGGATCGCCCTGATGAAGATCCCGGGCGCGGCCAGCCAGCTGCACGTGGACTGGCTGGCCGCCAACCTGGCCGCCGGCCAGAGCGCTGCCGTCGATGCGCGCGTCCTGGGCCTGGCCGGGGCGCGCCTGTTGGCTGATGCTCTCGGCGCCAAGGGTGTTGTGCTGCGCACCGATATCGACCTGCTCGACGATGTGTGGACCGGGCGCCCGGCGCTGCCGACCGACGCCGTGTTCGAGCACCTGCCGCCATTTGCCACCGCCACCCGCGCCGACAAGCTGCACGCCACGCGCGCCGCGATGGAAGCGCACGGCGCCGGTTTCCACTTTTTGTCGACGCTCGACGATATCGCCTACCTGTTCAACCTGCGCGGCGCGGACGTCAGTTTCAATCCCGTGTTCCTGGCCCACGCGCTGATCGGCCGCGGCGACGCCACGCTGTTCGTCGGCGAAGGCAAGGTGCCGCCTGAGGTCCGGGCGCGCCTGGAAGCCGACGACGTGCACCTGGCGCCGTACGCCAACGCCGTGCATGCGCTTGAAGCGTTGCCGGAAGGCGCGACGCTGCTGCTCGATCCGCGCCGTGTCACGGCCGGCATGCGCGCGAGCGTGGCCGCCGGCGTGAACGTGGTCGAGGCGATCAATCCGACCACCTTCGCCAAGTCGCGCAAGTTGGACAGCGAAGCGGTCAATGTGCGCGCCGCGATGGAGCAGGATGGCGCGGCGCTGTGCGAATTCTTCGCCGCGCTCGAACCGCTGCTGGCGGACGCGAATCGTGCCCCTCTCAACGAAGTCGATATCGACACGCGCATCACCGCTGCACGTGCGCGCCGGCCGAATTTTGTGAGCGCGAGTTTCTCGACCATCGCCGGTTTCAACAGCAATGGCGCGATCATGCACTATCGTGCTGAAGGCGCCAGCTGCGCGACCATCGAAGGCGATGGCTTGCTGCTGATCGACTCGGGCGGCCAGTACCTGGGCGGTACCACCGACATCACGCGCGTGATCCCGGTCGGTACGCCGAGCGCGGACCAGATGCGCGACTACACGCTGGTACTCAAAGGCTTGATGGCCCTGTCGAGCGTCCACTTCCCGCGCGGCACCCGCGCGCCGATGCTCGACGCGATCGCGCGCGCCCCGATCTGGGCCGCCGGCATCGACTACGGCCACGGCACCGGGCACGGCGTCGGTTACTTCCTGAACGTGCACGAAGGCCCGCAGACGATTTCGCCGGCCGTGCCGCCGGAGCCGCACACCGCGATGGAGCCGGGCATGATCACATCGATCGAGCCGGGCATCTATCGCCCTGGCCGCTGGGGCATCCGCATCGAGAACCTGGTGCTCAACGTCGCTGCTGACAAAACTGAATTCGGCGAGTACCTGGCTTTCGAGACGCTGACCCTGTGCCCGATCGACACCCGTTGCCTTGATCTTTCCCTGCTGCGGCCAGATGAAATCGCCTGGCTCAACGACTACCACGCCACCGTGCGCGCGCGCCTGACGCCACACGTCGAAGGCGCCGCGTTCGAGTGGCTCATGCTGCGCACTGAGGCAATCTAAAATGGCCAGCTCCCGCTCCACGCGCGCCAGCAGCGCAGTCGACCGTCTCAAGCAGCGCACCGGCAACCCGCTGTACTCGATGGCGCGCACAGGTGACGGCCATTTTTATTTGTCCGAAGCGCCCGGCAGCCCGCCGCTGTGCGCACCGATGGAGCTCGACGATTTTGTCACGTTCGTCAAGGGCCTTGGGCCGCAGGAGCAGCCACGCGTGAGCAAGAACGACATTGCGTTTGAAAAGCAGCTGGTGCGCAAGAAGCCGCCGGCCTGAGCGCGGCGTGCCGTCGGTCATACCTTCACAAAATATCAACGAGATTTATTCATGGACGCACAAGAAGTTCTCGATTTCTGGTTCCTGCCAGCTTCCCATCCTGACCATGGCAAGGCACGCGCCGAGTGGTACCGCAAGGACCCGGCCTTTGACGCCGCCATCCGCGAACGCTTCGGCGCCACGATCGCGCAGGCGATTGCGGGCGGCCTGCGCGAGTGGGACGAGCAGGGCGCGCGCGGCGTGCTGGCGCGCATCCTGGTGCTTGACCAGTTCACACGCAACGTCCATCGCGGCACGCCGGAATCGTTCGCCGGCGACGTGCTGGCACTGAGCGCGGCGCGCCAGATGGTCGACGCCGGCGAACACATGGCACTCGCGCCGATCGAACGCCAGTTCATCTACATGCCGTTCGAGCACGCCGAAGACGCGGGCATGCAGCAGCTCGCGGTCGACCAGTTCACGGCGCTGGCCGCCGACCATCCGGGCTTCGGCGAAACGCTCGACTACGCGCACCGCCACCGTGGCGTAATAGCGCGCTTCGGCCGCTTCCCGCACCGCAATCCAATCCTGGGCCGCGCTTCGACCCCCGAAGAGCTCGAATATCTGAGCCAACCGGGCGCCGGATTCTGACGTGTCGCCCACGCTAATGTCCACGCGAACGCTCACCCTGAATCTGGTGGGCGCGGGCCACGTCGGCCGCGTGCTGGGGCGCCTGTTTGCATCGAGCGGCGCCTTCGCGCTGCAGGACGTGCTCACGCGCTCGCAAGCCAGCGCGCAGGCGGCGGTCGATGTCATCGGCGCTGGCCACGCCTGCACGGATGTCGCGTTGATGCGCCCCGCGCCAGTCTGGCTGCTGGCGGTGAGCGACGACCAGATCGAGAGCGTCAGCGCATTGCTGGCGCAGACGCACGACCTGACTGGCGCGGTGGTGTTTCACTGCAGCGGCGCGAAAGCGTCGGCTGCCTTGCAGGCCGTGCGTGCAGGCGGCGCGCTGGTCGCCAGCGTGCATCCGATCCGCAGCTTCGCCGATCCCGAGCGCGTCGCGCGTGAGTTCGCCGGCACCTTCTGCGGCGTCGAGGGCGATGCGGCGGCGCTGGCGGTCTTGAATTCTGCGTTCGAGGCGATCGGTGCGCGCCTTGTGCCGATCGACGGCGCGGCCAAGACGGTCTATCACGCGGCCGCCGTGTTCGCGTCGAACTACCTGACCACGTTGCTCGATGCCGCGCTGCGCGCCTATCAGGCTGCCGGCATTCCCGAAGCGGTGGCGCGCGAACTGGCGCAGCCGCTGGCCAGCGAAACGCTGGCCAATGTGTTTCGTCTGGGCCCGGCCGCGGCGCTCAGCGGCCCGGTCGCGCGCGGCGACGTTGCCACCGTGGCGCGGCAAGAGCAGGCCTTGCTGGACTGGGACGACGCCACGGGCCGCCTGTACGGCGCGCTGGTGCCATTGACGGCCGACCTGGCGCGGCGCAAGCACGGCGGCGCCTGAGCCGCGACCGCCTGTCACGCAATCCAATCACAAAGGATCACCATGTTCTTCACCGCCTGGACCACGCTGGCCGTCCTTGGGGTCTATTTCTGGACCTGGGGCAATGCGGCGCGCGCCCGTATCCAGTTCAAGGTGCCTGCCCCGTCGATGGATGGGCCCGAAGGCTTCCTGCGCGCCCACCGGGTGCAGATGAACACACTGGAAATGCTGCCGCTGGTGCTCGTGCCCCTGTGGCTGTGCGCCATGTTCCTCGGTGACGTGTGGGCCGCTGCCGGTGGCCTGCTGTGGTGCATGGGCCGGATCCTGTATGCGCTCGGTTACTATCGCGATCCGGCCAGGCGCGAAATCGGCTTTATCGTGGGCATGCTCGCGTGCGCCGCGTTGATTGCCGCCACAGTTTTCGGTCTGGTCATGCGATAAACCGAACAAAATGCAGACTCCGGTCGACAAAGTTCCCATATGGAAATATGCTTGCAGGCTGATTAACTGAAAAACGATCCGCGAGCTGGCTCGCGGGTCACCAAGCGTTCCAGGAGAACCGCGATGCTGTTTTTGAAGAGTACAAACGTCACCAAGGCGCCTGGGATTTACGAAGTGGACGTCGCGGCCAAGCCACCGGGCAAGACCTTCGGGGTGTTCCTGGCCACCGATCCGGACAATCCGCCGCACACCGTGCTGGCCGGCCTGGCCGAGCTGGGCTTCCAGAACGTCCAGCAGCAAAACTATACCCACCGCGACAAGGGCAAGGTGCTGGACCTGCACTTCCAGAAGGATGGCACCGACTTGTTCAAGGGCTGGAAATCGGACGAATGCAGCACCAACCTGGCAGCGGTCGACGCCTTGTTCGGCAATGTTGGCATCAAGATCGAACCACGCATCATGAGTCTGGCGGAAGCCTACGCATGAGCATGCGCCCCAGCATGCGAGAATCCGCGCCAGGGTAGCCTTTACCACTTTCGGCGTACGTGTTTTCGATGGATTTATTTGCACCGCAAACGGGTCTGCTCCCGCTGCCGTTTCAGGACGGCGAACTGGCCTGGATGGCCCAGCTGCCACTGCCCTGGACCAATGCCGAAGTCATGGCGCGCCTTTTGGCCCAGACCGACTGGCGCGAAGAAACCGTGGTGGTATACGGCAAACGCCATCTCCAACCCCGGCTGAGCGCCTGGTACGGCGACAAGGGCTATACCTATTCCGGCCTGCGCCTGCAGCCGGCGCCGTTCACACCGCTTCTCGACACCCTGCGCGACGCGGTACAAATGGCGACCGGGCACACTTACAACAGCGTCCTGCTGAATTATTACCGCAACGAACGCGACAGCATGGGCATGCACAGCGATGACGAGCCTGAACTGGGCCCGCGCCCGGCAATTGCATCGCTCAGTTTCGGCGCCCCCCGCACCTTTATCCTGAAGCATAAACACAACAGACAGACTGTTCGGGTGGAACTGACCGACGGCAGTCTTCTCTTGATGGCAGGTGACACCCAGGAATACTGGTTGCATGGCATCAATAAGATGACAAAATCGTTACATGCGCGTATCAATCTAACTTTCAGGAACATCGCTTAATCACTAGTCAATATCCTCTATCCACCCATAAATATTACTTACTGACGGGTCAGTAAGTTACAACTGCTTACAGTTCTTACGGAATCGCGACGGACTTGATCTTTCGACAGTGCTATCTTGACCCTATCGCGATTCGTTGTGAATCACGAACCAGATGAACAAGAAGAGGAATTTAGAGATGAAAAAGCTGATCGTTGCCCTGCTCGCCACCACCGCCGCCGTGTCGGCTGTCCAGGCCCAAGAATTCACCCCGCGTGCCTACGTTGGCGCCGGTGCTGTTGCTACCGATTATGAATCGCGCGTACCAGGCGCAAGCCGCGCCGATATCGACACCATCAAGGCATCGGCTAAACTGTTCGGCGGCTACGAGTTCACCCCGAACTGGGCAGTTGAAGTCGGTCACACCGACTACCGCAGCGCCGACATCTATTACAGCCTGGGCGCAGTGGACGCCAGCGGCCAGGTCGATGGCCGTTCGACCTACGTCGCAGCCAAGTTCAGCTCGCCGCTGACCGAGAAACTGGTCGGTTACGCCAAGCTGGGCGTGTCGCATGACGTGAACGAACTGTCGGCAATCAATGCGTCGCTGAGCCGTCGCGACAGCGACAACAACGCCTACGGCGCCTTGGGTGTGCAGTACAACATCAACCAGGACGTGGCCGTGATCGCCGAATACGAGCGTTTCGGCGGCACCCGTGACTTCGGCGTGCGTCCAAACGCACTGACCATCGGCGCGAAATACTCGTTCTGATCGAACGCGGTATGCACTGAAAAAGGCCCTTCGGGGCCTTTTTTCATGGGCGTAGGCATCACGGGCGCAGGCTCTATCTCGCCAACCACGGCGGCACGATCAATCCGGGCGCCGGCGCTGCATGCCCGGCTGAGATAAACCGGTGCAGGGACGACCACGGCCATTCATGCGCTTGCATGCAATGGCCGTGACGCATGGCGTCGTTGTGGAGGTAGTCGATCAGCAACGCATAGTCTGCATCGTCACCCACGCGGTAGTGCCGGTAGTGGCGCTCCCAGATGGCGCAGGCCGTCGCCGCCGGCCTGCCGGTCTTGCGCAAGGCCTTGGAAAACGCGATCTTCACGGCGCGCCAGCGGCTGGCGAAATCGTGGTCGTTCGGTGGCAAGGTCCAGATTGCATGCGCGTGGTCGGGCAGCACGGCCCAGGCATCGACGTGGAAAGGACGGCGCGAACGCGCCAGCCGCATGGCGCTGCCGAATGCGGCGATGTGGTCGGTCAGCAGGGTGCTGCCGCGATCGAGCAGGCGTACCGTGAAAAAAAAGGTCCCGCCCGGGACGCGGTTAGCGCGGTAGATGGACATGGTACGGACATAGTGCCGGCAAGCGCGACCGTGGACTGCGGCTGACGACGCGTTGGTGGTGATCGTTCCCGCCGAGCTTACACATCATCGTGCGTGCACCGCGTTCCGTTTCCGCAAATAAAAAGCCCGCCGAGCGGCTAATGCCGTTCAGTTAAGCGCAATTCTTCTTTCGCTAGCTCAAAAGCCGTCATCCCCGCGAAGGCGCACTGCTGTCCGGAATAATTTGCTTGACTTAGGAAGTAGGGGTTGCAGGCATTGGTTTACGAGGGTTAACCTCGGTTTGCCGACTTAAAAACCAAACCTGCAACATGTACAGCATAGCGACATTCCAGCAATTAATGAAGGGGCTTCCACGCTCCGCCTTCGACAAAGCCGTCAAACAGCATGGCGCTGACAAATACCGCAAGCACTTCAAGAGCTGGCATCACCTGATCACCATGATCTACGCGCAGCTCAGTGCAACGCCAAGCTTGCGCGCTTTGGAAACGAGCTTTAACGCTCATGCATCACACCATTACCATCTGGGTACAGCGTTACTCAAACGATCGACGCTGGCTGACGCCAACGAAATTCGCTCCGATGCTGTTTTCAGCGATATTGCCAAATGGTTGATGACACAGGCATC
>NZ_JBFMMP010000004.1:0-323706 GCF_040790145.1 Massilia aurea
AGGTTAACCCTCGTAAACCAATGCCTGCAACCCCTACTTCCTAAGTCAAGCAAATTATTCCGGACAGCAGTGCGCCTCCGCGGGAACGACGTGCATAGGCAGGTGACTTATAGCCTGCTGCCCGACGAGCGACGACTGACCGGACATGCGTCATGCCTGCGCCTGCGCGTTACCAGCCACCCCACGCCCGCAATGCCCAACAGCGCCAGCGTGCCCGGCTCCGGCACCGTAAATGCATCCATCGCCCATTGCGTGCCGCTGCTGTTGTAGATCGTGAGCGTGTCGATGCCGCGCCAACCGAGTTCGATCCACTGCGGCGTAATAGTGTCGATCACGTACGACACATCGGTCGCGAACAGCAGCTGGCCCGCGCGGCTACCCTCGAACGAGAGTTCCTGTTCATACCAGGCCGATGTGAAGAAGGCGCCGACAAAATCGAAGCCGCCTGCATTCGAGATCGTGACGGTGGCGCCGCCGTGGTTGAAGGCGACGTTGACGCCCGAGACCACGCCGCTGGCAAAGCCGCTGTCCGGATACGCGTCGGCGCCAATCACGCCCACCCCGGTCCAGTTAAAGCCCGCGTAGCCATCGGCGATGACGGCAGTGTCGCTGCTGGGCAGGTCGTCGAAGCCGATGACGTCGGCCTGCGCACTTGCGCAGCACGCCGCCAGCAGAAGCGCGATGATGATGTGTTTCATGTGGTGCTCCTTGAGGTAGAGGTTACTGGCGCACGAGCGCCGCGATATCGGCGTCGCTCAGTGCCGAGCCATAGATGCGCAGGTCGTCCATCGCGCCCTGGTACGGCGCATCCCACCAGTTCACGCCCAGCGCGAACACGCCGCTGGTGTTGGTGAACACGTTGGGAAAGCCCGTGCCGGCAAATCGCTTGCTGCCATCGATGTAGACGTTGAGCGCGCCGTTCTTCACGGTGAACGCAACATGCGACCAGCGCCCAACCGGGATGTTCATGCCAAGGCCGGCGTCATACCAGGCCGTGCCCGACCACAGCATCGACGCACCGCCCACGCCCGCATGCCCCATCGGCAGCAGGCTGACCCACGACTCGGTCGTGCGCGCGCCGAAGAAGGTGGTGGAGAACGCCGTCAGCGCCGCCGGCTTGAGCCACAGCGTCACGCTGTAGTTGTGGCTCGCGATGAGGCCATTGGGCAGCCGCACGCCGCTTGCACCGTTGAAGACGGCCGCCCTGCCCTTCACGCCCGCCTCGTAGGCGATGCTGCCGCCTGGTGCGTCGATCCGGTTGCCGGTGACGCTGCCGGCAGCGAAGATGCCGCCCGCGTCAGCCAGGCTGCCATCGAAGGTGTAGTGCGCCAGCAGGCCGCCGGCCTTGCGCACGGTGACGACGAAGGTCTTGATGACCACCGTACTGCCCTTGGCAATGCGCGCCGTGAGCGTGACGTTCACGTCCCCACTCGAAGGGCTGGTGACGACGCCGGTGTTGCTGACGACTGCCGGGTTCGACGAAGTCCAGGTGATGGTCGCGCCGCGCGTGCCGCTTGTCGGCAGCGCGAGATTGGCCGTGACGGCGCTCGTGTTGCCCAGGCTGAGTTCCGCGGCGACGGCATTGACGGTCTGCGCCTCGGTGCGCGGCAGCAGCCGGCTGCCAAACAGCGCCACGCCTTCGCGCGAAAGGGCCGAGAAGGTCATCGCGTAGGTCTTGGCCGTTTCGTCCCAGCCGTTGACGAAGACGCCCTTGTACGGCGAGGCGCCGGGCAGGCGGATCTCGATCCCGTTGCTGCCCGTGAGCAGCCAGCTGCCGGCCACTGCACCCGTGATCGTGCCGTCGGCATTGAGCGCGATGTGCTGCGACTTCTTGATGGCCGCCGAGATGTCCTTGCCGTGGTTGACCAGCATGTAGTCGCCCTGCACGAACTCGCGCCGCACGGCCCCAAGCGTCTCGCCCGTGTAGCGGCGTGGCGCGACGACCGGCCAGCCGTCGGCATTCATGAACAGTTGATGGGTGCGGATTTCGTGCTGCTCGCCGCGCTCGGGAAAGCGCGCGTGAAAGATCAGGAAGTGCTTGCCGCTGGCCGGATCGACGTACGCCGAATTGTGGCCGGGTGAGACATAACCGGTGCCGATGCCCGCGCCCGTGTCGCCCAGCTTGCGCTCGAACAGGAAGCTGCCCATCAGCTTGACGCCGTACGGTGCGATCGACGCGTCATCGAACAGCGGCTTGGTGGGATCGGATCTGACACCGGCCATGTCGTTGCCCTGGGCGTCGACGTACGGGCCGTCCGGGTTGAGCGAGCGCGCGACGCGCATATTGTAGCCACCGGTTGAATCGAGGCCGCCGAAGGACGTGAACAGGTAATAGTGCGACGTGGCCGGGCTGTACATGACGTAAGCGCCTTCGATGCGTGCGTGGTTGCCGCCCATCAGGCGCTTGCCATAGCCCTGCCCCGGCAACGGCACACCGGTTGCGGGATTCATCGCCATGATGAAAATCCCGCCCGAATACGAGCCGTAGATCATCCACAGCTTGCCGGCATTATCCGAAAACACGTGGGGATCGACGGCATTCGGATGTTTCATCGCGTCGTAGATCGTGCCGTCATGGCTGGGCTGGCCCCACATCCCCGATTTCAGAATGATGCCCTTGTCAACATACGGGCCTTCGATATTATTCGACACCGCAATACCCAATGCGGACCGCGGCGAATCGCCCTTGCAGGCGTTGTAATACATATAGAATTTACCGTCCGGCATGCGCTTGACATCGGCCGCCCAGAGCGTTGTCGATTGGGCCCAGTCGAATGTCTCGGCCAGTTCGGTGAATACGTTCGACGCGCCATTGAGGAATAATGGATTGCTTGCGGTGACGCCTTCGCTGACCTGCTGCCATTTCATCAGGTCACGCGATTTGGCGGCGGCCAGGTGTGACCCAAATACATAAAACATGTCGCCCACCTTGATCACCGACGGGTCATGCACGGCGGCGTTCTGGAAGACGATCGGGGCGGGAGCGGCCTGGGCCGCGGCGAGTGAGGGAAGCAGGGCCGATGACAATACGGCCCATGTTCCCAGATAGGAAAGGGTGTGATGCACGCTGGTCTCCGTTATATTTATTTGCATCGAATGATTCAATGCTGGAAACGAGAATGCGGTATTTTTATGGCATTGGCAACCGGATCGGATGAGCGAATTTATGAGGTTTCATGACTGCAATAACTGCGATTACTTAAATATCGACATTCTCGATAAAAACAGAAAAATGATTATCGGCGCGATTTCAGCGATCACCTTTTTTTGAATATATCGCGCCAAATCCAATAAAAAGTAATCGCGCGGGTTTGTATGAAAAAACGGATGTTGGGGCCGCGCCACAGTGTCGCTGCCCTCCAGCGGTTCACGCGCTGTGTCAAAATGGCTTCTTTCCCTAGAAAACGCCATGCACAAACTGATTGCCGAACTATTGCGGCTGTATCTCCCCTTTGATGCGTTGCCGCCCGACGTCCTGGCGCTGCACCTGCAGGGCCAGCAGAACGCGCCGGTCAGCCTGACTGGCAGCGACGGCCTGACGCGCGCGATGATGATCCCCTTTCGCAAGACCAAGGGCGCCGACAGCGAGGCGCACTGGATGCGCTTGTGCGAAGTGGCCAATGCACTGCAGACGACTTTGAGCCTGCCGGCGCCGGCGGTGAGCATCTCGGGCGGCGACGCTTATTATCTGTGGCTGTCGCTCGAGACGCCGGTGCCGGCCGAGCGGGCGCAGGCGTTCCTCGAACGCCTGCGCACTGCTTACTTCCCTGAAGTCGACCTGGCGCCGGACGCCGTGCGCGCGCCGGTCGCCCTGCCGCCCTGCCTGCACCCGCGCACCGGCCGCTGGGCCGCCTTTATCCACCCCGGGATGGGCGCATCGTTCGCCGATGAACCGGGACTGGACATGCGGCCGCCGCCGAACGGTCAGGCCGGCTTTCTGGAAGGATTGGAGAGTATCGATGCAGAAGGGTTCGAGCGCGTCTGGCGTTTGCTGGAGCCGGCCACGGTGAGTGCGCCGGTGGCGGCGTCACTCGATACGCCGGTGGTTGCCAGCGTGCCGGCGTCTGCCCCGCCGGCCGGGTTGCTGCTGAAAGACGCGACGCTGGAAGACATCGTGCGCCACCTGCATGCGAAGAATATCGAGCCGACCTTCCGGCATCGGATGTCGTAACGCAGGCGGCGCCGTCTACCTTACTTGGTGACGGTGATCAGGGAGCGCTTGCCGCCCTTGAAGCCGTACAGGGTGATGGTCCCGTCGCGCACGTCGCCGCGCGCATCGAACGCCACCGGGCCGGTCACGCCCTTGTACTCGGTCTTTGCCAGGAACGGCAGGTATGTCGCAGGCGACGTCGAGCCAGCCTTGATCATCGCCTCGGCCATCACCATCGTCGCGTCGTACGCATACGGCGCGTTGATCTGCACATCGATCCCGAAACGCTTCTTGTAGTCGGCGCGGAACTTGTCCATGCCGGCCTTGCCTTCACCTTGCACGCCGCCGGCTTCCGCGCACACAACCTGGCCGTCGGCCATCGTGCCGCCGGAGAGTTTGAAGATCTCGTCCGAGCAGATGCCGTCGCCGCCCATCATGCGCACGTTCATGCCCAGCTGCTTCATCTGGCGCAGCATCGGGCCGGCCGTGGCGTTCATGCCGCCGAAGAAGACCATGTCAGGCTTGGTCGCGCGGATGCGGGTGACGATGGCCGAAAAATCGGTCGCCTTGTCGTTGGTGAACTCGCGCGCGACGATCGTGCCGCCCTGCTTTTGCAGGCTTCTGGAAAATTCCATCGCCAGGCCCTGGCCGTAGGCGGTGCGGTCATCGACCACCGCCACGCGGCGCACTTTCATGGTACCGGTCGCGTAGCGGCCCAGCGCCTGGCCCAGCTGGACGTCGTTGGCGATCGTGCGGAATGCCGTCTTGAAGCCCTGCTGCGTGTATTTCGGGCTGGTGCTCGACGGCGAGATCTGCGGGATGCCGCCGGTGTTGTAGATCTTCGAGGCCGGGATCGTGGTGCCCGACGTCTGGTGGCCGATCACGCCGTTGACCTTCGCGTCGACCATCTTCTGCGCCACGCTGGTGGCCTGTTTCGGATCGCCGCCGTCGTCTTCGGCCACGAGCTGGAACGTCACCTTCTTGCCGGCGATCGTCACGCCGCGTGCGTTCAGGTGTTCGATCGCCATGCGCGTGGCGTTCTCGGTGTCCTTGCCAAAGTAGGCCACTGGCCCGGTGACCGCGGCCGCGTGACCGATCTTCACGACCTCCTGGCTCGACGCCAGGCCGGCGGCTGCCGCCAGTACGCTGGCGACCAAAATATGCTTGTTCATCGATTCCTCAGTATGCAAACGGGCGGGCGAAACGCCGCCAAACCGGCCATTTTACCGTGAGTGCGCGCGCCGCGCTGGCGTGACAATTGACGATATTTGGTCAACGCCAGATGCGCTATGCTGCCTGACCTGCAGGGCGCAAACGCCTGCGGCCGCGCGTAATACAGCAACGACAACGAGCACCCTTGCGTCAAACATCATGCACACTATCTCATTCAGAATCCGGGCTGCCTTGACCGGCAGTCTGTTGCTGGCGCTGTCAGCCCTGCCGGCACACGCGCAGCTGCCGGCCCCAAGCCGCACGATCTACAAGTGCAATGTGGCCGGCAAGATTGCCTATACCGACGTGCCATGCCTCGGCGCGAAGCGGCTCGACGTGGTGCCGGCGCGCGGCGTCGACAAGCTCTCGGGCACATCCCGTTTGGGCGCGGATGTGGCACGCGAATACCACCATGAGAACATGGCGCGCATCTTCAGGCCCATTACGGGGATGAACGAACAGCAGTACGCTACAGCCACGCGGCGTTACGCCCTCGACGCCAGCGCGCAGCGTGCATGCCGCGCACTGGAATCTGCGATCGTCGACAACGAGCGCAGCGAACAGGAAAGCAGCGCAGGCGCGCCGATGGAATCGCTGCGCCGTGACACCTTCAGCCTGCGCCAGCGTTATCACGAACTGCGCTGCTAGAGGCCTGTCTGCACGGGCGTCTTGAACGTGACGGTCGCCATCAATCCGCCCAGCCGCCCGGAAGCCCCCAGCGTGAGCACCGCGCCATGGCGCTCGGCGATCGCCTTGATGATCGCCAGCCCCAGGCCGCTGCCGGCAGCTTCGCTGCCGGGAACGCGGTAAAAGCGGTCGAATACGCGTTCGCGTTCGTCGGGCGGGATACCGGGGCCGCTGTCTTCGACCTGTACCGCTACCGTACCGGGGCTGCTGAGCACCGAGATATCGACCGTGCCGCCGCCAGGCGTGTACTTGACCGCGTTGTCGACCAGGTTGCGCAGCAGGATCTGCAGCGCATCGGGCTGGCCGTCGACGCTGGCCGGGTCGGCCTGCTGCAGGCCCAGGTCGACGCCCTTGGCGGCGGCCACGCCGGCCAGGTCGGCGGCCGTGCGGCGCGCCAGGTCGGCCAGGTCCACCGGCCGGGTTTTCGCAACCGAGCCTTCGGCGGCGGTGGCTTCTTGCCGCGCCAGGATCAGGAGTTGTTCGACCAGGCGCGTGGCGCGGTCGATGCCGGCCGTGAGGCGCCCCACCGCGACGCGGCGCGCGTCGGGCGTGTCGGCGCGGTCGAGGCTTTGCGCCTGCAGGCGCAAGGCCGCCAGCGGCGTGCGCAGTTCGTGCGCGGCATCGGCCACGAAATGCTGCTGCGCCTCGAATGCGGTGCGCACGCGGCCAAACAGCAGGTTCAGTTCTTGCACCAGCGGGCGCACTTCGTCGGGCAGGCCGGTATCGGACACGGGCGACAGATCGTCGGCCTGGCGCGATGCGACCTGTGACTGCACCCGCGCCACCGGTTGCAGCGAACCGCTCACGACCCACCACACCACCAGCATCAGGATCGGCATCATCACCGCGATGGGCCCGAGCGTGCGCAGGGCCAGGTTGCCGGCCATATTGCGGCGCACGGCCAGGTCTTGCGCGACCTGCACCGTTTGATTGGACGTCTGGATCGAGAACACGCGGTAGGTGGTGCTATTGGCGCGCACGTTCGAAAAACCGAGCACCGCGCGCTGCGGCAGGCGCGCGCGCGAGACACTGTGGAACATCTGGGCGCCGTCGGGAGACCACATCTGCACCACCATGTCGTCGTTGCCGCCGGCGCTGTCGGCCTCTTGCCGGGCGCGCGCTTCGTCGTTCGACAGCGGCGTGCTCGATCGCAGCGACAGGGCCATCTGCTGCATGTGGTAATCGAAGATCTGGTCGGCGTCGTGCAGCGCGGTGCGGTAGGCGATCGTCGCCTGCGCCACCGCCGCGATCGTGATCGCCGCAAGCAGGAACCAGAGCAGGCGCCCGCGCAGCGAGTGCGTCATCTTCATGCTTTGGGCACCATGTAGCCGACGCCGCGCACGTTCTGGATCAGGTCACTGCCCAGTTTCTTGCGCAGGCCGTGGATGTACACCTCCACCGCGTTGCTCGAGACTTCGTCGCGCCAGCTGTACAGCTTTTCTTCGAGCTGCGCGCGCGAGAGCACGGCGCCTGGCCGCGCCACCAGCGCCTCGAGCACGGCCCATTCGCGCGCCGAGAGCGATACCTGGGTGCCGTCGACCATGATTTCGCGGGTGGCCGGATTGATCGTGATGTTGCGGTATTCAAAAATCGGCTCGGCGCGGCCGGCGGCGCGGCGCAGCAGTGCGCGCAGGCGCGCCAGCAGTTCATCGAGATCGTAGGGTTTGAGGACGTAATCGTCGGCGCCGGCATCCAGGCCCGCGATGCGCTGGGCCACCGAGTCGCGCGCGGTGGCCACCAGCACCGGGGTGCGGTCCTTGCGCGCGCGCATCGAGCGCAAGACTTCGAGGCCATCCTTGCGCGGCAGCCCCAGGTCGAGCAGCACCAGATCGTAGTTCTGGTTCTGGATCAGGGCCGTGTCGGCCATCTCGCCGTCCTTTACCCAGTCGACCGCGTAGTGCTCGGCCCTGAGCAGGTCGAGCACCACTTCACCGATCATCGTATCGTCTTCCACCAGCAGCAGTCGCATCGTTCCCTCGTTTGTAAAAGTGCGACCCCGGGGACGCTACACCATCTTAACCAATCCGCACCGGAATGAAGATCTTCTCGTCGCCCCGCTGGATCAGCAAGGCCACCGACTTGCTGGCCTTGGCCACCATCTCGCGCACCTGGGCCACCGAACTGACCGGCCGGCCATTGACCGAAATGAGCACGTCGCCCGGTTCGATGCCCGCGATCTGGGCGGCGCCCGAGGCGTCCTCGATCAACAGGCCGGCCGCGATGCCGCTCTGGCGGCGCTCGATCGGCTCGAGTGGTCGCAGGGACAGGCCCAGCCTGGCGCTGTTGTCCACCGTGTTGCCGACATCTTCCGCCTGGGCGCGGCGCGGCTTGTCGGCCGCGTCGGCGAGCGTTGCGCTGATGCGCACCAGTTTGCCGTCGCGCCAGACGTCCATTGCCACCTTGTCGCCCGGCTTGGCCAGCGTCATCATGGCCGGCAGGTCGGCCGAGGCGACGATGGCCGTGCCATTGGCCGTGCGAATCACGTCGCCGGACTTCAGGCCCGCGCGTTCGGCAGGACTACCACGTTCGACGCTCGACACCAGCGCGCCCTCGACCGATTCGAGCTTGAACGAATCGGCGAAACTCTGGCCGACCTCTTGCACGCTCACACCGAGCTTGGCATGCTGCACCTTGCCGGTGGCGACGATCTGGTCCTTGATGCGCACGGCCAGGTCGATCGGGATCGAGAACGACAGGCCCTGGTAGCCGCCGGTCTGGCTGTAGATCTGCGAATTGATGCCGACCACTTCGCCGCGGGTGTTGAACAGCGGGCCACCCGAGTTACCGGGATTGACCGCGACGTCGGTCTGGATGAACGGCACATTGCTGTCGCCCTGGATCGAGCGGCCGGTGGCGCTGACCACGCCGGCGGTGACGGTGCTTTCGAGGCCATACGGCGAACCGATGGCCAGCACCCATTCGCCCACCAGGACCGATTGCGATTTGCCGATCGGCGCCACGGGCAAGCCCTTGGCGTCGATTTTCAACACAGCCACGTCGGTGCGCGGGTCGGCGCCCAGGACCTTGGCGCGAAACTCGCGGCGATCCTGCAGCTTGACCGTGACTTCGTCAGCGCCCTGCACGACGTGTGCGTTGGTAAGGATGACGCCGTCCGGGCTTACGATGAAGCCCGATCCAGCGCCGAAAACGGGCGCTTCACGACCACCGCGCTCGCTACCACCGTAGCGCGGGTCTTGAAACTGCTTGAAGAACTCATACAGGGGATGCCCCGGGTCCAGGCTCGGCATGCCGCCCTGAGCGCCACGGGCCGCCGACTTGGTGCCACCGACGACGCGGATATTGACCACGGCCTTGCCCTGTTGCGCGGCGATGCGCGTGAAGTCGGGCAGCGCCACGGTTGACGACGGCGCGCCCACGGCGGCAGCCGGCGCAGGCGCCGGGGCGGCCGCAATGACGGCAGGCGCGCGTTCGGCGGCGGCATTGGCAGTGGCGTTGTTGTGATTGACAGCGATGGCACCGACCGCGCCGCCGATGACGCCCGCGGCACACAGGGCCAGCGTCAGGCGTTTGGCAGTGATGGCAGTAACGGCACTTGGATTCGACATGGATGTGCTCCTGATGAAAATTCGGTGAATCGGTGTGGTGAAATTCGATGAGAGTAGTGTCGCGCAACCATCTTAGACGGTACTTAAGTTGACAATGGCAGGGGCTTAAACGCGACTTAAGGATGGGCGCGCGGCGTTCTTCCGTTGACGCAAAAACGTCGTTCCCGCCTGCGCGGGAACGACGTGCTTATGCTGACACTAAAAGACGCTTAGGCAGCGGCGCGCTGTTCCAGTGCCTGGACGTTGTCGCCACTGATGGTGCCGGCGGCGTCGCCGATGGCGATCTTGCGCGGCTTGAGCGCCTCGGGCACTTCGCGCACCAGTTCGATGGTGAGCATGCCGTTGTCGAACGACGCGGTGGTGACCTTCACGTGGTTGGCCAGCTGGAAGCGCTGCTCGAAATCGCGCGCTGCGATGCCGCGGTGCAGGAAGGTGCGCTGGGCGTCGTCCTTCTGTTTGCGCCCGGTGACGTGCAGGCTGTCACGCTCGGTGATGATCTCGACTTCGTCACGGCTGAAGCCGGCCAGCGCCATCACGATGCGGTATTGGTCTTCGCTCACCAGTTCGATGTTGTACGGCGGGTAGCTTGGCTGCGACTCGGCGCGTTGCTCGAGCAGGCTGGCCAGGCGATCGAAACCGATGGCGGAACGGTACAGGGGGGTCAGGTCATAAGTACGCATGATGTCTATCCTTTTGAAATTAAGCGATAAGGGTGCGGACCTCCGTTGAGCATCCGCTGGTACCAATCTAATGCCGGGTATCGGGAAATCAAGGCAAGCAAAATACGTATTTTTATTAAAAATGCCAAATTTTATTTGCATGATGTATCAGCGAAAAATCGGCCCCGCAGGCGGTGCTACACTGCCCGGCTTCCTTTCCTTCCTGCTTTTTTCCATGACCGCACCCCGCACTTTCTTCGCACGCGCTGCCCGTCCGGCGAGCGCATTGGCCCTTGCTTTTGCCCTGGCCCTGCCTGCCTCGGCGCAGGTTCCCGCCGTCGGCGACGCCCCGTATCCCGGCACGATCGCGCTGCATGTCGACGCCAGCAACCTGGCGCAGCAGGTCTTCAGGATGCGCCTGTCGATGCCCGCGCGGCCCGGCCCGATGACGCTGCTGTATCCGCAGTGGGCGCCGGGGAACCACGGCCCGAATATCCCGCTGACGCAACTGGCCGGCCTGAAATTCAGTGCCGGCGGCAAGCCGGTCGAGTGGAAGCGCGACCCCGTCAACGTGTATGCATTCCACGTGGTCGTGCCGGAAGGCGCGACCACGCTCGAAGCCGAGTACCAGTTCCTGTCGCCGCTCGACACGACCCAGGGCCGCATCACGATGACCGACGATATCCTCGGCGTGCAGTGGCAATCGGTGGCGCTGTACCCGGCCGGCTACCAGGCGCGCCGCATCACCGTGCAGCCGACGCTGCGGCTCCCCGCCGGCTGGCAGTTCGCCAGCTCGCTCGAGGTTGAAGGGCGCACGGGGGACGAAGTGCGCTTCAAGCCGCACGACCTCGACACGCTGGTCGACTCGCCCCTGTTCGCGGGTCGCTACTTCAAGCGCATCGACCTGGCGCCGGGCGCGAAGCAGCCGGTGATGCTCAACGTGGTGGCCGACAATCCCGAAAGCCTCGAGGCCAAGCCGGAACAGATCGCGCTGCACCGCGCGATGGTCGACCAGGCGCTCAAGCTGTTCGGATCGCACCACTACCGCCAGTATGATTTTCTGTTTGCGATCTCGGACGAATTCGGCGGCATCGGCCGCGAGCACCAGCAGTCGAGCGAGAACGGCGTCAAGCTCGGTTACTTCACCGAATGGAACCGCAACGAACCCGGACGCGAACTGCTGCCGCATGAATTCGTGCATTCGTGGAACGGCAAGTTCCGCCGCCCTGCCGGCCAGGATGTCGCCAACTTCAACACGCCGCTGCAGAACGAACTGCTGTGGCTATACGAAGGCCAGACCCAGTTCTGGGGCAAGGTGCTCGCCGCGCGTTCGGGCCTGGTCTCGCAGACCCATGCGCGCAACGCGCTGGCGATCGACGCGGCGCGCTACGACACCACCCAGGGCCGCGACTGGCGCGCGATGCAGGACACCGTCAACGATCCGATCATCAACGGGCGCCGCCCGATCGGCTGGGGCAACTGGCAGCGCAGTGAGGATTACTACACCGAGGGCATGCTGATCTGGCTCGACGTCGATACCAAGATCCGCGAACTCTCGGGCGAAAAACGCGGCCTGCAGGACTTCGCGCGCGCCTTCTTCGGCATCGACAATGGCAGCACCGACACCACGTTCTACACGTTCGACAACGTGGTGGCCGCGTTGACGAAGGTGCAGGCATTCGACTGGGCGCCGTTCCTGCGCGCGCGCCTGGACGGCCACGGCCCGGGCGCCCCGCTCGATGGCATCGGGCGCGCCGGCTGGAAGCTGGTGTACGGCGACACGCCCAACGACACGACGCGCGGCGCCGAAGAACGCACCAAGATCACCGACTTCACGTACTCGCTGGGTTTCCAGGTGCGCGCCGACGGCGGCATCACCGGCGTGATCTGGGATGGCGTGGGCTTCCGCGCGGGCCTGGCGGCCAACACCACGATCGTGGCGGTCAACAACCGCGTCTACAAGGGCGATGTGCTGAAGGCGGCGGTGCGCGCGGCCAAGGATGGCAAGGCGCCGCTCGAACTGTTGGTGCGCAAGGGGAACAACCTGCGCACGATCGCGCTCGATTATCGTGACGGCCTGCGGTATCCGCGCCTGGAGCGCATTCCAGGCACGCGCGATCGGCTCGATGTGTTGTTCAAGGCGCTGAAGTAAGCGTCATTGCGTAGCGTGGATGGCCCGGCCGTCCACGCGCCCACGCGGCGCCCGCTCGTTGGCGTCAGGGCAAGGTCCAGTCCAATCCAAGCTTCCTGATCAGGACAAAAGTGCCGTACCCCAGCACCATGAGCAATACCAGGAAGATTGCGACCACCTTGGCCGCTGCGCCCAGCAATGCGCGCCGATCCATTGCCTTCTGCTTCTTGCCTTGATCGTAATGCCACTTGATGGCGAAGAACATGCCCGTGCCGAGCACGAGAGCCTTGAAGGTAAAAAAGACTACAGGGAACCAATCCATCGTGAGTATTTCCAGGCTATTACTTGGCACTTTCGATCGTGAGGACCACTGCCTCAACACGCTTTGAAGCATACTACTTGAAAGCAATTTCCATACATTGAGACAAAATGTCCCAGTCGAGAACCATACAAGATGAGGATTTGCCAACCTGGTTGCCGCGACTGGCCGCGCAGGGCGGGCCTCGTTTCTTGCAGATTGCGGACGCGTTGCAGGCGGCAGTGGTCGCTGGTTTGTTGACACCGGGTGACCGTTTGCCCCCGCAGCGGCGGCTGGCAGCGCAGCTGGATGTCGACCTGACGACGGTCACGCGCGCCTACGACGAAGCCCGGCGCCGCAATTTGCTGGAGGGTCGCGGTGCGCGCGGCACGTATGTCGCGGCGCCGAAAGTCGCATTGACGTCGATCCTCGACCTGAGCATGAACACCCCGCCACCGCCGGCAGGCGTGGACTTCGACGACCTGTTGAAGCAAGGCCTGTCTCAGGTACTGATGAGCGCAGACAATGCATTGCTGATGACGTACCACCTGGGCGGCGGCAGCGACGCCGACCGCAAGGCCGGCGCCACATGGCTCGCACCGATGTTTGGACCGCTCGATTTCGGGCAGGTTGTTGTCTGTCCCGGTGCGCAGGCGGCGATCGCCGCCTTGATCCTGGCGCTGACCGAGCCTGGCGATGTCATCCTGGCCGAGCCGACCAGTTATCCCGGCTTGCGTGCGGCAGCGGCCCAGTTCGGCCGGCGCATCATGGCGGTGGAAGCGGACAGGCACGGGATGGTGCCCGAGCTGCTCGACGAGGCCTGCCGCCGCCACAAGCCCGGGCTGGTCTACTTCAATCCGACATTGCAGAACCCGACTGCCAGCACCATGCCGGCGCACCGGCGCAAGGCGCTCGCCGGCATTGCACAGCGCTGCAAGGTTCGCATCGTCGAGGACGACCCGTACTGGCTGCTGGCCGATGCCCCGCCACCACCGGTTGCCACGTTCGCCCCGGAACAGGTGAGTTACATCTCGACGCTGTCGAAATGCCTGACGCCCGGCTTGCGTGTCGCCTTCGTGCTGATACGCGACCCGCACGAACGCGAACGGTTCCTGGCCGCGCTGAGATCGTTTGCACTGATGGCAGCCCCCCTGACCGCTGCACTGGCCACGCAGTGGATCCTTGATGGTTCGGCTGAGGCATTGATGCAAGGCGTGCGCGACGAGGCGCGCGTGCGTCACCGGATGGCCCGGGATCTCCTGGCGGGGCGCTACAGTGGCACTGGCGACGGCCTGCATGTATGGCTCGAGTTGCCGGCATACTGGAACGCGGCGCAGCTGGCGCATGTCGCCGGGCGCGAGGGCATCGCCGTCACGCCGGCCCAGGCATTCGCGACCGGCAGCGCCACCGTGAACGCCATCCGGATCTCGCTGGGCAGCATCCAGGACCGTGGGCGCTTGCAGGCCGGCCTTCAACGGCTGTCGCATCTGCTTGCGCGGCGGCCCGAGTCGTTCAGCGCTGCAGTGGTGTAGCCGTGCCTGGCATACCGCGCCGCATTCGGATGTTCTCTCATCGTGTGCGATGATGGTGAGCATGCCAACTTTGTCCTGTTCGCCATGAACCGCTTCGGCGCCAAGCCTTATTTGCAACGGGTGTGGTCCGACTTCGGCAACGAGGTCGGCTTCGACGACTTTCCGTTCAACATCCCTGCCGTGCGCGAATTGCAATCGATCGAGTTTCACGCCGACGTCACGTTCTTCGTGGGCGAGAACGGTAGCGGCAAGTCGACCATTCTGGAAGCAATCGCGCTGGCGCTGGGCTTTGGCATCGAAGGCGGCACGCTCAACAACAGCCTGCTCAACACGTCCGGCGAGCACACCTTGTTGGCGAACCACATCCGCATGTCGCGCAGCGTGCGCCGGCCCAGGGATGGCTATTTTCTGCGCGCCGAAAGTTTTTATAATCTCGCGACCTACCTTGACCAGATGCCGGAAACCACCGGCTATGGCGGCAAGAAGCTGCATGCGCGTTCGCACGGCGAAGCGTTCATCAGCATCCTGCTCGACAAGTTTCGCGGCAACGGCCTGTACCTGCTGGACGAACCCGAGGCGGCGCTCTCGCCCAATCGCCAACTGGCGGCGTTGCGGGCGATTCACATGCTGGTGCAGGAACAATCGCAGTTCATCATCGTGACGCACTCGCCGATCCTGCTCGCGTATCCGGGTGCGAAGATCCTGGCGTTCGATGGCAGCGGCATTACCGAGATGGCATACGAGGACACCGAGCATTACGCCGTCACGCGCGACTTCTTGAATCACTATCCGAGGCGGCTGGAGCAGTTGCTGGCGCCGGATTGAGCGCCGCTGATCTGCCTGGACATGAGTGGGCACTGAGCACAATCTGCTTCCGGCTGCAGCAGTCGCTGCAGCCGGATTTACGCAACACAGCTTGTCGATGCGCCCAAAATTTCGGCGCTGGTCAGCCGCGGCGCAATGCCTTGAAACGCCGTCCGGACGCCAACATGAGGCCCAACCCACCGAGTAACAATGCACTCGTTGCCGGCTCGGGCACATCGACGGGTGCTGCTGCTGCTGAAATCGACAGGGTGTAGTTGCCTGGACCGTCATAGGCCGTCAAGGCGAATGTGCCGAATGTGAAGAGCGGACCGTTTGCCGACTCGGTATAGAGCATGGGTCCGGCAGTCGCCACCAAAGCAATACCGGCGTTGTAGTCGTAAATCTCGAATCCGCCCTGGAGTACTGGGGTGTAGAACGTCACGTCGACAGCTGATTGACTCGCTCCAGGGAATGAACCTGTCACATCGATATAGGTGGCCCATATGCCATCGAAGACATCATCAGGCGTTGTGGACTCCAGTTGCCAACTGGCCGTGTAGTCGCCTGTCAGGTTGAACTGAATGAGCGCGGCATTGGCCACGCTGGCCGAGAACAGGAACACGGCGATGATGGCAGTTTTCAAACTCTTCATCAGATTCATTGGATTTATCCTGGATGATTAAAGGAGGTGTGCGGTAAATACAAAAGCACAATCCATGCCAAAGATAAAAATCAATGTCGTCAACTACTTGGGCGATTTGATCTGCCACGCATCGTGCGTGTGTAAAATATGCCGACAAGCCAGCCAATCCATCGCCGCCCGCAGTGCTGAGGCTGTGAAGCAGTTCAGCGCATGCTCGCGGCTGGCTTACCTCCACTCGCCCCGCTGGTTCACCAGCGTCTTCTTGCCTTCGGTGACCACCAGCCGGCCATCGGCATACACGGTGTAATTCACGCGCCCCGAGCGGAACACATAGCCCTGGAAGGCGCCCGGCGTGATGCCATCGGCCGCCATCGAATGCATGGTCTTGCCGCGCAGCGTGATCGCCTTGCCGGATTTCTTGCTGGTGCCGGTGTAGCGCACGTCGTCGCAGGTGACGTTGCCCTCTTCGCACTGCTGCACGATCTTGACGGTGAAGCCCGATGTTTCGAGCGTTTGCTGCGTGGCGGCGTGGGCCGAAGCGGCGAAGGTAAAGGCGGCCAGGGCGGCGAAATGAATCGATCGTTGCATGGGTTCTCCTGTCGACTGTGGATGGAACAAGTATGCCCGACCGAAGGTAATGGCACCGTTCGCTGGCGCGCGCTGGCGGGCTTTTATCCGAACAAGCCATGCAGGAACCAGCGCGGCGCGGCATCTTCGCCCGAGCCGTTGATGCGCTCGCGGTAGATCCAGTACAGCGCGTGATCTTTACCTTCGGCGATGAAGTAGTCGCGCGTTTGCGTCTGGCTCCACCACCCCGCTTCGATGCGTTCGGGATTCGATGCCACCCGCAAGGGCGAGCCATAAAACGGCCGGTGGTCACGCATCAACAAGGCAATCGGCTTGGCCAGCAGCCAGCTCGGCCGGGGCAGGCTTTGCACGTCGGGCGGCATTTGCGCGGCCCGCGCCGCAGCGCTTGCCTTCTCGTGCACCGGCACCCAGGCGTTGGCGATTTCGGGCCGGTAGTCGGCATGCGGCAGCGCCTGCAGCACATTGTCGGCACCCAGGCGTGCGACCAGCAATTCGATCATGCGCATGCGGTCTTCTTCGCTGCCGCCGGGATCGGGAAACAGCGAATCGGTCGGCGGCGCCATCGCCTGCAATTGCTGCGCTTCGAGCCGGATGCCGATCACGGGCGCGACCAGTTCGAGCTTGGCCAGGCGCTCGCGCAGCAGCCGCATCAAATGTTCGTCGCGCCAGGTGGGCTCGGCCAGCGCCACTTCGACGGCGGTCGGCGGACACGCCACCCGGCCGCGCTCGTGTTCGAGCAGCAGCAGGATGCGCTCGACCGCCAGCTGGCGCGCACACAGCCAGCCGGTCATTTGCAGCACCAGGTGGTGGGCGCCGGCCAGCAGCAGGTCGGCGTGCTCGAGCCTGTCGAACAGTTCGAGCCGGGCCTGGAAACGTTCGGGCGGTGCGATCCAGCGCAGCAGTTCGGGACTGTGGCCATACGCGGCGTCGAGCATGTCGAGCAGCGCGCGCCCGCAGCGCCGCTGCAGGCCGGGCCGGGGCAGGCGTTGCAACTCGGCGAGCCGGCGACAGCCCAGGCCATCGAACCAGGCGGCGAACGGCCGCGCCGGCGGCAGCAAGCCCACCGGCAGGCGGTCGAGGCGCCGCACCAGCGTATCCATCTTGACCGCCCGGCCCGCATTGCGACGCGCCAGCAGCCAGGCGCCGCGCGCGGTGGGCGCGCAGGCGATGCAGGCGCTGAAACCCAGCGTGCGCAAGTTGGCGCGCACGCGCTCGCACAAACGCCGGATGCCGCCGAACAGGCGCAGGCTGGCGCCGATGTCGAGCAGCAGCGTGGCTTCTTCGGCCAGGGCCACTTGCGGCGTGTATTGCAGCATCGCCATCGCCACCGCCTGCAAGGCGTCGGCCTCGCGCTCGTGGCTGCGGTTGACGATGCGCGCGTCGGGCATCAGCATCAGCACGCCGCCGCGCCGCATGCCGGGCAGCACGCCGTCGATGCGCGCCGCCGTTGACAAGGCCATCACCCGCTCTTGCTCCAGAACCACGATGCCGGGGTCGCCCGCAGCGGCGGTGGCAGCAGCGCCATCGGCGCCGATATTTCTACCTTCGCCGCTACTGCTACTGCTCCCGCTACTGCACCAGCGTGGGCTGAAGACTTCGAGCGGTAGCTGGGGCAAATACAGGCCGATCCAGAGGCGCATGGCGTTGCAGTAGTGAGGAACCAAGGGGCAGGAACAGCGGCGCGTCGCGCTGCGGTCCCCGGCGTTTGATGAAGTCGACCGTCATGCCGCCGGCCGCCGGGCGCAGCGCAAGGCGCAGCGGCGCGGGCGACGCATCTTGCGCGGCGGCCAGCGGGCGGAGCATGAAGAACAGGGTGTCGCCGCCCTGCGCCGCCAGATGCAGGCGGCGCAGGCTGTCGCTGCGTACGTGGTTGGCCCAGAACAGCAGCGCGCCGCAACTGCCGCTGCGCAAGACCTGCTCGGCCGCCCACAGGGCGTCGGCGCTGCGCGTCGAGCGCAGCCACAGCAATTGGGATGGATCGAGGCCCAGCGCAGCCAGCGCCAGCGCCTGGGGTGGATGCGGTGGTTGCAGCAGCACGATGCGGCGGGCTGCGCAGGCGGCCAGCGCCGGGCGCAGCAGGCGCATTTCGCCGATGCCGGGTTGTTGCAGCAGCAGGTCGACCAGGGTGCCGCCGGGCCAGCCGCCGCCAGGCAACTGGCCGGACAAGGTGGCGTGGCCCGTGTCGATGCAGCGCGTATCGGCATGCGCCAGCTGCGACGCGCGCCACAGCGATGGGTGCAATGCCTCTGGTGCGGCAAGGATGGAAGAAGGGTTCATATCGGTGATAACAATGCAAAGTACTGTATAAACGTACAGTACTCGCTGAACCGGCACTTTGCAAGATCTTTTCATTTTGCCTACATCAAGTCGTTGTTCAGCATTGACCAGCATTAAACGTGCTGCAAGGCGTCCTGCAGAAGGATCAACGCCTTGTGAATGAGTGTTTCGGCACCATCTGGTTTCTTCATGCGCCATTCACCATGGAGTAGGAAATGAACAACGATATCCTGCTGAAAAAAGCCGGCATCATCGACCGCTGCTGCAGCCGCGCCCGCGCTGAATACGAGCGCGACCCCGCTACCTTCCCGGACGACATCACGCGCCAGGATGCCGCCACGCTGAACGTGATCCGCGCCTGGGAAGCGGCGATCGAGATGGGTGACTACGTGATCGGCTGCGCGCGCCTGGGGCCGCCGCAGGACGAGCGCGACGTCATCACCCTGCTGGCCGAGCACGGCTGGATCGCGCCCACGGTGGCCGAAAACCTCAAGCGCACCGGTGAATTCTGCCGCGCCGAATGGGATCATCAAACCGCGCCCCTGCCCGCCCTCGTCACGATCGTCAAGCGCGGCCTCGCCGATTTCACCGATTACGCGGCGGCATTGACCAGCGGCGCGCGCAGCGTCGGGTAGTCGAGCCCATGTCCTGCCAATGTCTTGCCAATGCGCCAACTGCGCGGCCTGCTGGTATCATGCGCCTCTTTTAGGACGGCACTGCCGGGCGCGTGGCGCACCGGACCGCCTCCCTCGCACTGACCAATCAAAACAACCATGACCCAACAAACCAATTTGCCCGGCTTCTTCAGCCGCCTGTCGATCGCCTTCGGCGCCCTGTTCAAATCGCTCGGCGACGCCGAATTCGCCGCGCGCGTGCGCGATGACGGCGTCGGCCCGACCGCGGCGCCAGCGCCTGCACCAGCGCCAGTGCCAGTGGTGAAGCCAACGCCAGCGCCAGCGCCCCTGCGCGCGCCGACCCCGGATTCGGCCCTGCAGCTACTGAGCCTGTTCCAGCGCGAAGCGCGCCTGATCGACTTCGCCCACGAAAACCTCAGCAGCTATTCGGATGCCGACATCGGCGCCGCCGCACGCGTCGTGCACGAAGGCTGCGCGCGCGTGCTGCGCGAGCACTTCACGATCGAACCGGTGCGCAGCGAAACGGAAGGCGCCCGCATCACCCTGAACGAAGGTTTCGACGCGGCCAGCGTGCGCCTGACCGGCAACGTGGTCGGCACCGCGCCGTTCAACGGCACCCTGAGCCACCGCGGCTGGCGCGCCGCCAGCGTCACGCTGCCGCAACTGGCCGAGCGCCACGATGCGCGCGTGCTGGCCCCGGCGGAGGTCGAGCTGTGAGCGATATCGTGAACGACTTGAACAATGCGGCCGATCCGCGCTACGCCATCGGCATCGACCTGGGCACCACCCACAGCGCGCTGTCGTATGTCGACCTGCAAGCGAGCGACGGCGAAAAAGCCGTCGATGCCGTGCTGCCGATCCCGCAACTGACCGCGCCCGGCACCATCGAAGCGCTGCCGCTGCTGCCGTCGTTCCTGTACCTGCCGCACCCGGACGAACTGCCGGCCGGCGAACGCGCGCTGCCGTGGAGCGATCCCGAAGCAACCACCAATCCCGCGATCGCCGGCGAAATGGCGCGCAGCCGCGGTGCCACCACGCCGATCCGCCTGGTCTCGTCGGCCAAGAGCTGGCTGTGCCACCCGGGCGTCGACCGCCGCGCCGCGATCCTGCCAACCGACGCGCCTGACGAAGTGGCACGCGTGTCGCCACTGGCCGCATCCACCCACTACCTGCGCCATCTGCGCCAGGCCTGGAACGCCGCGCACCCCGAAGCGCCGTTCGACCAGCAATCGGTCACGGTCACCATCCCCGCGTCGTTCGATCCGGGCGCGCGCGAGCTGACGGCGGAAGCGGCGCGCCTGGCGGGCTTCACGCCCACCCTGCTCGAAGAGCCGCAAGCGGCCCTGTACAGCTGGATCCAGGGCAGCGGCGGGCGCTGGCGCAAACAGGTCCAGCCAGGCGACATCATCCTGGTGGTCGACGTCGGCGGCGGCACCAGCGACTTCTCGCTGATCGCGATCCTGGAAAAAGACGGCAAGCTGGAGCCGCACCGCGTGGCCGTGGGCGACCACATCCTGCTCGGCGGCGACAATATGGACCTGGCGCTGGCCCACTTCGTCGCGCGCAAACTGTCGACGAACGGCACGCAGCTCGACGCCTGGCAGATGCGCGCCCTCACCTACGGCTGCCGCAGCGCCAAGGAAGCCCTGCTGGCCGACGCCCACGCCACCACCCACCCGATCGTGGTGCCAAGCCGCGGCTCGAAACTCATTGGCGGCTCGATCCGCACCGAACTCACGCGCGACGAAGTCACCGCCTTCATCACCGACGGCTTCTTCCCGCGCGTGGAAGCCTCGGCGCGGCCGACCGTGCGCGCCCGCGCCGGCCTGACCCAGCTTGGCCTGCCATACGCACAGGATGCGGCGATCACGCGCCACCTGGCCGCGTTCCTCGCGCGCCAGGCCGGCGCCACCGCCGAACTGGAAGGCTTCAGCGGCCGCGTCACCCCCGACCACACCTTCCTGCATCCGAGCGCGGTGCTGTTCAACGGCGGCGTGTTCAAGTCAGGCATCCTGGCCCAGCGCGTGATGGACACCATCAACGACTGGCTGTACATGGAAGGCGCCGAACCGGCGCGCGCCCTCGAAGGCGCTGACCTCGACCTGGCCGTCGCGCGCGGCGCGGCCTACTTCAGCTACGCGCGGCGCGGCGGCGGCGTGCGCATTCGCGGCGGCACGGCGCGTTCGTACTACGTCGGCGTCGAGTCGTCGATGCCGGCCATCCCGGGCATGGAGCCGCCGCTGGAGGCGCTGTGCGTGGCGCCGTTCGGCATGGAAGAAGGGGGAGAACTCGAACTGCCTGGCCAGGAATTCGGCCTGGTGATCGGCGAGCCGGTGACGTTCCGCTTCTTCGGTTCCACCACGCGCCGCCAGGACCGCATTGGTGACGTGCTCGAATTCTGGGGCCCGGACGAACTGCAAGAGATGAACGCCATCCAGGCCACGCTGCCGGCCGATGGCCGTGTGGCGGGCGATGTCGTGCAAGTAAAACTGCATGCGCTGGCGCTTGACACTGGCACGCTGGAACTGCTGGCAGTGGCGCGTGACGGCCAGCGCTGGAAGATCGAGTTCGACGTGCGCAGCGCAGCCGAGGCGTAGTGACTTACCTGGTCGGCATCGATCTGGGCACCACGAACACGGTGCTGGCGTATGGCCGCGCCGGATCGGGCGCGATCGAACTATTCGAGATCGACCAACTGGTGGCGCCTGGCGAAGTGGCCGGCGCGCCTTTATTGCCGTCGATGCGCTACCACCCGGGGCCGGACGAACTCGCGCCCGGCGCCCTGCAACTGCCGTGGCAGCAGCAGGATGTCGCCGGCGTCGAGCGCGTTGCGCTGGGCCGCCTGGCGCGCGTGCTCGGTGCGGCCACGCCGGGCCGGCTGGTCACCAGCGCCAAGAGCTGGCTGTCGCACGGCGGCGTCGATCGCATGGCGCCGATCCTGCCGTGGGGCGTCGACAGCGACGTGGCCAAGGTCTCGCCGGTGGCCGCCAGCGCCAGCTATCTCGCGCACCTGCGCGCCGCGTGGAATGCGCGCTTTCCCAAACAACCCCTCGAACGCCAGCAGATCGTGCTCACGGTGCCGGCATCGTTCGACGAAGGCGCGCGCGCGCTGACGTTAGAGGCGGCGAAACTCGCCGGCCTGCCGCAGGTCGCGCTGCTGGAAGAGCCGCAGGCCGCGCTGTACGACTGGCTGTACCGCCATCGCGCCAGCCTGGCCGACGATCTTGGTAATGCACGCCTCGTGCTGGTGGCCGACGTGGGCGGCGGCACGACCGACTTCAGCCTGGTCAAGGTTGAGATGATCGATGGCGAGCCGCGCCTGACCCGCATCGGCGTGGGCAACCACCTGATCCTGGGTGGCGACAATATGGACCTGGCGCTGGCGCACCTGATCGAGGCGCGCATGGCCGACCAAACTGGCGAACAGCGCGGCAACGGTGCGGCGCCCACGCGCCTGTCGGCCGCGCGCCTGGCCCAGCTCACCGAACGCTGCCGCGCCGCCAAGGAGCAGCTGCTGGCGGACGGCGCACCCGCGTCGGTGGCCGTCACGCTGCTCGGCGCCGGCAGCCGCCTGATCGGCGCCAGCCGCAAGGCCGACCTGCGGCGTGAAGACATCGAACGCATCGTGCTCGATGGCTTCTTACCACTCAACGAGCAGCAGGAAGAACCGAAACGCGCGCGCGCCGGCATCGTCGAATTCGGCCTGCCGTATGCGAGCGACCCCGCCATCACGCGCCATCTGGCGAGCTTCCTGCGCCAGCATGCCGCAGCCTCGCGCGAGGCACTGGGCCTGCCGGACGATGGCACGCTGCCAATCCCCGACACCGTGCTGCTCAACGGCGGCGTGTTCCGCGGCGCCGCGCTGGCGCAGCGCCTTGCGGACGCACTGGCTCGGTGGCGTGGCGCGCAACATGGCCAGGCGCTGCGCGTGCTGCACAACGAGAACCCCGACATCGCCGTCGCCCGCGGCGGCGTCGCCTACGCCCTGGGGCGCCAGGGCCTGGCGCCGGCAATCGACAGCGGCGCGGCGCGCAGCTATTACCTGCTGCTCGATGACCAGGCGCGCGCCGGCATGCTGAGCGCCGTGTGCCTGCTGCCACGCGGCACACCGGCCGCCCTTGACGTGCTGCTCGCGGGCCGCAGCTTCGCGCTGCGCGTCGGCCGGCCGGTGCGCTTTCACCTGGTCTCGACAATTGCCGATGCCGGCGCCACGCCGCAGGCCGGCGACCTGGTCGACCTCGATCCGGCCGACGTGGTGCGCCTGCCGCCAATCGCCACGGTGCTGCGCGCCGCAGCGTCCGGCACGCCGGCCGAGATCCCCGTACATCTGGTGACGACGCTGAGCGAAGTCGGTTCGCTCGAAGTGCATTGCGTCGCCGACGACGGCGGCGGGCGCTGGCAGCTTGCGTTCCAGTTGCGCGGCGGCGGCAGCGACGACGTCGATGCGCGCGACGAGGCCCTGCCCGCGCACCTTGACGCCGCCATCGACAAGATCGAGCGCGTATTCGGCGCCCGCTCGAAACAGGTCGAGCCGAAGGAAGTCAGGCAACTGCGCGCCGGCCTCGAACACCTGCTCGGCGCGCGAGAGAATTGGACGCCGCCGCTGCTGCGCCGCCTGTTCGACGCCCTGATGGCGCGCGCGAAAGGC
Organism: Massilia aurea; assembly: GCF_040790145.1. Lineage (GTDB taxonomy): Bacteria > Pseudomonadota > Gammaproteobacteria > Burkholderiales > Burkholderiaceae_D > Telluria > Telluria aurea_C. Next base: position 23,831 of record NZ_JBFMMP010000004.1, read on the forward strand.
CGGCGCCGCTCGGTCGAGCATGAGCGCGCGTGGCTCAATCTGGCCGGCTACAGCCTGCGGCCGGGCTTCGGCCATCCGCTCGACGCGTGGCGCATGGAGCAGCTGTGGGCGATGTTCGAGGCCGGCGTGCAGCACCACAAGGACAGCCAGGTGCGCGCCGAATGGTGGACGCTGTGGCGCCGCGTGGCCGGCGGCCTGTCGCTCGAGGCGCAACTGCGCGTGCTCGACGATTTCGCGTTCAACCTGCAAGCCGATGCCTCAGAGCGTGGCCGGCGGCCCGTCACGCTGGTCGACGGCAGCGAAGAAGACCTGCTGCGCGTGGGCGCCTCGCTCGAACGCATTCCGTCGGCCTACAAGGCCGAGATCGGCGAGTGGCTGTTCAAGCAGATTGCAGCGATCCCCGCCGGCGGCAAGCTCGATGCCCGCGCCAGCGCGCGCCATGGCCGTTATCTGTGGGCGCTGGGCCGCGTCGGTGCGCGCCAGTCGTTCCAGTCGAGCGCGCACGAAGTGGCGCCGCCGGACGTGGCCGAGGGCTGGCTGCGCCAGCTATTGCTGCTCGACTGGCGCAAGGTGGAACCGGCCGGTTTCGCCGCCGCCCACATCGCGCGCATGACGGGCGACCGCTCGCGCGACATCGGCGAGGCGGTGCGGGACGACGTGCTGCGCCGCCTGGCCGCCAGCGGCGCGCCGCCACAATGGACGGCGATGGTGCGCGAGGTGGTGGAACTGGATCAGGCCAGCGAAGCACGCATGCTGGGCGACGCCCTGCCGCCGGGACTCAAGCTGCTGCGCTAGCCGGCATCACGCGTCCATCATGCTTCCAGCTGCCCGATCAGGATCAGCGAGACCGGCTTGCCGGTGCGGGGATGCAGCGGCTCGCGCATGGCGGTCACCCGCAGGCCATGTGCGGCGAACAGCGCGATCCAGCTCGCGATCGTGCGGAAGTACCACGGCGGGGCATCGGCAAAGTCGCTCGAAAAACCCGCCCAGCTGCCGGCGCGCCAGCCATCGACATACGCCGCGTCGCCGCACGCCATGAGCGGATGCACCGTCTGCACGACCAGCGAGCCGCCTTCGCGCAGATAGGTCGGCGCCGCGCGCAGCAGGCCATCGACGGCCTCGTTGCCGATCAACGAAAAATTGCAGACCGCGACATCGACCGCCAGCGCCAGCCGGCCCTGCGCGATCTGCTCGTACGACAGCACGCAGAAGTCGCCCCCGCCGGCGGCGTTGGCCTTCTCGATCAACGCGGGAATCGCATCCACGCCCACCATGGCCACGCCAGGCAGCGCGCGCACCAGCCAGCCTTCGCCGCAACCGAGATCGACGCCGGTGGCCGGCTCGAGGCTGCGCACCGCATCGACGATGGCGGCGTTGGTGACCAGGGTGCGGGTTTCAATGTCGCCGCCACGCACGGCGGCGGTCCAGGGATCGACATTGCGTGACCACGCGTCGAGGATGGCGGCATCGGTAAGGCTGGGCATGAGTTCCTCCTGTGGTAAGCCGATTATGCCTGAGGTACGGCCAAGGTACACCCGCGAACGGCGACCATGCGCAGGATCGGATACACTGCCGCCGACTCCGCCCACGCACCCTGCCCCGTCCGCCCATGAAACCATCGCAACACCTGCCGCTCCTGCTCGTCGCCGTCCTCGCCGCCGTCATCACCTTTGCCCTCATCAAGCGCCCGGTCGATGAAGCGCCCGCGCCGCCGCCGCTGGTGTCGCTCGAAAAGATGGGACACCTGGTGTCGCTCAAGATGAACTACTCGGACGTGATCGAATTCACCCAGCCGAATGCCGTCGACATCCCGTGGTCGCAATGGGAAGTGCGGCTTGGCAGCACCCGCGTGCTGCTGGTCGCGCGCGGCGACTGCACCCTGGCCACTGACCTGCGCCAGGCGCGCTACGAGGATATCGATAACGCGGCGCGTACGCTGACGGTCGTGCTGCCGGCGCCCGCGCCGCTGCAGGCGCGCATCAACCACGAACCGCGCGCCAAGGGCGGCTCGTACTTCTATGCAGTCACCGACCAGGGTCTGCAGGCGTTCATGCCGTCGGCGCAAACGCGCACCGCTGCCATGAACAATGTGCTGGCCACGGCGCAGAAAGCGGTGCAGGCCGCCTGCAGCCAGCCGACGGTACTGAACACGGCGAAGGACAACGCCGCCACCGTGATGCAGGCCACGCTGCTGGCAACCGGCTGGACGCCGAATGTGGTGTGGGAAGCCGTGGCCGCCGTGGCCGCTCCTGTCGCCAATCGCACACCATAAGCTGTTGTAAAAATTCCTATAAAGAAACAAAAGATTACATCTGCGATTACGCAACCGGCATTACCCTTCGTGTAAAATCATTTCAGCAGGTTATCGAAACAAATTAACTATATAGAGGTGACAAAACCATGCGAGTCTTCCCATCCACCGGAAAAACCCTCGTCTTCGCTCTGGCAGCAACCGTTCTTTCCACCAGCGTCTTTGCCCAAACCTGGCCGAGCGACACCGTGACCGTCGTCGTGCCATGGCCGGCAGGCGGCCCGTCGGACATCGCGGCACGTCCGCTGGCCAAGGGCTTGACGACCACGCTGGGCAAGTCGTTTGTCATCGATAACCGCGGCGGCGGCGGCGGCAATATCGGTTCGGCAGCGGTCACCCGCGCCAAGCCGGATGGCCAGACCATGCTGATCACCTCGAGCGCTCCAATCGTGATCAACCCGAGCCTGTACAAGAAAATGGCGTTCGATCCGGCCAAGGATCTGATCCCGGTCACCAACCTGCTGCGCGCGCCGCTGGTGCTGGTTGCCCACCCATCGGTGCCCGCCAAGAACGTCAAGGAACTGCTGGCCCTGATCAAGTCGAAGAACGGCCAGTTCTCGTACGCGTCGGCCGGTAACGGCACCCCGCAGCACCTGACCGGCGAAATCTTCCGCGGCGTGACCAAGCTCGACATGGTCCACGTGCCATACAAGGGTTCGGCGCCGGCGATTTCCGACCTGCTGGGCGGCCACATTCCGATCATGTTTGACAGCACCATCGCGATCATGCCGCACATCAAGAGCGGCAAAGTGAAACCGATCGCCGTCTCGGGCAACAAGCGCTCGCCGCTGCTGCCGGATGTGCCGACCTTCGCCGAAGCCGGTCTGCCGATCGAATCGTACGCCTGGTATGGCCTGTTCGTGCCGGCCAAGACGCCAAAGGCCGTGGTCGACAAGATCAATGCCGAAGCACAGAAAGTCATGAAGACGCCTGACTTCCAGCGCGTGCTGACCGACACCGGCACCGAGTATGTGGGCGACACGCCCGAGAACTTCGCCAAGTTCGTGCAAGCTGAAAGCGTGAAATGGTCGAAAGTCGTGAAAGACAGCGGCGCGACCGTCGACTGATCCAGCGCGATTTTGTAGTGCCCTGAAAACGGGTGATGCGGCCATGCTGCGTCACCCGTTTTTTTGGCGCTGTTATCGTTCGCCGTCGACGTACAAAACGTCAACGGTTATCACAGCCGGTTTCGCGCCTGGCTGGCACGGTTTAATGGCGTGGCGTGGCGTGGCGTGGCGTGGCGTGGCGTCGCGTTACCTGCCGAACTATCTGGTTGGTGGTGGGCACTTGACGGCGGCCGGATAATGACCGCCGAACAATTGCTACGTATCGCAGTCAGTCTGTCTACAGATAACGGTGACAGCGCCTTTTTCATGGCGCCGGCCAGCCTTCGCGCAGTGCCACATGCTGGTAGTGCGGCGACGTCAGGCGCACGCCGTGCGCGTCGAACACGTCGAGCACCTGCTGGTGCAGGCGATTGCGCACCTCAGCGCGGCCACGCGGGTCTTGCGCCGCCGCATGCGCGCACAGGCGATACTCGATATAAAAATCCGACAGCGCCGACTGCACGATGAACGGCGCCGGCTGCGTGGCGATGCCCGGTGTCGCGCGCGCCGCCTCATCGAGCAAGGCATGCACCTGGCGCCACGGCGTGTCATAGCCGACCGTGACCTTGACCTCGGTGACGAAGCCGTCACCATCATGGTCGCGTGAAAAATTGCTGGTCGTGTTCAACAGCACCCAGGCGTTGGGCATCAGGACTTCTTCACCGCTGCCGGTGCGCAGGCGCGTTTCGAACATGCCCAGTTCGACCACCGTGCCTTCCTTCTCGCCCACGCGCACATACTCTCCCTTGCGCAGCGAGCGCGTATACATCAGGATCAGGCCCGCCGCGCCCTGGGCGACGATGCTCGACGCGCCGATCGACACCATCAGGCCGGCCAGCACCGTCACCCCCTGAAACGCCGCGGTGTGCGAGCCAGGCAAATAGGGATACGCCATCGCCAGCGCGAACAGCACGATCACAATATTGACCAGGCGCCGCGTCGGCGCAGCCGTGTCCTGGTCGAGCCACCCCACTTCGAGCTCGCCGCTTTCCACGCGCATGAAGACCGAGCCCGCCGTCAGGATCACCAGGCGCGCGATCATTGCAATCACCAGCACCACCAGCAAGCCGGGAATCGCCGCCGCCATCGACTGGCCCATGTTCACCGCCATCTCGACCAGATAACCCTTGAGCCACTCGCCCCAGCTGCGCGTATAGGCGAATTCGCCAAGCAAAAAGCTGATCCAGATGTAAGTCGCGAGCAGGCGCAGCGACCACACCAGCGCCATCGTCACCTGGCGCAGGAAGCCCACGTAATGCTGGGTGTCCAGCAGGCGTACATTGCGAAAACTGACCCGCGCCAGCCGCACGCTGAGAAGGCGCTCGAAGCGGCTCTTGATTGCACTGCGCAGCGCCACCAGCGCGCGCAGCACGATCATGTACGCCAGCGTGGCGCCGATGCACAGCACCGCAGCTTCGATCAGCACACGCGGGTCGCTCGCTTCGCGGCGCGTCGTCAATGCCCGCTCGAGACGCGCGGCGCTGTCGCGCGCCACATCGATCGTCGTGTCGCCGGCAAGGCCGTTGATGTCGTCCGGCGTGACCAGGAACAACGGTGCGCCGTCGAGCAGCACCTGCACGCCTTCGGCGATCGCATGCACACCCGTGCGTTGCGGGCCTGCCTGTGCCAGGGCCTTGGCGAGCCGCCGCTCGGCTGCCTCGGCACGGTCTTGCGGCGCGTGCCCCTGCAACGTGGCACGAAAGACGAAGACTCTGCGCGTGGCCACCGTGAACTCGGCGCGCGATACCGGCTCGGCCTGGACGGCGGCGGCGATGGCGTCGGAACCGGATCCGGATGGGGCGCCAGAGGCGATTTGACACAGCGCCAGCAGCATGATGGCGAGCAGATTCTGGAGAAACACCATGGTAAATACGAAAAATCGGTAAAGGAAAATCTTACCCCATAACCGTGGTTCCGTCCGGCAATGCCCGACATCTGGCAGTCCGCTGTGGTTTTCTTTCCTCGCTGCTACCGAACACCATGCCTTTTGGATAACGACTAACATCTTCATCAACGTCGTGACCGCTATCGGCACCCTCCCACCACATTCAAGGAGCAAGCATGCATTCGGAAGACAACAAGCCAGCCAACCAGAGCACAGACAACCTGGCGTCATCGCGCCGCCGCTTCGTCGGCACCGTGGCTGCCGGCGTGGCCGCCTCGGCCGCCGCCGTCCCGGCCCTGGCGCAACAGGCCGCGGGCGGCAACCAGCCAGCCGCCGGCGCCGCGCGCGAAGCGGCCAAGCGTTATCCGCGCCCACCATTCCCGAACCAGGATCAGCCGTGGCCCGCGCTGGCCAGCAAAATGACGCCGCGCCCTGACCACGGCGAAACTACCTATCGCGGCAGCGGCCGCCTGGCCGGCCGCAAGGCGCTGATCACGGGCGGCGACTCGGGCATCGGCCGCGCGGCGGCGATCGCGTATGCGCGTGAAGGCGCGGACGTGGCGATCGGCTACCTGCCGGCCGAAGAGCCGGATGCACGCGAGGTGATGCAATTGATCCGCGACGCCGGCCGCAAGGCGGTGGCGGTGCCGGGCGATATCCGCGACGAAGCATTCTGCAAGAAAATGGTGGAAACGGCGGTGCGCGAGCTGGGCGGCCTCGACATCCTGGTCAACAATGCCGCGCGCCAGCAGAACCACGATTCGATCCTCGACATTTCCAGCGCCGAGTTCGACTGGACGATCAAGACCAATGTGTATGCGGTGTTCTGGATCACCAAGGCGGCGATTCCGCACATGAAGCCAGGCAGCGTGATCATCAACACGTCGTCGCAAACGGCTTACGATCCACCGGAAAAACTGCTCGACTATTCGGCAACAAAGGCGTTCGAGGTGGCGTTCACCAAGTCGCTGGCCAAGCAGATGGCATCCAAAGGGATTCGGGTGAATGCCGTGGCGCCGGGGCCTGTATGGACACCACTGCAACTGGCGGGCGGCAATTCACCGGAGGGCCGCGCGAAGTTCGGGGAAGATACGCCGATGAAGCGTCCTGGTCAGCCGGCCGAACTGGCGGCGACCTTCGTCACGCTGGCGTCGGATGAATCGAGCTACACCACCGGCCATGTGTATGGCGTGGCGGGCGGCGGCGGTCAGCCGTAGGCGGCCGCTATCAGAGCTGCCTGGTGCTGCCGGGCGGTTCGGTTTTAACGGCGGCCCAGCAGGCGTACCAGGAGCGACGCCAGCGAGCGGGTCGGGATCAGGCGGCCCAGTGGCCCGGCGTTGTTGCAGCGTGAAATGACAGTCATGATGGTCTCCGAAGAATTGCTTCGCAGAATAACCATTACTGCTCAGCTCTTCTGTACGCTGGCTCGCTTATTCACAACCGCAGGCGTCAGGCAGCATGGTTGGCCGCGCGATCCGCAGGCACACTCACATCGCTTCCAACACCGTCATCGCGCGTTTGAGCTTGTCCGTATGGGCCGTGACGCCATCGCACGTCATGACCAGCTCATGCGTGGCGCGGGTCATCGCCACATACAGCAGGCGCGCCTCGTCTTCAACGATGTCCTCTTCTTTGAACGCGGCGCCAAGGCCTGGAATGCCCACCAGTGAAAACTCCAGTCCCTTGCTGCTATGCATGGTGATCAGCTTGACGCTGTCGTGTGCCGGAGAATAGGACGCCCCTTTTGCCTGCTGCCACTGAAACGGAATGTCGCGGCGCTGCAGTACCTCTGCCAGCACTTTACCGACACCATAGCGCCGATAAATCAGTGCCATATCGCCCCATGCGGTACCGGTCTTGCTTGCCGCAGCGAGCTTATCGGCCAGAAATTCGGCTTCTTTCTGCAAACTTGGCAGTTGCACCAGGATCGGTTTCGGACCACGCCTTCCGGTGCTCATGGGCTGGACCGTGGGCGCCTCATCGTCCTCCGTATTGTGCGCGGTGAGCAGCTCGGCGGCAAAGGCGCGCGCCCCCGCCAGGATTTCTGCAGTGTTCCGATAATTGAGTTTCAGGATGGTGGTACGACCAGCCGCCTGCACGCCGACACTCGAGAACGAGAATTTCAGCTTCTTCGCCGTGTGATAAATCGACTGCACATCATCGTACAAGACCAGCAGCGACTTTGTTTCAGGGTTGACCATCTGCACAATCAGCTTGAACCAGGCCGGTTTGAAATCGTGCCCCTCGTCGATCAGTACGGCGTCGTACTGACCCCGGGGAATCAGATCGCTGTCCACGCCGCGAATCACATTGTCGATGCACGCCTCGAAAAAAGCATCGAGGTCGGTTGTTCGGGCCGGCTTCTCGACGTGATAGGTTTCAAGCTGGCGCATGCACCACGCGTGGAAGTTGATGGCCACGATTTTATCGCCCAGCCCCTTTTGCTCGATCATGGCGGCCAACTTGGCTGCCAGTGTCTTGTTGTAGCAAAGAATTGCAATCGGGCGCTGGCTAAGCTTGGCCAGATGCTCGGCGCGATAGCCCAGGATCAGCGTTTTTCCGGAACCGGCCACGCCGTGAATGACGCGATGTCCCTCACCCAGGCTGCGCGCCAGTTGCTCTTGCTGCAGGTCCATGACACGGATGAGATCCGGGATTTCCGTACTGATCTGGCCATGCTCATCGAAAAGATCGGCCTGAACGCCGATGCGCACCTCGGGAAACATATGCCAGCGCACGCGGTCGATCTGCGGCAATGACAGCTTCATCTTGAACTTGATGGGGAACATGCCCCATAGCCGCGCCTGAAACGCTTCGTCATCCACACTCTCTATCATCTCGTCCTGGCAAATAACGAGGTGTTCCGGAAGTACCTCGCCCAACGCACCATCGTCAAATTGTTTGCGCGTTATATTGCTCAGGACGACTCCACAACCATAGGGAAAGAAAAATTTCCCTTTCAAGCTGCCCGATGGCCAGGTCAGCATCGGATCACCCTCCAGCTTGTTGGTGACCGCGTACAGATACTGGCGCGCTTGCTCCAACGGATTCATGACCTGCTTGGTGCCCGCGTCGGTGACGATAACTGCCTGCTGCTTGTCGATCGTGACCAGGGTGCCAAGGCGCCAGTCCTTTACTTCCAGCACCAGCAAGCCGCGTGCGGGATGAAACACGATGAAGTCGGGATGCTGGTTGCGCGCACCGATGCTGACGTCATACCAGCACAGGTAATCATCTTCGAGTTTATCTTCCAGGCGCAAGGCGAAGCGCCGTTCACCAGAGGTCATGCGCGCCGTGCAGGCGCTGAGTGATGGGATGAGAGTTGCCATTAACGTATTCCTGTCGATCTACCAATGTAACTGATCGCTCCAAGGCAAACCGGTAAAAATAGTATTTCTGTAACGCATTAGTTTCGTTTGTTGCGTTTTGCCGTCGCAAGACGACAACGTCGGACCAGAAGCGCTGGCGCGCGCGCCCCAATTCAATCGCGTCCTATCATGGTTGGACAGGACCATGGTCCATCCCAGTCGGATGACCGCGGTTATTGTTCAGAACGTCAACCGACATGGAGGAACGTATGGGCTACGCAGATCGCGACAAATACGGTATGTACAAAGGCACCACCGATGCAGGTCCCGGACCATCGCTGATGGGCGCCGACACCCTGATTGGCGACAGCGTTGTCAATGCCAACGAAGAAGACCTTGGCGACATCAAGGAAATCATGCTCGACATGCAGACCGGCCAGGTCGCCTACGCCGTGCTGGCGTTCGGGGGCTTCCTGGGCCTGGGCGAGAAACTGTTCGCCGTGCCATGGCAGGCGCTGCATCTGGATACGGTCAATCACCGCTTCGTGCTCAACGTCGAGAAAGACCGCCTCAAGACCGCGCCGGGCTTCGACAAGGACGCCTGGCCCGACATGAGCGACGTCACCTGGGCCGGCGGCATTCACAGCTTCTATGGCACCGATCCAAACCGCTCCGGCGCGCCCACGATGGGACCGGGCGTACCGATGGGTGGCATGGTCGGTGGCGCGGGCACTGGCAGCGCTACCTATGCCGGCGGTTCGATGGGCTCGAGCATGGGGTCGGGCACGTCGGGCTCCGGCAGCATGGCCGGCTCGGGCAGCAGCATGAGCGATTCGTCACCCAACCAGGGATCCGGCGCCAGCCTCGATCCGCGTGCGGGCAACCTCGGCGCCGACGACGACATCAGCCGGATCCGGGGCAGTAATATCGGCTGATCGAGCGTCATTGGCATACGGCTGGCGGTCGCGCCGCCAACCGTATGCCCGCCATCATCGCTGCATCGACTCCCACACCTTCTGCAAGCGCTTGGCCGACACCGGCATCGGCGTTCTCAACTCCTGCGCGAACAGCGACACCCGCAACTCTTCCAGCATCCAGCGGAACTCGATCATGCGCGGGTCGTTGTTCTTCGACCCCATATTCTTCAGCGTACGCTGGAACTGCGCCGCCGCCGTCTGCCATTCCGCCATCAGCTGCGCGTCGCGCGTCGGATTACCGCGCAGCTTCTCGAGCCGCACGTTGATCCCTTTCAGATAGCGCGGGAAGTGCGCCAGCTGGCTGTACTCGTTGTCCGCAATGAAGCGCTTGTGCACGAGCGCCTGCAACTGCCCCGAGATATCCGCCGATACCGTCTGCGGCAGGCTCTGTATGCGCTTGGGCATGCCGTGGAACTCGGCCAGGATCTGGCCCGCCAGGCGCGCGACTTCATTGATCAACAGCCCGATGCGGCCCTTGCCCTGGTCACGGCGCGCATTGAACTGCGCCGCATTGAGCGGCAGCGGATCCTGCAGGCAGGCGATGTCGATCGCCTTGGCCACGATCTGGTCGCGCAAGTCTTCCTGCGAGCCCAGGCTCATGAACTGCATGCCCATCCCCTGCAGGCCGGGGATATTCTTCTCGGCGAACTTGAGCTGCTCCTTGAACTGCAGCGCGAACAGGCGCCGCAGGCCCACCCGGTGCGTGCGCGCGGCCACGTTCGGGTCGTCGAATACTTCGAGGTCGCAGTGGGTGGTCTTGTCGACCAGCGCCGGGAAGCCGATCAGCGTCAGCTTGCCCTGGTTGATCTCCAATAGCTCGGGCAAGTCGCCGAACGTCCACGCGGTCAGGCCCGTGTGCTGGCTGGTGGTGGATGCGCCAGCTACCGCGCCCTTGCCTGACGCTGCCGCCGGTGCGGCTGGCTGCGCGTTCTTGCCTTTGCCCGCGGGTGCAGCCGCAGGCGATCCAGGTCGCGCCAACTGCGCCAGCGCGGCGCTCGATGCCGGCGCCGACTCGGCCATTTTCTGGAAGCTCTCGCGCGCCTGCCCGCCCAATTCGGCCTGCAGCGTGGCCAGGTTGCGCCCCATGTCCAGCTGGCGACCGTGCTCGTCGATCACCTTGAAGTTCATGAACATGTGCGCCGGCAGCGTCTCGATCTTGAAGTCGGCCGTCAGCACCAGGATGCCCGTCTGCGCGCGCACGTCGGCGATCAGGACGTCGATCAGGTCACCGCGCCCGAACGCGCCGGCGGCGTGAATGCGCTCGACGAATTTTGCCGCGTAATCGGGCAGCGGCACGCAGTGGCGGCGCAGCTTTTGCGGCAGCGACTTGAGCAGCAGGTGCACCTTTTCCTTGATCATGCCCGGCACCAGCCAGGCTGCGCGCTCTTGCGGAATCTGGTTCAGCGCGAACAGCGGCACGGCCAGCGTCACGCCATCGCGCACGCTGCCCGGCTCGAAGTGGTATGACAGCCCCATCTCGATGCCGGTGACGGTCATCGTCTTGGGGAACAACTCGGTGGTGATACCGGCCGCCTCGTGCCGCATCAGCTCTTCGCGGTTCAGGTACAGCAGCTTCGGATTCTCGCGCGCCGCGTCCTTGTACCACTTCTCGAAGCCGGCGCCATTGACGATGTCGCGTGGGATCTCGCTGTCATAGAAGGCCGCGATCAGCTGGTCGTCCACCAGCACGTCCTGGCGGCGCGACTTGTGCTCGAGGTTCTCGATGTCCTTCACCAGCTTGTGGTTGTGGATGTAGAATGGCAGGCGCGTTTCGTAGTCGCCTGCAACCAGCGCATCGCGGATGAAGATCTCGCGCGCCTCGGTCGGGTTGCGCTGGCCGTAGTTGATGCGGCGCGCGCCATAGATCACGATGCCGTGCAGCGTGGCCCGTTCGAGCGCCGTCACCTGCGCCTGGCGCTTTTCCCAGCGCGGCTCGCCCCACGATTTTTTCAGGAGATGCGCGCCGACCTTCTCGACCCACTCCGGCTGGATCTGGGCGATCGTACGCGCATACAGGCGCGTGGTCTCGACCAGTTCGGCCGCCATGACCCAGCGTCCCGCCTTCTTGCCCAGCGTCGAGCCGGGCCAGATGTGGAACTTGATGCCGCGCGCGCCCAGGTAGATGCCGGCCTGCTCGTCCTCGGCCTTGAAGCCGATATTGCCGAGCAAACCCGTGAGCAGCGAGATATGCAGCTGCTCATAGGTCGCCGGCGACTCGTTCAGGCGCCAGCCCTGCTCGCGCACGATGGTGAGCAACTGCGAGTGCACGTCGCGCCATTCGCGCAGGCGCACCTGCGACAAAAAGTTGGCGCGGCAGTTTTCCTGCAGCTGGCGATTGGTTTTCTTGTGCTCGATCGCGTCTTCGAACCAGGCCCAGATCTTCAGGTAGCTGAGGAATTCCGAGCGCTCGTCGGCAAACTTCTTGTGCTTCTCGTCGGCCTGCTGCTGGTATTCGACAGGCCGGTCGCGCGGGTCTTGCGTCGACAGGGCCGAGGCCACGATCAGCATCTCGGTCAGGCACCCGTTGTCGAGCGCCGCCAGGATCATGCGGCCCACGCGCGGGTCGAGCGGCAGCTTGGCCAGCTTGCGGCCCAGCGGCGTCAGTGCATTGGTGTCGTCGACCGCGCCCACTTCTTGCAGCAACTGATAACCGTCGGCGATCGCCCGGCCTTGCGGCGCCTCGATAAACGGGAACGTCTCCACGTCGGTCAGGCGCAGCGCCTTCATGCGCAGGATGACCGCGGCCAGCGACGAGCGCAAAATTTCCGGCTCGGTAAACTTGGGGCGCTTGTTGAAGTCGTCTTCGTCGAACAGGCGAATGCAAACGCCATCGGCCACGCGGCCGCAACGGCCGGCGCGCTGGTTGGCGGCCGACTGCGCGATCGGCTCGACCTGCAACTGCTCGACCTTGTTCCTGAAGCTGTAGCGTTTTACACGCGCCAGGCCCGTGTCGACCACGTAGCGGATGCCGGGCACGGTCAGCGAGGTCTCGGCCACGTTGGTCGACAACACGATGCGGCGCGCGTTCGTGGTGCGGAACACGCGGTCCTGTTCTTCGACGGACAGGCGCGCGAACAGCGGCAGGATCTCGACGTGCGGCGGATGGTGCTTGCGCAGCGCCTCGGCGCAATCGCGAATCTCGCGCTCGCCCGGCAGGAACACGAGCACGTCGCCCTGCCCCAGGCGGCATACTTCGTCGACGCCATCGACCACGGCATCCATCAGGTCGCGCTTGTCGCGCGCGGCTTGCGCCTTGGGCGCGAGATTCGGCGCCTCGCCCGGCTTGGGCGCGCTGGCACCAGTACCCGCGCCAGCAACCGGGTCGCGGTCGACCGCACGGTAACGCACTTCGACCGCGTACAGGCGGCCCGACACTTCGATTACCGGCGCCGGTTTCAGGTTCTCGCCATCGCCCTTGCCGAAGTGGCGCGCGAAGCGCTCGGCGTCGATCGTCGCCGACGTGATGATGATCTTCAGGTCGGGCCGGCGCGGCATCAGCTGCTTCAGGTAGCCGAGCAAGAAGTCGATGTTCAGGCTGCGCTCGTGCGCCTCGTCGATGATGATCGTGTCGTAGTTGCGCAGGAGCGGATCGGTCTGCGTTTCGGCCAGCAGGATACCGTCGGTCATCAGCTTGACCGACGCGCCCTTTTGCAGCGTGTCGTTGAAGCGCACCTTGAAGCCCACGTGCTCGCCCAGCGGCGTGCCCAGTTCCTGCGCGATGCGCTTGGCGGTGGACGACGCGGCAATACGGCGCGGCTGCGTGTGGCCGATCAGGCCTTTCGCGCCGCGGCCCAGCTCAAGACATATCTTCGGCAACTGGGTGGTCTTGCCCGAACCGGTTTCGCCCGAGACGATGACGACCTGGTTCTCTTGAATCGCCCTGGCGATTTCGGCGCGCCGGCCCGAGACCGGCAGATCTTCGGGAAACGTAATCGGTGGCAGCGGATTGCGCTCGCGCGCCGGTTGCCGTGAAGGCTTGTTACTCTGTTCAGACATTGATTTTTACAAGGTTTTGGTGCGCACATCGCGCAGCGAATTATAATGCGGCAAATGGAAACTCCTACCCAATTCGTCCAGTGGCTGCGCTCGGTCGCGCCGTACATTCACGCATTCGGCGGCAAGACCTTCGTGGTCGCCTTCCCCGGCGAGCTCGTTGCCGCCGGCGCGCTGCCCGTGCTGGCGCAAGACTTGTCGCTGCTCGTCGGCCTGGGCATCCGGATCGTGCTGGTGCACGGCTCGCGTCCGCAGGTGGCCGAACAGCTCGCGCTGCGTAACGTCGAGGGCCGTTTCCACAACGGCGTGCGCGTGACCGACACCGCCGCCCTCGAATGCGCGAAAGAAGCCGCCGGCGAACTGCGCCTCGATATCGAGGCCGCCTTCAGCCAGGGCTTGCCCAACACGCCAATGTCCAACGCCCAGATCAGCATCGTCTCGGGTAACTTCGTCGTCGCCCGGCCCCTTGGCGTGATCGACGGCGTCGACTTCGAGCTCACTGGCGTGACGCGCAAGATCGCGGCCGAAAAAATCCACCCGATCCTGCAGACCGAAGACAACCTGGTGCTGCTCTCGCCGCTGGGTTTCTCGCCCACCGGCGAGATCTTCAACCTCACGCTGGAAGACGTCGCCGCATCGGCTGCGATCGCGCTGCACGCCGACAAGCTGATCTTCATTACCGAAGCGCCGATGATGCTCGACGCGGCCGGCGCCGAGATTCGCGAGCTGTCGTCGCACATGGCCGAAGCGGTGCTCCAGGCGGGCTTTTTGTCCGACTCCGCCGCGTTCTACATGCAGCACGCGATCAAGGCCTGCAACGCCGGCGTCGATCGCGCCCACATCATCCCGTTCGAGATGGACGGCTCGGCGCTGCTCGAGGTGTTCACCCACGATGGCGTGGGCACCATGATCAGCCACGAGAACCTGGAAAGCCTGCGTCAGGCCACAATTGAGGACGTTGGCGGCATTATCAAGCTGATCGAGCCGCTGGAGGCCGACGGCACGCTGGTGTATCGCGGCCGCGAGCTCATCGAACGCGAGATCGACCAGTTCTCGGTGATCGACCACGATGGCGTGATCTTCGGCTGCGCCGCGCTGTATCCGTTCCCCGGCTCGAAGATGGGCGAGATGGCCTGCCTGACCGTGAGCCAGGACGCGCAGACGCAGGGCGACGGTGAACGCATCTTGAAGCACATCGAAAACCGCGCCCGCGCCGCCGGCCTGGCCAAGCTGTTCGTGCTGACCACGCGCACGTCGCACTGGTTCAAGAAGCGCGGCTTCGTGCCGGCCACGGTGGACGACCTGCCGAAAGACAGGCAGCACATGTACAACTGGCAGCGCCGCTCACAGGTCTTGATCAAGACTTTATAATACGGGTTTTACCTAGACGCATAACAGGAGTACTCGATGGCCCGCACCGTCCACTGCATCAAACTGAACAAGGAAGCCGAAGGCCTGGATTATCCACCGGTCCCCGGCGAGATGGGCAAGAAGCTGTACCTGCAGGTCTCGAAGGAAGCCTGGCAGGCATGGCTCAAGCACCAGACCATGCTGATCAACGAAAACCGCCTGAACCTGGCCGACGACCGCGCGCGCAAATACCTGGCGACACAGCTCGAGAAGCATTTCTTCGGCGATGGCGCCGATCAGGCGATGGGGTACGTGCCGCCGCCGGTGTAAGCAGGACAGCAAGGCCCGCATTTAGCCGCCGCACTAGATAGCCACCGCACTAAAAACCGTCATTCCCGCGCAGGCGGGAATGACGGTTTTTAGGTTAGGGGCTCCGGGAAAACGTTCACATCTTCCGGCACTGGCGCAGTTCACAACGCGCCATGAACACCTGACCGTTCTGGCACTGCATCCGGTATACCTCGATCGGCCCCGGATCGGTCATCAAACCCGCGCCCTGCGTGCTGGTGCACGCCTGCGCGCTGGCCAGCTTCTCGACCGTGTACGACGATTCCCCGACCCTGAACGGCACGCGCTGGATTGCCGTCACATCGGTCGATGCAGCCGGCGCAACCACAGCAGGCTCGGACAGGTCGATCGAGCTGCCAAAGACAGAACAACCTCCCAACAAAGTAACGAGCAAAGACGCGGACAGCGACAGCGCGAGTTTCATGGTCGGGTTTCCGTTCACAGCGACAGGGTCTTGACACCGTCGGCCGTGCCGAGCAGGCAGACATCGGCGCCGGCCTTGGCGAACAGGCCAACGGCAATCACGCCGACCATCTGGTTGATCGACTCTTCCAGCGCCACCGGATCGGTGATTTTCAAGCCGGCGACATCGATCAGCTCACCGCCGTTGTCGGTGATGAACGCTTGATCGGTCCCCTGCTTCAGGCGCAGCTTCGGCTGGCCACCCAGGGCCGCCAGCTTGCGCATCACCGAGGCGCGCGCCATCGGGATCACTTCGACCGGCAGCGGGAACGCGCCCAGCGTCTCGACGAGCTTCGAGCCATCGGCGATGCAGACGAATTTTTTCGAGACCGATGCGACGATCTTCTCGCGCGTGAGCGCTGCGCCGCCGCCCTTGATCATCGCGCCCTGGGCGTTGATTTCGTCGGCGCCGTCGATGTAGACGGCCATCGATTCGACGTCGTTCAGGTCGAACACCGGGATGCCGTGGCCGCGCAGGCGGCTGGCGGTGGCTTCGGACGAGGCCACGGTTCCCTTGATGCGGTCCTTGATCTTGGCCAGTTCGTCGATGAAGAAGTTGGCGGTCGAGCCGGTGCCCACGCCGATGATTTCACCATCGACCACGTAATCGATGGCGGCGCGTGCTACGGCTTGTTTCAGTTCGTCTTGGGTCATGATGCTCAGGTAAAAAAGGAATACGCCATTCTAGCGGATCGGCACGGCCCTCCTTCCAGAATCGGCCGCCATATGTACCCGAAAGCGCGCCTGAATATGCGTCATGCATTGCCAATCTTGTACCAGTGCATCAAACTCGACCTTTACCCGGTATTTTATTTGGCATACATACAATGAAAATCTTCACCAGGAAGCGTGTTGTCATCGCCGTTGCCGTACTCGTCGTCGCCGCAGTTGCGGGTGCCGTGTTCAAGCCGAAGAACGACGTTGTACCGCCATCGAAATACCGCAGCACGGTCGTCGACCGCGGCGCCATCAACCAGACCGTCACCGCGACCGGCACCATCAATCCGGTCGCACTGATCAACGTCGGCTCGCAAGTATCGGGCACCGTGGCCGAGCTGAATGCCGACTTCAACGACCGCGTGAAAAAAGGCCAGGTGCTGCTCAAGCTCGAGCCGACCATCTTCAATGCCCAGGTGCGCCAGGCCGAGGCCAATATCGCATCCGCGCGCGCCAGCCTGCGCCTGGCCCAGGCCACCTTCGAGCGCAACGAACAGCTGGTCGCGCAGAACTTCATGTCCGGCCTGGCGCTCGACCAGTCGAAGCGCGAGATGGAGGTCGCGCGGGCCAATATGACACTGGCGCAGGCGCAGCACGACCGCGCGCGGGCAGACCTGAACAACAGCGTGATCCGCTCGCCGATCGATGGCGTCGTGATCAAGCGCACCATCGACCTGGGCCAGACCGTGGCGGCGTCGTTCACGACGCCGAACCTGTTCCAGATTGCGCAAGACCTGACCAAGATGCAGATCGACACCAGCGTGTCGGAAGCCGATGTGGGACAGCTCAAGGATGGCTTGCCGGCGCGCTTCGTGGTCGATGCGTACCCGGAGCGCGAGTTTGCCGCCACCATGCGCCAGTTCCGCCTCGCGCCGAACGTGGTGCAGAACGTGGTGACGTACAACGTGGTGCTCGACGTCGACAATGTCGATGAACTGCTCAAACCCGGCATGACGGCCCAGGTGCGGCTGGTGGTGGCGAACCGCCCCGACGTGCTGCGCATCCCGACCACGGCGCTGCGCTTCCGGCTGTCGGAAGAAGAACAGGAAGCAGAGCGCAAGCGCAAGCGCAACAAGGATGCCAAGCCGGGCGCCGTCGCAGTTGCCGACGCCGCGCCGGCGCCAATGCCGGTACCAGTAACGGACGACGACGTCGCCTTCCGCAACGCCAGCGACACGACGCGCATATTCAAGATTTACAAGCTCGACGCGATGAATCAGCCGCAGCCGATCGATATCCGCGCCGGGCTGTCGAACTTCCGCTACACCGAAGTGCTGTCGGGCGACCTGAAACCGGGCGACCGCGTCGTCACCCGTTCGATGGTCATGCCGGAGAACCCATGACCGGGGCCCTGATCGACATCCGCGGCGTGGTCAAGACGTACCTGAGCGGCGCGGTCGAGACGCCCGTGCTGCACGGCGTCGACCTGCGCGTCGAGCGCGGCGACTTCGTCTCGATCATGGGCCAGTCGGGCTCCGGCAAATCGACCCTGATGAACATCCTCGGTTGTCTCGACCAGGCCACGGGTGGCACGTATCTGCTGAACGGCGTCGACACGCGCACGCTCGGGCGCGCCGAACTGGCCGACATCCGCAACCGCACGATCGGCTTCGTGTTCCAGAGTTTCAATCTCATCAAGCGCATGAGCGTGGCGGAGAACGTCGCCCTGCCCCTGATCTACGCCGGTGTGAGTCGCGCGACAGCGCAGGCGCGCGCGGTGCAGGAGCTCGAGCGCGTGGGCCTCGGCGAATTCGCCAGGCGCACGCCAAGCCAGCTCTCGGGCGGGCAGCAGCAGCGCGTGGCGATCGCGCGCGCACTGGTCACCGATCCGCCGCTGCTGCTGGCCGATGAACCGACCGGTAACCTGGACACGCACACCAGCGACGACATCATGACCAGCTTCGGCGCGCTGAACCGCGAGCGCGGCATCACGATCGTGCTGGTCACGCACGAACCCGATGTCGCCGCCTACAGCCAGCGCCTGGTGCGCCTGAAGGATGGGCGCGTGCTGTATGACGGCCCTGCGGCCGAAGGCCTGCAACTGGCGAGCGGCCACGCGGGAGTGGCGCCATGAACCTGATCCAGGTCTTGATCGAATCGTTCCGTTCGATGGCGGCAAACCGGCTGCGCACCGCATTGACGATGCTGGGCATCGTGATCGGCATCGCGTCGGTCGTGCTGCTGCTGGCACTGGGCGATGCCATGCAGCGCTTCATCAGCAACGAGTTGCAGATGCTGGGCACGAATATGGTCTACGTGATGCCTGGGGGCGATCGCACGGCCGCGCAGCGCGCCCGCGAGGGCAAGGTGGCGGTGCTGACCCTCGACGACGCCGAAGCCCTGAACGCGTTGCCCAGCCTGACCGGCGCCGCACCGGCGTTGCAGGGCAACTTCAGGGTCGCCGCTGGCAACGAGAACGCCAGCAGCATGGTGATCGGCGTGACACCGGCGATGTTCACCATCCGTAACTGGAAGGTGGACCAGGGCACGCTGTTCAGCGAGGGCGACGTGCGCGCCAGCGCGCGCCTGGTCGTGATCGGCCAGAAGGTGGCGGACCAGTTCTTCTACCGCGCTGACCCGCTCGGCCGTTTGCTCCGCATCGAGAACGTCGCGTTCCAGGTCGTGGGCGTGCTGGCAGGCGAAGGCCGCCAGACCGACGGTACCGATTTGTCGGAACAGATCCTGGTGCCGATCACGGCGGCCAGCGCCAACCTGGTCAAATCGCCGTTCCCGCAGAACGTCCACTACATCAATGCGCAGGGCCGGCCCGGCGTGGCGATGGGCGACGCGGTCGAGGATATCAAGGAGGTAATCCGCAGCCGGCACCGGATCCGTGTCGACGATCCCGACGACTTCCGGGTGCAGAACCTCAATACCATCGCCGAGACGGCCAACAAGATCAGCGCCGGCGTGGCGCTGCTGCTCGGCCTGATCGGCGCGATCTCGCTGCTCGTCGGCGGCATCGGCATCATGAACATCATGCTGGTGTCGGTGACCGAGCGCACGCGCGAGATCGGCATCCGCATGGCCATCGGCGCACGGCCCAACGACGTGCTGCTGCAGTTTTTGGCCGAGGCGGTGGTGATCTGCCTGGCAGGCGGACTGGTGGGGATTGCAATCGCGGCGGGCGGCGCGGCACTGATCACGACGTTCGCCGACTTCGAGGTGTATCTCACCATGACCGGAGTGGTGGTGGCGTGCGGGTTTGCGACCGCTGTCGGCGTGTTCTTTGGCTTCTATCCGGCACGAAGGGCGTCGCGGCTGCTGCCAGTGGATTGCCTGCGTTACGAGTAACCACGTCGACGCGCACCGGCAATCACTGATTTAAATACAACCTTGATATCGATTGATTATTGGTCGATGCAATCGATACACTAAAATGTTAACGAACCGCAACATTATTTGAAGTTACCGGATTTTTTGGTTTGCTCTCGGGCAATCGGCGTTTACCCTTGCGCGAGTGCATCAGGCGTTCTCGGCGCATTGCACCGCCACGCATGAACAAACATGCCTGGTCAAACCTCGCTACTGAACGGAAACCATGAAAATCAAAGATCTCAACATCGGCATTCGCCTCGGCGGCGCCTTTGCCGTCATCCTCGCCATGATGGTCCTCATGCTGGGCACCGCGCTATGGCAGCTGGACAAGATTGCCGATGCCAAGGAAGCAATGGCGTCGGCCACCGAGCGCGCCAAACTGGCCGAGGAAATGCGCTCGGGAACCGTCGCCAACGGCGTGGGTACGGTCGCCAAGATCAAGGCCATTGATGCGGCCGACGAGCAGTACTACGAAGAAGGCATGAAACCCATCAGCAAGCGCGCCGGCGAATTGCAAAAATCGTTGGAGGCCGCGATCACTCGCCCGCAAGGCAAGGCGCTATTGGCGGCCCTGATCGAACAGCGCGCCAAGTACGGCGCTGCCCGTAACCAGGCCTACAAGATGAAAGCCGAACTTGGCGCCGGCAATCCTGAACTCGTCGCTTTCCTTGGCAGCAAGGTCGTCCCCGAACTGAGCGCCTATGTCGAGACCGCCCGCAAGCTGGCGGAGTACCAGGTAAAAGTGGCCGACGAGGCCAATGCCAGCATTGACACGATCAGCGCCTCGGCGCAGCGCATTCTGGTGATCCTCGGCGCCGCCGCAGTCGTCATTGGCGCCGCGTTTGGCTGGCTGCTGACCCGCAGCATTACCCATCCGCTGGCACGCGCCCTCGGTCTGGCGCAGCAGGTTGCCTCGGGCGACCTGACTGCCGACATCCATGTCGATTCGCGGGATGAGGTCGGCCAGCTGCTCGCTGCGCTCAAGACCATGAACGACAGCCTGCTCAAGACCGTCACCGAAGTGCGCGCCGGTACCGAGACCATCGTCACGGCCTCGCAAGAGATCGCGTCGGGCAATCTCGACCTGTCGTCACGCACCGAACAGCAAGCCAGCTCGCTCGAAGAAACCGCGTCATCGATGGAAGAACTGACCGGCACCGTACGCCAGAACGCCGACAACGCGCGCCAGGCCAACGTGCTGGCCAAGAACGCCTCGCAGATCGCGGCGCATGGCGGCGAAGTGGTGTCCAAGGTGGTTGCGACGATGGCGTCGATCAACGCGTCATCGAAGAAGATCGGCGACATCATCGCGGTCATCGACGGCATCGCGTTCCAGACCAATATCCTGGCCCTGAACGCGGCAGTGGAAGCGGCGCGCGCCGGCGAGCAGGGTCGCGGCTTCGCGGTCGTGGCCAGCGAAGTGCGCAACCTCGCGCAGCGCTCGGCCGCCGCGGCCAAGGAAATCCGCGGCTTGATCAGCGACTCGGTGGAGAAGGTCGATGCCGGCGGACGCCTGGTCGATGAAGCGGGTGTGACGATGCAGGAGATCGTGCAGGGCATCGGCCGCGTGACCGACATCATGGCAGAGATCACGTCGGCCAGCGCCGAGCAGTCGACCGGCATCGAGCAGGTCAACGAAGCCATCACGCAGATGGATGGCGTGACGCAGCAGAACGCGGCGCTGGTCGAAGAGGCAGCGGCAGCGGCGGCGTCGCTGCAGGATCAGGCGGCGCAGCTGGCGCAGTTGGTCAGTGTATTCAATGTGGGCCATGGCGGGCGGAGTGCTGCGCGCGAGCCTGCGCGGCCTGCAGCCACCGGGCGCTCACTGGTCGTACGCCCGAAGACGCCATCGCGTGCCGATGTGGAGCGGGTCGATGACGAGGAAGACGCCATCGCCTGATGGTGTCAGCCGCAGCAGGCCGCCCTGGCCTGTTGCGGCGATTAGCAACGAAGGACACGAGCCGTTCAGGCGAATTTCAACGCCACCGCGCTAGCCAGCGCGCTGGTCCGCGATGCAGACTGGCGCGGTTGCCAGGTTCGGCCAAAAACAGCGCCAGCACTTTCTCGTACAACGCCAGGCTATTGCGATAGCGCTGCTGCCGCATCACCTCGGGCCGGCGTAGATGCTTGAGCACGAAGTAATCGGCCAGCAAATCCCCCTGCGCTTCCATATTGAAATCCTCCAGCGTCGCGTGTTCGTCCAGCGTGTAGCCATAGGACAGCCCGATCCGGAACGCCCCGCGCAGCCGCACCGGATACCCGAGCTGATGCTGCCACACATGCACCATCTCGTGCATGAACCAGTGGATCGCCGGCGCATCGCCGCGCGCATAATCGGGAAGAAAACAGGAGCGATGAAAATACATGCTGCCGTTGGGCGTCATGCAGCAGTTCCGCGGTTGGAACGGCATGTAGCGACGGCTGTGGATGCGCACGCGCGAAAAGTCGATGGCGTCGCCGAACAGCAGCGACGCCAGCTTGATTTCACCTTCGCTCAGGGGACGAAAGCGCGCGCGCATGATGCGTCCCCCGATAAGAAAAGACGTGCGGTTACGCTGCGCGCAGCGCCGCTGCGGCTTTCGCCAGAGCGGTGATGTGGGCCCAGTCGCCCGCTTCGATCGCGTCCTTCGGCGTGAGCCACGAACCGCCCACGCAGGCGACGTTCTTGCAGGCCAGGAAAGCCGGCGCGGTCTCGATCGTGATGCCGCCGGTTGGGCAGAACGTCATGTCCGACAAGGGCCCGCGGATCGCATTGAGCATGCCCACGCCGCCGGCCTGCATCGCCGGGAACAGCTTCACTTGTTTGAAGCCCGCTTCGCGCGCGGCCATTACTTCGGATGGCGTCATCACGCCCGGCAGCAGCGGCAGGCCGCTCGACTTGGCTGCGGCAATCAGCGACGCCGTCAGGCCCGGCGAGACGCCGAACACGGCGCCCGCGTCGCGCGAGGCGACGAATTCTTCGGGCGAGGTCAGTGTGCCGACACCGACGATGGCGCCTTCGACTTCGCTCATGGCGCGGATCGCGCCCAAGCCATGTTCGGTACGCAGCGTGACTTCGAGCACGCGTATGCCGCCGGCGACGAGCGCCTTGGCCAGAGGGACGGCGTGGGCCGGATCGTCGATGGCGATGACAGGGATCACGCTCGCCGAGCGCATGATTTCAAGGAGGGTCATTTCTGCGTCCTAAAGAGAAAGTCTTCGTCCGAACCCGGCACGACTTCGTTGGCATCGAGGCCTTCGTGCAGCGGTACGATGGTGGGAATCGGCGACGGCAGCGGGAACGTTGCCGCGCCCTGCTCCGCTTCGCTGATCGTGGCGCGGAACATCGCGAACAATTCGCGGCCCATGCCGATGTGGCTCTTGCTCAGGTCTGTGGTGGCTTGCTTGCGCGCCGCCCACTCGTCGGCCGGCACCAGTGCCTGCAGCACGCCGGTGGTGGCGTCGACGCGGATGATGTCGCCGTCGCGCACGAGGCCCAGCGGGCCGCCGGCCAGGATTTCTGGCGACACGTGGATCGCCGCCGGCACCTTGCCCGACGCGCCCGACATGCGGCCATCGGTGACCATCGCCACCTTGAAGCCGGCGTCCTGCAGGTTCGACAGGGCTGGCGTCAGTGCGTGCAGTTCCGGCATGCCGTTGGCGCGCGGGCCCTGGAAGCGGATCACGGCGACGAAGTCGCGATTGAGCTGGCCGGCCTTGTAGGCGCCCATGAAATCTTCTTGCGAATTGAACGTCAGCGCCGGCGCTTCGATCACGTGGTAGTCGTTCTTGACGGCCGAGATCTTCATCACTGCGCGGCCCAGGTTACCCTGCACCAGCACCATGCCGCCGTTGTTGCTGAACGGGTTCGATGCCGGGCGCAGCACGGTCTCGTCGCCGCTTTGGGCCGGCGTGTCGCGCCAGATGGTCTTGCCGTCTTCGCCCAGGAATGGCTCTTTGCAGTGGGCGCGCAGACCGTGACCGAGCACCGTGTTGACGTCTTCGTGCGCCAGGCCGGCGTCCAGCAGTTCGCGGATGATGAAGCCCGGGCCGCCGGCGGCCTGGAAGTGGTTCACATCGGCTTCGCCGTTCGGGTAGATACGCGTGAGCAGCGGTACGACCTTCGACATCTGGTCGAAGTCGTCCCAGTCGATCACGATGCCGGCCGCGCGCGCGATCGCCACCAGGTGCAGCGTGTGGTTGGTCGAACCGCCGGTGGCATGCAGCGCGGCGATGGCGTTGACGATGCATTTCTCGTCGACGATGCGGCCGATCGGCATATAGGTGCCGCCCTGCTGCGAAATCGCCACTGCCTGCTGCGCCGCGCTGCGGGTGAGCGCGTCGCGCAGTTCGGTGCCCGGCGTGATGAACGCGGCGCCCGGCAGGTGCAGGCCCATCACCTCCATCAGCATCTGGTTGCTGTTGGCGGTGCCGTAGAAGGTACAGGTGCCGGCGTCGTGGTATGACGCGGCTTCGCATTCCATCAGCTCTTCGCGCGTGGCTTTACCTTGCGCGTAGAGCTGGCGCACGCGCGCCTTCTCTTTGTTCGACAGGCCCGAGGTCATCGGGCCGCCCGGCACGAAGATGCCCGGGATGTGGCCGAAGTGCAGCGCGCCGATGAGCAGGCCCGGCACGATCTTGTCGCAGATGCCCAGGTACAGGCTGGCGTCGAACATATTGTGCGACAGGCCGACGGCGGTGGCCATCGCGATGGTGTCGCGCGAGAACAGCGACAGCTCCATGCCCGGCTGGCCTTGGGTCACGCCATCACACATGGCGGGCACGCCGCCGGCGAACTGGGCCACGGCGCCGATTTCGCGCACCGCTTCCTTGATGACTTTGGGGTAGTACTCGAACGGCTGGTGCGCCGACAGCATGTCGTTGTAGGAAGAAACGATCGCCACCGACGGCTGCTTGACTTCACGCAGCTTGAGCTTGTCGTTGGCCGGGAACGCGGCGAACCCGTGGGCAAGGTTGGTGCACGACAACGCGCCGCGCTGCACGCCCTGGATGCGGGCCGCTTCGAGATGCGCCAGATAGGCTGCGCGCGACGGGCCGCTGCGCTGGATGATGCGGTTGGTGACCTGTTCAACTACCGGGTGGAGCGCCATGTTCGTTCCTTCCTGAATTTAGTATCTGAAATTTTACTACAATTTGGGGCGCTGCGCTCTCTCGCCATCTTTTTTGCTATACAGATGGGATAGAACGGGGGCCTCGAAAACAGCAGCAAGTGTGAATCCTGTTGACCTGCACGCTCTTTTTTGTAGTGAATTTACGTGCAGATGATTGTATTATTCGATAATCTGTTAACGACAACATTGTGCCACGCACCCCGGACCCCATGCGCCAGCCATCCTTGACCAGTACCGCCAGTTTCCAGGCCCTCGCCCAGCACGCCGATATCGCCACCACGTGGCAGATGCGCGACCTGTTTGCCGCCGACCCGCAGCGCTTCGAGCGTTTCTCCGACGAGGCTGCAGGCCTGTTCCTAGACTATTCAAAAAATCGCCTCGACGGGCGCACGCTTGAACTGCTGATGCAGCTGGCGCGCGAGCGCGGCGTCGAGCCGCGGCGCGATGCGATGTTCCTCGGCGCGCGCATCAACAACACCGAAGGCCGCGCGGTGCTGCACACCGCACTGCGCGCGCCGCGCGGTGCGTCGCACGTGGTCGACGGCGTGGACATCAACGCCGACATCCACGCCGTGCTCGATCGCGTCAAGACCTTCACCGATGCCGTGCGCAGCGGCGAATGGCTGGGTCACACCGGCAAGCCGATCACCGACGTCGTCAATATCGGCATCGGCGGCTCGGACCTGGGTCCCAAGATGGTCGTGCTCGCCCTGCGCCACTACGCCCATCCGCGCCTGCGCATGCACTTCGTGTCGAACGTCGATGGCCACGACATGGACGCGGCCCTGAGCCAGGTCGATCCCGAAACGACGCTGTTCATCGTCGCGTCCAAGACCTTCACCACCACCGAGACGATGATGAACGCGCAGACCGCGCGCCGCTGGTTCCTGGCGCATGCGCCAGCTGAGTCAGCAGAACATGCGCTCGCGAAGCACTTCGTC
The DNA here is from genome assembly GCF_040790145.1 of Massilia aurea. Taxonomy (GTDB): domain Bacteria; phylum Pseudomonadota; class Gammaproteobacteria; order Burkholderiales; family Burkholderiaceae_D; genus Telluria; species Telluria aurea_C. Next base: position 49,658 of record NZ_JBFMMP010000004.1, read on the forward strand.
GCCGCATCGACCAACACCGAAGCAATCAAAACCTTCGGCATCGACCCGGCCAATATGTTCCCGTTCTGGGACTGGGTCGGCGGGCGCTACTCGGTATGGTCGGCAATCGGCCTGCCGGTCGCGCTGGCCGTGGGCTTCGGCTACTTCAAGGACTTTTTGGCCGGCGCCCACGAGCTGGACGAACACTTCCGCACCGCGCCGCTCGAGCAGAACCTGCCGGCGCTGCTGGGCCTGATCGGCTTCTGGAACCGCCAGTTCCTCGCCTGCAGCTCGGTCTCGATCGCCCCGTATCATCAAGACCTGAACCGCTTCCCGGCCTACCTGCAGCAGCTCGACATGGAAAGCAACGGCAAGCGCGTCACGCGCGATGGCCAGCCGGTCGACACCCCGACCTGCCCGGCGATCTGGGGCGAGTGCGGCACCAACGGCCAGCACGCCTACTTCCAGCTGCTGCACCAGGGCACGGATATCACGCCAATGGACTTCATCGCCGCCCTGCGTCCGGCGCACGAGATGGACCACCATCACACCGCCCTGCTGGCGAACTGCTTCGCGCAATCGGAAGCTTTCATGAAGGGCAAGACCGCCGACGAAGTGCGCGCCGACCTCGCCGCGCAAGGCCTGGCGCCAGAAGAAGTCGAGCGCCTCACGCCGCACAAGACCTTCCCCGGCAACCGCCCGAGCAATACCATCCTGATGGAGCGCCTGACGCCCACCACACTGGGCGCCCTGATCGCACTGTATGAACACAAGACATTCGTGCAGGGTGTGCTGTGGGACGTGAACAGTTTTGATCAGTGGGGCGTCGAGCTGGGCAAGGTATTGGCCAAGAAGATCGAGGCCGAGCTGGCGGGCGAACCGGCGCCAAACCTGCACGACAGCTCGACCAATGGCCTGATCGCGCGCGCCAAGGCCGCCGTTTGAATCCATCTTTATATCGAGACTATGGCAACCGAAAAATTTGAAGTGGTACACGATGCGCCGATGCTGGTCGGCGAATCGGCGATCTGGCACGAAGTCGAATCGGCCCTGTACTGGGTCGACATCGAAGGCCTGACGGTCAACCGCCTGCACGCGGCGAGCGGCAAGTTCTCGTCATGGAAAATGGGCTCGAACCCGTCGGCGCTGGCGATCGACGACAACAACTGCCTGGTGGTCGCCACGCGCAACGGCTTGATCCGGCTGAACTCGACCGACGGCTCCGAGACCCCGATCGCCGATGCGCCGTACGATCCATCGAAGGTGCGCTTCAACGATGGTCGCGTCGACCCGGCGGGCCGCTTCTGGATCGGCACCATGTACGAGCCGCGCGACCAGCCGGCCGCCGAGATGTACGTGCTCGATCGCGACCAGTTGCGCTGCGCCTGGCGCGGCGGCATGACCAACTCGAACGGCCTGGCCTGGAGCCTCGATGGCCGCACGATGTTCCATGCCGATACCACCACGCACCGCATCGACTGCTACGACTTCGACGTGGCCACCGGCGAGCAAAGCAACCGCCGCACGATCGTCACCTTCGCCAGCGACAAGACGGCGCCCGACTACGGCGGCCGGCCCGATGGCGCCACGATCGACGCCGAAGGAATGTACTGGGTCGCAATGTTCGAAGGCGGCCGCGTGCTGCGCATCGCGCCGAACGGCGAGATCGTGCGCGAACTGAAGCTGCCGGTGCGCTGCCCGACGTCGGTCTGCTTCGGTGGGCCCGACCTGCGCACGCTGTACATCACCAGCGCCAGCCATGGCCGGTCAAGCGAAGAGATCGCGCAGTATCCGCTCACTGGCAAGGTACTGGCGATCAAGCTCGATGTGGCAGGCCGCGTGGAGCCCGAGTACGCGATCTAGGGTCTGGCTACCAGGTGTAGCCGGCTTTCAGATAGAAGTAGCGCCCATTGAAGCCGTTCGGCGCCCACACGCTGTACGGCTGGGTGCCGTTCGCATTCAGGTTGGCCAGTGACGTTACCTGCGCCGGATAGCGGTTGGTGACGTTGTCGATACCGGCGCTCAAGCGCCACTGGTTCAGGCGCACGCTCGCCGCAAGATCGAGCACCCATTGCGGATCGTAGGTCTGGTCGAGCGACGCATCGTTCTGCGGCACGGTGAATTCGCCGTAGCGCGTGACGGCGGCGCGGGCATTCCAGATGCTGTTCGTGTAGTCACCAGCCAGGCTCAATTTATCCTTCGGCGAACCGACGGTCAGGCGATTGACGCTCTGGCGGTCCACCAGCACCAGCTTCTGCGCCGCCAGCACGGCCGGCGTATCGGCCACGCGCCGCACGTCATTGTCGTTGTGGTTGTAGCCCAGCGTGAGGTCGGCGCGCGCGCCACCAGCCAGATTCAGGCGATAGGTGCTCACGATGTCCACGCCCTCGGTGCGCGTGTCGACCGCATTGGTGAAGTAGCGCGCGGCGCCGACGAACACGTTTTGCGCCGCCAGTGCATTGGCCAGGGCCGGCGCATTGGCCAGTTGCAGGTTCGACGAGAAGACGATGCGGTCGTCGATATCGATGCGGTACAGGTCGACCGTCGTGGTCCAGTTTCGGGTTGGCTGCCACTGCGCGCCGATGCTCAGGTTGCGCGCTTTTTCGGCTTTCAGCGCACCGGCACCAAGTGCGCGGGCGGCGGCGCTGCCGACCGGGAACGTGCCCGTTTCGACCAGGGCGCTGGCGCCGTTCACGAGCAGCGTATTGGTCGTGGTGATCGTGTAGAAAGACTGGGCCAGCGACGGCGCACGGAAGCCATTGGAGGCAGTACCGCGCAGGGCGAACGTCGGCGTGAACGCATAGCGCGCCGAGGCCTTGGCCGAACTGGTGTTGCCGAAATCGCTGTAGCGTTCATGGCGCAGCGCCAGCGCGCCGGACAAGTCCTGCGTGATATCGCCCTCCAGGTTCAGGTACAGCGATTTGTTGTTGCGGCTGTTCTTGCCGGCGTTCTCGGGCCGGAAACCCGAATAGCCCTGGGCGCCGGAACCGAAGTACGAATTGCGTTCGCCGGCGCCGATCTCGTACGACTCATGGCGCGCCTCCAGGCCCAGCGCGACCGTCAACGGGCCATGCAAGAACGCCACGGGAATCTCGCGCGCCACGTCCAGGTTGGCCAGGCTTTGCGTCGAGGTCAGCTCGCCGGCATAAAAGCGCGTCGGGCTGGCCGCGCCCAGGCTGTAGTTGACCGTATCGGCGACATCGAGCGAGAAACGGTTGCGGCCATGGTTCAGGCTTGCATCCCAGCGCCAGTCGCCCAGCACGCCGCGCAGGCCGGTCACCAGCGACGCATCGACCGATGTGCTGTCCAGCAGCGGCTGGAAGCCTTCCGGATAGAGACTGGAGCGCAGCGTGGTGCGGGTGTTGTCGGTGTACGCGGTACGAAACACCGCCGCCGACGAGGTGGCGCGCTCGCCGTAGCCGGCGAAGGCGTACCAGTCGATATCGTCGTTGATGCGCAGCTGGCTGTTGACGAACAGCGTGCGCGGACGGCTGTCCGGATCGCCGTAGCGCTGTGTAACGGTGCCCTGGCGCGAGCCGGCGGATGCGCGCGGATCGGCCAGCGAACGGTTGGTGGCATTGCGCTCGGCTGCTTCGATCGCGACGCGCACCCAGCCATCCTGCCCCAGTTTGAAGCCTGCCGAGCCACGCACGGTGGCCTGCTCGCCGTCGCCGTAATCGTACTGGCCGTAGACCACTTCAGCTTCGCCGCCCTCCGCGCCTTTTTTCAGGATGATATTGACCACGCCGGCGATGGCGTCCGAGCCGTACTGCGCCGCAGCGCCGTCGCGCAGCACTTCGATGCGCTCGATTGCCGCCAGCGGAATCGCATTCAGGTCCACCGGCGCCGAACCGCGCCCCAGTGTGCCGTTGACGTTGACGACGGCGGACGTGTGGCGGCGCTTGCCGTTGACCAGCACCAGCGTCTGGTCGGGCGACAGGCCGCGCAGCTGCGCCGGACGCACCGCATCGCTGGCATCGGCGCCGCTCGGGCGTGGGAAGTTCATCGATGGCAGCAGGCGCGCCAGCACGGTGGCCAGCTCGCCGGAACCGGTGCTCTGCAATTCCTTGCTGCCGATGACGTCAACGGGCGACTCGGAGTCGAGCGTGCGGCGGTTGAGCGAACGCGTGCCGGTGACGACGATCGTCTGCAGTTCATCCGCGGCCGGCGCGGGCGGTGGCGTGTCCTGCGCGAACGCGACGGGCGGGGCCAGGGTCGCGATCAGGCCGAGGACAAGGACGGCGCGGGCCGGGTTGGCGTGATGGTGTTTGCAGCTCATGTGGGGCTTTCTGTGTTCTGGCATCGGTGACGGCAGTACCTCGACTGCCGAAGGGACGCGAAGCTTAACAGGCCCCACATTGCGTGACCAATAACGATTGCGCCTATGCTTATACCCGGAACAGGCACTGCGTTCACATCACCCGCTCACTTCACCCGATTCTCCAGCCAGGCGCGAATGTTCGTAGTCGGGATCCCTCGCTGCGCGTTGTAGGTGGTCGACTGACGCCAGGCCATCCCGTCGCCGCGGGCGAAGGCAATGCGGTAGCGCGCCATCGGATCGGCCGGCTGCGCGGCCAGATCGGCCTGCAGGGCGGCGCCGGTCAGCAGGATGCGTTCGACGCCGCGCCCCGTTACCGACTCGACGATGTCGGCCAGCTGCCCATACGAGACCGTATCGCTGGCCAGGTAGACGACCTGGTTCGCGATGCGCGGTTCGTCGAACAGGATCGCGGCGGTGCAACGGCCGATATCGTCGGGCGTGGTGACGGTCACCTGCGTGGCCCAGGTGCCCAGGCCTCGCACTACACCGGCATCCAGGTCGACGATGCCGGCGGCCTTCTCGAACAGGAAGCTGGTGAACATGCCGGTCGAGACGATGATCCATTCGGTCCGGTCCTGCCCGCGCAACATGCCGCGCACGTCGAACTGCTCGTCGAATACCGGCTGGCCGCTGCCTTTGCCGACGATGTCGTAATCGACACCGAACTGCCATGGAATATGCCGGCGCACGCCAGCATCCAGCACCGCCCGGGTCAGGCGCAGCTGGGTGCCGGGGCCGGCCACGAAGCCGGTGCAATTGATGACCGTGTCAAACTGGCGCAGCAAGGCCACGAGGTCTTCGTGGCTGCGCTCGACCAGGTCGAACGGCACGAACTGCACATCCAGCGCGCGCAGCGCGGCGTGATCCTCCACCTGGCGCGGTGTCGGCGTGGTCAGCGAGCCGGGTGTCACCAGCACCGCCAGGGGATGGCCCGCAGCTTTCTGGTGCGGCGCCAGATGGCGCAGCATGGCCATGCCGAGTTCACCGGCGCCAAGCACCAGCGTGTGAGTGAGATGGTGCGGGTTGTCGTGGTTGGTCATGCGAGCTCCTGTCGTAGCGTGATGGCTTGAATGGCGTCGAGTATGCTCACCAGGGCGCATGCACGTAAGCCCGTCACTTCTCATTTCAGAATTGCGATGAATGGGATAATCGGGCGCTCGGGCAGATCAAGGAGGCGGGATCGATGGACAGGTTACGGGCAATGCAGATTTTTTCGCGCGTGGTCGAAGCGCAGAGCTTCGCCGGGGCCGCCAGGATCCTGGCGGTGCCGCGGTCGACGGTCAGCCGGTCGATCCAGGAACTCGAGGCAGCCCTGGGCGTGCGCCTGCTGCAGCGCACGACCCGCACCCTGCACCTCACCCCGAACGGCAGCCTGTATTACGACCATTGCCAGCGCATCCTGAGCGAGATCGCCGGGGTCGAGACCGCGCTGGCGGACAGCACGGTCACGCCGCGCGGGCTGGTGCGCGCCGACATGACGTCGTCGTTCGCACGGGCGGTGGTGCTGCCAGGCTTGCGCGACTTCCAGGCCCGGTATCCGGGCATCGACCTGACGCTGACGCTGGGCGACCGGCCGGTGGAGCTGGTCCAGGAAGGCGTCGATTGCGTGGTGCGGGCCGGTACGCCGGCGTCGTCGGCACTGCTGGTGGCGCGCCATCTCGGCAGCTTCGACTGGATCGCCTGCGCCGCGCCCGACTACCTGGCGCGGCGCGGCACGCCGCACTCGCTCGAGGCGCTCCAGGCACACGACATCGTCGGCTACCAGTCGGCGCTCACTGGCCGCACGGCAGGCTGGTGCTTCACGGTCGATGGCGCCGAGCACACGATCGCGCCCGGCGCGCGGCTCGTGGTGAACGATACCGATGCCTACCTGGGCTGCGGCCTGGAAGGCCTGGGGGTGATCCGGATCGCCAGCTACCTGGCGCTGCCGCACCTGGCGGCCGGGCGCCTGGTACGCGTGCTGCCGGCGTTGCAAGGGCCACCCGTGCCGCTCTCGCTGATCTATCCGCAAGACCGGCATCTGGCGTCGACGGTCCGTGCGTTTGCCGACTGGCTCGGTGAACGGGTGCGCGCGCAGCAGGCCGACTGGCAGCCGCCCGAGTCACCCACCTGAAATCTGGGTGCGCTGCGCGGGCGGCGAATATGGCACCATAGGCTGCGACCTCTGAGAAACGTAGTAGATTTTCTTGATTCTGTATAATTTATGTAGTAAATTTACAAAACCATTTTTATTGACGCATCAGACCTCATCATGGCGATTCCCGATTTCGACCTCGTATTCTTTGGCGGCAGTGGCGACCTTGCGATGCGCAAGCTGTTGCCTGCCATGTTCGCGCGCGACGTGGCGGGCGACTTGCCGGCCAGCGCCCGCATCATCTGCGTCGGGCGCGACGACGCCACGCAGGAAGAATTCCTGCATATGGTCGAAACCAACGCCAAGCCGCACATCAAAGAAGCCCCGTCGAGCGCCAACTGGGAGCGCTTCCTTGCCCGCATCACCTACGTGGCCCTGAACGCCACCGATGTCGCCACCTATGGCGACCTGATTGCGGCCCTGCGCGCCGATGCGTCGCTCACGCGCGTGTACTACCTGGCCACGCCGCCGCAAATCTTCGCCAAGATCTGCGACAACCTGGCCGCCACGGGCCTGGCCACGCCCAATTCGCGCGTGGTGCTCGAGAAACCGCTGGGCCGCGACCTGGCTTCGGCCAAGCAGATCAACCTCGATGTCGGCAAGGTGTTCGCCGAGTCGCAGATCTACCGCATCGACCACTACCTGGGCAAAGAGACCGTGCAGAACCTGCTGGCCCTGCGCTTCGGGAACATCCTGTTCGAGCCGCTGTGGCGCCGCGAATGGATTTCGGACGTGCAGATCACCATCGCCGAGAAGATCGGCGTGGGCAATCGCCTCGGTTACTACGACAATTCGGGCGCGCTGCGCGACATGCTGCAGAACCATCTGCTGCAACTGCTGTGCATCGTGGCGATGGAGCCGCCGGCGTCCATTGCACCGGACGCCGTGCGCGACGCCAAACTGCAGGTGCTGCGCTCATTGAAACGCTTCACGCCAACGACGCTGGCGCACAATATCGTGCGCGGCCAGTACCGCTCGGGCTATATCGACGGCCAGCCGGTGCCCGGCTACCGCGACGAACCGGATGCGCCGAAGAGTTCGCGCACCGAGACCTTCGTGGCCATGAAAGCCGAAATCGACACCTGGCGCTGGGCCGGCGTGCCGTTCTATCTGCGCACCGGCAAGCGCATGTCCGACCGCCTGGCCGAAATCGTCGTGCGCTTCAAGCCGATCCCGCATTCGATCTTCAACCAGCCCACGTCGAGCTTCCAGCCCAACAGCCTGGTGATCCGCCTGCAGCCGGACGAAGGCCTGTCGATGAACCTGATGGCCAAGACGCCGGGCGATTCGATGCGCCTTAAACAGGCCGAACTCGAACTCGATTTCCGCGAGCAGTTCACGTCGCCGCGCATGGAAGCCTACGAGCGCCTGCTGCTCGACGTGCTGCGCGGCCAGCTCACGCTGTTCATGCGCGGTGACGAACTCGAAGCGGCGTGGGAATGGGTCGAACCGATCCTGGAACACTGGGAGCAGGACGACACCTCGCCCGCACCATACACGTCCGGCACCTGGGGCCCGGCCGCGGCCAGTGCCCTGATCGGCCGCGACGGCTTGCAGTGGCGCGAAGAATCGCTGCCCGAAGATTAAGGCTTACCGATGCTGCTCGACTCGATCCGCACCCAGCTCGACACGCTGTCCAAGTCGGAGCGCAAGGTGGCGCTGGCGGTGCTGGCCGCGCCGTCCGCCACCGTGAGCCAGAACATCACGGCGCTGGCGCGCAGCGCGGGCGTGTCGGAACCGACCGTCGTGCGCTTTTGCCGCACGCTCGGCTACGACGGCTGGCACGAGTTCAAGCTCAAGCTCGCGCAAGGCCTGGCGCTGGCCCTGCCCGGCGCGAACGAAGCGCCGCACCAGGACGACCTGGCATCTGACCTGATCAACAAGATCTGCAGCCGCTCGATCAACACGCTGCTCGACCTGCGCAACAACCTCAAACCGGAGCTCGTGCAGCAGGCGCTCGAGATCCTCTCACGCGCCAACAAGATCGAGTTCTACGGCCAGGGCACGTCCGGCTTCGTGGCGGCCGACGCCCAGCACAAGTTCTTCCGCTCCGGTGTGCCGACGGTGGCCTACACCGACCCGGCGATCCACTCGATCGCGGCGGCCCTGCTGCGCGAAGGCGATGCGGTGGTCGCCATCTCGCAGCGCGGCAACAACCCGGCACTCACGCGCTCGGCCAAGCTGGCCAAGGCCGGCGGTGCGCAGGTGATCGTGCTGGCGCCATCGGGCACGCCGCTGGCCGAAATGGCCACGCTGCTCATTCCGATCGACCTGGTGTTTGCGACCGACCCGTACACGCCGATTTCGGCGCGCCTGGCCTATCTGGTCGTGATCGACGTGCTGGCGGTGGGCCTGGCGCTGCGGCGCGGGCCGGAGTTTCGCAAGAAGATGCAGAACGCGCAGAAGGCGCTGCAAGAGTTCGACATGCAGTTCGATTCGTTCATCGGCTAAAATGGATGGTTTATTGACCGTCCAAAGTCATCGCCATGCACATCAATCCAGAACGCAGCGACCGCCCCGATTACGACCTGCTGGTACGCCAGGTCACGAGCATCCTCGAAGGTGAACGCGACCTGACGGCCAATGCGTCGCAGTTCTCGGCCCTTGTCTACGACACCATCGCCGACCTCAATTGGGCCGGCTTCTACTTCACCGTGCCGTCCAGGAAGGGCGAAGGCAATGACCTGCTGGTCGGCCCGTTCCAGGGCAAGCCGGCCTGCGCCCGCATCCCGTTCGGGCGCGGCGTCTGTGGCACGAGCGCCGTCCAGCGCGAAACCATCGTCGTCGCCGACGTGCATGCGTTCCCCGGCCACATCGCCTGCGATTCGGCGTCCGCCGCCGAGATCGTGATCCCGGTGATCAAGGACGACCGCCTGATCGGCGTGTTCGATATCGACAGCCCGAAACGCGAGCGCTTCAGCGACGAGGACCGCGCCGGCCTGGAAGCCATGCTGGCCGCGTTTGTCGCGGGCACCGATTTCTAAGAACATTCAAGAGACCACCATGAACCAACTCGAACAGCTCAAGCAATTCACCACCGTCGTTGCCGACACCGGCGACTTCCAGTCGATCAAGGCCTATACGCCACAGGACGCGACCACCAATCCTTCGCTCATCCTGAAGGCCGTGCAGAAGCCGGAATACCGCCCGCTGCTGGAAAAAGCCATCGCGAACGCACCCGACGCATCGATCGACGCCATCATCGACAATCTGTTGATCGCCTTCGGCGTGGAAATCCTCGAGTTCGTGCCGGGCCGCGTGTCGACCGAGATCGATGCCGCCCTGTCGTTCGATACCCAAGCGACGGTGGCCAAGGGCCGCGAACTGATCGCGCTGTATCAGGCGGCCGGCGTGTCGCGCGAACGCGTGCTGATCAAGATCGCCTCGACCTGGGAAGGCATCCGCGCCGCCGAGATCCTGGAACGAGACGGCATCCACTGCAACCTGACGCTGCTGTTCTCGCTGTGCCAGGCCGTGGCCTGCGCCGAAGCGAATGTGAAGCTGATTTCGCCGTTCGTCGGCCGCATCTACGACTGGTACAAGAAGTCGACCGGTACCGATTATCAGGGCGCCGACGATCCGGGTGTGCAATCGGTCAAGGGCATCTACCAGTACTACCGCAAGTTCGGCTACGCCACCGAAGTGATGGGCGCGAGTTTCCGCAACACGTCGCAGATTCTCGAACTGGCTGGCTGCGACCTGCTCACCATTTCGCCCGACCTGCTGCAAAAGCTGGCCGACAGCGACGCGCCGTTCGAGCGCAAACTGGTCAAGGACGATGCAGCGGATATCGAAAAGATCGCGATCGACGAAAAGACGTTCCGCTTCATGCTCAATGAAGATGCGATGGCGACCGAGAAGCTGGCCGAAGGAATTCGCGCATTCGTGGCTGACTCGATCAAGCTGAAGGTGATGATCGAAGGGATGCGGTAAGCGCAGACGCAGGACTTGAAACCGTCGTTCCCGCGGAGGCGCACTGCTGTCCGGGATAACCGGTAAGTCTGCAATAGAGCGCTTTTTCGTTGCCGGAGCTGCAGTCCATGCGATACCAGATACAACATTCAAGCCATTTGCACGTCGTTCCAGCGAAGGCTGGAACCTAATTCCGTTGCGGGCCGCCATCAATTTTGCGGCAAAGATGCTGAGCTTGGGTTCCAGCCTTCGCTGGAACGACGGTTTTCAGGTCAGCGGTATTATCCCGGACAGCAATGCGCGGAGGCGGGAACGACGTAGTTGAGGTTGCGTGCATGAACACCGTTGCGGCGTCGCTCAGCGCGCCCGCAGCCCTGCAATATACGTATCGATCAACTCCGATCCCAGCGCCACCAGCTCGAATGCACCTGGTTCAAAAATCCAGTTGCGTAGCAGCCCATCGAGCATGACCCACATGCTCATCGACGCATTGCGCGGATCGACCGTGGCCGGCAGCATGCCCTCGGCCTTCGCCTGCGTGAACTGATCCTGCATCCGCCCGCGCCAGCGCGCGACCGATTCGCGCTTGTGGGCGCGCGCCGAATCGACCTCGTCGGTGAACTCGGTCTTGAGCGTGGCGATCTCGAACACGCGGCGCGCCTTTTCGTCGCTCTCCACGATGTGCAGCACGGCCATCATCTCGTCGCGCAGGCATTGCAGCGGATCGGTGTGCGCACGCTCGCCAGCGAGCTTGACAGCGGCATCCATCGGCATCGTGGCGCGTTCCATCATTGCGCTGAACACGGCGCCTTTGTCAACAAAATGCCAATAAATCGCTCCGCGCGTCACGCCCGCCGCGGTTGCAATATGCTGTAAAGTTGTTCTTGAAACGCCATGTTTTGCAAACAAAATCTCGGCTGCGTCAAGGATGCTGTCGCGTGTTGCGGCGGCTTCTTCTTTCGTCCTGCGGACCATATTCGGGGGACACTCCAAAATTACAAGGGGGCAAAACATTTTACATACAGTCGTGATAGTATATAAAACTATTTGCAAAAGCCAGTGTTGATATTGCCCTCCACCACATTCGAGTGACCGGAGCGTGACATCAACGCGTTACTAACTAGAAGGAAGCACACGTAATGCGCCCTGCCCAATCCTCGTCCCCGTCCCTGACCCGGGTCGCTGCCGCCACCCTGGCGGCCCTGGTCCTGCTGTCCGCCTGCGGCAAGAAAGATGAAGCGCCAGCCGGCGCCGCCCCTGGCGGCCAGCAAGCGCCCGCTGTCCAGGCTGGTGTGATTACCACCAAAATCGAAACCGTTGCCCTGGTCACCGAGCTGCCAGCCCGCGTCGAGGCAATCCGCACCGCCCAGGTGCGCGCCCGCGTCGATGGCAACGTCCAGAAACGCCTGTTCACCGAAGGCAGCATCGTCAAGCAGGGCCAGGCGCTGTACCAGATCGACGCCGCGCCTTATCAGGCCCAGGTCGCTTCAGCCCAGGCTGACCTCGCACGTGCCCAGGCCAACCTGGTGGCGGCCAAGGCCATTGCCGATCGCTACAAGCCGCTGGTCGAAGCCAACGCCGTCAGCAAGCAGGAATTCGACAACGCTATTGCTGCCCAACGCCAAGGCGAGGCCGAAGTGGCCGCCGCCCGCGCCCAGGTCCGCGTTGCCCAGATCAATCTTGGCTATACCAATGTCAATGCCCCGATCTCCGGCCGCATCGGCCGCTCGCTGGTGACCGAAGGCGCGCTGGTCTCGGCCACGCAGTCGACCGAGCTGGCCCTGATCCAGCAGACCGACCGCATGTACCTGAACATCACGCAATCGGCGAACGATCTGCAGCGCCTGCGCAAGCAGGCCAGCGGCAAGGCCGACGGCGAGCTGCCGGTCTCGGTCGTGCTCGATGACGGCACCGTGATGGCACGCCAGGGCAAGCTGCTGTTCTCGGACGTTACCGTCGATGAAACCAGCGGCCAGGTCACGCTGCGCGCTGCGATCGACAATCCGGACAATGCCCTGCTGCCAGGCCAGTATGCACGCGTACGCCTGTCGCAGGCCGAAACGCGCGGCATCCTGGTGCCGCAGCAAGCAGTCACCCGCGGCGGCCAGACTGGCGACACCGTGATGGTCATTGGCGCCGACAACAAGCCAGTGTCCCGCAAGGTCGTGGTCGGTTCGCAGAAAGGCGAAAACTGGGTAGTCACCGACGGCCTGAAAGAAGGCGAAAAAGTCATGGTCGACGGCTTCCAGAAACTGCAGATGCTGCCGCCAGGTACGCCGGTCAAGCCAGTGCAGTGGACGCCACCTGGCGCGCCACAGGCGCCGACCCAGGCAGGCGCACCGGCTGCCCAGCCGAACGCTGCCGGCGCTCAGGCCGCCGCTGGCGCGAATGCTGCCGGTGCACGCACCCCGAATTCCGGTTCGCCAGCGGCGGGTGCAACGACCCCGGCCGACAGCAGCCGCTAAGAATAAAACGAACAGGACTTTTCAATGGCACGTTTTTTTATTGACCGCCCAATTTTTGCCTGGGTGATCGCGCTGTTCATCATGGTGCTAGGTGGCGTCGCCATCAAGCAGCTGCCGATCGCGCAATACCCGTCCGTGGCCCCGCCCGCGATCGTCGTCAACGTCACCTACCCGGGTGCATCGGCGCAAACGCTGGAGGATTCCGTCATCTCGATTATCGAACGCGAGATGAACGGTGCCCAAGGCATGATCTATATGGAATCGACCAGCCAGGCCAATGGCACTGGCTCGATCACCATTTCTTTCGAGACCGGCACCGATCCGGAACTCGCTCAGGTTGACGTTCAAAACCGCCTGTCACGCGCGACTCCGCGCCTGCCGCCGGCGGTGACGCAGCAGGGTGTGCGCGTCGACAAGTCACGCTCGAACTTCCTGCTGTTTACGATCCTGTCGTCGGATGACCCGAACATGGACAACATTACGCTAGGCGATTATGCCTCGCGCAATGTGCTGCCTGAAATCCAGCGCATTACCGGCGTTGGCCAGGCCCAGCTGTTTGGCACCGAAAAAGCAATGCGGATCTGGATCGATCCGGCCAAGCTGGTCGGCTACAGCCTGTCGCCGGCCGACGTTACCAGCGCGATCTCGCAGCAGAATGCCCAGGTTGCATCCGGCACCATTGGCGACCTGCCGCTGGCGCAGGGCCAGCAGATCAGCGCCACCGTCATCGTGACCGGCCAGCTGTCGAACGTCGAGCAGTTCGGCAATATCGTGCTGCGCGCAAACCAGGACGGCTCGACCGTGCGCCTGAAGGATGTAGCGCGCATCGAAATCGGCGGCCAGGCCTATGCCACCGCGGCGCGCCTGAACGGCAAGCCATCGGCCGGTATCGGCGTGCAGCTGGCGCCATCGGGTAACGCCCTGGAAACCGCAGATCTGATCAAGGAGCGCATGGCCGAGCTGCAGAAGCTCTTCCCGGCCGGTGTGAAATACTCGATCCCTTACGACTCCACCACGTTCATCTCGATTTCGATCGAGCAAGTGGTGCACACCCTGCTCGAAGCGATCGTGCTGGTGTTCCTGGTGATGTATCTGTTCCTGCAGAACTTCCGCTACACCCTGATCCCGACCATCGTGGTGCCGATCGCACTGCTGGGCTCGTTCGCCTGCCTGCTGGCGATGGGCTTCTCGATCAACGTGCTGACCATGTTCGGCATGGTGCTGGTGATTGGTATCGTCGTCGATGATGCCATTGTGGTAGTCGAGAACGTCGAACGGATCATGAGCGAAGAAGGCTTGCCGCCGCTGGAAGCCACACGCAAGGCGATGGGCCAGATCTCGGGCGCCATCATCGGCGTGACCGTCGTCCTGATCGCCGTGTTCGTGCCGCTGGCGTTCTTTGCTGGTGCGGTCGGCAACATCTACCGCCAGTTCTCGGTGGTGATGGTGACCTCGATCGCCTTCTCGGCGTTCCTGGCGCTGTCGCTGACCCCGGCACTGTGCGCCCACCTGCTGCAACCGGTCGAAGCGGGCCACAATCACGAGAAGAAGGGTTTCTTCGGCTGGTTCAACCGCAAGTTCACCACCGGCGCCAAAAAATACGAAGGCTTCGTCGGCGCCCTCATGAAACGCGCCGGCCGCTGGATGGTGGTGTTCGCGCTGCTGGTCGTCATCGTCGGCGTGATGTTCACGCGCCTGCCGAACTCGTTCCTGCCGAACGAAGACCAGGGCTACGTGATCGCCAACGTTCAGCTGCCGCCTGGCGCGACTGCCGAACGTACCAACACGGTCATGCGTGCAATGGAAGAGTTCGTCATGAAGCAGCCTGAAACGGCCAACATCGTGGCCATTACCGGCTTCTCGTTCTCTGGCCAGGGCCAGAACATGGGCCTGGCATTCATCCCGATGAAGTCATGGGACGAGCGCAAGGGTGACGGCCAGGATGCGCAATCGTTCGCGGGTCGGATCACCGGCCACATGGGCGCGCTGCGCGACTCGTTCATCTTCGTGGTAAGCCCGCCGCCGATCCCGGAACTGGGTACCGGCACCGGCTTCTCGTTCCGCCTGCAAGATCGTGCCGGCAATGGCCACGCTGCCTTGCTGGCCGCGCGTAACCAGATGCTGGGCATGGCGTCGCAAAGCAAGATCCTGACGGGCATGCGTCCGGAAGGCCTGGAAGATGCGCCGCAGCTCAAGCTGAACATCGACCGCGACAAGGCGCAAGCCCTGGGCGTGACCTTCGCCGCGATCAACACGGCGCTGTCGACCTCGATGGGTTCGTCGTACGTGAACGACTTCCCGAACGCCGGCCGCCTGCAGCGCGTGATCGTGCAAGCCGATGCGCCACAGCGCATGCAGCCTGACGATCTGCTGAAGATCAATGCGATGAATACCCAGGGCCAGCCGGTGCCGCTGTCTTCGTTCGCGACCACGGAATGGACCACCGGCCCGATGCAGACCAACCGCTACAACGGCTATCCGGCGATGAAACTGACCGGTGAGCCGGCGCCTGGTTACTCGAGCGGCGAAGCGCTGGACGAAATGCAGCGCCTGGCAGCCCAACTGCCGCCTGGCTTCTCGTATGAGTGGACCGGCCAGTCGCGCGAGGAACTGCTGTCGGGCTCGACCGTGTTCATCCTGATCGGCTTCGCGCTGCTGGCGGTGTTCCTGGCCCTGGCCGCACTGTATGAAAGCTGGACCATTCCAGTGGCGGTGATGCTGGTGGTGCCGCTGGGTATCCTTGGTTCGCTGCTGGCAGCCAATATGCGCGGCTTGTCGAACGATGTCTACTTCAAGGTCGGCCTGATCACCATCATTGGCCTGGCGGCGAAGAACGCGATTCTGATTGTCGAGTTTGCAAAGGACCTGCAAGCCGAAGGCAAGTCGCCGTTCGATGCGGCGCTTGAAGCGGCTCACCTGCGCTTCCGCCCGATCATCATGACCTCGCTGGCCTTTATCCTCGGCGTGCTGCCGCTGGTGATCGCGAGCGGCGCCGGTTCGGCGTCGCAGCGCGCGATCGGTACCGGCGTGATGGGCGGTATGATTACGGCTACCGTGCTCGGCGTGATCTTTGTGCCGGTGTTCTTCGTCGTCGTCCGCACGCTCTTCAAGGGCAGCGAGCGCCAGCGCAAGATGTACGCCCATGCGCAAGAAAAACAGCATGAGCAGGAAAAACAGGAACGGCAAGCTGCAGAAGAAGGGAACAAAGCATGATCAAGCATATGAAACTCGTGACCCCGCTGGCGCTGGCAATGGCGCTGGCAGGCTGCATGTCGATGGCGCCGGACTATGAACGCCCGGTGGCGCCGGTGGCAGGCGCCTTCCCGGAATTGCCGAAGTCGGCCGCGGACGCGGCCAGCCCGGTACTCGATGCTGCCCCGGCATCGGTCGCCTGGCAGCAGTTCTTTGCCGATACCCGCCTGCGTCAGCTGATCGACCAGGCACTGGTGAACAACCGTGACCTGCGTATCTCCATCGCCAACATCGAGCAGGCCCGCGCGCAATACCGCATTACCCGTGCCGACCGGCTGCCGTCGGTGGGCCTGGGCATCAGCGGCAACCGCCAGACCGTGGGCGAAGACCAGCCGATCGACAGTACCTATTCGGCCGGCCTGCAAGTCACGTCGTTCGAGCTCGACCTGTTCGGCCGGGTGCGCAACCTGAGCGAGGCCGCGCTGGCGCAATACCTGGCCACCGAAGAAGCGCGCAAGACCACGCAGATCAGCCTGATCGCATCGGTCGCCAACGCCTATCTGCAACTGCTGGCCGACGAAGAACTGCTGCGCATCACGCAAGACACCGTCAAGACGCGCCAGGATTCGGACCGCCTGACGCAATTGCGCTTCGATAACGGCGTCGCCTCGCGTCTCGAACTCCAGCAATCGCGTTCGCTCGTTGAAACGGCCCTGGCCACGCTGGCGCAACAACAGCGCTTCCGCGCCCAGGACATCAACCTGCTGACGCTGCTGGTGGGCCAGCCGCTGCCGGCGGACGTCTCGGCCGGCGCCACGCTGGCCAAGACCGAGCTGCCCGACCTGCCGGCCGGGCTGCCATCGGACCTGCTGGCCAACCGTCCGGACATCCGCGCGGCCGAGCAGGAACTGATCGCCGCCAACGCCAACATCGGCGCTGCGCGCGCGAACTTCTTCCCGCGCATTTCGCTGACCGGTTCGGCCGGCAGCGCCAGCACCGAACTGTCGGGCCTGTTCGACAGCGGCACCTGGGGCTGGTCCTTCGCCCCGCAGGCGATCCTGCCGATCTTCGACTACGGCCGCAACACCGCCACGCTGGGCGCCGCCCGTGCCCAGCGCGACATCGCCGTGGCCCGCTACGAGCAGTCAATCCAGACCGCATTCCGCGAAGTGGCGGACGCCCTGGCCGGCCAGGCCACGTACAGCGAACAGCTGCGCGCGCAATCGGCCGTGACCGAAGCCGAAGCCGACCGCTTCAACCTGTCCGACCTGCGCTACCGCAGCGGCGCGGCCAGCCAGCTCGACCTGCTCGATGCACAGCGTTCGCTGTTCCAGTCGCAGCAGTTGTCGGTGAACGCCAATCTGCTGCGTTTGCAGAACCAGGTCGCGTTGTATCGCGTGCTCGGTGGCGGTTGGGTGGAGCCGGCGGCGCAAGCCGACGGGGCGCCGGTGGCGGCGCGATAAGTTGCTGTGCTGCTAATGTGAATGAGAACCGGGCCTGCGTGGCCCGGTTTTTTTTCGTATGCAGGTTGGTGGCGGTGACCTGGCCGCGCTGGATCAGGCTAGGTGCGGGTGAAGGTTGCGATGGTTGAAGTCAGGGTGGCGCCGCAGCTGGTTTTGTGGCCGTCGTAAGCGACTTGCACGCCGTTGATCGTGTGGTTGGGATCGCCTTCGACGATGGTGCCTTTACCGTGGATCGGGCATACGCATTCGTCGCCGAGGCAGGCGACTGCGATGCCGCCGACGGTGAAATGGGTGGCGGCGACGCTGGTGACTTTGCCGCCGTGGCTGGTGGGGTCGTTCAGGCGGATGATGTTAGGCATGGGTGTCCTCTGCGCGATCGTCCTCATCCGGCTTACCATCGACGTCGCCCGAAGCTGTCGGGATGGTCTCATAAGCAGTCAATTTCCAGTCGACGTAAGCGACACGGTAGACGTCCCCGATCAGTGTTCTCAAAAGACTGATGTAACCAGTGGCGATCACTGGCGGGATTTTTTCGCCCTGCGTGAACAGACGACGTCTTGCGCCGTCGATCTTCCGTTTGTCGGTACATTCCCAAAAGCCGCTCTGCGGGCAGATTTCGCCTGATTTGCTGATGGCGCCGAGTGGGGTTTTTAGTGGTACTTCGTTGGATGGAGTTGCGTCGCTTGGTTGGCGCACGCCAATAGACGGGAGTACTCTGTCCCAGAGAGCTAACGCTTCTTCATCTGTAAGGCTGGGCTTGACCTTGGCTTTCGCATCACCCTTTACGCCGGAATCTAAGCGAACATCCAGCAAGGGGTGCAACGCACTGTTTTTCTCGCCAACGCTGAAAAAACGAAACTCATGAGCATCTGTATCATCTTTGTACGCGGGTCGCCTGGTGAGAATTTCTTCACCATGCCATATTCCCAGCTGCCGTGCCCCATCTCGGAGCACTTTTATCCTGGAGAAGAAATTACCGAATCCAAGCATGACCGCGCGTTCTTCCGCTTGTCGTCTGAGCTTCCGCGGACTACTCCCTCCTTGTAAGTTATCATGGTTTTTACGTGCCTCGATCGAGATTCGAACATCCGGAATTTCTTTCAGATAAATGCCGATAGCACTGCTTTCGTAGTCTGCATTAACCTGAACAAAACCTCCTTCAATACACATTCCCATTTCCTCAGGAATTTCGTTCTCAGAACGAAGACTCAGCTGACCAGCGACCTTATTCACCAATGACACACTGTCCGCACTTGGCATTACACTACTAATATATTGGATAAAAAGATCGCCTTCCATCGGGATGTAGGAATGAATCGCATAGCTCACTGAGCTTTTCGCACCGAACACAATTTTCTGACCTGGAATGATGCCATCAACGACCTTCCCAACCATCGGAAGCTTAGCCAAAGAGTAATCCGCCAGATAGCTCTTCTCTTCTTGAACACTTTGAAGACGTGATTCAACCAAGGAGGCAATACTCGAGGATTGATTGCGATAAAACTGCATATTTCCATCGACCGTAATAGGCCCATAGATAACAGACGCAGTCTCAGGAATTGTTACCCGTAATCGACCGAAGCACACAACACGCGTGTTCGTAAATATTTCATCCATTTTTTTCGATGACGAAGTCACTTTACCCTCCAACGGGTTAATAATTACTATAGTCAATACCAGTATTCCAACTACCCAAGCAATCGGATGATAGAGGAATTTTTTCATTACCCACCCCACTTCATCGTAGATATTATTTTAAACAAACTATACATAGTCGATGCCAACACGACAGGGTCGGAATAACTTCCCTGATGCTCATAGCCTTTTTGTCGAAAAACACCCTTAAACTTCCTACTCAAAAGTTGTGCATCGGCTGAATGCGACGGTACGGTTTGATCGCCAGGGGCATCGGGGCCGAGCATTTCAACATTCAAAAAATTAGCCTTTCTGGAATTTATCGGAGATTTCAGATCAATTAGACTAAGACTGCCTTTTCGATTATCCCCGACGATCTTTAACGAATCAATATCGCTTGACTCAACCTCACTATCTATCTTCCATATCACTTTATGCCAAGCCTTTCTTTCCGGATCTACCCCATAGTGAGCATAACTCTGACTGTGATAAGTATTCTCAATTTTCGCGTGAAAGCTCTTTGCGTCGTCCAATAAATTCAAAGTCTTGACAATTCCGAATCCTGGCGTATCTGCTGGGTTAATCCATCTCTCTCGGAATAAGCTGAACCACTTCCCTCTTACTTTATAAATTTCCTCGTATGGACATTGGGCAGGCCAACTTCTCAATATTTTTTCTCATCTCGAAATTCCAGCCAGTGTGCTCCGTAAAACTGGTTCGGGAGCAGCTCCAATGCACCTTGAGCATTCGCAAGTACTGCAGTTACGTCTTCTGCGTTATCTCCCAAGACACCTGCTGTAATTCTCTCTGTCGGCGCTGTCCAATTCCCTTCAACTCCACAACGCATTCTTTTGTAGGCTGCACCCGCTCCCATGGCCGGCATGACTCCGTGAATGACACCCAAAATTTTATCGTTTGCATTTCCGATTGAGGGATGGACAACCGCACGCGCTACTAGTCCGCCCATTGAATGCGTTATAAGAATAACTTTTTCACACTCAAATCCTTGACCTCTGTACTTATCAATCAAGACGCCAATCCTTTTCGCAATAGTGACGCCAGATTCGAAGTTTCCTTTGAGCCAGTTATACCCCATTGCGTGTACTGGAAACCAACACCCTTTCACCGCATCTCGCATGGAATTCTCATCGAGAGCGGCCATAGAACTATTGGGCTCCGCCTGCCATTTCTTGGGGTCGACGTTCAAAATATTGGTCCGCAAATAGAGGTCCATTGCCCCACCAAAAAATGCAGAATTAAGCTTACTCTCACAGATTTCTAGAACTTTTTGATAGCTTCCGTAATAGATTTCCCCCCATCCTCGCTCACGAGCTTTTTGATCTTGGTTACGGCGATTTTCAGTTCCCGGTAGATCTGGCTGAAGTAAAGGGCCGTCAAGTCTCCCCCAACCTCGATATCCTCTCGTGTATGTTACGCTTTGATTGCGCAGGTCTGAGCTCTCTTCCGCATTTCCTGTCAGATTTTTTACGGTATCGTACGTATCTACTTCGGTATTTTCCGGATCCAAACGTAATTGCCTTTCAATCGGGCTATCGTTATATTGTTTGATCGTCACACTCGAATTGTCTGGTCTCCAAGAGATATTATGCATCCCACCTAGTTCTATCTGACGGGACTCCGTCATCCTCAAGTTCGACCCCATAATTCCGGGTATGAACACGATAGGTAACACGCGTTTCGGTGGAATCTTTTGAACTTGGGGAGTTTTGTCCTGCTTAGGCGTTACGAAACCTTGAGAAATTTTCCCTTGCTTTTTCTCCGGATTGATCGGCAGCTTGTATCCATTTTTTCCTGGCAAACTCGTCATCGCACACCTTTCTTGTTTCTCTTAACCCGTTAGGCTAAATGTGACATTTATCACTATCATTATTCGAATTTACCCCTGCTAGTCATCAATTGCTTCGATCCTGTACTGGGCAAATGGGATGTCCGACGAAAAGTCATGAGTCATTCCATCTGCATTTGTACGTCCCTCCACAACCTGACCATCCTCCAATGTGATTCGGTATCGTTGCTCCGCCAACGGCTCACCGGTACTTAGATCGACCAATCTCACACGCTGATCATGTTCAACCACGCTTTCAGGCATTCGCATCGAGTCCACCCCACCATCCCCTGCATTCGGAAATTCCGCTTTAGCCGACTTCACTAAGAAACTCCCCGTGCACTGATGCGTAATCGCCCCTTCGCCAAATGCTGCCTGCGCACCCTGTGTCACCAGCGTAACCTTCGGCGCCTGCAAAACAATCTCCTCAGTTGCAGCGAGAACGATGCGTCTTGCCGACGTAATTTCCACGTCATCGCCTTGGGCGATAATCTCCACCTTCCCGCTCGCCGCAACCAATTTCGCTCCCAGCGAATGCGCAAACAAACCAATCCCCTGCAGCGCATGCAACATCAGCTTGCGGCCAGCAGACAACTGGATATTCCGGACACTGACCACATCGACATGCGTCTGCGCTCCGATCGTGACGCCAGCCTGACTGCCCACTATCACCCCCGCCGGCGCCTCGATCGCGACAATGGGTGCGCCATTCCCGTCGGCCGCCTGTCCTGCGGTGTTGCTGCCCTGTTCCCACTGCTCCAGATGTGACTTCACCTGCGCCAGCGACTCGATTTCCACGGCATCTGTTTCATGGGTCTCGGCCAGATCGGCCAATTGCTTTTGTATGCTCGCCAGCGCCTCGGCCAATCCGGTCAATCCATCCCGATCCAACTGCCGTCCTGCTGCCCGCAGCGACGCGTCTGCGCTGATCAAGACGCCTTGACCTCCGCGCAGCGCCAACGCCGCATCGGTACGTAACTCAGCGCCCTCACCACGTGGCGTGGCCGCACCATCACGTCGTGGTTGCGTGAGAAAACCGAGGTTGAGCTGGCTGTGATCGTGCTCGCTCCCAAGCTGCGCGCTGATCTGTCCGGGCGTGTCGTCCAGGCGCAATTGGTTTGCGCGTGTCCCCTGCCCTTCCCGGCTCACAATTCCGGACAAGTGTCGATCCCCAGGCAAAATGCTGGTACGGCTAAAAGAAGGCGGCGGCGTGCGGCATCCCTGGACACTTCCGATCACGAGCGGTTTATCCGGGTCGCCGCCCAAAAACACGACGACCACCTCGTCCCCTGCGCGCGGCAGCGAGATCGCGCCGTATCGATTGCCAGCCCAGGCTGTTGCCAGACGCACCCACGCCGAATCCCGGTCGCTGTCCGATGTGCCCGCACCGCCTGCGTGCTCGTGGTCTTTCGAGCGGCATGCCGGGAAACGCAACTTGATTCGTCCCATTGCGTCGCAGTGAATCTCCTGGTTCGCAGGCCCGACGACAATGGCGGTTTGCGGCGCCGTGCGCGGCAAATCGGTGCGTGGATCGAATGCGGGGACAATCGGTATGCCGCGCCGCACGCAAGTGAATCGGTTGGAATAGCGCACGCCGCGCTCGGCACTGGCGCGCACCAGATCACTGCTCCAGCGATTCAGGGTGAATAGCCGGCCAGCTCGTTCGTTCAGCGTCGTGGGCAGATTATTTTCCGCTTCTACCCGCAATTCGGTGCAGACAAACTCGCGCTGCTCCGAGGGATGCGAATCGATTTCTGGATGACCTTTAATTTCACGCCACTGTCCGACGCGCATTTCGCGGTCACCACTTTCTCCCTGAAAGAACTTGGCCTCGTATTCCTTGCGCTGTACGCGCGCCAGGCCAAGGTGGTGATAGTCGTTCGAGCTGTCGCCTGCGTGCGGCGGGTCGATCAGATAGTCGTCCAGCGATGCTGCAAACTGGTTGCCGGATTCGCCTTGCTTGGCAAGGCTCGTGTCCTGGCTATTCATCGCCCAGGCGTTCCGATAGTCCCAGCTCTGGCGTTCCACGCGACCAGCAGTCAATTTACGGACTGCATACCAGGCCGTAATGCCGTCGCGCTGCTCGGTGGCGCCGCCCCGGTGATAGCGCGCGGGACCGGCTGGATTTTGATCGATTGCATTCGGCTGATCGAACAGCACCAGCGTATGGACAGGCGTGTTGTCGCTGCCGCGTTCATTCGAGTCACCGGCCCGGATGTACCACGCGATGCCGCGCCGTTTCCACAAGCGGCGCAGAAATGCGGCATTCGACTCGTTGTATTGCATGGTGAATTCGCGGGCTGGATAGTGCTTGAGTCCAGTGAGGTCGAAGCGAAAAGCGGCGCTGGCAATGGGATTGGATTGACACCATTCGCGCAGGATGATCTCGGTGATGTCGACCTCGCTGCGATTGCGAAAGACACGCGTGTTGCAGGTTTCATCGAGCAGAGAGATCGCGTCACGAACAATCAACTGGTAAGTGGCCAGCCCCCCGTCGCTCTGGCCCTCCGTCACGCCCCCGACGATGCCGCACACCGTGCGCAACGATCCGGTATCGGTCACGAACTGCAACTCAACCGGATTGGCAATGAAATCCTTCAGCGCCAGACCGGCCTTGAGACACAAGCATTGCAGGGCATATTCGAGCCCTCCGCACATCGTTTCTACCCCGCTCACATATTTCACCAGCAGCAGATCGTCGACGATGCCATGGGCGCCAGATATGCGAAGTCGTATGGCACGATTTGAATCCGACAACCCCATGACACTCGCAGCAAGTTGATCGAGTTTCACTGTCTTCGCCTCACGATGACCGCCGCAGATCACACGGCAACGCCCGATCTTAGCGATGCGAAATCGCGGCGCAATTGAGGATGCGCAACGTGGCGGCGGTCATCGTGCTTGCTGTGGTGTAGACGCCGCATCGCGGACGTTGTAGCGCGGCATTGCACCGATCTGTGGGTGCAGATATTTGCGCGATTGGCTACACTGCTTGCATCGATTGCCGAAGACGCGCCCCACGGCGCCGTGTGCCGCCATGAGAAATTTCTTCAACTCACATTGGAAAGTCATCGTCGCGATCGTGCTTGCCATCGTGTTGGCGACCCTGACTGTCGAGACCAAATCGGCCCGCGTCCCGCTGGCGACACGCCTGCAAGAGCATGCGCAGGCTCTGGCGCCCGGTGCGCCGTGCAGCGCGCTGCGGCACGTAGAAACGTCGTTGCGGCGTTATGGCTATATGCCGCACAAGACGGGCGCCGGCAGCGCTACCCATCCTGAACACGCTATCGAAGCGGCTGTCGCCAGCGTGACGCCGGGCGCCACGCCAAGCCGCACGTTTCTGGTCGGTGCGCGCGTCGGGCCGGGCGGGGATGTGGGCGCGTCCGCAGTGCTCGAACTGGCGCGGGCCGTCAAGGATTTGCGCCTTGAGTCCGGCACTGAAATCCGTTTTGTGTTTTTAATTGACACTGCGCCGCACGCACATAACGGCTTGGACAACTTCATCGCGTTCATCGGCACACCCGCCGCATCGCAGCGCGTGCGTCAGGCGTTCGCCGCATTGCGCAGCGACCCGCACCAGATGCGCCACGGGCTGGCGACATCGGCCCACGTGATGGGCTTGACGCTCACCAGCCAAGGCCTTGGCAGCGCAGGCACGACAACCTTGCTGATTACCGGCCCTGACTTCCTCGGCTACCCCTACTTCCACACCGCGCCGCTACCCGGCGAGAAAAACCACGAGGCCCCCGACGAATACGATGGCCTGGCACGCGTTGTCGATGGCCTGGTGCGCACGCTCAAGGCAATGGCGGGCGTCGTGCAGGCATAGAGAGCAAGGTGCCCCCCCTACTCCGCCAAGAACATCTCCTGCAAATCGTTCAGAAAACGCTGCCCCAGCTCGGTCGGCCTGATCAGCTTGTGATCGCGATAAATCAGACCCTTCGCCTCGGCCTCGTTGAGCATTTTGGCAATCGTGTTGATGCTCATCCCGGTGCGCTCGCCGAACAGGTTCGGATCGAAGCCGCCGGTCAGGCGCAGCGTGTTGAGCATGAACTCGAAGCCCATGTCGGCGCGGCCGATTTCGTGTTCTTCCTGCACCGGGTTGCCGCGCTTGGCCGCCTCGATGAACGAAGCCGGCTGCTTGTAGCGGGCCTGGCGCAGGATGCGATGCGGGAACGAGATCTTCGAGTGCGCGCCGGCGCCGATGCCCAGGTAGTCGCCGAACTGCCAGTAGTTCAGGTTATGGCGCGCGCGCCGGCCCGCCCTGGCGTAGGCCGACACTTCGTAATGGTCGTAGCCGGCGCCGCCCGTCACCTCGGCGATCATGTCCTGCATGTCGGCGCTCAGATCGTCGTCCGGCAGCGCCGGCGGATACTTGGCAAAGACCGTGTTCGGTTCCATCGTCAGGTGGTATAGCGACAGGTGCGGCGGCGCGAACGCGAGCGCCGTTTCCAGGTCATGACGCGCCTCGGCCAGTGTCTGCGACGGCAGCGCGTACATCAGGTCGAGATTGAAATTATCGAACGTGTTCTTTGCGATCTCGACTGCGCGCAGCGCTTCGTCGCCATCGTGGATGCGCCCCAGCGCCTTCAGGTGCGCCGGATTAAAACTCTGGATACCGATCGACAGGCGGTTGATGCCACTCTCGCGATAGCTTTTGAAACGCTCGGCCTCGAAGGTGCCGGGGTTGGCTTCCATCGTGATCTCGGCGTCGAGTTCCAGCGGCAGCAAGGTGCGCAGGTCGGACATCAAGCGGTCCAGGCCCGCTGCCGACATCAGGCTGGGCGTGCCGCCGCCGATGAACACGGTGTGGATCTTGCGGCCCCAGATCAGCGGCAGCGACTGTTCCAGATCCAGGCGCAGCGCGTCCAGATACTCTTTTTCGGGCAGTTCGCCCTTGCCTTCGTGCGAATTGAAATCGCAGTATGGGCATTTGCGCACGCACCACGGCCAGTGCACGTACAGCGACAGTGGCGGCAGCGCGGTCAGGTTCAGCGCGCCTGGCTGCAGGTATTGCAGCGCGGCCGTGGCAGGTGAACGCGGCTCGCCGGCAAGCGGTTGCGGTACGTTCTCACCGACGAATTTAATGGGGATCATGTCAGGCGGTTTTCAGTTTCTCGACCAGCGCGCGCAGCGCCTGGCCGCGGTGCGACAGCGCATTCTTTTCATCGGCCGCCAGTTCGGCCGTGGTCTTGCCGAGCGACGGAATCAAGAAGTACGGGTCGTAGCCGAAGCCGTTCTCGCCGCGCGGCGTGGCGATGATTTCGCCGTTCCAGCGCCCGTCGGCGATGATCGGCTGCGGATCGTCCGGGTGGCGCACATACACCAGCACGCAATAGTAATAGGCCGATTTGTCGCTCAGCGTCGACAGGTCGGCGACCAGCTTGCGGCTGTTGCTGGCGTCGGATTTCGGCTCGCCAGCGTAGCGCGCCGAATACACGCCCGGCGCGCCGCCAAGCGCATTGACGCACACGCCCGAATCGTCGGCCAATGCCGGCAGGCCGGTCAGGCGCGAAGCGTGGCGCGCCTTGGCCAGCGCGTTTTCAACAAAGGTGCCGAACGGCTCTTCTGCTTCAGGAACGTCGAATTCGCCTTGCGGATGCAGGTCGAGGCCGATCGGGCCGAGCAGCTGGGCGAATTCCTTGAGCTTGCCGGCGTTGTTGGAGGCGAGGATCAGGCGCTGGGTCATGGTAGTCAGGGTGCAGGATAGGAAACCGGTCATTTTACCGGCTTCGCGCGCCCACCGCCCGACTACCCGTCATGCCACGCGCAGCGCCTGCTTCTGCAAATGGATCAGGTCGGCAATGCCCGCCTGCGCCAGGTCGAGCAGGCGGTCCATGCCGGCGCGGTCGAAGGCCGCGCCTTCGGCCGTGCCCTGCACTTCAATAAAGTGGCCCTGCTCGTTCATGACCACGTTCATGTCGGTGTCGCAGTCCGAGTCTTCCGGATAATCCAGGTCGAGCACCGGCACGCCGCGGTAGACGCCGACCGATACGGCCGCGACAAAATGCCGCACCGGCAGCGCCGTGATCGCGCACGACGAGAGCAGCGAAGTAAAGGCGTCGTGCGCCGCCACCATCGCGCCGGTAATGGCCGCGGTGCGGGTGCCGCCGTCGGCCTGGATCACGTCGCAATCGAGGTGCAGCGTGCGCTCGCCGAAGGCGTGCAGGTCGAACGCGGCGCGCAGCGAGCGGCCGATCAGGCGCTGGATTTCCTGCGTGCGCCCGCTTTGCTTGCCGCGCGCGGCTTCACGGTCCATGCGCGCGTGGGTCGAGCGCGGCAGCATGCCGTATTCGGCCGTCAGCCAGCCCTGGCCCTTGCCTTTCAAAAAGCCCGGCACCTTGTCTTCGATGCTGGCCGTGCAAATGACCCTGGTGTCGCCGAACTCGATCAGCACCGAGCCTTCGGCGTGCCGGGTGTAGTTGCGGGTGATGACGATCGGGCGCAGCTGGTCGATCGCGCGGCCGCTCGGGCGCTGTTGGAAAATCATGGCGGTCTTTCGGTTACTTGAGCAGCTGGGACGATTTTTCAATGGCTTCGCGGATTTCAGCGATCGCTTTTTCGATGTCGTCTTCGTCGAACGCGTCACTGCCTTCCGGCAGCGGGTCGCCGGCGACGATGGTGGAGCTCACGGCGTCTTCGGCCAGCAACTGGGTCGAGATCACGTTCTGCCCGTCGGCATCGAGCACGCCGGTTGCGCCCTGCCAGGCGATGGCCAGGGCCGTTGTGTTGTCGGCCTGCGCGCCACCGATGGCGGCCGCCATCTGCACCAGTTCCGGCACCGCCTGCACCACGTCGCCGGTGGCCAGGCGGTGCACGATTTCGGTGTCGGGCAGCATGGACCACAGGCCGTCGGAGCACAGCAGCAGCACGTCGCCATGCTGCAGGCTGTGCTGCGCCGACAGCTCGATCTTCGGCACGCTCGAGGCGCCCAGGCAGTTGTAGAGTTTGTTACGATCCGGGTGGGTGTTGCGCTCGGAAGGGTCGGCACGGCCGCGCTCGAGCAGGTACTCGAAATGCGAGTGGTCGCGCGTGCAGGCCAGCACCTGGTTGCGCCGCACCCAGTACAGGCGCGAGTCGCCCACGTGGGCCCACACCGCGCAGTTGTGCTGGATGAGGCAGGCCACGACCGTGGTGCGTGGCATTTCGGGCAAGCCGTGGGTGACGGCGTAGGCCTGGATGTCGTGGTGCGCCTGCAGCAGCGCTTCTTCGAGGAAGCGCTCGGGCTTTTTCACGTACGGGCGCGCCTGCAGGCGGAACATCGCCGACACCGTCTGCAGCGCGATGGTCGCGGCAATCTCGCCGCCCAGGTGCCCGCCCATGCCGTCCGCCAGCAGCAGGAGCAAGGCGTCGCGCGTGTAGCAGTAGCCCATGCGGTCCTGATTGACCTTGCGTCCGCCAATATGGCTTTGTTGATACACCGAAAATTGCATGAGTTTCCTTAACCGCGTCTGTTCATCGTGCGCCTGCTCGTCTTACTGATCGCGCCGGAATGCGCCGAGACGATCGACCAGGCCGCGCCAGCCGCCGCGTGCTTCGCCCGTCTCCAGCGCGTCGACTACCGGCGGCGTCGTTGCCCGCACCGGCAGCGGCGACGCCGGCGCCGCCTGCAGCGCTTTCTGGATCTCGAACACGCTTTGCGGCCGCAGCAGCGGATCGAGCGCCAGGCAGGTGGCCACCAGTTTGACCAGCTCCGGTGAATAGTACCCTGCCAGGCGCGCCAGCTGGCGTGGCACGTGATCGTCCGCGCGGCGCGCCTCGACTGGCGGCGGCGTCGAGAGGCTCATGCACGAGAGCATCGCGGCGCCAAGACTGTAAATATCGGTCCAGGGCCCGAGGGCCGCACCGCGCGTGTACAGCTCGGGCGCGGCAAAGCCCGGCGTGTACATCGGGGCAAGCATCGGCGCGTCGGTGTGCAGCGTCTGGCGCGCGGCGCCGAAGTCGAGCAGCAGCGGCGAGCCGTCGGTTCGCAAATAAATGTTGGCCGGTTTCAGGTCGAGGTGCAACAGCTTGTTGGCATGTACTTCGCGCAGGCCGCTGCAGACGCCATGAAACACCGTGCGCACGAATTTTTCGCTCAGGCCAGTGCCCTTGGCGGCGGCGCGCGCGACGTGTTCCTGCAGCGAATGACCGGATTCGTAGGCCATGACCATGTATACGGTCTCGTGGGCACGGAAAAAATTGAGCACGCGCACCACATTCGGGTGCACGATGCGCGCCAGGGCGCGGCCTTCTTCAAAAAAACACTTCAGCCCAATGCGAAAAACCGCGAGGTGCGGCTTGGGCACCACGGGAATCAATTGATCCGGCTGGCGCAGCGCCAAAGCGCTCGGCAGGTACTCCTTGATGGCGACCGCATTGCCCTCGCTGTCATAGGCAAGATATACGATACTGAACCCGCCGGACGCAATTTTCTTTACAATGCGGTATCCGGCAATTTCGAGTCCTGCGGGCAGAGGAGCGTTATTCTGTGCAGCCATCCAATTGGGTATCCTTGCTAAACAGCGCGATTGTGTGGATAAATGTCGGCTTTGTAAAGAATAAAAACCGGGGATCCCATTGAGCATTTCAAGCATGACAGGTTATGCGGTCGCCACCAGCGAAGGCGCTGCCGGAACCCTGACGATCGAAATCAAGAGCGTCAACTCGCGCTTTCTTGATCTGCAGTTCCGCATCAATGACGATTTGCGCGCGCTTGAACCCGATCTGCGAACGGCGATCATGGCCGCGATTCAGCGTGGCAAAGTCGAAGTGCGTGTCTCGTTTGGCCGCAAGGTCAGCAGCGGCGCGGCGGCGCTCAATCAGGAATTGCTGGCCGACCTGGCCCGTTTGCAAGGCGAAGTGGCGCGTCACTTCGCCCAGGCCGCCCCGATGACGGTGGCCGAACTGCTGCGCTGGCCCGGCGTCATCGAAGAATCGACCATCGGCCAGGAGTCGCTCCAGGCCGACGTCGCCGCGCTCACGGTCACCACCATCGCCGCCTTTGTCGACAGCCGCCGACGTGAAGGCGCGGCGCTCGAAACCATGCTGCAATCGCGTATCGAATCGATGGAAGCGATCGTCAGGCGCATCACGCCGCTGATCCCGCAAGTCATTTCGCAATTCCAGAACAAGGCCATCGACCGCATGCAGGATGTCCTGGGCGTGGCCGGCCACGGCAATCCGTCGACGCTCACGCGCCAGGAAGTGCTGGAGCGCATTCGCCAAGAGGTCACCTTGTATGGCATCCGGATCGACGTCTCCGAAGAATTGTCGCGCCTCTCGGCGCACCTGAATGAAACCCGCCACATCCTCAAGAAGGGTGGCCAGGTCGGCAAGCGTCTCGACTTCATGATGCAAGAACTCAATCGCGAAGCAAATACGCTCGGCGCCAAGGCGTCGGTGAAGGAATTGGCCGATGCGTCGATGGAGCTCAAGTTGCTCATCGAGCAGATGCGCGAACAGGTGCAGAACCTGGAATAGGATTCGGCCATTCGAGGCCGGTTGAACGCGTCGGCGGGAGACCCGCCAACCCTACGGGGTTGGTGGCTATGCCGCCGACGCGTTCAACGTTAACATGAATACCCGCGACAACGCTCGCACCATCATGCACCATCACGTACCGACAAAGGACCCCGCCATGCTCCCACACGCCTTCTCCGGCAGCCTGTTCGTCGTCGCCGCCCCATCCGGCGCCGGCAAATCGACCCTGGTCAACGCCCTGCTGGCGAACGAACCGGGCATCAAGCTGTCTATCTCCACCACCACCCGCGCACCGCGTCCGGGCGAGCAGGATGGCCGCGAATACCACTTCACGAGCGCCGAGGATTTCGTCACGCGCGCCGAACGCGGCGAGTTTCTGGAATGGGCCGAAGTGCACGGCAACTACTACGGCACGAGCCGCCTCACCGTCGAGCAAGAGATGAAGAACGGCACCGATATTCTGCTGGAAATCGACTGGCAAGGCGCGCGCCAGGTGCGCAAGCTGTTCCCGGACGCGGCCGGCATCTTCATTCTGCCGCCATCGATCGAAGCGCTGGAAGAGCGCCTGCACAAGCGCGGCACTGACGAGCCCCACATCATCACCCGGCGCCTGCTGGCGGCGGGCGGCGAGATCGCTCACGCGCCCGACTTCGAATATGCTATCATCAACGAAGAGTTTAACGTCGCCCTGGCCGAACTGCAGGCGATTGTCAAAGCGACACGTTGCCGATTTGCCCAACAAGCTGCCCGCAACGCTATGCTGTTTGCCCAGCTGGGAATCCACGCGAATCAACCACAATCTTGACGAGCGCGCCGTTGCAGGGCGCGCCGCACTTGTTGTTTGTATTCATTGTCCGCACTCATCGTTACCTAACATTTAGCTACCCAGGAGCACACATGGCCCGCATTACCATCGAAGACTGCCTCAAAAACATCCCGAACCGTTTCCAGCTGACCCTGGCTGCGACGTATCGTGCGCGCCAGCTGCTGCAGGGCCACACCCCGAAGGTCGAAGCCAAGGACAAGCCAACTGTCGTCGCGCTGCGCGAGATCGCCGCCGGTAAAGTCGGCATCGAGATGCTGAAAAAAGTCCCGATGTAATAAAGTTCGGGGTTACCTGAATTTGCGTTATCCCGTCTTCTGTTATTCTGATCTCACCGCAGCCAGACGATTAACGTAATGAACCTGTTACCTCCAGATTCGACCACTCCACGCAGTACTGCTCCACGCGAGCGGCGGGCCGACAATCGCCCGCCTGATTTCATCGAGCCCGCCGGCCCCATCGTGCCCGGCGTGGCCTCGGTGACGCAGCTGATCAACAAGCTGTCCGAATACCTCACGCCCGCCGAACTCAAAAAGGTCAAGGAAGCCTACCGCTTCTCTGACGAGATGCACCTGGGCCAGGTACGCAAGTCGGGCGAGCCCTATATCTCCCATCCGATCGCCGTCGCAGAAATCTGCGCCGAGTGGAAACTCGATGCCCAGGCCATCATGGCCGCGCTGCTGCACGACGTGATCGAAGACCAGGACGTCAAGAAGGATGAGCTGATCGAGCGCTTCGGTGCGCAGGTCGCCAACCTCGTCGACGGCTTGTCCAAGCTCGAAAAAATCGAATTCCAGAGCCAGCTCGAAGCGCAGGCGGAAAACTTCCGCAAGATGCTGCTGGCGATGGCGTCCGACGTGCGCGTCATTCTCATCAAGCTGGCCGACCGCCTGCACAATATGCGCACGCTCGGCTTCATGATTCCGGCCAAGAAGCGCCGCATCGCCGGCGAAACGATGGAAGTCTACGTGCCCATCGCGCATCGCCTCGGCCTGAACAATATCTATCGCGAGCTGCAAGACCTGTCGTTCTCGCACCTGTATCCGGTGCGCTACCAGACGCTGTCCAAGGCGATCAAGGCGGCGCGCGGCAACCGGCGCGAAGTGGTCAAGAAGATCCTCGAAGCGGTCAAGAACCAGCTCGAGGCCGGCGGCCTGAAAGCCGAAGTGCACGGCCGCGAAAAGACGCTGTACGGCATCTATAAAAAAATGCGCAACAAGCACCTGTCGTTCTCGCAGGTGCTCGACGTGTATGGCTTTCGGGTGGTGGTCGACAGCGTGCCCAACTGTTATGTGGCGCTGGGCACCCTGCACGCGCTCTACAAGCCGATGCCGGGCAAGTTCAAGGACTATATCGCCATCGGCAAGATCAACGGCTACCAGTCGCTGCACACCACGCTGATCGGCCCCTACGGCACCCCGGTCGAATTCCAGATCCGCACGCAGGACATGCACCGCACCGCCGAGAGCGGCGTGGCGGCGCACTGGCTGTACAAGACGGGCGAATCGAATATGTCCGACCTGCAGCAGCGCACCCATGCGTGGCTGCAGTCGCTGCTCGACATCCAGCAGCAAACCGGCGACTCGGCCGAGTTCCTCGAACACGTCAAGGTCGACCTGTTCCCCGATTCGGTCTATGTGTTCACGCCCAAGTCGAAGATCATCGCCCTGCCCCGCGGCGCGACGGCGCTCGACTTCGCCTACTCGATCCACACCGGCATTGGCGACCACACGGTTGGCGTGAAGATCAACAACGAAGAGCAACCGCTGCGCACCGAGCTGCACAATGGTGACATTGTCGAGATCATCACCCAGCCCGATTCACGCCCGAGCCCCACCTGGCTCACGTTTGTCCGCACCGGCAAGGCCCGCTCGGCGATCCGGCATCACCTGCGCCTGGTCGACGTAACCGAATCGGCCGAGCTGGGCCTGGAGCTGCTGACGCAAGCATTGGCGGTGCGCAATATCAAGCCGGATCTGCCGGCCAGTGTCGTCGAGCGGCTGCTGGCCGAATCGTCGGCCAATTCGATGGAAGAAGTGTATGCCGACGTCGGCATCGGCAAGCGCATGCCCACGCTGGTGGCGCGCCATATCTTCGGCCTGATGGAAGGCGACCCCGATCTGCTGCCGTCGAGCAAGCCGCTGCCGGCCAGCGATATTGCGCCGGTGACGATCTATGGCAGCGAAGGCGTGGCGGTCCAGCTGGCGCCATGCTGCCTACCGATCCCGGGCGACCAGATCACGGGCCAGTTGCGCCGCGACCAGGCGCTGGTGGTGCACACCTGCGATTGCCTGGCGGCCAAGCGCCTGTTGGCGAAGGAACCCGATCGCTGGATCGCCGTGCAATGGGGCGACGAGCTCAACCGCCGCTTCGACTGCCGGATCCGCCTGTTGATCAACAACGAAAAAGGCATCCTGGCCCGCGTGGCCGCCGAGATCGGCGAGTCCGACGCCAACATCACGTATGTGGGCATGGATGAAGACGACGAAAACATGATGACGCAGCTGCGCTTCACGATCCAGATCGCGGATCGGGTACATCTGGCACAGTTGATTCGTAATCTGCGCCGGGTGGCTGGTGTGAATCGGGTGGAGCGGGAACGGACGTAAGGGCCGGCGGCATCATTGCCGTCGTTCCCGCGAAGCGGGAACCCAAGCTTGCGTGATCTGCCGCTACTTTCCGTGCCAACTCGTAGCGAACGACTTGGGTTCCAGCCTCCGCTGGAACGACGTGCGAAAGCTGAGGGCTGCGATCAGCCCTTCTTGTCCAGGCTCAGCTTTAAAATACTGTCAAACGCCGCGCACGCCCCCGCGCACGCATCGGCAATCTCATCCGGCGACGTCACATGCTCTTTCAAAGCCAGCATGAACGCGCGCCAGCGCGGCCCGGGCCCGGCGTCGCTACCCTTCAGATAGCGCAGCGGATGCGGCGCCAGCGACCCGGCCAGCTTCCCGTACAACACCTTGCCGCCCAGCTGCGAGCCTTCGATCACATAGCACATGCCCCAGCGATAGGCCGCACTGGCGTCGCGCGGCCACGCATCGGCAGCAGCCGGCGCGCGGAGCGGCGGCATGCCCGGCTCGTTCAGGTCAGCCTCGATCAGCGCCAGGCGTTCCACCGGCGGCAACACCCGCTGCGGCCCATCCTGGAATGTATCGAGCCATGGCAGCAATGGCGCCAGCCAGTCGCGCACCATCGTCAGGTGCGACGCATAGTCGGTCAGATCCGGCGCGGGGCCGGCCAGCGGCAGGCCACTATCGAGCCGTTCGTGCCGTTCGTTGGTGGCGGCGCGCAAGGCCGCCAGGGGATCGAGAATGTGCGCCGCGTTATCAGGTCGATTCATGCCGCTATAGTAGCAGCACGGGCCGGCCTCAGTCGGCGACGGGTTCGGGATAATCGACCGACAATATTTCAAGCTCGTCCATGCCGAGCGGCGTCTGCAACTGGGCCACGTCGCCTTCGCGGCACTTGGTCAGCGCGCGCGCCACCGGCGAGACCCAGCTGATCTTGCCGTGCAGCGGATCGAGTTCGTCGATGCCGACGATGGTGATGGTGTGCTCTTCGCCGGCCCCGTTGACGTAGCGGACGGTGGCGCCGAAAAACACCTGGTCGTTGCCATGCTGGATGCTCGGATCGACGACGAACGCCGAATCCATGCGCTTGGTGAGAAAGCGGATGCGGCGGTCGATCTCGCGCAGGCGGCGCTTGCCGTAGATATAGTCGCCGTTTTCGGAACGGTCGCCATTGGACGCGGCCCAGTGCACGATGCGCACGACCTCGGGCCGGTCGACGTCGATCAGCTGCAGCAGCTCATCCTTGATGCGCTGATAGCCAGCCGGGGTGATGTAGTTCTTGGCGCCGTCAGGAATCGCCTGCGCCAGCGCCAGGGCTTCATCATCGTCGTCGTTGTCGGACTCTTTTACAAATGCCTTGTTCATGGGTTCATTGTAGCGAGACTTGACCGTGCTTGTCGTATCATTCGAGCATGCGCCAACCCGCCCCACGTCAGCACGATCACGAAGACGCCGCCAGGAACGAGGAGCGCACCCGCATCGCGCGCGAACTCCACGATGACCTGGGCGGCAATCTCGTCGCGATCAAGATGGCGCTAGCGCGCCTCGCCGCGCGCCTGCCCTCCGATCAGCCCGGCCTGGCCGGGCAGGTGCAGTATGTCGACGACCTGGTCGAGCGCACCATCGATTCAGTGCACAATATCTCGCACGGCCTGCGCGCATCGACACTCGACCTGGGCCTGGTGGCCGCGCTCGATTGGCAGGCACGCGAGTTCGAACGGCAGACCGGGATCCACGTGGTCACGCACGGCCCGGACGGGCTGGATCTGGCGCCAGACCATGCCGCCGCCCTCTTTCGCATCGCTCAGGAAGCGCTGACCAATATCGCCAAACACGCCGGCGCCAGCCAGGCCACGGTGACGCTGGAGCGCGATGGCAGCGACCTCACATTGACCATCTGCGACAACGGGCGCGGCATCGACCCGGGGGGGCGCGGTAAACCGCATGCGTTCGGCCTGCGCGGCATGCACGAACGGGCGGGCGCGCTGGGCGGCACGCTGGCCTTGTCGCCGGCGCCGGGAGGTGGCACGATGGTAACCGTCAAGACCAGGCTGGCGCCGCCCGCGACCCTGGCACAGAACCAGAAACAGGATGAGTGAAAAAGTAACGATCCGGGTATGCATCGCCGATGACCACGCCATTGTGCGCGAAGGACTCAAGCAGATCCTCGCCGACGAGCCCGACATGGTTGTCTCTGGCGAGGCCGAGAACGGTCACGATGCCGTGCGCCTGGCCAGTAAAACGCGCTGCCAGGTGATGTTGCTCGATATCTCGCTGCCCGACCGCAACGGCATCGACGTGCTCAAGCAGATCAAGAAAGACAAACCCGAGCTGGCGGTGCTGATGTTGTCGATGCACCGCGAAGACCAGTATGCGATCCGCGCGTTAAAGGCAGGCGCGGCCGGCTACATCACGAAGCAAAGCGCGCCGCGCGAGCTGATCACGGCGATCCGCCTGGTGGCAAGCGGGCAAAAATACGTGAGCGCCGCGCTGGCCCAGACGCTGGCCAGCGCCATCGGCGAAGACCACGAAAGCGCCGCCCACGAGGGCTTGTCGGACCGCGAATACCAGACGCTGACGATGATCGCGTCGGGCATGACCGTCACGCAGATCGCGGGCGAACTGTCGTTGTCGGTCAAGACGATCAGCGAGTACCGCGCGCGCCTGTTGGTAAAAATGAAACTCAGGACCAGTGCCGAGCTGACCACGTATGCGATTCGCAACGGCTTGGTGGACTAACGGTCCCGGCGCACGCCTGGCCGCTGAATATATATTGATACGAGGCAAATAAACTGCCTATCATGTCGTCAATCCCGCAAACCCGGCACTGCGCTGCAATCCATGTCCATCCCGTCCACACCTGCTCCCGCTGCACCCGGCCCTGGCGCTACTGCCACTTCTGCAGCGAACCCGGCTGATATTGCTCGCGAGGCATTTCGGCGCCTGGCCACGCGCCGTATCGCGCCGACACCGGACGCCTACCGCGCCATCTACGACGAGATCGCCGGAACGCCACCGCCGCCACCGACGCCTGCGCCGGACGCCGGTGCCGTCGACGTACTGAACGGGTTTGCGCGCCGCATGCTCGAGACGCCGGGCGAGCTGGCCGAGTATGGCCGCCGCATGACGCGCGCCGTCAAGACGGGTGACTGGAACAATTACACCCAGGCGTTGGGGCAATTGTCAGAGCGGCATCTGCGCCGCAACACCCCGGTGATGGCGATGGGCGACGAAGAGCCCGACACGCGCCTGTTGCGCGACATGCTGGCGCGCACGCTGTCGTTCGCCTGCGCGTCGCTGCTGGGCGACAATCCGACACTGGTACAGGAAGCCGAAGCACTCGGCGCGCTGGTGAAAACGGCGGTCGGCGAGAGCGAATTGCACGACATCGAGGCGCGCCTGAAGCAGTTGTGCTTCCAGATCGAATTGCGCAAGGACGACAGCGCCGGCCAGCAAGAGCTGCTGCTGCGGCTGTTCCGCCTGCTGCTCGACAATATCGAGGGCTTGCTCGAGGACGACAGCTATATGCGCGGCCAGGTGGTGGCGGTGCAGGAACTGATCGCCGGCCCGCTGGACACGCGCGCGCTGGAAGACGCCACGCGCAGCCTGAAAGACGTGATCATCAAGCAAAGTCACCTGAAACATGGCATCGCCGACGTGCGCGCGACGATGAAGAACATGATGATGACGTTTGTCGACCGCCTGGGTTCGGTGGCCGCCGCGACCGGCGACTACCACGCCAAGCTGGGCGACTTTTCAGAGCGCATCGGCAGCGCCACTGACATCAACGAACTCAATGCCGTGCTGAATGAGGTGCTGCGCGAGACGCGCCATGCGCAGGATGAGGCGCTGGCCTCGCGCGACCGCATGGTGGGCGCGCACCGCGAAGTGCAGGAAGCCGAGCAGCGCATCCGCGAACTGGAAGCCGAGCTGCAGCATATGAGCGAGCTGGTACGCGAAGACCAGCTGACCGGCAGCCTGAATCGCCGCGGCCTGGACGACGTGTTCGAGCGCGAGAGTGCGCGGGCCGACCGCCGCAACACGCCGCTGTGCGTGGCGCTGCTCGATCTCGATAACTTCAAGCGCCTGAACGATACCTATGGGCATATGGCGGGCGACGCCGCGCTCAAGCACCTGGTGAAAGTGGTGCGCGACACGCTGCGCTCGATGGATGTGATCGCGCGCTTTGGCGGGGAGGAATTCTTGATCCTGCTGCCGGAGACCACGGTCGATGCGGCGGCGGCGGCCATGGTGCGGGTGCAGCGCGAGCTGACCAAGCACTTCTTCTTGCACGATAACGAGAAGATGCTCATCACGTTCTCGTGCGGGGTGGCACTAAGGGTGCAGAACGAAGAGCAGGCGTCGTTGATGGCGCGCGCCGACAAGGCGATGTATCAAGCCAAGAACAGCGGGAAAAATCGGGTGGTGGTGGCGGACTGACAAGACATTCTTCGCGGCATGGTGGCTTGAGGGCGCCGAATTAATTTATTTTTGCCCTCAAGTTCGCTTTTTCGCTGCCGCCAAGGAGCACGTTTTTTCAGACAGGGCGAAAGAAAGCGTATTTATTTTGAGATCCGGCCCTAAACTTTTTCCATGGGGCACCGTTACCAGCAACAACAGCGGTTTGAACGTCACGGTGTAGCGAGACGGACCAAAGTGAACAGCAGCAAGGTCGCTGCACCCCTAGTAAGACCTAGTCTGGAGAATTACCATGGCATCAGTTATCAACACCAACGTCGCATCCCTGAACTCGCAGCGTAACCTGTCGTCGTCGCAAGCGTCCCTGAACACCTCGATCCAGCGACTGTCGTCGGGTATGCGCATCAACAGCGCCAAGGATGACGCCGCTGGTCTGGCGATTTCGGACCGCATGAATTCGCAAATCAAGGGTATGACGCAAGCTACCCGTAACGCCAACGATGGCGTGTCGATGGCCCAAACCGCTGAAGGCGCTCTGTCGAGCTCGGGCGACATTCTGCAACGTGTCCGCGAACTGGCTGTTCAATCGTCGAACTCGTCGAACTCGGCCAGCGACCGCAAGGCACTGCAGACTGAAGTTACCCAGCTGACCTCGGAACTGAACCGTATCGCCAACACCACCGAATTCAACGGCCAGAAGCTGATGGACGGTTCGATGGGCACCGCGAACTTCCAGGTTGGCGCCAACGCCGGCCAGCTGATCTCGATGACCGGCTCGAACTTCACCACCTCGACCTACGGTAACAACCGTCTGGACGCCAGCGCACTGCAAGCAGCATCGGGCGCTTCGAACGGCGTCGCAACCGGCACCATGACGATCAATGGTTCGTCGGGTTCGAAAGACATCACCGTTGGTGCAGATGCAACGGCCAAGGTCACCGCAGCTGCCATCAACAAGGCCAGCGGCGACACCGGCGTCACCGCCACCGCGAAATCGGAAGCGAACCTGGTTGCCACTGCTGGTAAATCGTTCACCTTCGAAGTCAAGGGCGACAACGCCGAAGCCGTCAAAGTGTCGTTCTCGATCGGCACCGACGATGCAAACGGCCATGCCGCTGCAATCAGCGCCTTCAATGCCCAATCGGCCAAGACCGGCATCACCGCATCGTACGACGACGCTGGCGGCCTGAAGCTGACCCACGCCGACGGCGCCGACATCAATGTCAAAAACGTGTCGACCGATGCGACGGCCACCGCCACGCTCGGCGCCTACGACGCCGACGGCGAGGCCATCACCGGCCCGGAAGATACTGAAACCACTGGCGCAACTGTCGCTGGCCGTATCATCCTGGACTCGGAAAACAGCTTCTCGGTCGATGACCAGAGCGGTTTCGGCCTGACCGATGGCGACACCGATGGTTCGTCGGCCCTGAAATCGGTCGCCGACCTCGACATCAGCACCTTCGAAGGCGCCCAGCTGGCAATCAAGACCGCCGACGCAGCACTGGCATCGGTCAACAGCCAGCGCGCCCAGTACGGCGCACTGCAATCGCGCTTCGAATCGGCGATCTCGAACCTGTCGTCGTCGACCGAGAACCTGTCGGCATCGCGTAGCCGCATCGTCGATACCGACTTCGCAGCTGAAACCGCGAACATGACCCGCGGTCAGATCCTGCAGCAGGCTGGTACCTCGATGCTGGCCCAGGCCAACTCGCTGCCGAACGGTGTCCTGTCGCTCCTGCGTGGCTAATCGCTAACGCAAGGTAACAGGCTCACAAGGTAGTGGTTCCCCGGCTGAAGAAATTTGGCCGGGGAATTTTCACTAGGGGAACGCCATGCAGATTCAACCAACCGGTTCATCGCCCATCGCCAAGCTGGACGAACGGCCTGCCACGGTGAGCGTGCAAGCAGCGCCGGCGCAACGGGCGGCGCCTGAAAAGACCGCCGCCGAACCCGGCCGCGACGAAGTGACTTCGGCCGTCAAGAAACTCAACGAAGCGCTGCCACAATCGGCGCAGAGTCTGGAGTTCGAGATCGACGAGGACAGCAAGGAAGTCGTGGTCAAGATCATCGACCGCGACACGCGCGAAGTGGTACGTCAGATGCCGACGAAAGAGGCCCTTGAAATGGCCAAATCGATCGACAAGATGATGGGCCGCCTGCTCGACCAGACCGCCTGACGCAGCACGCTGCATACCAATGCAGGAGCAGAAGCGCCGTACCCGCGAGGGTCCGGCGCTTTTTTATATGCTGCCCGCACTAAAATAAAAATAGAGCGGCCTTTACCGCTCTTAAGTACGGTTTGTTTCTGCCGATAATGACTTACATTATTGCTTTCACCGGAGAAACACGTGGCCGTACTCGACATCGATGGACTCGTAGCAAAGCTGATGCAGGCCGAATCCAGGCCGCTCGACAACTACGCCAAGAAGACGGCCGCGCTGCAGCAGAAGAACGCCGGCCTGAACCAGGTCAGCGCCGCAGTCGGCGCGTTCCAGGCGGCCCTGACGTCGCTGAACAACTCGAACACGTTCCAGGGCCTGAGCGCGACCCCGTCCAACAAGGATGTGTTCTCCGGTTCCGCCACGAGCGGCGCCGTGCCGGGCAAGTACAAGGTCAACGTCACCCAGCTGGCCCAGTCGCAGAGCCTCAAGACCAGCGGGATGGCCAGCACCACCAGCACCATCGGCTCGGGCGCGCCGACCAATCTCACG
The DNA here is from genome assembly GCF_040790145.1 of Massilia aurea. Taxonomy (GTDB): domain Bacteria; phylum Pseudomonadota; class Gammaproteobacteria; order Burkholderiales; family Burkholderiaceae_D; genus Telluria; species Telluria aurea_C. The sequence continues at coordinate 90,596 of NZ_JBFMMP010000004.1, forward strand.
TTTCAGTTCGGCACCGTCACCGGCGGCACCTTCGGCGCGACCGGCACCGCGCTGGGCCTGGCCCCGGCCGCCGGCGGCATCGCCAATGGCTCGCTGAACCTGAACGGCGTGGCGATCAGCACCGGCCCGACCACCCGCAGCGCGCGCGCCCTGGCCGAGGCCATCAATGCGCAAAGCGACAAGACCGGGGTTGTCGCCACCGCTGGCAGTACGGAGACCGCCGCCGACCTGTTCGCCGGTTTCGGCCAGGTCAGCGTCGATAGCGGCTCGAGCTATGCGCTGTCGGTCGGCGGCGTGCAACTGGCCAACCTGAACACGGGCAGCGCGCCCCTGACCGGCGCCGCGCTGGACACCTCGCTGGCCAGCGCCGGCACGCGCAATGCGCTGGCTGCCGCCAACATCACCGTCAGCGGGAGCGCCGCCGACGGCACGCTGAAATTCACGGCCGCCGACGGCAATACCATCGACGTGACCGAGACCGTCACCGGCACCGTACGCGGCGGCATCAAGCACGCCGACAATGCCGTGAATGCCGGCGCGACCACGACGGCCACCGCCGGTGTCACGCTGCGCTCGAACGATGGCAACCAGATCCTGGTCGCGGGTAACAACCCGGCTGCCGCCGGCTTTACCGCAGGCAGCATCGGCTCGCACCAGGGCTCGGGCTTCTCGCTCAACGGCGCGCTCAACAGCAAGACCATTACCCTGGCGCCGGGCGACCAGACGCTGCAAGGCATCCGTGACGCCATCAACAAGGGCGACATGGGTGTGACCGCGACCATCGTGTCCGATGGCAGCAGCAAGCCGTATCACCTCGTGATCACGTCGAACAAGACCGGCGAAGCGACCACGATGAAGATCGGCGTGACTGGCGAGGACGGCGAAGCTGCCGATCCAGCCCTGGCCGCCCTGCTCGGCTATGATCCGGCCGGCACCCAGGGCATGACCCAGACCGCCGGCGCCCAAAGCACGCTGCTGAACATGAACGGCATCGAGATCAAGAGCGACAGCACCACCGTCAGCGATGCGATCCAGGGCGTAACGCTCGAGATCAATGGTGTCGGCAGCAGCACGATGACGGTCTCGAAAGACACCGCGGCCATCAGCACGGCGGTCAACGACTTCGTCAAGGCCTACAACGCGCTCAACACGACGATGAGCGGCCTGACCAAGTACAACGCCGAAACCAAGACCGGCGGCATCCTGCAGGGCGACGCCAGCGTGCGCTCGATCCAGAGCCAGATCCGGCGCCAGATCAGCGAAGTGATGGAAGGCACGGGCGGCAAGCTGACCTCGCTGAGCCAGATCGGCATCGCGTTCCAGCAGGACGGCAGCCTGAAGCTGGACTCGACCAAGCTGAACAAGGCGATCACCGAGAATGCGGCCGACTTCGGCGGCCTGTTCGCCGCCATGGGTTCGACCACCGACGGGTTGGTGAAATTCGACAAGTCGACCGCGGCGACCAAGGCCGGCACCTATGGCGTCAATGTCACCAGCCTGGCGACCCAGGGCGCGCTGGCCAGCAGCGCCGCGCTGGCCACCAGCACCACGATCGCCCCGAATACCGTGTGGCGCGTCACGCTGAACCAGACCGATCCGGTCACCGAAAGCAAGACCCAGGAAATCAAGCTGCCTGCCGGCACCTACAACAAGGATGACCTGGCCGCACTGCTGCGCTCGGCGATCAACGGCAATGCGACGTTTGCCGGGGCCGGCGACACGGTCGAATCGAAGATTGGCGACGATGGCCTGTTGACACTCTCGTCGAGCAAGTACGGCTCGACCTCGAACATCGCGATTGCCGGCGTGAGCGGCAGCGCGGTGGCGTCGATCTTCGGCAGTTCGACGCCGAGCAAGGGCGCCGACGTGGTCGGCACCATCGGCGGTGTGGCGGCCACCGGCAACGGCCAGTCGCTGACCGCGGCGGCCGGCTCGAACGCCGCAGGCATCCAGGTCTCGATCACGGGCGGCACGCTCGGCGAACGCGGCACGGTCACCTTCTCGCAGGGCTTCGCATTCCAGCTCAACAACCTGGCGACGAGCTTCGTGGGCAAGGACAGTCTGCTCAAGAGCAAGACCGACGGCCTGAGCACATCGATCAAATCGATCGCCGACCAGGCTGCACGATTCGAGACCCGCCTGGAAAGCATTGAAAAACGCTACCGCGCACAGTTCGTCGCGCTCGACGCCATGATGGTCTCGATGCAGTCGACCTCGGACTACCTAACCCAGCAGCTGGCGGCCCTGTCGGCCAACTCATAATTTTCAGCACTACCGGAGAATCACATATGTTTGGAAACCCAAAACGCGGTGTCGGCGCCTATGCAACAGTTGGCCTGGAGACCGGCGTCGCTGCCGCTTCGCCACAAAAGCTGGTAGTCATGCTGTACGACGGCGTGATCGTTGCCCTGCTCAGCGCCATCAACCACATCAAGTCGGCGAACGTGGCCGCCAAGGGCGCCTCGCTTTCAAAGGCCATCACGATCATCGACAATGGCCTGCGCGCCTCGCTCGACAAGAAAGCCGGCGGCGAAATCGCACAGAATCTCGATGCGCTGTACGATTACATGAGCCGCCGCCTGCTGCAGGCCAATATCAAGAATGACATCTCGATCATCGAAGAAATCCATGGCCTGATGTCGAACCTGCGTGAAGCCTGGGTCGAGATCGGCGAAAAGAGCAACGCGGCCGAGCAATCCCCTGCCCTGATGACCGCCTGATGGCATAGATGATGACGATGATGACGATGAACGGACAAGAAGTGGTATCGGTCTACGAAACGATGGTCGGCATCACCGAGCGCATGCTCGACGCGGCCACCGCCAACGAATGGGATCGCCTGGCCGAACTCGAACAGGAATGCGCCGCCCATGCGCGCCGCCTGAAAGCCAATGAAGGCATCCAGCCCCTGGCCGGCCAGGAACGCGTGCGCAAGGTCGATGCGATCCGCCGCATGCTCGACGCCGACCGCCGCATCCGCGACCTGACCAGCCCATGGATGGCGCACCTGTCGTCCCTGATCAACAGCAAATCGACCGAACGCCGCGTCGTGCGCGCCTACGGCATCTGATGCGCTAGGGGCGGGTTGACTGATGCTGCCCCGCGACCTCGTCTCTGCCGTCACGCGCGTCACCCCGGGCCAGGCTGCCGAACAGGCAGTCGACCCGCGCCAGCAGGCGTTTGCGCGCGCCGTCGCGCCGCTCTTGGGCAAAGCCATCCACGGCGAAATCCAGGCCAAGCTCACCGACGGCACTTTCGTCGTCAAGTTCGCCGACACCCAGGCGCGCATGCAGTTGCCGCCGGGCGCCCTGGTTGGCGCCGACGTGCCGCTCACGCTGATCGGCCTGCATCCCCGTCCCACCTTCCAGGTCGGCACCCAAACCACCGCCACCGGTTTCGCCGAAGCCGGTCCCGCGCCGCAAGCCGAAACGGATGCCCCGGGCGCGCCGCTGACCTACCGCGAAGGCGCCGCCGTCGGCCGCGCTGGCGCCTTGCTGGCGTCGAGCGCGGCGCTTGGCGCGCAGGCCTTCGTCGGCGGCACCGAAGCGAAAAACACCACCTTGAGTCCCACCGCCCAGGCACTGGCCGGCGTACTGGCGGCGGCCCAGAAAGCTGAGACGGTGCTCACGGCCGTCACCGGCAACGCGCCGCTGGTGGCCACGCCGGGCGCCGATGCAGCCGAGCTGGCCGCCGGCCTGAAACAGGCGTTCGGCAAGAGCGGCCTGTTCTACGAATCGCACGTGGCCGAGTGGGCGCAGGGTACGCGCGCGCTGACCGAACTGGCGAACGAGCCGCAGCAGCAGGCCGCGCAGGCCGGCGCGCGCCCGAACCCGCAGGATCCGGCCACCGCGCAATTCATCAGCATGCAGCTGGCGGCGCAGGAACAATCGCAACTGGCATGGAAAGGCCAGCTCTGGCCCGGCCAGCCGATGGAGTGGGACGTGCAGCGCGAGGCCCACAGCGGCGGCGGCGACGACGAAGCAGCGATCTGGAACAGCCGCCTGCGCCTGCGGTTTCCCGAACTGGGTGAACTCGATGTGCAGTTGCGGATGGTGGGCGGCGCCATGCAGATCGGGTTCTCGACCGGCGACGACGCCACCGCCGCCCTGCTGCGCCAGCACGCGCCGCACCTGGCCGACGCGCTCGATTCGGTCGGCACGCCGCTGGCCGGGTTCGATGCGCGCGCGCGGCCTGCAGCGACGCCGAAGGATGGCGGTGACAGTGACGATGAATAAGCTGGCCACCAAGCGCATCAAGAGCGCGGTGGCGATGGCCTACAGCGCAGGCGAGAAAGCGCCGACCGTCGTGGCCAAGGGGTCCGGCATGATCGCCGAACAGATCATCCAGCGCGCCCAGGACGCGGGCGTGTTCGTGCACGAATCGAAGGAACTCGTGTCGCTGCTGATGCAGGTGGATCTGGACCGGGAAATTCCGCCAACGCTGTATCGGGCAATTGCAGAACTGTTAGCGTGGCTATATCATATTGAGTCGGCTAAAAAGAATGGCGGGTCCATGCCCGCCGCGCCCGATCCGACGCCCCACCTCCCACCGGAACAAGCGTCAAGGACAGAAGCCTAGCAATGGATGAAGCAGAACTGCAAGACTGGCACGACTACGAAGTCGCATCGCGCCGCGAGATCGTCTCGCTGCTGCGCCAGATCGGCGAACACAAGCAGCTGATTCGCATGCTGATCAAGGGTGAGGCCGACGTGTGCGTGACCTCGATCCTGGCAGTCGACGAAGCGAGCAACACCGTCATCCTCGATCGTTCGATCGACCCCGCGCAGAACGAGCGGATAACAGGCGCGGCGCGCGTGAAGTGCGAGACCACGCTCGACAAGATCCGCATCCTGTTTGGCGCCGCCAACCTGGCGCCGACCACCTGGCGCGGCGAGCCGGCACTGCGCGCCGATATTCCTCCCACCCTGATCCGCCTGCAGCGGCGCGAGTACTACCGCATGCCCACGCCGGTCACCAACCCGGTGCGCGCATTGATCCCGGTGCCGATGGACGGCGGCACGGGCGGCATGAGCGTCTTTGCGCTACATGACATCAGCGTGGGCGGCATCGCGCTCCTCGACAGCAAGCTGCTGCTCGATACCACCGTCGGGCGCGTGATCGGCAGCTGCCGCATCGAGCTGCCCGAGATCGGGCCCATTGCCACCTCGCTCGAGATCCGCAACTCGCTCGACCTCACGCTGCTGAACCACAAGACCACGCGGCGCCTGGGCTGCCAGTTCGTCGACATCTCGCGCGGCGGCCTGGCGGCGGTGCAGCGCTACATCACCAAGCTCGAACGCGAGCGCAACGCGAAACTGGCCGGCCTGGCCTGACTCGCCAAGCGGTCAGCCTTTGCTGGCCGCCACCGCTTCCAGGATCACCTTCGCCACATCGGCCGGCCGCGATTGCTGCGGCACGTGGCTCGACGGCAGCTCGGTCGTGTGGGCGCCGATTTTCTTCGCCATCGCGCGCTGCAGTTGCGGGTCGATCATGCGGTCCTTGGTGCTGACGATATACCACGACGGTTTCACTTTCCACGCGGCGTTGCTGGCCTTGTCGCCGAAGGCGCTGCCCTTGATCGGCCCTTGCGTCGCGCTCATCACGGCGGTTTGCGCGGCCGGCAGATCCTGCGCGAAGTCGTCGCGCATCGCCTCCGGCGGCAAGGTCAGGAAGCCTTCGCTGTCGGCCACCAGCTTGCCGATCCCCGGTGACGGCGTGTACCCCTTGCCCAATTCGCCGCTGGCCTGGCCGGCATCCGGCGCGAACGCCGCCACGTATACCAGGGCCGCGACCTTGTCGTGGGCGCCGGCTTCGGTGATCACGGTGCCGCCCCACGAGTGGCCGACCAGCACCACCTTGCCGCTCTGCGCGTCGAGCACGCGCCGGGCGACGGCGGCATCGTCCTTCAGCGACGTGAGCGGGTTCTGGATGGCCGTGACTTTCACGCCCTTCGCCTGCAGCATCGGGATCACCTTGGCCCAGTCTGAACCGTCGGCGAAGGCGCCATGGACGATGACCACGGACGTGGCAGCGGGAGCCGGTGCAGCCGGCGAGGCGGCGTGGGCTGTGCCGGTGACGATGGCGGCGGCGATGGCGATGGTGCGAAGTGAGGCGGCAAGCTTGGTCATGGTGTTCTCCTGGTGGGTGGTTGCTACGGTGAACCAAGTATAGGAAGCGGCTTGCCGATGCGGTATCGGTCGATCGACCGATGCGCGGCGAACTGGCTATACTATCGGCGCCATGCACGGCGCCAGCACCACCTACCCCGCACACATAAAGGCTCCATGGACACGGTCACCCAGGCATCCCCGCCCTCGCTCTCGCCCGCCAGCGCCAGCCTGCACGGCCACGACACGGTGACGCTGGCGCAGGCCATGGGGCTGCTTGCAATCGTCGGTGACCTGAGCATGGGCCAGCCGATCGATGCATCCGAGCGCGCTTCCCGGCTGGCCGCGCGCATTGCACTGGCCGCCGGCGGCAACGCTGCCGCGAGCGCGCACGCGCGCATGGTGTCGCAGCTGCGCTGGTCGGGCTGCACCGCCAATGCCGCCGGCTTTGCCACGCTGCTGGGCGACGACGTCGGCGGCCGCCACGCCATGCTGGGCCGCACCCTCACCGCGCAGCAGGCCGCGCGCCTGGCCGACATCACCCCATTGGCCGAAATCCACTGCGAAGTCTCGGGCGACATCGCCGCCATGATGGGACTGCCGGCCCCGGTCGAACACGGCCTGCGCCACGTGTTCGAACAATACGATGGCGGCGGCCTGCCGTACGGCTTGCAGGGCGACGCGGTGCCGGCCGTGGTGTACCACGTGGCGCTGGCCGGCGACGTCGAGATCCTCGCGCGCGTGCACGGCTTGACTGCGGCGCTGGCGATGATCACCCGCCTGGGCGACGTCAAGTATCCTGCGGCGCTGGTGGCGCAGGTGCTCCCGCATGCGCAGGCGTGGCTCGAAGGACTCGACACCGATGTAGAAGCGGCTGCTCTGAGCGACTTCCTGCCGCTGTCGGTGCCCCTGACGCTGGTGGCCGACATGATCGAACTGAAGCTGCCCTGGCTGGCCGGGTATTCGCGCCGCGTGGCGCTGCTGGTCCAGCAAGCCGCGCAACTGGCCGGGCTGCCAGACGCCGACCAGCGCAGCCTGGCGCGCGCGGCGCTGCTGCACGGGATCGGGCGCGCCGCCGTGTCGAACACCGTGTGGGAACGCAAGGGGAAACTGGGCGGCGCCGACTGGGAAGCGATCCGCCTCGTGCCCTACTGGACCGCGCGCGCCGGCAGCCGCATCGAGGGCATCAAGAAGGATGCGCATTTGGCCTCGCACGTGTATGAACGGCTCGATGGCAGCGGCTACTTTCGCAGCCTGGACGCCGACACGCTCGGCATGCCGCCGCGCCTGCTGGCAGCAGCTGCCGCCTACGTCGCCCTGCGCGCGCCGCGGCCATGGCGCGCGGCGCACGAGCAGGCGTCAACGCTGGCGCTGCTCGAAGCACAGGTGACGGGCGGCCGCCTCGATCGCGCTGCGGTGGACGCCGTGCTGGCCGCCACCGAAGGCCGCGCCGCGGCCACCACGACGTCGGCGCGCCTGCTGTTGTCGGCACGCGAGATCGATGTCTTGCAGCGCATCAGCCTGGGCGAGACCAACAAGGAAGCCGCGCGCGCCATGCGCATCAGTCCCAGCACCGTGCGCACGCATGTCGAGAGCATCTTCCGCAAGCTGGGGTGTTCGACCCGGGCCGCAGCGACGTTGCGGGCGCTGACGCTGGGGTTGATTTAAGGCTGTGCGCGACGTACTCGCAGCGCACCGACCACGCCCAGGCCCGCCAGCAGCAGCGCCAGCGAACCCGGCTCCGGCACTTCGGTCACATCCCCAAAACTGAAGTCGTCCATCGCGTACGAACCCTGCGCGCCGCTGGACACGACCACCGCATCGATGGCGCCATCCCAGCCGGCGTCCAGGAACGCTGGTGCGCCCGACAGTTGCAGCGCCGCCGAACTGGCGACCAGCAAGCCCTTGAAATACAGGTCAAAGCGTACGCTGCTGTCTTCATAGCCCGAGAACCAGGCGCCGTCGAACACGGTGGGCGCCAGGAAGCGGATGGTGCTGGCGACCGGCCCGCCGTCGATCCAGTCGGTCGTCACGCGGCCGGCGCCGGAATGGGCGGTGAATGGATCCTGCTCGCTCGTGAAGACGTTCAGGCCGGCGCCCGACCAATCCAGGCCGCCGTAGTTGGCAGGCACGGACGCATAGCCGTCAGGACCGGTGATGTCGTCGAAGTCGAGCACGGTGGCCGAGGCGAAAGGTGCGCACAGCGCAAAGACGATGGCTGCGGCGGCGTTGCGGAAAATGGAATGCATGGGATTCCTGTTGATGAGTGATGGAAAGTGGCAGGTCAGACCAGGCCCAGCGCGGGGTCGCTGACCGTGTGCCGGCCGGTTTCGACGCGGCCCGCAAAGCGGCGCAGATAGTCGGGCTGGCCCGAGACCGTGGCACTAAAGTCGTACCAGTAGTCATTGCCCGCCACCGGAATGCGCACGAGCAGTTCGGTGCGCGGCGCCAGCGTGTGCAGTTGTCGCAGTTGCGCATAGGCGTTCGCGTTCAGATTGAACGTGCACGGCGCGGCGCCTGCATTCATCAGGCGCAGCACCAGTTCACCGGCGCCCGCATCGCAGCGCACATGAACGTCCGGGCGTGCCTGGCCCGCCGCTACCGCGCGCAAGCTACTTCCCGTGAAGTGGCGGTGATAGCCGTTCGGCCCCAGCACCCACAAGTCGTACGCGCCACCCACTGCGGGCGCCCAGCTGTCGGCCAGCGACTTGCCCGCTTCGACCGTGTAGCGGCGCGGTACGGCCGCCAGGTTCTTGCGGTCGTACACGTGGAACACGGCGCCCTGGCGGCCGGTGTTGATGAAGTTGAGGGTCACCTGCACGGCGGCCATCGTCGCGCCGGGCTGCACCTGGCAGGTGGTCGCCAGTTCATACGGCAGCGCGCGCGACGGCCGCGTGCCCGGCGCCTGCAGCGGCATCTGCGGCGACGCCGGCGGCGCAATCTGCGCCAGGCGTTGCTGCGCAGCGCGCAGTGCGTCGGCCTGGCTCCTGTTCTTGCGGCCCGCCAGCACCGGCAAGGCTTCGTCGTTGGGCGTGACGAAGTTGAAGGCGCTGGTCAGGTCGCCGCAGACGGCGCGTCGATACGCGCTGATGTTCGGCTCGATGACACCGAAGCGCGCTTCCAGGAAGCGCAGCACCGACGTGTGGTCGAACACCTGCGAATTGACCCAGCCGCCGCGGCTCCACGGCGAGATCACATACATCGGCACGCGCGGGCCGGGCCCGTAGACACGGCCGTCGGCAGCGGGCTGGCGCGTGCTGCCGGCGGGCCGGGAGTGCGTGTAGTACTCGGGGCCCAGGGCGCCCGGCGTGAGCGTGGTCTTGCCGGCGTAGCCGCCCTTGCCGTCCGGTGACGGCGCGGACGGCGACGGCACGTGGTCGAAATAGCCGTCGTTCTCGTCGAAATTGACGATCAGGACGGTTTTGCTCCAGACCTCGGGATTGGCGGTCAAGGCGTCGAGCACTTCTTGCAGGAACCAGGCGCCCTGCACCGGGCTCGATGGGCCGGGGTGTTCGCAGTAGATTGACGGGGCATTCATCCACGACACCTGCGGCAGCTTGCCTTCGCGGATATCGCGCTTGAAGGCGTCCAGGTATTGCTCGGGCTGGGTGCCCGGCAGCGTGTTGGCGATGCCTTTGTACAGCGGGTTCTTCGCGTTGTCGGTCGCCGCATCGTAGGCGTGGTACGGCAGGCTTTGTCCCGTGTTGGTGTAGGGCTGGCCAGGCGCGCCGCCGCTCGACACCGGGAAGCCCGACGCGATATTGGCACGCTTGAACTGGCGGAACGCGCCCAGCATATTGTCGCCCCATTCATCGGGCATGTTCTGGTAGCTGATCCAGTTCACGCCTGCCGCCTCGAGGCGCTCGGCGTACGTGGTCCAGATGTAGCCCGTGTTCACGCCGCCGGGCACGCCGTCGATGGCGTCCCACTCATTGGTGACGAAGGCCGTGCCGGTAGGGACCGCGCCGTTGGTGCCGGTCAGGAAGAACGAGCGATTGGCGTCGGTTCCCGTGTGCATCGCGCAGTGGTAGGCGTCGCACACCGTGAACGCATTGGCCAGCGCGAACGAGAACGGGATTTCGCTCTCCTTGAAGTAGCCCATCGAAATGGGATTCTTGTAGCGCGGCCATTGATCCATGCGGCCGTTGTCCCAGGCCAGCTGGCTGTCGAGCCAATCGTGCGGCGTGCCGTTGACGCGCTGGGCGTTGCCCCGGCTGCCATCGAGGTGGAACGGCATGACCACGTTGCCATTGGCCATGCGCTGCTGCCACACGCTGCGGCCTTCCGGCAGCGGGATCGGGAAGCGGTCGCCAAAGCCGCGCACACCCTTGAGCGTGCCGAAATAATGGTCGAACGCGCGATTCTCCTGCATCAGGATCACGACGTGTTCGACGTCGCGAATGGTGCCTGTTGCATTGTTGGCGGGGATGGCGAGGGCGCGCTGGATGGCTGGCGGGAAAGCGGCGAACGTGCCGGCGGCGATACCTGCGCGGGCACTATTGCGCAGAAAACTGCGTCGTGTGGTCATGGCGTTGTTCCGAAGATGTGAGGGGTTTCGCATAAGCAACGCATGTTGCTTTTTATTGCCTTGCCGACATCATTGCAAGACGTCGCCAGCGTAAACGCCACACATGACGACGCAATGACACGATCCGGTGTGGATCAACAGAAGCGACGCCCCCTCGCGCCTGCCGAGGTCAAGCGTCGAACTGGTGATATACCTTCGCAATCACTTGCCAGTCGCCGTCCATCTTGATCAGAGTGAGATAGTCGTTGTAGTCGGCACCGATGGCGTCCTGCTCCATGTCCACCCGCACGACCGCCGTCGTCGGCGTGATGGCCAGCACGTCCAGGTGCGTGGCGATCTGCGGCGCCTTGCCGTTCTGCTTGACGAAGTTGTACAGATTCTCGATCGGCCCGCCCATCAGCTTGCCGTTGGTGAAGCCGTACATCACGGCATCCTGGTGAAACGCTTCGGCGACGCCTTCCGCACTGCCGATACGCAGGCCGTCGACATATTTCCGGGCCACGTCGATCACGGCGTTGTAGTCGGCGGTCGGTACTGCTTTGATGTTTTTGCTCATTGGATGCTCCGGTCAAGTAGCGCACAAGGCGCGGGATGGTGCTGCGTGATCAGACGCCGGCGACCGGCCAGTCGGTGTAACCGGTGGCGCCGCCGTTGTAATACGACGCACGCGGCGCGACGGTCAGTGGCTTGCCATGACGCAGCCGCTCGACCAGGTCCGGATTGGCGATGAACGGCCGGCCGAACGCGACACCGTCGATTTTTCCTGCCGCGCGCCGCGCAATGGCCAGCTCGAGGTCGTAATTGTTGTTGCCGATATAAGGGCCCGCGAACAGTGCGCGCAGCGCGTCCAGGTCGATATCGGCAGGCACGTCGCGCGAGCCGCCGGTGGCGCCTTCGACGACATGCAGGTAAGCCAGTTCGAAGCCATTCAGTTCGCGGATCAGGTGGCCGTAGGTGGCCATCACGTTGCTGTCAAGCGGCGTGTTGCCGACATCGGGCGACGCCGGCGACAGGCGAATCCCGACCCTGGCGCTGCCCCAGATGGCGACGACCGCTGCCGTGACTTCCAGCATCAGCCGCACCCGGTTCTCGATGGCGCCGCCGTAACGGTCGGTGCGCTGGTTGGTGCTATCGCGCAGGAACTGATCCAGCAGGTAGCAATTGGCGGAGTGCACTTCGACGCCATCGAAGCCCGCGCGCAGGGCATTCTGCGCGGCGTGCACATATTGCGCGATGATGCCGGCGATTTCTTCGGTCTCGAGCGCGCGCGGGGTCGAGACGGGCACGAAGCCGGCCGTCGTGTAGGTGTCGCCCTCGGCCCTGATGGCCGATGGTGCAACCGGCGCCGCGCCGTCCGGCTGCAGCTCGACGGACGAGTAGCGACCCACGTGCCAGAGTTGGCACACGATCTTGCCGCCGGCGGCGCGGACAGCGTCCGTCACCTGCTTCCAGCCGTCAACCTGGGCGTCGTTCCAGATGCCGGGCGTGGCTGCATAACCCCTGCCCTGCGCCGAAATATTGACCGCTTCCGATACGATCAGGCCGGCACTCGCGCGCTGCGCATAATACGTCGCATGCAGTTGGCCGGGCACGCCGTCTTCGCCATAGCGGCTGCGCGTAATGGGCGCCATCACGATGCGGTTCGCGGTGGCGATGTCGCCGAAGCGACTCGGCGCGAAGAGGTCGGTCAACAAACTGTTATCAAGCATTCTGGTTCCTTCAGTAGTGCGGTGTGGTCCCGCCAAGCACTTACTGTAAAGATGATCGATAATGAAGTGAATCGTCATAAACCGAGATATTGAATGAACAAAAAGGTCATAGTGCGTGAAACTGCCCTGCCCGTTCTTCTGGATGGCGACCCCGTTTCGCTGGGCCCCGTGCACCTCCCAGGCCTGGTTGCCTTCGAAGCGGCGGCCAGGGTGCTCAACTTCGCCCGCGCTGCGGCGGAGCTGGGCGTGACGCCCACAGCGATGTCACGCACGATCAAGGTGCTCGAAGGTCAGCTCAATGTGCGCCTGTTCAACCGCACCACACGCAGCGTCGGCCTGACCGAGGCCGGGGCGGCGCTCAATGCCTCGATTGCGCCGTCGCTGGCGACCATCCGCAGTGCACTGGCGGAAGTGAGCCACGGCGCCGACCGGCCATCCGGCTTGCTGCGCATAAATCTGTCGTATGTGGCGTACCGCATCTTCATCGAACCGCACCAGGACGCTTTTTTCGAAGCGTTCCCGATGATTAACCTGGAAATCTCGCTCGACAATCAACTGAGCGATATCGTCAGCGCCGGCTTCGATGCCGGCATCCGCCTGGGCCGAAAAGTCCAGAACGACATGGTTGCGGTGCAGCTGGGAGAGCCACAACGGCGCATCGTGCTGGCGGCGCCCGATTATTTCGGCGAGCGCGCCGCGCCGACGCAGATCGAAGACCTGCTCGCCCACAACTGCATCCGCCAGCGCTACTCGTTTGGCGGCAGGTTATTCGACTGGAAATTTCAGGTCGATGGCCAGATGGTGCAGATTGACGTGCAGGGCCGCCTGATGTTCGATGACATGCACTCGGTTGTCGATGCGGCAGTGCGCGGCGCCGGCATCGCATTCGTGTACGCGGATTTCGCGCGCCACGAATTGGCGGCCGGGTCGCTGGTGCGGATCCTCGGCACGCATGGCGCGACCGACGATGCGTTTCACATCTATTACCCGCATCGCTCGCAGATGCCGGGCAAGCTGCGGGCGTTTGTCGATTTCATTCGGGAAGCGAACGGCGAAGCGATCGACTGAGTGCGGGTTAACAAACCATGAAAGGAGCAGCATGACCAATCCCCTCTTCGTCAACACTATCCTGCTCGGCGGATCCAGCCGAGCCAAGATCGCCGCTGCCAGAACCGCCGGCTTCGACCAGATCGAACTGTGGCGCCAGGATGTCGAGGCCGAGTCCGGCGGCGCAGCCGGCATTGTGCAAGCACTGGACGGCATCGGCCTGACGGATTTCCAGGTTTTGATGGACTTCGATGGCGCGCCGGGCGCACGGCGCGATGCGAAACGACGCGACGCCTTGCAGATGCTCGACCTGGCGGCGCAGTTGGGCGCCGGCACCGTGCTGACACCGGCGTCGACCGATCCCGATTGCGACGCCGCGCGAATTGTCGACGATCTGGTATGGCTCGCGCAGCAGGCGGCGGTGCGCCAATTGCGCATCGCTTATGAAGGCATGGCGTGGAGTACGATCAATCACACGACCCCGAGCGCGTGGCGCAGCGTTCAGCAGGCCGGCCAATCCAACCTGGGCATGGTGATCGATGCGTTCCACATTTTTGCCGCGCGGCGTGACGCCAGCGATATCGACGGCATCCCCGCCGACCGGATTTTCCTGGTGCAGCTGTCCGACCTCGACCATGCGGTCGAGGTCGGACAGCTCGTCGAGACAGCCCGCCATCACCGCCTGCTGCCAGGTGCAGGATGCTTCCCGCTCGATAGCCTGTTGCAGCGCTTGAAGGCCATCGGTTATGCCGGCCCGATCGGCCTCGAAGTGTTCAACGATGCGATGAAGGCGCGCAATCCAATGACCGCCGCGCATGAGGCGATGATTGCCTTGCGTAGCATTTGCGAAAAAAATGGCTTGGCATGATTACCATGCGGTGGGATTGCGTGAACTTTTTGAACCCTCAAGTGCTAACGTATGCCACACGACGAACTGCAGCGCATAGCCGACTACATCATGCCGTCATTCCCGGCATGCCCGTCCGATCTCGGATTTGTGTTCGGAAGCCGTCATGGCGTGCCGGAATTTTGCGCTGCGGCCCATGACCTCTGGCGCAGCGGGATGTTCAGCCGTTTATTGATATCCGGTGGACGAACAGGAGCGTCGCGCCTGGCGGAAGCGGACGTCATCGCCGCGCGCCTGATTGCGCTCGGGGTACCTGACAGCGTTCTCATACGGGAAACCGAAGCCATGAACACGGGCGAAAACGTCCGGTTCGGCCGCGCCAGGGTGGCTGACGTGATGGACCTCGCCGCGATCCGCAGTATCGTCGTCATCGGGAAAATATGCTCGACCCGGCGCTACCTGATGACGTTGCAACGGCATTGGCCCGGGCCGACCTTGTCGGTTTTTGCTGTGAATTATTTCGGCACGCCAGCGGAGCGCTGGCACGAACATGACGAGTTTCGCGCCCGCGTGCTCGGCGAATTCGACAAGATCCCGCGCTACCTGGCGCAAGGCTTCCTGGAAGAGATCGGCGGCTGTCCAGTCGATCCAGGATCGAACGCACGTTGAATGCGCCACATACTCGGCGTCATCACCAGAGCAGCGCCGTGTCGTCGCTGGCGGCGCGGCCAATGCGGCGCCGGTCTGCGAATGCGTCGAGCATGAAGTCGACCATGGTACGGGTCTTGGCCTGCAGATGGCTCTTGGTCGGGAACAGGATATGGATATCGGCCGGCGGCGGCGTCCATTGCGCCAGCAGCACACGCAGGCGGCCCGAGCGCAAGAATGGCGCGACGTCCCATTCGGAGCGCAGCACGATGCCGTGGCCATCCAGGGCCCAGGCCAGCGCCGCCTCACCATCATTGGTGCTCAGCGGGCCGCGCACCTTGACGGTTTCTTGCCGGGCGCCGTTGCGGAAATGCCAGCTGCCGAAGGTCTCATCGCTTTCGCGCAGCACGATGCAGCTATGCGCCTGCAAATCGCGCGGCGCAGACGGCTCGCCCCGCGCGGCGAGATACGAGGGCGCGGCGCACAGGAAACGCCGGTTGCTGGCCAGCTTGCGCGCCGTGATCCGGGCGTCCGGCTGTTCGCCGAAACGAATCGCCATGTCGAAGCCCTGCTCTACCAGGTTCACCGGCCGATCGGTCAGGTGCAGCTGGACGTCGACCTCGGGATAGCGCAACGCGAAGCGCGACAGATGCGGTGTCACGTGCCTGCGCCCGAAACCGAGCGTCGCACTGATTTTTAGTAAGCCTTGCGGGACCACGCTGCCGCCCGAGATCTTGCGCTCCAACGCCTCGAGTCCGGCGACCAGTAGCTCGCCCTCGGTCAGGTAGGTTTCGCCCTCGGGCGTGAGGCTCATCCGGCGAGTGGTCCGGTTGAGCAGGCGTACCCGCAGGCGCGCCTCGATCGCGGCAAGCCGCTTGCTGACCGCTGGCGGGGTCACTCCCATCTCTTGCGCCGCCGCTGCCAGGCTGCCGCGCTTGATCAGGAGCGAGAAAAACGACAAGTCGGAAAGCCCGTCCATTAGTAACCTCGAAGACCGAATGAAATGCTGGAAGATAAATTATAAGACTTATTTTATTGAATATGATGAATGTGTTGCGCAAGCCGCCCCAGACCGGCACCGCAGCGCCCTGGTTCCACCCAAGGCCATCCCTACTACAAATCGGAGGAGACCAATGAAATTCATCACTGCCCTGCTGGCTGGCCTGACGCTGGCCTCGGCCGCTACCGCCGCAGATCCCTATCCTGCGCGGCCAATCCGCCTGATCGTTCCGTATGCACCTGCCGGCAGCGCGGACATCGTGGCACGGCGCATTGCCAGCGACTGGGCGAAAGCCGTGGGCGGCAGCATCTACATCGAAAACAAGGCGGGTGCAGGCGGCAATATCGGTGTCGACGCGGTCGCCAAGGCAGACCCCGACGGCTACACCATCGGCCTGCAGACGGTCTCGCTGGCCATCAATCCGTCGCTGTTTTCCAAGCTCCCGTATGACACGCTCAAGGACCTGGCGCCGATTGGCATGGTGGCCACGTCGCAGCACGTGCTGGTTGTCAATCCGGCCTTTCCGGCCAAGGACACCAAGCAATTCCTGGCCGTGGTCAAGGCCAGTCCGGGGAAGTACAACTATGGTTCCGCCGGGCCGGGCAGCACGTTTCACATGGCCGCCGAACTGTTCAAGGACGTGACCCGTGCCGATATCGTGCACGTGCCCTACAAGGGCGGCGGTCCGGCACTGGTCGACACAATGGCCGGCATGGTCGACATGAGCTTCCCGGTGCTGTCGGCAGCCGTCCCGCATGTGCGCGCCGGCAAGCTGCGCGCCATTGGCGTCACCGGGTCCAAGCGCTCGCCGCTGTTACCCGACGTACCCACCCTGCAGGAATCGGGCGCCACAGGCTACGCGTTCGAAACCTGGTTCATCGTGTTCGCTCCGGCCAACACGCCCAAGCCGATCATCGACAAGCTCAATGCCGCTCTCAACAAGGCGATCAGCGCGCCCGCCCTGAAAGACAAGCTGGTCAAGGACGGGTTCGACACGATCCCGTCGACGCCTGCGCAGGCCCACGCGCGGCTCGGGCAGGAGCTGGCCATGTGGGGCAAGGTCATCAAGGATCGCGGCATCAGCGCCGACTAACCCGCCAGCACAACCAATGAGCATCATGACCCAGACACTGTATCGAAAACTGGTCGCCTCGCACACCGTCGTGCAGCTCGACGCTGACAACGTGCTGTTGTACGCCGACCTGCACCTGATGAACGAGTACACCAGTCCGCAGGCATTCGCCGGCCTCGCCGAACGCGGCTTGACAACCTTGTATCCGGGCCAGAACGTGGCCACCGTCAGCCATATCATCCCGACGCATCCGGACAAGTTCCGGATCATTGGCGATGCCGATTCGGCACTGCAGGCGAGCAACCTCAAACGCAACTGCGATCGGCATGCGATTCCGCTGTTCGACACGAACGACCGCTGGCAGGGCATCGAACACGTCATCGCACCCGAGCACGGCATGATCCGGCCCGGAATGGTCGTCATTTGCGGCGACAGCCACACTACCACCTATGGCGCGCTGGGCGCGCTCGGCTTCGGCATCGGCACCACCGAGGTCGAGCATCTGTTGGCGACGCAAACCCTCGTCTATCGCCTGGCGCAGGACATGCGGATCCGCATCGATGGTGCGCTGCCGCCTGGAACCACTGCCAAGGACGTTGTGCTGATGGTGATTGCGGCGATCGGCGCCCAGGGCGCGCGCGGCTATGTTGTCGAATTCTGCGGCACGGCGATCGCCGCGCTCAGCACCGAGGCCCGTTTTACCCTGTGCAATATGGCGGTCGAAGCCGGCGCCCGCGGCGCCCTGATCGCGCCCGACGAGACCGCCATCCGCTATGTGCTGGAACACTGTCCGGATCTGGCGACCGACGCCGCGCTGCGGGAACGTGCACTGGAACACTGGCGCACGCTCTATAGTGATCCTGATGCAACGTTCGACGTCGAACACCGTTTCGACGCATCCAGCCTGGCGCCCACCGTCACCTGGGGCACGAGTCCGGACCAGGCAGTCACCGTGACGGGCCTGATTCCGCCGGCGCGGAATGCGTCGGACACCCGCGCCCTGCACTACACGGGCTTGAGCAGCGGCACGTCGCTGGAAGGTGTGGCGATCCAGCACGTGTTCATCGGTTCCTGCACGAACGGCCGCATCGAGGATTTGCGGGCCGTGATCGAGACGATCGGCGAGCGCCGCGTTGCGCCCGGTGTACGGGCGATGGTCGTGCCCGGATCAGGCGCGGTGCGAGACCAGGCGGAGCAGGAAGGCATCGCCGCCAAACTGATTGCCGCCGGCTTCGAATGGCGCAAGCCCGGCTGTTCGATGTGCCTGGCCATGAATGACGACGTACTGGCGCCCGGCACCCGCTGCGCCTCCACCACCAACCGCAACTTTGAAGGCCGGCAAGGACGCGGTGCGATTACCCACCTGATGAGCCCAGCGATGGCCGCCGCCGCTGCGGTCACGGGACACATCACCGACGTCAGAAAGCTGCTCGCATCATGAACGACAAAACCATTATCGAAGGCATCGCCGCGCCGCTGCCGATCGCCAATCTCGACACCGACCAGATCATGCCGAAACAGTTCTTGCGAGGCATCGACAAGGCGGGACTGGCGCGCGGCGTCCTGCACGACTTGCGCTTTGACGGCGCTGGGCAGCCGCGCCATGACTTCGTGCTGCAACAGCCGGCCTACGCGGGCGCACCGATCCTGCTCGGCGGCGCCAACTTCGGGTGCGGGTCGAGCCGGGAACATGCAGTGTGGGGTTTGCTGCAGTTTGGCGTGCGCGCGATCATCGCGTCGAGTTTCGGCGAGATCTTTTATTCGAACGCGATGAACAATGGCTTGATGCTGGCGACCGTGCCGGAGGCAGACATGCAGCGGCTGTTCGCAGAAGCAGCCGCGCCGGCCGCACCGATGCAGGTCCGGGTCGATGTCGACCAGCTCCAGGTGGTCAGCGCGACGGGAACCGCCGCGTTTACCCTCAGCGAGCGCCATCGCCACATGTTCATGGAGGGACTCGACATGCTCGGCGCCTCGCTCGTGCACCTGCAGGCGATCCAGGCGTTCGCGCAGCGCTGGCAGGGGACGCATCCGTGGCTCAAGGATGTCGCGCGCACAGCCCGGACCAGGATCGACCAGGCCGGCGCGACCCCAGCCCGCTAGCCGAGGCCGCCGCCCAACCCGTCTGCCTCCCGGATGACCGGGAGGCAGGTATTACACCTGCATATTCATGATGTCCTGATACGCCGCCACCATCTTGTTGCGTACCTGCACAGTCGCCTGGAACGCGATGCTCGATTTTTGCATCGCCACCATCGTGTCCGACAGGCTGACCGTATCGTCGCCCATCGTAAACCGCTTGCTCAGGGCTTGCGCCTCGGCCGAACGGTCGCTCACGCCCTGCAGCGTGTTGTGCAAGGCTTCCGCAAAATCGAGCTTGACCGTGGGTTTGCCACCGATCGCGCTCGCGCCGCCAAGGCCATTGGCCACCTCGGGCGCCGCCGACGCCTTGGTCGCTGCCGCCTTGAGCTGCTCCATCATGGCCTGGATCCGGCTTGTGTCAATGCCGCCGATACCGCCAATACTCATCTTGCCCTCCGCATGTTATCGCCTTGTAGATTGATCCACAAATGCACTCAGGGAATCAGAATATCAGCGTGAAAGCGAATCCGACCTGCGAATCAGGCCTGTAAACGCCCGCTATTTCGAGGTTTGAATGTTGCCCGGTGGCTCCATAATGCTGGCTGTCCCCACCCATTTTGACCAGGCCCCTCCACATGGCAGCTACTGCTGAAAACCTTATCGACACGCCGCAAGGCACGCCGGCTCCCGCTACCCCGTCGTTCTTCCAGACGACCATGGGCAAGCGCGTTGCCATGGGCGGCGGCGTCGCGCTCATCCTGGCGTTGATGGTTGCGGTCTGGATGTGGAGCCAGGCCCCGGAGTACCGGATCCTGTTCGCCAATTACAGCGACCGTGATGGTGGCGCGATCACCGCGTCGCTCGACCAGATGGGTGTCCAGTACAAGTTTTCGGAAGGCGGCAATGCGATCCTGGTGCCGTCCGAGCAAATCCACGACCTGCGCCTGAAGCTGGCCGCACAGGGCCTGCCGAAGGGCGGCAACGTCGGCTTCGAGCTGATGGAAAACCAGAAGCTGGGCGTGTCGCAGTTCCTGGAACAGGTCAATTACCAGCGCTCGCTCGAAGGCGAGCTGGCGCGTTCGATCCAGTCGCTGGGCTCGGTCGCCGCGGCGCGCGTCCATTTGGCGCTGCCAAAGCCGTCCGTGTTCGTGCGTGACCAGCAAAAACCGACTGCGTCCGTGCTGCTGAACCTGCAGCCGGGCCGCGCGCTCGATCCGGGCCAGGTCAGCGCCATTGTCCACCTGGTTGCCTCGAGCGTGCCGGAACTGACCACCGGCAACGTCACCGTCGTCGACCAGAACGGCGCGCTGCTGTCCGATACCAGCAACAAGGGCGCCGGCGGCAAGTCGCTCGATCCGACCCAGCTCAAGTATGTCGACCAGGTGCAGCAAAACATCATCAAGCAGGTCGAGTCGATCATCAAGCCGCTCGTCGGCGAAGGCAATGTGCGCGCCGAAGCGACCGCCGAGGTGGACTTCGCCCAGGTCGATACCGCCGCTGAAATGTACAAGCCGAACTCGCCACCAGAGCCGCAGGCGATCCGCAGCACGCAGAGTTCGGAAGTGGTCGGCGCCGGTGGCGCGGCGTCCGGCGTGCCGGGCGCGCTGTCGAACCAGCCGCCGGGCGTGAACACGGCGCCGATCGACGGTGCACCGCCGGCCGAAGGCGCCCAGCCGAGCGCACCGACCAGCAAGAACTCGACCACGAACTATGAAGTCGACAAGACCATTCGCTACGAGCAGCGGCCGATGGGCGGCATCAAGCGCCTGACGGTCGGCGTGGTGGTGAATCATCGCCGCATCGTCGACCCGGCCACCGGCAAGGTCACCGTGCGTCCGCTGGCAGCGGCCGAAGTGGCCCAGATCAACGAGCTGGTCAAGCAGGCGATGGGTTACAACCAGGCACGCGGCGACACGCTCAACGTGACCAACGCACCGTTCGACGGCGTGGACAAACCGGCCGAAGCAGTGGTAGAACCAACCTGGTGGAGCGATCCGGCGAACTTCCCGCTGTTCAAGGACCTGGCCCGCTATGCGTTTGTTGCTGCAGTGATCGCGTTCCTGTACTTCCGCTTCCTGCGTCCGCTCTTGCGTCCGGCGATCAAGAAGTTCGACGAAGCCACTGCCGTACCAGAAGAGCCGAAAGAAGAAGATAAGGAAGAGGACGAAGAAGAAGTCGCGGACACGCCGGCCGAAGAAGCGATCAAGGAAGAAGAGAAGCTGCGCCAGGACATGGGCTACCGCGCCAATCTGAAAATGGCGCAGGAGCTGGCAAGCAAGGATCCGCGCATCGTCGCCAACGTGATCAAGGGATGGTTGGGTTCAAATGAGTGATAAAGACAAAGACAATACCAGCAAGGCCGCCATCCTGATGCTGGCCCTGGGCGAAGCCGAAGCGGCCGAGGTGATGAAGTTCCTTGGCCCGCGCGAAGTGCTCAAGCTGGGCGCGGCGATGGCGCAGATGAAGGCGGTGCAGCACGAGCAGGTGGTCACGGTGCTCGAGGATTTTGTCACCGAAACCAATCTGCACTCGACCGTGGGCCTCGATTCGGACGAGTACATCCGCCAGGTGCTGACCAAGGCGCTGGGTGACGACAAGGCCGCCGTGCTGCTCAACCGTATTTTGGGCGGCAAGGACGCGTCGGGCATCGAAAGCCTGAAGTGGATGGACTCGGTGTCGGTTGCCGAACTCATCAGAAACGAGCACCCGCAGATCATCGCCACCATCCTCGTCCACCTCGAGCGCGACCAGGCCTGCGAAATTCTGGCAAACTTCACCGAACGCCTGCGCAATGACGTGGTGCTGCGCATCGCCACGCTCGACGGCGTACAGCCGGCGGCGCTGCGCGAACTGAACGACGTGCTGACCAAGCTGTTGTCGGGCAACGAGCACATCAAGAAGTCGTCACTGGGCGGTGTGCGTACTGCAGCCGAGATCTTGAACTTCATGAGCGGCGAGCAGGAATCGGCCGTGATGGACAATATCAAGAACTACGACAACGACATGGCGCAGAAGATCATGGACGAGATGTTCGTGTTCGACAATATTATCGACATCGACGATCGGGGTATCCAGTTGCTGCTGCGTGAAGTACAGTCCGACATGCTGATCATCGCGCTCAAGGGCGCCTCGCAGGATCTGCGCGAGAAGGTGTTCAAGAATATGTCGCAGCGTGCCAGCGAAATGATGCGCGAAGACCTGGAGTCGAAAGGTCCCGTGCGCTTGTCTGAAGTGGAATCCCAGCAGAAGCAGATTCTGCAGATCGTGCGCCGACTGTCCGATGAAGGCCAGATCGTCCTGGGTGGTAAAGGAGAGGATTCGTTCGTCTGATGGCAATACCGAAAGAACAGCAGAGCGCCTACCAGCGCTGGGAGATGGCCTCGTTTGGCGACGAGCGCCCCAGCACGCTTGCACGGCGCGCGGCTGAACCGGCGGCAGCGCCGCCGGCCGGCGTGTCGATCAACAGCGCCGGCCTCGGCCTGCCGCCCAACGTCATGCTGCCCAGCGTCGAAGAACTCGAAGCGATGCGCGAGGCGGCGCGCCAGGAAGGCTTTGAGCAAGGCCTGGACGAAGGCCGCGCGCAGGGCCGCACCGAAGGGCACGCCGAGGGCCATGCCGAAGGCTTCGCCGCCGGCGCCGCCAAGGGCGAGCAAGCCGTCAATGACGAGCTCGATCAATTGCGCACCGTGGCCGCCAGCTTCGGCGAGGCCGTGGCGCAGGCCGACGAAACCATCGCCAGGGATGTTCTCGACCTGGCCTTGCGCCTGGCGCGTGGCATGGTGCGCACCGGCCTGGACGTGCGGCCCGAGCTGATCATGTCGGTGGTGCGCGACGCCATCAATCAATTGCCTGTTTTGCAGCAGCCGGCCCTTCTCATGCTTAATCCGCAAGACGCCGAGCTGGTGCGTCACGGCATGGCCGAAGAACTGGCCACCGGCGGCTGGCGCATCATCGAAAACGCGGCGATCACGCGCGGCGGCTGCCGCGTCGAGACCGCCAGCAACCAGATCGATGCCCAGGTCGAGGCCCGCTGGCAACGCCTGACGCACGCGCTGGCCGCCAACGTCGACTGGCTGAGCCCGTAACATGGACGACCACGACGGCCTGCACCAGCCCGACGTGTCCTCGCACGACCGTCACACGGCGCGCTGGAAAGCATATATCCGCGACTGCGACACGCTGGTGAGCTTTGCCGAGCCGCTGCAGATTTCGGGCCGCGTTACGCGCGTGGCAGGCCTGGTGATGGAATGCGTCGGCCTGCGCCTGGCCGTGGGCGCGGCCTGCACCATCCCCACCGCCAGCGGCCAGATCGAGGCGGAAGTGGTGGGCTTCGAGGGCGAGCGCCTGTTTTTGATGCCGCAAAGCGACACCGAAGGCGTGGTGCCCGGCTCGCGCGTGTTCCCGGTGGAGAGCGTGCTGCCGCCGCCGGGCAGCGTGCCGCACGGGCGCCGCCGCCCGCAAGACCGCGCACGTCACCTGCCGGTGGGCATCCAGTTGCTGGGCCGCGTCGTCGATGGCGCCGGCCGCCCGCTCGACGGTTTGGGCCCGCTGGGCACGTCCGACATGGCGCCGCTCAACGCCCGCCCCGTCAACCCGCTCGACCGCGCGCCGATCAAGGACACGCTCGATGTTGGCGTACGCGCCATCAATTCGATGCTCACGGTCGGCCGCGGCCAGCGCCTGGGCCTGTTCGCCGGTACCGGTGTCGGTAAATCGGTCCTGCTTGGCATGATCGCGC
Source organism: Massilia aurea (assembly GCF_040790145.1). GTDB lineage: Bacteria > Pseudomonadota > Gammaproteobacteria > Burkholderiales > Burkholderiaceae_D > Telluria > Telluria aurea_C. The sequence continues at coordinate 114,374 of NZ_JBFMMP010000004.1, forward strand.
GCTATACCGAAGCCGAGATCATCGTGGTCGGCCTGATCGGCGAACGGGGCCGTGAGGTGAAAGAGTTCATCGACCAGATCCTGGGGCCGGAAGGCCGCGCGCGCTCGGCCGTTGTCGCCGCGCCGGCCGACTCGCCGCCACTGCTGCGCCTGCAGGGCGCGGCCTACGCCACGGCGATTGCCGAATACTTCCGCGACCAGGGCAAGAACGTCATGCTGATCATGGATTCGCTGACCCGCTACGCGATGGCGCAGCGCGAGATCGCACTGGCGATTGGCGAGCCGCCGGCCACCAAGGGCTATCCGCCATCGGTGTTCGCGAAATTGCCGGTGCTGGTCGAACGGGCCGGCAATGGCCTGGAAGGCGGCGGTTCGATCACGGCCTTCTATACCGTGTTGTCAGAAGGCGACGACCAGCAGGATCCGATCGCCGATGCGGCGCGCGGTATTCTCGACGGCCACATCGTGCTCAACCGCCACCTGGCCGAGGCCGGCCACTATCCGGCGATCGACATCGAGCAATCGATCTCGCGCGCCATGCACTCGATCACCACGCACGAGCACCAGCTCGCGGCGCGCAAGCTCAAGCAGTTGTATTCGCGCTATCAGCGCTCGCGCGACCTGATCAGCGTGGGCGCGTATGCGGCCGGCAGCGATCCGGTGCTCGACCAGGCCATCGCCAAGAATACAGAGATCGAAGAATTCCTGTGCCAGGAAATTCACGACAACGCTTCGCTTCCCGAGAGCTTGGGGCGATTGACCACGTTATTCTAGTGATTGCGGGCAACGGCTCGGCAGTAAAATGTGATTCACCATGGCCCAAGCTTCCGCTCTCGAAACACTGATCGACCTGGCGCAGCGCGATTCCGACGCGGCTGCCAAGCGGCTCGGTGCGGCCCTGAAACTGGTCGAGGACGCCGAGCAGAAGCTGGACATGCTGGTCGGCTACCGCGACGAATACGCACGCAAGCTCGATGCCGCCCAGATGAACGGCATCACGCCGTTCGCGTACCATAACTTCGTGGCCTTCATCGGCAAGCTGGACCACGCATTGAGCGGCCAGCGCGACGTGCTGAAACATGCGCAGAACAAGGCCACGTTCGAGCGCACGACCTGGCAGGAAAGCGAGCGCAAGCGCCTGTCGTACCGCACCCTGAACGAACGCGCGGCAAGCGAAGCACTCAAGATCGAGAACAAGCGCGACCAGAAACAGATGGATGACCACGCCGCCCGCGGCGCCCGTTACAAACAACGTTGACACCCAGTCGACATTCGAGCCCAACATGACGATGCAGACCAACACCCTTCCGTTCCAGGTCACCGGCGCCAACGCCACGACGCCGCGCCCGGCCACGCCCGACCGGCTGGCCGACACCGCGCGCAGCGGTGGCACCGGTGCGTTCAGCGCCACCCTGAACCGTGAAATGGCCGCGCGCCAGCCGTTGCAACAGCAGCAGCCGCAAGCGGCGGCGGCGCAGCAATCGAAACCGGCGCAAGGGGCCAAGCCCGCCAATGCCGACAAGCCCGCCAACCGCGAGCCGGTGCGCGAGAACGGCACCCGCGCCACGATCAAGCCGCCGGCCGAAGAGAGCGAAGCCAAGGCGACGCAAGCGGCCAGCAGCGATGGCGCCAAAGCGGCAAGCGATGCCGACGATGCCGACGATGCTGCAGCCGCCGAAGCCGCCGCCGCGGCGGCGACCACGCCGGTAACCGACATGCTCGCCTTCATGGCCAGCCTGACCCAGCCGGCAAGCACCACCGCGAGCACCGACGCCGCCCTGGCAAGCACCGCCACGGAAGGCGATGCGCAACTGACGGCGCTCGAAACGGCGCTCGACAATCTGAAAGCGATGACGGGCGATACAACCGACGACAGCGGCGGCAAGGGCTTGACGCTGGCAAGTGGCGTGCAGCAGACGCCGGCCGAGCTGCGCACCACGCAAGCGACCGACACCGCGCTGCCGCAGGGCGAACAGGACGCCGCGCAATTCCAGGCCCAGCTGCGCGAAACCCAGCAACAGCAATTGCCGGTCGCCGAAGAAGCGCCTGCCCCGTTGGCCGCGCTGCAGGCGCAGGCGGCCAAGCTCGATGCGACCGGCAATCCGGCCGCCGTGCCGGGCCACATTCCGGCGCGGCTGGGCACCCAAGCCTGGGACAACCAGGTCAGCCAGCGTATCGTGTACATGGTCGGCAAGGAACAAGCCGCCACCCTGACGTTGAACCCGCCCGACCTGGGGCCGGTGCAGATTGTGCTGAACGTGAGCAACGACCAGGCCACCGTCGCCTTTTCGTCGGACCAGTTAGAGGTGCGCCAGGCCCTTGAAAACGCCATGCCGCGCCTGCGCGAGATGATGAGTGAAAGCGGCATCGCGCTGAGCAACGCGACGGTCGACGCCAACGTGCCCGATCAGCGCCAGCAGCAGCAAGATAGGGACCGCCGCGCGCAAGGCGGCCAGGGCGGCGCCGGTGGCGTGAACGGCGACGGCCAGGATGCCACGCCAGCCGTGAACGAAGTGGCGCCGCGCACGCGCACCGTGTCGATTGGCGATCGCGGCATGGTCGATTTGTTTGCTTGATGGGTTAGCTTCAGCACGTCGTTCCAGCGGAGGCTGGAACCCAAGTCGTTCGCGCCGCGCTTAGATCGAGCGTAGCTACTGAGCAAGCACACTTGGGTTCCAGCCTCCGCTGGAACGACGGCCTTTGCGCGACCCAGCAACAATCCCCCGGATTACCACCCCTTCCCCCCTCTTTTCGAGGCTTGCCGGGACGCATCTTTCCCCGACAATGCCATAATGACGAACCCTCACCAACCAGCGGTAAAGACACATCTTGAAAGCGAATCCGAAAATGAAAGCTGATCCGAAAGCGGACACCGCGCCAGCCCCTTCCGGCTCCAAGAAAAAGCTGATCATCATGATCCTCGCCGCCGTCCTGGTGCTGGGTGCAGGTGCGGGCGCGGGCTGGTATTTCACGCAGGGCGCAGCCGCCCATGGCGAAGAAGAAGACGCGCCGGCCAAGGAGCACAAGAAAAAGAAAAAGAAAAACCCGGATGCCAAGGCCGAGTACGTGCCGATCGAATCGTTCACCGTGAACCTGCAACCGGAAAACGGCGAACAGTATTTGCAAGTACAGTTCACCCTGCAAGTGGCGGGCGCCGAGCAGGCCACGCTGGTCAAGGACAATATGGCCATCGTGCGCAACCGCATGCTGCTGCTGTTGTCGAGCAAAAAGGCGTCGGAGATCAGCACCGTCGAGGGCAAGCAGCAGCTCGCGACCGAGATCCGGGCGGCAATCACCGAACCCTTCGAGAAAGATGGCGACGAACAGGAAGTGTCCGACGTATTATTCACCTCGTTCATCATCCAGTAAATCCAGACAAACATGGCCGATAATTTCCTCTCCCAGGAAGAAGTCGATGCCCTCTTAAAAGGGGTCAACGGCGATCAGGACGACGTATCAGCGCCTGAAGACACCTCGGGGGTACGCACCTATAACCTGGCAACGCAGGAGCGCATCGTGCGCGGCCGCATGCCGACGCTCGAGATCATCAACGAGCGCTTCGCCAGGTATTTGCGGATCGGCCTGTTCAACTTTCTGCGCCGCAGCGCCGAAGTGTCGGTGGGTTCGGTGCGGGTCTCCAAGTACAGCGAATTCATCCGCAACCTGGTGGTCCCGACCAACCTGAACCTGGTGCACATGAAGCCGCTGCGCGGCACGGCGTTGATGGTGCTCGATCCGGGCCTCGTGTTCCTGCTGGTGGACAATCTGTTCGGCGGCGACGGGCGCTTCCATACCCGCGTCGAGGGCCGCGACTTTACCCAGACCGAACAGCGCATCATCATGCGGATCCTCGATATCGTGTTCGAGGCCTATGCCAAGTCGTGGGAACCGGTGTACCCGATCGAGTTCGAGTACATCCGCTCCGAAATGAACACGCAGTTCGCCAATATCGCCACGCCGAACGAGGTGGTGGTGTCGTGCACCTTCACGGTCGAACTGGGCTCGGTGTCGGGCCAGATCCACTTCTGCATGCCGTATTCGATGATCGAGCCGATCCGCGACGCGCTGACCTCGAGCATCCAGGGCGAAGCGCTCGAAGTCGACAAGCGCTGGGTGCGCCTGATGACGCAGCAGATCCAGGTGGCCGAGGTCGAACTGGTCGCCGTGCTCGGGCATGGCAAGGCCAATTTCGACGAGATCCTCAACATGAAAATCGGCGACGTGATCCCGATCGTGGTGCCCGATATGGTGCAGGCCACGGTCGATGGCGTGCCCGTGATGGACTGCAGCTACGGCGTCTTCAGCGGCCAATATGCGCTGAAGGTCGAGAAGCTGCTCGCCAATAGCGACACATTCAACAAGTAATCGGTATATTGGCGGGGCGCGCCCTGCCGGCTACCCTCGCATCACAGGAGAACACCATGTCCGACAACCAGGAAGACCAGGAACACATCGACGACGATTGGGGCGCAGCCATTGCCGAGCAGGCTGCGGCCGAAGCGGCGGCGCTCGAGCGCCAGCAGACGGCCACCGCGCCGGCGGCGGCCGCAGCCGTGTTCAAGGACTTTTCGAACAAGGGCGCGCGCAACGAAACGCCGAACGATATCGACTTCATCCTCGACATCCCGGTACAACTCACGGTCGAACTGGGCCGCACCAAGATCGCCATCAAGAACCTGCTGCAACTGGCGCAGGGTTCCGTGGTCGAGCTCGACGGCCTGGCCGGCGAGCCGATGGACGTGCTGGTCAACGGCTGCCTGATCGCCCAGGGCGAAGTGGTGGTGGTCAACGACAAGTTCGGCATCCGGCTTACCGACATCATCACGCCGTCCGAGCGGATTCGCAAACTCAATAAATGATTTCACGCCGCGCCGCCGCACAGTTTGTCCGCACGAACGCCGTATCGGTCGTTGCAGCGTTGTTGATGGCGCCGGCGCTCGTGCTGGCACAAAACCCACCGGCAAGCGATACCACCACTGGCCGCCCTGCCGCGCCCGCCGTGCCGGCGCCGTCCACCGTGCCGGCCGTCACTCCGCCACCGGTCGCCGCGCTGCCGGGCGATGCTGCAGTGACTGCCGAACCGCCTGCCACGACGGCGCCTCCCACCACGACCACCGCCCCGGCTCCCGCGCCGGCCATCAAGCCGCTGCGCCCGGCGCCGCAAGTCGCTCTGCCGGCATCGAACGGCCCCGGCGCTGCCGGGCTCCTGCAAACCATTTTCGCGCTGCTGCTCGTGCTGGGCCTGCTCATCGGCCTGGCCTGGCTGCTCAAGCGCTACGGCCCAAAGCCGGGCGGCGGCATGGCCAACCTGCGCGTGGTCGGCGCGCTCAATCTTGGCGGGCGCGAACGCATCATGGTGGTGGAAGTGGGCGACCAGTGGATCGTCGTCGGCGCCGCGCCGGGGCGCGTGAATGCCCTGCACACGATGCCGCGCCAGGACCTCGACCTCGGCTCGGGTACCAGCGCCGCTCCTGGCGGCATGCCCGCCACACGCTTTGCCGACTGGCTCAAGCACACGATGGACAAACGCAATGCGTCATAAACACCTCTGGCTGGCCGCGGGCCTGGCCCTGCTCCCGCTGATTGCCTTGGCCCAGCCCGGCATTCCGGCTTTCCAGAGCACCCCGGCGGCAAATGGCGGCACGGCGTATTCGCTGCCGGTGCAAACGCTCCTGCTGCTCACCTCCCTGACCTTTTTACCGGCTGCGCTGCTGATGATGACGAGCTTTACGCGCATCATCATCGTGCTCTCGCTGCTGCGCCAGGCGCTGGGCACCCAGACCGCGCCGCCGAACCAGGTGATGGTGGGGCTGGCCTTGTTTTTGACCTTCTTCGTGATGGGGCCGACCTTCGACCGCATCTACAGCGAAGCCTATCTGCCGCTGCAGAACAACCAGATCCAGATGACCGAGGCCATGAACCGGGGCGCCGTGCCGCTCAAGGAATTCATGATCAAGCAGACGCGCGAATCCGACCTGGCGCTGTTCGTCAAGATCTCGCGCTCGCCGGCGCTGCAGGGCCCCGAAGACATTCCACTGCGCATCCTGATTCCGGCCTTCGTCACCAGTGAACTCAAGACCGCGTTCCAGATCGGCTTCGCCATCTTCATCCCGTTCTTGATCATCGACATGGTGGTCGCGTCGGTGCTGATGGCGATGGGCATGATGATGATGTCGCCGGCCGTCATCGCGCTGCCGTTCAAGCTGATGCTGTTCGTGCTCGTCGACGGCTGGCAACTTCTGCTGGGCTCGCTGTCCCAGAGTTTCTACTAGAGGGCGCGCACCATGACCCCCGAGAGCGTGATGACGATGGGCCGCACGGCCATGGAAGTGACCCTGATGGTCTCGGCCCCGCTGCTGCTGGTGGCGCTGATCGTCGGCCTGATCATCAGTATTTTCCAGGCCGCGACGCAGATCAACGAGGCCACGCTGTCGTTCATCCCGAAACTGGTCGGCGTGTTCGTCACCCTGGTGGTGGCCGGTCCGTGGATGCTGTCGGTGATGCTGGACTATATGCGCCAGGTGTTCACGGGTATTCCCGGCCTGATCGGATAAGGCCCGCGTGCGCACGCCCGGAGGCGCCCCATGCTGACGCTGACCGCGGCCGAGATGAATGCCTGGATCGCCGGCCTGTTGTGGCCGCTGTCACGCATTCTCGGCCTGATCGCCTCGGCCCCGCTGTTCGGCAATGCCGGCGTGCCGGTACGGGCCAAGCTCACGCTCGGCATCCTGCTCGCGATCGTCATCGCCCCGCTCGTGCCGGCCGTGCCGGCGGCCGACCCCACCTCGTGGGCAGGCCTGCTCATCCTGGTCAAGGAAATGATCATCGGCCTGTCGATGGGCTTTGCCATGCGCATCGTGTTCGCGGCGATCGAATACGCGGGCGAAGTGTCGAGCCAGACGATGGGCCTGGGCTTTGCCATGTTCTTCGATCCGTCCACGCGCGGGCGCTCGTCGGCCATCAGCCAGTTCATGGCGCTGGTGGCGACGATGGCGTTCCTGGCCGTGAACGGGCACCTGATTTTGCTCGAAGCGCTGGCCGAAAGCTTCATCACCATGCCCATCACCGACACCCCGTTTTCGTCGAACACCGCGCTGGAACTGGCGCGCTGGGGCGGGCGCATCTTTTCGGCCGGCCTGCAGATCGCCATGCCGATCATCGCCGCGCTCTTGATCACGCAGGTTGCCCTGGGCATCCTGACGCGCGCCGCGCCGCAGCTGAACATCTTCGGTATCGGCTTTCCGATCACGCTCGGCGTGGGCTTTTTAACGCTGAGCCTGGTCTTGCCCTACCTTGGTACGCCGATCGTCAACCTGTTCAACCAGGGCATCGAAGTCAGCCGCTCGCTGCCGCGCGCCAGCAATCCGCAGCCGGGCCCTGCGGGTGCGCAGCCGGCGGGCACGCCGGTGGCGCCGGCGCCGGGATAACATCCGGCATCACGCGTGCTGCGCTACAATGAGAATCATTCTCATTTTAATCAAGCGCATGACGACTGCCGTTCCCACTTCCCTCCCCCGCCGCCGCATCCTCGGCGCGGCCGCAGCCCTGACCGCCCTGGGCGCCCCGCTGGCCCGCGCCGCCGATGGCTGGCAGCCGGCCATGCTGCAGCAAGCCAGGCAGCTCGACATCGCCTCGCCCATTACCGGGCAGACTTACCGCATCTTCATCAGCATCCCGGCCAGCGCGCCCCTGCCGGGCGGGCACCCGGTCGTGTACGCGCTCGACGGCAACGCGAGCTTCGCGACCCTGGCACTGCTGGCGCGCACCACCATCCGGCGCAACCCGGACACGGGGATGGCGCCGCCCGTGGTGGTCGGCATCGGCTACCCGGGCGAACACGATTACGCACTGGCGCGCGGGCGCGACTACACGCCGCCGGCGGGCAAGGATGGCCCCGCCAAGGAAGGCGGCGCCGACCTGTTTCTGGATTTTATCGAAAAAGAACTAAAACCATTGATCGCAAAACTGGCGCCAATCGACCCGGCGCGCCAGGCGCTGTACGGCCATTCGTACGGCGGGCTGTGCACGCTGCACGCGCTGTTCACACGCCCGGCCATGTTCCAGACTTACCTGGCCGCCAGTCCATCGATCTGGTACCACAAACGCCTGGTGCTGGGTGGCATGGACGGCTTCAGCCGGCGTGTCGCCGCCCAGCCCGCAAAACCGTCGCTGATGCTGTCCGTGGGCGAACTGGAACAGCCAGCGGCAGCCAGCGGGCCGCTCGAAGGCCGCCAGGCCATCGCCGCCGCGCGCCGCATGGTGGATGAAGCGCGCGAACTGGGCGAGCGCCTGCAACAGGCCAACACCTTGTCGCGCGTGCAGTTCCACCTGCTGGCCCACGAAAACCACATGTCGGCGAGCTTCCCCGCGATGGCGCGTGGACTCGAGTTTTTCCTGGCCTAGTTCATGTCGCCCGCCGATCTGCCGTCCCGCCAGCGGGCGCATTTGACATCCAGCGCGCCCTCGTCGGCCACCAGCGCCACCTGCTCGATCAAGGCACGCATCTTGGGCTGGTTCTGAGTACGTATCGGGAAATACAGGAATAGCCCGGAAGTATCGGGAACGAACTGCGTGAGCACTCGCACCAACCGGCCACGGCGCACGTCCTCGTCGATTTCAAGGTCGGGCAGCCAGGCAATCCCCAGCCCCTGGCGCGCCCACTCGGCGAGCAGTTGGGTGTCGTTCGCCGTGAGCATGGCGGCAATGTCGAGCAGGATTTCGCCCTCCGGGCCCGTCAGTGTCCACGGCGGCAATCGGCCGGACGTGGCGAAGCGATAGCGCAGCGTCCGGTGCTGCAGCAGCTGTTGCGGGGTTTCAGGGATGCCGTGCTGCGCAAAGTAGCCCGGCGCCGCGACGATCGACCATGACAGCGGGCGACTCAGGCGGATCGCAATCATGTCCTGCGCGATCGCCTGCCCCAGCCGGATGCCGGCGTCGAAACCGGCCGTCACCAGGTCGACCAGGCCATCGTCGAGCGAGATGTCGATGCTGATATCGGGGTAGGCGGCGCGCATGCGTGGTATCAGTACCCGCGCCAGCAGGAACCCGAAGCTGCGCGGCGCGGTGAGTTTGATGTGGCCGGTTGGGCGACTCTGGAAGCGCGCCAGTTCCGCGAATGCTTCTTCGATCTGGCCAACGGCGGGCTCGAGCGCCGCCAGCAGCGCGCCCCCGGCGTCCGTGAGCGCAACGCTGCGCGTGGTTCGCACAAACAATTGAACCCCATGCTTCTTCTCGAGCGCGCGCACGCCCTTGCTGACTGCGGTGGGGGTGATGTCCAGGCGCCGGGCGGCTTGCGTGAAACTGCGTTCGTTCGCCACGGCCAGGAACAGCCGAATCAGGTCGAGGGAACTCATGCGAACAGATTGTGAACGGTTGGTTCAAAGAGCATGTTCTATCCAGTAGTTTTTCTACATGATGTCAGAACCTAGAATCGACTGCATCAACTACCGGAGATCGACATGAACGAATTACCCCAAGCCATCGCAGACTATATCGCGGCCGCCAACGCCCAGGCGCCGGAGCGCCTGGCCACCTGCTTCACGCCGGACGCCATCGTCCATGACGAAGGCCACGAACACCGGGGCCGCGGCCGGATCGCGGCATGGGTCCGCGACACCGGCATGCGCTACGATGCCACGATCGAGCCGGGCGTGCTTGACGAGATAAGCGGCGGCCACCGGTTGCAAGCCACCGTGCGCGGCAACTTTCCGGGTAGCCCGATCGCCCTGCACTTTCATTTCATACTGGAAGCAGGGGCAATTGCGTCGCTGGAGATCAAGCCATGAACGCCTGTTCATTCCAAGGCAAGCATGCGCTCGTGACCGGCGGCACCAAGGGCATGGGCGAGGCCATCGTGCACAGGCTGGCGCGCGATGGCGCAACCGTGATCGCGACGGCGCGCAACCGGCCCGAGGCGCCGCTGGCCGGCGTGCGCTACGTCGAAGCCGACGTGGGGACGGCCGAAGGCGCGGCGCATGTGGCCGAGACCGTCCTGCGCGAATTCGGGCATCTCGATTTTTTGGTCAACAACGTCGGCGGCTCTTCGGCGCCGGGCGGTGGCGCCCTCGCCCTGACCGACGCCATGTGGGACGACGCGCTGCAGGCCAACCTGATGTCGGCTGTGCGGATCGATCGCGCTTTCCTGCGCGGCATGCTGGAGCGGCGCAGCGGGGCCATCATCCATATCACCTCGATCCAGCGGCGCCTGCCGCTGTTCGAGTCGACGGTTGCCTACGCCGCAGCCAAGGCGGCCCTTGCCAACTACAGCAAGTCGCTGGCCAACGAATTCGGGCCGCACGGCATCCGGATCAACACCATCGCGCCCGGTTTCATCGAGACCGGCGCCGCGCAGGCGCTCGTGCAGCGAATGGCGGCGCATCGCGGGGGCAGCGAGGACGAGGCGCGGCAGCAACTGATGGCGTCCCTTGGTGGTATCCCGATCGGTCGCCCGGGCAAGCCGGAAGAAGTCGCCGAGCTGGCTGCGTTCCTCCTCTCCCCGCTGGCGGCCTCGGTGCACGGCGCCGAGTTCGTGATCGACGGCGGGACCATCCCGACTGTCTAGGGAAGCGCTGATTTATTCATGAGCGCGGACTTGGCTGCAAAAATAGGCGTCCTGCGGCGTTGCAAAATCTTTCAATAGCTAGCTATTGCTGCGATTTCGCGCCTTGCAGGCCACCTTTTTTGCTGGCCAATCCCAACCCTCAGAATAAATCAGCGCTTCCCTCGGCAGTCCGGCGGCGTTGTGACCGCCTTGACAACAAATTGTCGTCTAATGCGAATCAGGCAACGGACGGGAGGGATAAGGTCGGGTTAGTCTCAGGATCCCGGGGCATGGCAGCGTCGCCGCCAATTTGCCGTCCCACTCAGGGCTACTACGACAATGACACTATCCAGACCACTCAAAATCGCCGGTTGGATCCTGCTGGGCTTGACGCTTGCAGTGATCCTGTTCCTCATGTTGTTCGACTGGAACATGCTGCGGCCGTACATCAACCGCAAGGTGTCCGAGACCACCGGGCGCGAATTTGCCATCCGCGGCGATCTGGACGTGACGTTCCAGCGTGAGCGCAACAGCGAGACTGGCTGGCGCCGCTACGTGCCGCATCCGCGCATCACGGCCGATAACGTCTACATGAGCAACCCCACCTGGAGCACGGTCGGCATGCAGATGGCCGCTGCCGAGCGGGTCGAGGCCGGCGTGCGCATCCTGCCGCTCTTGACCAAGGATGTGATCATCACCGACCTGCGCCTGGTGAATCCGGACATCGCCGTCCAGCGCCGCGCCGACGGCAGCAATTCGTGGACCTTCAAGGACAACGGTCCATCGGTCTGGAAGGTCGATCTCCAGCGCCTGGCCTTTGATCGCGCCAAGGTGCGCTATGTCGACGAGCCGATCAGCCTGGATTTGCGCGCCACCGCCGATTCGATCAAGGGCGGCGAAACGGCCTCGACGACGGCGGGCGTGCCGCCGTACGGCCTGGCGTTCACCCTGGCCGGCACCTACAACAAGGCAAAAATCACCGGCGGCGGCAAGGCCGGCGCGGTGCTCTCGCTCACCGGTGACAACACGAGTTTTCCGATCGAAGCCGAAGCGGCTGCCGGCGAGAACAAGCTCGGCCTGCGCGGCGTGATCCGCGATCCGCGCTCGCTGTCGGGCTTTGCCCTGCAGATGCAACTGGCCGGCGCCAGCATGGCCGACCTCTACGAATTGACCGGTGTGCTGTTGCCGGAAACGCCACCCTACGCAACCAAGGGCAATTTGCTGGGCAAGAAGGATGGCGACTTCTGGACCTTCACCTACAAGGATTTCACCGGCAAGGTTGGCGCCAGCGATATCGCGGGCACCCTGGCCTACGCGCAGCGCAAGCCGCGGCCGCTGCTGACCGGCGCGCTGACGTCGCAGCAATTGCGCCTGGCCGACCTGGGCCCGACCGTGGGCGCCGATACCGGCGCCGGCACCAAAGAGGCAGGCAAGGTCAAGGCGCCGGCGCCGGGCAAGGCCTTGCCCGTTGACCAGTTCAACACGGCCAAATGGGGCGCACTCGACGCCGAGGTCAAGTTCACCGGCAAGCAGATCCTGCGCACCGCCGACATTCCGCTGCGCGACGTCGAGACCACGATCCGCATGAAGGACAAGGTGCTCACGCTCACCCCGCTGAGCTTTGCGCTGGCGGGCGGACGCATCACGTCGAATATCCGGCTCGATGGCCGCGAGAAGGTGCTCGATGCCTCGGCCCGGCTGGCGGCGCGCGGCGTGAAGATCCGCGAGCTGTTCCCCAAGCTGCAATCGATGCAGGCAACGTTCGGTGAAATCAACGGCGATGGCGCGCTCGTCGGCAAGGGCAATACCGTGGCCGCCATGCTCGGCACGTCGCAAGGCGAAATCAATGCCGTGGTCACCGAGGGCACGGTCAGCCAGTTCGTCCTCGAACTGGCCGGGCTGAACGTGGCCAATGCCGTCTACGCCAAGATTTTCGGCGACAAGCAGACGACGCTCAACTGCGTGGCGGCAACGACCACCGTGCGCAATGGCCGTGCGAACATCGATCGCTTCGTGCTCGACAGTGAAGATGCGGTGGTGAACGCGACCGGCTACGTGGACCTCGCCACCGAGCGGCTCGATGTCGACGTGCGGCCGAAAACCAAGGGCGCGCGCATCCTGTCGCTGCGCACGCCGCTGTATGCGCGCGGCACGTTCAAGGATCCGAAGGTAGGCCCGCATGTGGGGCCGCTGGCGCTCAAGGCCGGCGCGGCCGTGGCGCTGGCAGCGATCAATCCGCTGGCCGCCCTGCTGCCGTTGATTAACGTCGACAAGGCGCCCGATACGAATTGCGGCGCCGAGATCAGCGCCGCAAAACAACCGCCCAAGGTGAACGGGAAGGTAGCGCCGAAGATTAAAGGTAGTTGAACAGCGACAGGCCCGACATCGTCTTGAACGACATCTGCGCCGCCTGCAGCGTGAGTTGCTGCTGCGAGAAGTCGGAGATCGCCTTGACCTCGTCCAGGCCCACCAGCTCGTCGAGCGTGGCGGCGTACTGGATGTCGAGGTCGTCGCCGGTGCTGTCGAGGTAGTCAAGCTCCTTCATGTGCGCGCCCACCGAGGCTTGCACCGTCAGCACATTGTCGTGTGCGTTCTTGAGGTTGTCGATCGCCGTGTTCAGGCCGTTGGTCAGGGCGGCCTTGCCGGCCGAGCCGTCGCCCGGCAGGCGCAGCGTGGCGATCAGGTCGGTCACGGTGGCAAACACCGATTGCTTCTGGCTCGGCTCGACGCTGAAGGTGTCGCCATTGGCCGGCGCACCCTTGATATCGAAGGCCATGCCGCCGAACGTGATCTGCTTGCCTTCTTCATACGCGTTGCCGCCGCTGACCAGGGCTTTGGGATCGCTGCTCGTGTTGTAGACCGAATACGTGGTCACGGGCGGCGTGTCGGTGCTCACCGCAAACTCGATGCCGTACTTGGTGCTGTTGAATGCCTGGCGGTCCACGACCGAGCCGGACGAGATCAGCGCCGCGCCCTTGTTGCCGTCGCCGGCCTGGGTCTGGAAGGTGCCGTTACCGGTCGGGATCGCTTCAAAGATGGCGCTGCCCGATGCCGACAGCGGCAACTTGCGCGAATCGCTCACCTGCAACTGGCGCACGCCCTGATCGCCCTGATAGGCCGCGCCCGTCGGGGTGCTGGTAAACGGCTGCGTCGTGGTCATGTAACCCGAGAACAGATAGCCGCCCGAACCATCGGCGGTATTGGCGATGCCCAGCAGGTCGGCCAGGCGGCCTTCGAGTTCGGTGGCCAGCTTTTCGCGGTCGCTCGGCAGCATCGTGGCATTACCGCCGGAGACCGCCAGCGTCTGGATGTCCTGCAGCAGGTCGCCCGTGTTCTGCAGCGTCGATTCGACCTGCGCCAGCGACGACTTCGCGCTGTTGCGGTTGGTGGCGAACTGGGCATTGATGTCTTGCGACTGGCTCACTTCGAGCGCGCGCGCCGAGGCGACCGGATCGTCGGCGGCGGTGAGCAGCCGGCGGTCGGTCGAGAGCTGCATCTGCGTGCGCGCGAGCGCGCTTTGCAGCGTGTTGAGCTGGTTGGTCGAGGTGGCATACAGGTTCGCGGTACTGATACGCATAATATTCTTTCGCTACGTTAGCGGCTGATCGACAGCAGCGTGTCGAAAATGGTGCCGGCGATCTGCATCACCTTGCTTGAAGCCTGGTAAGCCTGCTGGTACTTGATGAGGTTAGCGGCTTCTTCATCGAGATTCACGCCCGACACATCGGCCTGGGCGCCGGTGGCCTGCGCCAGCAAGGCGTTGCCGGCCTGCGCATTGACCTGCACTTCGCGCGTCTTGTTGCCGACTTCGCTGACCATCTGCGCGTACGCCGACGTCAGCGTCGCCGTGCCGTTGTTGAAGATGTTCTTGGTCTGCAGTTCGCCCAGCGCGGCGATGTTGCGGGTGTCGCCCACGCCGCTGTTGTTCGCCGCGATCGTGAACTTGTCGCCATTGCCCGGCTTGCCGGTCATGGTGACGCTCACGCCATTGAAGCTGTAGGTCGAGCCGTTTTCGAACTTGACGTTGGCGGCGGCGACATCGCTCGACTCGCCCTTGCTGTTGACCACGGTGACCGTGCTGCCGGCCGGGAAGCCGGTCAGGTTGCCGCTGGTTTCGTCAAAAGCGAGCGTCACCGGCAGCGTCGGCGGGCTGCTCAAGAAGTCCTTCGACACCTTGCCTTCGCTGATCTTGGCGGTGCCGGTATTGGTCAGCGGCATGCTGGTGGCGATCGGGGCCGCGGCGGCGATCTGCGAGACATCGTTGGCCAGCACCTTGAAGTCGGCCGCGCCATTGATGGTCGGGCGCACCAGGAAGGTATCCTTGTTGCGCGCGTTGCCCGAGAAATTGAACTCGACGCCATCGATCTCGAACTTGGCGGTGCCATCTGCGCCCGGCGTGACCGTGCCGACGTCGGCATTGTCCGACTGGCGCACGACCTTGTAGCTGGTGCCGTTGAACGTGACTTCGTAGTCGCTGTCCATCAGCTTGCTTGGGTCGGTCACCTGCGCGGTCAGTTCAGCGGCCGGATTGGCGTCGGTGCCCTTGGCGTTGTTGATGCTGGCGCCGACAAAGGCCGGGGCCACATTGAAGAATGCCTGGCCCTTGTTGCCGTTCTGGTCGAGGCCCAGCTGGTGCTGCTGGTTGAATTCGAAGGCCATGCCGATGGCGATCTTGCCAAGCGCGCTCTGCGCCGTATCGAGCGTCTCGGTGCGAAACTCGAGCACACCGCCCAGCTTGCCGCCGGACAGCGCGCCATCGGGCAGCACCGCCACCTTCGAGCCCACCTGGTAGCCCACTTCCATGCGGGTCAGGTCGGTCGGCGAAGCCAGCGCCGCCAGCTGGAACGAATCGTTGCCCACCACCAGCGGCTGGCCATTGCCGATCGAAATTGTCAGGCTGCTGTTGTCGCCCGGCGTGACGGTGGCTTTCACATATTTGTTCAGCTCGAGCACCACCTGGTCGCGCTGGTCGAGCAGGTCATTCGGCGGACGCGTCGCCGACGAGGCGAAGTTGGCGATCTGCTCGTTGAGCTTGGCGATTTGCGTACCGTAGGTGTTGATTGCGGTGACGCTCGCTTCGATCTCGCCATTCACGCCGGCGCGGATTTCGCCCAGGCGCGAATCGAGGTCTTGCAGGCGCGTGGCCAGCGTTTCGGCGCCCGACAGCATCGCCTGGCGCGACGGCACCGACGCGCGGTTGGCCGCCATGTCCTGCACGCCCTTGAAGAAACCCTGCATCGCCGGCGACAGGCCCGACGTGGTGTCGGCCAGCAGGTTGTCGATCTGCTTGATCTGCGAATAATACGACTCCAGGCCGCTGGTGCTGGCCTGCGCGCTGCGCACCTGCGTGTTCAGGAAGTTGTCGCTGTAGCGCTTGATCTGCGAAATCTGCGTGCCGGTACCGAGGAAGCCGACACCGGTATCAAGCGCGGCCGATGTGGCCTGCACCACGGTCTGGCGCGAGAAACCCGCCACGTTCGCGTTGGCGATGTTGTGGCCGGTCGTGGCCAGGGCTGCCTGTGCTGCATACAACCCTGTCTTACCGATGGCGAGGAGGTTACCGGACATAATTTTTTTCTCTCTTTGACAGTACAGTCAACGGCAGCTTTTCAGAAAACTTGACGGTTGGCTGTCATAACAATTTCTTCGGTCGGGCGCGTGTGCGTTACGCCAGCGAGTTCTTGATCAGGCGGGTCAGCTTGGCCGCGTAGTTCGGGTCGGTGGCGTAACCGGCACGCTGCAGGCCGTGGGCAAAGGTCGCGGCGTCGCTGCTGCCGATGACTTTTTCGTAACGCGGATTCTTCGCGATCAGGTTCGCGTAGTCGCGGAACGAATCGGCCGGGCTGTCGTAGGCGCGGAATTTCTCGACCTTGGTCTGCGGCTTGCCGTTCACGTATTCGGTGGTCACGGCGGTGGCGACCTTGCCCTTCCAGCCCGGGCCGGCCTTGATGCCGAACAGGTTGTTGCTGTTGCTGCCATCGGCGTTCTTGATCATGCGTTTGCCCCAGCCGGTTTCGAGCGCGGCCTGGCCCAGCATGAACTTGGCCGGCACGCCGGTGGTCTGCTCGGCCGCGTGGGCGTGCTCGTGCAGTTTTTCCTGAAACGCGCGCACATGCGGCGCCTGGACCCGACCCGTCTCGGTGGTGGCGGCCAGCGGTGGCGCCTTGGTGTTACCTGCTGCTGCGCTGGCTGCCGCGCCCGTCCCCAGTGCTGCGCCGTTGCCGTACATGGCCGCCGCGCTGCTCAGCGATGGCGTGAGGCGACCGGCGCCGGCGGCAGCGCCCGCTTCGCTGCTCATGCCATCGGCGCCGATGGCCAGCGCCTGCTGGCCCATCTGGTTCGCACTCAGCTGGCGCACCAGCGCGTCGGCCAGGCCGACGCCGCGCTTGGCCAGGTTCTGGCTCGTCTGCTGGTCGAGCATCGTGGTAAAGGTCTTGGTCTGCTGGTTGTCCAGCATGCCTTCCTGCGGGGTGGCGTCGCGCATGCTCTTCATCATCATGTTGATGAACATCGCCTCGAACTGGGTCGCCGCTTCTTTCATGGCGGCCGGGCCACCGGCTTTCGCGCTGTTCTTCAGCCCGTTGAGGCTGTTGGTGTCGAGCGCGAGCTTGCTGGTCTGGTCAAGGTTGGGCGAGGCGATCATGGCGGGACTCTCGGTTTAGATGATTTCGAGTTCGGCGCGCAGCGATCCGGCGGCCTTGAGCGCTTGCAGGATGGCCAGCAAGTCTTGCGGGGTGGTGCCGATCGAGTTCATCGCCTTGACCACTTCGGCCAGCGACGCCCCGCCCTTCACGTTGATCATCTGGCCTGGTTCCTTCTTGATCTCGACCGACTGGTTCTGCGTGACGACGGTCTGGCCGCCGGACAGCGGATTCGGCTGGCTCACCTGCGTATCCGAACCGATGGTGATCGACAGATTGCCGTGCGAGATCGCACAGTTGTCGAGCATCACGGCGCGGTTCATCACGACCGACCCGGTGCGGGCGTTCATGATCACCTTGGCCGAGGCCAGCGGCTGCTTCACATCGATCTGTTCCAGCATGCCCAGGAAGGCCACGCGCTGGTCGCTCGACGACGGGGTGCGCACGCGCACCACGCGCCCGTCCATGGCGGTGGCGATGCCAGGGCCGAACTGGTCGTTGACAGCCTCGACCACGCGCGCGGCGGTGGCGAAATCGGTCTCTTTCAGTTCCAGGCGAATCTGGTTGTTTTCGCCCAGGTTCGATGCCACTGCGCGCTCGACCGTGGCGCCGGCCGAGATGCGGCCCACTGCCAAGTGATTGACCTGCACTTGCGCGCCGCCGCCCTGCGCCTGCACGCCCACGCCGCCGACCACCAGGTTGCCCTGGGCCATGGCGTACACCTGGCCATCGGCGCCATGCAGCGGCGCCATCAACAGCGTGCCGCCGCGCAGGCTTTTCGCGTTACCGATCGACGACACCGTGATATCGAGCGTCTGGCCCGGCTGGGCAAACGCCGGCAGTGAGGTCGTGACCATCACGGCCGCCACGTTCTTCAGCTGCAGCTGGGTGCCGGGCGGCAGGTTCACGCCCTTCTGTTGCAGCATCGCGCGGATCGACTGCACGGTGAATGGCGTCTGGCTGGTCTGGTCGCCGGTGCCGTCCAGGCCCACGACGATACCGTAGCCCGACAGCTGATTCTGACGCACGCCGGCGATGGTGGCCAGGTCCTTCAGGCGCTCGGCCTGGGCCAGCGGGGCGATGCCGCCAAAGGCGGCAGCCAGCAAGACGACGGAAGCAAATTTACGCATGGTGGTGATCTCTTAGAACGGCAGCATCGACAGGAAGAAGCGCGACAGCATCGACGTCACTTCGGCGCGATCGAGGCGGCTATTGGTGCGGTATTCGACGCGCGCATCGGCGACCACCGCCGAGGACACGGTATTGCCGGCCTGGATGGTGTCGGGGCTGACCATGCCTGAGAAGCGGATGAACTCGGTGCCCTTGTTCATCGCGACCTGCTTTTCGCCGGCCACGATCAGGTTGCCATTCGGCAGCACTTCGGTGACGGTCACGCCGATGGTGCCGGTGAAGTTGTTCGATGCGCTCTGGTTGTCGCCGTCGGCAAACTTGGTGCCGGATTCAACCGCCACGCCGGCGCCGATCACGCCTGCCAACAGGCCCGGCGTGGTGAAGCTGGCGCTGCCGGTCTTGTTGCCCGAGCTCGCGCCGGCCTTGGTGGCCGTGGTGCGCTCGGCGATATTGATGGTCAACAGGTCGCCGATATGACGGGCGCGGCGGTCTTCGAACATCGGACGATAGCTGTTGACGTTGAAGATCGCGCCATCGGTGGCTGGCGCGCCATCGACGAGCATCGGCCGTGCACTGGTCGGACCCTGCACGATGGTGGTGGGAGCGGTGGCGCAACCGGCAAGCAGTACCAGCGCAGCGAACGAAGTCAGGATTTTCATGGTGTCTGAAAGAAGAGTCGAATTAAAGCTGCGACAGTTTTTGCAGCATCTGGTCGGACGTCGTGATCGCCTTGCTGTTGATCTCGTAGGCGCGCTGGGTCTGGATCATGGCGACCATTTCCTCGACCACATTGACGTTCGACGATTCCACGTAGCCCTGCATGATGTTGCCGGCGCCGTTGGTGCCCGGCACGTTCAGGTTCGGGTTACCCGAGGCAGTGGTTTCGGTGTACAGGTTCTCGCCGCGCGACTCGAGGCCGGCCGGGTTGATGAAGGTGGCCAGTTGCAGCGCGCCGATCTGGGTAGTGCCGGTTTCGCCGGCGACATTGACCGACACGGTGCCGTCACGGCCGACCGTGATCGACGAGGCATTGATCGGCACGGTGATCGGCGGCTGGATGACGAAGCCGCTCGAGGTAACCAATTGACCGTTCTGATCCTTTTGGAACGAGCCGTCGCGGGTGTAGGCCTGGGTGCCGTCCGGCATCAGCACCGGGAAGTAGCCGGGGCCGTTGACCATCACGTCCTTGTCGTTGCCGGTCAGCTGGGGATTACCCTGGGTGTGGATGCGCTCGGTAGCGACGGTGCGCACACCGGTACCGATCTGCAGGCCCGAAGGCAGGTTGGTTTGCTGGGACGACTGCGCACCTGGCTGGCGCACGTTCTGGTACAGCAGATCCTCGAACACGGCGCGCGACTTCTTGAAGCCGTTGGTGCTGACGTTGGCGAGGTTGTTCGAGATAACGTCCAGATTGGTCTGCTGGGCTTCCAGGCCGGTCTTGGCGATGTAGAGCGAACGGATCATTGCATTCTCCTATTGGTGGTAGGCGAAGGCCTCCACGGACAATAGAATTATGCAGCGGCAACACTTAATTCAAAGCGAGGATCTGGGTGGCTTTCGCCGCGTTGTTCTCGGCGTTCTTCAGCAAGCTCATTTGGGTATCGAAAGAACGTGCCAAAGCAATCATGTTGACCATGCAATCGACGGGATTGACGTTGCTGCCCTCGAGCGCGCCGCCCGCCACCTGCACGGTGGGGTCGGCCTGGACCGGGGCGCCGGTCTTCATGCGAAACAAGCCGTCGTCGCCACGCACCAGGTCGCCTTCTGGCGGATTGACCAGTTTCAGGCGACCGATCACGGCCGGCGCGGCCGGGGTGTCGACGCTGGAGATGGTGGAAATGGTGCCGTCGCCGCCGACCGTCACGGTGGCGTCGGGCGGGATCGTGATCGGCCCACCTTCGCCGGCGATCGTCTGGCCGTTTGCAGTCTGCAGCACGCCGTTCGGGCTCATCTGGAGCGAACCGTTGCGGGTGTAGGCCTCGGAACCGTCGGGCATCTGCACCGCCAGCCAGCCCTGCCCCTTGACCGCCACATCCAGGTCGCGCCCCGTCACTTGCAGCGGACCGGCCGCGAAGTCGTTGCCGGCCGTGGAGTCGACCACGAACGCGCGGGTCGGCATGCCCGGGCCCTGCACCGGCGCCGCGCGGAACATGTCGATCTGGGCGCGAAAGCCCGTCGTGCTTACGTTGGCCAGGTTGTTGGACGTGGTGGCTTGCTGCTCGAGGATGTGCTTGGCGCCGGAGGCGGCGGTGTAGATCAGGCGGTCCATGATGTGTTCCTTGATGTGTTACCACGTCGTTCCCGCGAAGGCGGGAACCTAAGTTTGTTTGCGTTACCGATACAGTTTGCTTTCGTGGCTGCGCTAGCAAACTTGGATCCCCGCCTTCGCGGGGATGACGTGCATTAACGCAGATTCACCAGCGTCTGCAGCACCGAATCCTGCGTCTTGATCGTCTGCGCATTGGCCTGATACACGCGCTGCGCCGTGATCATGTTGACCAGCTCGGCCGTCAAGTCGACGCTCGACGCTTCGGTGGCCGACGATTGCAGCACGCCCAGGCCGCCCGTACCGGCAGTGCCCATCAGCGGGATGCCGGAATCGGACGATTCGGCCCAGGCATTGTTACCCAGCGGCTGCAGGCCGTTCGGGTTGGTGAAGTTGGCAAGCACGACCTGGCCCAAAACCTTGGTCTGGCCATTGCTGTACTGGCCCAGGATGCTGCCGTCGGCGCCGGTGGAGAAGCGCTGCAGCGAACCCGGCTTGTAACCATCCTGCGCCAGGAACTTCTCGCTGGTGGTAGTGCCGTACTGGGTGGTGCCGGCGAAGTCGATCTCCACTGGCAGGTTCAGCTCGGCGCCGGTCGATGGGACGATCGGGATGTCGATATTGAACTTGCCGGCGGTGCCGGTGCTGGCCAGGTTCAGCGCGCCATTGGTGTCGAACTTGAGCGTACCGATCGATTTCGGCTCCATCTTGAGCGCCTTGGCAATCGCGGCGTCGATCTGCAGCGGGGTTGCGCCCGGCACGGCGGCGGCGGTCGCGGCGGCGGCGCGCACTTCGGCCAGGTTGTCGGCGGTGGCCAGGTTGCCGGCGCCGGCGACGACCGCATTGGCGGCGTCGGTGGCATAGGTGGCGATGGTGCTGGCCAGGTCGGCGGCCACTGGCGGCACGACCTTGCTGGCGGTATCCCAGGCGGTACGCGACGTGACGGCTGCCGGGTCGGTCTGGGCCTTGCCGATCGCGTCCAGCGCGCCGATTTCAGTGCCGTCCTTGGCCGCGTACACATTCCAGGTGCCGTCGCCGGTTGGCGACTTGACGTAGAAGGTCGACAGCGTGTGCGAGTTACCCAGCGTGTCGTACACGCTCATCGGCACCTGCTTGTTGTAGGTGTCCGGATCGGCCGGATCGAATTCGGTCTTTTTCGGCGTGGTCGTGCGCGAATCGAGCTGGAGCTGGATCTGCACTTCCGACGTGACCTTCGGCGGCTGGTCGGACGAATCGATTTTCAGTGGCACGGCGGTGCCGGCGGCCAGCAGGCCGTTGGCGCCCAGGCCATAACCGGTGAGCTTGGCGCCCTGGGCATTGACAATAAAGCCCTCTTTGTCGAGCGAGAACTGGCCATTGCGCGAATACTGCGTCACGCCAGCCTGCTCGATGCGGAAGAAACCGGCGCCGTTGATGGCGATATCGAGCGGGTTGCTGGATGCTTCCACGTTACCCTGCGTAAACTGCTGGGCGATGGCGGCGGTTTTCACGCCGATGCCGGCGGTCATGCCGCCCGCGCCGTTGAGCGCATTGGCATACACGTCGGCGAACTGGGTGGTCGAACCCTTGAAGCCGACCGTGCTGGCGTTGGCGATGTTGTTACCGATAACGTCCAGCGATTTGGCAGCAGCGTTCAAGCCGCTCAGGCCTTGTTGGAAAGACATAGTAATGCTCCAGTATAAGGTGAGTCAGTAAGCGGCTTGGCTTACAGCACTTGTTTAATATCGGCCAGGGAGACAGCGCCCTTGCCCGGCAGGTTCAGCTTGACGCCGTCCTTGCCATTCGTCGTGACGCTGGCCACGCTGTCGAATGACAGGGTCTTGGCGTCGGTGAGCTGTTCGCCGCCGCGTGAAGCAACCACGCGGAAGGTATAGCTCCCATCGGGCAACACGACCGGCTTGCCGTCGGCGTCCAGATTGTTGGGGTCGGCGATGCCATCCCAGGCGACCGGCACGATCCCGGCTTCCTGCTCGCCCAGGTCAATTGCCGCCACATCCTTGCCCGTGGCCTTGTCGACGATGATGACCTGCAGCGAGTCGGCCGGGCTTTCCAGCTCCACGCCCAGGATGGCCTGGCTCTTCGAGAGCAGGATGCCGTCGCCTTCGACCAGCACGCCATGGCCGATCAGATTGGTGGCCGACAGCGATTCGCTCGACTGGTAGCTGGCTTTGAGCGACTCCAGCGTGGTGTTGAGTTTGTTCACGCCGGTGACGGTCTGCAGCTGGGCCAGCTGGCTGGTCATCTGCGCGTTGTCCATCGGGTTCAGGGGATCCTGGTTCTTCAACTGGGTCACGAGCAGGGTCATGAATTTGTCGGTGTCGGCCTGGACGCTGTCTTCGGCGGTCTTCGCCTTGGCATTCATGGTCGCCTGCAGGCTGGAAATGTCGGACGTTGCGGTCGAGCTGGTGATTGGGCTGGTCATGGTATCGATCTACGGGGCTTATTGGCCGATGGTCAGGGTCTTGAGCAGCATGGTCTTGGCTGCATTCATGGTTTCGACGTTGGTCTGGTACGAGCGCGAGGCGGACAGCATGTTCACCATCTCGTCGACCACGTTCACGTTCGGCATCGACACATAGCCCTTGTCGTCGGCCATTGGATGCTTGGGGTCGTACACCTGCTTGAGCGGCGACGGGTCTTCGACCACTTCGCGCACCCGCACGCCGGTGGCGCCCGACGCGCTGGGCACCGACTCGAACACGACCGACTTGGCGCGGTAGGCTTCGCCCGATGGCGACGTGGCGCTGTCGGCATTGGCCAGGTTGCTGGCGACCGTGTTCAGGCGCTGCGCCTGGGCGCTCATGGCCGAACCGGACACGTTAAAGATATTAAATAGCGACATGCGTAAGCTCCTTATTGGCCCTGGATCGCGCTCAGCAGACCCTTGATCTGGCTGTTGATCATCATGATCCCGGCCTCGTAGCGCAGCGCGTTGTCGGCGAACTGGTTGCGCTCGACGTCCATGTCGACCGTGTTGCCGTCGACGCTGCCCTGCACCACGCCGCGGTACAGCACCGGGGTGCCGTTGGCCAGCGTGTCGCCGGTGGCGGTGCCGCGTGCCATATGGCTGGTGTTCGTGGTGTTCATTGCACCGCCCGGCTTGCTGCCTGCCATCGCCCCCTGCAACGCGGCCGCGAAGTCGATATCGCGCGCCTTGTAGTTAGGGGTGTCGGCATTGGCGATATTGGACGCCAGCAGTTCCTGGCGCTGCGAGCGCAGGGACAATGCCGTTTCGTTGTAACGCATGTAGTCGTCGAGTTTGCCGATCATGCCGCCTCCGGGCTGTACTTTGTTGGGACAGAAGCGATCATACGGTTCGCTTCGCCACACCAATCGACGGAGAAGAGCGGGCATTCCCCCCGCTATTCAAAGTTTCACTACGGAATCATTGGACCTAAGATAGCAGCATTCCCGAATCGTTGGTCAACCGCCAAACCATGAAATCTCAACTTGTCGCTTTTTCGCTGCTCGCCCTGTTAGTGAGTGGTGCACAAGCCCAGCAGGGCGCGAACAACCGCCAGAAACCCGACGCCGTGCGCGCCGTGGTGGAGCAATTTTTGGCCACCCAGAGCGCCGGCTTGCCGGGCCAGGTGAGCGTGAAGGTGGGCGTGATCGACCAGCGCCTGAACCTGCCGGCCTGCCCGGCGCCGGAAGCCTTCCAGCAACCGGGCGCCCGCCCCTGGGGCAAGACGACCGTGGGCGTGCGCTGCACGGCGCCGGCGTGGACGATGTATGTCCAGGCCCAGGTGAGCGTGGTGGCCGAGTATGTCGCCGCCGGCGTGCCGCTGGCCCAGGGCCAGCCGTTGTTGCAAAGTCATCTGGTGATGGTCAAAGGCGATATCGCCGCCATGCCGAACGGGATCATCACCGACATGGCGCAGGCGCTGGGCCGTACGCCCACCGTGTCGCTGCCGGCCGGCACCGCACTGCGCACTGACTCCCTGCGCAGCCAGGCCGTGATCAAGCAGGGCCAGGCGGTACGACTGGTATCGCGCGGCTCGAACTTTTCGGTGAGCAGCGAAGCCAAGGCCATCAACAACGCCAGCGACGGCCAGGTGGTGCAGGTGCGTACCATCGCCGGCCGCGTCATCAGCGGCACGGCGCGCCAGGACGGGACGGTAGAAATAGTTCTGTAAAGTATTTGTGATTTTCTCTTCGCCGAATTTGCGTTGATTGCTAAAGTTTGTAAAGGCGCAGCCGTTACAACAAGCAGATCCCGGAGCTTGTGCTCCGCGCACCGAGAAGGATGAAGCCATGAAAATCAACGATACGCTCAAGAGCAACCCAGGCCTTCAACCCGCCACCACGCAAACGAACAACGCGCGTGGCGCCGACAAGGCCGCAACAACCGCCCCCCTGACCGGGGCGCAGACCGACAGCGTGCGCCTGTCCTCGCAAGGCCAGGCCATGGCAAGCAGCATCGGTGGCGGCGCCGCCGTATTCGACGCCAAGAAAGTAGAACGTATCAAGATGGCCATCGCCGATGGTCAGTTCCAAGTCAACTCCGAGAAAGTGGCTGACGGATTGCTAGAAACCGTACGCGACTTGCTCCATTCGAGACAACGCTAAACCATGACCACCAGCCCGTTCCAGACCATCGCCGCCGAACACCATCACCTCACCGCCCTCCTGGCGTTGATGAAGCAGGAACAGCAATCGCTGGTATCGCTCGATGCCGATACCCTGGCAACGCTGACCACGCGCAAGAATGCGATGCTGGCCGATCTGGCCTCATTGTCGCAACAGCGCCACGCGGCGCTGGCCGCAGCAGGCTGCGACGCATCGGAAGCGGGCATGGAACCCTGGTTGGCAGTCAATGGCGACGGCGATGTACGGCAACAGTGGGAGCGCATGCTCGATGCAGCGCGCGAAGCAAAAGAACTCAACCGCGTCAATGGCATGCTGATCAACAAGCAGCTGGCGCACAACCAGGGCGTGCTCAACGCCCTGCGTACCCCGACCAACGCACCGAGCGGCACCATCTACGGCGCCAGCGGCCAGACCATGGGCGTGGGTGTCTCCAAACGGTATGTCGTGGGGTAACTTGCCTTGATGAGCAAGGCGACGGGCGTGGCCTATTGCCGTAATTTCAAGTAGTTGCGAGATAGCGACAAATCAACACCCTGCCCGCATGCGAGGACGGCATAATACCGGCTCAGTTCGGTTATCCCATCCTTGTCATCCACTGCGCACCCCGTTGCGCCAGGCCCGTTCGCCATGCTCGCCACCCAGCAGATTTTCCTGATTGCGTCTCTTCTCTGCTTTTTGGTCTATCTGGCGCTGGTCTCGGCTGGCTCGCAAACCTTGCGCGGCATGCGCGCCATGCGCTCGGCAGCACTGCTGGGCCTGCTCGGCAACCTGCTGTATGCCTTCGGCCGCGAACTGCCGCCCGTGTTCGCTTACGAGTTAGCGAACATTTCATATTCGGCGTCCGGTGCGGCCCTCGCCGCCGGCTACCGCCAGCTCTCCGGGCGCGCGCTCCATGTCAAGGTGCTGACACTGCTGGTGGGCGCGGTGGGCATTCTCACGACGCTGTTTCATTACTGGCTCGACTCGTTCGCCTTGCGCAGCGCCGTCGTCTCGCTGTTCCAGGCCGGCATCTGCATCGACATTGCGCACAGCGTGCTTGCCGGCCGCGGCGAGCAGCAGCGCCGCGCGCATGGCCAGGCGCACCTGCAAGGCCCAGGCCAGCTGCACGTGCAGCGCTTTGTCCTGCTGATGTGCGCGCTGGTCGCCGGCGGGCACGGGGTGCGCATGCTGTGGCTGCTGGTAGCGGCCGATCCACCGACGTCGCTCCTGCAACCCAGTACCGCCAGCCTGGCAATCCTGACCGTCGCCGCGCTGGCGCTGCCCGCGCTGACCCTGGGCGGCCTGCTGACCTTGCACCGCCACATCGTGCACCAGGCCGAATACATCGCCAACCACGACCACCTGACCGGCGCCTGGTCGCGCAAGGCCTTCTTCGAGATCGCCGAGCGCGAAGTAACTCTGAGCCAGCGCCGCCGCCAGCCGCTGGCCCTGATGCTGATCGACCTTGACCACTTCAAAGCCATCAACGACAGCGCCGGCCACGAAGCGGGCGACAGCGCGCTGCAACTGGTGGCCACCCGCGCGCGCGACACGCTGCGCCCCGTCGACTGCATCGCGCGCCTGGGCGGCGACGAATTCGCGGTCTTGCTGCCGGGCGCCGACCTGGCGCGCGCCAGCGCGGTCGGCAATGCGCTGGCCGCAACGCTGCGCGAGGCCGCCAGCAACCTGCCGGCCGCGCAACGCCGGCTGACCCTGAGCATTGGCGTGACGATCACGCTGGATAACGAAGAATTCAAGACCACGCTGGCGCGCGCCGATTCTGCGCTGTACGCCGCCAAGTCGGCCGGGCGCGACCAGGTGATTGCGCTGGCGCCACCGCTGCACGCGTCGCGTTCGGTGCAGATGTCGGCCAGCTACTGAGGACAAATCCTACGTTGTTACGATCTTTGCTCCTATTGGGACCGGGGAACGGCGTACCCAGATGCTTTCCATACCAACGAACCAGGAGAGCAGCATGAACGACAACAACCGCAAAGATTCGAAAGACAACGGCCTGCGCCAGGACGGCCCGGACGCGTATGCCGGCTTCGTGGCAGATGATGCCGATGGCGACTCGAGCATCGGGCACCGCGACGGCGGCAACAAGGCTGGCAACAGCCAGTCTGGGATCAATAGCAATTTCGCGCAAGCGTCACCTGAAAGCAATGTCGGCCCGGCCGGCGCGGCGCAGGTGAGTCATGGAAACGCGACTGGCGATGTGCCGGGCGGCACGCGGGGGAAGGCGCCGGGTGAGCGAAACAAGCAGGCGGCTGATGTTGATGCGGCAACGCCTGCGGTAAAGCCCGAGCGTCAGGACTGATTGATCAATCCACGGCGAGCGCCAATGCTCGCCGTTTGTACGATTGCACCTCCTCCTCGCATGCGGCGCCCGGTCGTTTGCAGTCTGCTCATATATCCCTCCCAGTCATGTGCGGCTTCCTGCGCCCTTCTCAAGTCATTCTGACAAGTCCAAGCCGAAAATCCGGCCACTAACAATCGTCATATGTTGTATTTGCTGATTATTGAACAAATAATCTGCTGCACTGCACGATTGTTTTGTATTTCGATCGTTGGTCGCGGTAAAGTTACTTTTGAAAAACAATTCCAACCTCCTGTAATTACAGGACTATTTCGATTTCCTCCTGTAGAAATATAGGAACATTGAGACATTCGGTGAGAATTTTCATACATTTACACTGTAGAATCGCAGCGCGACCGTAATGGATTCTGGAACGAAAATTCGAACGCTGTTGTGACTTTTAGGTACACGTCGAGCAATCCAAACAATTTGTTTGGGCAACAACATATCTCGGGTATCTGGATGTACTAAATCTCAACCAAGATATGGCTTGCAAGAATTAGTCATGTCTTGGTTGAACAATTTCTAAGGTGCGTCGTGCGAGGGCTGAAGGTTGGCCGTCCAATTTGTCCCCTGGAGCACCCGGCGAAACCGGGAAACTTTAATCCTTTTAGGAGTAGTTAATGTACGAAAGCAATGCCCAAGCAGTCAGCAATCAGCTGACCGCAACCTCGACCCAAGTCTTCAACGCCGATACCATCTCGCAGATCCTGTCGCTGGTGTCGTCGCCAACCGACACGACCGTCGTCGTCGATAGCACCACCGTTGCTAACAACGCCACGATCAGCGGCGCTGCTGGTGTTGAAGTCCTGTTCGTCACCACCTCGCCTAACGCAGTGACCAATGTCACCCTGACTGGCGACACCCCAGTCGTGTTCTTCCAGGGCGCTGGTGGCGTGAATGCTACGGTTGGTACCGCTACTCCTAACACCGCTGAAGCTGGCTCGTCGCAGGCAGTCGTTGCCGGCGTGGACATCGAACGCGTCATCGTTGGCACCGCAGGCGCCGACACCATCACCATCGTTGACGGCAAGAACACCCAAGTCATCGTTGGCGACAAGGACGTGGTCGTTGCAGGCACTGGCCAACTGGTCGTGAACGCAACCCAGGGCACCAGCAAAGTCACCGGTAACGACGAGACGGTCATCGTGGTCGCTGGCGTTGAAGATGACTTCACCATCATCACCAACAATGGCCAATCGAAAGTCACCAACACGAAAACGAACGTGTCGGTTGAATTCACCGATGTCGACTTCGTCAAGCTGGATGGCACCGATGCGCTGATCTTCGCAGACAACGCTGACCAGGCTGTCGTTGCACACATTTACCAGGCTCTGCTGGGTCGTACCGCTGATGCTGGCGGTCTGGACTTCTGGTTCGACCGTGCTGACGACGGCGCTGCCCTGACCTCGATCGCCATGGGCTTCATGGACGCAGCCGAGTACACCGGTGAAACGCAGACCAACGCACAATTCATCGACTCGCTGTACGACGGCCTGCTGGACCGTGATGGCGATGCTGCCGGTACCGCGTTCTGGGTTGGTCAGCTGACCAACGGCATGTCGCGCGCTGCTGTCACCGTCAACTTCGTGGAAGCAGTGATGTCGGGTGTTGAGACCGAAATCGTCGGTAGCGTCACGATCGTCGATCCAATCGGCTAAGCAGTCGTAATATGCAGCAACCAAAAGGGGGCCCCGCCCCCTTTTTCCTCACTTCGTGCTCGTCCCGCTTGCGGGACGACGCACTATTAACGCGAGCGCTTGAACTGTTCGCGGCGGGCCAACACGCCGATGCGCTGCTGGCCTCCGAGTACGTATGCCGCCGCTTTCCCATGAAACGCATTCCAGCCATCTTGCGCGCCAAGATCCTGCAGACGGGCTATCCATTTTTAGCCGCCCGCGCATGGCACGCTGCCTGGATGACGGAAGCTGAAAACCCTTTACTACAAGACATCATGCTCCAGAGCTGGCTCAAGGACGGCGGCCGTGCCGACGTTGCCAGCCTGGGCCCTGCCTTTTTGCCAGCGCGCTGTCGCGCAGGCCAGCATGCAAGCCTGCTGCCTATTTTGCGCACGGCCGGCGTTGCCCATACGGGCGCCTGCTGGACCGCAGGCGACGCCATCGAAGCGATGGTTTTCATTGGCACCAGCAGTGCGACCGCGCCACGCGCGACCCTGCTTTTATCCGATGAAACCACGCAATATCAGTTTGACGTACCGGGTGACGGCACCCGAGTACGCCTGACGCCGCCGCGCGCCGGCGCCGCGTGGTCACTCACCCTGTTGCAACCCGATGGACGCCGCCAGTTGCTGCCCGGCTCGCCGTTGGCCTTTTACCCTGCACCATCGATCCGCGCCGGCGCCGCGCCTGACGCAATTGCGACAGGCGAACCACGGCCGGTGTCGATCGTCATACCGGTGTACCGCGACCTGGCGCTGGTGCGGGCCTGCATCGAGAGCGTCACGACCAGCCTGCCGCTGAACCGCACGCCCGCCCGTATCGTCGTCGTCGACGACGCCAGCCCGGAGCCAGCCGTTTCGGCCTGGCTCGACAAGCAGGCTGCCAACGGCGCGATTACGCTGCTGCGCAACCCGTGCAACCTTGGTTTTATCGAAACGGTGAACCGCGGCATGCGCGCTTTCAATGACCACGATGTCATGCTGCTCAATGCCGACACGCAGGTGCACGGCGACTGGATCGACCGCCTGGCCACTGCCCTCTACGCCACGCCTGATGTGGCGTCGGTGACGCCCTGGACCAACAACGGCGAGATCAGCAGTTTCCCGGTGATCAGCCAGGCCGCGCCGGCGCCCGACACGCGCGAACTCGCGCTAATCGACCAGACCGCCGCCGCCGTGCGCGCGGGCCCAGGCGGCGCCGACATCGAATTGCCGTCATGCTGCGGCTTCACGATGCTGATCCGCCGCACGGTACTCGACGCCATCGGCATGCTCGACGGCACCGCGCTGGTGCGCGGTTACGGCGAAGAAGTCGACTGGTGCGTACGTGCACGCACCGCCGGCTGGCGCCATCTGCAAGCCACGGGTGTGTTCGTCGCGCACGAAGGCACGGTGTCGTTCCGCGCCGAGAAAACCTTGCGCGTGGCACAGAACCGCGGCGTGGTCGTGGCGCGCTATCCCGACTATTACGGCGAGTTCGCCGCCTTCCAGCGCAACGACCCGCTGTCTGGCGCGCGCGACTTGCTGCGCGCCGCGCTTGGGCAATCGCGCGCAGCCGGATGGCTGCGCAAGGCAGAAACGGCCGAGCCGACTGCTGCGTTGCCCAACACTGTGGCGAAGAAGCCGCTGCCGGCCAATTTGCCGGCGTTAGCGTCGTCGTACAACCGCGTCGCCATCTGGCGCCACGATCCGCTGGCGCCGTCGGCGCGTATGGTTTTGGCACTGGCCCGCATGATTGCCAGCCGACCACAGCTGCGGTTGCGCCTGCTCGTCATCGGGTCTGCCAGCGATGCGCTGCTGCACACGGGCGTGATCGACCAGATTCCAGAACTGATGGGCGAAGCCTTGTCGCTTCTGGACGATCTGCGCCTGCTTCAAATTGCCGGCTGCCGCGCCGTGCTGACCGCTTCCCCAGCGGGCTTGCCCTCCAAGGTGCGCCCCGTACTTCTCGACGACAGCTTCGATGCTGCCGCGTGGCTGAACGACTGGATGTCCCGCAACCCAGGTGCCAAGGCTGCCTGACTCTCCTTTTTCGTAATGAACACCGAATCTGTATTACCTGATGGCGCTACCGCAGTCGCGGTGCGATGGCATGGCGTAGTTGATGGAATCCACGAAAAACTGGTTTATGGTTGGGCCGTCGACGCAGAGCGGCCAAACAGCCGCGTCGTCGTCGAAGTGTGCCTCGATGACGAGCCGATCGCCAGCATCATCGCCGATGTTGCCCGATCCGACT
Organism: Massilia aurea; assembly: GCF_040790145.1. Lineage (GTDB taxonomy): Bacteria > Pseudomonadota > Gammaproteobacteria > Burkholderiales > Burkholderiaceae_D > Telluria > Telluria aurea_C. The sequence continues at coordinate 145,793 of NZ_JBFMMP010000004.1, forward strand.
TGGCAGACAATTTCGCTGCACTCGGTGCCTCTGATGTCTGCCATGGCTTCGTGGCCGATCTTGGCGTGTTGCCGGAACGGTCGAGCGGCGTCATTTCCACACGTATCGCCAACACCACCGCACTACTCACCGGCCATGTGCGTCTGAGTCAACCAACGACGCCGCCGGCAGCTGCCATCAACACCGTCATTGGCGACGGCGGCCTGCGCCTGCACGGCTGGGCGCTAGACCCGGCCGATCCGAAGCGTACGTTGACGGTGCGGGCATTTGTCGGCAATGACATGGTGGCGCAGGCGGAAGCAAACATCATTCTTCCATTGATGCGCGGGTATATCGACGGCGCCCATGGCTTTGATCTCGCCCTGCCCGCCTCGCTCGCAGATGGCGCGGTGCACAGCGTGCGAGTGGTGGACGAAGAAGGACGGCCACTCAATGGCAGCCCACTCCCGATTTGCTGCGCACTCGATGGTCTGGCCGGCCTGCTGCCTGCCGACGCCGATGAACTTTTGCTGAACGTCGCCGACATTTATCAACGGCACCTGCCGCGTAGCCTTCCGATGTCGGCCTGGCCTGAATGGTCGGCCCGCTTTGATCGGGAAGGCCCGACATTGCTGCCAACTTTGAGCACCGCCATTATTATCACGGGCGAGGCGGATGCGGCACAGCTGGAACGCACGATCGCTAGTGTGAACGCGCAGCACGGCATGTCCGTGCGGATGTTCACTGGCCAGCCCTTCCCGGCGCTACTGGCGCAGGCTTTGGTATCAGACAGCGATGTTATTTGCTGCATCCGCGCAGGAGATGTCTTAGCGCAGCACGCCTTGGCCTATGCATTACAGGGTTTTACATTGCCATGTATCAAGATCGTGTATACCGACAGCGAATTTGAAGGCCGACCATGGTTTAAACCGGCGTGGAATCCCGACTACGCGCTGGCGAGCGATTATCCGCTCGATTTGCTGCTGGTACGCAGCGTGATTGCACGAGATTTGCAGCGCATAGCAACGGCGGCCGAATTTGTGTGGGACTCATTGGCAGCGGTGTGGCATGAAAGCGCGACCAGTATTGTGCACGTACCGCGAGTATTAGTGCGGGTGCAGTCGCGCTTGAACGATGAAGAACGCAACGCACGCCTCAATGCGGCCAGGCGCGCATTGCTTACAGTTCAGCCAACAGCGCTGCTTGAAGAGCTACCAAACGCACCGCCCAACGTGGCACATGCAGCACGTCGCGTTCGCCACACGCTTCCAGATGCTGCGAGAGACATGATCGTCAGCTTGGTGATCCCAACGCGTGACCGTGTCGATTTGCTGCAAAGATGCATCAGTACGATTCAGCGGTTTACGGACTGGCCCAAGCTCGAGATCATCATCATCGACAATGGATCGACCGACGAGGCCACACACACCTATTTTGCGGAAATCGCAGAACAAGGTGTACGTGTCCTATCGATGCCAGGGCCATTCAACTATGCGGACCTGAACAATCGCGCGATCGCAAAAGCAGCTGGCGAAATTATCGGTTTCATAAACAACGACATTGAGGCGTTGCATGAAGGCTGGCTCGACGAAATCCTTGCACAGTTGGTGCGATCTGGAACTGGTGCAGTCGGTGCTAAGTTGTTGTGGCCAAATGGCATGGTTCAGCATGGTGGCGTATTGCTTGGCGTTGGCAACGTGGCTGGTCACTTTGGTAATCGGTTGGCCGATGATGACTGGGGCGACCATGGTCGAAACCAACTAGTACAACAAGTTAGTGGATGTACCGCGGCTTGCTTGTTCATGTTTAGGAAGGACTTCTTTGAGCTTGGCGAAATGGACGCGGATGCATTCCCAGTGGCATTCAACGACGTAGACCTTTGTTTAAAAATACGCGCCTCAGGCAGGGCAATTATATGGACTCCACATGCAAAACTACTACACGCGGAGTCAGCAAGCCGGGGACATGAGGATACACAGCAGAAAATGTCTCGAGCACAACGGGAGATTTTTAATCTTCGTCAGAAATGGGGAAGTGTGTTGCTGGACGACCCCGCATATCATCCAAGTTTGAACCTTGATCCAAATAGTCTTGCGTTTTCTGGGCTAGCAATTCCGCCTAGAAATCGAAGGCCACGAGATTCTGATTTTACAAATAAAATTATAACTAACAATACTTAACGTGCGATAGTATAAATAAGAAAATCCGATAACGCTAGAAAACGTCGGATAGCCAAACTACGGTTACTCTCTAAAATATAAATATGAAAAAAATTTCTGCACTCCTTTATTTAGAACCATGGACCGAAAATAAAAAGCCATGGTTTCGCCATTTTCCAATTCGAGCTATTTTTAATAAATTCGCCAATGCAATTAAAGCAGACGGCGGAACTGTTACGCTAGTTTGCGGAGAAGGTGCATATTTTCAAATTCTCGAAGGGGGATGGGGGTTCGCTGCATACGATAACGTCATTGTATTAGAAGAAAAAAAATTGAGGACAATTGCCTCAAGCTATTCAGATTTTTCTACTAAAGACCAAGAATCTCCATTGGCACTAGGAAAGTTGATGGCACAGAGTTTCCCAGAATTGATGACCAAAAAATATGATCTGGTAATAAATTGGGAATCTCGCGCTGAATATTTAAAGACTGTATTCAAGTCTACTCGAATATTCTATTTCTCTCCAGGGATGTTGAGTCGGGAACCGTACCCGTACCATATAACCGTAGATGCAGAAGGACTTTTTTCAGAATCTTGGTTGAATAAATTCTGGAACGAAGAAAAATTTGCTAAAAATCATGGGAACTCTAAGAGCAGTGCAATCGATAGCTTACTAGAATCAGTAGGACATATCCATGATTATCGATCGAAGACGGTAGTGCCGGCTGAATTGAAACGCAGATTAAAGAACTATCGGAAAAATTATTGCGTGCCGCTGCAAATTTCCGACTATTTCGCAACGTCGAACAAACAAACGGGCACTAAGCAGTGGGATTTCTTGATTTCCGTTCTTGAAGCGGCGCCAGCAGATGTAGGCATCGTAGTTACACATTATCTTTCTCCAGGATTGGAAGAACGCGTAGTATTACCGGACAATATTAATTATCTAAGCACTCGCTTTCCAAACTTAATCTATTCTACGGAATTGGACGAGTCAGGTTCCGCGTCGCAAGCGTTATTACCCTTGGTCGATGGGGTTATAACAATTTCGTCTTCGGTAGGTCTTCAAGCCAAGCTTTTAGGAAAAGATCTGATCACGGTGGGCGATTCTCACTTGTCGCGATTTTCTGATGGTGGTCTTGCAGATATCGGGAAATTGGATCTTTTAGCGAAGGATTGCTCGAGCTCTTTAAAATTTTTGCATGGCCGATATTTCTTACCAACCGATTTGATTTTCAAAAACCAAGGGACAGTCTCAAATTTTTTGAATAAGCTGCTAAAGTACAGATCTTCGGACATTCCTGAATTTTTCGATCAACGCGAACTGAAAGAATATTACGCAGAAAAATCGAATGAACTTTCTGAAGAATTTACTCGGAATCTCAAATCTAATCTCGGTCAAGCTTCCACACATGCATCTGTTTTACTTGATCGATTAGGTTCAAGCAAATACAAAACGGTATCATTCGATATTTTTGATACGTTAGTGCAGAGAGAGCTTTATTCGCCAGCAGCAGTTTTTGATATTGTTGCGCACAAAGCGCTCAATAGTGAGTTTGGTCCAGCATTTAAGAAGATGTTGCGGGAAAGCTCGTTCTCAAACTACCGTGACTTACGCATGGCTTCCGAACGAGAGGCAAGGCAAGATGTTGAAAGCCTAAATTTCGAGGACTGCAATTATGATGAAATTTTCACAAAGCTGCAGACATATTCAAAAGATTTAGGGTTAACCGAATTTTTAAAGCAAAGCGAACTCGCTTGCGAGATGGATGTAATCCAACCGCGAGTTCACGGAAGATTGCTTTACGATATAGCACGTGCATCCGGTCATAATGTTATATTTACTAGTGACATGTACCTTCCGGAAATTGTCATACGCCAAATACTGGAAAAATGTGATATTTACAATGGCGAAAAGATTTATGTCTCGTCCGAGATTCGTTTACGAAAGCATTCTGGAACATTATTTCTTTATATATTGAAGGATCTTCAACTGCTGCCAGACGAGCTGTTCCATATCGGTGATGCGCTCCATGGAGATTACACGGTACCAAAGCGATTTGGCATATCCTGCTCGCTTGTCCCAGCAGCGCGAGAGCTATGGATGCAAACTTACGGTCCGTCGTATCGGAAACGTGGAGCAGAAAATTTGACTGAGGAAGTCATTTTTGGTGGGCAGGCGATGACTTTGTATGATTTTCCATACTATGCAAATGAGCAACCCACGTTCTTCCGAGGCAGGCCCGAGCTTTTCGGCTATGCCGTAGCTGGCCCATTGCTAACAAGCTTGGCCGAGTGGGTGAAGGAAACCGTTAGCAGCAAAGGGATCGATCGCTTGTTTTTCTTCGCCCGCGACGGATTCGTAGTGAAGAATATCTATGAAAAGATTTCAGATCAATATACAACGTTAGACCGATACGAATACGTTAACGTTTCTCGCAGAGTGCTAGCCATCGCTGGAATTAGTGATTACGAGGACATTCTCGCCCTAACAAAACAACGTTTCGAATTAGCGCCATTGGAAGATTTTGTTCGAATCCGCTTTGGCATTGATCTATGGGCATTAACTAAAGATGAGTTGGATGAGGTTTTGCGTGATACATCTATTAAATCGCCCGCCCAGAAAATCACCACACGAACTCATCTGGCAGATTTAATTCTGATCGCACAGCGATTAGCAGGCAGAATTTTTATCTCCTCGGAAGAAATGCGTGGGAAAGTTAAGCGTTATTTCAAGGAAATTGGTCTTGAGCCGGAGGCGGGGAAGAACGTAGCCATATTTGACATTGGCTACTCGGCAAGTTTGCAGCGCTACATCGAGAAGATTTACGGGGTGAATTTTATCGATGGATTGTATTTTGCCACCTTTGTTGGGATCAAGTCGCTGTTCGAGCAAGGCGGGAAAGCATCAGGCTATGCTGGTGAGAATATTGACCCATCCCTTACTAGACATCAATATGTCCATGCGGTACATATTTTCGAAACTATTTTCAGTCATACGGTTGGAAGCACCTTTAATTATATTGAGACGGATAAAGGTACCGCAGCGGTGCTGACCAGCGAGCAATTATCATCAGGAAAAAATCATTTTGTTTCTCAGCTATGGACAGGTGTAGAAAAATTCCTTGGAACATATGAAAAATATAGGAGCTATGTTGACTGGACACAGTTCAATTGGGAACGGGCATTGAAGCCTTTTGACAGCTTTGTCGAGCATCCGAACCTAATCGATCTGTACATGCTAGACGATGTAAAATTCGAGAATTTATACTGCGGCGAACCGGCTTATCCAATTCTGTCATTTGCAGATCCGCACAGCTTTAGCTTATGGGGTCATGGCCAACATGTGCTTAAGAGTCAGCTTCAATATAATATTACCGATCTTGTTTCCGGTTTGGCTGTTGCCAAAAATTTTGAAAATTTAAATGAGTACTTAAGCATGCTATACGAAGAGCAATTTATAAAGAATTTGGTAAAAACTCATGCGACGGAGGTTGAAAAATTAGGCAAGACTGTTGCTGGCTTAAAAAAGCGCGAAATCTACTTACAATCTGCCATTGATAAAATCAGCAATCCAGATCAAATGGATCGGGAATACTTAATGAAAATGGCAAATATTTCCGAGGATGTGCTAATGAAGGATATAGAGAGATGGTTCTCATCAGAAAAATATTTGGAGGCTAATCCAGATGTCGCAAAAGCTGTCGAAGCTGGGGTAGTGCCATCGGCACTGGCTCACTATCGGTTCTATGGCTTACAGGAAGGTCGAAAAATTTCTCTGTAAAAATAATTATTTTTCACAAGTTGACAGATCTGAATGTCTTTTCAAGAATGATGTGATGATTATATAAAAGTTGACTGCGATCAATATAAAAAGCGATCGCCGTCAATTTATGGATCTCACATATTAAGATATCAATCTTACGATTCAGATTTTATTTAAAAAATAAGCTATTTCCTCGCTAATTTTCAATCTTTGAGTGTATTAAACAGTAGCAAATATTATTGCCTTTACCCGGACAGGGGCCAGCTACGACGAGGATTATGACCGCACAACACTGGAAACTTAATGCTATCCACCCTTTACTGGCGGTTAGCCTAGTGGAAAATTCTAATTAGCGGAAAGGGTATATTACTACTCAAGGCTAAAATTTTTTCGACAAATAATTGGCGGCTGATACCTATCGAATTATCATGCAGTTGCAATCATGTAGCCATTGGTATCAATGTTAACTTCCGTCAAAAACTCGCTCCCCGGTGTTCCCTACATTGAACATCCCTTCTTCGCGCGCATCTTCGACGATACTATTGACCCACAAACCCGCCGCATCGCCTTCGAACTAGCGACCAAGGGCTACGCGGTGCTAGATTTCCCCGATCAAGACTTCGACTCAATGGCCGAGTCAATCAAGCAAAACCTCCACAGCCATTACGACTTTAAAGGCTGGCGCAATCACGGCCACCAAGCCGGCATCAGCCTGCGCGTGCAAGACGCCTGGGAGTTCAACGACAACGTAAAGCGCATCGCCTGCAACGAGAAGGTGCTTGCCCTGCTGTCCCAGCTCTACGGCCGTCAAGCCTGGCCGTTCCAGACGCTAAACTTCCCGGTCGGCACCCAGCAACACTTTCACACTGACTCGATCCACTTCAGCTCGAGCCCCGAGCGATTCATGTGCGGCGTGTGGGTCGCCATGGAAGATATCGATGACACCAACGGGCCGCTGATGTACTTCCCCGGCAGCCACCGCTGGCCCATCTATACGAACGAACATATCGGCAAGTGCATCGCGGAGCTGAAAGGTACGAAGTCGCAGGCAATCTACGAATCAATGTGGCGCGATCTGGTGGACGCTCACAACGCGCAGCCCGATTATTTCCATGCGAAGAAAGGGCAGGCGCTCATCTGGGCTGCCAATCTGATGCATGGCGGGACGAAGCAACTCGATCCTGCTCGCACCCGCTGGTCGCAAGTCACCCATTACTTCTTCGATGACTGTGCCTACTACACGCCGATGATGTCCGATCCGTTTTACGGCAGCATCGCATTCCGTACGCTCACCAACATCGTCACCGGCGAGAACGTTCCCAACCGTGTTGCAGGCCACGAGGTACCGGCGAGCTTCATCGAGGCGACAGCGCCAGGTAGCACCAACTGGCTTGAGGCGGAAGCCTTTGATCCCCAGCTGTACCTGCTTGCCAATCCGGATGTGGAGGCGGCTGGCGTCGATCCGACCCAGCACTACCTGCAGCATGGTATCCGCGAGAAGCGACGGCTGCGTCCCTGAGCGCATCCAGTGCGCGGTACGTGAGGATGAAAGAGACGGCAGCTGATGTCACTTGCTGTCGCTGGACTCTCAGCGACAGCGTGAACGCCGGCATGACCATCGGGTCGACCTTCGCAAGCTGCAGTCAGAGAGCTGGTTCGTCATCCAGCATCTCGCAATCGCGTACCGCTGCAAATACATTCCCACAAATCTATATAATACCGGTCTCGCCCCCACGAGCCCACCATGTCCCTCGACCCCTCTCCGCACGACGTCCGCTCCGCCTTCAAACGCGAACTCATCTCCCCCAATCTCTGGCGCACCCGCATCGTCGTCGTCGGCATGGCCTCCATCGCCGGCCTTGTCGTCGTCGCGTTCACCTGGTTGGCCGAGTCCGCATTTGAACAGTTCAAAGACATCGCCGCGCTGGCCTGGTGGGTTCCCTTGATCTGGACACCACTCCTGTGCGCCGCCATCGTCTGGGTCACCCGCCGCTTCGTGCGCGGCGCGGGCGGTTCCGGCATTCCGCAAGTGATGGCGGCCCTCGACCCTGGCCTCTCCGGCGGTCGGCGTCCCCTGCTGGTGTCGCTGAAAATCAGCTTCGCCAAGATCGGCCTGGCCTCGGCCGGCTTGCTGGGTGGCTTGTCCCTCGGTCGCGAAGGCCCCTCGGTCCAGATCGCCGCTGGCGTCATGCTGGCCGCCCGCCGCTGGCTGCCGCGCCGCAGCGGCATCAGCGCCCATTCCCTGCTGGTGGCCGGTGGCGCCGCCGGCATCGCGGCCGCATTCAACACCCCGCTGGCCGGCATCATGTTCGCCATCGAAGAATTGTCACGCGCGCCCGAGCAGCGCAACAGCGGCCTGATCGTCGCGGCGATCGTGCTGGCCGGCCTGATTGCCGTATCAGTGCATGGCAATGGCACGCACTTCGGCGTCATTCACGCGGGGCCGATCGGCTTGTCGTTGTTGTGGCCGGGGTTACTTGCCGCCGTGGTGTGCGGCTTTGCCGGTGGCTTGTTCGCCCGCCTGTTGATTGCCAGCCTGCGCGGCGTCTCGCCCGACCTGCCCAGCCGCTGGCGCGCCCGCTATCCGGTGCGCTTCGCGCTCGGCTGCGGCTTCCTGGTGGCGGTGATCGGTGTGCTCAGCGGCGGCGCCACCTACGGCAGCGGCAACGAGGCCACGCGCAGCCTGCTGGAAAACGAAGCCAACGTGCCTGCGGCGTTTGCGTTCTTCAAATTTGCCGCAACCTGGCTCACCGCCTGGTCGGGCGTGCCGGCCGGGATCTTCGCGCCGTCGTTGTCCATCGGCGCGGCGCTGGGCCAGAATATCGCCACGCTCACGGGTTATCCGTATGGCGCGGCGCTCATCGCGCTGGGCATGGTGGGCTTTCTGGCGGCTGCCACGCAGGCGCCGCTGACGGCCTTTATCATTGTCATGGAAATGGTCGATGGCCACAGCATGGTGCTGAGCCTGATGGCCTGCGCGGTCGTGGCCAGTACCGTCTCGCGCGTGCTTACGCCGCCCCTGTACAGCGCGCTGGCGACGATTCAGTTGCCGCCGCGGCCAGAGTACAAGGTGAACCTCGACAAGCCATCCGGCCGGCCGCAATAACGGGCAGTCCGCGCCGTCACGCGGGGCGGCGCGACAATTGATTACGCTATAATCCAGGCAGGGTGTTCATACCGCCAGGTATGACAGGATTTGCGCTGGTCGGGCCGCCACGCGGGCCACGACGCGACTACCATGCACCTGCATTTCTATCCAGCTTCACGCCAGGCACGCACTGCCCGTTTTCCAGTCGGCCGCCAATGCCGCGCCAAGACCTGCCCGCCTTTCACCGTCGCGCCACCAGCGGCGCCCTATTACACGAGGGGGTTGCCGAATGACGCCCAGACAATTTTGGAGAAAAACAATGCGCATTGAGAAGCGACTATCGAACTCGTTCAAGGAATTTGCCGCCTCCGGCAAGGCCGGTGGCTCGGTACTGATCCTGTGTACCATCCTGTCGCTGATTGTCGCCAACTCACCCTGGGGCGCACCATACCTGGCGTTCTGGCAAATCGACCTGGCCGGCCTGAGTGTCGAACTATGGATCAACGACGCGCTGATGGCGATCTTCTTCTTGCTGATTGGCCTCGAGCTGCAGCGCGAACTGAACAACGGCGAACTGTCCGACCTGCGCAACGCGCTGCTGCCGATCATCGCCGCGGCGGGCGGCGTGGCCGTGCCGGCGCTGATCCACTTCAGCCTCAATGGCGGCACGCCCAGCCAGCCGGGCATGGGCATTCCGATGGCCACCGACATCGCGTTCGCGCTGGGCGTGCTGGCCCTGCTGGGCAGCCGGGTGCCGGCGTCGCTCAAGATCTTCCTGACCGCGCTGGCGGTCATGGACGACCTCGCCGCCATCATCGTCATCGCCGTGTTCTATACCGCAGAGCTCAAGGTCGGCTACCTGGTCGGCGCGCTGGCCATGTTCGCTGCATTGTTTCTGATGAATCGGCGCCTGCGGGTGCTGGCGCTGTGGCCCTACCTGCTGGGCGGCGCGCTGATGTGGTTCCTGATGCTCAAGTCGGGCGTGCACGCCACGATCGCCGGCGTGCTGCTGGCGTTCACCATTCCGTACTCGCACAAGCAGGACGATGCCGATTCGCCGGCGCACAAGATGGAACACGTGCTGCATACGCCGGTCGCGTTCGTGATCCTGCCGATCTTTGCGCTGGCCAATACGGGCATCGTGATCGGCGCCGGCTGGGCCGGCGCGCTGCTGTCGTCGAACAGCATGGGCATCATCGCCGGGCTGGTCGCCGGCAAGCCGATCGGCATCTTCCTGTTCACCTTTGCCGCCGTGACGATCGGTGTGTGCCGCTTGCCACTTGACCTGGCGTGGCGTCACGTGATCGGCGCGGGCCTGCTCGGCGGGATCGGCTTTACCATGTCGATCTTCATCACCAACCTGGCCTTCGCCGGTCAGGCCGATGTGATCAACGCGGCGAAGATGGCGATTCTGCTGGCGTCGCTGACGGCCGGCATTCTCGGCTTTGTCTGGCTGAAGCTGTTCGGTGCGCCGGCCGCTGGCGACACCGATCCCGACACCATGGACTTCGACGCAAGTTAGTCGAACACCTCCGCCGTGGCGAACATCGTGCCCTTCTCGTCCTTGCCCGACACCGACGGCGCGGCGCTGATCGGCCAGGTGATTGCCAGGCTCGGATCGTTCCAGACGATGCAGCGCTCGTGCTCGGGCGCGTAGTAATCGGTGGTCTTGTACACAAACTCGGCCGTCTCGGACAGCACCACGAAACCGTGCGCGAAGCCTTCGGGCACCCACAGCTGGGCCTTGTTCTCGGCGCTCAGGATTTCACCGACCCACTGGCCGAACGTCGGCGACGAGCGGCGCAGGTCGACGGCCACGTCGTACACGCTGCCGGCCACCACGCGCACCAGCTTGCCCTGCGGCTGCTTGATCTGGTAGTGCAGGCCGCGCAGCACGTTGTTGGTCGATTTCGAGTGGTTGTCCTGGACGAACGCCACCTTGCGGCCAACCGCTTCTTCAAAGCGGGCCTGGTGGAAGCTCTCGTAGAAAAAGCCGCGTTCGTCGCCGAACACGCGCGGTTCGATCTTCAGGACATCAGGAATTGCCAGGCGAGTAATTTGCATCAAAATACCTTTTCGTTCAAAACACGGACCAGATACTGGCCATAACCGTTCTTGCGCAGCGGCGCCGCCAGTGCTTCGAGCTGGCCGGCATTGATCCAGCCCTTGCGGTACGCGATCTCTTCCGGGCAAGCCACTTTCAGGCCCTGGCGCTGTTCGATCGTCGCGATGAACTGGCCGGCGTCGAGCAGCGATTCGTGGGTGCCGGTATCGAGCCAGGCATAGCCGCGGCCCATGATCTCGACATTGAGCTTGCCGATGTCCATGTACATGCGGTTCAGGTCGGTGATCTCGAGCTCGCCGCGCGGCGACGGCTTGAGCGTGCGCGCCATGTGCGCCACGTTCTCGTCATAGAAATACAGGCCCGTCACCGCATAGTTCGAGCGCGGCTTGGCCGGCTTTTCTTCCAGGCTGATGGCCTTGCCGTCGTCGTTGAATTCCACCACGCCGTAGCGTTCGGGATCTTGCACGTGATAGGCGAAGACGCTGGCGCACTCGGTGCGGGCGTCGGCGCGCTCGAGCAGCTGGTTGAAATCGTGGCCGTAGAACAGGTTGTCACCCAGCACCAGCGCCGATGGCGAGTTGCCGATGAAATCTTCGCCGATGATGAAGGCCTGGGCCAGGCCGTCGGGCGATGCCTGCACCGCGTACGACAGGTTCAGGCCCCAGCGCGCGCCGTCGCCCAGCAGTTGCTGGAAGCGCGGCGTGTCTTGTGGCGTCGAGATGATCAGGATGTCGCGAATGCCGCCCAGCATCAGGGTGCTCAGCGGATAGTAGATCATCGGCTTGTCGAACACGGGCAGCAATTGCTTCGAGATCGCCAGCGTGGCCGGATGCAGGCGGGTGCCGCTGCCGCCGGCGAGGATGATGCCTTTACGCTTCGTGGGGTCGCTCATAGGTTTCCTTGTGCCGACAGTTCGGCGATCAATCGGTTGACGTGGTGACGCCAGTCGGGCAGCGTCAGGTCGAAGCTGGTACTGAACTTGCTGCAGTCGAGCCGCGAATTGGCGGGCCGCGCGGCCGGGGTCGGGAAGGCGCTGGCGGCGATCGGTTGCACGGCGTCCGGGCCGGCCTTGAGCACGGCGCCATGGCCCTGCGCCTGTGCCAGCACGTGTTGGGCATAGGCGTGCCAGGTGGTGCTGCCGGCGGCGGCCAGGTGGTACACGCCCGACAATACGCGCGCGTCTTCTCCCAGCACGTTGATGCGGTGCAGCGCCAGCGCGGTGACGTCGGCCAGCAGTTCGGCGCCGGTCGGCGCGCCATGCTGGTCGGCGACCACGTTCAGGGTCTCGCGCTCTTTGGCCAGGCGCAGCATCGTCTTGGCGAAGTTGCCGCCGCGCGGTGCGAACACCCAGCTGGTGCGCAGGATCAGGTGGCGCGCGCCACTGGCGGCAATGCGCTGCTCGCCGTCGTACTTGGTGCGGCCATAGACCGACAGCGGATTGACGGCGTCGGTTTCGACCCAGGCGCCCTCTTTCGTGCCGTCAAAAACGTAGTCGGTCGAATAGTGCACGAGCCAGGCGTTGGCGGCGACGGCTTCTTCGGCCAGCACGCCCGGCGAGACGGCATTGACGTTGTGCGCCATGGCGGCGTCGGTCTCGGCTTTGTCCACTGCCGTGTAGGCGGCGGCATTGACGATGACGTCTGGCGCAAACGCGCGCACGACGGCGCGCAGCGATTCGGGATCCGTAAAGTCGGCGTCGGCGCGGCCCACGGCGCGCAGTTCGCCGAGCGGCGCCAGCGCGCGTTGCAGCTCCCAGCCGACTTGCCCGTCCTTACCCAGTAGCAGGATCTTCATGCGGCGGCGTTTTCTGGCGTGTACTGGCGGCCAACCCATTCCTTGTAGGCGCCGCTGGTCACGTTGTTCACCCAGGCGCCGTTGGCCAGGTACCACTCGACGGTCTTGCGGATGCCGGTGTCGAACGTTTCGGCCGGGCGCCAGCCCAGTTCGCGCTCGAGCTTGCCGGCGTCGATCGCGTAGCGGCGGTCGTGGCCCGGGCGGTCTTTCACGAACGTCATCTGCGTGGCGTACGAGGCGCCGTCGGCGCGCGGTTGCAGTTCATCGAGGATCGCGCACAGCGTGCGCACGACGTCGATATTGGCTTTTTCGTTCCAGCCGCCCACGTTATAGGTTTCGGCCAGACGGCCGTCTTCCAGCACGCGGCGGATCGCGCTGCAATGGTCGGTGACATACAGCCAGTCGCGGATCTGCTGGCCGTCGCCGTAGATCGGCAGCGGTTTGCCGGCCAGCGCATTGTGGATCACGAGCGGGATCAGCTTTTCCGGGAAGTGATACGGGCCGTAGTTGTTCGAGCAGTTGGTCGTCAGGACCGGCAGGCCGTAGGTGTGGTGGTAGGCGCGCACCAGGTGATCCGAGGCCGCCTTGGTGGCCGAGTACGGGCTGTTCGGCTCGTAGCGGTGCTGTTCGGTGAAGGCCGGCGCGTCGCTCTCGAGCGTGCCATACACTTCGTCGGTCGACACGTGCAGGAAGCGGAAATCAGCCTTGGCTTGCTCGTCCAGGCCGTTCCAGTAGGCGCGCACGGCTTCGAGCAGGTTGAAGGTGCCGACGATATTGGTCTGGATGAACGCGCCCGGGCCTTCGATCGAGCGGTCGACGTGGCTTTCGGCTGCAAAGTTCAGCACGGCCCGCACCTTGTGCTCGGCCAGCAGGCGCGCCACCAGGGCGCCGTCGCCGATGTCGCCGCGCACGAAGTGGTGGCGGCTGTCGCCTTCCAGGCTCGCCAGGTTCTGAAGATTGCCCGCGTAGGTCAGTTTGTCGAGGTTGACGACTGGTTCGTCATGGTGTGCGAGCCAGTCGATGACGAAGTTCGAGCCAATAAAGCCCGCTCCGCCGGTCACGAGGATAGTCATGCCTGCAGTTCCTGGTAAAGGTATCGGTGGCTGCACGGCGCCTGGGCGCTGCGCGAACCTGAGAAATGTCGTGGACAAACGGCGCCAGGTTCGGTTGCGTGACGTGCCTCTCGCCCACTCTTGCTACTGTTCTATGATGACCAGATAGCAACAAGGTGACATACAAATACATTGTCCCTGCGGCGTAGATATTTTGTCAACGTCAACTGGCGTCATCCATAACGTTGAGGTAATACTAACATTTGCTAGGCTGACAGTGCGCATTTTTGTGCGAACGCAGCATTGTTTCGATGGCCTCAGGTTCAACCGGCCGGCTATAACAAAAGCCCTGCATCTGGTCACAGCCATGGGCGAGCAAAAACGCCAGCTGATCCGCCGTCTCCACGCCTTCGGCGATCACGTTGAGCTTCATCGAATGGGCCAGCCCGATCACCGCATCGACGATGGCGGCATCGTCGACGTCTTCGGTCAGGTCGCTGACGAACGAGCGGTCGATCTTGAGGCTGTGGATGGGGAAGCGTTTCAGGCTGGCCAGGCTCGAGTAGCCCGTGCCAAAATCGTCGATCGCCAGTTGCACGCCCATGGCGGCCAGGCGCGCCATCGTTTCGGTCGCTGCCGTCGGGTTCTGCATCAAGACGCTCTCGGTGATTTCCAGCGTCAGCGCGCGCGGGTCGCACCCGGTTTTCTCGAGCAGCGCGGCCACGCGCTGGGCCACGTCCTGGCCCAGGAACTGGCGCGCCGAGAGGTTCACGCTGACGCGCACCGGCGCCAGGCCATCCCGCTGCCAGGCCACTTGCTGGGCCATCGCGGTTTCCAGCACCCATTCGCCGATCGGCACGATCAGGCCGGTCTCTTCGGCCAGCGGAATGAAATCGGATGGCGGCACCATTGGCTTGCCCAGTGGCTGCCAGCGCAGCAGCGCTTCGACGCCGCCCAGGTGGCCACTGGCGATATCGACCACGGGCTGGTAGTGCAACACGAATTCCTGGCGCTGCAGCGCGCGTTGCAGCTCGCCTTCCATGCGCAGGTGCAGCGCGGTCTGCTCGCCCATGTCGGTCATGTAGAAACTGAAGCCGTTGCCGCCGCCACCCTTGGAGCCATACATCGCGCTGTCGGCGCATTTGAGCAGCGTGGCGCTGTCGGTGCCGTCGCGCGGGTACATGGCGATGCCGATCGAGCCGGTCGGGAAGACTTCCTGGCCGCACAGCAGCAGCGGCTGGAACAGGTTGTCGAGCAGCTTGCGGGCCACAAGCGACGCATCGTTCTCGCCCCCCAGCTCGGGCAGCACGACCACGAATTCGTCGCCGCCCTGGCGCGCCACGGTGTCGGTCTCGCGCAGCGTGCTTGCTAAACGGCGCGCGATCTCGACGATCAGCTGGTCGCCGGCGTCGTGCCCGAGCGTGTCGTTGACGTGCTTGAAACGGTCGAGGTCGATGAACATCACCGCCACCTGGGTGCCGGCGCGGTGCGCGTGGGCGATGGCGCGCTCGAGCCGGTCTTGCAGCAGCACCCGGTTCGGCAAGCCGGTCAGGGCGTCGTGGTTGATCATGCGCAGCAGCGCTTCTTCGGCGCTCTTGCGGCGCGAGATGTCTTCGATGACCGAAATAAAACGCTGGTTGCCGTAGGCGTCGCGCATGGTCGACACGCTGACGTTCACCCAGATCGGCGTGCCGTCGCGCCGCAGCAGGCGCCGCTCGCGCTGGTAGTCGCTGATCTCGCCGTCGCGCAGGCGTTTGACCAGGGTCAGCTCGTCCGGCAAATCGTCCACGTGGGTCAGTTGCTGGAAGAAACGTTGCAGCAGCTCGATTTCGCTGTAGCCCAGGATCTGCGCCATCTTGCTGTTGACGCGCAGCAGGCGCCCGTCCGGGCCCAGCAGCACGATGCCCACGGCCGCCTGGCTGAAGGTCAGGCGGAAGAATTCTTCGCTCTCTTGCAGGCGCAGGCGCGCCTTGCGGCGAAACGTGATGTCCTGGCCGATCAGCAGCAGCGTGCAGTCGTCGGCCTGCCCGGTGCGGCGGATATTGAATTCGAGGTGGCGCACGCCATCCGGGCGGCCTTCGAGCGAGACCAGCACGTGGTCTTGCGGCGTGCCGGTGGCCAGCGCTTCCGTGACCCGCGCGACCAGGCCGGCATCGGGCAGCCAATGCTCGAGCGGATGGCCGGCGCTGGCCGACTCTTCCGGCGCGCCGATCAGGTCGGCCATCATGCGGTTCATCGAACGCACGCGGCGCTCGGCGTCGATGACCAGCAAGCCCGCCGGCATGCCGTCGATGACCTGTTCGAGGTAGTTGCGGTTCTGGCCGAGCAGCGCGTGGGCGTCGCGCAGCGCATCGGCCTCGCTCGTCTCGCGGATGTCCCGGGCAGCCGTGCTCTCGGCAACGACAACGGCAGCAGCGGCGGCAGGGGATTGCGGGTCGGAGGGCACGGTAGTCTGGATCATCATGGGAAGGCCGGTGGCGATCCAACGTGTTCGAGAGGCATGGGATGTTGGATACGATAGTTGCATAATAGCAAACCCTGCGAGTGCAGGCGATGCCTGTCGATCCGCTGTTGTTATTTTGCGTTAGATTTCGCCGAGCACATGACGTGCTTCAAGATCGACGGCGATTGTCGCTGGCAGCGCACTATCGACAGCGAAATTGGAGCGAGAGTAATCCGGTTCAAACTCAACCGGAGTCTCCCATGCACCCTCGTTTCGCCTTCGCCAACTGCGCCAATGCGCAGCAAGAGCAATTGGTCACGGCCATGGACGCCGAACGCGCGATGGCGTTCACCACAGCGCCGCAACCTGGCCAGGAGTGAATCACCATGGCAATCCCTGCGACCACGCTCGCCGCCGCCCTGGCCCACTACCGGCTCGATACGCGCAACCGGCCCCTGCGCATGGTACTGGGCCAGCCCGGCGCCACGGGCGGCGACACACTGCTGCCGCAATGTGTCAGCGCCACCGAATCGGTGTGCGGCAGCCTCGAGCTGCAAATTCTATGTTTGTCCGAGAGTGCAACCCTGAGTCTGAAAGACTTCATTGGCGTGCCGTGCGAATTGCAGATCGTGACCGACCGGGGCGGCCTGCGCCGACTCTGCGGCATCGTCACGGTGGCAGCGTCCGGCCACAGCGATGGCGGGCTCGCGACCTACAAGCTCACTGTCCGCGACGCGCTGTCGGTCATGGACGCCGGGGCGAAAACCCGGGTGTTCCGTGACAAGAATGAACTGGAGATCATCGAACTGATTCTCAAGGAGTGGCAAAGAAACAATCGCGTGATCGGTTCGACCTTCGACTTCCAGATTGCCGGCAGCCTGTTCAACCGCCAGCTTCCGAAGCGCGCGTTCACGTTGCAGCTCGACGAATCCGACGCCGCCTTCATGCGTCGCCTGATGCAGCGGCGCGGCATCGCCTGGTTCTTCCAGCCGGGCATGGGCAGCAAGCAGGGCCAGGCGGGTGATATCGGTCATACGCTGGTGCTGTTCGATAACGTCAACCAACTGGCGTGCAATGCGGCCGGCACCATCCGGTTTCATCGCGACGCCGCGACCGAGGAGCGCGACGCGATCACGCTCTGGAACGCCGAGCGCACGCTGGTGCCCGGCCAGATGGCGCTCAACAGCTGGGATTACCTGAACCCGGCCAGTGGCAACCTGACGTCCATCTCTGCATCGCACGTCGATCAGGGCAGAAGCGGCAACGCCCTGGCCGCCACGCTGGAGCAACACCACATCACGGCGCCGCATCTGGGCGACAACCGGGACGATCTGCTGGCGATCAGCGACGCCAGGATGGCGCACCTGGAATTTGTCGCCAAGTGCTTCCATGGCGAAGGGGCGGTGCGCGACCTGGCCGTTGGCGAATGGTTCGGTTTGACGGGCCATCCCGAGATCGACACGCACCGGCTCGAGGAGCGCGAATTCGTCGTCACGGCGCAGCGCCTCTGCGCCACCAACAACCTGCCGGGCGACATCGGCGCGCATATCGACCAGCTGTTTGCGCGCAACGGCTGGGAGATCGCGCAACGTGGCGACACCGACCGACCGCTGCGCTACCGATCCAGTTTTACCTGCGTGCGGCGCGGCGTGCGGATCGTGCCGCCACCGCCGGTGATTCCCCAGCCGCAGTTGCAAAGCGCCATCGTCGTCGGGCCGAAGGACGAGTCTGTCTGGTGCGATCACCTGGGCCGCGTCAAGATTCGCTTCCCGGCGACCCGGACGCAGGATCACGCCCATGCCGATGGCGCCGGCGCCTCGAATTCGGATACCGATTCGGCGTGGGTGCGCGTCGCGTCCGGCTGGGCCGGCAACGGCCTGGGGGCGGGCGGTCAGTGTGGCGCGCGCCTGTTGCCGCCGGTGGGCGCCGAGGTGCTGGTGGCGTTCGCAGGTGGCGACCCCGACAAGCCCGTCATCATTTCACAGGTCTACAACCGCGGCGCCCCGCCACCCGAATTCCGGCGCGAAGACGGCCTGCCCGCCAACCGCTACCAGTCGGGCCTGCGCAGCAGCGAAATCCGTGGCCAGCGCGGCAATCAGCTGCGGCTTGACGACACGTCGGGCCAGATCAGCGCGCAGCTGGCGAGCGACCACGCATCGAGCGAACTGAATCTGGGCTTTCTGACTGAACCGCGCAAGAAAGGCAGCGCCAGCGCGCGCGGCGAAGGCGCCGAGCTGCGCACCGAAGAGGCGATCGCCTTGCACGCGGCGCGCGGCATCCTGCTCAGCGCCTGGAAGCTGCTCGGTGGTGGCGGCGACAAGGGTGCGCAGCTGGCCCGCGACGATTATCTGGTACTGCTGCGCGACTGCGGCGAGCTGTGCGCATCGCTGGGCAACTACGCCGCCGAGCACCACGGGCTGGCCATCGATACGGCCGAGCAAGAGGCGCTGCTGGCGCGCTTTACCGGATGGGAAGACGGCAGCAATACCAGGCCGCAGGCGGCGGCGCCAGGCGAAGCGGTGATCGCCGTGACGGCACCGGCGGGGATCGGCTTCGCCAGCGCGAAAGCGGTGGTCAGCTACGCCGGCACCAACGTCGACACGGTCGCGCAGCAGCATATGCAACTGACTGCGGGCCAGCGGTTCTCGGTCAATGCCGGCAAGGGGTTGTCGCTGTTCGCGCATCACGGCGGGCTGCATGCAATCGCCCACAACGGCAAGCTCCTGATGCAGAGCCAGCACGACGACACGGCCATCGAATCGGCAAAGAACATGCAGCTCACAGCGACCGAGGGCACGGTGACGGTGACCGGCAAGATCATCCTGCTGGTGGCGGCCGATGGCTCGTTCCTCAAGCTGGGCGACGGCCCCCCTGTGCTGGGCAGCAAGGCGCCTATACAGTTTCATGCGCCGGATTACACGTTCGACGGGCCGGAGTCGATGGCTGCGCAGTTACCTGATTTTGGTGCTGGCGGCGCGGACCAGAAGCTGGAACTGCGCTACCCGCGCGGCACGGTGGACGACGACGGTACCGAGCCGTTGGGCGCGCCGGTGCAAGACCTGAAGATGCGCGTCTCGCTCAGCGATGGCACGACTCTCGAGGGCGTCAGCGATGCGCAGGGAAAGTCCGAATTGCTGGCGCGCGATGCGATGCACATGGCCGAGATCGCGCTGTCGCGCGGCGGCGAACAATAAGCGGAGGCAGCGATGTCCGGGAAAAGTTATCCGAAGCCTGAGTACGTTGTCACGTGTGCATATGCAGTGCTGCAGCCGGGACGTACGCGCGACAAGGTCATCGATGTGCCGCGCGAGAAACCTTGCAACATCATCGTGGTGCATGGGGTGAATGATGTGGGGACTAGCTATAGCGCGGTCGAGGAAGGGTTGTGTGCGGGGTTGCAGGATCGGCTACTGCGGAAATTCAAGCCTGGGACCTACCGGATGCCTGGAGCGGATGACAAGAAGAAGGTACTGGACGATCCGGATGCGGTGTTCTTCAAGCGTAACGTGGAAACGGATACGGATAGTCCGGTGATTCCGTTCTACTGGGGTTTTCGTGAGGTGAGCAATCAGACCCGGACCGTGAATGGCCAGAAGACCGACCGCAACGGCAATCGCCTCGACAAGGATTTGTCAAAGGGCGGCGGCCCGTTCGGCAACGCCACCAGTACCCTGCCCGATATGTGGAACCGGGGCGTGTATGCGCTGATCGATCCGGCCGGTGACCCGCTCAGGCCCATCAAGACGGGGCCGGGCCGCCTGTACATGGTGCTCGCGGCGCGGCGGCTGGCGGCGCTGGTCGCGATGATTCGCCAGTACGAGCCAAATGACACCGTCAACATCGTTGCGCACAGCCAGGGTTGCTTGATCAGCCTGCTGGCCCAGGCTTTTCTGATGGAGATGGGCGAGCGTACTGCGGATACGCTGATTCTCACGCATCCGCCGTATAGCCTGGATGAAAAGATGGGCATGGCAATGCGTACAGCTACCTTTGTTCAAGGCGATAAGGACGCGGCGATGAACGACTTTTATGACCTGATCGCCAGCAGGCAAAGCGTTCATGCGCGCCTGCAGACGCTGGTGAACATCGTCGCTGGTGTCGCAAAGTCGAAGGCAACCGAGCCGGTATTCTCACGCATCAGCGAGACGGGCTGCGGCGGCATGGTGCATGGTCGCTGGAAACCGGATGCGGATCGCGACAACCGGGGCAAAGTCTATCTGTATTTCAGTCCGGAAGACATGACGGTGGCGCTCGACAATATGCGCGGGATTGGCTGGCAGGGTGTTCCGGATTCCGTCGCTTATCTGGTGGCGCCACCGCCCTCGAACAAGATCGACGTCCTTGGTGATGAAGCGAAGTTTGGCCCGTCGCCCTCAATGATGAAAGTGCGGCGCAACGCGCTGATTGAACTGGGCGTTTCCTTCCATCAGCGCGTCTTCACGGCAAAGATGCGACCCACAGCCGGACTGGGGAAAGCTGCGCCAGTGCTGGTTGGCCAGCCACCGCACGATTTTGTGCTGCGACTTCCAGGAGAAGATGACCACACTCATGTGGCTTCCAGCGGCCGCACGCTGCGCCAATCGTTGCCGGAGGCTGGGCAATTCAGTCTGAGTGATGGCGTGCATCGTTATGGCATTCGGACGATCAATGGCGAAGCGCTCAAGACGCCCTGCCAGGCCGATATTGGTGGCAGCCAGATCAGTGCGGACAAGATTCCTGCCACATCGATGCGCGCGCGCGTCGGACGCGAAGATCGCGGGCCCTGTGAAGAAATCGATGCGATTGATGCTGCCACCGCCGTCACGAGTGGCAGCGGTCTGCTGGTCAGACCCGAGCGGTTGTCGGATTCGGTCACCGTATCGATCGAACGCGGCGTCAATGACGTGGTGTCCAAGGCAGACCTTGGACGGCTGGAAGCCGCGTACAACAAAGCACGGCTACCTGGCAGCACCAATCCCGACGATATGGCGCGCATCCTGTCGGCCACGCGTCACGGCCATGTGATCGCGGCACTGGTACAGGAAAGTCCCAACGCGGCAAGGCTGCGCTGGCAGCACGAATACAGTCCGAAATCGTTTCATAGCGTGATCTTCGCCAGCAGCAAGAATCATCGGCAAGTGACTGCGTACGATTTGTCGATTGGGAGTGGCAAGGCGGTGAGCGATCCGAAGTTTTATGCGTATTTGTGTGCGGTGGCGGATTGGCGGTTGAAGATTCTGGGCATTGATGGTGAGGCGCGGCTCGGAATACTTACTTGGAACGAGTTTCTCGCCACGTTCGGCCCATACATTGCAAGTGAACCAGACTGGCGCAGACAAATCATTGAAGGTAGCGCGAAATATTACTCCAGTGGTGCTCTTCCAACTGGGTTACCGCTGTTGACGGGAAAGCTGTGGGACATCGTCATTTCCGAGACAACGTCAGGCAAACGCGTAATGGCATCCACATCGAAGGGAAAGTCATGAGCAATGTTCCGAGCGACGACATCAACATTAAGCGCCCTATCACATGGAAATACCTGATGGGGGCGCTGATCGCATTTCCGGCCTTACTTTTGCTCTGGATGATCTTTGATGTTTGGATTTTACGTCCGGAGCTTACCGATCTGGACATGGAGACGACAATGAACAAACTACGCTTGATTGGTATTCCTCTGTTGTTGGTGATTACTTTGTTTGGTGGCAAATGGTTGTTCGATACGCATGCCGCCGACGGTCGTAAACGCGAGTGGCAGCTGAAAACGCAGCAACTCAAGCAGCTAGAAGCTGCCGCGACAATCGAACAATCCCATCGCGAATATGTACTTGAAGTGCTGGGCTTGGGCGTCACAGTTGAACAGTATCGTCAAGGAAAACTATGGAACATTCTGCAGCAAGGAGGACCCTTTACCAGTATTCGCGAGCCGGATCCCAACAAGTATCCGTGGACCGGATTTGACAAGCGGGGAGTGACGGGTAGTCGCACTAACGATTCGCTGGAGAACGGCGCCGATCCGTCCCCGATGTTTTGGGGCGTGCCATCGATGTACGCGCGCGGTCCAATGAACGACCCTGAGAAGCTGCCGAGTGAAACTTGGCCGATGGCTGGACTGGCTGGCAACGCCGAAGGGACCGGCATGGCGTGGCATCTGTTTGTCATCGGCCCGTGGCAGGTCGGCGAACGCCCCGACCAACTACTTGAACAAGCATTCGCATTTTTCGATGCAAACCCGGATCTTCCCTACCTTGTATTGCTCAGTACGGACAGTGACTCAAGTCGTGACTATGGAAAAGCAGCCAATAAAGAATTTCGCGTTCGGGACGGTCATTACATTCCCGAATTCACAGACGCCAGTGCAGTGTTAGTACTGGCGCGGCGCGAGCGGGTCGAACCGCTGCGTCCCTATGCGTGGAACGACCCTGACAACGATTATTTGCAAGCGACCCTGCGCCAGATGTACTACCAGCTACAAGACAACGTCCCAATACCTGCATGGGCGGCCGCCAGATATCCAGGCATCACCAGACAACCCACCGTCGCCGAATGGCTCCCCGCCGCAGCCGCATTCGCCAAACACCCCATCTTCGACAGACCCGAAAGCACCCTGGTCGACGCCTACAAACGTTGGGCCAATCCGCCGCCGAAAGACTGGAAACCCACCCCCTGGTTCCCGGTCCCCTGGAACCACAACCAGCTCGCCGCCTTCGACGCCCTGCCCTCCATGGGCTTCATCCACTGCCCGGTGTTCGTCAAGTTCGAGGATGAAAAAGGCAAGCCGGTCACGCGCCGCGACGCCCGCCAGAAAATCCTGGAGGCTGGCTGGCAGCAGGCCTTGCAGACGCTGCCCGAACCCGAACGCGTCGCCGGTCCCGCCCGCATCATCGCCGCATTCAACAACCACACCGAACAGAAGATCGCACTCGCAGGCACCCTCCACGCCTACGCCGCGCGGGGCGGCCCGGAAATCGACAGCGGCAAGACGTCGCAGTTCATCGACGTCGACCACCGCATGGGCAACACCGGCGCCGCGACCTTCTTCGTGCAGATGGCAGTCGGTGTGATGGGCAGCTATATCGACGGCGGCGCCTCGGCCGCGATCAACCTGCGCGACCCGAGCGGCGCCAGCATCGTGTTCATCAGCCCGCCGAGCAAGGAACGGCGCGAGGCGCAAGGAGCGAACATTTTCAAGCACATCGTCCAGCCGTCGATCGACCCGGACAATTACAAGCCGCCGACGGTGGTGTCAGTGGTAGGCCCGAATAAGGATATCAGCCAAGAACACGACACTGCGACCGATTGAATCACTACCGCGGCAGCGGGCGCACAGCGTCAAATCCACCATTTTTTTCTCTAAATTACAACAAGCGGATCGAGAAAATTGACGAATTTGAGGATTTTTGTCGTGTGGACGGTCGATATGTAGGAGGTGACCTACAATGCAGCGTGATAAAAGCTATGTGCATACAAGCGTCTTTTATCACCAGTCCAATTCGCTTTAATCAAGAGACCGTTACTAGTTTCCAGCTATGTCGATTACGTTTGAACCGCCGGCCGGCTTGCTCGCGCTTAGCCTTGATTCGCATCTTTTCGAAAGCAGTCCAGATTGCGTCAAGCTCCTCGATTGCGACGGCCAGGTGTTGGCCATGAATGAAAATGGCCTGTGTGCCATGGAAATCGACGAGTTCGCCAAGTTCAGGGGCCAACCGTGGAAATCGTTCTGGCCCGAAGACAGCCACGACCAGATCAGTGCTGCGATCGCCAGCGCCATCGACGGCAACACAGGCCACTTCAGGGCATTTTGCCCGACCGCCAAAGGTACGCCGCGATGGTGGGACGTCATCGTGTCCCTGGTGACCGACCCGGGGTCTGGGCACCCCAGTCTGCTGGCCGTCTCGCGCGACATCACCGACACCCACCTGGCCCAGGATGAACTGCGGGCCAGCGAGGCCCGGCTGCGCGCGTTCGTGGCAGCCACCAGCGCCATCACCTGGTACTGTTCAACGGAAGGCTGTTTTGAAACGCAGCAACCGGATTGGGCTGAATTCACCGGTCAGCCGTTTGCCGCCTACAGCGGCACTGGCTGGCTCGATGCCGTGCATCCTGACGACCGCGCGGCAACCCAGGCAGCCTGGGCGCGGGCGCGCCAGAGCGGCCAGGCATTTCGTCTCGAGCACCGTCTGCGACGCGCCGATGGCGCTTACCGCCACATGCGCGCGAACGTCGTGCCGATTGCCAGTGCGCCAGGCGAGCTGGTGGAATGGGTTGGCGCGCATACCGACGTAACGGGCGAAATCGAGGCTGCCAGCGAGAACGATCGCCTGATGCGCGAAGTGCAGGCCGCGAACGACAGGATGAGCGACATCTTCCGCCAGGCGCCGGCCTTCATGTGCGTTCTGCGCGGGCCCCAGCATGTGGTCGAGCTGACCAATGACCGCTATGTGCAACTGATTGGCAATCGCGATGTCGTCGGCTTGCCAATCCGCACCGCATTGCCGGAAGTCAGCGGTCAGGGCTTCTTCGAACTGCTGGACAAGGTGTACCAGACCGGCGATCCATTCGTCGGCCTTGATTTGCCGGTCATGCTGCAACGCGAACCGGGCGCGCCGCTCGAAGAGCGCTTCATCGACCTTGTCTACATGGCGCTGCGCGATGCCGATGGCACGATCACCGGCCTGCTCGCGCACGGCGTCGACCAGACTGAACGCAAGCAGGCCGAACTGGCTCTGCACGCCAGCCGCGAGCGTTTTGAAAAACTCGTCAGCCAGGCCGCGACGGGCGTTGTCGAAATGGACCTGGACGGGCGTATCGTATTTGCGAACCAGCGCTATGCGGATATGCTCGGCTACACCTGTGATGAGCTGATCGGCATGAGCGCGATCGAACTGACGGCCCCGCTGTCAGTCCAGGCAACGCAAGACGTGCTGGCAAAGCTGCTGGATGACGGTATTGGCGCGATCATCGAAAAACACTACGTGCACAGGGACGGCTCGGCCGTACCGGCCACGAGCAGCCTGAATGGCTTGCGCGGGCCGGACGGTGCCTTCCAGGGGATGGTGGCAATCGTTCTCGACATGACAGACAACGAGCGCGCCGCAAACGATCTGCGCACCAGCGAAGAGCGTTACCGGACGCTGTTCGAATCGATGGATCAGGGCTTTTGCATTATCGATATCATCTTCGATGCGGCAGGTTGTCCGGCAGACTACCGTCACATCGAAATGAACCGCATGTTCGAACTGCATTGCGGCCTGTCCGGCGCTGCAGGCAAGACGGCGCTGGCGCTCATACCCGACATGGGCCGATTCTGGATCGACACCTACGGCAAGGTAGCAAGCACCGGCCAGGCGATTCGCCTGGAAAACGAAGTTACGTCGCTACAGCGCTGGTTCGATGTCTATGCGACCAGAATCGGCGGGGCTGGCAGCACCCGCGTGGCCGTCCTCTTCACTGACATTACTACGCGAAAGCAGGCAGGCGACACGCTGCGCAAGCTGGCTGCCGACCTGGCCGAAGCCGATCGCCGCAAGACCGAATTTCTGGCGACATTGGCCCATGAGCTGCGCAACCCGCTGGCGCCGATCCGTAACGGCCTGAGCGTGATCCGAATGAGCGGCGACAAGCCCGGGGTCAGCGACAAGGTGCATGCCATGATGGAGCGCCAGGTCGGCCACATGGTCCATCTGATTGACGACCTG
The DNA here is from genome assembly GCF_040790145.1 of Massilia aurea. Classification (GTDB taxonomy): domain Bacteria; phylum Pseudomonadota; class Gammaproteobacteria; order Burkholderiales; family Burkholderiaceae_D; genus Telluria; species Telluria aurea_C. Next base: position 171,814 of record NZ_JBFMMP010000004.1, read on the forward strand.
CTCGACATTGCCCGCATCAGCGGCGGCAAACTGCAGCTCAAGAAGGCCCGGGTCGAACTGGCCCAGGTGATCGCCAGTGCGATCGAGACGAGCATGCCCATCATCGATGCCGGCCACCATACCCTGCACGTCGCTGTACCGCAGGCAGGGTTCAGCGCCGATGTCGATGCCACGCGCATTGCGCAGGTCGTCGCGAACCTGCTCAACAACGCCGCCAAATACACGCCGCCGGGTGGTACGATCGCGCTGCAGCTCGCACGCGATGGCGCCGATGCCGTCGTGACCGTGGTCGACTCCGGGATCGGCATTCCACCCGATGCACTGGCCAGCGTGTTCGACATGTTCAGCCAGATCGGCAGCAGCATCGACCGCGCACAGGGCGGCCTGGGCATCGGCCTGTCGCTGGTGCGGCGCCTGGTCGAAATGCATGGCGGCAGCGTGACTGCCGCCAGCGCCGGCCAGGGCAGTACCTTCACACTCCGCTTGCCGTTGGTGCAGGCGCCGGCAGCGCTGGACACGACGGTTGCGGATGCAACACCGGGCTCGCCCAGAACATCAGCGGCCGGCATGCGGGTACTGATCGTGGACGACAATGTTGACTCGGCACTGACGCTGTCGATGATCATGGAATTGAACGGCTACGTTACCCGCGTGGCCCACGACGGCATCGACGCCCTCGCTGCGTTCGACGATTTCGCGCCCAGGATCGCGTTCGTGGACATCGGGATGCCGCGCATGAACGGATATGAAGCCGCCACAGCCATGCGCCGCATGCCGGGCGCGAAACGACTCGATCTGGTGGCGGTGACGGGCTGGGGCGCCGACAGCGACCGGGAGCGTTCAAGGCAGGCCGGCTTCGATCATCACCTGACCAAGCCGGTGCAATTTGCTGACCTCGAACATATCCTGGCCAGCCTTGCGGACTGAAAAGAGAATGTTGCACAGTTTCTTCGGTCGACGCCAATGCCAAGGCGTGCTGCCGGGCCGCTCGCCCGGCGCCGTGACTCAGTGCGCGGCCAGCCTGACCGTGTGCGAGAACTTGACTGGCAGCGCCGGGCTGCTCTTGAGCGCGCCCGCGTCAAGCTTGCGCAGGTCGGTCACCCACGGTCCCGCATACCGGATCTCGTAACTATGCTGCCCCGGCTTGAACGCATACGCCTGCGTGATGTCGAGCGTGTTCAGGTAGGTCGTCTGCGGTTTGACTTCGAGATAATCGGCGGGCCCGAGCGGGCCGCGCTTGACTATGCGGCCCGTGTAGGCCACCGTGTCCGCCAGTGAACTCAGTGCGAAGCGCGGGGCGCTCAGATCGTCGCCCAGTGCGATCTCGCGCGGGATCCATACCGGCGCATCGCCCCGGTTCTCGATCATTACGCGCACCTTGACCTTGCCGGCGCCGGTTTCCACTTCCAGCCGGTGATGGACATTCACCTTGGCCTCGGCCGTATCGACTGCGCCTGCCAGGCCGACCAGCGACAGCACGATTGCCAGCTTGGCCGCCGGCGAGCTTCGTTTGACATGCATTGCGACTCCTCCAGGATTCACGGCGGGCACCGCCCGCGCGATGCTGCCGGACAATTATGACATGATTCCATCAATACATTCACTGAAGTATGTTACCGCCGGTCTCCGGTAGCGCCGCCAGGATCATCACCGCCACGCGCCGGTTGCGCGCCTGCCCTGCTTCGTCGGTATTGGGCGCCACCGGCCGTGTTGCGGCAAAGCCGATCGCCGACAGGCGCGCATCGAGCACGCCGTTGGCCGCGAACAGCCGCACCACGCTGCTCGCGCGCGCGGTCGACAATTCCCAGTTCGATGGATACAGCCCATTGGCGATCGGCAAGTCATCGGTGTGGCCTTCGACCTCGATGCGGTGCGTGTCGTTCCTGAGCAGGCCCGCCACCTCGGCCAGGATTTCCTGGCCTTCGCCGTCGAGCGCCGCTTCGCCTTGCTGGAACAGTACGCTGGCATTGATCTCGACGCTGATGCCGCGCGCGTTCTGCGTCACCCGCACCTGGCCCGACTTTACCAGCGGCAGCAGGGTCGCAGAGAGTTCGCGCGCCATCACGCCCATCTTTTCCTGCTCGCGCCGCGCCGCTTCGTTGCGGCGGCGGTTGATGATGTGCGACAGCGGCAGCACCGGCTCGACATTGGTGTTGACCTGCGTGGCCGCGCCACGCCCGCCAAAGGCATCGCCCAGGGCATCGGACAGCACCTGGTACTTGCCCTCGTTGACGATGGAAATGGCGTACATGACGACGAAGAACGCGAACAGCAGCGTGATCAGGTCGGCGTACGAGATCAGCCAGCGCTCGTGGTTTTCCAGTGGCACATCGTCGTCGTAGCGCTTGCGGGCCATGGCGTCGGCGTCCTAGTGGTGCGTGAGCAGGCTGGCGACGCGTTCGTCGACGACGCGGCCATGGTCGCCGCTGGCCAGGTCGGCGAAGACTTCGGCCAGGATCTCGTACTGCGACACCTTGTCGCTGACGATGGCCTTGAGCTTGTTGCCGACCGGGTAGAAGAACAGGTTGGCCATGCCCACGCCATACACGGTCGAGACGAACGCGACCGCAATGCCGGAACCCAGGCGGGCCGGGTCGGACAGGTTTTCCATCACGTGGATCAGGCCCAGCACGGCGCCCAGGATGCCGATCGTCGGCGAATAGCCGGCCGCCGATTCCCAGATGCGCGCCGCCTGGCGCTGCGCGAATTCGTAGCCGTTGATTTCGTGCTCGAGCAGGCTGCGCACCTTGTCCGGCTGGATGCCGTCGACCACCAGGCGCAAGCCCTTGGCGACGAACGGGTCGGCCTTGTTCATGAACTGTTCGAGCGATAGCAAACCGTCGCGGCGCGCCGTCAGGCTCCACAGGGCGATCTCGCGCGACAGTTTCTGGCGCCCGTTCTTCGGCGGCACGAAGACCCAGCGCAGCATGCCGATGCCGCGCAAAAAGGTGCGCGGCTCGCTTTGCAGCAGCACCGCGCCAAACGTGCCGACCACCACGATGGCGAATGCCGCAGGCTGGATCAGCGACGCAAACCTGCCGCCGTCGAGCGTGTAACCGAGAAAGATGCCGGCGATCGCCAGCACCAGGCCGATTACGCTGGCCCAGTCCATAATTGCTCCCGTAAGGTGGTGCGCAAACGTGCGACGGCCTGGGTGTGCAGCTGCGACACCCGCGATTCACTCACGCCCATCACGGCGCCGATTTCCTTCAGGTTCAGTTCTTCTTCGTAGTACAAGCCCATCAGGAGCTTTTCGCGCGGCGGCAGATTGTCGATCGCATCGATCACGGCCTGGCGAAAATCGGTTTCCATCAGGCTGCGCAGCGGGTCGGCATCGTCGACCGCATAGCGGTCGAGGAAGTTGTCGCTGCCTTCGTCGGCATGAAAGTCTTCGTAGTACAGCAGCTGGTGGCCGCCCGAGTCGGCCAGCATGTCCTGGTACTCGTCGAGCGAAATCTTGAGCGACTCGGCCACTTCGGATTCGCTGGGCGGGCGGCCCAGGCGCTGCTGCAGATTCTGCATCGCGCCCTCGACCTTGCGCATGTTCTGGCGCGTGCTGCGCGGCATCCAGTCGCTCGAGCGCAACTCATCGAGCATCGCGCCGCGGATGCGCAGCACGGCGTAGGTCTCGAACTGCGCACCGTGGTCATCCTCGTAGCGGTTGATCGCATCGAGCAGACCGATCATGCCGGCCTGGATCAGGTCATCGACCTCCACCGAAGGCGGAAGCTTTGCCTTCATGTGGTGGGCAAGACGCTTTACCAACGGCATATGCTCCGTCAGCAAAGAATTCTTGTCCGCTTTCCCTTTGACCGTGTACATGCTGGTGTGAGTCTTTTTCTATGTGCGTGTGGCTGGTGTTGTTGTATTACGAACCGATCGAAGCGCTGCCCTGGCGGCCGAACTGCGGCAGTGCGGGCAGTGCGAACTTGCCGGCCAGCTGGCGAAACGCGACCGATGCGCCGGCCAACGGGAAAGCATCGACCACGGCCCGGCCCAGGCGCGCGGCGCGGTGCAGGTACTCGTCGGCCGGCACGGCGCCCATGAAACTGAGCTTGACGGCCAGGTAACGTGTTGCTGCCAGTGACATATTATCGTATACCACCTTGGCTTCGGCCTCTGTCGCGCCGGTTACCAGGATGCCGAACGGACGGCGGCCCAGCTCCTGCGTCAGGCGCTTGATGAGCGAGTAGGCATTGGTGATCGAGGCCGCGCCGGTCGAGACCTGGATCACGATCTCGGAACTGGACATCAACGGCACCGGGAACTCGCCGTCAGGGCCCAGTTCACCATCGACGATCACGATCGCCGCCTGCGTGGCCAGCACGTCGAAGGTCTTGCCCAGGCGGCGCACGTCGTCGGTCGTTTCGGGCGTGCCCATCGGCACCACCGAGAAGCCTTGCGGGGCCGGATGGATCACCTGGTTCAGGGCACTTTCCTGGCGCGCCACCTGCAGCAGCGAGGCGCCGCGGTTCAGGCCCAGGCGGCGAGCGACGCCGTATTCGACGTCGCAGGCATCGACGATCAGCACTTCGTTGCCGGCCTGGGCCAGCGAGGCGCCCAGGTTCACCAGCATCGCGCCCTTGTCGTCTTCCGGCGTGGCCGACAGGAACGTGACCACGCGCGGACGCGGGCCTTGCAGCATGCGGCGCAGGCCTTCGGCCTGGTCGAAATCAAAACTAGCCATGCGACACCTCGCGGCGGTCGGCCTGCGCTGCGGCTGCCATCAGCATTGGCAGGTCGGCGTCGCTTGGCGCGGCGCCGCGGTTGCGGAAGGCGCGGTCGATCAGCATCGCGCTGTCGGCCACGTGCAGGTCTTCCGGCACGCGCTGGCCGTTCGAGATGTAGTGCAGTTTCAGTTTCTGGCGGATCACGATGTCGAGCACGCCGCCGGTGGAGGCTGCTTCGTCCATCTTGGTCATGATCGCGCCGTGCAGGCCGCTGCCTTGATAGGCGCGCACGACTTCGTTCAGCGTTTCGTTGGTCGACGTCGAGTTCAGGCACAGCAGGCGTTTGACTTCGGCGCCCGAGCCCGACAACATCGCGACCTGCTCGGCCACCATGTGGTCGCGCTGCGACATGCCGATGGTGTCGATCAGCACGGTGTGCTTGTTGCGCAGTTCTTTCAGGGCGATGCGCAGGTCGGCTTCGTCTTTCACCGAGTGCACCATGACGCCCAGGATCTTGCCGTAGATGCGAAGCTGTTCGTGACCGCCGATACGATAGGCATCGGTGGTGATCAGGGCCAGCTTGTCCGGGCCGTGGCGCATCACGCAGCGCGCGGCCAGTTTTGCGGTGGTGGTGGTCTTGCCCACGCCGGTCGGGCCGACCAGGGCAAACACGCCGCCTTCGGACAGCATCGCGTCTTCGTTGCCGATGGTGGCCAGGTTACGGGCCAGCACGGTCTTGACCCAACGCATGGCTTGCGCCGCGTCGTTCATCGCCGGCATTTTTTCGATGATGTAGCGCGCCAGCGTGGCCGAGAAACCGGCAGCGAGCATCTCGCGCAGCACGGTCGCCTTGTGCGGCTCGCGCTGGGTGGTCGAGCCCCACGACAGTTCGGCCAGTTGCGTTTCCATCAGACCGCGCATGGCGCGGATTTCGCTCATCATGCCGCTCACTTCCGAGGCGGCCGATTCCTTCGCCTGGGTGATCGCGGCGCTCATCATGGCGGTCATGGCGGCCATGTCGACGGTTGGCTCCGGCGTTGGCGCGCGGCGCTCGGCGTAGGTCGAGGCTGGCTCGGCCGGCGCCAGCGGCGCGACTGGTGCGGCGTAGGCGGGGGCGACCGGTGCGTGCATGGCCGGGCCGGCATCCTGATAACGACGGGCTGGCGTGGCGCGCGGCGCGGCTGGCGCGAGTTCGTCAAAGTGCTGCAGCTGCGGCTTCGGCTGGGCCATCTCGGAATCCGCGACTGGCGCGGACAGCGAGGCGACGTCGTCGTTGTCGAGCGCCAGGATCTCGACCGCGCCGTCGACCGGACGGTTGGACAGGATGACGGCATCGGGGCCCAGTGCCTCGCGCACTTTGCGCAATGCATCCCGGGAAGTTGCCGCTGTAAATTTCTTCACTTTCATCTTGGTTCTCCGCGCTTCAATCTATGTTCTGCATGACGGGCACATGCCCATCGATAGAGAACATTATTGTCGATGCCGTGAGGAAACGATCAGCAGAGAAGGATGGGGAAAAGGGCCTATTTCGTGAAAATCAGAAAAAGTGAAACACCGTTGCGGATGTGATGCCCGGGTTTGCGCTGGCACAAGGAAGCCATATCGGGCTGCCGATCTTTTTGCCGGCGCAAGGATCGAACTTGCACTGGCACGGCTGGCGTGCCGCACATGACTTCTGGAGGCGCCATGGCACGTTCGATCCGGCTCATCTACCGCAATGTACAAGGCCGTGTACGCCGCAATGTCGGCTGGGCCGGCTTGACTGAAAGCTCGGCTGTCCTGATCTCGGCCGCCGAATGGAAACCCGGTACCGACCCGTTCGATTCACCGCCCGGGCGCCCTCACCTGGGTGAAGCCAATGTGTACGTCACCAATATCGGGCCGCACGATCCCGAGGGTGGCGACGGCGGCGTCGAATTCCATCTGCATGTGGACTGGGATAGTCCTCTGCATGTCCTGGTGACCATCACCGACCTGGGACCGGTCGAACAGCAGATCGTGGTGCAGTAGCTATGCGTAGGGTTGGCCGCGCAAGTGCGATCATCGTTACCGCACCATTACATCGGCACGCCCACCAGGCTCGTCACGCGAATCGTCTTGGTCTCTGGCACTTCAGCATGCGACAGCACTTTCAGGGCCGGCACGGCGCGGCGCAGGAAGCGCGACAGCAGCACGCGCAGCGGCGCCGGCACCAGCAGCACAGGCGACAGGCCCATCTGCTCTTGCTGGTTGGCGGCGTGCGCCGCCTGCTGGGCGATGGTGTCGGCCAGGCCCGGCTCGATGCCGGTACCGTCGCCACCGGCGCCCATCGCTTGCATCAGCAGACGCTCGAGGCGGTTGTCCAGGGTCATCACCGACAGCTCGTTCTCGCCCGGGAACAGTTGCTGGACGATGGCGCGACCCAGCGACACGCGCACCACGGCGGTCAGTTCGGCCGGGTCTTGCGTCATGCCGGCATGTTCCGACAGGGCTTCGATGATCGAGCGCATGTCGCGGATGTGCACGCCTTCGACCAGCAGGTTCTGCAGCACTTTTTGCAGCGTCGACAGCGAGACAACCTTCGGCACCAGGTCTTCGACCAGTTTCGGGGTTTCCTTGCCCAGGTGGTCCAGCAGCGCCTGCACTTCCATGCGGCCCAGCAGTTCCGACGCGTGCAGCGTGATCAGGTGGTTCAGGTGCGTTGCCACCACGGTGCCGGCATCGACCACGGTGTAGCCCATGCTTTGCGCTTCGTCGCGCAGGCTCGCTTCGATCCAGGTCGCCGGCAGGCCGAAGGCCGGGTCGGTCGTGACCACGCCTGGCAGCGTGCCGCTGGCCATGCCCGGGTTGATCGCCAAAAACTGACCGTTCAGCGCTTCGCCGCTGCCCACCTCGACGCCCTTGAGCGTGATGCGGTAGGCCGATGGTTTCAGTTCCAGATTGTCGCGGATGTGCACCGGCGGGGCCAGGAAACCCACTTCTTGTGCGAACTTCTTGCGGATGCCCTTGATGCGCTTGAGCAGCTCGCCGCCCTGGTTCTTGTCGACCAGCGGAATCAGGCGGTAGCCCACTTCCAGGCCCAGCGTGTCGACCGGCATGACGTCTTGCCAGGTTGCTTCTTCGCTCTCGGCCGGGGCCGTACGGGCGGCAGCGGCGGCGTCGGCCACGGCGGCGGCTTCCGCCTGCGCCGGCGCTTCTTTCTTGCGCTTCGAAATAAAGTAACCACCGGCAGCCAGCGAGCCGGCCAGCAGCAGGAACACGAAGTTCGGCATGCCCGGAATCATGCCCAGGCCACCGATGATGGCGGCGGTGATGTACAGCGATTCAGGGCGGGCGAACAGCTGCGTGGTCAGCTGCGAGCTGACGTCTTCATCGTTGGCAACGCGCGAGACCACCATACCAGCCGCGATCGAAATGATCAGCGACGGAATCTGTGCCACCAGGCCGTCACCGATGGCCAGCAGCGTGTAGATCTTGGTTGCTTCGCCAACAGCCAGGTCGTGCATCACCACGCCGACGATCAGGCCGCCAATGATGTTGATCACGGTAATCATGATACCGGCGACGGCATCGCCCTTGACGTACTTCGAGGCGCCGTCCATCGCGCCGTAGAATTCGGCTTCTTGCGAGACTTCCTGGCGGCGCTTGCGCGCTTCGTCTTCGCCGATCAGGCCGGCGTTCAGGTCGGCGTCGATCGCCATCTGCTTGCCCGGCATCGCGTCCAGCGCGAAGCGTGCGCCCACCTCGGCAATACGGCCCGCACCCTTGGTCACGACCGAGAAGTTGATGATGGTCAGGATGATGAAGACGACGATACCGACGGTATAGTTACCGCCGATCAGGAAGTGGCCGAAGGCCTCGATGACCTTACCGGCAGCGGCGCCGCCGGTGTGGCCTTCGGTCAGCACGATACGGGTCGAGGCGACGTTCAGCGCCAGGCGCAGCATCGTCGAGACCAGCAAGATGGCCGGGAAAGCCAGAAAATCGAGCGGCTTGACCGTGTACAGCGCGGTCAGGAGCACGATGATTGACAGCGCGATATTGAAACTGAAAAATACGTCCAGCACGAACGCCGGCAACGGCAAGATCATCATGGCCAACAGCATGATGATCAGGATCGGCGCCGCCGCCTTGCCGCCTTGTGCGCCAAGGCCGCTCATCCAGGCTGGCAGTTTCATGCTGTTGGTCATTCAGTAGCTCCATTATTGGGTGCCGGTCGCTGTTGCGAGGCCGGGTTCAGCGGGTCCATCTCGGCAGGTACTCTCAACCTGGTCGGGCGATCCGGGTAGTCGCCCTCGCCCTTCTTGTATGCCCGCAGCTGGTACACATACGCCAGCACTTCCGCCACCGCCGAGTACAGCTTTTCCGGAATCTCTTCATCGATCTCGGTGTGCTTGAACAGGGCGCGGGCCAGGGCCGGGGCTTCGAGCATGGCCACCTTGTGTTCAGCGCCCATTTCGCGGATCTTGGCCGCGACATCATCGACGCCCTTGGCCACCACCCGCGGTGCTCCCTTGCCATCCGCATACTTCAGTGCGACTGCATAGTGCGTCGGATTGGTTACGATCACATCAGCAGTAGGGACATTTTGCATCATCCGACCCCGGCTCATTTCGCGCTGCATCTGGCGAATCTTCCCCTTAATCTGAGGATTGCCGTCCGATTCCTTCGATTCCTGGATCATTTCCTGGCGCGTCATTTTCAGTTTGTCTTTCCAATGCCACAACTGATACGGGCCATCGATGAGGGCAATCACGCCCAGCGCGCCGGTGATGAACAGGAATGAACGGCCGATCATGTCGCCGACGTGGGCGCTGCTTTCATTGAGCGGTTCGACCGCCAGCCCCAGCATCGCTTCCTTCTGGCCGCTGACGACGATCCAGGCCACCACGCCAATGACGATCGTCTTGATGATGGCCTTGAGCAGCTCGACCAGCGCGTTCTTGGAAAACATATTGCCGATGCCCTTGATGGGGTTGAGCTTGCCGAAGTTGGGCATGAAGGCCTTCGACGAGAACAGCCAGCCGCCGATCAACAGAGGCGAGACCAGGGCGATTAGCATGATCGCCCCGGCAATGGGCAGGCAGGCCAGCAAGACGCTGACGATGTCGTTGAGAATGCGCTCGAGGAGGATATTGGGATTGAAGACTTGCTCGCGGTCGAGCGTGAGACCGGACTTGAGCGACGTCGCCAGTCTGCCAACGAGCATGCCGCCAAATGCCCACAGGCAGGCGCCAGCGGTCATCAGCACGGTAAACGTCGCCAGCTCACGGGATCGGGGAACGTCGCCTTCTTCGCGCGCCTTCTCAATCTTCCTGGGTGATGCGTCTTCGGTCTTTTCTGCGTCGCTATCTTCCGACATATCGCCCCCGCTCAATTTCTCACATGCGCCTTTGTACCGCGCGAGCGAGATTATCGCTGAAATTGCCGTGCGGACAGGTCGAGAACAGGGGGAGAATCCCGCCCCAGTTCAGGGGCGGCGACGAGCGAAGGGCGTGGGAATTACATGCGGCGGCGCGCGAGGACCGGCGCCGATTGCTTGTGGCCGTGATCGGACAAGGCGCCCGGCTGGTTGGCAGCATTCGGATTGGCGATACGCGCGGCAACCAGGCCGGACGTGGCGCCCTGCCCATTGCTGGTGGTAATGATTGGCTTGACGGCCACCGGCTTGACGATGACAGCGGCCGCCTTCGGCATCAGCGGTGCGGCCGCGCCCGGTATGACGATCGGTGCCTGGCGACGACGGGCGCGCCACGCCGAGACCACCAGGGCGTACACACCGAGGTACAGCGCGAAACTGGCCACAGCGCCCTGCACCAGCACGGCCGGGTCGCCGGCGTAGTTGACAGCCAGCGCGGCCGGCACCAGGGCAATGCTCCACGATACCGGCGAGACGAAGGCATTGCGCAGCGGCGGTGGCAGCATGCGCAGGTAACGCGCCGTGATTGCCGTCTTGACCAGGCTGTGCAGATGCCAGCTGTCGGGATGCCCAGGATGGCGGCGGCACCACAGGCGGCGCACGATCGTAAACAGGGTTTCGAACACCGGATAGGCGCAGGCCAGCAGCGGCGCCCAGGCCGACACCGACGGATTGCGGTAGACCAGCATCACCGACAGCCAGGCCAGCAGGAAGCCAAGCAGGTAGGCGCCGCCGTCACCCAGGAACAGTTTGCCCAGCGGGAAATTGACGACGAAGAAGCCAGCCGTGACGGCGCAGATCACGAAGCACAGCTGCGCCAGGTGAATGTCGCCAGCGCCGAGGGCGATCAGGCCCAGCGTGCCCAGGCCGATGACAACCGTGCCGCTGGCCAGGCCGTTGAAGCCATCGATGATATTGACGGCATTGGCCACGCCGCCGACCGCAAACGCGGTGAACAGCACGGAGAACGGCAGCCAGCCGAGCATGCCATCGAGCAGCGGCAGGCCGGTGTGCTGCAGGGTAACGCCGGTGAGGAACCAGCACAAGACGCCACTGCCGATGGTGGCGAGCAGGCGGGTGCGTACGGAAACGGTGCGGGTCAGGTCTTCAGCCAGGCCGAAGACAAAGGCTGGCAGCGAAGCAATGAGTACTGGCAGCAACAAATCGCGCTGTGCTTGCGGCAACACACCCAGCGCCAGCCACAGGCCGGTCATGATGGCAGCGCCACCGATGCGCGGGGTTGGGGTGATATGGAATTTCTGGACGCCACGCGTTGCATCAAGCGAGTAACGGCCGTGCCAGCGTGTGGTGAACACGAGCAAGAGCGATACGATCAGCGATGTGGCAAAGCCGATTTCGAGGCCGGCTAATGGCAGGTTAATAATACTCATAGAACCACTTTGTTAACTCGTCAATTCTATCGCATTTCGGGTAAACCCTCTCCCAACCGTGCCGACCCGGGCTTTCTGGCGCAATTTCACACATCTTTAACGGTGCCATGTAAGCCATTGATTGTGAACGAACTATCAAATGATTCTAGGTCGAGCAGGCGGTAATGATCAATCGTGCAGATACTTCCCCGACCATTTCTCCACAAATTGTTACACTTTTCTCGAGTGATATTTAGATAGATTTATTTCTCTTCACACATTCACGGAAAATCCATGGCGCGACACTATTCAAAGGCACGAGCGTTCTATTCGATGTTGGTGTTTTGCCTGGGCGCCACGGTTTCTGCGGCCGTGCCTGCCCAGACTGCGTCGCCCGAATTGCTCGCAGCCCGGGCGCGGCTGCTGGAAGCCGAAGCCCGGCAAGCCATTGCCGAAGCCGAGCGCGCCGAATTGCTGGCGCGCCTGCCGCCGGCGCAGGCCAGGGCGCTGGGCGGGAGCGTCGATACCCGCGGGTTCGGCGCTGCCGGCCTGGCGCGCGCCTTCGACCTGGCGCTGGAACTGGCCGCCGAGTTGTGCCAGACCCTGCCGCCCGACCGCATGGTCACCCTCTACGATCCGATCGTCAGCCAGGGCATCGTGGTGGCGCGCACCGTCGACGCCGCGCTTGGCCGGCAGGCGCAAGACTTGGCCGTGCGCAACACCGAACTGCAGCGTTACATCGAGGCCAACGCGCCACGTGAAGAAGGCCGCCGCCGCAGCGCCCTGCCGCTGGCCTGGCTGACAGCGCCGACGATGCTGCTGCGCGCCGGGGCCGACCTGGCCAGCCTGTTCAAGACCGACACCACCCTGGCCGGCACGGCCTATGGCGACGGCGCCCGCGCCCTGTTTGCCAGCGCCATGGCGCGTAGCTGCCCTGCCCGCCTGGCAGGCCTGAGCGGCGGCTATATGGGCGAACTCGACGTCACGCGCCATGCCGCACTGCTGGAACGCGTGCGGCTGCTGGGGCTCGAACGCGCCACGCTCGCGCGGCACATCGATGCCATCGAGGCGTTGGCCGATGCCGCCAAGGGCGAGCGCAAAAAAGAAATCACTGCCGTCGCCACAGGGGCAACGGTCCAGCTCAAGGCGGTGGACAGCTTCACCGAGGCGCTGCGCGCTGGCGAAGCAAGCGACAAGAGCCCGCTATTCACGACAGCACGTTACCTGGGCCAGGCCGAGCGCAGCGCCGGCGCACTGGTGCTCGATGTCGACCTGCGTCTCGAAGGGCTCACCGTGCTGCGCGACAACCTGTTCACGGGCGAGCGGCTGGCCTTGTCCGGCGTGGCGTTTCTCTGGTACCGGCTGCATGAACCGGATGGGCGGCTGGTGCGGGCGGAGGCGCTACGGCGGATCAGCCCGCCGGTGCAGGTAAAGCTGCGTGATCTGGCAGGGTTGGCGGCCAAGCCGCCGACGCGGTGATCGTTGGCAGCCAAATCATCCGGCGCGAAAACGAAGCCGCTATCGATCACCGCGTCGGCGGCGTAGCCGCCAACCCAACGTTCTGCTCGATCGCGCCGAATAACGATTTTCCATTTCCGTCGAGCATCTCGATGCGCACCACGTCGCCGAAGCGCAGGAACGGCGTGACCGCGTCGTCGCCATCGAGCATCTCGGTCCAGCGCGCCTCGGCGATGCTGGCGTAGCCCGGCGTATGACGCCGGGTCGTCCGGTTCGACACCACGCCCGAGCCAACGATGGTTCCGGCTGTCACCGGCCGCGTTCCCGCCAGCGCCGCCAGCAGCTGGGCAAAATTGAAGGTCATGTCGTCCCCTGCCTCGAGCGTGCCGACGGGATTGTCATTGCGTTTTACGCGCAGCGGCAGCGCGGCTTTGCCGGCCACCCAGCCCTCGCCCAGCTCGTCCGGCGTGACCGCCACCGGTGCGAACGCCGTGGCCGGTTTCGCGTGCAGCAGGCCGAGGCCAGTCGCCAGCTCGTCCGGCGCCAGATTGCGCAGTGTGATGTCGTTCGCCAGCAGCAACAGGCGGATCTGGCCCAGCGCCGCATCGGGCGTCGCGCCTTGTGGCAAGTCGCCGCTGACGATGGCCAGCTCGGCGCCGAAGTCGATGCCCCACTCCTCGCGCGCCAACACCAGGTTCCGGGTGGGGCCGAGCAAACCGTCGCTCGCGGCCTGGCGCAGTTGCGGCGTGTCGCGCCAGGCGGCCGGCAGTGTGCGCCCGAGCGCGCGCTGCTCCAGGTCGTGATGGTGCAGATAGGTGGCGCCACACACGCGGGCGCTGGCGCGCGGCAGTGGCGCCATGCAACGGGTGGGGTCGAAGTCGAACGCGCGGCGGGCCCTGGCGTCGCCTTTGGCGTCGTTCAGCTGGCGATACAGGGCGTCGAGTTGCGGGGCAATGAAAGCCCAGTCGTCGAGAGCGGCACGCAAGCTTGGCGCGATGCCGTCGGCGATGTGGGCGGTCAAGAGGTCGCGCGACACCACGGCCAGTTGGCCGTCGCGGGTGCCGTCGTCCAGTGATGCAAGTTTCATGGGCGGGCTCGAGGGATCAAGCCCGCCATTCTACGATACGGCGGAAAGCTGCGATCAATACTTGACGACGACGCCCAGGCCCAGGCTGCGCTGGAAGTAGTTGTAGTCGATCATGCTCTGGCCATAGCCGGCGAACGCATTGATATAGCCCTTGACCGGACCGACCAACGGGAATGCCCAGCCGACCTGCACCGCGCCCTTGTCGGTGCTGAAGTTACGGCGCACGAGGCCCGAGATTTCATGACCGCCACCGAGGCGGTAATTGCCGGCCAGCTCGAAGCGGCCCATGAAATCGGTGATGTCAGGGTTGTTGTCGTCTTCCAGCGATTCGTTGACGCGCTTCCAGACCTTGGCGGTCATGGTCAACGGGCCACGCTCCAGGCCGACCTGGGCGTAGAAGCGGTTCCAGCTGCGCGACAGGTCGGACGACTGGCCATTTGACTGGTGCACAAAGCCCAGGTTCAGGAAGCGCACATTGATGCCAGCCAGGGCGAAGTCCAGTGGCGTGACCGCCATGATCTCCGGCTGGTAATTGGTTTCGCGGAACGGGCTCGAGGCCTTGTGGTTGGCAGCCTGCCAGAACGAATTCTGGGTGTAGCCGAACCAGACGTCGACGGGATACGAGAACGCGGTCTCGATCAGCTTCATCTTGAAGCTGAGCTGGAATTCCAGTTCGGCCTTCGACAGGCCTTCGGCATCCGGGTCAGTTGCCAGGAAGTCGGCGTACGGCGCTTCGTTCGGGCGGTGTGTACGGGTGGCGATCAGGTAGCTCGGATGGTGCGGACGGAACTTGAACGCGCCGCGCTTGTCGCGCGAATCGAGTTCCCAGTGGCTGCTCAGCGTGTATTCAGCGGCGGCCTGGACGGCTGGATCGACCGAGGCGGTGTGATCGACGGTGTGGTTCAGCGGTGCGTCAAACGCGCCCTGGCCGGCTGGGGCCGGGGTCACGATAGCGGTCGATGCGGGGGCCGCCGTGTTGGCCGACATGGTGCTTGCAGCAGCCGTGCTACCAGTGCCGGCCACGCGGTCGAAGCACGCGAGGCGCTGGGCGCTGTCGAGGATCGGGGTGCACTCGGCCAGGGTGGCCGGTTGGCTCTGGGCCAGGGCCGGCAGTGCCAGCAACAAGGGAATCAGGGCGAAAGAATGGGAGAGTCTCGGTCGGTATGCTTGCATGGTTATTTTTCTTGAAGAATCATTCGTGCGACAACCGGTGCCCGGACGCCGTCGCAACGGAGTGTCGCGGAAATCGGCTGTCCATGTCGCACGAATATTGTGGGCGAGCATGTTCCGTTGTGAAATTTCCACAACGGTACACTCATGTGGTATGTCAGGCGGGTACCAGCAGGTCGAGCTGGGATTGCTCGAGGAAGCACCACTTGCCTTCGGCCAGTCCCAGCGCAGTCAACGTCAAGCCGCCGATCTGGGCCCGGTGCAGCGCGCTGCAATGGTTGTCCGCCGCAGCCAGCATGCGCTTGACCTGGTGGTACTTGCCCTGCTCCAGCACGATCTCGATCAATTGCTCGCCCAACTTGACGCACGACACCGCCTTCAGCGGCGCCGGCTCATCGTGCAATTGCACGCCAGCGAGCAGCTTTGCGACCAGTTCGTCGGTCACCGGCTCGGCCGTGGTGGCATGGTACACCTTTGGAACGTGGCGTTTTGGCGACGATTGGGCGTGGATGAATGGACCGTCGTCCGACATCAGCAAGAGACCAGTCGTATCATGGTCAAGGCGACCGACCGGCTGCACATCGCGCCAGGTAAATTGCTCTGGAAGCAGCGTCAGCACGCCCGGATGGTGGCTCGGTTTGCGCGAGCATTCGAAGTTGGCTGGCTTGTGCAGCGCGATATAGACGCGCTCGCGGTAGACCCATTCTTCGTCGAATACAGTCAATACCAGGCTTTCGGTCTCGAAGGTGGCCTTGAAATTGTCGGCAACCTCGCCGTTGATGACGACATCGCCATCCTCGATCAGGGCGCGGCAGTATTTTCGGGTGCCGAATCCCTGCGATTGCAGGATGCGGTCTAAGGACAGTTTACTCATGGGGCGAGACTTTACCAGAACAGGTCAGGCGGCGACAGGTTGACAGTGAGAGCAATGTTTTCTACCCAATTTGCATGCCACGGTACATTTGAGCAGCGTCAAGTCTTAAGAAATTCCTATTGATAGACTTCAACATGTTAGGAATCCGCCTAACGGCCGTGACGTACCTTTGCCATACGTCAAGGTGCAATTCCGCCAGAGAACAGGAATGAACGTGAACGACGACCTCGATACGCCATTTGGACAGCTTTCCCCGCATGAGATGCATTGCGCGCGCCAGCGCCTTGCACAAGTACATGCGGCGCTTTTTCCCACCGCGATGGCATTGGCGCGCTGGTGCAGCGGCGCCCGCCCGCTGCTGCAAGATGAACAGGCACGGCTGCGACTGGCGTGGTTTGCCCGCATCGGGCGCGACCATCAAGCCTGGCTCGATCGCGGTGGCTTTTCTCAGCATGACGATCTGCCACCGTTGCGCCAGCCAACTATGTGGCACCCACCGCGCCTCGCATCGCCATTGCCGCCCTTGCCGCCCCTGGTGACGGGCGACCTGACAGACCAATGCAACGACAACGACCAGCAACAGCCGTCACGCCGCACAGGCCGCGATGACGACAGCCGCCAGTGCGGCAGCATGTCCTGATTTGGCAAGGCACGTAACAGCACGACAACCCAACGCAAATAGTACCCATCCACGATGGCTGGCACGAGAGAGGCTGACAATGCCCCCACCAGCCGCAACTACTTGAACCACGAAATGAAAACGACGGCCTGGGCCGTCGTTTCCAATCCCGCTGCGCGCATGTACCCGCCCGGGACAGTCATACCGCGAGGAATAAAAATTCTCTCGAAAACCGCACCGCGATGCGGTCGCCAGCGTTCGCCGTCCGGGATCAGTCAACCAGCAGGTTGACTGATCCGCCGCAGCGTCGGCCACCGTTTTACTATAGCCGCCCGTCGGATGTTTTCAAGATCAAAATACTCAGCGCAATGTCGGCACGGCGCTGTGATACGCCGCCTTCACGGCGCTCTCGCCCACCGACGCGCCAAATTTCTTCAGCACCCGTTCCGGCAAGCCTTCGTGCGCCGTGTAGTCGACGATGTCTTCGGCCTTGACGATGTCGCGCGCCACGGTGTCGACGGTGCCGAAGGCATCGGCCAGGCCCATGTCGACGGCGCGCGCGCCGGTCCAGTACAAGCCCGAGAACGTCTCTGGGGTTTCTTTCAGGCGCTTGCCGCGCCCTGCGCGCACCACCGAGATGAACTGCTGGTGGATCTCGTTGAGCATCGCCTGGGCGTGCTCGCGGTGTTTCTCGGACTGCGGGCTGAACGGATCGAGGAACCCCTTGTTCTCGCCGGCCGTCATCAGGCGTCGCTCGACGCCCAGCTTTTCCATGGTGCCGGTAAAGCCGAAGCTGTCCATCAGCACGCCCACCGAGCCGACGATCGAGGCCTTGTTGACGTAGATGCGGTCGGCTGCCGAGGCGATGTAATAGCCGCCCGAGGCGCAGATCTCGTCGACCACCACGTACAAGGGTTTATCGGGATAGCCACGCTTGAGGCGCTGGATTTCGTCGACGATGATGCCGGCCTGCACCGGGCTGCCGCCCGGGCTGTCGATGCGCAGCACGACGGCCGCCGAACCGGGATCGGAAAACGCCTTGTTCAGCGACGGGATCACGGTATCGGCCGCGCCGCTGCCTTCGGCCTCGATCTCGCCATTGATTTCGATCAGCGCCGTGTGGCGGCCGAGGTTTTCGGTGTCGCCGCTGGCGAAGTTGAAATCGTAATACGCCCACAGCGCCAGCAGCGCCACGGTCAGGAAGCCGAGCTTGAAGAAAATACTCCAGCGGCGCGCGGAACGCCGCTCCTGGACGGTGGCAAATACCAGCTTCTCGAGCGTGTCGCGCTCCCAGTTGCTCATTGTCGGATTCGACGCGAGCCGGCTGTCGCCGGGTTGGTCAATGCTCGTATGGTCACTCATAAAGTCGGGAAGGTGGGCAACGAAACGCCGCCCCCGCGCAAACGCGCGGGGCTGTTCGTGCGGCAGTCAGTATATCTTGCCCGCGCCGTCGCGTACGGCCTGCTTTAGGCGTGCTCGAGCAGCCATGCATGCAGCTCCGGGATGCTCTTGGCAGAGAACATGGGACGGCACGCCTGGAGCTGGCTGACCGGGTGCGCACCGAACTCGACCGCAATACCGGCAGCGCCGGCATTCGTGGCCATCATCAGATCGTGCGTGGTGTCGCCGATCATCACCGTGCGCCGCAAATCCTGGCCAAGCTCGCGCGTGAGCTCTTGCAGCATCGCCGGATGCGGCTTGGAGAATGTCTCATCGGCGCAACGGGTAGCGTCAAAGATCGACAGCAGTCCGGTGGCATTGAGCGCGCGGTTCAAACCCACGCGGCTCTTGCCCGTGGCCACGGCCAAAAAATAACCGTCGCCCGACAGCTCGGTGAGCATCTCCGATACCCCTTTGAACAGCACCAGTTGATGGTCCTTGGTGAGAAAGTGATACCGGTAACGCTCGACCATGCGCGGATACAGTGCCGGCCCGATGTCGGGCATCACGGCCTGCATCGCTTCGGCCAGGCCCAGGCCGATGACGTGCGCGGCCGACGAATCGGTGGGCACCGGCAAGCCCAGGTCGCGCGCCGCCGCCTGGATGCACTTGACGATGGTCGCGGTACTGTCCATCAGCGTGCCGTCCCAGTCGAACACGATCAGGTCGAATAATTTTCTAGCCATAATTAATGGCGGCCAAGCCGCCGGTCCCCTCTAGTTTTTATTGGTGCGCAGGCAGGGCTTACGCTTGTGGCGCACCCAAGCTGACCAAGAACCTCTCGCACTCAGCCGGCAGCGGCGCGCGCAAGGTCATGCGCTCACCGGAATCCGGATGCGTAAACGTGATCTGGTGTGCGTGCAGGAACATGCGCTTGAGCGCGCCACGGCCCTCGCCCACCTTGTGGAGTTGCTTGTTGAACGCGAAATCGCCGTACTTTTCATCGCCCAGGATCGGAAAGCCCGACGAGGCCAGGTGCACCCGGATCTGGTGCGTGCGGCCCGTCTTGAGTTCGGCTTCGAGCAAGGCGAAATTGTGCCATTTTTTCAATAAACTGAAAATCGTGTGCGCCTCTTGCCCGCCGGCCTGGACCAGCACGCGCTTCTCGCCTTCGGCGCTCGTGTATTTATGCAGCGGCAAGCGGATGTGCTGGCGCTTGTTCACCCAGTCGCCCTTGACGGCGGCAAAGTAGCGCTTGTCGGTCGTGCCTTCGCGCATCTGGTCGTGCAGGTGCGTCAGCGCGCTGCGTTTTTTGCCGATCAATAGCAGGCCGGACGTTTCGCGGTCGAGCCGGTGCACGAGTTCCAGGAACTTCGCTTGCGGGCGCGCCGCGCGCAATTGCTCGATCACGCCATACGACACGCCGGAGCCGCCATGCACGGCCACGCCGCACGGCTTGTCGATCACGAGCAGGTGCGCGTCTTCATACACGACCGCGAATTCGGCGCCGGGCGCGGCATGCTCGGTCGACTTTTCGGCGATGCGGATCGGGGGAATGCGGACGGTGTCGCCTGCCACCAGGCGGTACAGCTGGTCGATCCGGCCTTTGTTGACGCGCACTTCGCCAGAGCGAAGGATGCGGTAGATATGGCTCTTCGGTACACCTTTACAGACACGCAACAGATAGTTGTCGATGCGCTGGCCGGCTTCTTCTTCGTCGATTGTCACGAACTGCGCTTGCAGTGCTGCGGGGGATGAAGGGGGGACACTATCGTTCTGCATTGCCATTCGGTCTGTCTTCCCAGAAATTCTCTCTAAGTCCTTCATTTTGAATATATAATCGACAGGCGGCGGTCAAACCTCTGCTGGTGTAAGAATTAAAATGAAATTTTACACTGGGGCACGCCCCATCGGCCCCGCCAAGTGCAAATTCGATGGAAAAGAACGTGTACGCACATCCTTGCGCCAATCAAGGTTGCACCTGTCGTTGTAATCGGGTTGCGCGCAATGATGCCGGATTGGATTGTCAGGATTCTTAAGGATAAGTACCAGCAAGCATCCTTATAAGCTGCTTGCCGGTTGATGGTGTCGATAACGCTTGTCGTTTTCGCCGACCCCGCTGCAGCACCATCCACACCGCTTGAGCAAGGCTGTCTCTTCGCCTCCAGGCCGGTCGATGGTTGCTGGCGCCCAGGTTCGGCTGGCTGTAGCACACCCTCCCTTGTTCGCCGCTGTGCCAACCCCAATGTGGTGGCAGGTGACGGACAAAAGTTGCGGCGTGCGTAGACAATGACGTTCGGCCCCACAGCGCCCTGTTGCGGCAGCGAAATCACTTTGCTGTTTTTGCTGTATCGCACGCCCGGGCATACCCCCTCCTGTCACCCGTCCCCGCATACATCCTTGTAGCTGCGCCGCCCGCGAGGGCGGCCTTCACATGGCCCCTGGGTCACGGAGTTATAAAAATGAAACGTATGTTGTTTAACGCGACGCAGCAAGAAGAGCTGCGCGTCGCCATCGTCGACGGCCAGAAGCTGATCGACATCGATATCGAGACTGCCGGTCGCGAACAGCGCAAGTCGAATATCTACAAGGGTGTCATCACCCGCATCGAACCCTCCCTCGAAGCCTGCTTCGTCAGCTACGGCGAAGACCGCCACGGTTTCCTCCCCTTCAAAGAAGTCGCCCGCACGTATTTCCGTGAAGGTGTTGACGTGCGCAATTGCTCGATCAAGGAAGCACTGCGCGAAGGCCAGGAAATCATGGTCCAGGTCGAGAAAGAAGAACGCGGCAACAAGGGCGCTGCCCTGACCTCGTTCATCTCGCTGGCCGGCCGCTATCTGGTCTTGATGCCGAACAACCCGCGCGGCGGCGGCGTCTCGCGCCGTGTCGAAGGCGAAGAACGTCAGGAACTGCGCGAAACGATGGACAAGCTCGATCTGCCGCAAGGCATGTCGGTGATTGCCCGCACCGCCGGCATCGGCCGCAATGTCGAAGAGCTGCAGTGGGATTTGAATTACCTGATGCAACTGTGGCGCGCGATCGAAGGCGCCGGCAAGTCGTCCAATGGCGCGTTCCTGATTTATCAAGAATCGTCGCTCGTCATCCGCGCGATCCGCGATTACTTCCAGCCCGATATCGGCGAAGTGCTGATCGACACCGACGACATCTACGAGCAAGCCCAGCAATTCATGAGCCACGTGATGCCCGACATGGCGCACCGCGTGAAGCGTTACAGCGACGACGTGCCGCTGTTCTCGCGTTTCCAGATCGAACATCAAATCGAAACCGCCTACGCGCGCACCGTGCCGCTGCCATCGGGCGGCGCGATCGTGATCGATCACACCGAAGCACTGGTCTCGATCGACGTCAACTCGGCCCGCGCCACGCGTGGCTCCGACATCGAAACGACCGCCTTCAACACCAACTGCGAAGCGGCCGACGAAGTGGCGCGCCAGTTGCGCCTGCGCGACCTGGGCGGCCTGATCGTGATCGACTTCATTGACATGGAAGTGGCCAAGAACCAGCGCGAAGTCGAACAGCGCCTCAAGGACGCGCTGCACCATGACCGCGCTCGCGTTCAGATGGGCAAGATCTCGCGCTTCGGCCTGATGGAACTGTCGCGTCAGCGCCTGCGTCCGTCGCTGTCCGAAGGTTCCCACGTCACTTGCCCGCGCTGCTCGGGCACCGGCCACATCCGCGATACCGAATCGTCGGCCCTGCAAGTCCTGCGCATCATCCAGGAAGAGGCCATGAAAGAAAATTCGGCCGCGATCCACGTGCAAGTGCCGGTCGATGTTGCTGCTTTCCTGCTCAACGAAAAGCGCGGCGAAGTGCTCAAGATCGAGAACCGTCACCGCATCACCGTGATCCTGATCCCGAACAAGCATCTGGACACCCCGCACTACAAGCTCGAGCGCATCAAGCACGACGATCCGCGCCTGGAAGACGCGCACGCCAGCTACGCGATGGCGGAGTCGGCCGATACCGACATGGCGTACGCCAAGCGCCAGAAAGAAGAAGCCAAGCCGCGCCAGGAAGCCGTCGTCAAGACGATCACCCCGGCCCAGCCTGCACCGCTGGTCGACCGCAGCGAAGCGGCCAAGCCAGCCAAGCCGGCCGTCGCCGCCGCGCCTGTCGCCCCGGCTCCGGTGGAAGAAGAAGGTTTCTTCGCCAAGCTGCGTAACTTCTTCTTCGGCAAGCCAGAACCAACGGGCGCCGCACCAGCGGTGCTGGTGGAAGTGCCTGCCGCCGCCCCTGCCCCGGCAGAGCGTGGCGACCGCAACAACCGCAACAAGAATGGCCGCACCGGCGGCCGTCCAGCTGGCAAGCCGGGCCGTGAGCGCGAAGAGCGCGAACCGGTTGCCAAGGCTGCTGCGCCGGGCGAAGAACTGGCCAAGGGCCCGGACGCCGAAGCGCGTCCGCCACGCCCGCCGCGCCCGCCACGTCCACCACGCGAAGGCCGCGAACCGCGTGAACCACGCGAGACGGTCGACGGGGCGCCACGCGTCGAGGGCGCCGAGCGGCCCGATCGTGCTGAGCGCGGTGAGCGCAAGGAACGCCAACCACGTCAGCCGCGCGAGCGCACCGAGCGTACGGAACGCACCACCCAGGTCATCGAAGCCAAGCTCGATGAAGTCAATGTCAGCCAGGTGGTGTCGAACACCACCGTCGCGGTGACCACCACGGGGCCGGAAGGCAGCCAGGAAGTCGTGCAGCAAGTCATCAAATCGGTGACCACGATCGGCCCGGATGGCGAAGAAGTCGAGATGGATGGCGACGAGCCACGCCGTCGCCGTCGTCGCGGTGGCCGTAACCGCAATCGTCGCGACCGTGACCAGGTCGAAGGCGAAGGCAGCGACGGCGCGGAAGAAGCACCAGCGTTCGCGCCGGTAGCGGATGAAGAAGTGGCCAAGGTGGCTGCGGCGGCACGTGCCGCCAAGGGCAAGCCGGCGCAGGCTGGTACCCAGGCGGCGTGGCCGTTCCCGACGGCGGCATCGGTTGCTGCAGCGAGCGCTGCCAAGGAAGTAGCGGCGCGCCCTGCTGCGCCGGTGGTTACCGAAGCGAAGCCTGTCGAGGGCAATATGTTCCCGACGGCAGCGTCGGTGGCGGCAGCGGCTGAGCAAGCGGCTCCTGCAAACGTCGAGCCGGTGAACTTCCCGACGGCGGCATCGGTAGCGGCAGCCAATGCCGAACCGGTCATGTTCCCGACGGCGGCATCGGTGGCGGCGGAACATGCTGCGGCTGATCCGGTTGTGGCCGAGGCTGCTCCAGCGCCTGCTCCTGCGCCTGCGCCTGTTCCTGTTGAACCGGCGCCTGCGCCGGTGGTTGAAGTTGCAACTGTACCGGTTGCCGAGCCAGTGGCCGCCGTGGCAGTCGAGCCAGCGCCTGTTGCTGCTCCAGAAGTGACCATGGCCCCGGCAGCGCCGGTGGTGGCAACGCCTGCACCGAAACTGGACGACATGCTGGCCGAAGCGGGCCTGCAACTGGCCGCAACGGATCCTGAAAAACTGCGCGCCGCCCAGGCCGCAGCAGCACAGGCAGCCGCGCCAGTACGCGTCGGCCGGGCCCGCAAGCCGGTCGTCGTGCCGGTGGAGGAACCGCTGGTGCAGGTGGATACCAGCCGCCAGTAATCGGTACCAGCGCAGCAAGATCCGTCGTTCCCGCGCAGGCGGGAACCCAAGTTAGCCAGCATCGCGATAACGCTGGCAATACTTGGGTTCCCGCTTCCGCGGGAACGACGTTTTGAAGATAGCTGGAACTCACGCATTATCGACTTTCACAGACACCCGACTTTCACACACACCCCCGCCCGGCAGTATTCCCGGGCGCATGCTATCGTATTGAAATGGCTGAAAAAATCATCCTGATCAATGACCTGCGCTCATCCAAGCTGCGGGTCCCGGCCGTGCCCGAAGCACCCACTGGCTTGCTGAGCGACGCGCTTGGCCGGCCCTTGCACGACTTGCGAATTTCGGTCACCGACCGCTGCAACTTTCGCTGCGTGTACTGCATGCCGAAGGAAGTGTTCGACAAGGATTACCAATACTTGCCGCACGGCGACCTGCTCTCGTTCGAGGAAATCACGCGCGTGGCGCGCCTGTTCGTGGCGCACGGCGTCGAAAAGCTGCGCCTGACCGGCGGCGAGCCATTGCTGCGCAAGAACCTCGAGCGCCTGGTCGGCATGCTGCGCGCATTGCCCACGCCAAGCGGCCGCCCGCTCGACCTGACCCTGACCACCAACGGTTCGATCCTGGCGCGCAAGGCGCAAGCCCTGAAAGACGCGGGCCTGGACCGCGTCACGGTGTCGCTCGACGCGCTCGACGACGGCGTGTTTCGCAGCATGAACGACGTCGATTTCTCGGTGGCCGACGTCCTGCACGGCATCGACACCGCACACGCGGTGGGCCTGGGCCCAGTCAAAGTCAATATGGTCGTCAAGGGCGGCACCAATGTCGACCAGATCCTGCCGATGGCGCGCCACTTCAAGGGCTCGCCGACCATCCTGCGTTTCATCGAGTTCATGGATGTCGGCGCATCGAATGGCTGGGACATGGTTGATGTCGTGCCGTCCGGCGACGTCGTGCGCCGCATCTCGGCCGAGCTGCCCTTGGCGCCGGTCGCCGCGAACTACAGTGGCGAGACGGCGTCACGCTGGCGCTACCTCGATGGTGACGGCGAAATCGGCGTCATTTCGAGCGTCACGCAAGCCTTCTGCGGCGACTGCAGCCGTCTGCGGCTGTCGACCGAAGGCAAGCTGTACACGTGCCTGTTCGCCACGCGCGGCCACGACTTGCGCGCGCTGCTGCGCGCCGGGCACGACGATCTGGCACTGAGCGGCGCCATCGCGCAACTGTGGCGCGGTCGGGCCGACCGGTATTCGGAAACCCGCACGGCCGAGACCGGCACCGGGCAGCGCGACGGGCCGCGCCGGGTCGAGATGTCCTATATTGGTGG
The DNA here is from genome assembly GCF_040790145.1 of Massilia aurea. Lineage (GTDB taxonomy): Bacteria > Pseudomonadota > Gammaproteobacteria > Burkholderiales > Burkholderiaceae_D > Telluria > Telluria aurea_C. The sequence goes on from NZ_JBFMMP010000004.1 coordinate 196,794, forward strand.
CTGATATTCAGTGGCGAATCAACAGATGGAAACAGGCTTGATCAGCGGATTGATTCTGGCGGGCGGTCGCGGCTCGCGCATGGGCAACGTGGACAAGGGCTTGCAGCCGTTCCGTTCGAGCACGATGGTCGAACACGTGCTGGCGCGCTTGCGGCCGCAGGTCGGGCCGCTGGCGATCAGCGCCAACCGCAATCTGGATAAGTACCGCGCGTTTGGCACGATGGTTTTGCCGGATGAGCTGACGGACTTCCCCGGCCCGCTGGCTGGATTCGAAGCGGGCTTGCGCTACTGCGCCACGCCATATCTGCTGACCGTGCCGTGCGATTCGCCATTCCTGCCGCCCGATCTGGCGGCGCGCCTGTTTGCTGCGCTGCAAGAGCACGATGCCGACGTGGCCTATGCCGCGACGCAGGAAGCCGGTCAACCAATCCAGCCGCACCCGGTGTTTTGCCTGGTGCGCGCCGATCGCTTGCCGGCGTTATCGCGGTACCTGGCCGAAGGCGGCCGCCGCGTCGAGCGCTGGCTGCGCGACCTGAAAGCGGTCGAGGTCCTGTTCGACGATGCCGCCGCGTTCCGCAATATCAACACGCTGGACGAATTGCGCGACCTCGAGCAACCGGCCTTCCCCGCCAGCCTGGCCCAGGTGGCCAGCTGCATCAATGGCTATGACCCGAACGCGCTGCCGGTACGCGATGCGCAGCGCATCATCCGCGAATTCATCCAGCCGGTCCGCGCCGTCGAGATGGTAGCGCTGCGCGCGAGCCTGGGCCGCGTGCTGGCGCGCGACCTGGTCTCGCCGATCAACGTGCCGGCGCACGACAATTCTGCGATGGATGGCTATGCGCTGCGGGGCGTCGACCTGCCGCAGGATGGCGTGGCAACGTTCAAGGTCGTCGCGACCGTGCTTGCCGGCAAACCGTCAGCCATCGTGCCCGGCCCCGGCGAATGCGTGCGCATCATGACGGGCGGCGTGATGCCGGCCGGCTGCGACAGTGTGCTGCCGCAAGAATTCGCCGACAGTGGCGACTACGTCGCCATGACCGTGCGCGCCGGCGCGATCCGCGCTGGCGACAACCGCCGCCTGGCCGGCGAAGACCTGCAAATCGGCAGCCCGGCGCTGAAGGCAGGCCGCATCATCCGGCCGGCCGACCTGGGCTTGTGCGCATCGCTCGGCTTTGCCGAAATCCCGGTGCAGCGCCGCCTGCGCGTGGCGTTCTTCTCGACCGGCGACGAGTTGCGCTCGATCGGTGAGCCGCTGGGCGAAGGCTGCGTCTACGACAGCAACCGCTACACAATCTACGGCATGCTCACGCGCCTGGGCTGCGAAATCATCGACATGGGCGTCGTGCGCGACAGCCCCCAAGCGCTGGAAGAAGCGCTACGCACCGCCTGCGAGAACGCCGACGCGATCGTCACGTCGGGCGGCGTCTCGGTCGGCGCGGCCGACTACACGAAGCAGGTAATGGCGCAACTGGGCGACGTGACGTTCTGGAAAGTGGGCATGCGCCCGGGCCGGCCGCTGGCATTCGGCCGGGTGTCATCGAACGGCCGCAGCGCGTTTTTGTTCGGCCTGCCGGGAAATCCGGTGGCGGTGATGGTGTCGTTCTACTTTTTCGCGCGCGGGGCGCTGCTGCAGATGATGGGCGCCGACGCGCCCCTGCCGCTGCTGCAAGCGCGCTCGGCCGATGCGATCCGCAAGAAACCGGGCCGCACCGAGTACCAGCGCGGCATCGTCGCGCGCGGCATCGACGGTGCGCCCGAAGTGCGCCTCACCGGCGCGCAAGGCTCGGGCATCCTGCGCTCGATGTCCGAAGCGAACTGCATGGTCGTGCTGCACGATGAACAGGGCAACGTGGCCGCTGGCGAGATGGTGGATATCCTGCCATTCGAAGGCCTGTTCTAACCCAGCCCGAACGTGTTCCCCAACCGCCAGCGGATACCCCAAATATTGCTAACCGGCTCTTGCAATCCAATTAGGGTCAGAGTCGAATTGTTTGACAACTTTTTCAATTCTTCCGTCCGAGAATTGCCGAGACCGCTATCGGCAGGAGAAATTGCTCAATAATTCGACTCTGACCCTAATTGGAATCGGCCTTTTTTGGAGCAATTGCTCAATAATTCGACTCTGACCCTATTTGTGGAGGGTGGATGATATGGGCGGTGTCAGTCATTGCGTTCATGCCCGTCGGCGCCCAGCAGCAATTGCGCCGCTTCGCTCGGCAAGGCTTCCACCGACTTGAGCTTGCGCGCCATCTGGCGGCTGCGGACTTCGGCGTTTTCGATGTTTTTCGCGGCCCGTTCCAGCGTTGTTTTGGTCGCGGCCAGCACGTCGCCGAACTTCGTGAATTCGGTCTTCACCGCGCCCAGCACCTGCCACACTTCCGATGACCGCTTCTCCAGCGCCAGGGTCCGGAATCCCATCTGCAAGCTGTTGAGCAACGCGCTCAGCGTCGATGGGCCCGCGATCGTCACGCGCAGCGTGCGTTGCAAATCGTCGGCCAGGCCTGGGCGGCGCATCACTTCGGCGTACAGGCCTTCGGTCGGCAGGAACAGGATCGCAAAATCCGTCGTCTGCGGCGGCGAGACGTATTTGTCGCAGATCGTTTGCGCCTCGCGCCGCACTGCCCTTTCCAGCTCGGCCCCGGCACGGATCACGCCTTCGGCATCGGCGATATCGGCCGCGGCCTGCAAGCGCTCGTACTGCTCTTTCGGGAACTTGGCGTCGATCGGCAGCCACAACGGCGCGCCGCCATCGACGACACCCGGCAGCTTGATCGCGAACTCGACCCGCGCGTTCGAGCCGGCCACCGTCTCGACGTTCTTCGCATACTGCTCGACGGTCAGCACCTGCTCGAGCAGCATCTCGAGCTGCACCTCGCCCCACGTGCCGCGCGTTTTCACATTGGTCAGCACGCGCTTGAGGTCACCCACGCCGATGGCCAGCTGCTGCATCTCGCCCAGGCCCTGGTGGACTTTTTCCAGGCGCTCGGACACCTGGCGGAACGACTCGGTCAGGCGCGTCTCCAGCGTGGCGTGCAGCTTCTCGTCGACCGTCTGGCGCATCTCTTCCAGGCGCTTGCCGTTATCGAGCTGCAGGTCGCGGATTTTCGATTCCAGCGTATTGCGCACTTCCAGCATGCGCTGCGCATTCGATTCGGTGAGACTGCCCAGCGTTTGCTGCAGCGTGTCGGCAAAGCGTTTCAGCGCGCGCGCCTGCTCTTCGCGCCCGCTGCTGGACTGCAGCTGCATCTGCTGGCGCATGCTGTCGAATTGCTGGCTCGATGCGCTCTGGTTCTGCGCCATCGACTGGGCCAGATGCCCGGCCAGTTCTTGGCGCGTCGCTTGCGCGCTGGCTTGCAGTTCCTGGCGCAGCTCGCGCTCGAGCCGCTCGAGATGCAGGCCGTCGCCGCTGCTGCGCAGACGCAGCAAGACCAGCACCAGCAACACGGCGATGAGCGCGAGGCTCACCAGGATCAGAATATCTGCAATCGTCATCGATTCAATCGGGCTTGTTGCGCATCCAGTCGGCGGTCTGGAAGAAGGAGGTCATCAGGCGCAGCCGCAGCGCCTCGTCATAGCCCAGGTCTTCCATGGCCCAGGCCATCGCGCGCAGCCACTGGTCGCGCTCTTTCGTGCCGATCGCGTACGGCAGGTGCCGCGCGCGCAGGCGCGGATGGCCATGACGCTCGATGTACAGGTCAGGCCCGCCCATCCACCCGGACAGGAACATGAACAGCTTCTCGCGCGAGCTGTCGTTGGGCACCGGGTGCATGCCATGGATGCCGGCAAAATCCGGCTCGAGCTGCATCAGGTCATAGAAGCGGTCGACCAGTGCGCGCAGGCGCTCGGCGCCGCCCATGATCTCGTACAGCGTCTGCGTTTCGGCTTGAACATCTTGCATGCTTATGCTTCCCTCAAGGTCTGCAGCGGCGGCTGGCGCAGCACGCCGCGCAGGCCCAACCAGCCGCCGACGATCGCGCACAGCACGCCCACTACCAGGCCGGCCAGCCACACGCCAGGCGCGAACGCCCACGGAAACTTGAACTGGTATGTCGCCAGCGCCCAGCCCAGCGCCGCGGCGCCCGACGCGGCCAGCAGGCCGGACAGACCACCCACCAGCACGAACTCGATCCGCTGCGCCCTGGCCAGTTGCTGGCGCGTGGCGCCCAGCGCCCGCAGCAGGCCCGCCTCACGCGTGCGCTCGGATTGTGACCCCATCAGCGCCGCATACAGCACCAGCACGCCCGAGGCGAGCGTGAACAGGAACAGGAACTCGACGGCGACGACCACCTGGTCCAGCACATCCTGCAACTGGCGGATGATGCCCGAGACGTCGACCACGGTCAGGTTCGGATACGCGCGCGTGAGCGCATTGCCCAGGTTCGCGCCTTCGGCCGGCACGTGGAACGCCGTCATGTAGGTGGTCGGCGCGTTGGCCATCGCCGCCGGGTTGATGATGACGAAGAAGTTGGCGCGCATCGAGCCCCATTCGAGCTTGCGCACGCTGGTGATCTTCGCGTCGACCATCAGGCCGGCCATGTCGAAGCGCAGGCTGTCGCCGAGCTTCAGGCCCAGGCGGTCCATGATGCTCTTTTCGACCGACGCCTCGGCCAGGCCCGGTGCATCCTTGAACCAGGCGCCGTCGACCACCTCGTTCGCCTCGGGCAGCACGTTCGTCGTCGACAGGTTGAATTCGCGGTTGGCCAGGCGGCGCGCTTCGCCATCGGCAAAGGTATCGCGCGTGATGGCCGCGCCGTTGATCGCCGTGAGGCGCCCGCGGATCATCGGGAACAGCACCGGCTCTTGCACGCCGGCCGCCACCAACTGGCCTTCGACGCCCTTCGTTTGCTCGGGCAGGATGTTGATCACGAAGCGGTTGGGGGCGTCGGCCGGCGTGGCCGACTGCCAGGCCGACATCAGGTCGCCTCGCACGACGGTCAGGAGCAGCAGCGCCATCAGGCCCAGCGACAGCGACACCACCTGCACCACCGTGGCGCCGGGCCGGCGCTGCAGCGACGTGACGGCAAAGCGCCACGCCTGGTGCGGGAACAGGTTACGCATGCGGCGCAGCAGTTTCAGGCCCAGCCACGCCACCAGCGCGAACAGCGCGAAGCCGCCGAGGAAGCCGCCGGCGGTAATCAAGGCCAGCGTCAGGTCGCCCGCCTGCCACAACAGCAGCAGGAAGAACGCGCCCACGCCCAGGCCGTACGTTGCCAGCGCGGCCGGTTGCGGCGCGCCGGCTTCGCGCCGGATCACGCGGTTGTGCGGTACATTGCGTAACTGCAGAATTGGCGGCAGCGCAAAGCCGACCAGCAGCAGCATGCCGGTGGCCACGCCCTGCAGCGCCGGCAGGATCGACACCGGCGGCAGCTCGGTGCGGATCAGCGACGCGATCAGTTCGAGCAGCACGAAGTGCGCGCCGAAGCCCACCAGCACGCCGATCACGCTGCCCAGCAAACCGATGAGCGCAAATTCGGTCACGTACATGACGGTGACCTGGTTCTGGGTCAGGCCCAGGCAGCGCAGCATCGCGCAGGCATCCAGGTGGCGGCCCATGAAGCGGCGCGCCGCCATCGCCACGGCCACCGCCGCCAGCATCGCCGACAGCAAGCCCACGAGCGACAGGAACAAGCCCGCGCGATCGAGCGTGGCGCGCATCTCCGGGCGCCCGTTCTCGAGCGTCTCGATGCGCACGCCCTTGACGTTGCCGTCGCGGATCTGCGCGCGCAGCCAGGTTTCATAGGCCTTGATGACAGTCAGGTCATTGCGGTTGGTCGAAGCGATCTGCAGGCGGAAGTCCACGCGCGCAAAATCGTCGATCAGGCCCGTCGCTTTCAGGTCGGCCATCGACAGCATCACGCGCGGCGCGAAGTTGGCGAACGATGCGCCTTTATCGGGTTCGGTGGCGATCAGCTGCGTGATGCGCAACTGGCTGTTCCCCAGCGTGAGCATGCCGCCCACCTGGGTCGACAGCTGCGCGAGCAGGCCAGGATCGACCCACACCGTGCCCGGCGCCGGAACCGCACGCGTTGCTTCGCCGCGCGCGCCGCCCGCCGCGACAGGATCGGTGGTGATCGTCATCTGGCCGCGTAGCGGGTAGCCGGTGGATACCGCCTTGATCGACGAGAGCTGCGCCAGCGACGCATCGCCCTCGCCTGCCTGCGCCATGCTCGGGAAGGTCACGGTGTCGGCCAGCAGCAGTCCGCGCCGCGTGGCTTCGTCGCGCCAGGCTTGCGGCACCGGGTCATCGGTCTTGACCAGCAAATCGGCGCCGAGCAGCTGGTGCGCATCGCGGTCCATGCCGGCGCGCATGCGGTCGGTGAAGAAGCCGACCGACGTGAGTGCCGCCACGGCGACAATCAGCGCCACCAGCAAGAAGCGCAGTTCCCCGGCGCGCCAGTCGCGCGCCGTCATGCGAAGAGCCTGGACGAACATGGCGTCGCTCCGTTCTATGGATTCAAGCGTTGGCGAAGAAGGCGTCGACTTCGGCGAGGAACGCGCGCTTGCGCTCCGGGTCGATGAAGGCGGCCTCGAAGCTGTTGCGCGCCAGTTGCTGCGCGTGGCCGGCATTGAGCGGCAGCGCATCAAAGGCGGCGAAGTAGTTCTCGTTGACGTAACCGCCGAAGTACGCCGGATCGTCCGAGTTGACCGTGACGGCCAGGCCCGCGTCGAGCAGCGTGCGCAGGTTGTGCGAGCCCATGACGTCGAACACGCGCAGCTTGATGTTCGACAGCGGGCACACGGTCAGCGCCATCTGTTCGCGCACCAGGCGCTCGACGAGAAGCGGGCTTTCCAGGCTGCGCACGCCGTGGTCGATGCGCTCGACCTTGAGCACGTCGAGCGCGCTTTCGATGTAGGCTGGCGGGCCTTCTTCGCCGGCGTGGGCGACCAGACGCAGGCCCAGGTTGCGGGCGCGCTCGAACACGCGCGCGAACTTCTCGGGCGGGTGGCCGACTTCGGACGAATCGAGGCCCACGCCAATGAACTTGTCGCGGTACGGCAGCGACTCGTCGAGCGTGGCGATTGCGTCGTCTTCCGACAGGTGGCGCAGGAAGCACATGATCAGTTCGGCGCTGAGCGGCGCGTCCTGGCAGGCGCGCCAGATGCCGTTGATCACGGTCTCGAACGGCACGCCGCGCGCGGTGTGGGTCTGCGGGTCGAAGAAGATCTCGGTGTGGCGGACATTGTCGGCATGGGCGCGCGCCAGGTAGGCGGCGGTCATGTCATAGAAGTCCTGCTCGGTCAGCAGCACGCTGGCGCCGGCATAATAAATGTCGAGGAACGATTGCAGATCGCTGAAAGCGTAGGCTTCGCGCAACGCTTCGACCGAGGCATAGGCCAGCTGGACGTTATTTCTTTGTGCGAGCGCAAAAATCAGTTCTGGCTCGAGGGAGCCCTCGATATGGATGTGCAGTTCTGCCTTGGGCATGTTCTGCAACTGGGTGCGCAGGCGTTCGTCAAGCATGGTGTTCTCCAACAGGGTGTTCAATGAATAAGGTCGCGTTGAGGCGACCGGCAAGTGTAACGCATGCGTGCGATCGGCTCGTGCCATAGCGAAAAAGCGCAGCGTCGCCGGGCGCCGAAGCACGATTCGCGTGCGCCGCCCGTGGCACAGTTGGTGCACACTCGGCATGCATCGGGTGACATTGAACGTGGTCCAGGCCGTTCTTCTTCTCGATCCAGACCGGCCTCGACGCCGCGTTTCGGCACCTTCCATGGCGCACGCGCGGCGCCTGCAAAAACCAGCTTTCGATATTTGAATCAAGCACTTGTCGCAGGGTCATCATGGTGTACAACACGACTTTGACTTCGGAAACTATTAGGCACATAATAAATTTCAGTAACGCAAAAAAGACGCTCTCCACACTGCGGTAGATTCGGTAGATTCGAATCCACAACAAGCAATCGCACGCGCACCTTCCACGACGCCGACCACGCTGGCGCCGCACGTGACGACCGAACAAGGAGTACGCCAAAAAATAACCGGGGCCCCGGGCAGCGCCATGTGCAGCTGCTGTGACAGTGATTCGTTGTTGGCACATTAAAGGAAATTCAATGAGCATCCTTGAAAATTACACGGCCCGCTATGAGCGTACTCGGGAAGAAGAATACTCGATGACCGAGTTCCTGCAGATGTGCAAGCGTGACCCGCTGACGTATGCCAGCGCGCCCGAACGCATGCTCGCCGCCATTGGCGAACCTACCTTGATCGATACCCGTCTCGATTCGCGCCTGTCGCGCATCTTCGCCAACAAGGTCATCAAGATCTATCCGGCGTTTCGCGAGTTTTACGGCATGGAAGAAGTGATCGAACAGGTCGTTTCGTATTTCCGCCATGCCGCGCAAGGCCTCGAAGAACGCAAGCAGATCCTGTATCTATTGGGCCCGGTCGGCGGCGGTAAATCGTCCATTGCCGAAAAACTCAAGAGCCTGATGGAGCTGGTGCCGTTTTACGCGATCAAGGGTTCGCCCGTGAACGAGTCGCCCCTGGGCCTGTTCAGCGAAGAAGAAGACGGCACCATCCTCGAAGAAGATTACGGCATCGCGCGCCGCTACCTGCGCGCAGTACCGAGCCCGTGGGCCGTCAAGCGCCTGCATGAATTCGGCGGCGATATCAACAAGTTCCGCGTCGTGCGCCGTTATCCGTCGATCCTCAAGCAGGTGGCCATTTCCAAGACCGAACCGGGCGACGAAAACAACCAGGATATCTCGTCCCTGGTCGGCAAGGTCGATATCCGCAAGCTCGAAGATTTTTCGCAGGACGATCCGGACGCCTACAGCTATTCGGGCGGCCTGTGCCTGGCCAACCAGGGCCTGATGGAATTCGTCGAGATGTTCAAGGCGCCGATCAAGGTGCTGCACCCGCTGCTGACGGCGACGCAAGAGGGTAACTACAAGGGCACCGAGGGCTTTGGCGCGATTCCGTTCGACGGCATCGTGCTGGCCCACTCGAATGAATCCGAATGGAAAACCTTCCGCAACAACCGCAATAACGAAGCGTTCCTGGACCGCATTTATATCGTCAAGGTGCCCTACTGCCTGCGGGTGTCCGATGAAGTCAAAATCTACGACAAACTGCTGCGCAATTCGTCGCTCAACAAGGCGCCCTGCGCGCCCGGTACGCTCCGCATGATGTCGCAATTTGCCGTGCTCTCGCGCCTGAAGGATCCCGAAAATTCCAGCATCTTCTCCAAGATGCTCGTGTACGACGGCGACAACCTGAAAGACACCGACCCCAAGGCCAAGTCGCTGCACGAATATGCCGATTACGCCGGCGTGGACGAAGGCATGAACGGTTTGTCGACCCGCTTTGCATTCAAGATTCTGTCGAAGGTCTTCAATTTCGACAATACCGAGGTGGCGGCCAATCCGGTCCACCTGCTGTACGTGCTCGAGCAGCAAATCGAACGCGAGCAATTCCCGCCTGAAACTGAGCAGCGCTATCTTTCGTATATCAAGGAACATCTGGCGCAGCGCTACGTCGACTTCATCGGCAAAGAGATTCAAACGGCGTACCTGGAAAGTTATTCTGAGTACGGCCAGAACATCTTCGACCGCTACGTCACGTTCGCCGACTTCTGGATCCAGGACCAGGAATTCCGCGATCCTGACACCGGCGAGAGTTTCGACCGTGAGTCACTCAACGCCGAACTGGAAAAGATCGAGAAGCCGGCGGGTATCTCAAATCCGAAGGACTTCCGCAACGAGATCGTCAACTTCAGTCTCCGCGCGCGCGCCACGAATGCCGGCAAAAATCCGGCCTGGACCAGTTATGAAAAGTTCCGCAGCGTGATCGAGAAAAAAATGTTCTCGAATACCGAGGAACTTCTGCCGGTTATTTCGTTCAATGCCAAGGCGAATACCGATGACGCGAACAAGCACGCCGACTTCGTGGCGCGCATGGTCGAGAAAGGCTACACGCCGAAGCAGGTACGTCTGCTGTGCGAGTGGTACCTGCGCGTGCGCAAGTCATCCTGAGCAACAACGTTGCCGGCTGGCCGCAGGCCGTCAGCCGGCAACGTCCCACGCTGCACGTGCATCGCACGCGCGTTCGCGCAGCGTATTAAGATAGGGGTGCTGCTGTTTTGATGGCAGCGCCACAGCGCCAAATTAGCGTGTCCAAAACGCCAGATCCGCGCTTACATTGAGCAGGAGGCCTGTTTTGACTTACCTCATCGACCGTCGCTTGCAGGGCAAGAACAAGTCTGCGGTCAACCGCGAACGTTTCCTGCGCCGCTACAAGGCGCAAATCAAGGATGCCGTCGGCCGCGCCATCAAGGGCCGCTCGATCACCGACATCGAAAACGGCGAAAAAGTCACCATTCCCGTCAAGGATGTGAACGAGCCGCATTTCGGCCACGCCCATGGCGGCGTGTGGGAAACTGTCAATCCCGGCAACACCGAGTATCAAAAGGGCGACCAGTTCAGCCGCCCCCGCAGCGGTGGCGCCGGCGCCGGGCGCGGCCGCGCCGGCAACAGCGACCAGACCGTCGAAGACGATTTCATCTTCGAGCTGTCGCGCGAAGAATTCATGAATTATTTCTTCGAAGACCTTGAGCTGCCGAATATGGTCAAGACGCAGCTGTCCCAGACCATTGAATACAAGAACCAGCGCGCCGGCTACAACGTCTCGGGCACGCCGTCGAATATCCACGTGCTGCGCTCGCTGCGCGGTGCGCTGGGCCGGCGCATCGCCGTCGGTGGCCCCACCCGGCGCCAGCTGTCCGAAGCACAACAGCAATTGCAGGCGCTGTTCGACGAGGGCGCGCCCGGCGACGACGAGGGCGTCATCGAGCTCAAGGACCACATTCACCACCTGCGCATCCGCCTGAATGCCATCCCCTTCATCGATCCGTTCGACCTGCGCTACGCCAACCGGATCAAGGTGCCCAAGCCAAGCACCCAGGCCGTGATGTTCTGCATCATGGACGTCTCGGGTTCGATGGATGAAACGCGCAAGGACACGGCCAAGCGCTTCTTCATCCTGCTATACCTGTTCCTGAAACGCGTGTACGAAAAAATCGACGTGGTCTTCATTCGCCACCATACGGCGGCGGCCGAGGTCGACGAGAACGAGTTCTTCCACTCGCGCGAGTCCGGCGGCACCGTGGTGTCGTCGGCGCTGCATCTGCTGCAAAAAGTCATCAGCGAGCGCTACGGCAGCGCCGACTGGAATGCTTACGTGGCGCAGGCGTCGGACGGCGACAACTGGGACAACGATTCGGTGCTGTGCAAGCAGATCCTGTCCAACGCGATCATGCCGCGGGTTCAGTACTACACCTACGTCGAAATCACCGACGGCCCACCCCAGAACCTGTGGGAACAATATTGCGACGTCGCCAACCAGCACCGCAACTTCGCGATGCAAAAGATCGTGACGCCGGCCGATATTTATCCGGTGTTCCGCGAACTGTTCAAGAAGCAGGCCAAGTAGCCGCGGCCCGGCGACGCGGCGAACAGCCGAACTACCCAACAGCGAGGCGCCCCATGCCAAGAGATCCGGACAACCCGCGTGCCCTGCCCGAACAGTCGGAGTGGACTTTCGACCTGATCGAGCAGGCGCACGAAGAAATCAGGCGCGTGGCCAAACGCTACGGCCTCGACACCTACCCGAACCAGCTCGAGATCATCACCGCCGAGCAAATGATGGATGCCTACACCTCGGTCGGCATGCCCGTGTCATACAATCACTGGTCGTTCGGCAAGCATTTCTTGAGTACCGAGAAAAGCTACCGCCGCGGCCAGATGGGCCTGGCCTACGAAATCGTCATCAATTCCAATCCCTGCATCGCCTACCTGATGGAAGAGAACAGCTTGACGATGCAGGCACTGGTGATCGCGCACGCGGCGTATGGCCACAACTCCTTTTTCAAGGGCAATTACCTTTTCAAGAGCTGGACCGATGCCGACGCCATCGTCGACTATATGGTGTTCGCCAAAAACTATATCGCCGAATGCGAGCAGCGCCATGGCATCGATGCGGTAGAAGAATTAATCGATTCGTGCCACGCGCTGCAGAACTACGGCGTGGACCGCTACAAGCGGCCGGCCAAGCTGTCGGTGGCGCAAGAGGCGGCACGCACGAAAGAACGTGAAGAGTATGCACAGTCGCAAGTGAACGCCATGTGGCGCACGCTACCCCTGCGCGAGGAGCAGGTGCAAAGCGCGGCGCCGGTGCGTTTTCCGCCCGAGCCCGAAGAAAACCTGCTGTACTTCATTGAAAAATACGCGCCGCTGCTCGAGCCTTGGCAGCGCGAGCTCGTGCGCATCACGCGCAAGATCTCGCAATACTTTTATCCGCAACGCCAGACGCAGGTGATGAACGAAGGCTGGGCCACGTTCTGGCACTACACCATCTTGCAAGACCTGTATCAAGAGGGCATCGTCGGCGATGGCTTCATGCTCGAATTTTTGCAAAGCCACACCAACGTCGTGTATCAGCCGCCCGCCAACAGCCCGTATTACAGCGGGATCAACCCGTATGCACTGGGCTTCGCGATGATGACCGACATCCGCCGCATCTGTGAGCACCCGACCGACGAAGACCGCACCTGGTTCCCTGACATTGCCGGCAGTGACTGGCGCAAGACGCTCGACTTCGCGATGCGCAATTTTAAGGACGAAAGTTTTATCGCCCAGTACCTGTCGCCGAAGCTGATTCGCGAATTCCATTTCTTTGCTGTGCTCGATGACGATCGCAGCGACAAGTTGTCGATCTCGGCCATCCACGACGAAGCCGGCTACCGCTACGTGCGCCACAAGCTGGCCGAGCAATACAACCTGGGCAGCCGCGAGCCAAACATCCAGGTCTGGCAAGTCAATACACGGGATGACCGTGCCCTGACGCTGCGCCATACGCAGTACAACCGCCGCCCGCTCAACCAGCAGGCCCAAGAGGTACTCAAGCACGTCGCCCGTCTGTGGGGCTTCGATGTGCGTCTCGAAACGGCCGATCCCAACGGCCATGTCGTCAGCTTCATCGAGTGCCGGCGCGAAAAGCGCGGGCACTGAGATCCCTCTCATCCGCCTCGTTGGCACTGCCGACGGCGCGGCTGCGCCGCCGCGTCGATTGCTGTCGGCAGCGTTCTCGCGCCGAATGATCTCGCTACCAACCACCACCGCGTCGGCAGCATCGCCGCCCACCCTACCCTTCGCGCTACTATGCACGCGCAATTACACCGCCTTGGTATCGCCAACATACAGATTTCATGGTATGTTGCCGTCATCACATGTTGGCGCTGTCACATCTACGTCATGGCAATATGGTGGTGAAGTACCTAGCAAAACTAAGTAATATAGTTTGGGTTCAAGGGTGTGGAAGCTCGCAGCTTTCATTCCTGTCAAGTTGAACTCGTGGTTGAACACACGGTTGACCTGTCTCAATGGTGATTACTGGTATAGTTTTTTTCCATACCTTGTGCAGGCAATTGGCGGTTCCAGGCGGTTTGCTCGCCGGGTGGGGACAGAAAGAATGGCTATTGTTTGCAGAAAAGCCATTATTTAGTCATAGGAAATTTGCCAGAGATCTGTTTTAACGATAATAATTTGGCGAAAGTGGTCTGTGCACTGATCTTCCACGTGATGAGGAGAATCGATATATAAAACTACACATTTTCCGGACTGCCAAGCCCCGCTGTATGGCCCATCCGTTCTTGTATAGATGAGCTTGTTTGCGTGCATTTACAAGCAGTTAGCGACCCTTTCGGCGCCGTAAAAATGTATGTGCAAAAAAGAATTCGTAGGTATAATTCCTCGAATGTCCCGGATGCGGCTCTAGGTTTCCGTCGTATTTAGTGGGTTTGGTAGCAACAAAAAAGAGTTGGCATTGGAGAAATATGGCATGAATTTTTCGAACGAAAAGCAACCCGGGAAAAATTTCACAGGATTCATCGTTGTTCTCATCTTCCACATCCTTGTGGGTTGGGCACTCGTGGCTGGCCTGGGTACCCGGATCGTCAGCACGGTGACCGAAGCTGTGGAGACCAAGCTGATTGAAGAAGTGGCTCCACCGCCACCACCGGAAACCCCGCCACCGCCGCCACCGCCGGAAATGAAGGCCCCACCGCCTCCATTCATCCCGCCGGTCGAAGTGCAGGTGCAGCAGCCGCCACCGCCGCAGAACGTGATCGCCGCCGCGACGCAGACGCCGCCACCGACCACGTCGCTGGCACCGCCTGCTCCACCGGCACCACCTGCGCCGCCAGCACCACCGGCACCGCGTGGCGTCAGCCGCAGCGAGGCAGTAGCAGACTTTAATACTTGCGCACGTCCGGAATATCCGCGTTCGTCGCAACGCAATGAAGAAACGGGTACCACGACCCTGCAGTTCCTGATTGGTGTCGATGGTCGCGTGTTGGAAGCCAAGCTGGCGAAGTCAAGTGGCTTCCGAGACTTGGACCGGGCCGCGCAATCGGCTCTGAGCAAATGCCGATTCAAGCCAGCCATGATCGATGGCAAGCCGGAACAGGCGTGGACAGCGGTGCAGTACGTCTGGACGCTGGAATAAAACCGGGACAAAACACCGTCTCAACCTTTGATTGTCGTTGTCGTAAGTTCAGCGAACTGTCTATTTAAATATTTTGGAGGAAGCATGTTTAAGAATACCCGTTTGTCCGCTTTCCTGGCGGCTGTCCTGTTGTCGGTAACCGCAGCATCGGCGCTGGTGTCGGCACCAGCCTTCGCTCAAGAAACCCCGGCAACCGACGCAGCAGCGCCAGCAGCGACCGACGCAGCTGCACCAGCTGTCGATCCAGCGGCTGCTCCTGCTGCCGACGCTGCTGCTGCTCCGGCTGACGCCGCTGCACCGGCTGCTGCTCCAGGCACCGAAAAAACCGAAGAAGTCTACAACCCGTACGGCCTGCAAGCCATGTGGGAACACGGCGACTTCGTCAACAAGGGCACCCTGATCATCCTGTCGCTGATGTCGATCGGTTCGTGGTACATCATCATCACCAAGCTGATCGATCAGCAAAAAGTGATGGGCCAGTCGAAAGAAATGCAAGCCAAGTTCTGGAAAGCACCGTCGATCGCTGCTGGTTCGGCTCAGCTGAAAGAAGGTTCGCCATTCCGCTTCATCGCTGAAACCGGCACCAAGGCTACCCAGCACCACGACGGCGCCCTGCTCGAGCAGATCGACCTGTCGACCTGGGTCACCATGCAGATCCAGCGCTCGGTCGACCGCGTCCAGTCGCGTCTGCAAGATGGCCTGTCGTTCCTGGCAACCGTTGGTTCGACCTCGCCGTTCATCGGTCTGTTCGGTACCGTCTGGGGCATCTACAACGCACTGACCGCCATCGGCATGTCGGGTAACGCATCGATCGACAAGGTTGCAGGTCCAGTCGGTGAAGCACTGATCATGACCGCCTTCGGTCTGTTCGTTGCAGTTCCTGCCGTCCTGGGTTACAACTGGCTGGTGCGTCGTAACAAGACCGTCCTGGAAGACATCCGTTCGTTCTCGGCTGACGTGCACTCGGTGCTGATCTCGGGCGCAATGTCGACCTCGAACGCAGCCGCCAGCGCCAAAAAGATTGGATAAATTATGTCGATGAGTGTCGGATCCGATAACGGAGAAAATGAGCTGAATTCAGAGATCAACACGACGCCACTCGTTGACATCATGTTGGTTCTGCTGATCATCTTCCTGATCACGAGTCCGGTGGTTCTGAAGCTGCAGACCGTTGCACTGCCTGCAGAAGAGAACCAGGTCACCCTGACCAAGCCGGAAGACGTAAACATCACCGTCAATAAAGACGGCGAAATGTACTATAACCAGCTGCACCTCGCGAACACGGACGAACTGTTCAAGTTTCTCGCGGAGCAGTCGGTGAAAGTGCCGCAACCGGCAGTGAAAGTGCGTGGCGACCAAGAGGCCAAGTACGAAGCGATCGGCCGGGTCATTTACACGGCACAACGTGCTGGGGTGCAGAAGGTTGGCTTCGTCATCGAGCCACCGGGCTGATAGCCCTGCACGCGGCGCCAGGCTCATCGAGCCGGGCGCCGCGCCCTTCTCCCGACATTTGAAAAGGAAACACCATGAGTATGAGCGTAGGTTCGAGCTCCGCCAAGGATGCTGATCCGGAACCGATGATGGAAATGAACATGACGCCGTTGATCGACGTCTTGCTCGTTCTGATCATTATGCTGATTATCACGATTCCAAAGCAGAACCACTCGGTCAATCTGAACATGCCGACGGGTACCCCGCCACCGCTGACGGATGTCAAGCCGGTCGTGGTCACCATCGACGTGGACTTTGACGGCACCATCCTCTGGGATGGCGAAGTGATCCCTGATCGTGCAGCCCTCGAAGCGAAAATGAACGCAGTCGCAGCAATGGCTGACCAGCCTGAAGTGCACTTGCGTCCAAATAAGCTGGTAGAGTATAAAGTTGTGGCCGGCGTGATGGCATCTGCCCAGCGCATCGGCGTCAGCAAAATCGGCATGGTCGGTAACGAGCAATTCCAGTAATCGTTCCATGTTTTGACCACACGGCAGGGCTACCCCCTGCCGTGTCCATTTTGAAATAAGGATTGTTCAGATGATCAAGTTCCGTCTCGCTCACCTCAGCATCGCAATGGCCGCACTCGGCTTCGTTGCCGCCACTCCGGTGATCGGTTTGTCCTCCGCTGTCGCTGCAGAAGCCTTGCGCGCGGAAATCGGTAAGCCACTGCAGCAAGCCCAGGCGCAAATGAAGCAGGGCAAGCACAAAGAAGCACTGGCAACCCTGCGTGGACTGGACAAAGTAGGCAACAAGACCGCCAACGAAAGCTACACGATCGAGCGCGTTCGCGCTGCGGCAGCTTCGTCGGCCGGCGACTATGACACCGCTGCCAAATCGTTCGAAGCACTACTCAATTCGGGCAAGCTGAACGCCAACGAGCGTTCGCAATTCTCGGAAGGCCTGGTCGGCATCTATATGCGCGCCGGCGATCTGAACAAAGCCAACAGCACGATCCAAACGCTGCTCAAGCAAAACAACGATCCGAAGCTGCGCGCTTACCTGCTGCAGAACTACTACAAGCAAGGCAACACCGCCGCGCTCGAGCAAGAACTGCGCACCATTGAAAAAACCGGCCGCCTGAGCGAAGATCAGCTCGGCATGCTGGCCAATATCCAGCTCAAGAAAAACGATACGGCCGGCTACGTCCGCACGATCGAGAAGCTGGCAGCGAGCTATCCGAAGGCCCAGTACTGGACCGACCTGCTCAACCGCGTCCAGCGTCAGCCTGGTTACTCGCAGCGTCTGAACATCGACGTCTACCGCCTCAAACTGGCCAACAACCTGCTCAAGAAGCCAAGCGAGTTCATGGAAATGGCCCAGTTGGTACTGCAGGCGAAAGCCCCGGCTGAAGCGCTCAAGATCATCGACCGTGGCTACAAGGCCGGCGCCCTGGGCACCGGCACCGACGCTGCGCGCCACCAGCGCCTGAAAGAACTGGCCGAAAAGAACCTGGCCGAGCAGAACAAGAACTTCGCCGCACTCGAAGCCGAGTACACCGCCGCCAAGGACGCAGACCAGATGGTTGGCCTGGGTTATGCATTGGTGCAAGCTGGCCAGGCCGACAAGGGCCTGAAAATGATGGAAGCGGCGATCAAGGCCGGCGGCCTGCGCAATGCCGAAGAAGCCAAGCTGCGTCTGGGCGAAGCCTACGCCGTGGCCGGCAAGAAGCAGCAAGCCATCGCTGCGTTCAAGACCGTGGGCGGCAAGGACGGCACCGCGGAACTGGCGCGCTACTGGATCCTGGCTGTCAACCATCCACTGTCGTAATCGCTTCTCGCGATCGACCAGAAGCGCAGCTAATTCGTCGCTAGTCTGAAGACCATCATCCCCGCGCAGGCGGGGATCCAAGTCAGTTGCACAACCACCGCAATATGCGTTCGCGGTATGTGTGAAAACCTGGATCCCCGCCTTCGCGGGGATGACGGCTTTTCGGCTGACGCAATGGCATGAGCCTTCGGGCGTTTTTTTGGCGCCGTACACGTGGGCTGTGAAAGAGAACGCACCCGCGCTCGCGCAACCTTCCGCATGCCAATCATTCCTCCTATGCAACGCCCGAGTTGCCGCGCAGTTCCCGTATAATCAGGCTTTTGGCGCCGCACAAACACAGCTCGGCGCGCAACCGGAACCAGATTTGATGAAGGTATTTCGCGGACTTCCCAACGACAGGGCGCGCGCGCCCTGCGCGCTCACGATCGGCAATTTCGACGGCGTCCATCGCGGCCACCAGGCCCTGCTGGCGCACGTGCGCGGTGCGGCCGATGCGCTCGGTCTGGACGCGGCCGTGATGACGTTCGAACCGCATCCCCGCGAATACTTTGCCCAGAAGCTGGGCGACCCGTCCAAGGCCCCTGCCCGCGTCGCCAATCTGCGCGACAAGCTTGAAGACCTCGATCAGGCCGGCATCGACCGCGTCATCGTCGAACATTTCAACGAACAATTCGCCGCCATGTCGCCGCGCGACTTCGTCCAGCGCGTGCTGGTCGACGGCTTGCACGTCAAGTGGCTGATGGTGGGCGACGATTTTCGCTTCGGCGCGCGTCGCGCCGGCGACATCGCGATGTTGATGGACGCCGGCCGGGAGTTCGGTTTCGAGGTCCACACGCTCGGCGCCGTGATCCATGGCGATGAACGCATCTCGTCGTCGGCCGTGCGCGCGGCCCTGGCTGCGGGCGACTTTTGCGGCACCAGCAAACTGCTCGGCCATCCGTACGCGATGTCGGGCCATGTGATCCATGGCGCCAAGCTCGGCCGCACGCTGGGCTTCCCGACACTGAATCTGCGCGTCACGCACCGCCCTGCCCTGTCCGGCATCTTCGTCGTGCAGGTGCACGGCCTGGCCGAACAGCCGCTGCCGGCCGTGGCCAGCCTGGGCGTGCGCCCGACGGTCGAAGACGCGGGCCGCACGCTGCTCGAAGTCCATGTGTTCGACTATGCCGGCGATTGCTATGGCAAGCTGGTGCGCGTCGAATTTCTGGCCAAGTTGCGCGACGAAGAAAAATACGCCGACCTGGCCCTGCTCACGGCCGCAATCGACAACGACGCGCTGCAGGCACGCGCGTTCTTCGACCAGCGCCATGGCGCCTTGAACGCGACCGACCGAATTTGAGTGCGCTTTCGGGGCAGTCACCGACTGGCCGGAAAGCGCGTTCTCACCATCAGATTCACCCTATTCGACGCGCCGCATGGCGCCGTACACACGAACACCCAACAAAAGAACCTTATGTCCGACACCAAACAGCACAACCCTGCCAAGGGTGGCAAGAAGCCCGAGAGCAAATACCCGGTCAATATGACCGACACCCCGTTCCCGATGCGCGGCGACCTCGCCAAGCGCGAACCGGGCTGGGTAAAACAGTGGCAAGACAAGAAAATCTACGAGCGGGTGCGCAAGGCGGCCAAGGGCCGTCCGACCTTCATCCTGCACGACGGCCCGCCGTATGCGAATGGCGACATCCACCTGGGCCACGCCGTCAACAAGATCTTGAAAGACATGGTTCTGAAGTCGCGCACGATCGCCGGCTTCGACGCGCCCTACGTGCCGGGCTGGGATTGCCACGGCATGCCGATCGAGATCCAGATCGAAAAACTGTACGGCAAGAACCTGCCAACGGCCGAAGTGCTGCAAAAGGCCCGCGCCTACGCGCTCGAGCAGATCGACCGCCAGCGGGCCGGCTTCATCCGCCTGGGCGTGCTCGGCGAGTGGGACAATCCGTACATGACGATGGCGTTCAGCAATGAAGCCGACGAGCTGCGCGCGCTCGGCACGCTGCTGGAAAAAGGCTACGTGTATCGCGGCCTGAAACCGGTGAACTGGTGCTTCGATTGCGGTTCGGCCCTGGCCGAAGCCGAAGTCGAATACCAGGACAAGCGCGACCCGGCGATCGACGTCGGCTTCCCGTTTGCCGAACCGGAAAAAATCGCCGCCGCCTTCGACCTGCCCAAGCTGCCGGAAGGCGATGGCTTCATCGTCATCTGGACCACGACCCCGTGGACCATCCCGTCGAACCAGGCCCTGAACGTGGGCCCGGAAGTACAGTACTCGCTGGTGCAGGCCGAGCGTGACGGCAAGCCGCTGCTGCTGATCCTCGGCTCCGAGCTGGTCGAGTCGTGCCTGGCGCGCTACAAGCTCGAAGGCACCGTCATCGCCACCACGGTCGGCGAAAAACTCGCCGGCATCAACTTCAGGCACCCGCTGCACAAGCAGGACGCGTTCTACGACCGCCTCTCGCCGCTGTACCTGGCCGACTACGTTACCGTCGACAGCGGCACGGGCGTCGTACACTCGGCCCCAGCCTACGGCCTGGAAGACTTCGTGTCGTGCAAGGCGCACGGCATGCAGGACGACGACATCCTCAAGCCGGTGATGGGCGATGGCCGCTATGTTCCGACGCTGCCGCTGTTCGGCGGCATGACGATCTGGGAAGCGAGCAAACCGATCTGCGCTGCGCTGACCGAAGCGGGTGCATTGTTCGAACTGAAGATGTTCGATCACAGCTACATGCACTGCTGGCGCCATAAAACGCCGATCATCTACCGCGCCACCAGCCAGTGGTTCGCGGGCATGGACATCACGCCAAAAGATGGCGGCCCGACCCTGCGTCAGACCGCGCTGGCCGGCATCGCCAAGACCCGGTTCTTCCCGGACTGGGGCCAGGCGCGCCTGCACGGCATGATCGAGAACCGCCCTGACTGGACCCTGTCGCGCCAGCGCCAGTGGGGCGTGCCGATGGCCTTCTTTATCCACAAAGAGACCGGCACCCTGCACCCGCGCACGCCGGAACTGCTCGAACAAGTGGCCAAGCTGTTCGAAACCGGCGGCATCGACGCCTGGCACAATCTCGACCCGGTCACGCTGCTGGGCGAGGACGCCGCCATCTACGAAAAGAACAAGGACACGCTGGACGTCTGGTTCGATTCGGGCGCGACCCACCAGACCGTGCTGCGCGGCTCGCACAAGCAGCAACTGGGCTTCCCGGCCGACCTGTACCTCGAAGGCTCGGACCAGCACCGCGGCTGGTTCCACTCGTCGCTGCTCACGTCCTCGATGCTCAATGGCGAGCCGCCGTACAAGGCGCTGCTCACGCACGGCTTCACGGTCGACGAGCATGGCAAGAAGATGTCCAAGTCGCTCGGCAACACGATGGCGCCGCAAAAAATCTCCGACACGCTTGGCGCCGACATCCTGCGCCTGTGGGTGGCCTCGACCGATTACACGGGCGAGCTGTCGATCGGCGAAGAGATCCTGAAGCGCGTGACCGAATCGTATCGCCGCATCCGCAACACGCTGCGCTTCCTGCTGGCCAATACATCGGATTTCGACGCGGCCAAACACGCGGTGCCGATGAACGAGCTGCTCGAGATCGACCGCTATGCGATCGCTTCGATGGCCCAGTTGCAGAAGGATGTCGCCGCGCATTTCGAGCGCTACGAATTCCACCCGGTGGTCTCGCGCCTGCAGAACTACTGCTCGGAAGACCTGGGCGGCTTCTACCTCGACATCCTGAAGGATCGCCTGTACACGACCGGCATCGATTCTGCCGCGCGCCGCTCGGCGCAGACCGCACTGTGGCACATCGCGCATGCGCTGCTGCGCCTGATGTCGCCGGTGCTGTCGTTCACGGCCGAAGAAGCATGGGCCGTTTTCGCGGACCAGGAGACGTTTGCAAACAGCGATGAAACCATCTTCACGCAAACGCTGTGGACCTTCCCCGAACTGGCGGACGGCGATTCGCTGCTGGCCAAGTACGCCCTGCTGCGCCAGGTGCGCCTGGACGTGACGAAGCAACTGGAAGAAGTGCGCACGTCCGGCGCGATCGGCTCGTCGCTGCAGGCCGAGCTGGCGATCAAGGCATCGGGCGAGAAGTACCGCGCGCTGGCCAGCCTGGACGACGATTTGAAGTTCGTCTTCATCACGTCGCAGGCCAGCGTCACGGAAGTCGCAGCCGAGGCCGAGGAAGCCGTGGCGGTCGTGCCGTCGGAAGCCGAGAAGTGCGAGCGCTGCTGGCACTATCGCCGCGACGTCGGCCACGATCCAGCGCATCCGACCCTGTGCGGCCGCTGCACGAGCAATCTGTTCGGCGCCGGCGAAGCGCGCCGCTTCGCATAAGTACCGACACCACACACCATGGCAACCAAAAAGAAACCAGCGCCTTCGGGCGCCACCCTCGTCAAGCGCAGTACGAACAAGAGCGTCGGCGCCAGCATGTTCCCCTGGATCGGGCTGTCGCTGATCATCGTCCTGCTCGACCAGGTCACCAAGCTCACCGTCGAGCGCACCTTCGCGTATGCCGAGACGGTGCCGCTCACGAGCTTCTTCAACCTGATCAAGGTGTACAACCCGGGCGCGGCGTTCAGCTTTTTGGGCGACGCGAGCGGCTGGCAGCGCTGGCTGTTCCTGGGTATCGCCATCGGCGCGGTGGTGTTCTGCCTGTACATGATGAGCAAGAACGCGAGCCAGCGCCTGTTCTGCTTCGCGCTCGCGCTGATCATGGCCGGCGCGGTCGGCAACGGCATCGACCGCGTCGTGCACGGCCACGTGATCGACTTCCTCGATTTCTACTGGACCGGGATCGGCCATTTCCCGGCCTTTAATATCGCCGACATCGGCATCTCGGTCGGCGCAGTGCTGTTCGTGCTGGACGAATTCCGGCGCGTGAACAAGTCGTAACCGTGTCAGGAGAATGAGCATGGACCTCAAAGGCAAGCGCATCGTGCTGGGCCTGACCGGGGGCGTGGCCTGCTACAAGGCCGCCGAACTGTGTCGCGCCCTGGTCAAGCAGGGCGCCAGCGTGCAGGTGGTGATGACCGACGCGGCGACGCACTTCATCGGCGCCGTGACCATGCAGGCTGTCTCGGGCAACCCGGTCTACCTGGACCAGTGGGATGCGCGCATGGCCAACAATATGGCCCACATCGACCTGACCAGGAATGCCGACGCGGTCCTGATCGCGCCCTGCTCGGCCGACTTCATCCGCAAACTGGTGCACGGCGCCGCCGACGATCTGCTGTCGCTGCTGTGCGTGGCGCGCCCGCGCCATGTACCGCTGCACGTGGCGCCGGCGATGAACGTCGAGATGTGGGACAACCCGGCCACGCAGCGCAACGTGGCGCAACTGCGCGCCGACGGTGTGTGCCTGTTCGGTCCCGGCAGCGGCGCGCAGGCGTGCGGCGAGACGGGCCTGGGCCGCATGCTCGAAGCCGATGAACTGGTCGATGAACTGATCGCGTCGTTCCAGCACAAGGTGCTGGCCGGTCGGCGCGTGATGATCACGGCCGGGCCGACATTCGAGCCGATCGACCCGGTGCGCGGCATCACCAATCTGTCGTCGGGCAAGATGGGTTACGCCATCGCGCGCGCCGCGCGTGAAGCCGGCGCCGAGGTCACGCTGGTGTCCGGCCCGGTGTCGCTGCCCACGCCGCACGGCGTGCGCCGCATCGACGTGCTCACCGCGCAGCAGATGCACGATGCGGTGATGGCCGGCGTGGAAGGCCAGCACGTATTCATCGGCGTGGCGGCGGTGGCCGACTGGCGCGTCGTCAATGCCAGCGACCAGAAGCTCAAGAAGACGCTTGATGGCGCCCCGCCCGCGCTGGAATTCGCGCAGAACGCGGACATCCTGGCGTCGGTGGCGGCGACCGTGTCGCTGTCGGGTTGGCCCTATTGCGTGGGCTTTGCCGCCGAATCCGAGCAGCTTGAAACGTATGGCGCGGCCAAGCGCGAGAAGAAGGGCATCCCCCTTTTGGTCGGCAATATCGGCCCGCAGACGTTCGGGCAGGACGACAACACGATCATCCTGTTCGACGAGAACGGCCACGTGCTGCTCGAACGCGCCGACAAGCTCACGCTGGCGCGCCAGCTGGTCTCCGAGATCGGCAAGCGCCTCGAACAACGGTCCCTCCTTACCTGAATCACCGAAGAATCCGTCATGAAGAATATCGACCTCAAAATCCTCGACCCGCGCATGCAGGACCTGCTGCCGGCCTACGGCACGCCGGGCAGCGCAGGCCTGGACCTGCGCGCCTGCCTGGATGCGCCCTTGACCATCGAGCCTGGACAAACCGTCCTGGTGCCGACTGGCCTGGCAATCCATATCGGCGACCCGGGCTACGCCGCGATGATCCTGCCACGCAGTGGGCTCGGCCACAAGAGCGGCATCGTCCTGGGCAATCTGGTAGGCTTGATCGACTCCGATTACCAGGGCCAGCTGATGGTCTCGACCTGGAATCGCAGTAACACCGCCTTCGTGCTGCAGCCAATGGACCGGCTCGCGCAACTGATCGTCGTGCCGGTACTGCAAGTGGCTTTCAACGTGGTGACGGATTTCGCTTCGAGCGACCGTGGCGTCGGTGGGTTCGGCAGCACCGGCAAACAATAACAAACCATGAGGAGCACCATGATTCGCCTTCAACGCTTGCATCGATTCACCTCCACGGCCTTCGTCGTCGCCACTGCAGCATTGCTCGCCGCCTGCAGCACGCCGGGGCCAATGCAATCGTCGACCGAGCCTGGTGCCGTGCCAGTCGAACAGGCGCCGGGCAAGCCCCAGGTCACGCCGCAGATGGCGGCCGCCGCCGAACTGCTCCAGCGCATGGCTGCGCAGCAGGATCGCCTGTACCGCGTCGCCGCGCCGCTCCTGATCGACAACGCCGCGCTGTGCACCAAGCATGCGCGCAACCTGCTGGGTTTCACCGCAAAAAACCGCTACACCTATCCGGGCCAGTACAACGAAGCGGCGTGGGTGGTGCTTGGCATGGACGAGCGCCTGCAGGTGACCAACGTGTTGAATGGCAGCGGCGCGGCCAAGGCCGGCCTGCGCCAGGGCGACCGCCTGCTGGCCGCCGCCGGCACGCCGCTGCCGGAAGGCCCGAATGCATTGAGCCAGGCCGGCGCCGTGTTCGGTCCCATCGTGGCCAAGCAGGCCAGCCTGCCGCTGTCGATCGAACGAGCCGGCAAGCCGCGCGACCTGACCATCCCGGTCACGCGCGCCTGCGCCTTCGCCATTGAACTGGGCAACGCCGACAACATCAATGCGTATGCCGACGGCAGCCGCGTGATGGTCACGCGCGGCATGCTGGGCTTCGCGCAGAACGACGACGAACTGGCGTACGTGGTGGCGCGCACGATGGCGCACAATATGCTGGGCCACGCGGCCACGCAGCGCAACGCCGCCACCATCGGCAGCATCGTCGACAACCTGACCGCGATCACGCCCGATACCTCGATGCTGATCGGCAGCGGCGGCATCAAGGCGATGCCGGCGGCCGACGACGTGGCTGCCGACCGCCTGGCGATCTACCTGCTGGCGCGCGCCGGCTACCGCTATGAGGGGGCGTCAAGCTTCTGGAAGCGGCTGGCGGCGACCTACCCGGCCAGGATCCTCAACGGCTACACGGCGAATCACCCGGCCACGGCGATGCGCGTGACGGCGATCGACAAGGCGATCGGTGAGGTCAAGGGCAAGCAAAGCGGGAAAAAGCCGCTGGTGCCTTGATTGTGAGGTGCTGTCTGCGGTAACACTTCTCGACTGACTTGGGTTCCCGCCAAGGCGCCCGGCGAGGGCGGGAACGACGGTCTTCAAGTTACCAGCTACGATTGAATTTGCTGCTAGCCGCCAAACCGTCATTCCCGCGGAGGCGGGAACCCAAGTACGCCACACACTACCTCCGCACGTCCTCCCCGCTTTTTTTGTATGATTGTCCATCCCACTCACCCGCCCCGGCGACACGAACACCATGGACAGCATTGACCTCGACGTACTGAAAACCTGCGCCGCCTGGCTTGACGGCGGCCAGCGCTGCCAGCTGGTCACGGTCATCAAGACCTGGGGCTCGAGCCCGCGCCCGGTCGGCGCCACGCTGGCCATCTGCGAAGATGGCCAGGTGGTCGGCTCGGTCTCCGGCGGCTGCATCGAAGACGACCTGATCGCCCGCGTGCGCGACAACGGCATCGAAATCACCCTCCCCGACATCATCAGCTACGGCATCAGCGCCGATGAAGCGCACCGCTTCGGGCTGCCCTGCGGCGGTACCATCGAACTCGCCATCGAGCCATTGTCGAGCGCGAGCGCGAGCGGCATCAAGGACCTGCTGGCGCG
Organism: Massilia aurea; assembly: GCF_040790145.1. Classification (GTDB taxonomy): domain Bacteria; phylum Pseudomonadota; class Gammaproteobacteria; order Burkholderiales; family Burkholderiaceae_D; genus Telluria; species Telluria aurea_C. The sequence continues at coordinate 222,888 of NZ_JBFMMP010000004.1, forward strand.
CCTTGGCCAGGGCGAGCTGGTCGAGCGCAGCGTGACGCTGGCCACCGGCGCCGTGACCCTCGCCACGGCGCAGGCCACGGCCATCCAGCGCGTCGAGGATGGCGTGCTGCACACGCTGCACGGGCCGCGCTGGCGCCTGTACATCATCGGCGCCGGCCCGCTGTCGCGCTTTTTGGCCCAGATCGCGGCCGGCATGGATTACCGCGTCACTGTGTGCGACCCGCGCGAGGAATACCGCAGCGGCTTTCACATCCCAGGGGTGACGCTGGTGCATGCGATGCCCGACGACCTGGTGATCGACGCCAGGCTCGATGCGCGCAGTGCCGTCGTGGCGCTCACACATGACCCGAAGCTCGACGACCTGGCGCTGATGGAGGCGCTCAAGTCCGACGCCTTCTATGTCGGCGCGATCGGCTCGCGCGCCAACAACGCCAAGCGGCGCGAACGTCTCAAGCTGTTCGACATCACCGACGCCGAACTGGCGCGCCTGCATGGTCCGATCGGCCTGTACATCGGCAGCAAGACGCCGGCCGAAATCGCGGTGTCGATCATGGCCGAAATGACGGCCGTGAAGAACGCGGTGCCGCAGACTTTAATCATGCCGCATGCGGCGGCGCTCACGCTCGCCAGCGCCGCCTGACCTGATATCGACAGCAAGAAGCGGCTGGCACGAATGCCTCGGCCCTGCCACAATGGTCAGTTAAATAACGGCCATTTTTTTCGACCACATGAACACCGCGAACATGCTGCGCCTCGTTGCGCTGGCCGCCATCTGGGGCGGCTCCTTCCTCTTCATGCGCATTGCCGCGCCGGTGCTGGGGCCTGCGGTGCTGATCGAATACAGGCTGGCGCTGGCCGCCGTATTCCTCGCGCTGGTGAGCTGGGTACTGCACCTGCGCGGACGCGGCGCGCCGCTGAACGTGCGGCGCCACTGGAAGCATTACCTGATCCTCGGCCTGTTCAACTCTGCCCTGCCCTTTTTACTGTTTGCGTTTGCCGCGCGCACGCTGTCGGCATCGGTGCTGGCGGTGCTCAATGCCACCGCGCCGATGTGGGGCGCGCTGGTCGGCGCCGTGTGGGCACGGCAGACCATCACCGGTCGCAGCGCCCTCGGCCTGCTGCTCGGCACCGCCGGCGTGGCGCTGCTGGTCGGCTTCGACCATGTGGCCGAACGGCCAGGCGCGGGCCTGGCCGTGGTCGCAACCCTTATCGCGGCCTTCAGCTACAGCATCGCCAGCCAGTACACCAAGTCGACCGCGGCCAGCCAGAACGGCGTGGCGCCGTTCGCCAATGCGCACGGTTCGATGTGGGCCTCTGCCCTGCTGGTGCTGCCGCTCGTCGCGTTCTTCCCGGCGCCGGGCGAACCGACCGTCGGCATCATGGGCGCCGTGCTGGCACTTGGCGTGGCCTGCAGCGGCATCGCCTACATCATCTATTTCAAGCTGATCGCGGACGTCGGCGCCACCTCGGCGCTGACGGTGACGTTCCTCAGTCCCGTGTTCGGCATCCTGTGGGGCGCGCTGTTCCTGCATGAAGCGATCGGCTGGCACACGATCGTCGGTTCGGCAATCGTCCTGATTGGCACGGCGCTGGTGACGGGCTTCAAACCGACCTGGCGGCGCGTGGCGGCGTCCAGCGCCGTCAAATGACCGACACGCACATGATTGACGCGCACATGAGCGAGCGGTACAGCGTCGGGCTGCCGCCCGGCTACCGCGTTGCCGACGTGCTGGCCTTTCATGGCCGCGACCTGGAAGGCGTGGCCGAACAGGTCGACGCCAGCGGCTTGCGCAAGGGCGTGCTGCTCGGTGGTGTACCGACGCTGCTCGAGATCCGGTTCGATGCCGGCGTGGCGCACTGCCGCGTACTGTTCGACGGGCCGGTCACGCCGGCTGTGCAGGTGCTGGCGCACGAGGCGCTGCTGAATGTGCTCGGCCTGCGGATCGACCCGACCGCATTCGCCGCCTTTGTGCGCGACGACCCGTGGCTGGGGCCACTCGTGGCGCGCCAGCCGGGCCTGCGCATCGTGCAGTCGGCCACCGTGTTCGAAGCGCTGACCTGGGCCATCGTCGGCCAGCAGATCAACCTGACATTTGCCATCGCGCTGCGCCGCACGCTGATCGAAGTGGCCGGCCGCGCGCATTCGTCGGGGCTGTGGTGCTATCCGGAAGCGGTCGATGTCGCCCGGCTCGACGCCACGGAACTGACGGGCCGCAAGTTTTCCAAGGCCAAGGCAGAAACGATCCTGCGCGTGGCGGGCATGGTCGTCGATGGCAGTCTGGCGCTCGAGCGTGGCGCAGATGCGGATGTCAGCCAGAAACTGCTGGCCATCAAGGGCATCGGCCCGTGGACGGTCAATTACGTGCTGCTGCGGGGCTACGGTTATCCGGATTGTTCGCTGCACGGTGACGTCGCCGTGCGCGCCGCGCTGCACCAGCTGTCGGGCGACGCGACCAGACCGGGCGTGCCGGAGGCCGAGCGCCTGCTGGCGCGTTACGCGCCACATCGGACGCTGGCGGCCGCGTACCTGTGGGCGAGCCTGGCCGAGAAGCCGGCGACAGACTGAAACCTGACTGAACCGGCGGCTTGTCCCCGGATAGACGACATGACCGACACCGCTGCCAACGCCCATCTGCAGAGCCACTACGATGCCATGTGGGATCGCTCTTGTGATGCAGTCGCCCGTGGCAATATCGACTGCGATGCACGCCTCATGGCCGGGCGTGACCTGCGCCGGGGCCTGACATTGATCGCGCGCCCGAGCCAGGCGTTGCGGGCGCGCTTCGATGCTGTGCTGGATCGCCTGGCGAGCGCTGAACCACAGCAATATCGCCAACCGGCGGATGATATGCACATAACGATTTTGTCGTTATTTACGGTCACCGATCACCCTGCGCCACATTTACATCGACTTGCCGATTATCGCGCTGCAGTGAGCGCCGCCCTGGACGGCATCGAGGCAATCGACATCGACTTTGCTGGCGTCAGCATGTCGCGTAGCGCCGTGATCGCCCAGGGTTTTCCACGCGACTCCGGCCTGGAAACCTTGCGCGAACGTCTGCGGAGCGAATTGCGTGCGAAAGGCCTGCACGCATCGCTCGACCAGCGATATCGATTGATCACTGCGCACGCCACATTGTTTCGCTTTGTCGCCCCCTTGCAGAACGCACGGGCGTTTGCAGCCTTGCTCGCAGACATGCGTGATGAGCCACTCGGCGCCACATGCGTGGACAATGTCGAACTGGTCATCAATGACTGGTATATGTCGAGCGATTCAATCGAGCGTGTGACGATTATTCCGTTACGAACGTCTCCGCCAAGACCGACAGATTAAGGAGACCGATGGTCGGCCAGGGGATCCGGTCAGTTATGCCACACCGCGCTTGGCGCGAACCTTGCGCCATAATGCACGCCCGGTGGTATGAACCGTCCACGAAAACAGCGCGATTATGGCGCCGAACATCGCTGGCAAGATCGGCCCGACCACGAACCCCATGCCGAAAACGAAGCCGAGCAGATACTCGCCATGCCAAAGGCGCAGCACCAGGGCCAGGGCCAGCAGGCCGAAGAAAACATAGTCAACCAGCATACTGCCGTGCGAGAACAGCAGCGACAATGCAAGGCCATAAGCCAGAGCGCACACGAACGCAACCAGCGCTGCAGTCCCGTTCGCGCTGTGCTCAGCGCTTCTCTCGACGCGGCGACGTAACTGGCTCAGGGTCCACCACGTCAATAGCGGGATCACGAGCAGGCCCCACCAGTTCGAAACGGCCAGGAAATCCGGATTAGCGAGCAGGTGGTGGGAACGAACTCCACCGTTCAGGTATTCCCATGCCAATATGCCGACTTCAGCGCCAAACGCGAGCAAAGTAAGCAGGACACGGCGATCGTTGAGTGAAACGGCTGGCATGATTTCCCTGGCTAGCAAGTCGATTTGGGGACCGGCACTCTGCCACTTGCGCAGATTGAATGTACAAGTGGGTCACCCTACCAGAAGCCACTACCCGAATCTACGGCCCACATCGATTCTATGCCGCTGTCATACCCGCCTGCGATGGTGTGTATCGCGATGATAAAGTTATCGACATTCGGATAGAGACAAACTGTTCCAGACCCTGCTCTCGCAGGGAGTTCCACATGCAAGAACTCTCGTCAGCCGACGGGCTGAAGGGCAAGAGTCACCAAGACATTTTGTCAGGCGCTCAACGCCAGCGCGGCAACCCGTCGAACTGCTGCGCCCCTTCCCCCGAAAAGCGGATCAGCGCTGCCAGCGGCGCCGTGGCCAGGTTGTCGCACCCGTACTGTCCGCCAAGCGCACTGGGAATCTTGAGGCAGTAGGTGCGGCCATCGGTGAGCGGCCCCAGCGCGGCTTCGGCCAGGCATACGGCCTCAGGCATATACCAGTCGTTGAGAAAATCCTGGTTGTACGACAGCGCATCGAGCGCGGCGCGGCTGCTGGCGAGCGGCTCGCAACAAAGCTCGTGCGGGCGCAGGCACCAGAACTGGTCGTCCTCGTCGCGGATGATGAGATTGCCGAACGCATTGGCGCCGAGCACTTCGACCGCGCTCATGCCCACCCAGCCCCAGGATTTGTTGATGTCGTCTACATCGATCATGGCGTGCCCCTCACTTGTCGACCGTTTCCAGTTCGACCGGGCAAACCGCGGTGCATTGCAACAGAGGGGCGTGAGGTTGACCTGCATCGAGGCCGTTATAGATGAGCAAGAAGCAGACTGGCGTCAGAAAAACAAAAAGCCGCTGATTCTTTCGAATCAACGGCCTTGAATCTGGTTGCGGGGACAGGATTTGAACCTGTGACCTTCGGGTTATGAGCCCGACGAGCTGCCAGACTGCTCCACCCCGCGTCTGTGAAATGAATTATACGCGACCGTCGGTCATTAAGCAAATCTAATCCTCCCCGCATGGTCGATTGAAGAAATTTATATCTCGGTCGCGCGCAGAACGCGCTGGTCGGCAACACGGCCGCCCGCCCTACCGACCCCGCATTCGGTGTACAGTATTGCCACGACCAACCTGCCCCACCCACCCATGAAATTCTGCTCCGAGTGCGCCCACCCTGTCGTGCTGGCCATTCCCGAAGGCGACAACCGGCCGCGCTACGTGTGCACGCATTGCAACACGATCCACTACCAGAATCCGAAACTGGTGGTCGGTTCCATCCCGGTGTGGGAGCACGATGGCGAACTCCAGATCTTGCTGTGCAAGCGCGCGATCGAGCCGCGCTACGGTTACTGGACGTTGCCGGCCGGCTTCATGGAAAACGAAGAGACCACTGAACAGGCGGCCCAGCGCGAGACCGAGGAAGAAGCCGGCGCCAACGTCGAGCTCGGCCCGCTGTTTACGCTGCTCAATGTCGCCCACGTGCACCAGGTGCACCTGTTCTACCTGGCGCGCCTGCGCGACCTCGACTACGCGGCGGGCATCGAAAGCCTGGACGTGCAACTGTTCACCGAAGCGCAAATCCCATGGGACGACCTGGCCTTCCCCACCATTCGCACGACGCTTGAACTCTTCTTTGCCGACCGGATCAAAGTGCGCGAGGGTGGCAGCTTCGGCTTTCACAGCCTCGCCATCCACCGCCCGATGATCGCCCCACGCGAACCGGACTGACATGATTCCCTGGCTCGAAGCCGATACGCCATTCCCCGACGTGTCGAAGGCACTGACCGCCGAAGCGCCGGGCCTGCTCGCCGCCGGCGCCGACCTGTCGCCAGAGCGCCTGCTGCAGGCCTACCGCAACGGCATCTTCCCGTGGTTTTCCGAAGGCCAGCCGATCCTGTGGTGGAGCACCGACCCGCGCATGGTGTTGTATACCGCCCAGTTCAAGGTCAGCGACAGCCTGGCGAAAACGCTGCGCAAGATCGAGCGCAGCCGTACGGAAGGCGGGCGCTGGGAGGTGCGCTTCGACAGCGCCTTTGAAGACGTGATGCGCGCCTGCGCCGCGCCGCGGCGCGACGGGCCCGGCACCTGGATCTCGGATGAGATCATCGCCGGCTACACGGGCCTGCACGCGCTCGGGCATGCGCACTCGGCCGAAGTCTGGCTCGATGGCGAACTTGTGGGCGGCGCGTATGGCGTGTGCATCGGCCGCATGTTCTACGGCGAGTCGATGTTCGCGCGCGTCTCGGATGCGTCCAAGGTCGCGCTGGCCTATCTGGTGGCATTTTTGCGGCGTCATGGCGTCGACATGGTCGACTGCCAGCAAGAGACCGGCCACCTGGCTTCGCTCGGCGCGGCGCCCATTGCGCGCAGCCGTTTTCTTGAACACGTCCGTGGCGCCATCGGCAAGCCGGGCATCGATGCGTGGACGGTGGCGTCACCGTTGGTTGACTAGCGTCGTGGCGCGCCGGTTTTCGCTAGAATAGGCACCAACCCACGTCGTCCCGAGAGCTCTTGCATGACGCACCTACACGACCTGCCCTTCGCAACGCTGCAGTTCTACACGACGGCGCCCTACCCCTGCAGCTATCTCGACGCGCGTCAGGCGCGCTCGCAGGTCGCCACGCCGTCGCACCTGATCAATGCCGACGTGTATTCCGAGCTGGTCAAGAATGGTTTCCGGCGCAGCGGCATCTTCACCTACCGCCCCTATTGCGACGGCTGCCAGGCCTGCATCCCGGTGCGCGTCAAGTGCGCCGACTTTCGCCCCAACCGTACCCAGCGCCGCGCCTGGAAGCGCCACGGCGACCTGGTCGCGATGGTCGCCAACCTGGCCTTTTCGGACGAACATTACGCGCTCTATCTGCGCTACCAGACCACGCGCCACGTCGGCGGCGGCATGGACCAGGACAGCCGCGACCAGTACGCGCAGTTCCTGCTGCAAAGCCGCGTCAACACGCGCCTGGTCGAGTTCCGCGAACCCGATGGCACCTTGCGCATGGTCTCGATCATCGACGTATTGTCCGATGGCCTGTCATCGGTATATACCTTCTTCGACCCCGATGTCGAGAACGCGTCGTACGGCACCTACAACATCATGTGGCAGGTGAACCAGGCGGCCGAGCTGGGCCTGTCGCATGTGTACCTGGGCTATTGGATCGCACAGAGTCCCAAGATGGCGTACAAGATCAATTTCAGGCCGCTGGAAGCGCGTATCGACGGGCAGTGGGGCGTACTCGACGCCTGAGACTGTTGCACGGGGCCGTTCCGGACACAACCGCTAACAATTGCGTTGACACGCCGTTACGTACGCGGCCCCCGACGCACGTTAAAATGGTGGGGATATTTCAACCGAGTAACCCATGCCAGACAAAATCCTGTATACCCTCGTCCGACCAGCACTGTTCTCGCTCGATCCCGAAGCGGCGCACAACCTGACCTTGCCCATGCTGCGTCGCGCAGCCGCGCTTGGCCTGACAGGCGCTTTCCGGAAACCACGGCCCGATCCGCGCACCGTCATGGGTATCACGTTTCCCAACCCCGTCGGCCTGGCCGCCGGCTTGGACAAGGATGGCGCCTATATTGACGGCCTGGCCGCCCTGGGCTTCGGTTCGATTGAGATCGGCACGGTCACGCCGCGCGGCCAGGCCGGCAACCCGAAGCCGCGCATGTTCCGCCTGCCGCGCGCGCGCGGGATCATCAATCGCATGGGCTTCAATAACGGCGGCGTCGACGCCTTCGTGGCCAATGTGCAGGCCTCGCGCTTCTTCCAGGAGAAGCAGGGCGTGCTGGGCCTGAACATCGGCAAGAACGCCGACACCCCGATCGAGCGCGCCGCCGACGACTACCTCGAATGCCTGCGCAAGGTGTACCCGTACGCCAGCTACGTAACGGTAAATATCTCGTCGCCGAACACGCAGAACCTGCGTCAGCTGCAGGGCGCGTCGGAACTCGACAGCCTGCTCTCGCAGCTCAAGCAAGAGCAGATGCGCCTGGCCGACCAGCACGGCCATTACGTGCCGCTCACGCTCAAGATCGCGCCGGACGTCGACGGCGACCAGATCCGCGATATCGCCGGCGCCCTGCTGCGCCACAAGATCGACGGCGTCATCGCCACCAACACCACGCTCAACCGGCGCGATGTCGAAGGCATGAAACATGCGCAGCAAGCGGGCGGCCTGTCGGGCGCGCCCGTGTTCGAGCAATCGAATATCGTGATCCGCGCGCTCAAGACCGAGCTGCGCGACGACATCCCGATCATCGGCGTGGGCGGCATCATGCGCGGCCCCGACGCCCGCGCGAAGTTCGCGGCCGGCGCCAAGCTGGTGCAGTTGTACAGTGGGTTGATTTACGCCGGGCCGGGCCTGGTGCGTGAATGCGCGGATGCACTGCGCGATAAGACGAAGAAGTGATGTTCGTTTGTGCTGGCGGTGTGCTGGCTGACTTGGGTTCCCGCCAAGGCGCCCGGCGAGGGCGGGAACGACGTGCAATTTTACGTGGTCCCTGAAATGATCGTGAGCCGCCAGCTTTGAAACCGTCATTCCCGCCACTGGCGGCTATGACTTCCCGCGCAGGCGGGAATCCAGGTCCTCAGCGCAGCCCACAGCAATAATTCACTCCGTCGTCGCAATCGCCTTCTCGATATCCGCCCGCGTATACCCCTGCGCGAAGCGCTCGATGAAATGAAACGCATACGCGCGCAGATACGACCCGCGCCGCACCGCCAGGCGCGTGACGTTCTGCGCGAACAGGTGCGACGCCTCGATCGCGCGCAGTCCCTTGTCGCGGCCATGGTCGAATGCCATCGACGCCACGATCCCCACGCCCATCCCCAGCGACACATACTGCTTGATCACGTCCGAATCCATCGCCGTGAGCACGATGTCCGGCGCCAGCCCGGCTTCGACGAACGCCGCATCGATGTGCCCGCGGCCAGTAAAACCCTGGTCGTACGTGATGAGGGGATGCTCGGCCAGGTCTTCGAGGCGCAGCGGTGAGCCGCTGGCGAAGATCGGATGCCCTTCAGGCGCCACGATCAAGTGGCTCCAGCGGTAGCACGGAAACGACACCAGCTCGGGAAACGCGGCAATGCCCTCGGTGGCGATGCCGATATCGGCCTTGCCCGACATGACCCACTCGGCGATATGTTCCGGCGAGCTTTGCTGCAGGGCGATGCGCACGTTCGGGAACGCTTCGCGGAACGATTGCACCACTTGCGGCAGCGCGTAGCGCGCCTGCGTGTGGGTCACGGCGACCGTGAGCGTGCCGCTGTCCTGGCCAGCGAATTCGCGGCTGGCCTGCTGCAGGTTCTCGGCTTCGACCAGCAGCTTTTCGACGATGCGCAAGATGCCTTTGCCCGGGGGCGTCAGGCCCGTGAGGCGCTTGCCGTTGCGCTCGAAAATCACCACCCCCAGTTCATCTTCGAGTTCGCGGATCTGGCGCGACACTCCGGGCTGCGACGTAAACAGGGCGTTGGCGACTTCGGTCAGGTTGAAATCGCGGCGGGCCGCTTCGCGCACCGATCGCAGCTGCTGGAAATTCATACGGCGCTTCCTTCGTCGACGAAGACCTCGATGCGGCGTGGGCGCACCACCAGCGTGTCGCCTTCTTTCAGGCCCAGGCTGGCGAAGCGTTCGTTCGGCAGCACCGCTTCGATCATCTGGCCATTGTCGGCGCGCTCGAGATCGAGCTGGGCCAACGGCCCGATGGCGTGCGCGCGACGCAGCTTGGCCACCACGCCCGGCGCGCCGGCGGTATAGCGCTCGACGTCGAGATCGTGCGGCCGCACGTAGCCGATGCCGGCGCCGTCGCGCACGTCGATGTGCTGCGGCGCCTGGAAGTTCACGTCGCCGCTGGCCAGCACGCCTTCGTGGATGCGGCCATGGAACAGGTTGACGTTGCCCAGGAAGCCGTACACGAACGGCGAAGCCGGGTGGTTATACACCTGGTCGGGGCTGCCCAGTTGTTCGACGCGGCCCTTGTTCATCAAGACCACCTGGTCGGCCACTTCGAGCGCTTCTTCCTGATCGTGGGTCACAAAAATCGACGTCACGTGCAGGTCGTCGTGCAGGCGGCGCAGCCAGCGGCGCAGTTCCTTGCGCACCTTGGCGTCGAGCGCGCCGAACGGCTCGTCGAGCAGCAGCACGCGCGGTTCGACCGCCAGCGCGCGCGCCAGGGCGATCCGCTGGCGCTGGCCGCCCGACAGCTGCGGCGGATAGCGGTCGGCGATCCAGTCGAGCTGCACCAGCTCGAGCAGCTTTTTCACCTTGTCGCGGATCTGGTCTTCGCTCGGGCGCTCGCTGCGCGGCTTCACGCGCAGGCCGAACGCCACGTTCTCGAATACGGTCATGTGCTTGAACAGCGCGTAGTGCTGGAACACGAAGCCGACCTGGCGCTCGCGCACATGGCGGTGTGAGGAATCCTGGCCATCGAGCAGCACGGTGCCCGAATCCGGGTATTCCAGGCCGGCGATGATGCGCAGCAGCGTGGTCTTGCCGCAGCCCGACGGGCCGAGCAAGGCAGTCAGCTCGCCGTCCGGGAACTGCAGCGAGACGTCGTCGAGCGCCTTGAACTGGCCGAAATTTTTACGGATGTGTTGGACTTCAATCGTCATGCGTGGCTCCGGCGAAAATTCAGTGAGGGGCATCCAGCGAGGCCGACTTGGCCTGGTGCAGACGCCATTCGATAAAGGACTTGATGGCCAGCGTCACCAGCGCGAGCAGCGCCAGGAGCGATGCCACAGCGAATGCGGCCGTGAAGTTGTATTCGTTGTAGAGGATCTCGACGTGCAGCGGCATGGTGTTGGTCTCACCGCGGATGTGGCCCGAGACCACCGACACGGCGCCGAACTCGCCCATCGCGCGGGCGTTACACAGGATCACGCCATACAGCAGGCCCCATTTGATGTTCGGCATCGTCACGCGCCAGAAGGTCGACCAGCCCGACGCGCCCAGCACCAGCGCCGCTTCTTCTTCTTCGGTGCCCTGCTGCTGCATCAGCGGAATCAGTTCGCGCGCCACGAACGGGAACGTGATGAACACGGTGGCCAGCACGATGCCCGGCACGGCGAACAGGATCTTGATGTCGTGCTCGGCCAGCCACGGGCCGAACCAGCCCGAGGCGCCGAACAGCAGCACATACATCAGGCCCGCGATGACGGGCGAGATCGAGAACGGCAGGTCGATCAGCGTGAGCAGGATGCTCTTGCCACGGAATTCGAACTTGGTGATCGCCCACGCGGCCGATACCCCGAACACGAGATTCAGCGGCACCGAAATCACGGCGGCAATCAAGGTCAGCTTGATGGCCGATATCGCATCCGGATCGATGACCGATTCGACATACACTTCCCAGCCCTTCTTGAGCGCTTCGGTGAATACCGCCGCCAGTGGAATGAACAGGAACAGCGTCAGGAAAATCAGCGCGATGGCAATCAACAGGTAGCTGACCCAGCGCGGCTCGAGCACGCTGGTGTCGAGGCGCTTGCCCTTGGCGGCCTGCGGACGCGGTGGCGGTGTCACTTTATCGAGGACGGCGCTCATGATTTGCCCGCCCGTTTGCGGGTCCAGGCCTGCAGCAGATTGATCGTCAGGAGCAGGACGAACGAGAACACCAGCATCACGACGGCAATCGCGGTGGCGCCGGCGTAGTCGTATTGTTCGAGTTTGGAGATGATGAGCAGTGGCGTGATTTCGGACACCATCGGCAGGTTGCCGGCGATGAAGATGACGGAGCCGTATTCGCCGGTGGCGCGCGCAAAGGCCAGCGCAAAGCCCGTGAGCAGCGCCGGCACGATCGTTGGCAGCACCACGCGGGTAAAGGTTTGCAGCGGCGGCGCGCCCAGGCTGGCGGCGGCTTCTTCGAGTTCGCGTTCAGCTTCCTCCAACACCGGCTGCACCGTGCGCACGACGAACGGCAGGCCGATGAAGGTCAGCGCCACAACCACGCCCAGCGGCGTGAACGCGACCTTGATGCCCCACTCGGCCAGGTATTGGCCGATCCAGCCATTCTGCGCGTACAGGGCGGTCAGCGTGATGCCGGCCACGGCGGTCGGCAGCGCGAACGGCAGATCGACCAGCGCATCGATGAAGCGCTTGCCGGGGAATTTATAGCGCACCAGTACCCAGGCGACGATGCCGCCGAACACCACGTTCAGGCTGGCGGCGATCAGCGACGCGCCAAAGCTCAGGCGATACGACGCCATGACGCGCTCGGACGTAACGGTGGCCCAGAACTCGGCCCAGGTCATGCTGAAGGTATTGAGGAACACCGCCGACAGCGGGATGAGAACGATCAGCGCCAGGTAAAACAGCGTGAAGCCGAGCGACAGGCCGAAGCCGGGGATGACCCGGCCCGGCGCTTTCGACGACTTGGGCGCTGCCGTGCTGCCTGGCAATGCAAGCGATGTCATGCGAGTCCTTATTACAAATTCTTCTATCGGGATCGCATATTCGCACGTGATGTTCATAAAGCAAACGAAAGAATCCTTATTTGTATAGACACGAAACGCTATGTAGACGCATGGAACTTGCATGTCCTTATGCGGAAATCTTCGTAAGCCTGGATAAAAAAGCGCATAAAAAAACGGTGGACCGGGCACTGCCCAGTCCACCGTTTGGATGACGCGCGACGCTGCTTACTTGTTCGGCTGCGGCGTCAGGCGCAGGTACGGGCGTGGCGCCTCAAAGCCCTTTGGATACTTCTGCTTGATCACGTCAGGATCGGTGACGGTCAAGGGGATGATGACGTCGTCGCCATCTTTCCAGTTGCCCGGCGTGGCAACCGTGTAGCCGTCGGTCAGTTGCAGGGCGTCGATCACACGCAGCACTTCGTCGAAGTTGCGGCCGGTGCTCATCGGGTAGGTGATGGTCAGGCGCACTTTCTTGTTCGGGTCGATGATGAACAGCGAGCGGACGGTGGCGGTGGCCGACTGTTCCGGGTGGATCATGTCGTACAGCGTAGACACCGAACGGTTGGCATCGGCGATGATCGGGAAGCCCACCACGGTCTGCTGGGTTTCTTCGATGTCGCGGATCCAGTCGCGGTGCTTTTCGGCGGCATCGACCGACAGCGCGATCGCTTTCACATTGCGCTTGTCGAATTCAGGCTTGAGCTTGGCGGTCAGGCCCAGTTCGGTGGTGCAGACCGGCGTGAAGTCGGCCGGGTGCGAAAACAGCACGACCCACGAGTCGCCTGCCCATTCGTGGAAGCGGATAGTGCCGATGCTGGATTCTTGTTCAAAATCGGGGGCGGTATCGCCGAGCCGTAACGTCATGGTCATCTCCTGGATTAATGAAACTTGTTCGGGTCGCCGTCCGGTACGGACAGCGCGCGTTGCATTGCTTACATGAAGCGGTTGTAGAGGACGACGGCCCAGACGGCGAACGCCAGCAGCAGCGTCAGGGCGACCGCGGCACTGCCGAGATCCTTGGCCGCTTTCGACAATGGATGGCGCTCGAGCGAAATGCGGTCGACGATCGCCTCGATCGCCGAATTGATCAGCTCGACGATCAGCAGCACGACCAGCACGCCGATCATGGCCAGGCGCTGGAAGCCCGACACTGGCAACAGCAGCGCAATCACGCTGGCCACCGCGATCAGCACCACCTCTTGCCGGAACGCCGCTTCGCTGCGCCAGGCCCAGCGCAGGCCATCCCACGTATTGCGGCAGGCGGCGCCGATGCGCTCCAGGCCACGCAAGGTCTTGAATTCGCTGATCGGGTTTTCCATTGTTGTCCAATGAGGATGCGGGAACAGCATTATGCATCCTCGAAGTGAGCATGTGGCAATCGAGCCAACAATGCAAGAGCAGGTTTGCGCCAGCGTTTCACATCATGGTATAAAGAATGGGCCTACCGCACCGCACCAACCACAATATGAAAATGGAAACGCCTCAACCCGCCAAGACCTCCATCCAGGTGATTGAACGCATGACGTCACTGCTGGATGCCCTGGCCAGCTTTTCCGATCCGGTCAGCCTCAAGGAGCTGGCGCGCGTGTCGGGCCTGCACCCGTCCACCGCGCACCGTATTCTCAACGACATGGTCGTCACGCGCTTCGTCGACCGGGTCGAGCCGGGCACGTATCGCCTGGGCATGCGCTTGCTGGAACTCGGCAACGTGGTCAAGAGCCGGCTGTCGGTGCGCGAAGCGGCGCTTGACGCCATGCGCGCCCTGCACCGCAAGACGCAGCAGACCGTCAATCTGTCGGTGCGCCAGGGCGACGAAATCGTGTACATCGACCGCGCCTTCTCGGAGCGCTCCGGCATGCAGGTCGTGCGCGCCATTGGCGGGCGCGGTCCGCTGCACCTGACCTCGACCGGCAAGCTGTTTCTATCGGTGGACGACATCAAAGCCACGCGCGCCTACGCCACCCGCACGGGTCTGGCGGGCCACACGCGCAACTCGATCACCGAGCTGGCGCGGCTGGAACGTGAACTGAGCCTGGTGCGCTCGCGCGGCTATGCGCGCGACAATGAAGAGCTGGAACTGGGCGTGCGCTGCATGGCGGCAGGCATCCACGATGACAGCGGCAAGCTGGTGGCGGGATTGTCGATTTCGGCGCCGGCCGATCGCCTGCAAGAAGACTGGCTCGATGACCTGGTACAGACGGCGGCGCGGATTTCGTCGACGCTGGGGTATCGGCCGATGCCGACGGTGTGACAGCGGTGTGACAGCCGTAAGCTAGCGCGTCAACCCCGGCGCGCTGGCGGTAATGGTCGATGGCCGAATGGCATCGACATCCATCCGGTCGGGTAGCGACTCGATCAGGCGGCGAATGCGGCCGGCGTCAGCGGTGCGCGACATCTTGCCCTTCGAATCGAGGAATACCATCACGACATTGCGGCCATGGATCATGGCCTGCATCACCAGGCAGCGCCCTGCTTCGTTGATGAAGCCGGTCTTTTGCAGGCCGATATTCCAGTCAGGCAGCGACACCAGATAATTGGTATTCCGGTAGTGCATGGTGCGGCCGCTGGCTTGCACGGTGGAGTTCGGCGTGGTCGAGAATTCGCGCAGCACCGGATCGCCGTGCGCCGCCATGACCAGCTTGGCCAGGTCGCGACCGCTTGAGACGTTGCGGCTCGACAGGCCGCTCGAATCGACGTAATGGGTGTCGCGCATGCCAAGCTCGCGCGCCTTGGCGTTCATCGCGGCGACAAAGGCATTGATACCGCCCGGATAATTACGGCCCAGCGCCGAGGCGGCGCGGTTCTCCGAACTCATCAGGGCGATGTGGAGCAGTTCGCGGCGCGTCATATTGGCGCCAACCGGCAGGCGCGAGCTGCTGAACTTGTGGCGGTCGACGTCGGCGTCGGTCACGCGCAAGACTTCGTCCAGGTCCTGTTTGGCGTCCATCACGACCATGCCGGTCATCAGCTTGGTCAGCGATGCGATCGGGAGCGCGACATTGGCGTTTTTCTCGAACAGCACTTCGGCGCTGTTCTGGTCGATCACATAGGCCACGTTCGAGCGCAGCGCCAACGGATCGGCCGTGTTGTCCAGACCTGCCATATCGCCGACAGTCTTGGCCGCGACGCCGGTCGCCACGGCAGCAGCGGCAACGCGCACCGGCTGATAGGTGACGACGCGCTTGCCACGCACCATCTTGACCCGGCGCACCATGCGTGGGCGCTCGCTCACGGCGGCCACTTCCTGGCGCTTGGCGCGCTTGGTTTTGGCCGCGGCCTTGCGCACGACCTTGCGTTTGACTTTCTTCTTGGCGACGGAGGATTTCTTGGCCTGCTCGGTCGCACCCGCGCCGGCACCGGCGCCAGCGCCGGCGGCTTGCACCGGTGAAAACGTAAATAAGGCAGCAACAACGGCAGCCACAGCAAGTTTGAACATGATGAAGCCCCTGACCCGAACAGATGAGATACGTAGTGAAGTGTAGCGGATCGTCGTTCAACCGCAAGCAGATTGTACGTTCTGTGCGGCAATATCCAACTTAAAACAACAGGATGCCGAAAACAATTTTCCTATTGATATCAACAGGATATTGACGGTCTTTACACTAATCCATGAAACGGGCGAAACTGTGGCTCGGTTCGCGCTCGGTCACCAGGGTGTTTTCGATCCGCCCGGAATCGGCCCAGCCGAGCGCCATGCCGCACACCACCATCTCGTTGGCCGGCAGCCCGAGTTCGCCCGCAATGATCCGATGATACTGCGTGAACGCCGCTTGCGGACAGGTATCCAGGCCCCGCGCACGCGCTGCCACCATGATGCTTTGCAAGAACATGCCGTAGTCGAGCCACGAACCCTGCGCCATGATGCGGTCGATCGTGAAGATCAGGCCCACTGGCGCGTCGAAGAAGGCGTAGTTGCGGGCGTGCTGGGCCGCCATGCCGGTCTTGTTGTCGCGTTTCAAGCCAAGCAGGCTGTACAGATCCCAGCCCACCTTGCGGCGCCGGTCGATGTAGGGCGCCGTCCACTCGCGCGGATAGTAGGCGTATTCCTCGGTATGCCCGCGCGCCTGCTCGGGGTCGGCATTGACGGCCAGGATCGCGTTCGACAGCCGCTCGCGCGCCGCGCCAGTGAGCACATACACCTTCCACGGCTGCGTGTTCGTGCCGGACGGCGCGCGCGCAGCGACATCGAGGATACGGGCGATCTCGTCGCGTTCCACCGGCTTGTCGAGAAAGGCGCGGATCGAGCGGCGCGACGTGATGGCGGCATCCACCGCTTCCTGGCTGGGACTGCTGATCATGGGGAACTCCCTGGTTTCCTGACAACAAAGGCGACGCCGGTGACGGCGACGATCATTCCGACCAGGCCGAGCAGGCTGAACGATTCGCCAAACAATAGCCAGGCCATGATGGCGGTCGTGGGCGGGGTCAGGTACATCAGGCTCGTCACTTCGGTGGCCTGGCTGCGCCGGATCAACGTAAACAACAAGAAGATGGCGCCGATCGACAGCGCGAACACCGACCACACCCAGGCGAGTACGAACTCGCCGCTCCAGGTGATGCGGGTGAACGCCGGATCCAGGTCTTCCAGCCAGATGGCCAGCGGCGTCAAAGCCAGCACCGTGGCGCCAAACTGGATCGTTGTGCCAGTGCGCAAATCGAATTGCGGACAAAAGCGCCGCTGGTACATCGTGCCGGTCGTAATGCTCAGCAGCGCGAACAGGCACAGGGCCAGCGCGGCGGGCGACACGCCGGCCAGGCCGAGTTTGGCATACACGACGAGGCCCACGCCCGACAAGCCCAGGCACAAACCGACCCACTGCAGACGGCGTACGCGCTCGCCGATCAGTGGCGCGGCCGCGGCCGTGAGAATCGGCTGCATGCCGACGATCAGGGCCGTCAGCCCGGCGGGCATGCCCAGGTTGATGGCAGCCCAGACGCCGCCCAGATACCCGGCCTGGAGCAGCAAACCGGCCAGCGCCACGTGCAGGATCTGGCCGCGCGGCCATGGTGCACGCCAGATCAGCACGATTGGCAGCAATACGGCCAGCACGCCCAGGCAGCGCACGATCAGGAAGGTCAGCGGCGGCGCATACGGCAGGCCGAACTTGGCGACGATGAACCCGGAACTCCATAACAGCACAAAGAACAGCGGCACTGGCGACAGCCATGGGGTCGCCGGGGTAGTCGTGGAAGCGAGCGGCAATGTTGCGCGGTTTGACATGGGTCGAGGCATGGTGCCGACAATAACACCGACTTTTGAAGTAAACACAAGATTGGAGTCTATCACGGGGTTTTCGTTGCTGTTCAGGCCACGTTGTCGAGCATCGAGTTTGCGCTAGATCAATTGACTTTTCTTAAACCAAATGCATTCTTAGACATTATGTGGCCCGGATGGTGCAATGCATCAAAATCGCTTGACGCTTCAAACGAAGTGGCACAAAATCTGCCCTGTTGCGGTGCACAAAATAAGAGTCTCGTCGTGTTGTCCGAAGAACCTGCCCCTGTCCGAGCAATAATCCATTCACGAAACGTAACATTTTGGAGAGCCTCATGTTTGCAATCCCTGAACAGTTTTCGACCGCCACCAAGACCAGCCTGGAATCGCAATTCGCCCTGTTTTCGTCGCTGACGTCCAAGACGTTCGAGAGCGTCGAGAAACTGGTCGCCCTGAACATCAGCACCGCACGCGCCAGCCTCGAAGAATCGTCGGCGCTCACGACCAAGCTGCTGAGCGCCAAAGACCCACAAGAATTTTTCTCGCTGGCCTCTACCCAGGCCCAGCCGAGCGCCGAAAAGGCCATGGCCTACAGCCGTCAACTGGCCTCGATCGCCAGCGGCACCGGCGCCGAATTCTCGAAGGCGGCCGAAAGCCAGATCGTCGAAGCCAATCGCAAGGTGATTTCGCTGGTCGATGAAGTGAGCAAGAACGCGCCAGCCGGTTCGGAAAACTTCGTCGCCGCCGTCAAGACCGCGATCAGCAACGCCAACGCGGGCTACGAGCAGTTCAGCAAGACCTCGAAGCAGGCTGTCGAAACCATCGAAACCAATATGAACGCCGCCGTGTCGCAATTCTCGGCCAGCGCTGCCAAAGCTACCAACGCCGCTACCTCGGCGACGGCTGCTGCCGCTGCTTAATCGTCGATAAGCAAAAAAATGGCCGGGTCGCTTGCGCGTCCCGGCCATTTTTACGTCTGCATCACTTATTCGCCCAGGTACGCCGCCTGCACGCGGGGATCGGTCAGCATATCGCGCGCATTGCCGGTCATGATGATCTCGCCCGACTCCATCACGTAACCACGGTGGGCGGCCTGCAGCGCCAGCTTGGCGTTCTGCTCCACCAGCAAGATCGTGATGCCCTGCTGCGACACATCGCGGATCACCTCGAAAATCTTTTCGACCATGATCGGCGACAGGCCCATCGACGGTTCGTCCAGCAGCAGCAGCGTCGGATGGCACATCAGGGCGCGCGCCATCGCCAGCATCTGCTGCTCGCCGCCCGAGAGCGTGCCGGCCAATTGACCCGCACGCTCTTTCAGGCGGGGGAACACCGTGTACCATTTTTCGATATCGGCATCGATCCCGGCCTGGTCATTGCGCGTGTAAGCGCCCATCAACAGGTTTTCGTGAATCGACATGCGGGTGAACACCCCCCGCCCTTCCGGCACCATCGCCAGCTTTTGCTGGACCATGCGGAACGACTGGGTGCCGCGCAAGGGTTTGCCCAGATAACTGATGTCGCCTTCAACCTTGCACGGTGGCAGTGTGCCGGTGATGGCTTTCAGGGTCGTCGTCTTGCCGGCGCCATTGGCGCCGATCAGCGTGACCAGTTCGCCCCTGGCCACTTGCAGGTCGACACCCTTGACCGCCTTGATGCCGCCGTACGCGACTTTCAGGCCCGAGATTTGCAGAATCGTTTCACCCATCATTGCTTCCATCAGTGGGCACCTCCCAGATAAGCGTCGATCACGGCCCGGTTCTTCTGGATGTCAGCCGGCAGACCTTCGGCGATCTGTTTGCCGTATTCGAGCACCGTGATGCGGTCGCACAGGCCCATCATCAGTTTCACGTCGTGTTCGATCAGCAGCACGGTCTTGCCCTGCGCCTTGATCTTGACAAGCAGTTCGCGCAGACCCAGTTTTTCGGTGGCGTTCATACCGGCCGCCGGTTCGTCCAGCGCCAGCAATTGCGGATCGGTGGCCAGCGCGCGCGCGATTTCCAGGCGGCGCTGGTCGCCGTACGACAAGAACTTCGCCGTGCGGTTGGCAAACTGGCCGATGCCCACGAAGTCGAGCAATTCCTGGGCGCGGATGCGGATCGCGGCTTCTTCTTCGCGCGCGGCCTTGTGGCGCAGGATCGCGCCGAGCACGCCCTGTCTGGTGCGCACATGGCGCCCGACCATCACGTTTTCCAGCGCGCTCATCTCGCCGAACAGGCGAATGTTCTGGAACGTGCGCGCGATGCCGGCCTTGGCCACGGCATGCGGGGCCGACGGCGAATAGGCCTTGCCGGCCAGCTCGAACGTGCCGCTGTCGGGCTGGTAGAGACCCGTGATCACATTGAAAAACGTGGTCTTGCCGGCGCCGTTCGGGCCGATCAGGCCATAGATCTGGCCCTGCCTGATCTGGATGCCGACGTCGGTCAGCGCCTGCAGGCCGCCGAAACGCTTGTTGACGCCGGCAATATTCAGAATGACTTGTTCGCTCATCTCGGTTCCCTGCGCGTTCATGCGGTCGAAGCTTCTTCGTCTTCACGCGCCAGCGCGGCGTTCGGACGCTCTTCCTTGTTGGGCGACGGCCACAGGCCGGCCGGGCGGATCAGCATGATCAGCACCAGCGCCAGGCCATACAGCAACTGGCGCAGCACTTCGGCTTCGATGATCACCTTGCCGAACAGCGCCGTTTGCAGCGGATCGACCACGTGGCGCAGCACTTCCGGCAGGGCCGCGAGCAGCACGCCACCCAGCACCACGCCCGGGATGTGGCCGATACCGCCGAGCACCACCATCGCCAGCACGGCAATCGACTCGGTCAGCGAGAACGATTCCGGCGAGACAAAGCCCTGGAACGCGCCGAACATCGCGCCGGCCACGCCGCCGAACGACGCGCCCATCGCGAAGGCGAGCAGCTTGACGTTGCGGGTATTGATGCCCATCGCCTTGGCCGCGATCTCGTCTTCACGAATTGCCACCCAGGCGCGGCCCAGGCGCGAATGCTGCAGGCGGCTGGTGACAAAGATCGACAGGATCACCAGCGCCAGGAACAGGAAGTAATACGCGTTCACCGAAGGCATCGCGTAGCTGCCGATGTGGACGGTGGCGTTGGAACCGGTCTCACCGGCCAGCGACACCCCGAAGATGCGAATCGGGTCGATCATATTGATCCCCTGCGGCCCGTTGGTGAAGTTGATCGGGTCGTTCAGGTTGTTCATGAAGATGCGGATGATCTCGCCGAAGCCAAGCGTCACGATGGCGAGGTAGTCGCCGCGCAGCTTCAGGGTCGGGGCGCCCAGCAGCGCGCCGCACAGCGCGGCGAACAGGGCCGCCAGCGGCACGATCGCCCACAGCGACAGGTGGATGCCGTTTTGCTGGATCTCGGGCCCGAAGAATGCGACCAGTGCCTCGCCGATGACCGGCGAGTAATAGATCACCGACTCGAGCAGCGCGGCGAACTGCGGCGAAGAAAACAGGCCGACCAGATAGGCGCCAACGGCGAAGAAGGCGATATAGCCCAGGTCGAGCAGGCCGGCAAAGCCCACCACGATGTTCAGGCCGAGCGCGAGCATGATGTACAGCAGCGCAATGTCGATGATGCGCACCCACGAGTTGCCGAACTGGGCGGCAAAGAACGGGAAGAGCAGCAGCACCAGCACGATCGCCATGCTGGTGTAGGCCTGGCGCGGCTTGTGCTGGGTGTCGAAAGTCAGGAGTGCCATGGTCTGCTCCTTGAAATCAAGCGCGGTCGGCCACGCGTTCGCCCATGATGCCGGACGGACGCAGGGTCAACACGAGGATCAGCACCACGAAGGCGAAGATGTCCTGGTAGTGGCTGCCAAGGAAGCCGCCGGTCAGGTCGCCGATATAACCGGCGCCCAACGCTTCGATGATTCCAAGCAGCAGCCCACCGATCATGGCGCCATAAATATTGCCGATGCCGCCCAGCACCGCGGCGCAGAACGCCTTCAGGCCCGGCAGCACGCCCATCGTGAACGTGATCGACGCGTAATTGGCGCCCCACATCACACCGGCCACGGCGGCCAGCGCCGCGCCGATGGCGAAGGTGGCGACAATCACGCGGTTCGCGTCGACGCCCATCAGGCCGGCCACGCGCGGGTTCTCGGCGACGGCGCGCATCGCGCGGCCCATCCTGGTGCGCTCGACCAGCAGCACCAGGGCACCCATCGCCAGCGCAGCCAGCACCAGCAGCAACACCTGGGTTTGCGAAATCATCGCGCCGCCAATCATGATCGGTTCGGACGACAGCAGTTGCGGGAACGGAATCGGGCTGCGGCCCCAGATCATCATCGCGAACGTTTGCAGCAGGATCGACACGCCGATGGCCGTGATCAATGGCGCCAGGCGCGGCGCATTGCGCAGGCGGCGATACGCCACCCGTTCGATCAGGATATTGACCAGCATGGTAACGGGAATCGCGCCGAGGATCGCCACTGCCAGTTGCACGTACCCAGGCAGGCCGGGCACATAGGCTTCAAGCATTTGCAGGATCGTCAGGCCGATCATGGCGCCGATCATCAGCACGTCGCCGTGGGCGAAATTGATCAGGTTAAGGACGCCATACACCATCGTGTAACCGAGGGCGACCAGCGCATACATACTGCCGAGCACGAGGCCGTTCAGTAATTGTTGGATAAAAGTTTCCATCGTTTCGCCTGTTGTGCAATAACAAAAAACGGCACGCCGGGGTATCCCGACGTGCCGCTCATGGTCTGAGGCCGCTGCTTTTTACTATGATCTGCGGCCGCGCAACGCGCCTGTCAGCGCACCGCTCCGATATTTTTGAGCGCCGCCATCATAGCTTGGCTCCCGGAAAACTAACAACGGTTAATCAGGGCAGTAGCAAATTTTGTTTTCTGACCGAACTAAAAATAATGTTCAGCCTTCGACCTTGAAGGCAACCTGGCGCACGCCGTCCAGGCCCTTGGGCAGCGGGAAGGTCACATGTTCTTCCACGCCTTCAAGGGCGCGCACGCTCGCTGCGCCCAATTCCTTCAGGCGGTCGATGACGGCTTGGACCAGCACTTCCGGCGCCGATGCGCCGGCGGTGACGCCGATGCGCTTCTTGCCCACGATCCAGGCAGGATCGATGGCGGCCGCGTTGTCGACCATATAGGCAGGCGTGCCCATCTTGTCGGCCACTTCGCGCAGGCGGTTCGAGTTCGAGCTGTTCGGGCTGCCGACGACGATGACCACTTCGACCTGCGGCGCAAGGAACTTGACGGCTTCCTGGCGGTTGGTGGTGGCGTAGCAGATGTCGCCCTTCTTGGGCTCGATGATGTTCGGGAAACGCACCTTGAGCGCGGCGATGATGTCGGCCGTGTCGTCGACTGACAGCGTGGTTTGCGAGACATACGCCAGCAGGTCGGGATTGCGCACTTGCAGGTTCTCGACATCGGCAACCGTCTCGACCAGGTGCATGCCTTCTTCGGCCTGGCCCATCGTGCCTTCGACTTCCGGGTGGCCATCGTGGCCGATCATGATGATCTCGGCGCCGAGTTTGCGCATCTTCGCCACTTCGACGTGCACCTTGGTCACCAACGGGCACGTAGCGTCGAAGATGGTCAGGCCGCGCGCTTCGGCGTCGGCACGCACGGCTTTGGATACGCCGTGGGCCGAGAACACCAGCGTGTTGCCGGGCGGGACGTCTTCGAGCGCTTCAATAAAAATCGCGCCCTTGGTGCGCAGGTCGGCCACGACATAGGCGTTGTGCACGATTTCGTGGCGCACATAGATCGGCGCGCCGAACTGGGTCAGGGCGCGCTCGACGATTTCGATGGCGCGGTCCACGCCGGCGCAAAAGCCGCGCGGCTGGGCAAGCAGAATCTCATTTTCCATAGTCTTCCTTTACAGCACCGAGATCAGTTTCACTTCGAACTGCAGGGCCCGGCCAGCCATCGGATGGTTGAAGTCGAACACGGCTGAATCGTCGCGCATTTCCAGCAGCACGCCGGCAAATCGGCCACCCTTCGGCGCGTTGAACTCGACCACTTCGCCGACATGGTAGTCGGCGCCCGGCACCGAATTTTCTTCCAGTGTCGCCTTCGACACCGACTGGATCAGTTCGGGGTTACGTTCACCGAACGCTTCTTGCGCGCTGAGCTCGAAGGTCTGGTGCGTGCCTTCGGGCAGGCCGAGCAGGCGTGCTTCAAGGAACGGCGCCAGCTGGCCCTGGCCCAGCAGCAAAGTCGCCGGGGTGCCATTGAAGGTGGTGATCACATCAGAACCACCGGCAACAGCCAGGCGGTAATGCAGTGTGAGATACGAAGATTCATTGACGACAGGAGCAGCGTTGGACATGTTCTTTGCGACGTTCCTTGTTAGTGCAGGCAGCCCCGGTAGGGCAAAGCGCTATTGTAAGCCACGCGCGCAGCTTGCGCCCGGGCTGCCTCTTTTTTTGGCGAGGAATCATGATGGGAATTTGCGACTGGCCTGAGCAGGACCGCCCCCGCGAGCGCTTGCTGCGCGACGGCCCGGCGGCGTTGTCGGACACCGAATTGCTGGCGATCTTCCTGCGCGTTGGCGTGGCCGGCAAAAGCGCCGTGACACTGGCGAGCGACACTCTCGCCCACTTCGGTTCGCTCCAGCGGCTGCTGCATGCCGATGCCGGCGAGTTCGGGCGCCTGCACGGGCTGGGGCCGGCAAAGTACGCGCAACTGCAGGCGGCGCTCGAACTGGCGCGGCGCGCGGTGGCCGAACAGTTTTGCAGGGAAGCATTGTGCTCGCCTGAAGCGGTGCGGCACTATCTGCGCAGCCAGTTCGCGCTGCGCACCTATGAGTCGTTCATCGTGCTGTTTCTGGATGTGAAGAATCGCCTGATCAATTGCGATGAGATGTTTCGGGGCACGCTCACGCACACGAGTGTGTATCCGCGCGAAGTAGTCAAGGCGGCGCTGCGGCGCAATGCGGCGGCCGTGATCCTGGCGCACAACCACCCTTCGGGCGTGGCCGAGCCGAGCGACGCCGATCTGCGGCTCACAAGCACGCTTACGCAGGCGCTGTCGCTCGTGGATATCCGGGTGCTCGATCACTTCGTGGTGGCCGGTTCACACGTCCATTCTTTTGCCGAGAATGGGCAGTTGTGACGATTTTGCCACCAGCGGCCGGTTCCATTATTGACAGAAATTACGTCGCGTAAACAGGGGCTTACCCGTCCAGAAGCACACTCATCTACAATTGTTAAATATTCTTATCAGAATATGTAACTATTGTTTTTCGCAAGTGATTGATTCCGCGTCGTTTTTCGCGCTATACTTTCGTTTTTCCAGTTCTGGAACATATTTAAGGAGTGCACTATGGCACGTGTTTGCCAAGTAACCGGCAAGGGTGTGATGGTTGGTAACAACGTCTCCCACGCTAACAACAAAACGAAGCGTCGTTTCCTGCCTAACCTGCAGAATCGTCGTATCTACGTCGAATCGGAAAACCGCTGGGTTTCGCTGCGTTTGTCGAACGCCGGCCTGCGCCTGATTGACAAGCTCGGCATCGATGCCGTGCTGGTCGACATGCGTGCTCGTGGCGAAAAAGTTTAATTAGGGAGCTATCATGGCAAAAACTGGCCGCGACAAAATCAAGCTGGAATCGACTGCAGGCACGGGTCACTTCTACACCACCACCAAGAACAAGCGCACGATGCCGGCGAAAATGGAAATCACCAAATTCGACCCTAAGGCACGTAAGCACGTGATCTACAAAGAAACCAAGATCAAGTAATCGATCCTGTTGTCTTTCGAAAAGCCGCCGGCGCAAGCCAGGCGGCTTTTTTATGGTCGGGCTCCGTGAAGCGTTACCATGACGCAATGACAAGCCCGTCCCTACCCGCGTTTTCTCCCACCAGCGATCGACTCGACGCCCTCGATGTCCTGCGCGGCTTTGCGCTGATCGGCATTTGCGTCGCCAACGTCGAATTTTTCAACCGCCCCGTGGTCGAATCCGGACAAGGCATCCCGGCCGGCCTGTACGGCCTGGACTGGCTCGTGGCGGCCCTGGTCGCGTACCTGGTGAGCGGCAAGTTCTGGACGATCTTTTCGCTGCTGTTCGGCATGGGCTTTGCGCTGATGCTCGAACGCGCCCGGGTGGCCGGGCGGCCGTTCGTGCCGACCTATGGCCGCCGCGTCGGCGTCTTGCTGTTGATCGGATTGCTGCACCACACGCTGCTATGGAGCGGCGATATCCTGATCAGCTACGCGGTTGGCGCGCTCGCGCTGATGCTGGCCCTGCTGGCGCCGGTACGTGTGCTCGTGACCGCCTTCATTGCCTGCGCAGTGTTGTCGCAGATCCCAGGCCTGGACTTCCTGGGCTGGCCGCTCGCGCCAGTCATTCTTGCGTCGCTGGTGGCACTGTATCTGCGCGCGCGGCAAGCATGGCTGTTTTCGCTGGTGATGATCGGTGTCGGCGTACCGATCCTGCTGGCGGCGCTGATCGCAGCATGGGGCGGCAACAGCGACGACACGTTGACGCTGGCCACGGTGGGCGCCACCCTCACCGGCCTGGGCTTGCTCGCCTGCTGGCGCGGGCCGGATGAGCGCAAGCCGCTGCGCATCGGCGCCCAGATCGTGCTGCTCACCTATTGCCTGATCGCGATGGAGAGCGGCGTGCGCTACTTCGCGACCGATGTCGGCCAGTTGACGAGCGCCAGCAGCACCAGCGCACATGGTGAGCAAGTGGATGCCGACGCCGGCCGCCTGCTGCGTTATCGCGAACAGGTTGCGCGCAGCGCAGAAGAACGGGCCGTGCTCACGGACGGCAGCTATGTCGATGCCGTGACGATGCGCTTTTCTCACCTGGATGAACGCCTGCGCGACGAGGTCGGGTTCGCGATCTTGCTGGTGGGCGTGTTCCTGATCGGCGTCTGGTTCGTGCGCGCGGGCGTGATTGCACGGGCGGCCGAGCATAAAAGATTGTTCCGGTGCCTGGCCGTTGTCGGCATTCCACTGGGCGTCGGGCTGGGCCTGCTTGGCAGCCTGATCGCGACGGGGCGTCCGAGTGGCGTTGACGACCAGGGTTACGATTTCGCCTACGCCCTGCTGTCGCTGGGCAGTTTACCGGCCGCGCTCGGCTACGTTGGCACGGTCATGCTGATGCTGCACAGCCGTGGCGCGCTGGCGCGGATCCGGCTGCTGGCGCCGTTCGGGCGCATGGCCCTAAGCAATTACCTGATGCAGTCGCTCGTGTTTGCGCTGTTGTTTTATGCCCACGGGATGGGGTTGTGGGGGATTGGACGGACGGCGCAGGTGGGTATTGCGCTAGGCTTGTGTGGGTTGCAGATCGGGCTGAGCCACTGGTGGATGGCGCGATTTTGGTACGGGCCGGTCGAGTGGGTCTGGCGGGCGTTGACGTATTTGACCTGGCCGACAATGCGCAGGTAGGGTGGGCCTCGGCGACGCCGTCCAACGTTCGGTTCGATGCGGCCTCTGGTCATGCAGGCTCTGGTTGGACCCGCCGACCCTACGACTTTGCGAGGATGCCCCATGCAAAACGGCTCCCGAAGGAGCCGTTCTTGTTCAATCCGCTAGTGCGGATCAGGCATACGTCCGCAGGCGCAGCGAGAAGTCTTGCAGCGCCTTGATGCCCGACGCCTCGGCGCGGTTGCACCAGTCCTGCAACTGATGCAGCAACTGATCGCGTGTGTGGTGCGAACGTTCCCAGATCGCGCCCAGTTCCACGCGCATATTGTGCATGGTCTCGAGCGCCTTGCTGTGCTGGAACAGCTCGACCAGTTGCTGCTTTTGCGACAGCTCGAGCTTGGCCGGTTCGCGCTGCATCAGCTTGCGCGAGCTTTTCAGGAAGCGCGATTCCAGGCCGCTGGCGTGCTTGCGCTGCTCGAACTCTTCATGGAACGCGTGGCGCACCGACTTGGCATACTTGGCCATCACGTCGTAGCGATTGGCGATGACCGATTGCAGCGTATCGAAGTCGGCCTGCGCCTTGTCCTTGGCCAGCTTCGGCTTTGGCGCCACCTTCTTGACCTTGGCCAGACCCACCATCTCGAGCATGCGGATATACATCCAGCCCAGGTCGAACTCATACCACTTGCTCGACAGCTTGGCCGACGTGGCATAGGTGTGGTGGTTGTTGTGCAGCTCTTCGCCGCCGATCAGGATGCCCCAAGGGAAAATATTGGTCGCGGCATCGCTGCAATCGAAATTGCGGTAGCCCCACCAGTGGCCGAGGCCATTGATGATGCCGGCAGCGGTGATCGGGATCCACATCATCTGGACCGCCCACACCGACAAGCCGATCACGCCGAACAGCGCGACATTGATCACAAGAAGCGACGCAACACCCATCATGCTGCGGCCGGTGTACACGTGACGTTCGATCCAGTCGTCCGGGGTGCCATGGCCATACTTGTCCATGGTTTCCTGAACCTTGCTCTCGGCGCGGTACAGCTCGGCGCCTTCGAACAGCACCTTGCGGATGCCGCGCGTTTGCGGGCTGTGCGGATCTTCTTCGGTATCGCACTTGGCGTGGTGCTTGCGGTGAATCGACGCCCATTCTTTGGTGACCTGACCGGTGGTCAGCCACAGCCAGAAGCGGAAGAAGTGACTTGGAATCGGGTGCAGATCAAGCGCGCGGTGCGCCTGATGGCGGTGCAGGTACACGGTGACGCTGATGATCGTAATGTGCGTGACCACCAGCGTGTACAGAACGACTTCCCATGCCGAAAAATCCAGCAGGCCGGTCGACAAGAACGACAGCACAGCGTGCAAAGTGTCGTTAAAGAAATTCATTCAGTCTCCAATGCAGGGCTCGTATGATGGCGATCAGGAAGACCACGCACGCATAACCCTTGCATTTTACGTGGTTCTACTGCCGCACGGCAGCACACGTGTTCAAATTTTGCCTAAATCCACGCCAGTCTGTTTAACGCCACCTTCGGTAGCGTCTGGCGCACCTTGCGGGGTACGCGCCATCATCGACGTGATGTGCGCGTCGAGCAAACGCGTGTCCATCGCTGGATGGCCAAGCTTGATCGCGCCAGAATGCACGAGCGCGTAAATCTTGCGATTGACTTCCGAGATCGGCCCGCCCTGCCCGTTCTCCGGGTCACCCAGGAAGAAGCCGACTTCCAGCTCGTAGCCATCGGCGACAAAGGCCGTCAGCAGCACGTTCGGCGCCGGCGTTTCCAGCACGCGGGCAACGCCTTTCGGTTGCGCTTCAAGCAACGGCATGACGACCGCCAGATCGCTGTCGTACGACACGACCAGCTTGGTGACGGCGCGCACATTCTTGTTGGTCACCGACTGGTTCAGCACCACGCCGGTGATCAGCATTTCGTTCGGCAGCAGCGTCTGGGTACCGTCGGCGCTACGCAACACCGTATAGCGCGTGTTGATGCGCGCGACCTTGCCCGAGTATTTATCCAGCGTGATCGGGTCGCCGATCGCCAGGCTGCGCTCGAACAGGATGATGAAACCGGACACGTAGTTACTGGCAATGCGCTGCATGCCCAGGCCAAGGCCGACACCGAGCGCGCCGCCGAACACCGACAATACCGTCAGGTCAAGCCCCGCCAGCGATAGGCTGAACAGCACCGCGACCAGGATCAACGCAGCACGACCGACGCGCGCCATCGCCACCCGCAGCGACGTGTGCATGCGCTCGACATGCATCAGCCGCTCTTCGAGCGCGGCGCCGGCCCACAGCGCCAGGATCATCAACACGACGATCGACACCACGCCCTGCAGCAAGTCGAGCAGCGAGGTCTTCTTGGCGCCGACCGGCAGCATGGTGGTCTCGAGCGCGCGCAGTACGTCCGGCAGGATGCCGGTCAGGTGCAGCGCGACGATGATCCACGCAGTGAAGGCAAATACCCGCTCGAACGTCTGCAGCGCCTCGCCCACCTGGCCGCGGCGTGCAAAGGCGCGGCGCAGCAGGTAAAAGAAGGTGCGGATGACGGCCAGCGACACGAACAGCGGCAGCGCCACGCGCAGCAGGTTCACGGTCTGGAAATGCTCGAGGATGACCTTGCTCAGGGACAGCAGCGCGACAGTCAGGAGGGGTCCGAGAACTCGGGCGACGCCGCCCAGTCCGACACGCATGATGCGTCCCTGTTCGGCGCGATCCTTGAGCAGTGAACGCCCGATCAGCCGCGCCAGCCCCCAGCCCGCCGCTGCACAGAGGACGATGGCAAGCGCCTGCCACAACAGGGCGGGGTTGCGCACGTCGACAATCAGGACATTCCAGAGGTCGGACAACGGCATTGCGGCGTTCCTTATTCTTCGTCGGTTGCAGTCGCGTCGGCGTCAGCCTCTGCCTTCACCGGCGCGGCCTTGACCAGCGCCTTGCGTTGCAGAACGGCGGCGAAGAAGCCGTCGGTCTGGTGCTTGTGAGGCAAGAGCTTCAGGTACTTGTCCATGTCGAGCGGAATCTTTTGCTCGGCCAGCACCTGGCTCATCGGCACCAGCTCGAAGTCCGCATGCGTTGCCAGGAAGCCTTCGACGATGACGTCGTTCTCTTCATTCAGCAAGCTGCAGGTGGCGTACACGAGGCGGCCACCGTTCTTGACCAGGCGCGCGGCGCCGTCCAGGATCGCGGCTTGCTTCTCTTGCATCTCGGCGATGGCGCCCGGTTGCTGGCGCCACTTGACGTCCGGATTGCGGCGCAAGGTGCCCAGGCCCGAGCACGGCGCGTCGACCAGCACGCGGTCGATCTTGCCGGCCAGACGTTTGACCTTGGCATCGCGCTCGTGCGCGATCAGCACCGGATGCACGTTCGACAAGCCGCTGCGCGCCATGCGCGGTTTCAGCTTGGCGAGGCGCTTTTCGGACACGTCGAATGCGTACAGGCGACCGGTATTGCGCATCAGCGCGCCCAGTGCCAGCGTCTTGCCGCCGGCGCCGGCGCAAAAATCGACCACCATCTCGCCGCGGCGCGCGCCGACGATCTGCGACAGCACCTGGCTGCCCTCGTCCTGCACCTCGATGGCGCCTTCCTTGAACAGCGGCAGATTCTGCAGCGCAGGCTTTTGCTTGACGCGCAGGCCCAGCGGCGCATACGGCATCGGCTCGGCCACGATCGGCGCTTCAAGCAGCGTGGCGATCACGGCGTCGCGCTCGGCCTTGATCGAATTGACGCGCAGGTCCAGCGGCGCCGGGGTATTCAGTACCGCTGCCAGTTCAAGTGCCTCGGTTTCGCCGAACTGGGCCACCAGCTTGTCGTACAGCCATTGCGGCAGATTGGCTTGCACCGGCCCTGGCAGCAGCGTGCGATCGACTTCCTTGATACGGGTCAGGAAGTGGGTTTCATCTTCGGTCAGGCCACCGATCGCATCGATGCCAGCCGTTTCGGCCAGACCCAGCAGCGCCAGGCGACGCATCGATGGCGTGCTGCCATGACCGGCGAAATCGGTGAAGAACGATTTATTGCGCAGCACCGAATACACGGCTTCGGCAATCACGCCACGCTCACGGCCGCCAAAACGCGGGTTGTCTTTGAAGAAACGCGACAGGGTGACGTCGGCTGGCGAACTGAAACGGAGAATCTCGCGCAAGACTTCTTCGGTCTTGGCGACGATCGCTGGAGGCAATCTCATGTAAATCCTTGGGTTGTAAACTGCGTGCTTAAAACAATGCGTTTTAAATACTGAGGGTGTCGAAGCTGGGCTCGACGATGCGCACCGCGCCGTCCTCGACGACCAGACGGTCTTCGACGAACAGGCGCACCGCGCGCGGATAGATCTTGTGTTCTTCAACCAGCAGGCGGGTAGCGAGCGTGGCTTCGGTGTCGCCGGGCAGCACCGGGATGCATGCCTGCACCACGGCCGGGCCGTGATCCAGTTCGGCAGTGACGAAGTGGACCGTGGCGCCATGCTCGGTACAACCGGCATCGAGCGCCTGCTGGTGCGTGTGCAGCCCCGGGAACAGCGGCAGCAGCGACGGGTGAATATTGAGCATCCGGCCCGCGTAATGCTCGACGAACGGCGCGGTGAGGATGCGCATGAAACCGGCCAGCACGACCAGGTCGGGCTGGAAGACGTCGATGGTTTCTTGCAGCTTGGCGTCGAATTCGGCGCGGGTGGCGAACGTCTTGCTTGGCACCACCGCAGTGGGAATGCCACGCGCCTGCGCAAACGCCAGGCCGCCGGCGTCCGGTTTGTTGCTGATGACTGCGGCGATACGGGCTGGCCAGGCTTCGGCGTCAAGCGCTCGTACGATCGCTTCCATATTGCTTCCGCGGCCCGAAATCAGGATCACGATATTTTTCATAGCCGGCATTGTACCGTAACGCCGGCTGCCAACCGCAGCCTTCGGGCAGCGCTTGATACCCGCTCAGGCGGTCGGCGGCACCGTCGCGAACGAGTAGAACACGCGGAACGGCACCTTCTTTTCGGCCCAGAATTCGGCCGCATCGCGAAACACGTCCAGCAGGTTTTCGCGCGCTTCCTTGTCGAATTTC
The DNA here is from genome assembly GCF_040790145.1 of Massilia aurea. Lineage (GTDB taxonomy): Bacteria > Pseudomonadota > Gammaproteobacteria > Burkholderiales > Burkholderiaceae_D > Telluria > Telluria aurea_C. The sequence goes on from NZ_JBFMMP010000004.1 coordinate 254,828, forward strand.
TGGGCGCTTGGCAGCTGCTCCAGCACCACGATAAAGCCCGGTTGCGGGCCAGCTTCGTGGATGGTTTCAGTCAAACACTTGCGCAGCGCGTCGAAGTTCTTGCTGCACGGTTTTGGGAAATAAAATTGCTCGCCGATGCGGGCGCAGACTTGTTGTTTGGTGAGCGTATTGGCGCAATGTGCGTACAGAAAATGATGCCCGAGTTGTCCGGCCTCCTGTTGCAGATCACCAACGTTAAACGCGCGGATCGCTTGCACAATATTCGGCGCCACTCTCATCAACAAACTCATTTTTTCCTCAAGTTGACCTGTCAATAACGCGCCATGGCGCAACCCGTCGCGGCGCCACGGGGCGCTGCTGCCGCTTACCTCGCTGTCGTTGCTATACGCCAATAAGTCCATGATTGGTGTAAGGGTAACGTTTTGTGGTATTGGAAGCAACCCAAATGTGCATTGCGAATAGTCATTTGTAAGAATCGGTACGAGCACGACTAACGCAAAACCAGGACGAATCGGGCCTGCCTCATTCTGGCGCGCCTCGCGGGCCCGGCAATCCGCTGTTACATTTTGTTGCCACGGGGATTCGATGCGTTTTTGCGATCGGCGTACTATCAAGGCTTGAACGATTTCCGTATTTATTGTCTTAACTAACGTTGCACCACTGAACGAGGACCATCATGACATTCCAAGCCAAACTGATCATCGCAGCCCTGGGTGTGGCCACCCTGCCGCTGGCACAGGCTGCCGACTTCGAAGATTTCGGCCGGGTGGTGCGCGTCGAGCCGCGCGTCGAGCAAGTGCGCACCCCGCGCCAGGAGTGCCGCACCGAGTATGTGCAAGTGCCGGTGCAGCAAGAACGCAATGCCGGCGGCACGATCGTCGGCGGTATCGCCGGCGCCCTGCTCGGCAGCCAGATCGGCAGCGGCAACGGTAAAGTGGCTGCCTCGGCCGCCGGCGCCATCGCCGGCGCCATGGTCGGCGACCGGGTCCAGAACAATGGCCGCCAGGGCAGCAGCGTGCAAGAACAGGCTGTGCAGCAATGCCGCACCGTGGAAGCGGTCGAATCGCGCACCGCCGGCTACAACGTCACGTACGAATACCGCGGCCAGAATTACACGTCGCTGATGCGCAACGACCCGGGCAACCGCGTGCGCCTGCGCGTGTCGGTCCAGCCGCTGGACAGCTACGACGACGGCCAGGCCTACAGCCAATACCAGCGCTAAGGTTCGTCATTCAAGAACGACGACGAGAACGACAACGACAACGCGGCCCCGGTGGCCGCGTTGTCGTATGCGGGGTCGTGTTAAAGCTCCGAGCTTGCGCTGCGGGAACGCAACCGCCGATAATAGGGCGATTCCATCAGGCAGTCTTATGCTCATCAAACGCAAATCCATCGAACAGGCCGAATCGTCGCGCCGCCCTTCCCGCAAGCCCAAGTACGCGCCTGTCACACTGTCTGAACAGGAAGGCGTGCGCTACCTGCACTTCGGCACCGAATGGGTCCAGGGCGCCATGCGCATCCGCAAGCCCGACTGGCCAGAACTCGAATACGCGCAGCAGATGATGGCCTGGATGCTGTTCATCGAGGCGCCGCGCGCCATCGTCCAACTGGGCCTGGGCACGGCCACACTGACCAAATTCTGCTATCGGCAATTTCCCGAGGCGACTGTTACCGCCATCGAGCTGAACCCGTCGGTGATCGCCATCTGCAATTCGATGTTCAAGCTGCCAGGCCTCGACGAGCGCTTGACCGTACTCGAGATGGACGCCCTGGACTTCGTCGAAGACCCGGACCACCACGGCGCGTTCGACGTGCTGCAGTGCGACCTGTACGACGCCACCGCACGCGGCCCCGTGCTCGACACGCCCGAGTTTTATGTCGCCTGCGCCAATTGCCTCACCGACGAGGGCATCATGACCGTCAACTTGTTCGGCGACCATCCGAGTTTTGCCAAGAATATCAAGGCGATGAAGTTCGCCTTCGGCCATGTGCTGTGCCTGCCCGAGGTGCACGATGGTAATGTGGTCGCGCTGTGCTTCAAGACCCGGCCGACACTCGACCAGGATGCGTTGATGAAACGCGCGGCGCAGATCGTTGCACAGACCAAGCTGCCCGCCACTTCCTGGGTCAAGGGATTGTTCGCCACCGATTGATTACCCAAGGGCCACCGTGAACGCCATCCCGCAAAAACCAGCCAGCCTGCGCAAGCTCGATCTGCAATCGATTTTCTCGTGGCTGCTGGCCGACGGGATCGTCACAAAAGACAACGTCAAGGCCCAATTCGCCCAGGCCCAGGGCATCCTCAAGAATGCGCCCGGCTCGATGCACCCGCTCACCGCGGTGGCGCAATGCAAGCTGATCTCCGAACTGCCGCCAAACCGCCTGCTCACGCTCGACGTGCTGACGGAATGGTGCGCGGCCAAGGTCGGCCTGCCGTTCATCCGCATCGACCCGCTGAAAATCGATTTCACGAAAGTGGCCGACGTGATGTCGGCCGGTTATGCGGCGCGCTTTAATATCCTGCCGGTGGAAATGACGGCGACCACGCTCGTGGTGGCCACGGCCGATCCGGCCCTGACCGAATGGGAAACCGAGATCGCGAAAGTGGCGCGGCGCCGCATTGAACTGGTGCTGGCCAATCCGCTCGATATCGCCCAGTACATCTCGCAATTCTTCGCGCTGGCCAAGTCGATCCGCGACGCCAACCGCAGCAGCGGGCAAGACGTCGCGATGCGTAACAACTTCGAGCAACTGGTCGAAATGGGCAAGGCGAACAAACAGTTCGACGCCAACGACCAGCACATCGTCAATATCGTCGACTGGCTGTGGGGTTACGCGTTCGAGCAACGCGCCTCGGATATTCACCTGGAGCCCAAGCGTGAATTCGCCGTCGTCCGGTTCCGCATCGACGGCGTGCTGCACCAGGTGTATCAGGTGCCGGCGGTGGTGATGATCGCGATGACTGCGCGGATCAAATTGCTGGGGCGGATGGACGTGATTGAAAAACGCCGCCCGCAAGATGGCCGCATCAAGACCCGTACCGCCGGCGGCCAGGAAGTCGAATTGCGTCTGTCGACGATGCCGACTGCATTCGGCGAAAAGCTCGTGATGCGTATTTTCGATCCCGAAGTGGTGGTCAAGACGCTGCCTGAACTGGGCTTTCCCGATGACGATGCGCAGCGCTGGGATCATTTGACCAAGCGCCCACACGGAATCATTCTCGTGACCGGGCCGACCGGCTCGGGCAAGACGACCACGCTGTATACAACACTCAAGGCGCTGGCGACGAGCGAAGTCAATGTCTGCACGGTGGAAGACCCGATCGAGATGGTCGAACCGGCATTCAATCAGATGCAGGTGCAGCCGGGAATCGATTTATCCTTTGCCGATGGCGTGCGCTCGCTGATGCGTCAGGATCCGGACATCATCATGGTTGGCGAGATTCGCGATCTGCCAACAGCCGAGATGGCGATCCAGGCGGCGCTGACGGGTCACCTGGTGTTTTCGACGCTGCACACGAACGATGCGCCATCGGCAGTGATGCGCCTGATCGAACTGGGCGTGCCCGATTATCTGTTGGAAGCCACCTTGATCGGCGTGATGGCACAGCGCCTGGTGCGCACGCTCTGCCCTGCCTGCAAGGCGCCGGGCGGCGAATTGAGTGACGAGGTGTGGGAGAGCGTCGGCGGCGCGTGGAAGATTCCCAAGCCTTCTGTGGTGTATCGGCCAATCGGGTGTCCGGAATGCCGGCAGACCGGGTACCGGGGACGCACCGGCATTTATGAGCTGCTGACCGTGAGCGAAGGGTTTGGCAAACTGATGCGGGAATCGGGCGACATGGTGGCGCTGCGCAAGCAGAGTGTGCTCGATGGCATGAAGCCGTTGCGGATTGCCGGCGCGATGAAGGTGGTGGAAGGCGTCACGACGGCGGATGAGGTGCTGAAGGTGACGTCGGCGTTGTCGTGAAGCGGTTCTGCGCAGAAATTTTATGCGTGAGACCTAGCGCGATGCCGGATCGCCCGCTATAATGCTGCCTCTTTGGGTCGTTAGCTCAGCTGGTAGAGCAGCGGACTTTTAATCCGTTGGTCGCAGGTTCGAATCCCGCACGGCCTACCAAAATTTGTTGTCGCAATGAAGGCGTTACGAGAAATCGTGACGCCTTTTTTGTTGTTGGTTTGCGCACGCATCTTTACAACGCGGCCGCCAGGGTTCGGCATGGGCTTGCGTTTCGTCAGTAGCTCACTGCAGGCCACTATCTACAGTCAAGAAGTTTTCAGCTCAACAGACGAGCAAACGATGACTGACCTGCAAGCACTGCTGGAAGCCCACCAACACACCCGTCTGCTGCGCATGGCGTTTCCTGGAAACGACGGCCCGCCAGCCACGCTGATGGTGAATCACTTCGTCGGCACGGAATACCTGTCGCGCGACTTCGCGTACACAGCGGAGCTGCTGAGCGACGATGCCAGGATCGAACTCGAGGCAATGCACGGCAAGTTGCTGTGCATATCGCTCGTGCAGGCTGACGGCAGCCTGCGACCGTTCACCGGTTATGTGACTTCGTTCAAGCTGGTCAGGACGGATGGCGGCGTGGCGTTCTACGAAGCCGTACTCATGCCATGGCTGGCGTACACGCGCCTGCGCCGCAACAACCGGCTGTTCCATGCGCAAACCGTGCGCGCGCAGGCTGAGACGATCTTCGCCGGCTACGGCGCCCTGCCCGAATACGAGTGGAAAATCGCCGGCGAACAGCCGCAGTTCACAATGGCCACGCAATGGGACGAGACCGATCACAACTACCTGTGCCGGCGCTGGGAAGCGGCTGGCTACAGCTATTGGTACGAGCATACCGCCGAAGGTCACCTGCTGCAGGTCTGCGACAACACGTGCACCGCAGAGCCGATCGACGGACCGTCACCCGGCATTCGCTTTCATGGCGCCGGTGGCGCCGTCGAAGAAGACGCTTTCGGCGCCTGGAGTGCACGACGCCAATGGGCATCCGGACAAGCGACAGTGAGCGGCTTCGACTTCAAGCATCCGCACCCGGTTCATGCCAATACCGTCACCATCAACGGGCAGGGCGATATCCCGAAGCTGGACGTGCACAGCTACGAGGGGCATTACGGATTCCAGCACCAGGCGGGCGCCTCCCGGCTGTCGCGCTTGCGCATGGAGGAAATCGAAGCCCGTGGCCAGCTGTATGAGGCACAAGGCAACAACCGGCACGTCGCCGCAGGCAGGTGGTTCAAGCTGCTCGGCCATTTCAGCGAAAGCGAAGACAGCGAATTCCTGATCCTGGAAGTGTATCACGAAGCGAGCAACAACTACTTGCAAGGTAAAGGTGCGCTGGCCGAATACAAGAACCGTCTGCTCTGCCAGAACAAGGCCGTGCCGTGGCGGCCCGGGCGCGGCTTCAACAGCACGCCGACCAGGCTGCTGGCCCTGCAGACAGCCATCGTGGTCGGCCCGGAAGGCCAGAGCAGCCTGAACGTGGACCAGTACGGCCGAATCCAGGTCAGGTTTCACTGGGACCGGGACGAAAGCAGTAGCTGCTGGGTACGCGTCAGCAGTAACTGGGCCGGTGGCGAGAAGGGCTTGGCCAGCCATCCGCGGGTCGGCTCGGAAGTGATCGTGCAATGGCTCGACGGTAATCCCGACCATCCGATCGTGACCGGCTCGGTGTACAACCAGAGCTATATGCCGCCGTGGAAGCTGCCCGAACAGCGGGCGCTGATGGGACTCAGAAGCCGCGAGTTGACTGCCAACGGTGGCAACACGCCGGGCGGCCGCAGCAACCATCTGGTGCTGGACGACACACAGGGCCAGATCCAGGCCCAGCTCAAGAGCGACCACCTCGCCAGCCAGATCAGCCTGGGCCATATCAAACGCATCGACGACAACGCCGGCCGCAAGGACGCGCGCGGCCAGGGCTTCGAGCTGCGCACCGACGGCATTGGTGCGGTGCGCGCACAGCAGGGCCTGTTGATCAGCACCGAAGCACGGCCGAACGCCCGCGCCCATATCACCGACATGGCCGAGACGCTGGCGCGCATGGCGCAGGGCCAGCAATTGCACGACAGCCTGTCGCAGGCCGCGCAACAGGCGCAGGCGCATCAGCCGGGCGACCAGGATCAGGTTGCCGCCGCACTGCTGGCGCAGGTCGATGCCATTAACGGCCAAGGCGGCCAGGGCGGCCAGCCCGAGCAAGGTGAATTCCCCGAATTCCAGGCGCCCCACCTCACCCTGGCAAGCCCCGCCGGTATTGAAACGAGCACGCAGGGTTCCACCCACGTGATGAGCGTGGAGCACACCGCCCTCACCAGTGGCGGCCATGCCAGCCTGAGCGCAGGCAAGAGTTTTCTCGTGAGCGTCAGGGACGCGGTGCGCATGTTTGCTTGCAAGGCCGGCATGAAGCTGGTGGCGGCGGGCGCCGACATCGATATCACCGCGCTGAAGGACAGCATCAACATCCTGGCCAAGCTCAACATCACCCACACCGCCAACCGGATCACGATCACGGCCAAGGAAGAAGTGGTGATCAACGGCGGTACCAGCTTCAGCCGCTGGAACGCAGCGGGGATCGTCCATGGCACGGCCGGCACCTGGCGCCAGCACGCAGCGAAGCACAACATTGAACCCGGCAAGAGCGAAGGCACACCGGCATTGCCACAGACCGTGCAGCTCGCACCAGGGAAGCTCGACCTGTTTCACCAGTATGTGAATTCAGCCGGCAGCAAGAAGCAAGGTATACGGCAAGGCGACTACACCGTCGTCGATGCCGACGGTTGCATTCACCAGGGCACGCTCGATGGCGACGGCTTTGCCAACGTGGCCGGCCTGCCAATGGGCATGGCCACGGTCAGTTATGGCAAGGACCCGCGCGATCCGTGGGACGACGGCAGCTACTTTGGGCAAGCAACCGCGTGGCCGACCGTGGCGCTGCCAGAGCCTGGCTTTGACGCGGCCTCGGGCAGTCCGGACGGCGCGGCCGGCAAGCTGGCGGCGATTGCGCAAGTGGCGGAACAAGCGACAAATGCGGCGCAGTCACTCAAGGAAGGCGGTGCACGAGGATTTCTGACGCCGCTCGGCCAGGCAGCCATGGCCCATGTTGCGGGCCAGCTCCGGCAAACATCCATCCCTTGAAAAGCCACCATGACCGAACCCGCGCAAGCCTCGTCCAAGCCCATCGAACGCGCGCCGGAAGTCGCGGTGGCGCCGCTCAACACCATCGACCAGCAAGACGTCGGCGCCGCCGCTGCTGACTTCGACAAATGGCTGCGCGAGATCAGCGGCGGCTATGTGACGCTGGAACGCCTGGCCACCGTGGCCGGCAGCCTGCCGGTGCTCGGCAACATCATGGCGCTGATCGATGCCGTCATGGACATCGTCGGGATCGTCCAGAACACCATCAAAAAGAAGGAAACCGATTTCCTGCAATGGGTGAGCCTGGGCATCAACCTGATCGGCGTGGCGCCGGCGATGAGCGCGGCGCGCATGAGCCTGCGGCCGGCGCTACACCTGACCCGGCAAAAACTGGCGTCGGGCGTCAAGGATGTGGGCAGCGCGCTGATCGAGGTGCTGGTCGTACACCTCAACGCGACGCTGGCCGGCGAGATCGACACGTTTATCGACGGTGCGATGGGCAAGCTGGCCGGCATCCTGGATGACGGTGCCGACGTCGCAGAAGGGTTTGCCGACGAGCTGATCAAGGTCCTTCAGCGCTGCATCGGCACGGAACCGCTGTTCGCTGTGGGCGCCACGGTCGACGTCGAGGACAAGCTGCACGACCCCAAGGTAAAAAGCACATGGCGCCGCATGCTCGGCGCCCTCGCCCGGCAATACAAGACGGGCGCGAACTACGCTGCCGCCGCAGCGGCCAGCCACCTGCCGCGCAGCGCGGTAGACAGCGTGACCGGCATCATCACCCACCTGACCGACTTCAAGCCGGCGTTTCGTGGCAAGCTCGCGGCCCTGGCCGACGAACAGGCGCCGATGAGCATACGGTGGATACTGATGCGGCTGCGCGACGCGGTCAGAAAGCACAAGAAGCGGTATCCAGCGCTGGTCCCTTCAAGCAAGGGCGTGAGCCACAAGAAGGACAATCCCGGCCACGAACTGGGCGCCACCGGCAGGCAGCGCCCGGCCAAAGGCGATGCCAATGCCTGCAAGCTGTGCCCGGCAAAAGGCGGCACCGCGCACTCGATCAGCTTTGCCACCGGCGCCGAGACCTTCACCCATACCGACTTCGTACTGGAAGCGCCGCTCCCGATCGCGTGGAGCCGCACGTACCGCAGCCAGCTCAATGCCTATGACCGGGGCAATCTCGGCGCCCGCTGGCTCACGCCGTACAGCATCCGCGTCGACGTCATCAAGCAGGGCAAACCAGCCGCCCTGCTCTATCACGCCGCCGATGGCCGCAGCCACCACTACCCGTTCCTCAACGTTGGCCAGCGGCACCACGATCCGGTTGAGCAAATCACGCTGATCCGAATGAGCGCCACCCTGCTGACACTCGACTTCGGCAAGCCGCTGCCCGAGTACGAAGCCAGTGCGTGGCGCGAAACCTATGAGCTGGTCGACACGCCGCGCACCAAGGCTGCCGAGATGGGCAAGGAGCACTTCCGGCTGGTCGCGCTGCATGCCAGCGACGGCGCCGCCATCGGCCTGCGCTACGACCACGTCGTTGCCACTGGCCCGCACGCTGGCGAAGAAGTACTCAGTGACATCATCAGCAAGCAGGGGGAAAACATCGTCGCCCATGCCGGCACCCAGATCGACGCCAACAGCGGCTGTATTCGCGCGCTCTGGGAAATCGGGAACGGCAAGGTGGTGAGGCAGCTCGCTGCCTACGACATCGACGAGCACGGCGACCTGACCCGTGCCCAGGACGAAAACGGCGCCGTCTGGCGCTATCAGTACGACCGCCATCTCGTCACCCGCTATACCGATCGCACCGGGCGCGGTATGAACCTCGCGTACGACACCAGCATCGACAGCGGCGCCAAGGCCAGGGCGATCCGCGAGTGGGCTGACGATGGCAGCTTCGACACCAGGCTCGAGTGGGACAAGAACATCCGCCTGACCTACGTGACTGACGCACTTGGCCACGAGACCCGCTACTACTACGACATTGCCGGCTACACCTACCGCGTCGTGCAGCCGGACGGGCTCGAGGAATGGTTTTACCGCGACGATGCCAAGAACGTCGTGCGCCACATCGACGCCGACGGCAGCAGCGAGCATTACCGATATGACGACCACGGCAACCTGCTCACCCACACGCGCGCCGATGGCAGCCAGGTCCACTTCGAGTACGACCGCCAGCACCGCATTACCGGCATCCGCGACGGCGAAGGCGGCACGTGGCGGCGCGATTACAACGTTCAGGGCCACATGGTTGAAGAGACAGACCCGCTCGGCAACAAGACCCAGTATGCGTACGACAAGACCGGCCGGCCCGTCGAAGTCGTTGATGCCAAGGGTGGCGTCTCGAAGCTCACCTACACACCGGACGGCGAGCTCGCCGGCTACCTTGATTGCTCCGGGCACAGCAGCAGATGGGAATACGACGAGCGCAAGCGCTTGGTCAGCTCCATCGACGCCGCTGGCAACGTCACCCGCTACCGCTACACGCCAGTAAATGCCGACACGCTCGCGTACGCGCACAGCGACGGCAGCGAGAGTGGCAACCATCCCGGGCAGCTCGAGGCTGTCATCCATCCCGACGGCAGCCAGGAGCAGCTGCGCCACGACGCCGAAGGCCGGCTGCTCGCGCACACCGACCCGCTCGGGCGCACCACAGCCTACCGCTACACCGAAGCCGGACTGATCGCCAAGCGGACCGACGCCCTCGGACATAGCCTGCAGTACGGATGGAATAAGCTCGGGCGCCTGACCGCGCTGGAGAACGAAAACGGCAGCGTCTACCGTTTCCGGTACGACCCCGTCGGCCGCCTGTTGCATGAGCAGGGTTTCGACGGCAAAGCCACCGACTACCGCTACGACGGCGCCAGCGGCGTATTGGCGCAAACCATCGACGGCGGCGTGACGACATCGCTCGATTTCGACGCCATGGGCCGGCTCGTGCAACGCCGGGCCGCAGCTGCCGGCCAACCTGAGCAAACCGAAACCTTCGCCTACAACGCCAACGGCCAGCTGGCCGAAGCGCAGAACGAACACGCCCGGCTGCAATGGTTCTACGATCTCGCTGGCAACCTCGTGCGCGAGCACCAGCACTACCAGGGCCCGTTCCATCCCGACAAGCGCACCGCGGTCTGGCATCACCACCATGACGCACTCAACCAGCGCATTGGCACAACCCGCCCCGACGGCCACCGCATCGACTGGCTGACCTACGGCGCCGGCCACACGCACGGCCTGCTGCTCGACGGGCAAGAGCTGGTCTCCTTTGAGCGCGACGCGCTGTACCAGGAAACAAGCCGCACGCAGTCCAACGGCCTGCAGCAAACGATGAAATACGACCCGGCGGGCCGCCTGATCGAACAGCAGCTTGGCGCCATTGCGCAGGTCAGCCGGAAGGACTGGCATTTTTATCCTGATCCGTACAACCCCGACGTCCAGGCCGGCATGCAAGCGGCGATCGTGCGACGCTATCGCTACGACTTATCCGGCCAACTGAGCAGCGTCGAAGACAACCGGCGCGGCCACATCGCATACCGCTACGATCCGGTCGGGCGACTGCTGGCGGCGAACAGTGTGATGGGCTATGAAACTTTCGCTTTCGACCCGGCGGGCAACATCCAAGCCGCCGATACCGCGCAGCAGGGCCCCATTTCCCGCCGCGTTCCGCTGCCGAAGCTGCTGGACAACTTGCTCAGAGAATATGCGGGTGTTAAATACCGCTACGACGAGCGCGGCAATCTTGTGGAACGAATACAGAACGGCAAGCGGGCCGAATATGCATGGGATGCGTTCAATCGGATGTCACGCGCTACGAACTTGCACGGGGTGACCACCTTTGCCTACGATCCGTTGGGGCGGCGTATTGCCAAGCACAGTCAGGCGCAGGAAGGCATTGCCCTCAGGGAGACGGCCAGGACTATGTTCTGCTGGGATGGCGATACGCTGGCGCTGGAAAGTAGCGTGCATCAGGGCCCTGGGGGGGAACGGATGGTGCACTATGTGTACGAGCGCGACAGCTTCGTGCCGCTTGTGCAGGCGACCCGGAGCCGGGCGCTATCGCTGGCGCCGACGACCGATGTCAAAGCGCTGATGGCGGGAAGTTACGGCAAGTATGATGTCGTACTCGATCCGTTATGGAACGGGGAATTTGAGCAGGAAGCCGAGCCTTTCGTTAAGGATGAGATCGCTTTCTATCAATGCGATCATCTGGGCACGCCGCAGGAGTTAACTGATTGCGATGGCAAGGTTGCGTGGTCGGCACAGTACAAGGCGTGGGGGGAAGCGAAGGACGCGATCAGTGAGGCGGCGCGCAGGGCTGGGGTGCGCAATCCGATTCGGTTTCAGGGGCAGTACGAAGATACGGAAACTGGGCTGCACTATAACCGGCATCGCTACTACGATCCCGATCTCGCACGCTACCTCACGCAGGATCCGATTGGTCTGCTTGGCGGCTTTAATAGTTATGCATATACTCCGAACCCCATAGGCTGGCTAGATCCAATCGGGCTTTCCGCCAAGTCTTCACAGAGAAAAATATCTACTCGTTCTGCGCCAAAAAATGATCCATGTGCAGTAGAGCGGATCGACGCGAAAGCAGCCGGTTGGAAACTAACCAATGGTGATTGGTGGTATCCGCCAAATGATGGATTTCATGGAGCACGAACGAAGGAAACATTGGCAGCAGGTACTAAGCTTGATCGTTTCGGCGGGGAACGCGGTCGTTTTCTCTCGCCAGATGCCGCCTCGTATGAAGGACGCGCATTACCACCAGGAACCGATAAACTGGCTCCATATTATAAATATGAAGTAATGAACTCAATTTCTGTAGAATCTGGCCCTGCGACACCATGGTTTGATGAGGTTGGGATGAACACTCAATATAAGTCAGAAAAATCGGTAGAGCAATTAATTGCATCAGGATGTCTGAGGAGAATTTAATGATTATTGATTTACCAGGATTCGACTTTGAAAAACCTCATACAGACACTTCAAAGATTGAAACATTATTTAAAATAATTCGGCATTTTCTTGATACAAAGGGAATCAGCCGGAATGAATACGCTCTCGGCGCAGAAATCGCAGCTGGCCTTGGGGAGCTAGTTATGAAAGAAGAAAGCGATTTTTTCGTGGTGTACACCACCGAACGTGGAGCGAATTTTGATGCGGCGATATTTTCAAGTAGTTTTCATGCAGTTAACTACTTCATCTTTCGACTAACAGGTGAGAAAGAGACAATCGATTGGTCTAGTATATGAAAAAGGCGCCCCTTTAACTTCTGTCAATTCTTATGTTGTGTGGTTTGAATTGTGGATGGCAGAGACTCCTTCTCGGCAACGTTTTGGCGGTGAATGAAAATGAGTATTGAGGACAACGCCATTTAGGGAGACCCTGATTAATTCGGCCGCTCTGGTTCCCACCGGTGCCGCAACCTGAGACAATGACGCTACGTTCCTCGCCCGCCATCAATCATGCAAAAGAGCTTCTCCGACAAGGTAGCGTGGTCGGCACAGTACAAGGCATGGGGGCGAGCGAAGGAAGCGATCAGCGAGGCGGCGCGCAAGGCTGGGGTGCGCAATCCGATACGGTTCTAGGGGCAATACTTTGATGATGAGACCGAGCTGCGTTACAACCGGCATCGTTACTATGGCCCCGATACGGCACAATACTTGACGCAGGATCCAATCCGGTTCTTCGGCGGCCACAACTTCTATAAGTACGGGCCAAATCCAACTACGTGGGTCGATCCATTGGGGTTGTCGCCGACATGGAACTGCAAGAGTAACCGATGGAATGAAAGTGAGAATGGACGCTTTATTAAGCGACCAACTCATCTCATGAAGACGGAGCCAAACTCGGCTTTTTTCTGGTCCGGTAGAACTGAAGGTATCGGCGGAATGGATGCTGCTGCCAATATCGCTAAAACTCACGGTGGAACGACGCTCGAAATGCTAATTGATAAACACAAGATCAAAATTCCAGTTTGGGACGACAAGAATCCAGTTGTCGTAAAAGAATGGGGTGAAATGTCTCGTGCCTATGCCCAAGGCACGTGCGAACTCGTACGAGGCGTTGTTGGACAAGATTTGCGGCCGGGAAACATCTGGGAAAGCTACGAAAAAGGCACGCTCATGAAAAATCCCGCAGTTGGCCAAATCGATATCGTTGACCCAAAATACGGGAACTCGAAGACCATTTTTAAGAGGTAACATATGAACTTTGAAGTCGTTCACGTCTCACGGGGAGACATACGGTTGAAGAGTGGAGACAAGCTTGTACGTGTTCTAGGCGAGGCACTCATTGCCTCGGCGCCAACCGAACCAAGCTACGTCATCTATTTGAACTCAATGAATAACTGGGAATTGGCGTCGGACGTTGCCTTGACTGAAACTGAGAAGCAGGAGGTCATTAGCGCAATCCGGAAACATTTTCAGGATCGCGGCTCGGTTGTCGAGTTCGAATAGGAATACGGATCGCGCATAGAAATGGCTTTGTTGCACAAACCGGCCGGTGCAGCGGTCGAGCGTGGGTGCGGGGATAAACTGACGGCATGAGTGCCCTAGCTAGACCGAAGTACCGAACGACCAACTTGGAAGACTACAACACCGCGTTGAAGGCGCGAGGCTCCCTGCTTATCTGGTTGGACACGGCCATGTGTTGGCACTGTAGTACCAGCGGCAAGCGGGGCCGCCGCCCGAAGTACAGCGAGGCGGCGATCCAGATTTGTTGGTAAATTGCAAGTTAACAGAAACATGCGGATTTATGTATATCGCTAAGTTAGATTTCAAAAGAGGTTCGACCTTCATCGATTCTACATCTGTCGAATTGGACGACAATGGCGTTCTCATCGATTCCATCGCAAAAAAATGCTCGCCTCCAACTAATTTAAATTACGAGCGATCTCGCTACCATTTATTAGGAAAAGTCAGCGTTTTTGGGCAATCGGCAAGCTGTGTGATTGAAGTAGGAGAAGGAAGAATCCTCCGCATAAACTTCTTGTTTGATTTAATAGAGTTTTTCGAATCCAGCATTCTCGAATCAGCTATAGTAAAAGCGTATGAAAATTCTTTGAGTCTGAAATTCCTATGCGATCATCCAAGCACCGCTTATTTGGATGTCTGCGAATGGGGAAGTGCCACCTTTTTCTATGATGCGAAACCAGGCGATCTCAGCTTAGATGTTGCAATTAAACGGTGATATAGGCTTAGATGAAATCTCACGGAGCTATGAAACCGCCATAGCAACTTGGAGACGAGACGCGTCTTCCAGATTAGAATTCGATTATGGAACACTTTGTCCAACACTACTTCCCGTCCACCGTGTGAGTTCAGGCGTGTCATCTGATATGTTTCGATGGTAGTGGTCGCCAATTCGTGCGTGAATCTTTACGCTCAAGGGAAATCGGGGCAGCAACGAAAAAATTTCCCTGACCCATCTGCTCCTGAAAATTGAAATGCAAACTTTATCTAAAAATAGCCGGACCTTCAATTCCCCGGTTCAAACGAAAATGTGAACTAACGGGAATTATTATGACAACGATTGCGACCCAATGTTTATGCAAGAATGATATCCCAGAAGCAAGTTACAACTGGACCACGTTTTCAAGGTTTGCACTAACATTTGATATCCTTTCCGAGTCTAAAGACGAGTTCCGTCATGTGTCCGAAAACGCAACACCATCTAACACTTGGACTACAGTAGAACTACGGTACTTTCTTTACTGCTGGCAGCGCATCGGAATAATCAGGGCGGATTGCGACCGGAGGAAATTTGCGGGGCTCAAGCAGCTCTAAGCGTTCTTCGTTCAAAAATCTGAATACGGTTGATGCCGATTGCAATCCTCCGCTGACATGACGAAGATAAACTTTCAGCATTTAACATGATTGGGTCGGTTGGCAAGTTGTGATCTCCCAGGCCAGATACACGTAAGCGATAGAGCGATGACAATGTTCTCCGAATTAATTACTAGTGCCGTATCCGATTTACGTCATGGAGGATTTATTAAAGATGCTAACGAATTACAGCATCTTGCTGATTTCGCATTAGACCAATCTTTGTCGGCCGGAAATCGAAAAGATGCTTTTGAGCAGATAGCGATGCGCTGTCACGTGAAGTGGCTCGGGGAATTTTACTTGTCTCATTTGTCGCAAAAAGCGTGGTGGGGACGGCTTGAGAAGCTTGGCAGGTCAGCAAAAAAGAATTCACGATCTATTTGATAGAATCAAGGACGGCGTTAAAATTATTAGCGAGGACGAAATCGACCGAAAATAATTTTTGGCTAGAATTTATTTAGCCAGCTCATCAATACCGTTCGCGCTAAAGCAGCTGAGATGGGCGGGCAGCAAATCAGTTTAATCGCGCAGCACTTCAGCGACGGCGCTACATTGGCCTACACCATGACCACGTCGTTACCGATGCCTCCCACGACAGCGAGGAAGTGACCAGTGTCATCAGAACAAGTAAGGCGAGATCCGCGTCGCCACCATTGAAGACATCCACATCGACACCGAGAATGGCCTTTCCAGCCCGCTTTCGGAATCAGCAGCGGCAGTCCAAGAGCGCCGGATCGAACCTAAACCCAGTCTTCCAGGCAAATTGCCAGGTCTCTGTCAACAGCTAACGACAAATACGGTGGTGAATACATGTTCACACGCCTCCGTTCTCACGAACATAACCCCCCTTGCATTTAGTGCTAGAGTTCTTGCATCTCTACAACCATTGCATCCCGTGAAAGCCATAACAAAACTCTTCGAACTCGGTTACGTCTTCATCGTCATCCTCTTCTTCGCCTGCGGCATCGGCCTGATCGTGCTGGCTGGGGTTGAAATCTGGACCGCCCTCAGCCTCTCCGCCGACACCCCTGCCCGCGATCGCTTCGATCTCATTCTCGAATGCATCGGCATGCTTACCATCTCCGTCGCGGCGCTCGGCCTCGGCCAAACCGTCCTGGAAGAAGAAATCCAGCGCGAAGCCAACATCAGCTCGCCGACCCGCGTGCGCCGGTTCCTGTCGCGCTTCCTGATCGTGGTCGTCGTGTCCCTGTCGGTCGAATGCCTGATCGGTGTGTTCCAATATGTCCATGGCAGCCCGGAATACTTGCCGCACGCCGCATCGATCGGTGTCGCCGCCGCTGCCCTGCTCGCCACCTGGGGCCTGTTCGTGCGCCTGAACGTCAGTGCCGAAGAACTCGAGCCGCACGCCATGCACGATGTGCAGGCCGAGGACAAGGTCATCGAGGGCGAAGACGTCGCGGAAGACGGCGAACAACACGCTGAAGAACAGGGCGAGGACTACCACGCAGATGTGGACAAAAAGAAAGAATGAGCGGAAGCACTTGGTAAATCTGCCAAGTGCCGCTATAATCTCGTCTTCTTCGGGTCGTTAGCTCAGCTGGTAGAGCAGCGGACTTTTAATCCGTTGGTCGCAGGTTCGAATCCCGCACGGCCTACCAAAGATTCATCGACAACGCCAACCTTCGGGTTGGCGTTGTCGTTTCCGTCGCCCAATTCGTTCCCGCGCGCACCATGCCCCAGACAATCGCCAGTGCCGTCCACCACGAACTGATCATCAAGAAAAGCCGCTTCATCGCGTGCGTGCAGCCGATGGCTGACCGCGCCGGCGCGCAAAAGATCGTGGCGGAACTGCGCGCGCAGCATCCCGGGGCGGCGCATGTGTGTTGGGCGCTACTGGCCGGCGGCCAGTCGGCGGCCGTCGATGATGGCGAGCCGAGCGGCACCGCCGGGCGGCCGATGTTCGATGTGCTGCGCCATCAGGATCTCGATGGCGTGCTGGCCACGGTGGTGCGTTACTTCGGCGGCGTCAAGCTGGGCGCCGGCGGCCTGGTGCGCGCTTACACCGACAGCGTGGCGCAGGCGCTGCTTACGGCGCCGAAGATTCCGATTATCAAGCTAAGCCAGCTGCGCTGCAGCGCGCCGTATGCGATGGAGGGCATGCTGCGGCGCGAGCTCGATGCAGCGGGCGCGACGCTGGACGAAGTGGCCCATGGCGACGACGTGCGCTTCACGTTCAGCCTGCCAGCGAGCGATGCTGCGGGATTGCGCGTGCGGCTGGGCGATGTGGGCCATGGCCGCATCGTGTGGCCGCCTGACGACGACGAGCCGCCGCCCGCTTGAGCCGCGCCATTCCAGCGCCCTATACCTGTCATCACAACTAGTGAGCGGACGTTTCCGTATGCACCCGGTATAGTGGCAGGCCCGGCCGCAAATTTCCCCACTCGGCCAGGGATCATTTTCCACCGCAGTACAACGACCTCCCCTGTGATCAAGAAAAGCCTTCTCCCCCTCGCCCTTGGCGGCTTCGGCATTGGCATGACCGAATTCGTCATGATGGGCATCCTGCCCGATATCGCCCGCGGTTTGCAGATCACCATTCCGCAAGCCGGCTACCTCATCACGGCCTATGCGCTCGGTGTGGTGGTCGGCGCGCCGACTCTCGTGACGATCGTCGCCGGCCGTCCGCCGCGCACGGTGCTGATCTGGTTCATGCTGATGTTTGCGGTGTTTAATGCGATGTCGGCGTTCGCGCCGAACTTCGAGACCATGATGGCCTCGCGCTTTCTCGCCGGCTTGCCGCATGGCGCGTTCTTTGGCGTGGGTGCGGTCGTCGCCAGCCGTCTGGCCGAACCGGGCAAGGCGGCGGCAGCGATGGCCATGATGTTTACCGGCCTGACGCTGGCCAATGTGCTGGGCGTGCCGCTCGGGACCTGGATCGGTCACGCCTTCGACTGGCGCATGGTGTTCTTGATCGTGGCGATCATTGGCCTGTTGACCATGTGGAGCCTGCACCAATGGGTGCCGCCGATCGAGCCGGCCAAGCGCACGGGCCTGATGCAGGACCTGCGCATTTTCAGGCATCTGGATCTGTGGCTGGCCCTGGGCATCGTGTCGATCGGCACCGGCGGCTTTTTCGCATGGTTCAGCTATATCGCGCCGCTGCTCACCGATGTCACGGGCTTCAGTACGAGTGCACTGCCGCTGATCATGACGGCGGTGGGTGTGGGCATGACGGTCGGTGTGCAGTTTGGCGGCTATCTCGCCGACAAGTTCCATCCGCTGCCGGCCCTGTTGATCCTGATGATCTCCATGACCGTGGTGCTCTTGTGTAATGGCCTGCTGGCCGAGTCGAAGATCGCGATGGTCGTGCTGGCCTTCCTGACGGGCGCCAATGCGCTGGCGATCGGCCCGCCAATCCAGGTGCTCTTGATCGAGCATTCGCGTGAAGCCGAGATGCTGGGCTCGTCGCTGGGCCAGGCAGGCTTTAATGTCGGCAATGCGATGGGAGCGTTGCTGGGCGGGATTCCGCTGACGCTGGGCTTTGCCTACACCGCGCCGCAGTGGGTGGCGGCGACGATGGCGCTGTGCGGTGTGGCACTGACGGCATTGATGCTGGCACGCCGCCGCTGGCAGGCGCGCGAGTTGGCCAAGACGGTCGAGCGCATGCTCAGCGAGTCACAGCCGGCAGCCTCGCCGTCGGCGTAACCACGCCCAAGTGCCACTGCACAGAAAACAGATCAGACGAGGGCAACCCCGCCCATGGCACGCGCGGTCTCGGCCGCTTCGCTCAAAATCTCGGCCAGCGTGACCTCATCGAACACGAAGTCGATCGCGTTTTCGTCGTGCGGCGGCAACGGTGCGCGCCGGCTGTCGAGCGGCGATGGCACCGGAGCGTACTGATTGGCCATCAAGAGCGTATCGAGCAGCGTGCCTGGCGGCATATTGAGCCAGCCGCCGCGCATGTCGGCGATGGCGTCGGATACCGCTTGCGGAATCGACAACCTCTTCATCACCTCGGCGCTGACCACGTCCTCGCACAGCGCGCCCCAGTTGTCGGCATCGTCGTCGAGCAGGCCCGGAAATTCGTCCGCGCGCGCCAGCAGGTAGAAAGCGCCGACTTCGTGAACGATACCGGCGAACAGGGCGGTATCGGGATTGACGCCTGTTACGCGCCGCGCCAGCGAGTAGGCGATTGCGGCCATATGGGTCGTGTGCTCCCACAATTGTTCGGCCTTGGCGCGCAGTTGCGGATCCTTGATGCGGTTGCCGAACTGGCGCACCACCAGGCTGGCCACCAGCGCCTGCAGACGGCGGTAGCCGATGCGCGTCACGGCAGTGCGGACATTGGTCACAGGCATCGAGGCACTGCCGCCGAATGCCGCCGTGTTGGCCATGGCGACGGTGCGTGCAGCCAATTGTGGTTCGGCCAGCACCAGCCTGATTGTCTCATCGATATGGCAATCGGGATTGTCGAGTGCCTGCTGCAGGCGCAACACGGCATTGACGCTGGTGGGGAACGTAATTTCGCCGCGCACAGCTTGCGCGGCGATGTAGCCGAAAGCTTCGAGTTTATTCACCCGGACGATTATAGCGCCCACGGTCTGCGCGGCCGGTGTTGCTTGTACTCACCCTCGCGCCCGCCGCACGCGAACTGTGGCGTCCCTTCCACATGCGCCGCCGACGCAAAAACGTCGTCCGCAGAACATGTCCGGGGACGACGTCTTCATGACAGGCATTGAGCGCAGTGAGGTGCGCCCACGACCCGGTCAGGAATTACTTGGCCTTGTTGGCGTCGCGCGCTGCGTCGCGGGTCGACTTGGCTTGCATTTCGCACTTGTCTTCTGCATCGCCTTTCATGGCGTCGCATTTTTCTTCAGCCAGTTCGTACTCGGCGTCGATCACATTGCCGCGGGCTTTCATCACGTTATTGCCGGTGTTGTCGAACTTCATTGCTGCGTCGTGCTCGGCCTTGGCGCGCACCAGTTTGGCTTCATCTTCGCAGATGTCTTCGGCGTGGCCGCTCATCGCGTCGCATTTGTCCTTCGAGACTTTGTAGTCAGCCTTGGCTTTGTCCATGGCCGTTTTGTGCGCGGCCTTGTTGACGGTCTGGGCAGCAGCAGGTGCGATACCAACAGCGGCGAATGCAGCGGCGGTGATCAAGGTAGCGATGAACGATTTCATGGTGAAGTCCCTTATTAGGTTATTGGTGAACCCATTAAACGCTATCCCGGCAGCGCGCTCTGTGCGACACCGTACACTTATGAAAAAATCAATTAAGCAAATATGATTGATAGCCTGTCGTGCGTGACCACGGCAGCTCGCCCGGCTGCCGTCACGATCAACGCACGGTCAACGCACGGTCGCCAGCGCCGCGCCCTGCTCCCAACCGCCACCCAGCGCGCGCGCCACCGCCACCGTTGCCAGCAGGCGCTGCGTACGGATCTGCGCCGCCGCGCGGTCGGCGGCCAACGTGCTGCGCTGGGCGTCGGTCACGTCCAGATACGTCGACACGCCGCGCTCGTAGCGCGCCTGCGCCACCAGCAGCGCACGCGCCGCCGCCTGCTGCGACTGGGCCTGCACGTCGCCCTGCTTGTGACGCTGCTCGACATCCGACAGCGCATCTTCCACTTCGCGCAGCGCCGTGAGCAGGCGCGTGTCGTGATTGGCGCGCGCCTCGTCGTAGCGCGCCTGCGCCAGCGCCAGGTTGGCGCGGTTGCGGCCACCGTCAAAAATCGGCAGCGACAAGGCCAGTGGGCCGGCCGAGAATTGGCGCGCGCCGCCGCTGGCAAGGTCGTTCAGGCTTTGCGAGGCGTAGCCAAAATTCCCGGTCAGCGACAGCGCCGGATAGAACGCGCCTTCGGCCACGCCGATCTGCGCATTGGCGGCTTTCAGCTGCGCCACGCTGGCCGCCAGGTCGGGGCGCTGGCCCACCAGGCTGGCCGGCAGCCCAACCGGTATCGCGGGTGGCTGCGGCAATGCGGCCGCAGGTGAATCGGGCAACTGCGCTGCCAGCAGCGGTGCAGTCGGCGAGGCGCCCACCAGCGTGGCCAGCGCGTGCTCGACCAGGTTGCGCTGGCGCTGCACCTCGTGCAGGTCGGCTTCGGCGTTGGCGCGCTCGATGCGGGTGCGCGACACATCGAGCTCGTTCGACAGCCCGGCGTTGAAGCGCGCCTCGATCAAGTCTTGCGACTCGCGCCGCGTGGCAAGCGCGTCACGCAAGATCGCCAGCTCGGCATCCAGCCCGCGCAGCTGCCAGTAGTTCGACGCCACCTGACCGGACAGCATCAGCAGCACGCCGTCGCGGTCGATCTGCGCAGCCAGCGCCTGTGCGTCGCTCGCCTCGACGATGCGGCGCACGCGGCCCCACAGGTCGAGCTCATACGAGAACGACGCGGCCACGCTGTAGTTGTTGCCCTCGATCGAGCGGCCACCGAGGGCCAGGCCCTGCGACGTTTCGCTCGACGTGCGTGCATTCGACACGCCCGCACCCACCGACACGGACGGCAGCTGGCCGGCGCGCACGACGCCCAGTTGCGCCTGCGCCTGCAGCAGGCGCTGGGCCGCCGCCTCGACGCCGGGGTTGTCGCGCAGTGCGCGGGTTTCCAGCGCGTCGAGCGTGGCGTCGCCAAACACCTGCCACCAGGTGGCGGGCAGGTGCGCGGCATTGGTGCCAGCATCGACGTGGCGGAAGGCCGCGTCGGCCGGCGCGGGCGGAGCCTTGAAATCGGGGCCGAGCGTGGTGCAGCCGGCGAACAGGGTGCTGATGGCGATCGCGAGAACGCCGTTGATTGCAGACTTGAACATGGTGTGTCTTTTCAATGAAGTGTCAGTGACCGCCGCCGCCGCCGCCGGGCGACTTGACCTTGTCGGCCATCCAGATCGCCGCGATGCAGCCGAGCAGGATCATGCCGATGATCCAGAAGCCGTCGTTATAGGCCATCACATACGATTCGCGCCGCACGAGGCGGTCGATCACAGCCAGCGCCTGGTTGGCGGCGGCGGCCGGATCGATGCCCCTGGCGATGAAGCCTTGCGTGAGCATGTCGAGCCGTTCCTGCGTGGCCGGCGCATAGGTCGACACGGCTTCGCCCAGGCGCGCCGAGTGAAAGTGTTCGCGGTTGGTCAGCGTGGTGGCGAGCAGCGCGATGCCGACCGAACCACCGAGATTGCGCGTCATGTTGAACAGGCTCGAGGCCGAGCCCATTTCGCGCGGCGGCAGGCCGGACATGGCGAAGTTCGACAGCGTGAGCATCACGAACGGCTGGCCGATGGCGCGCACGACCTGCGTCCACATCAGCTGGTCGTAGCCGGTGGTCGCGTCCATATAACTATTCATGATGCACGAGATGCCGAACATGAACAGGCCGAAGCTGCACAGGATGCGGTTGTCCACTTTCGACGACAGCTTGGCCGCGAATGGCATCACCAGCAGTTGCGGCAGGCCGACCCAGGCGATGACTTCGCCGATCTGCATCGGCGTGTAGCCGGCGATCTGGCCCAGGTACAGCGGCAGCAGGTAGGCCGAGCCATACAGGCCCATGCCGATCACCGCCGACAGCGTGGTCGCCACCAGAAAATTACGCTGGCCGTACAGCGCCAGGTTCACGAACGGGTCGGGCCGCGAAAAACTCAGCGCGATCCAGCCCAGGATGCCGGTGAGCGACAGCGCGGCGAAGGTCACGATGAAGCTTGAGTCGAACCAGTCCTTCGAGTTGCCTTCTTCGAGGAAGATCGTCAGGCACGCCAGGCCCATCGCCATCAGCGCGATGCCCAGCCAGTCGGCCTTGATCAGCGTGCGAACATTGGCCTTCTCGGCATCCATCCCCCACATCATGCCGGCGATGAGCAGCACGCCCGGCACCCAGTTGATGTAGAACACCGAGGGCCAGCCATACAGCTCGGTGAGGTAGCCGCCCAGCGTCGGGCCCATTGCCGGCGCGAGCGTCGCGGTCAGGCCGAAGATCGCCATGCCGGTGGCGCGCTTCGACGGCGGCAGGCGCGTCATCACGAGCATCATCGCCATCGGGATCAGGGCGCCGCCGGTAAAACCCTGCAGCATGCGAAACACGATCATGCTCTCCAGGCTCCAGGCGGCGCCGCACAGCGTCGAGAACACGAGGAACAGTGCAGTCGTGCCCATCATGTAGTTGCGCATGCCGAAGGCGCGCGTAAACAGCGCCGTCATCGGGATCACGACGATCTCGGCGCACAGGTAGGCGGTCGAGATCCACGAGCCTTCTTCCTGCGTGGCCGACAATGTGCCGAGGATGTCGCGCAGCGACGAGTTGGTGATCTGGATGTCGAGCACCGCCATGAAGGCGCCCAGCATGCCGGCGGCAATGGCAACCCAGGTGCGCGCGTCCACCATCGCGCCATTGGCCGGCGCGCCCGGCATCGCGCCCGACGGTGCTGATTTGCTCAAGCTGGTCATGGTGTGCTCAGCGCGCCGCTGCGGTCTGGGTCGGCTTTACTTCCTGGCCCAGCGCCACTTCGGCCACCACCGACATGCCCGGCACCAGGCGGCCCGCGTACTTCTTGACGTCTTGCGGGTCGAGCGTGATCTTGACCGGCACACGCTGGACGATCTTGGTGAAGTTGCCGGTCGCGTTATCGGCCGGCAGCAGCGCGAACTGGTTGCCCGACGCCGGCGAGAAGCTGTCCACGCGGCCGACCAGATGGTGCTCGGGCAGCGCATCGACTTCCAGGCTCACGGCCTGGCCTGGCGCGAGGCCACCGAGCTGCGTTTCCTTGAAGTTGGCGACGACCCAGACGTTGTCTTCGACCACCGCCAGCATTGCCTGGCCCGGCTGCACGCGCGCGCCGACTTCGACGCTGCGCCGGCCGATGCGGCCCGCCACCGGCGCCACGATACTGTTGTAGGCCAGCTGCTGGCGCGCGTCCTTCAACTGCGCTTGCAGCACCTTGATTTCTGCTTTCAGCACGTCGCGGCCCGCTTCGGCCGCGCCGATCTGCGCTTGCGCGGCAGCGGCATTGTCGCGGCGCGCGGCCACATCGGCCACGGCGCCGGCGCGCGCCGCGCTCGATGCATCGACTTCGGATTTCGACACGGCCTTCATGGTGTCGTTGTACAGCTGGCCGAAACGCTCGGCGTCCTGGCGCGCGCGCAGCAGCTGGGCCTCGGCCTGGCGGACCTGGGCGCCGGCGGCGCCAGCCTGGGCGCGCACCTGCAGCAACTGGGCGTCGGATTGCTTGACCTGCTGCTCGACGCTGGCGATCTGCGCCTCGATCTGCTCGACGCGCACGGCCTGGTCGGCCGGGTCGAGCAGCGCCAGCACGTCGCCGGCCTTGACCATCTGGTTGTCTTCCACCAGCACTTTGGTGACCACGCCGGCCACGCGCGACGACACCTGGTGCATGCGGCCGGTGACGTAGGCGTTTTCAGTTTCCACGAAATGGTGGCTGCGATACCACATGCGGCCACCGGCGCCGATCGCCAGCAGTGCGATCAGGCCGACCACGACCAGCACGCGCTTGTTGGGCGGCTTCTTGCCGGCGGGAGCGTCCGCCCGAGGTTGTGCTGCGCTCGCCTGCCCTGCCGTGTTGTCGTGCTCTGCCATGGTGCTGCTCCGAAAATGAAATGAACTCATCGCATTATTCGCCATCAATACAGTGAAGTCAAGAAATGAAACGGTTGCGTTTCATTTTATTTTGCTCTAGAGTCCCGACTATGACTACAGCATCAGCCTGCACCAAATCCGCCGGCCGCCCGAAGGCAGCCGACATCGAAACGCGCAACCAGGAACTGATCGAGGCCGCCGGCCGGCTGTTCCTGAAGAATGGCTATACCCGCACCAGCCTCGAATCGATCGCACGCGAAGCGCGGGTGGCCGTGCGCACCATTTATGTGAAGTTTGGCGGCAAGGCCGGGCTGCTCAAGGCCGTGCTGGCCTCGCGGCGCGAGCGGCTGTTCGCCGAGCGCAATATGGACACCGACGCCCGCCCGCTGCGCGCCATCCTCGACGAGTTCGCGCGCGATTTTTATGCGCTGCTGGTCGAGCCTGACGCGATCGCGCTGCAGCGGGTTGTCATTGCCGAGTCCGGCAGCAATCCGGAACTGGCAGAAGCGTTTTATGAAGGCGGGCCGCGCATGACGCGCGAGATGCTACTGCGCTTTTTTTCGCGCCCGGATATCGCGGCACAACTCCGCCCCGACGTGCCGCCGGCGCTGATCCTGACGCACCTGATCGGCTGCATCAACGGCGACCCGATCGGGCGCTTTTTGTTCCCGGATGCCGAGCCGGCGGGCGAGGAAGCACGACAACAATTGGCCGCGCGGATGGAACTGTTTTACAGCAGCGTCCTCAAACCTGACTATGTCTCGTGAACGTAGCTGGAAGGAAAAAAGTCGGTGTGCCATCGTACCGACAGAGACCGCTAAAGTGTGTCATTATTGAAATGTTCACAGTGGTTGTCGTGAATTCAAATAAGAGCGGTGTGACCGCGAGGAGGAAGTATGAGCAAGTCGTCCAGATATGAATGGCGTGATCAGGCAGCAGCCCTGCAAGAGCGCATGAAGAGCTTTATTGAAAACCCGGGCGATGACCAGCTGGAAGCGGTCATCGCCGATATGCGTACCTATGCCGCAGCCGCCAAGGCTGGCAATATCGATATTCCGCAGCGCTACGTCAGCTTCGCCTGAAGCAGACACGTTTCAATTCAAATGCCGCGTGGTGCAAGCCGGGCGGCATTTCTTTTTTTCGGTGAATTTATACCGTCGACATCGGTACCGGCCTGCCCTGCTCTTCGACGTCGAAGACGCGGGTCAAAAAATGCATCTTGCGCGGCGCCCGGTGCCGTTCGTGGAGTTCACGCGTGACCACTTCGACGCGGCGCGGCCGCAAGGCGATCTGGCACGGATCGATCATGCCCCCGCCGCCCGGGACGGCAGTGGCAAATTGTTGTGCCAACTGCTGTGACAAGCTGCCGGTGATCGTGGTGGCTTCGCCGTGGACCGAAGTGTGGAGTTCAAACACGTGCGATTGCGGCAGCACGTAGAGGATCCCGATATATTCGTTGCTGTGCTCGTCCATATAGACCTCCGGCGCCCAGACGCGGCACATCCGCTGCCGCAGCGTGCGTTCATCTTAGACCTTTGGTTGCCGGCTGCAAGCGGCGCACACGCGCATCGACCGACGAAAAAAAACCGGGACCATGATGGTCCCGGTTTCGCTCGGAATCGATGCCGATCAGCGCTTCTTCGGTGGCGGCAGGTCGGTGCACACACCTTCATATGCTTCGGCAGCCATGCCGATCGACTCACCCAGGGTCGGGTGCGGGTGGATCGTCTTGCCGATGTCCACACCATCCGCGCCCATCTCGATCGCCAGCGCGATCTCGCCGATCATGTCGCCGGCATGCGTGCCGACGATGGTGCCGCCGATGATGCGGTGCGTTTCAGCGTCGAACAGCAGCTTGGTGAAGCCTTCGTCGCGGCCATTGGCCACGGCGCGCCCGCTCGCGTTCCACGGGAAGTGACCCTTCTCGACCTTGATGCCTTTTTGCTTGGCTTCGTCTTCGGTCAGGCCCACCCATGCCACTTCCGGATCGGTGTAGGCCACCGATGGAATGACCTTGGCGTCGAAATGCGTCTTCTTGTCGAGCGCCGCTTCGGCCGCCACGTGCGCCTCGTGCACCGCCTTGTGCGCCAGCATCGGCTGGCCCACCAGGTCGCCGATGGCGAAGATGTGCGGCACGTTGGTGCGCATCTGGCTGTCCACGGCGATGAAGCCACGGTCGCTCACGGTCACGCCGGCCTTGTCGGCGGCGACCTTCTTGCCGTTCGGGCTGCGGCCCACGGCCACCAGCACCAGGTCGTACAGCTGCGGTTCTGGTGCTGCAGCACCCGCTTCAGCGGCTTCGAACGTGACCTTGATCCCTTCCGGCAGCGCTTCCACGCCGACGGTTTTCGTCTTCAGCATGATGTTGTCGAAGCGGTGCGCGTTGTACTTCTGCCAGACCTTGACGGCCTCGCGGTCGGCGCCCTGCATCAGGCCATCCATCATCTCGACCACGTCGATGCGCGCACCGAGCGTCGAGTACACCGTCGCCATTTCCAGGCCGATGATGCCGCCGCCGATGACCAGCATCTTCTTCGGCACCTGGCGCAGTTCGAGCGCGCCGGTCGAATCGACAATGCGCGGATCTTCCGGCACAAACGGCAGCTTGACCACCGACGAACCGGCGGCAATCACGGCCTTCTTGAAGGCGATGACTTTTTTGCCGCCATCGGCTGCCGTGACTTCGATGTGGTTCGGGCTGACGAACGCGCCGACGCCCTGCACCGTGGTGACCTTGCGCGCCTTGGCCATGAAGGCCAGGCCGCCGGTCATCTTCTTGATCACGCCATCCTTGTAGCCGCGCAGCTTGTCGATGTCGACGGCCGGCTTGGCGAACGCCACGCCCAGGTCGGCCATGTGCGCCGTTTCATCCATCACGGACGCCACGTGCAGCAGCGCCTTCGACGGGATGCAACCGACGTTCAGGCACACGCCGCCAAGCGTCGCGTACTTCTCGACCAGCACGGTGTTCATGCCCAGGTCGGCCGCGCGGAACGCCGCGGAATAGCCGCCGGGCCCGGCGCCCAGCACCATCATATCGCATTCGATGTCGACCTGGCCGCTGTAGCTCGACGGGGTCGGCGCAGGACCGGCCGGCGCCGGCGCAGGGGCCGGCTTGGCTGGCGCCTGCGATTCGGTCGGCGCGGCTGGCGCGGCCTGGGCCGGGGCGGCAGCGGCGGCCGGCTTGTCGGCCGGCTTTTCAGCCGGCTTATCGGCGGCCGGGGCGGCTGCGCCCTCTTCGACCGTCAGCAACAGCGTGCCTTCGTTGATCTTGTCGCCGACCTTGACCGTGATCGACTGCACCACGCCCGCGTGGGTCGACGGGATTTCCATGCTGGCCTTGTCCGATTCGACGGTGACCAGGGACTGGTCGACCTTGATCGTGTCGCCGGCTTTCACCATCAACTCGATCACTTCGACGTCCTTGAAGTCACCGATATTCGGGACTTTCACTTCAACAGTGCTCATCAGTGCGCTCCAATCACAGAAGGGTCTTGCGCAGATCCGCCAGCACTTCGCCCAAATAGGCGGAGAAGCGGGCGGCGCCGGCGCCGTCGATCACGCGGTGATCGTACGACAGCGACATCGGCAGCATCAGGCGCGGCTGGAAGGCTGCGCCATCCCAGACCGGCTTCATCGCCGACTTGGACAGGCCCAGGATCGCCAGCTCAGGTGCATTGATAATCGGCGTGAATGCGGTGCCGCCGATGCCGCCCAGCGACGAGATGGTGAACGTCGCGCCCTGCATCGCGGTCGGCGGCAGCTTGCCGTCGCGCGCCTGCGCCGACAGTTCGCCCATTTCGGTGGCGATCTGCGAGATGGTCTTCTTGTCCGCATCTTTCACGACCGGGACCACCAGGCCGTTCGGCGTATCGGCCGCGAAACCGATGTTGTAGTACTGCTTGGTGATCAGGGCCGCGCCGTCGCTAGAGAGCGACGCATTAAATTGCGGGAATTTCTTCAGCGCGGCGACGCTGGCCTTGATGACAAAGGCGAGCATGGTCAGCTTGACGGCGGACTTCTGCTTGGCCAGCGACGCGTTGGTATCGACGCGGAACTGCTCCAGGTCGGTCACGTCGGCTTCGTCGAAGTGCGTCACGTGCGGGATCATGACCCAGTTGCGATGCAGGTTCGGACCCGAGATCTTCTTGATGCGCGACAGCGGCACCGTTTCGGTCGGACCGAATTTGGAGAAGTCGAGCGAAGGCCAGGCCAGCAGGTCCAGGCCGACACCGCTGCCGCCGGCTTTGGCTGCAGCAGCTGCAGGCGGCGCCGCCATCACGCCCTTCACGAAGTTCTGCACGTCCTGCTGGGTAATGCGGCCTTTCGGACCGCTGCCCGGCACACGGCCCAGGTCCACGCCCAGTTCGCGCGCGAACTTGCGGATCGATGGCGAGGCGTGGGCTTTCGAGCCGGTCACGCCTGGTGCGGCTGGTGCCGCCGGTGCTGGCGCGGCGGCCGGTGCTGGTGCTGCGGCCGGTGCTGCTGCGGATGCGGCAGCCGGTGCCGGTGCAGCGGCGGCCGGTGCAGGGGCGGCAGCCGGCGCAGCGCCAGACGCTTCCACGACCAGCACGAGCGAATCCTTGGCCACCTTGTCGCCAACCTTGACCTTGATTTCCTTGACCACGCCGGCATGGCTCGACGGGATCTCCATGCTGGCCTTGTCCGATTCGACGGTCAAGAGCGATTGATCGACCTTGATCGTGTCGCCCACCTTGACCATCAGTTCGATGACTTCGACTTCTTTGAAGTCGCCGATGTCCGGCACGGTCACGTCGACCAGGCCACCCGAGGCTGCCGGTGCGGCGGCTGGTGCTTCAGCAGCAGGTGCTGGTGCAGCCGGTGCGGCGGCTGGCGCAGCAGCAGGAGCGGCGGCAGGCGCTTCAGCCGCGCCGCCCGCTTCTTCCAGCAGCAGCACGAGCGAACCTTCGGCCACCTTGTCGCCGACGTTGATCTTGATTTCCTTGACGACGCCTGCGTGGCTCGACGGGATTTCCATGCTGGCCTTGTCCGACTCGACGGTCACCAGCGACTGGTCCACCTTGATGGTGTCGCCCGGCTTGACCATCAGCTCGATCACTTCCACTTCCTTGAAGTCGCCGATATCCGGGACTTTGACTTCCACAATGCTCATAGTGTTAGCTCCGTTATTTTTTGAGTTAGCGTCCGAGCCGTCGTTCCAGCGAAGGCTGGAACCCAAGTTTGCTTGCGTATCGATAGAAACATTACTATCTGCTGCGCGAGGGACTTGGGTCCCCGCCTTCGCGGGGACGACGGTACGTGAGCATTACTGGGTCACCGGATTCGGCTTGTTCTGATCGATGCCGTACTTGGCGATCGCCTGCGACACGATGGCGCGGTCGATCTTGCCTTCGTCGGCCAGCGCGCGCAGCGATGCCACCGTGATGTAGTAGCGGTTCACCTCGAAGAACTCGCGCAGCTTGACGCGCGAATCCGAGCGGCCGAAGCCGTCGGTGCCCAGCACTTTATAGGTGCGGTCCTTTGGCATGAAGCCGCGGATCTGCTCGGCGAACATGCGCATGTAGTCGGTCGTCGCGACGATCGGGCCGCTGGTGGCGCCGAGCATTTCGGTCACGTACGGCACGCGCTGCGGCAATTCGGGATTGACCATGTTCCAGCGCTCGCAGTCGTTGCCGTCACGCGCCAGCAGCGTGAGCGATGGCGCCGACCACACGTCCGCGTCGACGTTCCAGTCGTTCTTGAGCAGTTCGGCGGCGAAGATCGACTCGCGCAGGATGGTGCCGCAACCGACCAGCTGCACGCGCTGTGCATTGTCCTTGCCGCCCTCTTGCAGCAGGTACAGGCCCTTGAGTATGCCCTCTTCCTGGCCAGGTTTCAGGCCCGGCTGCGGGTAGTTCTCGTTCATGATGGTGATGTAGTAGAACACGTCTTCCTGTTCTTCCACCATGCGGCGCAGGCCGTCCTGGATGATGACCGCCACTTCGTGACCGAAGGTCGGATCGTACGGCAGGCAGTTCGGCACGGTCGCAGCGATGATGTGGCTGTGGCCATCTTCGTGCTGCAGGCCTTCGCCGTTCAGGGTCGTACGACCCGCGGTGCCGCCCATCAGGAAGCCGCGCGCGCGGATGTCGCCCGCCAGCCAGACCAGGTCGCCCACGCGCTGCATGCCGAACATCGAGTAGAACGTGTAGAACGGGATCATCGTGCGGTTGTTCGACGAGTACGACGTCGCCGCGGCGATCCACGAGCTCATGCCGCCCGCTTCGTTGATACCCTCTTGCAGGATCTGGCCTGCCTTGTCTTCGCGGTAGTACATCACCTGGTCGCGGTCGACCGGCTCGTACAACTGGCCCTGCTGGTTGAAGATGCCGATCTGGCGGAACAGGCCTTCCATGCCGAAGGTACGCGATTCGTCGACCAGGATCGGCACGATGCGCTGGCCGATGCTTTCGTCCTTCAGCAGGCTCGTGATCACGCGCACATAGGCCTGGGTCGACGAGATTTCGCGGCCCTCAGGCGTTGGCTCGAGCACGCCCTTGAACGACGACAGCGCCGGCACGGTCAGCTTCTCGTCGGCTTTCTCGCGGCGCTGTGGCAGGTAGCCGCCCAGTGCCTTGCGGCGCTCGTGCAGGTACACCATTTCGGGTGCGTCGTCGGCCGGCTTGAAGAACGGGATGTCGGCCAGCTGGTCGTCGGGGATCGCGATATTGAAGCGGTCGCGCATGTCGCGGATCGCCTGGTCGTCGAGCTTCTTGGTCTGGTGGGCGGTGTTGCGCGCCTCGCCCGACTTGCCCATGCCGAAGCCCTTGACGGTTTTCACCAGCAGGACGGTCGGCGAACCCTTGTTCTCTTGCGCGTTCTTGAACGCGGCGTAGATCTTGTGCGGATCGTGGCCGCCGCGGGTCAGGCGCCAGATATCGTCGTCGCTCATCTTCGAGACCATCTCGAGCAGCGCCGGATCCTTGCCGAAGAAGTGCTTGCGCACGTAGGCGCCGTCCTTGGCCTTGTAGTTCTGGTATTCGCCGTCGACCGATTCCATCATCACGCGCTGCAGGATGCCGTCCTTGTCCTGGGCCAGCAGCGGATCCCACTGCGAACCCCAGATGACCTTGACGACGTTCCAGCCGGCGCCACGGAAATCGGCTTCGAGTTCCTGGATGATCTTGCCGTTGCCGCGCACCGGACCGTCCAGGCGCTGCAGGTTGCAGTTGACGACCATGACCAGGTTGTCGAGCTGCTCGCGCGCGGCCATGCCGATCGCGCCCATCGATTCCGGCTCGTCCATCTCGCCGTCGCCGCAGAAGACCCAGACCTTGCGGTTGTCGGTCTTGGCGATGCCGCGTGCGTGGAGGTATTTCAGGAAGCGCGCCTGGTAGATCGCCATCAGCGGGCCCAGGCCCATCGACACGGTCGGGAACTGCCAGAAGTCGGGCATCAGTTTCGGGTGCGGGTACGACGACAGGCCCTTGCCGTCGACTTCGCGGCGGAAGTTCAGCAGCTGCTCTTCGGTCAGGCGGCCTTCGAGGAAGGCGCGTGCGTAGATGCCGGGCGACGAGTGGCCCTGGATGTACAGCAGGTCGCCGCCGTGGTCTTCGGTCGGGGCGTGCCAGAAGTGGTTGAAGCCGGTGCCGAGCATATTGGCCAGCGAGGCGAACGACGAGATGTGGCCACCGAGGTCGCCGTCGGCGCGGTTGGCCTTGACCACCATCGCCATCGCGTTCCAGCGCATCCACGAGCGCAGGCGCTCTTCGTATTCGAGGTTGCCGGGCGAGTTCTGGTTCAGGTGCGCGGGAATCGTGTTGACGTACGCGGTGTTGCTCGAGAACGGAACGTGCGCGCCGCGACGGCGCGCCAGGTCGACGAGGCGCTCCATCAGGTAATGGGCGCGTTCCGTTCCTTCATGTTCGATCACCGCCTCCAGCGCATCGAGCCATTCCTTGGTCTCGATTGCATCCGGATCGTTGGCGGTTTGCGAGGTCAACTGGTCGAGTTGAGCTGCCATGTTATGCGTCTCCTAGTGTGGTACGCCCCATCCGATCCCTGCGCAGGCTGGCGGCGATTGATGAAATTCGAAAATCTTTTTAGCTAAACCATCAGATTCTAACAGTGGAATTCGGCATTTTCAAACTATGATATCTGATTTCATAATATGAAACGCTATGCTGCAAGTGCACAATCCATATAGGGGAACGTTGACCTTCCTGCCATCAAACATCGTATACCGAAGCGCCCGAAACCCGGCAAAAAACGCCTGTTTCAGCCAAGCGGAACCGGCGACAGAGGACGGCAACAGGTGACTGGGTCGTATAATTCTGTTTTTGCCCAGCGACGAGCCTTGACCATGCCAGCCCAACACATCGACGGAATCCTCCTTTCCCAACAACTGCGCGCCGACATCGCCGCGCGCACCGCCAAGCTCACAGCAGCCGGCAAGCAGCCCGGCTTGGCCGTGATCCTGGTCGGGGAAGATCCCG
This sequence comes from Massilia aurea, assembly GCF_040790145.1. GTDB lineage: Bacteria > Pseudomonadota > Gammaproteobacteria > Burkholderiales > Burkholderiaceae_D > Telluria > Telluria aurea_C. The sequence goes on from NZ_JBFMMP010000004.1 coordinate 287,795, forward strand.
CCAGCCAGGTCTATGTGCGCAACAAGGTCAAGGCCTGCGGCGACGTGGGCTTTCACTCGGTGCTTGAAAAATACGACGCTGACCTGAGCGAAACCGCCCTGCTCGATCGCATTGCAGCATTGAACACCGACCCGGCCATCCACGGCATCCTCGTGCAAATGCCGCTGCCGAAGCACATCGACCCGACCAAAGTCATCGAAGCGATTTCGACGGCCAAGGACGTCGACGGCTACTCGGTACTGTCGGCCGGCGAACTGATGACGGGCCTTGAAGGTTTCCGCCCCTGCACGCCGTACGGCTGCATGAAGCTGATCGAAACCACGGGCGTGGACCTGCGCGGCAAGCACGCCGTGGTCATCGGCCGCAGCAACACGGTCGGCAAACCGATGGCGATGCTGCTCTTGCAAGCCAACGCCACCGTGACCATATGCCATAGCGCGACCGCAGATCTGGGCTATCACACCCGCCAGGCCGATGTCGTGGTGGCCGCCGTTGGCCGCCGCAATACCCTGACCGCCGACATGGTCAAGCCGGGCGCCATCGTGATCGACGTGGGCATGAACCGCGACGACGCGGGCAAGCTGTGCGGCGACGTCGATTTTGCCGGCGTGCGTGAAGTGGCCGGCCACATCACCCCGGTGCCGGGCGGCGTGGGGCCGATGACGATCACGATGCTGCTGCAAAACACGGTGGAATCGGCGGAACGCGAATTGAACAAACTGGCATGACCCCGGCGGCGCGATCATCTTTCGCGAATCCGGCACTGCCAATAATCGACGCGTCGGCGGCGGAGAAATCATCCGGCACGAACCGACTTAACGAATGGAAGGACTACTGATGACGAACGCAACGAGCAATCCCCTCCTCGACTTTACCGACCTGCCGCGCTTCGACGCGATCAAGCCGGAACACGTCACGTCCGCCATCGACAGCCTGATCGCTGAAGCGAACGCCGTCGTTGCGCAACTCGAAGCGCCGATCGACGACGTCACCTGGGACACCCTGGCCCCGCTCGACGAAGTTGGCGAACGCCTGGGCCGCGCCTGGGGCGTGGTCGGCCATCTGAACCACGTCGTCGACACGCCCGAGCTGCGCGCCACCTACAACGAGAACCAGCCGAAGGTCGTCGAGTTCTCGACCGCCCTGGGCCAGAACGAGGCGCTGTTCGCCAAGTACAAGCAGCTGCGCGCATCTGCCTCCTTCGATACGCTGAGCGACACCCGCAAACGCATCGTCGAAAACGCCCTGCGCGACTTCCGCCTGGGCGGCGCCGAGCTGCCGGAAGATAAAAAAGAGCGCTTCGCCGAAATCCAGGAACAGCAGTCGCAACTCTCGACGCGCTTTTCCGAAAACGTGCTCGATGCAACCAACGACTACAAGCTGTTCGTCGACACCGAGGCCGAACTGGCCGGCCTGCCGGACGACGTAAAGGCCGCCGCCAAAGCCGCCGCCGAGCGCGATGGCAAGACCGGCTGGCTGTTCACGCTGCACTTCCCGTCGTACTTCCCAGTCCTGCAGTTCAGTACCAACCGCGCGCTGCGCGAGACGATCTACCGCGCTACCGCCACCAAGGCGTCCGACGCCGGCATCATGTTCAGCGACCTGGCCAAGTGGGACAACTCGTCGAACATCGTCAAATTGCTGCAACTGCGTAATGAAGAAGCGAAGATGCTCGACTACGGCAGCTTCGCCGATGTCTCGCTCGTAGCCAAGATGGCGCAGAGCCCGCAGCACGTGATCGAGTTCCTCGAAGACCTGGCCCGCCGCGCGCGGCCGTACGCCGAAAAAGACCTGGCCGAACTGCGCGCCTTTGCCCGCGACGAGTTGGCGATCGACGACCTGCAATCGTGGGACGTGGCGTTTGCGTCCGAAAAGCTGCGCGAACAGCGCTACGCATTCTCGGCGCAAGAGGTCAAGGAATACTTCCCCGAGCCGAAGGTGGTCGCGGGCCTGTTCGGCGTGATCCAGGAACTGTTCGGCGTGACTATTCGCCCGGACGACGCGCCGACCTGGCACCCGGACGTGCGCTTCTTCCGCATCGAGCGTGACGGCGCACTGATCGGCCAGTTCTACCTCGACCTGTACGCGCGCGCCGGCAAGGCGCAAGGCGCGTGGATGAACGACGCGCGCGGTCGCCGCCTGCTCAGTGGCGGCTCGGTGCAAACGCCGGTCGCTTACCTGGTCTGCAATTTCACGCCGCCGGCCACCAAGGATGGCGTGCTGCAGCCATCGCTGTTTACGCACGACGAAGTGACCACGCTGTTCCACGAATTCGGCCACGGCCTGCACCACATGCTGACCGAAGTCGAAGAGCTGTCGGTGTCGGGCATCTCGGGCGTGGAATGGGATGCGGTGGAGCTGCCGTCGCAGTTCATGGAAAACTTCTGCTGGGAGTGGGACAAGCTGCAGCAGATGACGGCGCACGTAAAAACCGGCGAGCCGCTGCCGCGCGCGCTGTTCGACAAGATGACGGCCGCGAAGAACTTCCAGTCCGGGATGCAGACGCTGCGCCAGGTCGAGTTCTCGCTGATCGACATGCATCTGCACTACGACTTCGACGCCCACAACGGCCAGGTGCAGGCGCTGATCGACGACGTGCGCCGCAATTTCGCGGTCATCACGCCGCCGTCGTTCAACCGCTTCCTGCACTCGTTCAGCCACATCTTCGCGGGCGGCTATGCGGCCGGCTACTACAGCTACAAGTGGGCCGAAGTGCTGTCGGCCGACGCCTACGCGGCATTCGAAGAAGCGGTCGTCGATGGCGGCGCCGACCTGTTCGAAACGGGCCGGCGCTTCCAGCGCGAGATCCTGGCGGTGGGCGGTTCGCGACCCGCGCTTGAATCGTTCAAGGCCTTCCGCGGCCGCGAGCCATCGATCGATGCCTTGCTGCGCCATAGCGGCATGAATGCCTGACCGTCTGGATTAACAATATCGGGAGCGCTGCGGCGCTCCCGATTTTCCTTAAGCTCACATGACACGCATCGACTTTCATACCAATATCCCGGATAAGCTGGCCTATGCTTGCCGTCTCGCGCGCAAGGCATATGGCGCACGCGCCAAAATCGTTGTGCTGGCCGATAGCCCCGAACAAGCGGACGCCTTGAATGCGGCAATGTGGACGGTGTCGGATACTGATTTCATTCCGCACGTGCTGGCAGGCGATCCGCTCGCGCCGCAAACGCCGATCGTGATTACCGATAATGAAGACAGCGAACTGCCGCACCACGATATGCTCGTGAACCTGACGCGTCGCAGGCCGCGCAACTTCACGCAATTTGCGCGTGTGTTTGAAATTATCTCGATCAATGAAGAAGACGCCGCCGAAGGCCGCAAACGCTATATCGCGTATAAAAAAGAATCCTATTCCCTGACCCACTTCGTCGCAGGACAGTCATGAGCCACGATCCCGCTTTCGATGCAAGCATTCCCGTGTTGACCGAAGTGGTCGTCGAACCGGGCGCGCCGCTGGCGCCCCCCGCAATGCCTGTACCTGCGCCTGTACCTGCGCCTGTACCTGCGCCTGTACCTGCGCCTGTACCTGCGCCTGCGCCTGCGCAAGAAGCGGCCGCGCCGCAGGATGCACCGGAGGCGCTGGAGCAGCGCGCCATCGACCACTGGAGCGGCGAGCAGTGGAGCGTGATGGAGCGGCGCGTGGCCGAACGCATCCTGCAGCAATTGCAGGGGCCGATCGATTTCGTGCTCGAACAGCGCCTGCGCGACGGCATCGCCGAAGCAGTCGACAAAGCCATGTCCAATTTTTCGGCCGATATTCGCAACAGCCTCGGCGATACCCTGAACGAGGTCGTGACGCGCGCAGTTTCACAAGAAATTGCGCACATCAGAACGCTGGACAAATAAACCCGCGCCATCTTTCGATTTTGCCATCGGATTTGATTCGAAATTAACCCCGCGCACGATTGTCATTCCAAATTAGCGATTCAATAGTAAAATCCGTGCGCGGCTCTTCGAAACGAATCGAATCACCTAATCAAGGAAGAAACAAAATGGCAAACATCAATCTGTCGGGTTATAACCTCGCCGAACTGAAAGGTCTTCAATTCGATATCGAAAAGGAGATCAAAAACCGCCAGCAGCAAGACGTAAAAAAAGCTCGTGAGCAAATTCTCGAGATCGCCCAGAATATGGGAATCTCGGTCGAGGAACTGCTTGCCAAGGGCGGCACCAAAGCCAAGAAGACCGGCGGCGCCAAAGTCAATCCGCAATATCACAACCCGGCCGACAATACCCAAACCTGGACCGGCCGCGGCCGTCAACCGAAATGGGTCGTCGAAGCACTGGGCAAGGGCAAGTCGCTGGACGATCTGCGCATCTAATCGCCGCAACACGCACCACCCGCCATTCCCCGCACGCCGCCGTGACCTCAGTCCGGCGGCGTTTGCATTGGCGCGCGTTCCTTCGCTTCACGTGTTTCGGCTAAGATTGCAAACTCAGCAATCATCTGGTCGTCTTCGTGAAACGCACTCCCCTCATCGCAGCGCTCGCAGGCGCCACCATCCTGGCCGTCGGCACGGTCTTCTGGTTCACCGACCGGGTCGAACCGCACAGCAGCGGCCCAGTTGTACTCACCGCCCCCGTCGCCAACACCCAACCGTTCTGGCCAGCCCGCGTGCATCTGCTGGCGGGCGACGGCCAGGATGGCGTGCAGGATGGCGCGGCCCTGGCCAGCCGCTTCAGCGACCCGTACGGCGTGGCGATCGGCCCGCGCGGCGCGATCTATGTCGCCGATGGGGGCGAGGCCAACCGCATCCGCATCATCCAGCCCGACGGCGCGGTATCCACCCTGGCCGGCGGCAAGGAAGGCTTTACCGACAGCCTGGGCACGGCCGCCGCCTTCCACACCCCATCTGCCATCGCGCTCGACCACCTGGGCAACCTGTACGTGGCCGACACCGGCAACCACGCGATCCGCCGCATCGCGCCCGATGGCGCCGTGACCACGCTGGCCGGCAGCGGCAGCCCCGGTTACGTCGACGGCATCGGCCGCGCGGCCCAGTTCAACGGCCCGGTAGGTATCGCGGTGGACGACGCCGGCATCGTGTACGTGGCCGATACGTATAACGACCGCATCCGCCGCATCGCCCAGGACGGCACCGTGACCACGCTGGCCGGCACCGGCAAGCCGAACCTGTTCGACGGCCCGGGGCCGGCCGCCGCCTTCGATACGCCGAGCGCGTTGGCCGTCGACCGCGACGGCAACCTGTACATCGCCGACACCGGCAACAACGCAGTGCGGCGTTTGCGGCCAGACGGCACGGTCGACACGCTCGCCCTGCCGCCCGAGGCCGAGCGCCGGCCCGCGCTGCGCCGCCCCGTGGGCCTGGCCGTCACGCGCGACGGTTACCTGTATATCGTCGCCAGTGCCGGCGGGCGCATCCTGCAGATGACGCCGACGGGCGAATTCCGGCCGCTGCAGGACGTCGACCGCCCGCTCGAGCCAAACGGTTTCGGCAGCGATGGCAGCGTGCAGCTATACGGCCCGCGCGGCATCGCCGTGGCGCGCGACGGCAGCCTGGTGGTGGCCGACGCCAATGCACACCGCCTGCACCGCCTGGCGCCGCCGCGCGCGGGCGAATTAGCGCCCACCCCGGCGCCCGCCCTGGCGCACCCGCCGCTGCGCCGCCGCACCGAGCCGATGCCGTGGCCGATCGGCCCGCAAGACAGCGTGCATGAAGTGGTGGGGGTGATGGGCGAAGTGCGCGGCGCCTATGGCGGCGACAGCCGCGACCATTTCCACGCCGGCCTTGACGTGCGCGGCGACGTCGGCGCGACCGTGCTGGCGGTGCAGCCGGCCAAGATCACCGACCCGTATGCCAACTGGGCGTTCAATTCGCTGGGCGAAGGCATGAGCGTCGGGCCGCTGTCGTACATCCACATGCGCGTGGGACGCGATCCGCAAGGCCGCGCGCTCGATCCGCGCTTCCAGATCCAGCGCGAAGTCACCGCCAACGGCAAGCCCGGCAAGGCCGTGCGCGTGCGGGTGCCGCGCGGGACGCGCTTTGCCGTCGGCGACAAGCTCGGCACGCTCAATGCGCTGTCGCACGTCCACCTCGATTACTACCAGGGCGGCACGCTCGTTAATCCGCTGACGCTGCCGTTCATCGACTTCATCGACACCGTGACGCCCACGATCTCGCGCATCGCGCTGTACGACGCTGCCGGCAAGCGCATCGCGGCGAAGAAAGGCCAGCCGCTGCGGTTGGACCGCGCGCTGGGCGACGTGCAGATCGTCGTGAACGCGTACGACCAGGTCAATGGCAACCTGGCGCGCCGCAAGCTGGGCCTGTACAAGCTGGGCTACCAGCTGCTGCGCGCCGACGGCACCCCGCTGCCCGGCTTCGAGCAGCCGGTCATCACGCAAACCTACGACCGCCTGCCGCGCAACCCGGACGCCGTGAAGGCCGTGTATGCGCCCACCAGCGGCATCACGGTCTACGGCAGCGCGTCGACCCAGTTCGACTACGCGCTGAACAACCGCCTGCACGACGGCGTCATCAAGACGGGCAGCTGGCAGATCGGCAAACTGGCGCCGGGCGACTACATCCTGCGCATCCACGCCGCCGATTACGCCGGCCAGGTGGCGCAGGATGGGCGCGACCTGGCGTTCGTGATCGATGCTGAATGACCGATGTAGAAATCCAGGCCAGACTGGGTCCGGCGGATGGCGTGGCGCTGGCGCCGCTAAAGAATTTGTCGAATGCGATAGGGTTGGCCAGCGATGCGCCGCGCGATCCGCTGCTGGTGGGCGTGCAGAAATTCGTGCAGGGCGTGGATGTGATCTACCGGATCGCCAGGTAATGATCTGGCCGATTCGATGCGTTCGGGGTGATTTTCGACCCCGTGTCACACGCCTGTCATGGAGACGCGAACGGGCGGATGCTCAGGCGTATGATGGACTCATCCACTGTCCACGAGAGGCACCTGTATGAGCAAGCATTCTAAAAACAAACAAGCAACACCGGAGATCGAGGCGGTCGCCACGCCCGACCTGACGGGGGCAATCACGATCACCGAACCGGCCGTCGAACCGCAACTGGACCAGCCGCTGCCGAAGGATGAACCGATCGAGGCCAAGGAAGCGCCACTCGCCGCCGTCAAGGCCGAACCGGTGCGCCTGCGCGGGCGCATGACGCTCGAAGACGCGTTTCAGGCAATTGCTTTCAACTGTATTGCGCAGATAGAAGCGAACGTGCCGGGCGTGCTGAAACAGCACGTCGAAAGCCTGCACCAGATGCGCGTCGGCCTGCGCCGCCTGCGCGCGCTGCTGGCCATGTTCGAGGAACTGGCACCGCCGCCGGTGCCGCTGCATGCGAGCATCGAGTGGCTGTCGGGCGAACTCGGTCCGGCGCGCGACTGGGATGTGCTGGCCGATTCCACCATCAAGCGCGTGCCGGGCATCGATGCGCAGGCGCTGCGCCAGGCCGCGCACGACCGCGCGACGGGCCATCATGCCCAGATCCTGCACGTGCTGCGCGATGCGCGCTACGCCGAGCTGATGACGCAGCTGAAAGACTGGCTACTTGAACGCCGCTGGCGCCCTGAAGACGGCTTGCCGACCGATTCGCCGCTGCTCGAACGCGCCGCGAGAAGCGCCCTTCCCCTGCTGCGCACGGCCGAGAAGCGCCTTGCCAAGCGCATCGACGGACTCGATGACCATGATGCGCCAGGCCGTCACCGCGTGCGCATCGCCGCCAAGAAGGCGCGCTACGCGGCCGAATTCTTCCGCGACCTGCTGCCGGCGCAGCGCGTCAAGCGCTACCTCGGCCATCTCGAAAAGCTGCAAGACCGCCTCGGCGACTTGAACGACCTGGCCGTGGCCGATCATCTGCTCGAGGAACTCAAGGGCGGCAGCAGCCAGGTCGCCAAGCAGGCGGCCTATGTGCGCGGCTACATCGCAGCAAGCGGCGAGGCCGATGCGCAGGGCTTGTCGAAGGTACTGGCCGCCGTCGCCAAGCGTCGCATCACGCGCTGATCCACACCGGCAGCACTTCCCTGACGGCCATCCGATGCCCCGCCACAGCGCGGGGCATCGTCATTTCCAAGCTTGCCGCGCACCGCTATTTCGCAGCGCCGCCCCCCCGGGTGCACCCTGCGCCAGGCCGCTGTCAACCGCTTTCCGTCGCCTGTAATTTACTGTAACGTTGCCGTGCAACCAGCCATGCGCCACGTCCTGGGCGTCGTGACCACCACCTATTTCGGAGACTCTCCATGCGGTTCTGCACCAGGCTTGTCCCGTTCGCCATCGCCCTGGCCTGTGCCGGCAACGCCAGCGCCCAGCAAGTCGTCAAGATCGGACATGTGGGGCCGGTGTCCGGACCCAACGCCCACCTGGGCAAGGACAACGAGAATGCCGCGCGCATGGCGATCGATGAACTCAACGCCAGGGGTTTCACGATCAACGGCCAGAAGGTCAGGCTGCAACTGCTGGCCGAGGATGACGCGAGCGATCCGAAACAGGGTACCGCCGTGGCCCAGAAACTGGTCGACGCCAAGGTCAATGGCATCGTCGGCCACCTGAACTCGGGCACCAGCGTGCCGGCCTCGCGCATCTACCACAACGCCGGCCTGGTACAGGTCTCGCCGGCGACCACCGCAACCCAGTTCACGAAGCAGAAGTTCCCGGGCGTGTTCCGCGTGGTGGCCAATGACGCCAAGCTCGGTGGCACGCTGGGCAAGTACGCGGTCGAGACGCTCAAGGTCAAGAACATTGCCGTCATCGACGACCGCACCACCTACGGCCAGGGCGTCGCCGCCGAATTCGCGAAAGCGGCCAAGGGCCCGGGCGTGCGCATCGTCGACAAGCAGTTCACCAGCGCCACCGCGACCGACTTCACCGCCATCCTCACTGCCATCCGCGCCAAGAAACCCGACCTGATTTTCTTTGGCGGCATGGACGCGGTGGCCGGCCCGATGCTCAAGCAGATGAAGGCGCTGGGCATCTCCGCCCGCTTCATGGGCGGCGACGGCATGTGCACCGAAGCGCTGGGCCGCCTGGCTGGCGACGCGGTCGGCGACGGCAAGGTGGTGTGCGCCGAAGCCGGTGGCGTGAAGGGTGCGCAAGAGCAGAAGATGGTGGATTTCCGGGCGCGCTTCAAGCAGAAGACCGGCCAGGAAGTGCAGCTCTATGCGCCCTACGTGCACGACTCGGTGATGGTGATGGCGACCGCCATGCAGAACGCCAAGTCGGCCGAGCCGGCGAAGTACCTGCCAGAACTCAAGAAGATCAAGTACGAGGGCGTGACCGGCACCATCCAGTTCGATCCGTCGGGCGACATTTTGAATGGCGCGCTGACGCTGTACACGTACAAGGGTGGCAAGCGCACGCTGATGGATGTGATTCGCTGACCGGCATGATGCAGTGACCCTCTGGCTCGGCGCTCGCCGAGCCAGAGGTTGGTACTGGCTCACTTCACATCGAAGCGATCGAGCTCCATCACCTTGGTCCATGCAGCGACGAAGTCCCGGGCGAACTTCTGGCCGGCATCAAAGCTGGCATACACCTCTGCGATCGCACGCAGCTGCGCATTTGAGCCAAATACCAGGTCGACGCGCGACGCGGTCCACTTCTTTTCCCCGGTCTTGCGATCCAGGCCTTCAAAGCGCTCGACGCCCTGCCCCGCCAGGGCGGCTGGCCGCCATTCGGTGCCCATGTCCAGCAGGTTGACGAAGAAGTCGTTCGTCAACGCTCCCTTCTGCTGCGTGAGCACGCCGTCGCTGCTACCGCCAGTATTCGCGCCCAGCACCCGCAGGCCACCCACCAGCACCGTCATTTCCGGCGCCGTCAGGGTCAGCAACTGCGCGCGGTCGATCATCAGCGCCTCGGCCGGCACGCTGTACCGGGTCTTCTGGTAGTTGCGGAAGGCGTCGGCAACCGGCTCCATGGTATGGAACGATTCGACGTCGGTCTGCTCTTGCGACGCATCGGTGCGGCCCGGCGTGAACGGCACGGCAATGTCGTGGCCCGCCGCCCTGGCCGCCGCCTCGACGCCGGCGTTACCTGCCAGGACGATCAGGTCGGCCAGCGATACCAGCTTGCCGACCGTTTGCGCCCCGTTGAATTCGGCGCGGATACTCTCGAGCTGATTGAGCACGCGGCCCAGTTGCGGCGGCTCGTTGACGGCCCAGTCCTTCTGCGGCACCAGGCGAATGCGCGCGCCGTTGGCGCCGCCGCGCTTGTCCGAGCCGCGGAAGCTCGAGGCCGATGCCCAGGCCGTCGACACCAGCTCGCCGATGCCCAGGCCTGAGGCAAGCACCTTGTCTTTCAGCGCTTGGGCGTCGGCATCGTCGATGGCCGTCCCTTCGGCGGGCGGCACCGGATCCTGCCAGATCATCACTTCAGCCGGCACGTCCGGGCCGAGGTAGCGCGCGCGCGGCCCCATGTCGCGGTGGGTCAGCTTGAACCATGCGCGCGCAAAGGCGTCCGCAAACTGGTCGGGATTGGCCAGGAAGCGGCGCGAAATCGCCTCGTAGGCTGGGTCCATGCGCAGGGCCAGGTCGGACGTCAGCATTTTGGGGCGGTGGCGCTTGCCTTCGTCGTACGCGTCGGGCACGGTTTCATCAGCGTCCTTGGCCACCCATTGATGGCCGCCGGCCGGGCTGCGCGTGAGTTCCCATTCGTGGCCGAACAGGTACGTGAAATAATCGTGGCCCCATTGGGTCGGCGTGCTGGTCCAGGTCACTTCGAGGCCACTGGTGGTCGTATCCGGCCCCTTGCCGCTGCCGAAGCTGTTGTGCCAGCCGAAGCCCTGGGCATGCAGGCCGGCGGCCTCCGGCTCTTCCTTCACGTGCTCGGACGGGCCGGCGCCGTGGGTCTTGCCGAAGGTGTGGCCGCCGGCGATCAGCGCCACGGTTTCCTCGTCGTTCATCGCCATGCGCCCGAACGTGTCGCGGATGTCGCGCGCCGACGCCACGGGATCGGGCTTGCCGTCCGGGCCTTCCGGATTTACGTAGATCAGCCCCATCTGCACTGCCGCCAGTGGATTTTCGAGATCGCGCGAGTGGGTGATCTCGCTGTCGTCGTCCTTGTCGATCACGCCGCGCCCTTCGACGCCGGGCGAGCCAACGGTGTAGCGCTCGTCACTGCCGAGCCATTTGTTCTCGCGGCCCCAGTACACGTCGAGGTCCGGCTCCCACACATCCTGGCGGCCGCCGGCAAAGCCGAAGGTCTTGAAGCCCATCGTCTCCAGGGCGACGTTACCGGTCAGGATGATCAGGTCGGCCCATGAAATCTTTTCGCCGTACTTTTGCTTGACCGGCCAGATCAGGCGGCGCGCCTTGTCGAGGCTGACGTTGTCGGGCCAGCTGTTAAGCGGCGCAAAACGCTGCTGGCCGCGACCGGCGCCGCCACGGCCGTCGCCGATGCGGTAAGTGCCGGCGCTATGCCACGCCATGCGCACGAACAGGCCGCCGTAGTGGCCAAAGTCGGCCGGCCACCATTCTTGCGAGTCGGTCATTACCCTGGCCAGGTCGGCCTTGACCGCCTGCAGATCGAGGCTGTTGAAGGCCGCGCGGTAATCGAAGTCGTTGCCCATCGGGTCGGACTTGGCCGAGTGCTGCGCCAGCAGATCGAGGCGCAGCGCTTTCGGCCACCAGTCGCGGTTGGTGGTGCCGGTGCCGGCCGCAGCGCTGAACGGGCACTTGGCCGGGGTAGTTTCCACAGTCATTTTCGTCTCCTGTCTGGTCGATGAGCTTTAACGAAGATTATAGGAAAACCTGGCGTGTTCATCGATTGGCAATGTTGATGGATACGATAGGGGTTTGTCGCACGACTGAATGGGTGCGTCATGGCCAATTTCCGGGGGAAAATCTGACACCGTTTCTGCCAAATCTGGAATACTTGGCAACGTTCGACCAAAGCGGGGGTCAGGTCTGACATTCGGACACGGCCTCAGCTTTGCACAAGTCAATTCACTAGCGCTGGCTCAGATCTGGCGTTTGAACTCACCTCATTCCTGGGTAAAGATCGTTGCGGAGGAAAGATATATTTTCAGCGAAATACTGATAAAGGCGACAGAAATGGACTACGGCAGAGTTCGTGTCCGAATGTCAGACCTGACACCGGCTTTTTGACAGTTCATCAAGCTCAGTCGCTACCAGCGGTCGACCGACACAAAATCAGCCAGCGCCCCCGGCTGCGCCCAGCCTTCCAGTTCGAGCATCGGCTTCGGATAAAACTCGGCCACCTGCCCCAGGCACAGGATCGCCACCGGCTTGCCGCCTTCAGGTATCCCGAGCAAGCCAGCCAGTTGCTCGGGATCGAACAGCGACACCCACCCCATCCCCAGCCCTTCGGCGCGCGCCGCCAGCCACATGTTCTGAATGGCGCACGACACCGAGGCCAGGTCCATCTCGGGCAGCGTGCGGCGCCCGAACACGTGGCGTTCGCGCCCGTCCATCAGGGCCGCGACCAGCACCTCGCCGCATTCGCGCAAGCCCTCGACCTTCAGGCGCATGAATTCGGCGCCGCGCTCGCCCAGCGCTTCTGCGGTGGCTTCACGCTCCGCTTCGACCAGCGCGCAGATCTGTTCACGCAAGACCGCCGATCCGATCCGGATGAACCGCCACGGCTGCATCATGCCGACGCTGGGCGCCTGGTGCGCCGCCGTCAGCAGGCGCAGCATTACAGCCTCGTCGATCGCGCCGGGGATGAAGTGGCGCACGTCGCGCCGCTCGGCGATGGCGCGGTAGACGCCGTCGACCTGGGCGTCGTCGAAGCGGTGCCGCGCGGACTTCAAGCTGCGGCGCCGGCCTGGTGAAACACCAGGTCGTCGACGCACTCGCCCTTGCACAGATGCTGGTCGATGATGCGGTCCATGTTTTCCGGCGTGACGTTGTAGTACCAGGTGCCGTCCGGCTGGACGCAAACGATTGGTCCGCCCTTGCAAGCGGCGAAGCAGCTCACCCGGCTGCGCTTGACGCGCAAGGGCCCGCCATCCAGGCCGCTGGCCTTGAACTTGGCGCCCAGGCTGTCGAACAGCGCCTGCGAGGCGCCATCAGCAGCGCAGCGCGAGCCGGTGCACACGAGCAGGTGGCGGTGGTACACGCCGATAGTCGGCTTGACGATCTCGCGGGGCGTGTCGGGGGCAGGGGAATCGGTGGTGGTCATGCGTCGATCAGGTGGGAGCCGCAGGCGGACAATCGGCGATCTTACACCACGCGGCCCGCACGGTCGCCGCCCGTGAAAAAGCGCGCCGTGCTCACGCAGGCGCGCTTCATGTGCGCAGCAGAAGTAACAGACTTACTTGGTCGCCAGCACCCACTTGACCAGCGAGCGCGCCTCGGCTTCGCTCACCTGCGGATTGGCCGGCATGGGAATGGGGCCCCACGTGCCCGAGCCGCCCTTGAGCACCTTCTGCACCAGCTTGTCTTCGGCACCCTTCTGGCCCGCGTACTTTTCGGCGACGTCCTTGTAAGCCGGGCCGACCAGCTTGGTTGCCGACGTGTGGCACGCCATGCAATTCTTGGCCTTGGCCAGGTCGGCCTGCGCCATGGCGCCGCCAGACGCAAACGCAAACGCCGACAGCACGACACACAACAACAGGGACCGCTTCATGGAATTCTCCGACATTGATGACTGAGTGAATTTTACCGTTAATCCTCCCGGCCATCTGCAAGCGATACACTCTGTAACGCGATCACCACATTTGCTAATACGGTGTAACAGAAAGATGCTAAATTTTCCCATGAGCATCATTTACTCCGTAAGATGCGTGGTTACAAGGAGTTTTACACATGCCTATCATCCTCTTGATCGCTGCCCTGGCAGCCCTGCGCGGCTTTGAAGTCTGGCGCTTTGCCGACCTGTCGTGGTGGTACATCATCGGCTTGATGGTGGTCGCCTTCATCTGGTTCGAGTACATCGAAAAGGCGCTGGGCCTCGACAAGCGCAAAGCCCACGACGTCGACGAACAGCGCCGCGCCGACCGGGTCAAGAAGTCGCTGGGCAAGCGCCGCTAAGGCTTCCCGGCTGCCTGCACGGGCAGCGCGTGTGATACATTGGACAACTCACCGAGCCCTGTCCATTCACATCTCATATCAATGCATCCCGAACTGCGCCAGTTGCGCCATTTCGTCGCCGTGGCCGAAGAGCTGCATTTCGGCCGCGCCGCGCGCCGCCTGCACATGACGCAGCCGCCACTTTCCCAAAGCATTGCCAATCTCGAAGAACTGCTTGGCGCCCCGCTCTTTTTACGCAACCGCCGCATGGTCGGCCTGACGGCGGCCGGCAGCGCGCTGCTGCCCGAGGCGCGCCGCATCCTCGACGAAGCAGGCGCCCTGCCCGAACTGGTGCGGCGCGCGGCCAGCGGCGAGGCGGGCCGCCTGGCGCTGTCGTTCGTTTCCACCGCGGGCCTGGGCATGCTGCCCGACGTGCTGCGCCGCTACCGCGCCGCGTTTCCGAGTGTGCGCCTGGTACTGCACGAGGCCACGTCCGACGTGCAGTTCGAGGAGCTTTTATCAGGCCGTATCGACGCCGGCTTCGTGATCCCGCTGCAGCCCGGCGCGCCGGCGGGTGTGTCCGACCCTGCGCTTGAGTACCTCGAGCTGCTCGAAGAGCCGCTGGTGCTGTGCGCGCCGACTGGCTTGCCGGCGCTGGCCGCGCCGGGGCCGGTGTGGCTGCGCGACCTGCCGCCGCTGCCGCTGGTGATCTTCCCGCGCGCGGTGGCGCCCAGCCTGCACGATGCGATCCTGGCGTGCTTCCGCGCCGCCGGCGTGCTGCCCACCATTGGGCAAGAAGCCATTCAAATGCAGACCATCGTCAGCCTGGTCTCCGGCGGCATGGGCTTGGCACTTGTGCCACAATCCGTGTCGAACCTGATGCGCCCCGGCGTAGAATACCGTGCCCTGCGCGACGCCGCGCCGCTGGCCGAAACCGGCCTGGCATGGCGGCGCGATAACGATTCGCCCGTCCTCAAGGGCTTCCTGGACTTATTGAAGAAAGACTGACTATGCTGATTCATCCGCAGCCGGACCCGATCGCGCTCGCGCTCGGGCCGGTGCAAATCCACTGGTATGGCCTGATGTATGTCGTCGCCTTTGCCCTGTTCATCATCCTGGGCCGCGTGCGCATCCGCATGCCGCACGTGGCGGCGCAGGGCTGGACCAAGGATGACCTGGACGACATGCTGTTCTACGGGATGCTGGGCGTGATCGTCGGCGGGCGCCTGGGCGAAGTGCTGTTCTACCAGCCGCTGTACTACTTCGCACACCCGCTCGAGATCCTCATGATCTGGCATGGCGGGATGTCGTTCCATGGCGGCTTTCTGGGTGTGCTGATCGCGATGGCGCTGTGGGCCCGCAAGCGCCGCCGCAACATCCTCGACGTCTATGACTTCATCGCGCCGCTGGTGCCGCTCGGGTATGCCGCCGGCCGCATGGGCAACTTCATCAACGCCGAATTGCCAGGCCGCCTGGCCGACCCGAGCCTGCCGTGGGCGATGCTGTGGCCGGGCGTGGCCGGTCCGCGCCATCCGTCGCCGCTCTACCAGGCGCTGATCGACGGCGTGCTGGTCTTCCTCATCCTGTGGATCTTCGCGCGCAAGGCGCGGCCGCGCCTGGCCGTGGGCGCCATGTTCACGCTGCTGTATGGCTGCGCGCGCTTCTTCACCGAATGGTTCCGTGTGCCGGATTGGGAAACCACGGTCTTCGGCTTGCCGATCACGTCGGGCCAGGTGCTGTCGCTGCCGATGATCGTCGCCGCGCTGGCCATGCTGGTGTGGGCGTATCGCCAGCCGGCGCGCCCCGTCACGGCCTGATGTCCTGGGTGGGCGAGCGCACAGAGCGTTCACCCATATCGGCTGGAAAATGGAACTCCACGACATGGAGTCCCGATGCATCCAGCCAGGCGCAAACGACATACCGGATGGTGGCTGCTGCTCGCAGCCGCCATCGTCGCCCTTGGCATCGCGTTTGCCATCATGTGGCGCCCCGCACTCGCGCCCCAGACCACGCCACTATCATTCGACACCACGCGCATCGCGCGCGGCGCCAACGTAGCGCGGCTTGGCATGTGCGCCTCGTGCCATACGCCCGATCTGTCGCGGCCTTTCGCCGGCGGCAAGCCGATGAGCACACCGTTCGGCGTCGTTCACAGCACCAATATCACCCCTGA
Organism: Massilia aurea; assembly: GCF_040790145.1. Lineage (GTDB taxonomy): Bacteria > Pseudomonadota > Gammaproteobacteria > Burkholderiales > Burkholderiaceae_D > Telluria > Telluria aurea_C. The sequence goes on from NZ_JBFMMP010000004.1 coordinate 303,921, forward strand.
CATCCAGACCGGCATCGGTGCCTGGAGCGAAGCGGCATTTACGCGCGCGATGCGCGAAGGCGTCGCGCGCGACGGCCACCTGCTGTATCCGGCCTTCCCGTACAACCACTACGTGCGCATGACCGAGGGCGACGTTCAGGACTTGTATGCCTACTTCATGACGCGCCCCGCCATTGCCGCGCCAGCGCGCGAGAACCGGATGACGTTCCCGTTCGGGTTCCGGCCCCTGGTGGCTTTCTGGAACCTGCTGTACCTCGATGACGCGCCCTGGCAGCCCGTCGCCACGCAATCGGCCGAGTGGAATCGCGGCGCCTATCTGGCCGACGCGGTCGCGCACTGCGCTGCCTGCCATACCCCGCGTACCCTGCTGGGCGGCCCGAACCTCAAGAAGCCGCTGGGTGGCGGCGAAGCCGATGACTGGTACGCGCCGGCCCTGAACCAGGATTCGCCATCGCCCCTGCCATGGACGCGCGAACAGTTGCAGGCCTATCTGCGCACCGGCGTCGCGCACGACCACGCGATGGCGGCCGGGCCGATGCAGGATGTCGTTACCTACCTGGCGCAGGCTGACGCGCGCGACGTGGCGGCCCTGGCCACCTGGACCCACAGTCAACTGGCAAAAGCTCCTGCGCGCACCACACCGGCGCAGGGGGCCGGCCCGCTGCCCAAACCCGCCGACAACGACCCCGACCTGCAGCGCATGACGCTTGGCTACGCCGTCTACGCCAATGCGTGCGCGCGCTGCCACGACGTCGGCCGCGACGCCAGTTCCGGCACCGCGCTGCCGCTGCAAAAGGCGATCGCGCTGTACGACCCCGACCCGCGCGACCTGATTCACATCACGCTGGGCGGCATCGCACCGCCCGATGGCGAGCCGTCGCGCTTCATGCCGGGTTTCAGAACGATCCTCACGAACGAACAGACGGGCGCCCTGGCCGCCTACCTGCGCAAGTACGGCGCGAACCAGCCGGCGTGGCCAGACCTTGACGACGCCGTGCGCAAAGCGAGCACACCATGACGACCTACCGCCTGCAAGTGAACGGCAAGGCCCACGCCGTCGACACGGACGCCGACACGCCGCTGCTGTACGTGCTGCGCAATGACCTCGAACTCAATGGCGCCAAGTTCGGCTGCGGCCTCGGGCAGTGCGGCTCGTGCACCGTGCTGCTCGATGGCCAGCCGGCGATGTCGTGCATGGTGCCGGTGTCGGTCGTCGGCCAGCGGCCGGTGCGCACTGTGGAAGGCCTGGGCGATGCGGCCACACCGGGCCTGCTGCAGCAAGCGTTCATCGACGAGCAGGCGGCCCAGTGCGGCTACTGCATCGCCGGCATGATCATGCAGGCCACGGCGCTGCTCGAACGCACGCCGGCCCCCACCGACGCCCAGATCCGCGCCCATATGGCGCCCAACCTGTGCCGCTGCGGCACGCAGATGCGCATCCTGCGCGCGGTGCGGCGCGCCGCCGACACGCTGGCGAAGGGAGGCAAGCGATGACGGTTGACCTTCAGCGCCGTGCCTTGCTTGCCGCCGGTGGCGCGCTGACGCTGTCGTTCGCCATGCCAGGCGTCGCCGCCCCGGGCGCGCTGCCCAAGAGCCTGGAAAAATCGCCGTGGCTCGACGCCTGGATCCGCATCGAGGCCAACGAACGCATCACGGTGTTTACCGGCAAGGCCGAACTCGGGCAGGGCATCAAGACCGCATTGCTGCAGGTGGCGGCGGACGAACTGCGCGTGGCGCCTGGCCGCCTGCTGCTCGTCACCGCCGACACGGCGCGCACGCCGGACGAAGGCGTCACCGCCGGCAGCAACTCGATGAAGGACAGCGGCGCGGCGCTGCGCCATGCGGCGGGCCAGGTGCGTGCGCGCCTGACCGACCTGGCCGCAACGCGCCTGGGCGTGCCCGCAAACAGCCTGGCGATGCAGGATGGCGCATTCGTTGCAGGCGGCCGGCGCGTCACGTTCGGCCAGCTGGTCACGGGCCAGGAACTGCATCTGCGCGCCACGCCAACGCCGGCGGCGCCGGCGCCAGGCCCGCGCACGGCAATCGGCAAATCGGTGCCGCGCGTCGACATTCCCGCCAAGGTCACGGGCGGCGCGGCCTATGTGCAAGACCTGCGGCTGCCAAACATGGTGCATGCGCGCGTCGTGCGGCCGCCATCGCAGGCGGCGCGCCTGATCGCGGTCGATGTCGCCGCGATTGCGCGCCTGCCTGGTATGCTCAAAGTCGTGCGCGACGGGCGCTTCATGGCCGTGATCGCCGATGGCGAATACCGCGCGGTGAAGGCGGCAGCGGCGCTGGCGCGGGCCGCGCGCTGGGAGATGCCAGAATCGTTACCAGTGCACCCCGACGTGAACGCGTTCGTGCGCGCCCAGCCATCGCAGGCGCTGCCGATCCTGGCGCGCGGCGCAGCAGGCAAGCCAGGCCGCCAGTTCGCCGCACGCTACACACGCCCGTTCCAGCTGCATGCATCCATTGGCCCGTCGTGCGCCGTGGCGCAACTGGTCGACGGCCGCTACACCGTCTGGACCCACGCGCAAGGCGTGTTCCCACTGCGCACGGCGCTGGCCGAACTGCTCGCGGTGGACGAAGACACGATCCGCTGCATCCACGTCGAGGGCTCCGGCTGCTATGGCCACAATGGCGCCGACGACGTCGCGGCCGACGCCATCCTGCTGGCACGCGCCCTGCCCGGCCGACCTGTGCGCGTACAGTGGATGCGCGAAGACGAACACGCGTGGGAGCCGTTCGGCGCGGCGATGGTGGTGCAGGTGGCCGCCACGCTCGACAGCACCGGCCGCATCGCCGACTGGCAGCACGATGTCTACACGCCGGCGCACAACACACGTCCCGGCAAGGCCGGCAACCTGCTGGCGGCCACGCATCTGGCGCGCCCGTTCGCGCCGCCCGTGCCGAAACCAAGCCCGCAACCCGAGGGCAGTGGCGACCGCAATGCGATTCCGTATTACGTGCTGCCGAACGCGCGCGTGACGCACCACTTCCAGAGCACGCCGGTGCTGCGCACGTCCGCGCTGCGCGGCCTGGGCGCCTACTGCAATGTGTTTGCGATCGAGAGCTTCATGGACGAACTGGCGCGCGCCGCGAACAGCGATCCGGTAGCGTTCCGGTTGCGGCACCTGATCGATCCGCGCGCGCTCGACGTGGTCAAGCTGGCGGCATCGAAGTTTGGCTGGGACGGATACCGGCGCCCTGCCCGGCGCGGGCGCGGCTTCGCGTTTGCACGCTATAAAAACCTGGCGTCGTACTGCGCCGTTGCGGTCGAAGTCGAGGTATCGCGTGAGACGGGCCTGGTGCGCATCACGCGCGCGGTGAGCGCCGTCGATTGCGGCGAGATCGTCAACCCGGACGGCGTGCGCAACCAGATCGAGGGCGGCATCATCCAGTCGGCCAGCTGGACCTTGCTGGAACAGGTGCGCTTCGATGCGTCGCGCGTGCTGACGGTGGACTGGGCTTCGTACCCGATCCTGCGCTTCAATCAGGCGCCGGAGCAGGTCGACGTGCACCTGATCGACCGGCCCGGCCAGCCGTTCTTGGGCACTGGCGAAGCGGCGCAAGGCCCGGCCGCCGCAGCGATCGCCAATGCGGTGTTCGACGCCGTCGGCCTGCGCATGCGCGACTTGCCGCTGGACCGGCAGCGCGTGCGCAAGGCTTAGCTTAGTTTAGCTAAAGGCGCAGTCAACGTTATCTGTTGATGACTTTGATTGCGATGCGAAGCAATTGTTCTGGTGAACTGATCCGTCTGCCGTCGAGCGCCCAGCACCAGCCGAGATAGTTGGGCAAGTAGCGTGACGCAACGCCGCGAAAACCCAACAGCCAGGCCTTGAACCGCTGGTGATAGCTGTTGACGTTCTGGACGTGGAAGGCGCAGCCAACGCCATGCCTGACCCGCACGCCAGCGCGCAGATTCACCGTCTCGTGCGCGATCTTGTGCTTGCGAGAAAAAGCGCGATAGGCGGCATTGCTGTCGGAAACCAGCAGCGCCCCGCGGTTGAGCCTGGGCAGCAGGTGATGTTCAAGCTGCGCCGCCGTCAGTGCCCCGCGGCCGGTGACGGCGTCAATGGTGTTTCCATGGCGATCACGCGCCACCAGAATGCAGTCGAGTTCACGCGAAATCCCGCGCTTGCCAGCACGCCCGCCGCGCCGGCGCGCCGGACGATCGAGCTTGCGCGAGCCTTTTTGCGATTCGAGCAGGAACGTTTCATCAGCCTCGACGATGCCATTGAGCGCGTCCGGACGGTCCAGCTTTGCCCAGCTCAGGAAGCGGTGGCGCCAGCGGAAGGCGGTGTTGCGGTGCACGCCAAGCCGGTCGGCCGCCTTGCGCACGGACAGCGAATCGAGCAGTACCTGTGAATAATCGAGCCACTTGCACTTGAGCCTGAGCCGGGCCAGCGGCGTGCCGCTCAGGTCGTTAAATGTGCGTCCGCAGGCGCAACAACGAAAACGTTGCAGATCGTTGGCGAAACCGTGCCGATAACAGTGTGTCCCGCCACACCTGGGACAACAGCGCCCGGGTGTTCTGATCTGATCGATCAGGGCGACCACCTGGTCGAGCCCGACTACGGGATGCAGGGCATCGAGCACTTGCCGGCGCTGCTGCACGTTGAGTGATGGCAACGTGGCGAGCCAACTCTTGAAACGCGGCGCTTTCATGGTCGACTCCTGGCAGTGGCGGCAGGGGTTGGACCACGGGGCTGCTCATCAGTTCAGAGCTCGTCCCCTATTTAACGTTGACTGCGCCTAATTAAAGGCTTTCCAGAACATGTAGGTAGCCAGCGCAAGCAGGATGACGGCAAAGATACGCTGCAGCTGGCGCACCGGCATCCTGTGCGCCGTGCGCGCGCCCAGCGGCGCCATCGATACGCTGGCCAGCACGATGATCGCCAGCGCCGGCAGGTAGACGAAGCCAAGCGACCATGCCGGCAACCCGGGCTCGCCCCAGCCGTAATACACATTCGACAGGGTACCCATCAGCGCCACCGGAAAACCCAGTGCCGCGCTGGTGGCGACTGCGTTATGGATGCGCACATTGCAGCGCGCCATGAACGGCACCGACACAAAAGCACCACCTGCACCGACGAGGCCAGCGAGGATACCGATCACGCCGCCGGCTGCGAACATGCCCGCTGTGCCAGGCAGCTCGCGCGCCGCCGCCGGCTTTTTCCCGATCAGCATCTGGATCGCCGAAAAGGCCACGAAGCAGCCGAAGAAAAACGCCAGCGCCGAGGTATTCATCTGCTTGCCGATCCATGGCCCGACCCAGGCGCCGATCAGGATGCCGGGCGTGAACCGGCGCACGATGGGCCACAGCACGGCGCCGTGCTTGTGGTGTGCACGCACGGACGACATCGAGGTAAAGAAGATCATGCCGAGCGATGTGGCGATTGCCATGTGCACCACCAGATCGTCGGGAAAGCCGCGCGCAGTAAAAAGCATCGTGATGAACGGCACCAGCACCATGCCGCCGCCGACGCCGAGCAGGCCGGCCACGAAGCCGCCGAAAGTGCCCATCGCGAGCAGGGCCAGGATCAGCAGCGGATCGAACGACGGATCCATCAAGCCCCCCTGCCGCGCACGAGGGCGACGATGGTCGTGTACTGGGCCTTGGTGACCGGCGAGATCGACAGCCGGCTGCCCTTCTGCAGCAGCACCATGTCGTCCAGCGCGGGAATCGCACGCAGTTCGGCCAGCGGCACATAGCGGCCGGCTTCGCGCGCCTTGACGTCGACCGAGATCCAGCGCGGCGTCTCTGGCGTGGCCTTGGGGTCGTGGTAATGGCTGGCGGTGTCGAACTGGGACGCGTCCGGATACGGCCCGCTGACGACTTCGGCGATGCCGGCCACGCCCGGCACCTTGCAGCCCGAGTGGTAGAACAGCACACCGTCGCCGACGGCCATGGCGTCGCGCATGAAATTGCGCGCCTGGTAGTTACGCACGCCGAACCAGGCCACGGTGGCGCCGGGGGCGGCCAGCACATCGTCGAAACTGACTTCGTCGGGCTCGGATTTCATCAACCAAAAGCGCATCGCGCCGTTCTCCCCACCAGCACACATGCGCCGGATGCAGACATAAAAAAAGCGGCTGCGTACCGAGTGCGCAACCGCTTGTGTATCTAGCCCCCGCCTGTGCCGTTTTTGCCGGCATCCTGAACCACAACGGTTCAAGGCGGTCACGGTCAGATCAATTTCGGGTTCGTCGGACTAGCGACGCTCACACCCATCGAGCTTGTTCCACGACCTATGCGTAAGAATGGTTCAAGGAATATATGGCAAATCTCGAACACCGCAGGGTAGGACGGAGTTTACTCCTTTGTCCCGTCCTGTCAAACGGATTCGGCCTTTCAGAAAAGATTTTCCTGGCCCGCCAAAACCTTGTCGAGCACCGTGTGCATCGACTCGAGCTTTTGTTTGACCTCCAGAATCGACATGTCCGACAGCGGTCCCTGGGGCGATTTCACCGACAGGAATTCGGCCGCCACGCTCAGCGCGGCCATGACGGCGATGCGGTCGGTGCCCTTGACCTTGCCCGAGTCGCGCAGCTGGCACATCTTGCCGTCGAGGTAGCTTACCGCTTCGCGCAGCGTGCGCTGTTCGCCGTCGCGGCATGCCAGACGGTATGACTGGCCCATGATATGAACGTCGAGATGGATCATTGTGTTCCCTGGCGGCGTGCGTGGGCCAGATGCGGCGGAATCGGTGCGGCGGGATCGAGCGGCGCTTCTTGTGCGGCCTCGTCACCCTCGCCTTCGGCAACCGGCTCGCCTGGCGGCTTGGGCAAATCGTCGAGCAACGCTTCGACGCGGCGCTGGGCCTCGATCAGGCGTTCCTTGAACGCGACGTTCTCGGCGCTGAGCAAAGTATTGGCTTGGCGCAGCAAATAATTCTCGGCGCGCAACGACTGGGTCAGTTGGGCCAGCCGGTCGATTTTGTCTGAGAGGTCTTGGAATTCGGAAATCATTCGACACTATAGGATCGAGTTGGATTTTCCGTCAACCGGAGCGCGTTGCCGTGCGGCAGTAGTGCCACTCTGGCGTGCGGCGAGAAAGCGGTCGCGGGTGTACGCTGCCCGCCTCCGGTGCTGGTCACCGGGTTTTGATGAGCCTCAGCAAGCTATTGTGAATGTGCCAATGTCACGATTGCGATATATCAAATGTTTAAAATGATTTAAGCATCTTGCGCCTTGAAATGGCAGGTTATCGTCCCTATAATTAGCACTCGTTAGCTGAGAGTGCTAACAACTCTTTGCAGACCGGCGCAGCATCGAAAAATGTGTTGCGACGGTATCAAAAACGCTAGTTAAACCATTGAATATTAAGGAGTTTTGCATGAACCTTCGCCCTCTGCACGATCGCGTAATCGTGAAGCGTCTCGACCAGGAAACCAAAACTGCGTCCGGCCTGATCATCCCTGATGCCGCGGCAGAGAAGCCGGACCAAGGCGAAGTTCTCGCCGTTGGTAATGGCAAAGTGCAAGATAACGGTCAGCTCCGCCCTCTGGAAGTGAAAGTCGGCGACCGCGTGCTGTTCTCCAAGTATGGCGCTCAGACCGTCAAGATCGACGGCCAGGAACTGCTGGTGCTGCGCGAAGAAGAAATTCTCGCGATCGTCGCCCAGTAATTCCCGTCCCCATTCACGAACATTCGGAGAAATAACAAATGGCAGCTAAAGAAGTAGTATTCGGCGACGCAGCGCGCGCCAAGATGGTCGAAGGCGTCAACATCCTCGCCAACGCAGTCAAAGTCACCCTGGGCCCGAAAGGCCGTAACGTCGTGCTCGAGCGCTCGTTCGGCGCCCCGACCGTCACCAAGGATGGTGTCTCGGTCGCGAAAGAAATCGAACTGAAAGACAAGCTGCAGAACATGGGCGCGCAGATGGTCAAGGAAGTCGCTTCCAAGACCAGCGACAACGCCGGTGACGGCACCACCACCGCGACCGTGCTGGCACAAGCCATCGTGCGCGAAGGCATGAAGTTCGTTGCCGCTGGCATGAACCCGATGGACCTGAAGCGCGGCATCGACAAGGCAGTTGCTGCCACCGTCGAAGAACTGAAGAAAATCGCCAAGCCAACCACCACCACCAAAGAGATCGCACAAGTCGGCGCCATTTCGGCCAACTCGGAAACCTCGATCGGTGAGCGCATCGCCGAAGCGATGGAAAAAGTGGGCAAGGAAGGCGTCATCACCGTGGAAGACGGCAAGTCGCTGAACGACGAGCTGGACATCGTGGAAGGCATGCAGTTCGACCGCGGCTACCTGTCGCCGTACTTCATCAACAACCCGGACAAGCAAGTCGCCGTCCACGAAAACCCATTCGTGCTGCTGTGCGACAAAAAAATCTCGAACATCCGTGACCTGCTGCCAGTACTGGAACAAGTCGCGAAAGCTGGCCGTCCACTGGTCATCGTCGCTGAAGATATCGACGGCGAAGCGCTGGCGACCCTGGTCGTCAACAACATCCGCGGCATCCTGAAAACCGTCGCCGTCAAAGCGCCAGGTTTCGGCGACCGTCGCAAGGCCATGCTGGAAGACATCGCTGTCCTGACCGGCGGCCAGGTCATCGCCGAAGAAGTCGGCCTGACCCTGGAAAAGGTCACCCTGGCAGAACTGGGCCAGGCCAAGCGTATCGAAGTCGGCAAGGAAAACACCATCATCATCGACGGTGCTGGCCAGGCTGAAAACATCGAAGGCCGCGTCAAGATGATCCGCGCGCAAATCGAAGAAGCGACCTCGGACTACGACCGCGAAAAACTGCAAGAGCGCGTGGCCAAGCTGGCCGGCGGCGTTGCCGTGATCCGCGTCGGTGCAGCCACCGAAGTCGAGATGAAAGAAAAGAAAGCACGCGTCGAAGATGCACTGCACGCTACCCGCGCTGCCGTGGAAGAAGGCATCGTTGCCGGCGGCGGCGTGGCACTGCTGCGCGCTCGCGCCAACATCACCGTCAAGGGCGACAACCCTGACCAGGACGCTGGTATCAAGATCGTCCTGCGCGCAATGGAAGAGCCACTGCGCATGATCGTCCAGAACGCCGGCGAAGAGCCATCGGTCGTCGTTGCAGCAGTGTTGGCCGGCACCGGCAACTACGGCTACAACGCAGCCAACGGCACCTACGGCGACATGGTCGAAATGGGCGTGCTGGATCCAGCCAAGGTCACCCGCTCGGCACTGCAGAATGCAGCGTCGATCGCCGGCCTGATGCTGACCACCGATTGCATGGTGTCGGAACTGGCTGAAGACAAGCCAGCCGGCGGCATGGGTGGTATGGGCGGCATGGGCGGTATGGGTGGCATGGACGGCATGATGTAATTGCCGGGGCGGCCCGGGAGAAGCGCGCTGCAGGCTTCTCCCGGCTACCCACGATAAAAAACCCGCGAGGTTCACGCCTCGCGGGTTTTTTGTTGTCTGCCCGTTTTGCTCGTTTGGCCGGTGTCAGCCGGCGCGGGCGCCTTTGCGGCGCAGCCACAGCATCGCGGCCAGCGCGATGCCGCCGAGCCACAGCGTGCCTGGTTCCGGCACCTCGGTTGGTGCGGTCGGGTCGACCGCGGTGTCGCCGGGCGTGGTCGGGGTGGTTGGCGCGGTTGGCGTGGTCGGAATGACCGGGGTATCCGAACCGGCGTCCGGCGTCGGCAGCGTTGGCGTCGTGTTGACCGGCAGCTCGACGGCGCCACCGCCGCTGGTGCCACCTGTGTTTCCGCCAGTGTTGCCACTGCCCGTGCTACCACCGCCAGTGCCACCGGCGCCGGTACCGCCCGTGCCGCCGCTGCCACCCGTGCTGCCACCGCCATCCGGCGCAGCAATCGGCGCGGCGATCGGCGACGAACCCGTATTGCCGCCAGCGTCACCAGAGCCGGTATTGCCAGAGCCGCCGGTACTGCCCGATGCCGGGCTGTCCGCCGCCGGCGCGACGACGGTGCTGCCCGGCGTAGCCGTGCTGGTGCCGCCATTGCCGGTGGCTGGCGCCGAACCGCTGTTATTGTTGCCATCGCTGCCGCCGCTACGGCCGGCCGTCCCCAGCACACCGCCATGGTAGACCGGCGCGTTATACCAGTCCGGCAATCCAGGCGCCTGGCCCTGGCGCGACAGCGCAGGCGCAGCATCCGCCAGCGTCACCAGGCCGGCGCCATTGGCGAAACTCGTCGCATAATAGCGTTGGCCCACCGCCTCGTTGGCAGTCAGGTCTTCCATGCCCACGGCCAGCATGCCGCCTTCTTCACCGGCAGCGCCCGTCGCATCGGCCACGTCGGATGGGCCGGCGACAGCAACCACGGTATCGAGCTCGGCTTCGCTCGGGCCATGCGTCTCGACCGGATACTGCGGCACGTCCGAGATGCGGTTGGCGCAGCGGGCGCGGATATCGTGCTCGCCGTCGGTCAGCAGCGTCTCGCCCTGCTCGAGCATGACTTTCTTCGACGTCCAGTAAATCTGGTCATTCTTGCGGTACGACACGTACACTGCGCGCGGCGCAGTCACCGTCACGGCGCGCGCCTGGTCGACCTTGAAGGTCGCATAGTGCGCGGCCACGAGCCGGTCGGTCCGCAAGACCTGCGCCAGTTCGACCTTGTCCGCGACGCCGCCCGGCACGACCGAGTGGCGATAGATGCGCCGCACCGCGCCGGCCTGCTGCGCCGCCGGTGGCGTCGCACTCAACGCCCGCACCGGCGCCACCGGGTGATGCGTGCCGGTGACCGGCGTCTCGGTCGACAGGTCGAAGGTGGGCCAGCTGATTGACGGCGATGGCAGCAGGACGCCGGCCACACCGACGGCAACACCCAGCACGGCAAGCGTCATGAGACGCTTCTCGCGTTGCGAGCTTTTTTCGAGACGACGTTGATAAGTAGCGCGGGTGTCCATGCGATTTGCCGACGGGTAGGAGTGATCCTACAGAATATCATTATTTCCACAAACAAACTCAGATGCCGCAATGAAACACGGGTCAGCGTGGCGAAAACCACGAAAGAATTTTCATGTGGAAATTATAATGACCGTATTGACGTTCTGGATTGGCGAATTCGTCCCAAAAGCCGCCCGTGTTGCCGCTAAAACAAGCATGGTTTACCATGGCCCTCTCTCCTAATGGAACCCGTCATGACCACACGCGCCGCCGCCACGTTCACCCTGCGCACGACCCTCGCTGCCCTCGCCCTGAGCTGTGCGGTCACCGGTTGCAAGCGCGCCGAACGGCCCGCCCCCGCCCCCGCCCCGGCGCCTGCCGCGCCGGTGGTGGTGGCGCCGGCGCACAGCAAGGAACAGGCGATGGCCACGCTGCTGGAATTACCCGAACTGAAAGCCTGGTCGGCGCAGATCGAAAAGCGCACTGGCGGCAAGGCCCATGGCGCCGTGATCGAAGACAATCCGGCGCCGCGCGAAGTCAACGGCAAGAAGTACTACCAGCTGAGTTTTGTCGAGAACCGCCCGCAGGACGCGCGGCGGCAAGAAAGCTTTTTGGTGGCACAGGACGGCAGCGAAATCCTGGTCGACGATACCGCGTCGAACACCCTCCTGAGCCTGCAGGAATGGCGCCGCACGATCGAGCGCGTCGACCTGAAAAGCGCGAACTAACTGTCCAGGTGCGAGATCAGCAGCCGGCGCGGATCCTGCCCCGGCGCCGGGCCATGCTGGCCATCGACCGAGATCCCCACGGCCATGATGTCGATCAGCAGCAGTTGCAGGATGCGCGAGATCATCGACAAAAAGCTCGTGCTGTCCTCGGCGTGATCGACCGCCAGGCACACGCTGGCCTTGCGCGCCAGCGGCGACTGGCTGTTACTGATCGCGATGACGTCGGCGCCGGCCGCGCGCGCGATATCCACTGCCTGCAGCAGCTCGGGCAAGCCGCCTGAATTCGACACCGCGATCACCACGTCGCCCGGCCCGAGCAGTTCGGCGGCCAGCGTGAACAGGTGCGCGTCGCCATACAGCGCGGTGGGAATCCGGAAGCGGAAGAACTTGTGCTGGCCATCGAGCGCCACCGCGCGCGAATTGCCCATCGCGTAGAACTCGACCCGCCTGGCACGGCTGACCATCTCGATCGCGCGGTCGAGCGAGCGCACGTCGAGCTGGTCGCGAAAGCGCAGGATCGCCGAGACCGTGTTGTCGATCACCTTGGCCGACAGGTCGTGCGTGCTGTCGCTCAGGCGCACCTGGCTGTGGCGCACGGGGATCGAGCCGGTCAGGCTGCTCGCGAACTTGAGCTTGAAATCGGCCAGGCCCTGGAAGCCCAGCGAACGGCAGAAACGGATCACGGTCGGCTGGCTCACGTCGGCCAGGCGCGCGATCTCGGCGATCGGTTCATTGAGCACCATGCGCGGCTGGTCGATCACGAGGCTCGCCACGCGCCCCTCGGCCGGCGAGAGTTCGTGCCGCAGCTGGGTGATGCGCTCCATCAGCGTGTTGGCGCCGCTGCGCCCGCGCAGGTGTTCGGCCAGGATGGTGGCCACGCCGTGGAAGGCGGGATTCGGCGTCGTGATCACCCAGGTCGGGATGTCGGCCAGGTAATCCGAGAAGCGGCCCTTGGCCTCGAAGCGCGCGCGAAACGGCGAGCTGGCGAACCACTCGCCCAGGCGCGGCACGATGCCACCGCCGATGTACACGCCGCCAAAGGCGCCGAGCGTGACGGCCAGGTTGGCCGCCGCGCCGCCCAGCATGCCGCAGAAGCATTCCAGCGTTTCCAGGCACAGCGGATCGTTCTGTTCGAGCGCGCCGGCCACGATGGTCGCGGCCGTGCGCGGCGCGGCATCGACGCCATTGCGGTCGGCCAGCGCGCGGTAGATCACTTCCATGCCGGGGCCCGAGATCAGGCGCTCGTTCGACACGTGCGGCCACTCGCGCCAGGCGTATTGCAGGATCGCGAACTCGCGCTCGTCGAACGGCGCGAAGTTCACGTGTCCGCCTTCGCTGCCCAGCGTGACGAAACCGTCGGCAGTGGGAATGCCGCCCGAGACGCCCAGCCCCGTGCCCGGACCGAGCACGCCGATGACGGCGCCCGGCACGGCCTTGCCGGGACCGACCTGCATCAGGTCTTCGCGCGCGAAGTTCGGCAACGCCGTGGCCAGCGCCGTAAAGTCGTTCACGATCAAGAGCGTGGCCAGACCAAGCTCGCGCCGCACCGCGTCGGTGGAAAACTCCCACGCGCGGTTGGTCATGCGCACGTAGTCGCCGCTGATCGGATTGGCGACCGCGAAGGCGCCATGGTGCAGCGTGACGTCCTGGTGATCGAGCAGATAGTGGCGCAGCAGCGGCACGATGCCGGCGAAGTCGTCGCAGCGCAGCACCGCCACGTCGCGAAACACGCCCGGCGCGCTTTGCAGCGCGAAGCGCGCATGTGTCGCGCCGATGTCCGCGAGCAGGCGTGGGCCGTCGGCAAACGCCGTGCGCGCGAACTTTTCGTGCTGCGCGCCGGCCATCAGCGATCCGCCGGCAGTGTGCCGAACCAGGCGCCGTATGGCGGCAGCGTGACGCGGCCCTGCTGCGCGCTGCCCGGCAAGCCATCGACCTGCATCTGCGCTGCACCGTCGGTCGCCGGCCAGTCGAAGCTGACCTCCGTATCCGACAGGTTGAACGCGGCCAGCACGCTGACGTGGCCGACCAGGTTGCGGCGCAGGGCCAGGATGGGTTCCGGCGCATCGAAGAAGGCGATCTCGCCGCGCGTGAGTTGCGGCGTCGCGCGGCGCAGGGCGATGAAGCGGCGCTGGAAATTCAACATCGAGTCATGGTCGCGGTCTTGCAGATCGACCGCCGCCTTGATGTGCGCGGCGTCCACTGGCAGCCATGGCGCACCGTCGGTAAAGCCCGCGTGCGGCGCATCGGCAGTCCACGGCATCGGCGTACGGCAGCCGTCGCGGCCCTTGAACTCGGGCCAGAAGGTTTTGCCGTACGGGTCTTGCAGCAGTTCGTACGGCACGTCGGCTTCGCTCAAGCCCAGTTCATCGCCCTGGTACAGGCACGGCGTGCCCTTGAGCGAGAGCTGCATCGCCAGCACCAGCTTGGTGAAACCCGGCGCCGGGTTCGCGCCGCCCCAGCGCGTGGCCACGCGGATCGCATCGTGGTTCCCGACCGACCATGAGGCCCAGCCATCTTTCACGCGCTCGTTGAATTCCTCGACCTGGCGGCGCACGTGCGCCGCGTTGAAGACGGGCGTGAGCAGGTTGAAGCTGTAGGCCATGTGCAGCTTGTTGCCGCCTTCGGTGTACTCGCTCATCTGGGCCAGCGCGTCGTCCGAGCTGATCTCGCCGATCGACACGGCGCCGAATTCATTGAGTTGCGCACGCACGCGCTCGAGGAACGCGATGTTCTCGGGCTGCGTCTTGTCGTACAGGTGCGCCTGCATGCCGTACGGGTTCACGTCGGTCACGGTGGACGTGTCGCGCACCAGCGCCGGCGGGTTGCTGCGCAACTGGCGATCATGGAAGTGGAATACGCAGGCATCCATGCGCACGCCGTCCACGCCGCGCTCGAGCCAGAAACGCTGCGCGTCGAGGTGCGCCTGCTGCACCAGCGGATTGTGGAAGTTCAGCTGCGGCTGGCTTACCAGGAAGTTATGCAGGTAGTACTGCTTGCGGCGGGTGTCCCACTGCCACGACGAGCCGCCGAATACCGACAGCCAGTTATTTGGCGGATTGCCGTCCGGGAGCGGGTCGGCCCACACATACCAGTCCGACTTGGGATTGTCGCGGTTCGCGCGGCTTTCCACGAACCATTTGTGGGTGTCGGACGTGTGCGACATCACCTGGTCGATCATGATCTTCAGGCCCAGGCCGTGCGCCTTGGCGACCATGCGGTCGAAGTCAGCCAGGTCGCCGAACAGCGGATCGACATCGCAATAGTCTTCGATGTCGTAGCCGAAATCGGCCATCGGCGACTTGAAGAACGGCGAGAGCCAGACGATGTCCACGCCCAGGCTCGCGATGTAGTCGAGCTTTTCGGTTACGCCGGCCAGGTCGCCGACGCCATCGCCATCCGTGTCGAGGAAGCTGCGCGGATACACCTGATAGATGATGGCTTCGCGCCACCAGTTCGGATTATCGGTCGTCGAGATCTGGGTCATTGGCAAGTTCGGCTGGTGCATGATGTGGAATTCTAGGCAATATACATCAGGCGACTCGTCTTGACAATTCTAGCCAATTATCAAAAATTCGCATTAAATCGTTATTTTTCAATGGCTTGAACTATATAAATCCTTTGCACACACTTTACCCCCGTACCTAAACTACGCGCGCACCGTGCCACTTTGTTTCTCGTTTGTTTCACGACAATTTTTCTATTGCAAAGAAAGGCGTCCCCGTCATAGCATCGCGTCTGTTTGACATTTCAAGAAAAGCGCTTCGATGACAACTCTCGCAAAACCAGGCACCGGGCGCATGCCCCGGCAAATCCCCTACATCATTGCCAACGAAGGGTGCGAACGCTTCAGTTTTTACGGGATGCGCAACATCCTCACGCCGTTCCTGATCACGACGCTGCTCATGTTCCTGCCCGAAGACATGCGCACCGGCGAAGCCAAGCACGTGTTCCACACCTTCGTGATCGGCGTGTACTTCTTCCCGCTGCTGGGCGGCTGGCTGGCCGACCGCTACTTCGGCAAGTACAACACGGTGTTCTGGCTCAGTCTCGTGTACTGCGTGGGCCACGCCTGCCTGGCCATTTTTGAAGACAACGTCAACGGCTTCTATTTCGGCCTGTTCCTGATCGCGCTCGGCTCGGGCGGCATCAAACCGCTGGTGGCCAGCTTCGTCGGCGACCAGTTCGACCACACCAACAAGGACAAGGCGAAGGTCGTCTTCGACGCCTTCTACTGGATCATCAACTTCGGCTCGTTCTTCGCGTCGCTGCTGATGCCGGTGCTGCTGCGCGACTACGGCCCGGCCTGGGCCTTCGGCGTGCCCGGCATCCTGATGTTCATCGCCACCATGGTGTTCTGGAGCGGCAAAAAGAAATACGTGCATGTGCCGCCGGCGCCGGCCAATCCGCACTCGTTCATGCGCGTGGCAAAAAGCGCGCTGCTGGCCAAGCAACCTGGCCGTGGCCGACCTGGCCTGAACCTGGCCCTGCTCGGCGCGGCAGGCGCGCTGGCGTCGCTGGCCATGGCGGCGCAATGGGGTTTCGTGATCGCCGCCTGTACCGCCCTGGTGCTGCTGATGGCCTTTGGCGGCATGGGTACCTCGATGCAGCTGGAGCGCGCGCGCGGCATGCATCCCGACGAAGCCGTGGATGGCGTGCGCGCCGTGCTGCGCATCCTGATCGTGTTCGCGCTCGTCACGCCATTCTGGTCGCTGTTCGATCAAAAAGCCTCGACCTGGATCGTGCAGGCCAACACCATGACCACGCAAGTGAGCTTGCTGGGCTGGACCTTCGACGTGATCCCGGCCCAGATGCAGGCCCTGAACCCGCTGCTCGTGATGCTGCTCATCCCGATCAACAACATCGCCCTGTTCCCCTTGATGCGCAAGATCGGCATCGAGCCGACCGCACTGCGCCGCATGACGGCCGGTATCGTGCTGTCGGCCGCGGCCTGGATCGTCGTCGGCAACCTGCAAGTGGCGCTCGACGCTGGCGATGCGGTCTCGATCGCGTGGCAGATCGCACCGTACGCGCTGCTCACGCTCGGTGAAGTGCTGGTCTCGGCGACGGGTCTCGAATTTGCCTACAGCCAGGCGCCAGCGGCCATGAAGGGCGTGATCATGGCGCTGTGGTACCTGGCCGTCACGGTCGGCAACCTGTGGGTGTTGATCGTCAATGCCAGCGTGAAGAACGAATCGGTGATCGCGTATATCGAAACGTCGGGCGTCGGGGTGATGGCGTTCCAGATGTATTTCTTCGCCGCGTTCGCGCTGGTCTCGGCGGCGGCGTTCGGCTGGTATGCGACGCGCTATCGCATGGTCGATCACTATCGCAGCAGCGTGGCGGCGTAACGGATGGCCATGAAACTGACATGTGCACTGGTCGCGGCGTCGCTGTCGTCAAGCGCGTACGCCGCCGTTCCTCTCGCTACCTGCGACAGCCCGGCCTTCCAGGAAGTGCTGAGCGCCTCCGATGCCAAACTGGATGCGCGCGCCGTGTGGCTCGACCGGCGCCTGGTGCGCTGGCCTGGCGCGCCTGTCGATGGCGTCTATCGCCTGTATCACTCCCCGCTCGCCGGCATCGTCGCGACAGCGGGCAGCAAGGTCACCGGCAGCGCCGGCTCGATCGCGCTGGACGTCTCCACTGCGCTCGCGCCGCAAGCGGCTGCCACGCGCTTCAAATGGGTCGCCAGCGGCGCGACCTTGCGCGTGAAGGACGCCGACCTGGCGCGACTGCCTGTCCTGCACCGCGAACAGCTGGTGCTGGTGCATGAAAACGCCGACGGCACCGTACGCGCCGCGACGCGCGTGCAATCGGCCGGCGCACTCGACGACCTGTATGCGGCCGCCGAACGCATCGCCGACCTGGGCGCGACGCCCACCGGCAAGAAGACCAGCTTCAAATTGTGGGCGCCGACCGCGCGCGACGTGGCGGTCTGCACCTACGACAGCGCGACGGGCCGCGCCAACGCCGTGCTGCCGATGAAAATCGATGAACGCACGGGCGCCTGGGCCGCCAGCGTGCCGCGCGACCTGTCGGGCGCCTATTACAAGTACGCGGTCGATGTCGTCGTCGATGGCGCCGGGCTGGTACGCAACCTGGTGACCGACCCGTATTCGGTCAGCCTGAACGCGGACTCGAAACGCAGCTACATCGCCGACCTGGGCGCGGCCAATCTCAAGCCGAAAGGCTGGGACGCCACCCAGGCACCGGCCACGGTCAAGGCGCAGACCGACATGGTCATCTACGAGCTGCATGTACGCGACTTCTCGCTGATCGACCAGAGCGTGCCGCCGGCCAAACGCGGCAAGTACGGCGCGTTCGGCGAGACCAATTCCGACGGGATGCAGCACCTGCGCGCTCTGGCCAGGGCCGGCCTGACCGACATCCACCTGCTGCCTGTCTACGACATCGGCAGCATCCCGGAAGTGGCGTGCGCGCAGCCCGCGCCGGCCGGCACGCCGGATGGCGAGAGCCAGCAAGCCCTCATCGGCAAGACCGCGCACACCGACTGTTTCAACTGGGGCTACGACCCGCAGCACTTCAATGCCGTCGAAGGCAGTTACGCGAGCGATCCGCAAGACGGCGCGCGCCGCATCGTCGAGTTTCGCCAGATGGTGATGGACCTGCACAAGGCCGGTCTGCGCGTGGGTACGGACGTTGTCTACAACCACACCTTCATCGCCGGCCAGGAAGAAAAATCGATCCTCGACCGCGTGGTGCCGGGCTACTACCACCGCCTCGATGCGTTCGGTGGCATTGAAGCGTCGACCTGCTGCTTCAACACGGCCACCGAGAACACGATGATGGCCAAGCTGATGATCGATTCGTCGGTGCTGTGGACACGCGAATACAAGATCGATTCGTTCCGCTTCGACCTGATGGGCCACCAGCCGCGCGAGGCGATGGTGCGCCTGCAACAGGCCGTGAACCAGGCCGCCGGCCGCCACGTGCAGCTGATCGGCGAAGGCTGGAACTTCGGTGAAGTGGCCGACGGCGCGCGCTTCGTGCAAGCCTCGCAGCTGTCGCTGAACGGCACCGGCATCGGCACCTTCAGCGACCGCGCGCGCGACGCCGTGCGCGGCGGCTCGCCCGGCGATTCGGGCGAACCGGTGATCAAGCAGCAGGGTTACATCAATGGCCTGGTGTACGACGCGAATGCACTCGGGGGCGGCGCGAAAAAAGTCGACCTGCTGCGCGCCGCCGACCTGATCCGGGTCGGCCTGGCCGGCTCGGTGCGCACGTACCCGATGCAGGCCTTCGATGGCCAGGTGCGCCAGTTGCAGGCGATGGTCTATGGCGGCAACCAGCCGGCCGGCTACGCGAGCGAGCCGGGTGAGGCAGTCAATTACGTCGAGAACCACGACAACCAGACGCTGTACGACATCAACGCGCTCAAGCTGCCGCTTGCCACCAGCAGCGTTGAGCGCGCGCGGGTGCAGGTGCTGGGCATGGCGATCAATGCGTTCAGCCAGGGCGTGGCGTACTACCACGCCGGCATCGACACGCTGCGCTCAAAGTCCCTGGACCGTAACAGCTTCAATTCGGGCGACTGGTTCAACCGCATCGACTGGACCTACCAGGACAACTTCTTCGGCACGGGCTTGCCGCCGGCAGCCGACAACGCGAAGGACTGGCCGCTGTTCAAGCCGCTGCTGGCCAATGCCGCCCTCAAGCCGGCGCCAGGCGACATCGCGTTCGCGCGCGACGCCTTCCGCGACCTGCTGCGCATCCGCGCCAGCAGCACGCTGCTGCGCCTGCGCACGACCGACGACATCAACGGGCGCCTGCGCTTCTTCAATACGGGACCAACGCAGGAGCCGACCGTGCTGGCAGCCTGGCTCGATGGCAAGGGCTATCCAGGCGCAGGCTTTGCCGGCATGAGTTACCTGGTGAATGTGGACAAGCAGGCGCACACGATCCAGGACACCGCGCTGCGTGGCAAGCGCCTGCGGCTGCATCCGGTGCACAGCGCGCCCGGCGCGGCCGACCAGCGTGCGTCGGAAGCAACGTTCGACAGCGCCAGCGGGACATTTACGGTGCCGGCGCGTACCGCGGTCGTGTTCGTGGAGTAAAGTTGGCGCGGCCGGGGGGGGGGGGGGGGCCCCCCCCCCCCCCCCCCCCCCCCCCCCCCCCCCCCCCCGCCCCCCCCCCCCCCCCCCCCCCCCCCCCCCCCCCCCCCCCCCCCCCCCCCCCCCCCCCCCCCCCCCCCCCCCCCCCC
>NZ_JBFMMP010000005.1:0-278206 GCF_040790145.1 Massilia aurea
GAGATCAAAAATCAGGGATGTCTATTCTGATGCGACAGTCAACAAGATTATTCCGGACAGCAGTGCGCCTTCGCGGGGACGACGTGCTTCTGCTGACTAAAAAAATGACAAGCGTGCAGGTCGATTCAGCTGAACGTCAATCCCGCCAGCGCAAACCCTTTTAGAAACTCCGCTGCCGCCAGGCGCTTGCCGCCCGGTTTCTGCAGCTCGATCAGGCGCAGCGCGCCAGCCCCGCACGCCACCACGATCCCGTCCGCATCGGCCTGCAGCACCTGGCCCGGCGCGCCGCTGCCGTCCACGGCCTCGGCATACCAGATCTTCACCGCTACGCCATCGACCAGGCCGTTCGCACCGGGAAACGGATTGAAGGCGCGGATCTTGCGCGCCAGCGTATCGGCCGGTAGTGCGAAATCGAGCTTCGCTTCTTCTTTCGTGATCTTGGCCGCGTACGTGACGCCGGCTTCAGGCTGCGGCGTGGCCACCAGCTCGCCCGCGGCCATCTTGCGCAGCGCCTCGACGATCATGCGCGCGCCCAGCGCCGCCACCTTGTCGTGCAGGGTGCCGGTGGTGTCGGTGCCTTCGATCGGCAAGCCTTCCATCAGCAGCATCGGGCCGGTATCCAGGCCTTCTTCCATTTCCATGATGGTCACGCCAGCGTCAACGTCGCCCGCTTCGATCGCGCGGTGGATCGGCGCGGCGCCGCGCCAGCGTGGCAGGAGCGAGCCGTGGATATTGATGCAGGGGCGGATCTCGAGCGTGCTGCGCGGCAGGATCAGGCCGTAGGCCGCCACCACCATCACGTCGTAATTGAGCGCCAGCAACTGGGCGTGCGCCGCGCGTGCCTGCTCGGCGCGCTCGGGATCCTTGCTGTCGGTGCGCAGAGACAGCGGCTGTGCGACCGGCATCCCGTGCGCCAGCGCATATTGCTTGACGCTGGACGCCTGCAATTGCATCCCGCGCCCGGCCGGGCGGTCGGGCTGGGTCAGCACCAGGGGGACGGCGAAACCGGCTTCGTGGATCGCGCGCAGGGCGACGGCGGCAAACTCCGGTGTGCCGGCGAAGACGACCTTCATCAGCGCCGCGCGCCGCGTTGGGCCGCTTCGCGCGCCAGGCCGCGTTCTTCCTTCTGCAGCTTGGCCTTGATGCGGTTGCGCTTGAGTGGCGACAGGTATTCGACGAATACCTTGCCCTTGAGGTGATCCATCTCGTGCTGGATGCACACGGCCAGCAGGCCATCGGCCTCGACCGTGAATTCGTTGCCGTCGATATCGAAGGCGCGCACCTTGACGCGGGCCGGCCGCTCGACGCCGTCGTACACGCCCGGCACCGACAGGCAGCCTTCGTCGTACACCAGGCGCTCGTCGCTCGACCAGGTGATTTCAGGATTGATGAAGACCATTAGGTCGTCCTGCGCTTCGGTCACGTCGATCGTGACGACCTGTTCGTGCACGTCTACCTGGCTCGCGGCCAGGCCGACGCCGGGCGCCTCGTACATGGTTTCCGCCATGTCGGCCACCAGGGTGCGCAGGCGCTCGGTGCCGAATTCGGTCACGGGCGTAGCGACCTTGTGCAGGCGTGGGTCGGGATAGCGGAGGATGTCGAGTAGGGCCATGATCAGTTCGGGTTTCGAGAGGGTAATTGTCGGTTGACGGGGGCTGGGGCGCGGCAAATTCAATAACAAATGCGCCACACGCCCCGCAGGACAAACGCCGGTTTGTCTTGCTAGTTCAGGCAATTGTGTGCAGAATTTGATTCTATACAGCAACCCTTCCGTGGGCGGGGAGCGGTACGTCGTGATGTCTCTGGCGCCGCGACCGGGCGCAATGTGCGCGCGGCCTGCAATTGTATTCGGATTTACGCAGGATTTGATGCAGTCGTTGCTTCAATGCTGCCTTAATGCTGTCTCAACGCCGGACTTAACGGACGTCTTCAATGAAAAATTTTAGCACAGTCATGGCCCATGCTGCAGCGGTGGCCTTGCTGGCATGCGCCG
Source organism: Massilia aurea (assembly GCF_040790145.1). Taxonomy (GTDB): domain Bacteria; phylum Pseudomonadota; class Gammaproteobacteria; order Burkholderiales; family Burkholderiaceae_D; genus Telluria; species Telluria aurea_C. The sequence continues at coordinate 1,994 of NZ_JBFMMP010000005.1, forward strand.
CCAGCGGCGCCGCCGTGGCCCAGACCAACGCCGCCGGCCCGTCGGCTGCCTGCGCGTTCCGCCCCGATGCCCCCGACAAGCATGTCGTGGTCAAGCGCGATACCTTGTGGGACATTTCTGGCAAGTTCTTGCGCAACCCATGGTGCTGGCCTCAGGTCTGGGGCATGAATCGTGATGAAATCCGCAACCCGCACTGGATCTACCCGGGTCAGGTGATCTGGTTCGACCGCGCCCGTGGCCGCCTGTCACTCGACCGGCCGGGCGACGGCGATGGCCGTGGCCAGCCGCCGCTGACCCGCCTGTCGCCGCAGGTGCGCAGCGAAGGCACGGACCAGGGGGCGGTGCCTTCGATCCCCGCCAGCGCCATCGAACCGTACCTGACCCAGCCGCTGGTGGTCGAATCCGACGAACTGGCCGGCGCGCCGCGCATTGTCGCTTCGCAGGAAGGCCGCGTGTATCTCGGCATGGGCGATCGCGTGTATGTGCACGGCGCGCTCACGGGCGACACGGTGTACCAGGTGTTCCGGCCCGGCACCGTGCTGCGCGACCCGCAGACCGGCAAGGTGATGGCGCATGAAGCCGCGTTCCTGGGCAGCGTCAAGCTGGTGACCGCTGCTGCGCCGGGCGTCGACGCGCACACCTTCCAGGTTGTCGACACGGTGCGCGAGATGGGCGTGGGCGACCTGCTGGTGCCGCAGCCGCCGACGCCCGTGCGTAACTACGTGCCGCATGCCCCGTTGCAACCGATCGATGCGCGCGTGATGTCGATCTACGCCGGCGTGACCTACGCCGGACAGAGCCAGGTGGTCACTGTCAACCGGGGCGCGGTTGACGGACTCGATGTCGGCGCCGTGCTGCAGCTCTATCATGTCGGGAAGACTGTGGCCGACCCGGCAAGCCGGGGTTTCCTCGGCATGAGGCGTGCCCAGTTGAAAATGCCAGACGAGCAAAACGGCAACCTGTTCATCTTCCGCGTATTCAAGAACGTCTCGTACGGCTTGATCATGACGGTGACAGCACCGGTGCAAGTCGGCGACGTGGTCAAATCACCGGAGTAAGCCCACCGTGCAAGACACGGCCCCCCAACCTACGCCCGAGCAGCGCGCCAGCTTGATCACCGACTGGCTGCGTCTGGATCAGGCCGCCGGGGTGGGGTGCCGCAGCGCACACGCGCTGCTGGCCGTGTTCGGCACGCCCGGCGCCATCCTGCGTGCCGGGCCGGCTGCCCTGAACAGCCACGTTACCCCCACCCAGGCACGCGCCCTCTGCGCTCCCGTCACGCCTGAGCTGGCCACCCTCATCGCGGCCACGCTGGCCTGGCTGGCCGAGCCCGGCCACCATCTCGTTACTTTCCACGATCCGCACTATCCGTCGGCGCTGGCCGAGATTGCCGATCCGCCGCTGCTCCTGTATGTCAGCGGCCGCATCGACTTGCTGGCGCAGCCGCTCGTCGCGGTTGTCGGCAGCCGTAATGCCAGCGTGCAGGGCAGGGTGGACGCCGAGTCGTTCGCCGCCGCGCTGTCCGGCGCGGGGCTGTGCGTGGTGTCGGGGCTGGCGCTGGGAATCGACACGGCGGCGCACGAAGGCGCACTGCGCGGCGCCGGCTCGACGATCGCCGTCGTTGGCACCGGCCTGGACCGCGTTTATCCGGCGCGCAACCGGGCGCTGGCGCACCGCATCGCCGGGCACGGCTGCATCGTCAGCGAATATGCGCTGGGCACGCCGCCGCTGGCCGCCAACTTCCCGCGCCGCAACCGCATCATCAGCGGCCTGGCCGCCGGCGTGCTGGTGGTCGAGGCGGCGGCGCAGTCGGGCTCGCTGATCACGGCGCAGATGGCGGCCGAGCAGGGCCGCGAAGTGTTCGCCTTGCCCGGCTCCATTCATTCGGCGCTCACCAAGGGCTGCCACCGCCTGATCCGCGAAGGCGCGCAACTGGTCGAGACGGTTGACGATGTGCTGGCGGCAATGCGCGTATCGCCGCTGGCACGGTTGACGCACGTCGCCGATGCCGCGCCGCACGAAGATACCGCTCTGCTGGGCGCTCTCGGCCACGAACCGGTCGCGCTCGACGAGCTGCTGGCCCGCTTGACGATCGACGCCGGTGCGCTCGGCGCACGCCTGCTCGACCTGGAACTGGCGGGGTTCGTGACACAGCTTCCAGGTGGCCGGGTGCAGCGTATCTGGCGCTGATCACGCGGTTTCATGCCACATTTGTTGCCGAATATGACAGCAAGGTTGTGCTTGCTGACACGCATTATGCGAATTGTATGTGCTTGTTTTTAATCGTTTTTAGTAAGCTGATTGATCGGACAAGGCTTGGATACAACGCTTTTTCTGCAGGGCGGCATCAGTGGCGCGCTCTACTTGTGCCGCGCGAAGTTTAGCTGCTACAGTAGCGTCACTATGTTCGACATCCTTGTCTACCTCTACGAGACGTACTACCGTCCCGATGCCTGCCCCGAGCCGGCAGCCCTGGCGCGCAAGCTCTCCGCCGTCGGTTTCGATGACATCGAAATCACGGAGGCGCTCGACTGGCTGGGCGGCCTGACCGACGCACCGCTGCCCGAAACGATCGACGCCTCCACCGGTACCCGTTACTACGTGGACGAAGAATATATCGAGCTCGGCAGCGCAGCGATCGGGTTCATCGCCTTCCTTGAAAGCGCCAAGGTGCTTGGCCCGATCCAGCGCGAAATCGTCATCGAGCGCGCACTGGCGTGCGACGAGTCGCCGATCGCACTGAGCAAACTCAAGATCATCGTCTTGATGGTGCTGTGGAGCCAGGGCAAGGAGCCGGACGCGCTGATGTTCGACGATCTGTTCAGCGATGACGATGAGCAAGAGCCGCGCCTATTGCACTGACAATGGTGCCAAGGCAAGATGGATTGAACGGGGCTGCGGCCCCGTTTTGTATTTCTGGCTTGCCCGCGTCGATGCACCACGCCGAGGCACGGCCCCTTGCCGGATGCGCGCGAACGCGCTTATCATTGGCCGCTTCATTGCAGGCTGTTACAAAACTGGCATGATGGCCGGAATTTCACCGGCTCCCGCCTGAGCATGTATGATGCGCAAGCCACACACTATATAGATAGCACGACGAGAAACACTATGACCAAATCCCTCATCATCGCCGAGAAGCCGTCGGTCGCGAACGACATCGCCAAGACGCTGGGCGGCTTCACCAAGCACGATGAGTATTTCGAATCGGACGAATTCGTGCTCTCGTCGGCCGTTGGCCACCTGCTCGAGATCGCCGTGCCCGAAGAGCACGACGTCAAGCGAGGCAAGTGGAGCTTCACCCACCTGCCGATGATCCCGCCATACTTCGCGCTCAATCCCATTGCCAAGACCGAATCGCGCCTGAAGGTGTTGAATCGTTTGATCAAGCGCAAAGATGTCACTACCCTCATCAACGCATGTGACGCCGGGCGCGAGGGTGAACTGATCTTCCGCCTGATCGCGCAGAATGCGAAGGCCAAGCAACCGGTGAAACGCCTGTGGCTGCAGTCGATGACGGCCGGCGCGATCCGCGACGGTTTCGCCAACCTGCGCAGCGACGAAGAAATGCTGCCGCTGGCCGATGCCGCGCGCTGCCGCTCCGAGGCCGACTGGCTGATCGGTATCAATGGCACCCGCGCCATGACCGCCTTCAACTCGAAAGAGGGCGGCTTCTACCTCACCACCGTGGGCCGCGTGCAGACGCCGACCCTGTCGATCGTGGTCGAGCGTGAAGAAAAGATCAAGAAATTCGTCGCCCGCGACTACTGGGAAGTGCGCGCCGAGTTCGTGTGCGCCGCCGGCATCTACGAAGGCCGCTGGCTTGACCAGAAGTTCAAGAAAGACGAGAACGACCCTGAAAAACGCGCCGAGCGCCTGTGGAGCAAGACCGCGGCCGACTCGATCGCCGCCGCCTGCCGCGGCAAGCAGGGCAATGTTACCGAAGAAGCCAAGCCGACCACGTCGATGGCGCCGGCGCTGTTCGACCTGACGTCGCTGCAGCGCGAAGCCAACGGCCGCTTCGGTTTCTCGGCCAAGAACACGCTGGGCCTGGCCCAGGCGCTGTATGAAAAGCACAAGGTGCTGACCTACCCGCGTACCGATTCGCGCCACTTGCCTGAAGACTATATCGCCACGGTCAAGGAAACGCTGGTCGCGCTGGCCGAAACCAATAACTACAATCAGTTCGCCAAGCAGATCACCAAGGGCGGCTGGGTCAAGCCGAACAAGCGCATTTTTGATAACACCAAGATTTCGGATCACTTCGCGATCATTCCGACCGGTGTGGTCCCGAAGAACCTGTCCGAGCCAGAACAGAAGTTGTACGACCTGGTGACGCGCCGCTTCCTGGCCGTGTTCTTCCCCGCCGCCGAATTCCTGGTCACGACGCGCTTTACCGAAGTCTCGGGCCACCAGTTCAAGACCGAAGGCAAGGTCATGACCAACCCCGGTTGGCTGGCCGTGTATGGCAAGGACCTGGGCGACGACAAGGATGGCGCCAACCTGGTGCCGGTGGCCAAGGGCGAGAAAGTCCTGACCGAAAAAATCACCGCCAACGGCCTGGTCACCAAGCCGCCGGCGCGCTACAACGAAGCTACGCTGCTGTCGGCGATGGAAGGCGCGGGCAAGCTGATCGACTCGGACGAGCTGCGCGATGCGATGGCCGGCAAGGGCCTGGGCACGCCAGCCACGCGCGCGGCGATCATCGAGGGTCTGCTGACCGAGAAATACCTGCTGCGCGAAGGCCGCGAGCTGATGCCGACCGCGAAAGCATCGCAATTGATGACCTTGCTGCGCGGCCTTGGCGTCAATGAACTGACCGCGCCCGAGCTGACCGGCGAATGGGAATTCAAGCTGTCGCAGATGGAAAAGGGCAAGATCTCGCGCGAAGAATTCATGCGCGAAATTGCCCAGATGACCCAGATCATCGTCAAGCGCGCCAAGGAATACAGCAACGACACGATCCCGGGCGACTACGCTACCTTGACCACGCCGTGCCCGAACTGCGCGAACGTGGTCAAGGAAAACTATCGCCGCTTCGCCTGCACCAAGTGCGAATTCTCGATGAGCAAGACGCCGGGCAGCCGCCAGTTCGAGATCAGCGAAGTCGAAGAGCTGCTTGAAAGACGCACGATCGGTCCGCTGCAAGGCTTCCGCTCGAAAATGGGCCGTCCGTTTGCCGCCATCCTGCGCATCGTGCGCGATGAAGAGATCAAGAACTTCAAGCTCGAGTTCGATTTCGGCCAGGACGACGAGGGCGCGGACGGCGAAGGCGTGGACTTCACTGGCCAGACGCCGGTCGGCCCGTGCCCGAAGTGCACCGGCGGCGTGTTCGAAATGCCGTTGGCCTATGTTTGCGAACACAGTGTCGCGAAGCCGAAGACATGCGACTTCCGCAGCGGCCGCATCATCCTGCAGCAAGAGATCCTGCCTGAGCAGATGAGTAAATTGCTCAATGAAGGCAAGACCGACCTGCTGCCGGGCTTTGTTTCGCAGCGTACGCGGCGCGCCTTCAAGGCGTTCCTGGTGCGCGGCAAGGACAACAAGATCAGCTTCGAGTTCGAAGAGCGCAAGGCCAAGCCGGGCGCCAAGGTCAAGGCGGCAGCAAGCGATGGCGCCGAGGGTGCGGAGGCCGTGGCCGACGGCGCGGCAGCCCCCGTGAAAGCAGCGCGCAAGGCGGCAGCCAAGCCGGCAGCCAAAAAAGCACCGGCGGCGAAGAAGGCAGCAGCCAAAAAGCCGGCGGCCAAAAAGGCGCCAGCGAAGAAAGCGGCGGCGAAATAAGTCGCCCACCGGCGTAAAAAAACCGCGGCATGCCGCGGTTTTTCTTTTTCAAATACGACGAACGCTTCAGTCCTGCCATTCCTTCAGTGCCTGGATGGCTGCTTCGCCGTTGTGAATGGCCTGCACGCGCCGCACGACTTCATTGCGCCACGCTTCATCGGCGTCCTGATCGGGACTATCGATATCGTGCAGCAGCAATTGCAACACTTGCTGTTTCTCCGTTGCGTTCAGCATCTGGATTTTTTCGGTAATTTCCGTAACCAGGTTTGTCATGACGCTTCCTCCCCCAAATTTTGATTCGATCATAGCGCGAGATCTACTGCTTGTCGACTGCACACAGATTGTCCCTCGGCTTGCGATCGATCAGCTTGTTATCGGGATCGATGCCGGCGCGTGCCGGAATACCGTCGACCACGAGCGTGATCTGCTGCCCGGCCTGGCTGACGAGGCGCCGTTCGCGCACCAGGGGCTTACCGTTGCTGTCATCCACGCCGAACTCGATGAAGTCGCGCAGCACCATCGGCTGTTCTTCGCCCTGGTCGGTGGCGCGCATCTTGCCGGCGCTGGCGCGGATCGTCACCTCGTACTTGCCGTCCGCGCGCCGGCGCGCGGTGGCGCTCTCGGCCCGGTTCTCGTACAGCACGATCGATTCGAACAGGTCGTCGACCAGGTAGGCCATCGCCGGCGGCGTGACCGCGCGCAGGCCGTCGACCAGGCTCGCCGCGGTGGGATAGGGCGGGCCCTGGTGGCCGTAGCGCTCGAGCAGCCCGCGCAGCACGCCATTGACGACATCTTCGCCCAGCATGTCCTGCATCAGGTACAGCGCCAGCGCGCCTTTCTGTTGATGAATATAGCGCTGCTGTTCGTTGTGGGCCAGAGGGAGCTCCTTGCGCTGCTCGTTCGCGCGGCCCATCAGGTAGTCGTCGAGGTTATAGCGCAGGAAGCGGCGCATCTTGTCCCGGCCGTAGGTGCGCTGCATGACCATCAGCGCCATGTACTCGGACAAGCCTTCGTTCAGCACCGACGCCCCGGGGGTATTGGCGCCGGCGAGCTGATGGCCCCACCACTGGTGCGCGGTCTCGTGCGCGCTCTGGTAGAACGGCGAGTCGAGATCCTTGGGCGAAGCCGGATCGATGCGTGCAATGAAGCCGGCATTTTCCGAGAACGGGATTGCGCCGGCGAAGGCCGGGGTCGCGCGGCTATAGCTCGGGAACTCGACGATGCGTAGCTCGCGCAGCGGATAGCGGCCGAAGTTGCGCGCGCCGTAGTCCAGCCCCGCCTGGGCGCCGCGCACCATGCGCTCTATGTTCGCCTCGTGGCCCGGATGGTAATACACGTCGATCGTCACGTCCTGCCAGCGTTCGTGGCGCACCTCGTAGCGCGCCGACTGGAAGGCATAGCTGTTGATCATGGGGCGGTCCATCTTGTAGCGGAAGTGACGCCGACCGCCCTCGCTCCATTCGCGCACCAGCGTACCCGGCGCCACCGCGATCTGATCCAGGCTGGTGCTGACCGTGGTCTCGAAATCGATCCAGTCGGCGTCCACGCCCAGCGCATGGCTGGCGCGCGCCACCGTATCGTCGCCCGCGGCCATGCGCTCACGCGGCGCCAGGCCATGCCGGCTGCGATCGCGTTCGTCGCGCAATTCGATGGACGGCTGGTAGCCGATGCGCGGCATGACGTCGTTGGTAAAGAAGGTGCCGTTGCCGACCACCGGCGTCTCGCTGCCCAGGCCAAGCAGGCCGCGCGGGGCGTAGTCGAGCGTGAAGTCAACGGCCATGCGCGCGCCGGGCGCCATTGGCGTGGCCAGGCGATAGCGATAGAAGCCGCGCTGCGGGTCGCTCGCCGCCAGCGTGGCTGGTTGGGTGAAAGCCATGCTCAGGCGCGCGCCGGGCTGCTGGTACAGCACCACGTCCGACAGCGGCACGCCGCTGCGGTTCTCGAGCCGGTAACTGCCCTTGACGTGCAGTGCGCGCGCTTCGGGATGGATGGCGGTGTCGAGTTTGACGCCCGTGATGCGCGGCTGCGGCAGGGCGGCGTAGCGGTGGTAGCGTTGTTCGTATTCGGCGCGCAGCAGTTCGGCCTGGCGCGCGCTCTGGTAGCCGCCCTGCGCCATTTCCCAGGCCAGGAACGCACCGCTGCCCGCAAAGACAAGCGCGCCGATGCCGATCATGGCCAGCACCGGCAGGCTCAGGCTGCGCCGCGCCAGATACAGGCGCTCGCGCCAGCCGCTGTCGACCCCGCGCGGCCACAGCACGCGCGCCGCGCCCAGCAGCATCAGGGCGGCGCCGCTCCAGTACAGCAGGTAGAAGCGCTCGCGCAGCAGGTAGTGGCCGAAGCCGTTCATCGCCGAATAGCTCAGGTCGGGCCAGACCGCGTACAGCACCAGCGGGTGATTCAGGCCCGCGCCGTTGAACACGAGCGCGGCCAGCACCCAGCCGACCATGACGAAATTGGCCAGGTATTTATGGTTGACGATGACTTGCACGGCAATCGCCAGGATCGCGATCAGTGCGAAGTTGGGCAGCATGATGGCGAACAGGGCGTGCAGGTACAGGCCGGGTTCGAGCTGGAAGTACCCCTTGAACAGCTGGATCAGCATCGCCGTGACCATCGCGACGGCCAGCAGGCATGCCTGCAGGCCGACCAGCGCCAGCGTCTTGCTCGCCAGCGGCAGCCAGCTTGGCACGGGCAGCGCGTCGAGCATCTGGTTGATGCGCATCTCGCGCTCGCGCCAGATCAGTTCACCGGCATGGACGATCGTCGTGACAATCAGGAACAGGCCCATCACTTCGCGGATCAGCGCCAGCATCATGTGGGTCACAGGGTAGACGCCTGTGCCATGCATCGATCCCAGGTCGAGCGCGCTGGCCACGAGCGCCAGCACGCCGGCCGTAGCCAGGGCCAGGAAGTACACGTTGCGCGTCGATTCGCGCAGCTCGCCCCAGCTCGATTTGATGAGTAGCGCGGCCAGACTGCGGGCCGCGAAATCGGGCGCCGTGCTGGTCTCGCGCGCAGTTTGCGACAGATTTTGCGACAGATTTTGTGACAGTGCGAGGGGCGCGGCGGATGGCAGCTCGGGAGCACCCTTGCGCCGTGCACGCGCCTGGGCCTCGGTATCGCCGACGGCCTGGAAGCGCCAGTAGCCGACCAGCAGCACCAGCAGCGCGAAGCCGGCCCAAACCAGCCGGTTAACCAGATACACGTCGGTCAGTTCGATCAGGCGCACGTTGCGCTCGGCCAGCGGCCAGTATTCGGTCAGGCGGATCAGGGCCGTGGTGCCGAACGGGTCGATCAGCGCGGCAAGCGTCTTGAAATCGAGATCGCGCGCGAGCGACGGCGCCACGGTATACCCGATCGTCATGATCACGCTGGCCACGTACACCGGCAGCATGCGCCGGGTGAGGGCCGCCAGCACGAAGAAGATCGCGCCGAAGATGAACAGGTTGGGCAGGAGCGTAAACAGATACGGCGAGAGCCAGGCCGCCAACGGCGCGCCGCCCAGGCGAGCGGGCGCAATCCCGGGCAGGAAGGTGCCGAGCCACAGGCCCAGCACGATGCCGGCGAAGATCACCGCCAGCGTGGCGTACGCACCCAGGAAGCGGCCGAACACGTAATCGAGCTTGCGCAGGGGCGCACTGAAGAAGAAGTGGTGCATCTCGTGCTCGAAGTCCTGCTGCACCGCGCGGCCCATGACGGCGGCGGCGACGATGACCCCGACGCTGCCGAGCATCGCGGCGGCCAGCGCGATCTGGCGCGGCCCGTCGATGGCGATCCGGGTGCCGAAGGTGATCGACAGTTCGCGAAACGCGCCGCCCGACGCCCCCATCCACAGCATGCCGAGGGCCAGAAAGCCGACGAAATAGACCCAGGTCGACAGCAGCCGCAGGCGCTGGCTGGCCTCGAACCGGGCGATGACGAGCAGCGCGCGCACGGTCAGCAATTCCCGGCGGCGGGATTGTGACGGCCGGCGATGGTGGCGAAGTACACGTCGTCCAGGCTGGCGCGGGCCGGCTCGAAGCCTTCGCCCGGGTCATCCTCGGCATACACGTGGATCAGCGTGCGGCCGCTGAGCAGGCGGCTCGAGATCACGCTGTGACGCGCCTGGAACGCCGGCAGTTCGGCCTTGGTGACGAACCTCGCCCAGATGAAGTCTTCGATGCCGTAGATGAGCTCTTGCGGCTCGCCGCACAGCAGCACCTGGCCTTTGTTGATGATCGCCATATTGGCGCACAGGTCGGCCACGTCCGACACGATATGGGTCGAGAGCAGCACGGTGCGCTCTTCGCCGATATCGGACAGCAGATTATGAAAGCGCACCCGCTCCTGCGGATCGAGGCCCGCGGTGGGTTCGTCGACGATGATCAGGCGCGGGTCGCCCAGCAAGGCTTGCGCGATGCCGAAGCGCTGGCGCATGCCGCCCGAGAAGGTGCCCAGGCGCTGCGCGCGCACGTCCCACAGATTGGTTTGCTGCAGCAGGCCGTCGACGACTTCGCGCCGGCGCGCCCGGTGCGACAGGCCCTTGAGCTGCGCGAAGTGGTCGAGCAGGTCGTAGGCCGTGACCTTCGGGTACACGCCGAAATCCTGCGGCAGGTAGCCGAGCATGCGGCGCACCGCGTCTTTTTCGTCCAGCACGTCGATATCGTCCAGGAACACCGAACCGGCGTCGCATTCCTGCAGGGTGGCCAGGATTCGCATCAAGGTCGATTTGCCCGCGCCGTTCGGACCGAGCAACCCGAACATCCCGGCCGGGATCGTCAGGGTGACACGGTCGAGCGCGACCACGCCGTTGGCGTAGGTCTTGGACAAATTGCGAATCTTTAATTGCATGACAACTCCTGGCTGTGGCGCGCATTTACGCAGCGCATCACTCTTCTTACACACTGGCATTGTATTCAATCGTCACAGCCGGGACGGGCGCAGTGCGATGCACGGACCAAAGCGGGCCCCAGACTGCATTATCCGGTGACAGGGTGCGCTCCGGGTTTCTTTCTATAAATTTGTTGTCAGGCGCACCGGGCGTGCGGCCCCTGCCGGCTCAAAGTATGGATAATGGGAGTATGGACGCCGCTACCCAAGACAAACTCTTGACCCTGATGCGCGAAGGGCGCAGCCGGGCCGAATCGACCGACTGGTTCCGCGTCGGCCTGGGCCTGGTGTACCTGGCCGGCCTGATGACCAAGGAAGAAATCGACTTCAAGACGGTCGACCGCGAATTCAACCGCTTCGTCTATCACACGCTGGGCAACGGTCACACGATCACCAGCGTGCTGCAATTCATGAGCGGCGAGAAGGTCATGCCCACGGTGGAATCGAGCCGCTTCCTGGCGGCGTTTTCCCAGTACTGTCCCGGCGTGCCGCTGGTGTCGGTGCCGTATCTGCTGGAGCTCAATCTGGGCGTGGCCAAGAACATCTCGGGCATCGAGCCCGACGGGCCGCTGGTCGAGTGGATCGCGCGCACGAAGGCCCGTAATGAAGGCCCGTAATGAAGGCCTATAATGAAGGCCTCAGTGACTAGACCATCGAGCATTCCATGACCGCGAACCGTTTCATCAGCCCCCTGGACCACCTGATCGTCGGCGTCGACAAGGCTTTGCGCGTCGTCGGCGGCGTGACCGCCATGTCGCGCCCGAACCCGGGCACGCACGCCATCGACAGCGACCTGTCCGACGCCGAGCGCCGCCACAGCGCGGGCCTGATGCGCGTGAACCACGTCGGCGAAGTGTGCGCCCAGGCGCTGTACGATGCGCAGGCCAGTTTTGCCCACACGCCGCAACTGCGCGCGCAGTTCGAGGAAGCCGGGCAAGAAGAAGAAGACCACCTGGCCTGGTGCGCGCAGCGCTTGAGCGAACTCGGTTCGCAACCGAGCGTGCTCAATCCGCTGTGGTATGCCGGCGCGTACGCGATGGGCGCCGTGGCGGCCAGGATCGGCGATCCGGTCAGCCTGGGCTTCGTGGTGGAGACCGAACGCCAGGTCGAAGCGCACCTCAACAGCCATCTCGAACTGCTGCCGCAGCAGGACGCCAAATCGCGCGCCATCGTCGACCAGATGCGCATCGACGAGATCGCGCACGCCGAAGCGGCGCAGGCGATGGGCGCCGCCGTGTTGCCGGCGCCCGTCAAGATCGCAATGCGGGCGATGGCCAAGGTGATGACCACCGCTGCTTACCGGATATAACATTACTCTAAGACCGTCGTTCCCGCGAAGGCGGGAACCCAAGTTTGCATGCTTACCACTTACGTGAGGCGTCAATGGCGGCGCATCCGACTTGGGTTCCCACCTTCGCGGGAACGACGGTTTTACGGCTAACAATCAAGACTGACGTTCCAGCGTCCTAGCCTTCGACGATCTCGATCGAATGCGTCATCTCGGCGGTCTTGGCCAGCATGGCCGACGCCGAGCAGTACTTGTCATGCGATAGCTGCACCGCGCGTTCGACCGCCGCCGGTTTCAGGTTGCGGCCCGTGACCACGAAGTGAAAGTTAATCTTCGTGAACACCTTCGGATCCACTTCGGCGCGCTCGGCCTGCAGCGTGACGTCGCAGCCGCGCACGTCTTCGCGCCCGCGCTTGAGGATCAATACCACGTCGTAGGCGGCGCAGCCGCCGGTGCCGATCAACACCATCTCCATCGGGCGCGGCGCCAGATTGTGGCCGCCGCCTTCCGGCGCGCCATCCATCGCCACCATGTGGCCGCTGCCCGTCTGGGCCCGGAAACTCATGCCCGACGGGCCGTTCCAGCTGACTTTCACATCCATATTCTTCTCCGCAGTGCTGTGTTCTCAAAGAGGGGTTTCGATTGTACGGCAGGCGACGGGATCACACACCGAGCACGTACTTCTCGCTCTTCATGCGCCAGCTCGCAAACGCCACCACCAGGAGCGCCGGGATCAGCGCGCACAGGAAGGTCAGTACGAACGGCAGCGGGCCGATGTCGCCCGTCTTGGCCAGCTCCTTGACCAGGGTCTGGTTCGACAGCATCGGCACCAGGTACATCCAGGTCGCGGTCTTGAGTTCCATGAACGAGATCACGAAACCCGGAATCACGGGCACGATGGTCACGAAGCTCACCGTCGTCTGGGCTTCCTTGAAGGTCTTGGCGTTCATCGCCAGGCCAATGTACAGGGCGCTCGAGAGCAGCGACAGCGGCACCGTAACCAGGCATACCAGCAGCAGCTCGCCCCAGCCGAGGTTCCACGACATGCCGATTTCCTCGAGCGGCAGCCAGCGCAGGATCGCGTGCGCGACCAGCAGGATCAGCGTCACGCCCACCAGCGACGGCACGCTCGCGGCGAGCCATTTGCCGCCCACCAGCTCCCAGGTGCGGGCCGGCTGCGCCATCAGCACTTCGAGCGAGCGCCGTTCGCGTTCGCCCGCCGTGCTGTCCACGGCAGCCGACAGGTTCAGGAAGAACGCCGGCAGGAACAGGATGCCGATGATGCCGCCGATGACCATTGCCGAGCGCGAGGCATTGGTGCCGGTGTCATGGCGCTGCAGTTCGATCGGCGAGAGCGTGGCCGGCGAGACCCCGTGCGCGAGCAGGCGCGCGCTGGCGATATTGCTGCTGTAGGCCTGCAGGATCTCTTCGACGTCGCGCCGTTGCGGGCCACTCTCGGTGGACGAATCGAACCACAGCTCGAGGCGCGCCGGGCGCATGGCCTGGTAGTTGTCGATGAATTCATCGGTCACGCGCAGCACGGCGACGGTCTTCTTGGCGCGCAGCAGGTCGCCAATGGCCTCTTCGCCCATCGGCGCGGCGTCGGTGACGGTCACGCTGCGCTCGCGCAGCTGGGCCATCAGGGTCGGCGCCCTGGCGCCGCCGATGACGACCATCTCGATGCCTTCACGCTCGGTGCGCGTGTTCTTCTCGATCATCTGGTTGAGCAAGAGGCCGATGATGGCCGGGTACATCAGCGAGGCGGCCAGCAGGAACGCCAGCGTGCGGCGCTCGCGCAGCATCTCGCGCAGCTCTTTCAGGAACACGATCCGGATCTTGGACTTCATGCGATACCTTCTTCGGTGCCGACCAGGCTGACGAATGCGTCTTCCAGGTTGGTGATGCCGGTGCGCCGGCACAGTTCTTCGGGCGAGCCCTGGGCCACGGTATGGCCCTTGGCGATAACGATCACGTCTTCGCACAGGTGCGTCACTTCCTGCATCACGTGGGTGGCCATGATCACGCAGCAGCCGTCTTCGCGCAGCGCGTTCAGCGCCGTGCGCAATGCGCGCGTGCTCATCACGTCCAGGCCGCGGCTCGGTTCATCGAGCAGCAGGTGGCGCGGGCGGTGCAGCAGCGTGCGCGCCAGCGCGACCTTGATGCGCTGGCCCTGCGAAAAGCCCTTGGCCGGGCGTTCCATGATGTCTTCCATGCCCAGCAGCTCGGACACTTCGCCGATGCGCGTGCGCAGCGCGCCGGCCTGCATATCATTGAGTTCGCCGAAATAATGGAGGTACTCGCGCGTGGTCAGGCGCTCGTACAGCCCGAACTGGTCGGTGAGAAATCCGATATTGCGGCGCACCGCCATCGGATCCTTCTCGGGGTCGATGCCGCCGATCAGGATGCTGCCGTGGTCGCGCTTGAGCAGGCCGACGAGCGTGCGCAGCAAGGTGGTCTTGCCGGCGCCGTTGGGGCCGAGCAGCGCGGTGATCTGGCCATCGCGCGCGGTGAAGGAAACGCCACCCAGCGCCTGGACGGCGCCGAAGGCCTTGCGTACATCGTGAACTTCAATCATGGCGTGTCCGAAGTTATGGTTGCGGCCCGGCGCTGCCGAGCTGGAAGGTGGGCGCCGGGATCTCGGCCATGCAGGCCGCGTCGAGCTTGTCCTGCGGGCGGTCGAGGAAGGCGCGCAGCAGGCGCGGTGCGCAGCCGAGCTGCGAGACGCCGTGGCCGGCGTTGGCCACCACGATCTGCTGGGCGCGCGCCATCGATTTGGCGGCCGTGGCGGCGCGGTGCGGCGGCGTGACCGGATCGAGCGCGCCCGAGAGCAGCAGGGCCGGCGCCTCGATGCGGGTCGGTGCGGCATACGGCACCGCCGGCACCTTGATGTCCTCTTTGCACAGCTTTGGAATCATCTCGGCCAGCGGGCGCGCCAGCACGGCGGCGTCGGATTTCATCAGCTCGGGCGTAAAGCGCGGCACGTCTTCGGCGCACACCACGGCGAAGTGCAGCAGCATCGACATGCTGGCGTCGTTGCCGAAGTCGCCGGCCAGGTTCTGGCGCGCGATGAACGGCTGCCAGCGGCCGCGGCTCGCGTTATGGATCAAAAAGGGCAGGCGGCGCGCATCGGCCGGCGCGTACAGGATGTTGTGCACGGTGCCCAGGAAGCGGTCGGACGACATCGTGAAATCGGTCTGCTCGGCCGTGCGCGGGTCGGGCAGCGACAGGTGCACGTCGCCCGCTTCGACCTTGGTCACCAGTGCATCGAATTCGGCGCGCAGGTTCGGGTAGGCCTTGTGGCAGGCGGCGTCCTTGGCGCAGGCGGCAAACAGGCCGTCGAGCGCCGTCTGCGAGTCGCGGCCGCCGGCCGGGATCACCTGGTCTGGCGCGGCCACGCCGTCGAGTACGAGTGCGCGCACGCTGGCCGGATAGGCGCGCGCATAGGCTTGCGCCAGGCGCGTGCCATACGAGCCGCCCCACACGTTGACCGGGCCATAGCCCAGCGCCAGGCGCACGCTTTCGAGGTCGCGCGCGGCCGCCAGCGTGGTGTAGGCGCTCAGCGGCGACTTGTTGGCCGCGATGCAGGCGCGCAGTTCGGTCATCATCTCGGCGTCGCTCATGGCGTCGTGCTCGGGTTTGCTGGCGCAGTCGAGCTTGCCCGAGCGGCCGGTGCCGCGCTGGTCGATGAAGACGATGTCGCGCGTGGCGCGCACACGGTCGAACGCGGCCTTGAGCAGCGCCAGCACGTCGCTGCCGGCCTGGCCCGGGCCGCCGGCCAGCACGAACAGCGGATCGCTGCGGCTGCCCTGGCGGAAGGCCGGGGCCACGGTCACGTGCAGCTTGAGCGCCGCGCCCTGCGGCTTGGCATGCTCGAGCGGGACCGTGACGCTCACGCAGCGCAGCGCCTCGACCACGCCGGGCAGGTGGCAGCTGCGGTCGGTCATGGCCGGTGCAGCGGCTGTCGCACCTGTTGCCAGCAGCAGCGGAAGCGACAGCAGGGCAGGCAGAATTTTGAATATCTTCACAACATCTCCTCAGGTTGCAACGATGATAAGTTCGCGTTGTTTCTGTGGTCAACCGATAGTTTCAATTACGCATCAGAGCATGCATATTGAATGGGAGTGTGGCCGGGATCGACACTGACTAGCACCACATGGAGATTGACGGCAGCGCTGGTCCGGGTTATGATCGTCGGCTTTCCGTTTGCTCAGGAAAAGATTACAAGGCCGAGTCCGCTGATGTTTGTGGCGGAACCACCATTTGAGCAATTTTTAATTTTTGGAATAAACATGAAAACTTTTTCCGCTAAGGGCCATGAAGTCCAGCGCGACTGGTTTGTCATTGACGCGACGGACCTGGTCCTCGGACGTGTTGCCAGCGAAGTGGCACTCCGACTGCGCGGCAAGCACAAGCCAGAATTCACCCCGCACGTCGACACCGGTGACTTCATCGTTGTGATCAATGCAGGCAAACTGCGTGTGACCGGTACCAAGGCCACCGAAAAAACGTACTACCGTCACTCGGGCTACCCGGGCGGTATCTACGAAACCAACTTCCTGAAAATGCAACAGCGTTTCCCAGGTCGCGCACTCGAGAAAGCTGTCAAGGGCATGCTGCCTAAAGGCCCACTCGGCTACGCAATGATCAAGAAGCTGAAAGTGTACGCGGAAGGTTCGCACCCACACGCTGCTCAGCAACCACAAGCACTGACCCTCTAAGGAACTGACATGATCGGTAACTACAACTACGGCACCGGCCGTCGCAAGAGTGCAGTCGCTCGCGTGTTCATCAAAACTGGCACCGGCCTGATCATCGTGAACGGCAAGCCTGCTTCCGAATACTTCTCGCGCGAAACCGGCCTGATGGTCATTCGCCAGCCGCTGGAACTGACCGGCAACGTCGAGCGTTTTGACATCAAGGTCAACGTGCACGGCGGCGGCGAGTCGGGCCAGGCTGGCGCCGTCCGTCACGGCATCACCCGCGCTCTGATCGACTACGACGCAGCACTCAAGCCAGATCTGGCCCGTGCTGGCTTCGTCACCCGCGATGCGCGTGAAGTCGAGCGTAAAAAAGTCGGTCTGCGCAAAGCACGTCGCGCAAAGCAGTTCTCGAAGCGTTAATTCGTTTCCACCGGCGCCTGCGGGCGCTGGCGCGAAAAAGCCGTCCGCCGCAAGGTTGGGCGGCTTTTTTGCATCTGTCGCCCGTACGCCCCGCATTTCCCAGACTGTTAAAATGCACCCTCGTCCTGAATGCAGGACCTTTTCACTCTTACCGAAGGAACAGAACATGATCAAAGTTGGCATCGTTGGCGGCACCGGATACACGGGCGTGGAATTGCTGCGGCTGTTGGCCGTGCATCCCGATGTGCAACTGACGGCGATCACCTCGCGCAAGGAAGACGGTTTGCCGGTGGCCGACATGTTCCCGTCGCTGCGTGGACGCGTCGACCTGGCGTTCTCGAGCCCCGACAAAGCCGACCTGAAAAGCTGCGACGTGGTGTTCTTCGCCACCCCGCACGGCGTGGCCATGGCCCAGGCGCCCGAGCTACTGGCCGCCGGCGTCAAAGTGATCGACCTGGCAGCGGACTTCCGCCTGAAAGACCAGGCTACGTTCGAGAAGTGGTACAAGATCGAGCACACCGCGCCCGAGCTGCTCGAAGAAGCCGTGTATGGCCTGGCCGAGCTGAACCGCGACGCCATCAAGAGCGCGCGCCTGATCGCCAATCCGGGCTGCTACCCGACCACGATGCAGCTCGGTTATTACCCGTTGCTCAAGGCCGGTGTGATTGACGCGGGCAGCCTGATCGCCGACTGCAAGTCGGGCGTTTCGGGTGCCGGCCGCAAGGCCGAGATCGCCACGCTGTTCTCGGAGTCGAGCGACAACTTCAAGGCCTACGGTGTGAGCGGCCACCGCCACACGCCGGAGACCACGGCCCAGCTGGCGCGCTTCACCGAACAGAAAGTCGGCCTGATCTTCACGCCGCACCTGGTGCCGATGATTCGCGGCATGCATGCGACGCTGTACGCGCGCCTGACGCAAGAGATCGACGACGCGGCGCTGCAGGCATTGTTTGAGAAACAGTACCAGGACAGCGAGTTCGTCGATGTGATGCCGTTCGGCTCGCACCCCGAGACCCGCTCGACCCGCGGCTCGAACGTGCTGCGCCTGGCGCTGCACCGTCCGAATGGCGGCGACATGGTCGTCATCCTGGTGGTGCAGGACAACCTGGTCAAGGGCGCCTCGGGTCAGGCTGTGCAGTGCATGAACCTGATGTTCGGTCTGGATGAAGCGACCGGCCTGAAGCAGATTGCGCTGTTGCCGTAAGGCGATTCCAGTCTTGAATTGCGGCCGTTCGGCCGCATATTCGACGCTACTGCACCAGCTCTTGCAGAAGGTTCATGTTCTCTCGATATCATCGAGGTCCGGTATCCTGTCTGAGTGACAACTGGTGTCTCATCTGGCCGACTTTCCCCGAGGGTCGGCAGCATGAGTTCCCCCAACCGTCTATAATGGGCGGAGTTTGATTATCCAGGAGCATTCCATGACCGCAGTCGCCGAAGTAGTAGATTTCGACACGATCCCCGTACCAATCAACTTCACCGACAGCGCGGCACAGAAAGTGGCCCAGCTGATCGAAGAAGAAGGCAACCCCGACCTCAAGCTGCGCGTCTTCGTGCAGGGCGGCGGCTGCTCGGGTTTCCAGTATGGCTTCACCTTCGACGAGATCATCAATGACGATGACACGACGATGGAAAAAGCGGGCGTCCAGCTGTTGATCGACTCGATGAGCTACCAGTACCTGGTCGGCGCCGAAATCGACTACAAGGATGACCTCGAAGGCGCGCAGTTCGTGATCAAGAATCCGAACGCCACCTCGACCTGCGGTTGCGGTTCGTCGTTCTCGGCGTAATCGGCGCAATCAGCGCAATCAGCGCAGCGATACCCGGCGGATGCCGGGGAATCATGACGGCCCGCATCAAGCGGGCCGTTTGACGTTTACGCCGGGTACAACGCACCCAGCACCCGCAAGCCGCGTGCGCCGGTCACGGCCGGCAGATTGCCCGGCTCCCGGTTGGTAAAGCGCCAGCCCAGCCAGGCAAACGCCAGCGCCTCGACCCGGTTCGGCGCCACGCCCAGCTCGGCCGTCGACGCCACCTTCACGCCATCGAGTTCGGCGCTGATGGCGCGCAGCAGTGCGCCGTTGTAGGCGCCACCGCCGCAGACGTACACGGCGTCGGGGGCAATGCCGTCGTCGCGGATCGCGCGCGCAATCGTTACTGCCGTCAGGCGCGTGAGCGTGGCCTGAACGTCGGCTGGCGCGACTTCTTCAAACGCTGCAACCCTCGCATCGAGCCAGGCTTCATGGAACAGGTCGCGTCCCGTGCTCTTTGGCGCCGGCTGGCGGAAGTACGGTTCGTCGAGCAGCGCCGACAGCAGAGGCGCGTGGACCGTCCCGCTCGCGCCCCAGGCGCCATCCTCGTCGTAGGCGCGGCCCTGGTGGCGTGCGATCCACAGATCCATCAGCACATTGCCCGGGCCGGTGTCGAACCCGGTCACGCGGCCATCGCCATGCAGCACGCTGATATTGCCGATGCCGCCGATGTTCACCACCACGCGCGCCGTGCCCGGCGTGCCGAAGGCAGCGGCGTGGAACGCCGGCACGAGCGGCGCGCCCTGGCCGCCGGCCGCGACGTCGCGGCTGCGAAAGTCGGCGATCACATTCAGGCCGGTCAGTTCGGCCAGCAAGGCCGGGTTGTTGGTCTGGCGCGTGAAGCCCAGTTCGGGACGATGACGGATGGTCTGGCCATGCACGGCCACGGCAGCGACCGGGCCGGGACTCGACGGCAGCAGTGAACGCACGCAGTCGGCGTAGGCCAGGGCCAGCGCATTGGCGGCCAGCGCCTCGCGCTCTAGTTCGTTGTGGCTGGCGGCCTGCAGCGCCATCAACTCGTCCTTCAGGGCGGCGGGGAAGGGCGTGAAGGCGGCGGCCAGGGTGCGGATCGCGCCGTTGGAAAAGTCGGCCAGCACGCCATCCACGCCGTCGAGGCTGGT
This sequence comes from Massilia aurea, assembly GCF_040790145.1. Classification (GTDB taxonomy): domain Bacteria; phylum Pseudomonadota; class Gammaproteobacteria; order Burkholderiales; family Burkholderiaceae_D; genus Telluria; species Telluria aurea_C. Next base: position 21,981 of record NZ_JBFMMP010000005.1, read on the forward strand.
GCCGGACATCAAGCCGATGAAGAGAAAAGGTGTCTCGGTCATGGTGTTATAAGAAAATCAGGCGTGCAAAAGAAAACGCCCTCCGGCATCGACATGCAGCGGAGGGCATCGGGACAACCGTGAGGCTGTGTTAGCGGGCGGCCATGGCCGAGCCGCTTGGGGCCAGCAGTGAGAAGCGGTGATTCATCTCAGCTGCAGCCATGCGGAAACGACCCAGTTCAGCCTGGCTCAGCGGTTGCTGTGCCAGCGACTTGTACTTGTTCGGATCCTTGGCCACGCCTGCAACGCGGAACTCGTAGTGCAGGTGGGCGCCGGTCGACCAGCCGGTCGAGCCGACGTAGCCGATGACCTGGCCCTGGCTGATCTTGGTGCCCTTGCGCATGCCGGGTGCAATACGGCTCATGTGCGCATAGGCGGTGCTGTACGCCGACCAGTGCTTGAGCACGACCATATTGCCGTAGCCATTGCCGTTGCCGGCGAAGTCGACGGTAGCGTCGGCCACGGCGCGGATCGGGGTGCCGGTCGAGGCTGCGTAATCGACGCCCTTGTGCGCTTTCCATTTACCCGACAGCGGGTGCACGCGCATCGAGAAGCCCGACGAGATACGCGAGTATTCGAGTGGCGACTTGAGGAAGGCTTTCTTGAGTGCTTTACCGTCCAGTGTGTAGTAGCCGCCCTGCTTGGTGATCGGATCTTCGTACCAGACCGACTGGTAGGCGGTGCCGCGGTTGACGAACTCGCCAGCCAGGATGCGGCCGGTCTTGACTTGTTCGCCGTCGAGCCAGAAGGTCTCGTAGACCACATTGAAGCGGTCACCACGCTTGACGTCGGTGCGGAAGTCGATATCGGTCGAGAACATTTCGATGATCTGGCCGACGATCGAATCGGGCAAGCTGCCGCCGTCGACATTGGAGTCGGTGGCTGCATACAGCGACGAGGCGATGTCGCGCGAGCGCATTTCGACGCGACGCTCGAGCTTGGCCGCTGCTTCGAGGGCGACGAATGCTTCGCCCTTGCGCTCGACGCTGATCGTGCGTGCATCGCCGCTCTTGCCGTCGATGACGGTGGCGCGCATCGACAGCAGCAGGCCATTTTCGTCAGTTTCAGCCTGGATGCGCTTGCCGGTCTGGAGCGACAGCAGGCGACGTGCCAGCTTGTCCGACCGCACAAATTTCTGCGCCTGTGCATCTTCGATGCCGAGGCGGGTGAAGAGCGAGCCGAGCGAATCGCCGCGGCGGATGCGTTCTTCGTGGATGAATTGCTGCTCGTCTTGCTGGAGCGCGGCGATCTGGGCTGCCAGATTTGGCAATTCCAGGTTCGTCGCGACCGACGTCACGGGCAGGTCGGAGGGATCGTTGGCGATCGGGGCGACACCTACTGCGCCAAAGGCGCACATGCTTAGGAAGACGGCGCCGGCGCTCAATACGCGGGCTTTGCGGGTCTTCGGCACCAGCTGCAGCAGGGTCTGACGGGTGATTTTCTGTATAGGGTTCATGCAATCAGTTAAAATTTGCGGCTGAACTTTCAAGGGCCATGTTCATAACGTTTAACAAAGTTTTCTTTGGGAAACGAAAACAGGATCGTGAATTATACCAAAAGATGTGGTCCTACAACCGCTTTAGCCAATTTCCTACACGAATTTATGACCTCAACTGCAGTTCCTGGTGGCAACACCGTGGTAAGCCCGCCTGTTCGCCTTCCTCTGACCGATCACGTTCTCGAGTCCCTCGCCATAGCGAAAAGGGGCGTTGACGAGCTGCTGATCGAGGCCGATTTTGCGCAAAAACTGGCGCGTTCGGAACAGACCGGCACGCCGCTACGTATCAAGCTGGGTCTGGACCCAACCGCGCCAGACTTGCATCTGGGCCACACTGTGGTGCTGAACAAGTTGCGTCAACTGCAAGATCTTGGTCACCAGGTAATCTTTTTGATCGGTGACTTCACGTCGATGATTGGCGATCCGTCGGGCCGCAACGCGACGCGCCCGCCGCTGACCCGCGAACAGGTCGAAGAAAACGCCATGACGTATTTCCGGCAAGCATCGCTGGTGCTCGACGCCAGCCGCACCGAAATGCGCTACAACTCCGAGTGGTGTGACCCCCTCGGCGCGCGCGGCATGATTCAGTTGGCCTCGCGCTACACCGTGGCGCGCATGATGGAACGCGACGATTTCACCAAGCGCTACAAGAGTGGGACACCGATTGCCGTGCACGAGTTCCTGTATCCGCTGATGCAGGGCTACGATTCAGTCGCTTTACAGTCCGACCTTGAGCTGGGTGGAACAGACCAGAAATTCAACTTGCTTGTTGGCCGCGAACTGCAGAAGGACTACGGCCAGGCACCGCAGTGCATCCTGACCATGCCGCTGCTCGAGGGCCTGGACGGCGTCGAAAAGATGTCGAAGTCGAAAAACAACTACATCGGCATCACCGAAGCACCGAACACCATGTTCGGCAAGCTGATGAGCATTTCGGACGACATGATGTGGAAGTACTTCAATTTGCTGTCGTTCCGCTCGCTGGACGACATCGCCCAACTGAAGGCGACGATCGACGGCGGCGCCAATCCGCGCGACGCCAAAGTGGCGCTGGGCAAGGAAATCGTCACGCGCTTCCACTCGAGCCAGGCGGCCGCCGATGCGCTGGCCGACTTCGTCAACCGCTCCAAGGGCGGTATCCCGGACGACGTGCCGGAAGTGGCGCTGTCGGGCGCGCCGCTCGGCGTGGCGCAATTGCTCAAGCAAGCCGGCCTGTGCGCTTCGACCTCGGAAGCCATGCGCATGGTCGACCAGGGCGGCGTGCGCATCGATGGCGCCGTCGTGGCCGATAAAGCGCTGCAAGTGGCGGCCGGCACGCTCGTCGTGCAAGTGGGCAAGCGCAAGTTCGCGCGCGTGACGCTCTCATGATCGGATTGCTGCAACGCGTGAGCGAAGCGGCAGTGCGCGTCGACGGCGCAACCGTCGGCGCCATCGGTCCCGGCCTATTGGTATTACTGTGCGCCGAAAAAGGCGACACCGAGCGCGAAGCCGATCTGCTGCTGACCAAATTGCTCGGCTACCGCGTATTTTCGGACGAGGCCGGCAAGATGAACCGCAGCCTGGCCGACGTCAATGGCGGCTTGCTTCTGGTGCCGCAATTTACGCTGGCAGCCGATACCAAGTCGGGAATGCGCCCGTCGTTCACGCCGGCCGCCGCGCCAGAGGACGGACGGCGCCTGTTCGATTACGCCGTGCGCCAGGCGCGCGAGCGCCACGGCCAGGTGGAAACCGGCGTGTTCGGCGCCGACATGAAGGTTGCGCTTGTCAACGATGGGCCGGTGACATTCTGGCTGCGGTTTGATCCGGTCGGCACTTCACGTTAAATTGCGCTGCAACCCCGGCTGGCCGCTCAAGGTCAGAATTAACAGCCGGGAGGAGATATGCGAATCTGGAGTGACTCATTTGCCAACGGGGCCGAGATCCCCGCTGCCTGCGCGTTCGCAGTGGGCGACCCTGATACCCACGCCAAGCTGTCGAGCAACCGCAATCCGCACGTCGCCTGGGACGACGTGCCCCCCGGCACCGAGTCGCTGGTGCTGATCTGCCACGACCCCGACGTGCCGCTCGACGCATGCCGCGTCAATAAAGAAGGGCGCACGGTGCCATTGACGTCGCCGCGCAGGGACTTCTTCCACTGGACGCTGGCCGACATCCCCGTGTACCTCAACTCGCTGGCCGAAGGCATGTTCTCCGATATGGTCACCCCCCACGGCAAGCCGGGGCCGCTGGTGCCGTTCACGATAAAAAACGGCACTGAGCACCAGTTGCGCCAGGGCGTCAACGACTATACGGCCTGGTTTGCGAGCGACCCCGACATGGCGGGCGAGTTCTTTGGCTACGATGGCCCGTCCCCACCCTGGAACGACGAGCGCCTGCATCACTATGTCTTTACCCTGTATGCGCTCGACATTCCGCGCCTGCCGCTGGTCGGGCGTTTCACCGGCCGAGAAGCGTGCATGGCGATCCAGGGGCACATCCTGGATGAGGCGCGTATCTTCGGCACCTATGCGCTCAACCCCCACACCCTCGCCGATCTGCCAGAATAGCGCTTCCATCCGATCGCCCCGAGGTTCGGGCACCAGAACCTCATGACCCTGACCACGGCGCCCCAGGGCGCGACCACGATCCTGCTCATCCGCCACGGCGAAACCGCCTGGAATGCCGAACGCCGACTGCAAGGCCATCTCGATATCCCGCTCAATGCCGAAGGCGAGCGCCAGGCGGCGCTGCTCGGCGCCGGGCTGGCCGGTGAGGGCATCGACCACGTCCTGTCCAGCGACCTGGGCCGGGCAAGGCAAACCGCCGAGGCAATCCTGCGCGCCCGCGGCGCGACGGCAGGTCTGCAAGTCGACCCGCAATTGCGCGAACGCTGCTATGGCGGCTTCGAAGGCTTGCTCTACAGCGAGATCGCGGCGCGCTATCCTTTGGAATTCGCAGCCTGGCAGGCGCGCAATGTCGATGCGACCCTGCCACCGGGCAAGAATCAGGGTGAATCGTTCCGCGCCTTCTTCGATCGCGTCACGACGGCGATCGCGACCCATGCGGCCCGCCATCCCGGACAAACACTGGCAATGGTGGCGCACGGCGGCGTGCTCGAGTGTGCTTACCGGGCCGCGCTGGGTCTGGCGTTGAACACCCCGCGCGACTTCAAGGTGCACAACGCCAGCATCAACCGTTTCGCAGTCGAGCAGGGCAGGTTGCGTCTGCTGAGCTGGGGTGAAGTCGATCATCTGCGGCAAGTTGTTCTCGACGATTTGCCTTGACCGGCGGCGTCGCTGCGGCGCTATCCACTCCCTTTATCACACCCTGCCAATATCGCACGCACAACAATTTCATAAATTGTGCTGATAATTTGAGCAGCGCTTGAGGTAAAATAGCAGGTTCCCGTGTCACTTTTGAGTCTTCCTGCTGTGCAAATAGGTCCCTATCTCTTGCGTAATAATGTCTTTGTCGCGCCGATGGCTGGCGTGACGGACCGTCCGTTCCGGCAACTGTGCAAGCAGCTCGGCGCGGGCTATGCGGTGTCCGAGATGGCCGCGTCCAACCCGCGCCTGTGGGCCAGCGAAAAGACGTCGCGCCGGATCGACCACGCGGGTGAGATGGAGCCGAAAGCGGTGCAGATCGCCGGCGCCGATCCGAAAGACCTCGCCGATTGCGCGAAGTTCAACGTCGAGCGCGGCGCGCAAATTATCGACATCAATATGGGCTGCCCGGTCAAGAAGGTGTGCAATAGCTGGTGCGGTTCGGCCCTGTTGCAGCACGAAGACCTGGTCGAGCGCATCCTGCACGCGGTGGTCGAGGCCGTCGATGTGCCGGTCACGCTCAAGTTCCGGACCGGTTGGGATCGGCAAAACAAGAACGCGCTGCGCATCGCGCGCCTGGCCGAGCAGGCCGGCATCCAGATGCTGACGCTGCACGGCCGCACCCGTGCCGACGGCTACAAGGGCGATGCCGAATACGACACGATCCGCGCCGTCAAGGCCGAGGTCGGTATTCCGGTGGTGGCCAATGGCGACATCACCACGCCCGAAAAGGCCAAATTCGTGCTCGACTACACGGGCGCGGACGCCGTCATGATCGGTCGCGCCGCCCAGGGCCGGCCGTGGATTTGCCGCGAGATCGACCACTATCTGCGCACCGGGGAACACATGCCAGCGCCGCTGGTGGAAGAGGTGCGCGAATTGATGCACGAGCACTTGCCGGCGCACTACGCGTTCTACGGTGAGTTCATCGGCGTGCGCACCGCGCGCAAGCACATCGGCTGGTATGTACAGGATCTGCCGGACGGCGAGGAGTTCCGTCAGCGCATGAACCTGCTGGAATCGACCGCCGAGCAACTTGCAGCGATGGACGACTTCTTGAAATCACAACACCGCCATGGCGAGCGGTTACAATACCGCCCCGCGCTTGCCGCACCACCCGCCGCGGACGCGATCGCGGCGTAGCAGGCCAGCACAAGCAACAAGAAGAATAATTGGGGATGCGCTGCGCCGGCGCAGCAAGCTGGCGCAGCAATCACACAACCAGGATGAAGCAGCAGAAGACATGAGCAAAGAAAGTATCCAGGAAGTCGTCCAGAAGAGTCTTGAAGACTATTTCAACGATCTCGGCGAGCAAAAACCGACCAACATCTACGACATGATGGTGTTGACCGTCGAAAAGCCCGTCCTCGAAGTGGTCATGTCGCGCGCTGACGGCAACCAGTCGCATGCCGCGCAGATGCTGGGCATCAATCGCAATACATTGCGCAAGAAACTGCAAGAGCACGGGCTGCTCTAAGCGTTGCCGGTTGGCTGCGCTTCCTGCGCGGTCCCGGAGACCCAGCGGTCTCCACGTCCGGCGCCAGGAATTCTCAACCATAGGCCTCACCATGATCAAACAAGCTCTCATTTCCGTATCCGACAAGACCGGCGTGCTCGACTTCGCGCGCGCGCTGAACCAGCTGGGCGTGAACATCCTGTCTACTGGCGGCACCGCCAAGCTGCTGCAAGAAAATGGCGTGCCGGTTACGGAAGTGGCCGACTACACCGGTTTCCCGGAAATGCTCGATGGCCGCGTCAAGACGCTGCACCCGAAAGTGCACGGCGGCATCCTGGCCCGTCGCGATTTCCCAGAGCACGTCGCCAAGCTGGCGGAGCACAATATTCCCCAGATCGACATGGTCGTGGTCAACCTGTACCCGTTCCAGCAAACGGTCGCCAAACAAGAGTGCTCGCTGGAAGATGCGATCGAGAACATCGACATCGGTGGCCCGACCATGCTGCGCTCGGCCGCCAAGAACCACCGCGACGTGGTCGTGGTGGTCGACCCTGCCGACTACGGCGTGGTGCTGGCTGAAATGAAGGGCAGTGGCGGCGACGCCGGCCCGGTCAGCTACGAGACCAAATTCCGCCTGGCCAAAAAAGTGTTCGCGCACACCGCCCAATACGACGGCGCGATCACCAATTACCTGACCAGCCTGGGAGAAGACCGCGCGCACGCGACCCGCTCGAATTTCCCGGCCACGCTGAACATGGGCTTTGAGAAAGTGCAGGAAATGCGCTACGGCGAAAACCCGCACCAGGGCGCCGCCTTCTACCGCGACCTGATCACGATCGACGGCGCGCTGGCCAACTACCGCCAGCTGCAGGGTAAAGAACTGTCGTACAACAATATCGCCGATGCCGATGCGGCCTGGGAATGCGTCAAGTCCCTCGGCGGCCTGGGCCAGTCGGCCGGCTGCGTGATCGTCAAGCACGCCAACCCGTGCGGCGTGGCAATCGGCGTCGATGCGCTGGATGCTTACTCGCGCGCACTGCAGACCGATCCGACCTCGGCCTTCGGCGGCATCATCGCCTTCAACGTCGAAGTCGACGGCAAGGCGGCCGAAGCGCTGGCCAAGCTGTTCGTCGAAGTGCTGATCGCGCCGAGCTTCACGGCCCAGGCGCGCCAGATCATGGCCGCCAAGCAGAACGTGCGTCTGCTTGAAATTGCGCTGGGCGAAGGCCAAAACACTTACGACGTCAAGCGCGTCGGTGGCGGCCTGCTGGTGCAATCGCCCGATGCGAAGAACGTCGGCATGGAAGACCTGCGCGTGGTCTCCAAGCTGCAGCCATCGCCACAGCAACTGCAAGACCTGATGTTCGCCTGGCGCGTGGCCAAGTTCGTCAAGTCGAACGCGATCGTGTTCTGCGGTAACGGCATGACGCTGGGCGTGGGCGCCGGCCAGATGAGCCGTATCGATTCGGCGCGCATCGCGTCGATCAAGGCGCAGAACGCCGGCCTCTCGCTGACCGGCTCGGCCGTGGCGTCGGATGCATTCTTCCCGTTCCGTGACGGCCTGGACGTCGTCGTCGATGCCGGCGCGACCTGCGTGATCCACCCGGGCGGCTCGATGCGCGACCAGGAGGTGATCGATGCCGCCGACGAGCGCGGCGTCGTGATGCTGTACACGGGCACGCGTCATTTCCGTCATTAATAATACGTTTCGTTGAACGCGCCGGCAGCGTAGGGTCGGCAGGTTTCTGCCGACGCGTTCAATCCACGTATGATCCGCCTGGTGATCCAAAAATCACCGGCACCTGTGTTTTTGCACAGTATTTTTCCCACGAACACCCCCAGCCGGGGTAACATTCCAGCATGATTATTCTCGGCATCGACCCGGGCCTGCGCACGACGGGGTTCGGCGTCATTGAAAAACACGGCGCGAAGCTGCGCTACATCGCTTCGGGCACCATCAAGACCGGGCTGGAAGGCGCCTTGCCGCCACGCCTGAAAGTCATCCTGCACGGCGTCAGCGAAATCATCGCCACCTACCAGCCCGCCTGTTCTGCCATCGAAAAAGTGTTCGTCAACGTCAACCCGCAATCGACCCTGCTGCTGGGCCAGGCGCGCGGCGCGGCGATCACGGCGCTCGTCGGCGCCGATCTCGATGTCGCCGAATACACGGCGGTGCAGGTCAAGCAAGCTGTCGTCGGCACCGGCCGCGCGGCCAAGGCGCAGGTGCAGGACATGGTCGCCCGCCTGCTCAAGCTGCCGGGCCTGCCTGGCAGCGACGCCGCCGATGCGCTCGGCGTGGCGATCTGCCATGCCCACACGATCGACACGCTGGCGCTGCTGGGCGCCGTTGCGCCCGATATGCTCGGGCTGCGCATGAAAAACAGCCGTCTCGTCTCATAACAAGGAACCATGCCGATGATCGGTCGTCTCTCCGGAACCCTGCTCGAAAAAGCGCCGCCGCATGTGCTGGTGGATTGCAATGGCGTCGGCTATGAAGTCGATGTGCCCATGAGCACCTTCTACAACCTGCCGCACACGGGCGAAAAAGTCGTGCTGTTTACGCACCTGACCGTGCGCGAAGATGCGCACCTGCTGTTCGGCTTTGGTAGTGCGTCCGAGCGCGCGCTGTTCCGGCAGCTCATCAAGATCACCGGTGTCGGTGCGCGCATGGCGCTGTCGATCCTGTCCGGGATGACCGTGGCCGAGCTGTCGCAAGCCGTCACGCTGCAAGAGACGGGGCGCCTGGTCAAGGTGCCCGGCATCGGCAAGAAGACGGCCGAGCGCTTGCTGCTGGAGCTGAAGGGAAAACTGGGCGCCGACATCGGCATGGTGGCCGGCGTGCCGCGCGACGACACCCAGACCGACGTGCTCAACGCGCTGGCTGCGCTGGGTTACTCCGACAAGGAAGCGCTGCTCGCAATCAAGAACATGCCAACCGGCGCCAGCGTCTCGGACGGCATCAAATTTGCGCTCAAGGCGCTCTCGAAGGCATAAGCCATGAGCATCCAGACCGACAACTTCACCGAACAGCGCGTGATCGATGCCGCGCCGGCCTCGCCCAATGAAGAGGCGATCGAGCGCGCCTTGCGGCCCAAGCAGCTCGACGAATACGTCGGCCAGGAGAAAATCCGCGACCAGCTCGAGATCTTCATCACCGCCGCCCGCAACCGGCGCGAAGCGCTCGACCACACACTGCTGTTCGGCCCACCGGGCCTGGGCAAGACGACGCTGGCGCACATCATCGCGCGCGAAATGGGCGTGAACCTGCGCCAGACCTCGGGCCCCGTGCTCGAGCGCCCGGGCGACCTGGCCGCGCTCTTGACCAACCTCGAGCCGAACGACGTGCTGTTCATCGACGAGATCCACCGCTTGTCGCCCGTGGTCGAAGAGATCCTGTACCCGGCGCTCGAGGACTACCAGATCGACATCATGATCGGCGAAGGCCCGGCCGCCCGCTCGGTGAAACTCGACCTGCAGCCGTTCACGCTGGTGGGCGCGACCACGCGTGCCGGCATGCTCACCAATCCACTGCGCGACCGCTTCGGCATCGTGGCGCGCCTGGAGTTCTATAACGTCCCCGAACTGACCAAGATCGTGCTGCGCAGCGCTGCATTGCTGGTCGCGCCAATCGATGAAGAGGGCGCGCGCGAAGTGGCCAAGCGCGCGCGCGGCACGCCGCGTATCGCCAACCGCCTGCTGCGCCGCGTGCGCGACTTCGCGCAGGTGAAAGGCAATGGCGACATCACGCGCGATATCGCCGACCGCGCCCTGAAAATGCTGGACGTCGACAGCGTGGGCTTCGACGTCATGGACCGCAAGCTGCTCGAGGCGGTGCTGTTCAAGTTCGCCGGCGGCCCGGTCGGTATCGGCAACCTGGCCGCAGCCATCGGCGAGGCAGCAGATACGATCGAAGACGTGCTCGAACCGTTCCTGATCCAGCAGGGTTACCTGCAGCGCACCCCGCGCGGGCGCATCGCCACGCCGCTGGCATACCAGCATTTCGGCGTCACGGCGCCGCGCATCAGCCCGACGGGCGACCTGTGGGATAGCTTGCCGCCGGCTTGAAGATCGGCGGCAAAGCCGCCGGGTGACTTTGTGCGACTTTTGCTGCACGCGCATTCCAATATACTGACTGTCTTGCAGACTGACGGATATCCCGCGATGGCATCGAAACTGGAACAAACCTGGTGGTTCATTGCGCTAGTCAGCGCACTGGCGGCTTTCTCGACGGGCATTCTGATTCGCAGCGCCGGACTTGGCCTGCCTGCCGCTGGCCTGGCGCAGTGGGTGATGTATGGCTTGTGCTTCTTCGCGCTGCACCGCGGGTTTGTGTTTGCGGGCTGGCTGCTCGTGCTGGCGCTGGCGCCATCGAGCCAGCTGCTGGAGCGCTGTGGCGCCAAGTCGTCACGCTAGACAATGGACGACGTGAACGTCCTGAAAACCATTGCGGGCATATTCGGGATCGTCATTGGCATCCCGAATCAGATCATCGACTACAAGCATCGCAAGAACAAGGACTATGAACCCGGCAATGCCTGGGGCTATTACGCCAAGCTCGCCAGGGAAGGCAGTTGGGAAGGGCGCTTCATGATGTGGTCGGGTTACATCGGGATCTACGCCATCATCGGTATGCTGTGCTATGGGTTTTACGCGCTGACGCGATAAGGCTTACCGCTCGATCAAGCCGCCCGCACCCGCGCAGCAATCCGCGCCGCGTCCCGCCCCGGCGCCATCCCGAACATCCGCGCATACTCGCGGCTGAACTGCGTCGCACTCTCGTACCCCACCTCGAACGCCGCCGTCGTCACATTCGCCCCTTGCGCCACCAGGAGCTGGCGCGCCTGCATCAACCGCACCCGCTTCTGGTACTGCAAGGGACTCAGGGCCGTCACCGCCTTGAAGTGCCGGTGAAACGACGATGCGCTCATCGCGACCTTGCCGGCCAGCGCCTCGATGCGCAGCGGGCTGGCGAAGTCTTGCCGGATCCAGGCGATCGCGCGCTGCACGCGGGCCAGCGCGCTGTCGGGCGAGGCGATATCGCGCAGCATGGCGCCGTGCGGCCCTTGCAGCACGCGGTACAGGATCTCGCGTTCATACGCCGGCGCCAGCGCCGCGATGTCGTTCGGCTCGTGCATCAGGCGCAGCATGCGCACCCACGCGTCCATCAATTCGGGCGTGACGGCGGCCACTGAAAAGCCGCTGTCGGCGCGCCTGCCGAAAGCAGGTTCGGGCAAGTCAGCCAGCAGCGGCGCCAGCACGGCCGCATCGAGCGTCAGGCTTACCGCCAGGTACGGTTCGCCGCTTGCGGCCGGATGCACCTGGCCCACGGCCGGCAGCTCGACCGACATCACGAAATAGGTCGCCGGATCGTAGTGCAGCGTGCGCGCGCCGACCGTCATCGATTTGCTGCCTGTGAGGATCAGGTTGATCATTGGGTCGTACACCGCCGCCAGCTGGTGTTCGGGGATGGCGCCCTGGACCATGGCCACGCGCGGGATGCCGGTTTCGGTGCGCCGGTTGGCGGCGCCGGCGGCCAGGCGCCGCAGTTCGTTCAGTCGATGTTCCATTACCGCATTGGAACAGAGCCGGCCACGCACCACAAGGCATTGGCAGGATCGGGCAGGTTTGTGGCAGGATCCGGTGGGCGTCGCGCGCCGCCGCCCCCTACCATGCCCCTATCCCTTCACGACACGGAGCAAGCACATGACCACACCGACCCACATCACCCTGATCACCGGCGCCAGCCGTGGCATCGGCGCTGCAGCCGCCATCGAATGCGCACGGCGCGGCATGGGTGTCATCCTGACCTACAAGCACCAGGCCGAGGCGGCCGATGCCGTCGTGCGCCGGATCGTCAGTGCAGGCGGCAAGGCCGTGGCGCTGCAACTGGACGTGGGCGACACCACGAGCTTAGAGGCCTTCGCTGTCGCAGTGCGCGCTGCCCTCGACACCACCTGGGGCGCGGCCCGGCTGCATGGCCTGGTCCACAATGCAGGCTACGGCCTGTATAGTCCGATCGAGCAGGTCACGCCGGAACAATTCGACGGCTTGATGAATGTGCACCTGAAAGGGCCGTTCTTCCTGACCCAAACCTTGCTGCCCCTGCTGGCCGACGGCGCCGGCATCGTCAACCTCACCAGCGCCACCACGCGCGTGGCCACGGTCGGCGTGGCGCCGTATGCGGCGGCCAAGGGCGCGCTCGATGTGCTTACGCGCTACATGGCCAAGGAATTCGGCCCGCGCCGCATCCGCGCCAATGCGGTGTCGCCCGGCGCGATCCGTACCGAGCTCGGTGGCGGCTTGAACGATAAAGTTGAAGCCATGCTGGCCTCGCAAACAGCGCTCGGCAGGGTGGGCGAGGCGAGCGACGTCGCCAGCGTGATCGCCAGCCTGCTGGAGGGCGAGCTGGCGTGGGTGAATGCGCAGTCGATCGAGGTCGGCGGCGGTTATCAGATCTGAACCACAGGAGTCCACCATGCTCGACCACATCTTCTTGCCCGTACGCGACCTGGACAGATCGCTGGCCTTCTACATCGCCGCCCTGGCCCCGCTCGGGATCGTGCAACGCCTCGATTACGACGGCAAGGACGGCCCGCCCGGCCATCCCGACCTGAAGGGCATCGGCGCCGGTGGCCGCATGTTCTTCTGGCTGCGCCAGGGCGAGCACAGCGGCGCCGGCCTGCACATTGGCTTCGTTGCCAGGAACCAGCAAGAGGTCGATGCGGCCTGGACTGCGGCCATGGCGGCGGGCGCGACGGACAACGGCGCGCCGGGTGCCCGGCTGCATTACGATCCGCGCTACTACGCGGCGAACGTGATCGATGCGGATGGGCACAGCCTGGAATTCGTCTACAAAAGCTGGCAGCATCCCGCCGGCTGACAGCGCTGGCTTAGCGCAGCGTCACGAGCTGCCGCGCAGCGCGCCAGCGCAGCAACGTTTGTAGCCGAGTGCGCAGTACCGGATAGACGAACGTGACATACAGGAGCAAGGTCAACGCAAGCAGCACGCCGGCCATCCCCATGATGGCGGGCGCTGCGCCACGCCACAGCAGCGCGGCGCACAACGCGAGCGGCACGGCCAGCAGCAGGGCGGCGAGCGTGCGCAGCAGCGGTGAGCGCCTCAGCAGATTGCCTGCCATCCCGGTGATGAAGAAGCCGCACGCGCCCAGCACGAGGCAGGCCAGCGTTGCCGCCGCCATGCCGGCATGCGGCGTCATGGCGCCGGATGGCAGCACGATCGCCGGCGCGACGAGCACCAGCATGCCGGCGGCGAAGCAGAAAAGTCGCAGGATCGTCATGGCGATACCTTGCGCGGCAAACTGACAGTGGCGGTGTTCTGGCTCATACGAGATCGATTGCATCATTCAGCCAACACGGCAGTGCCACAAAGATAGCACGCAGGAAATATGTTGGGTCACACTGCGTGTCTTTGGTGCGCGACAGAAGTGTCATTGTTTTGCGGTGAAAGTGTCGTGCAAATGTAGCGCCTGCATCTGCGCACATGACAGTTGTCACCCCATATCGATGGCAAGCGCCCCTGCCGGCGTACCGGTACGCCCGCCATACTGATCTCACACCAACCCGTGAGGAAACCATGTCCACCTTCGTCGCACAAGCGGCACTTGCCGCCGCCGGTCTGTCCATCTCTTGCCTGGCGCTGGCCGCCGCCACCCTGGTCCAGGATGTCCGCGTTTTCGACGGCAAGGCCGTGCATGAGCGGCGCTCGGTGCTGTTCGATGGCGCCGTTGTCGTCGATGCCCACTTTCGCGGGCCGGTGCCGCAGGGCGCGCGCATCGTCAAGGGCGCCGGCCGCACCTTGCTGCCGGGCCTGATCGACGCCCATACCCACGCGTTCAAACAGTTCGACCTGCCGGTGCTGTTCGGCGTGACGACCCAGATCGACATGTTCACCGCCGTGCCGATCATGCAGCAAGCCAGGCGCAGCATGGCAGCAGGCCAGAACGCCGGTCGCGCCGACCTGTTCTCGGCCGGCATCCTGGCCACGGCGCCGAACGGCCACGGCACCCAGTTCGGCGTGCCGATTCCCACCTTGACGCGCCCGGGTGAAGCGCAGGCCTTTGTCGACGCCCGCATCGCCGAAGGGTCGGACTTCATCAAGATCGTGCTGGAGAGCGGCGGGCAGGGTACCGCCAAAATGAACTCGCTCGACATTGCGACAGCAAAAGCGCTGATCGACGCGGCGCACCTGCGCGGCAAACTGGCAGTGGTGCACGTGAGCACCGAGCTTGACGCCCGCGCCGCGCTCGACGCCGGCGCCGATGCCCTGGTCCACCTGTTCCTCGGCGCCGCGCCCGATGCGCAAGCGGTCGACAGCCTGGCCAGACTGGCCAAGCGCAAGAACGCTTTCGTGATCCCGACCTTCACCGTCCTGGAAAGCATGGCCGGCGTGGGTGGCGACGACCTGCTGGGCGATGCCGGCCTGGCGGCGCTGGTCGAACGTGACGGCGCGGCCACGCTCAAGGCGCGCTACGGCCAGGCGGCGCGGCCGCAACTGCTGGCCACGCCGAAGGCCGTCACGGCGGCCATGGCGAAGGCGGGCGTGCCGATCCTGGCCGGCACCGATGCCGGCAACACCGGTACGCTGTACGGCATCAGCATGCACCGCGAACTGGCCGCGCTGGTGGAGGCGGGCTTGAGCCCGACTGCCGCGCTGACTGCCGCCACCAGTGCGCCGGCCGCCGCCTTCAAACTGGGGCAGCGCGGCTGCATCGCCAAGGGCTGCAAGGCCGACCTGCTGCTCGTCGAGGGCGACCCGACACGCGACATCACCGCCACGCGCCGCATCGTCGAGGTATGGAAGGATGGACAGAGCGCGAATGCCTTGCGCGACACGAAACGGCAGCTGGTCGCGCAGGAACAGAGCGGCTCGAAGCGCCAGAGTTTACCGCTAGACGGCCGCATCAGCCAGTTCAGCGATGCCGAACTCGGCAGCCCGTTCGGCAGCGGCTGGATGCCGTCGACCGACCAGTTCGCCGGCGGCAAATCGACCGTCAAGCTCGATGTGCTGCCGGCCTTGCCCGATGGCCAGGTGCCGCTCGCGGTGCAGGCCAGCGTCGCGCCCGGCCTGCCGTTCGCCTGGTCGAGCGTGGCCTTCATGCCAGGCACGACGCCGATGCAGCCGGTCGACCTGAGCGCGGCCAAGGTCGTGCGCTTCAAGGTGCGCGGCGATGGCAAGACCTATCAGGTGATGCTGATGGGCGCCGCCAGTAATCGGCCAAGCAGCGTGCCGTTCGTCGCCGGCAAGGAATGGGCAGAGATCAGCGTGCCGTTCTCGGCCTTTGCCGGCATCGAGCCGACGGCGGTCGCCATGCTAGCATTCAGTGCCGGACCACAGCCGGGCGAGTACCGCTTCGAACTCGCCGACGTGCGCCTGCTGGCAGAATAATCATCGGGAAAGCCACATGACCACGACCCTCAGGCAGGCTTTGGCGCGACCCTGGATGCCAGCCGACTACGGCAAGCTGCAGTATATGTGGCTGCTGTCGCTGGGCTACCTGTTCTGGAAGTTCTACTATGTGCCGCCCGGTGCGCTCGAGGCGGTGCTGCTCGCGGTCACCATCATCCTGTTCGTGCCGCTGTACTGCGCCAGCTTCTGGCCGTGCGGCAGGCGCGTCTACATCTGCGTGGCGGCCACTTGCCTGATCGGCGCCGCATGGGCGCGCTTCAATCCCGGCGCGGCCTGCTTCTTCATCTTCGCCTGCGCCATGTGCGCCCGCATCCCCGGCATGGCCCGGGCTGTGGGCGGCATGCTGGCGGTGATCGCGAGCGCGGCGCTCGTGGCGCTGTTAATCCCGCAGATGCAGATGGTGTTCTTGATGCCGGTCCTGATGGCCGGCGTGCCGGTGGGCCTGTCGTGCATCATGGATGCGCGGCTGAGGGCGTCGCGCGCGCTGTTGATGCGCAAGCAGGAAGAAGTCGAGCATATGGCCCGCATCGCCGAACGCGAACGCATCTCGCGCGACCTGCACGACCTGCTTGGCCACTCGCTGTCGATGATCGCGCTGAAGGCCGAACTGGCGCGCAAGCTGGCGCGGCGCGACCTGGCTGCCTGCGAGCGCGAAATCGCCGACATCGAAACCAATGCACGTGAAGCGCTGGCCGAAGTGCGGGCGGCCGTCACGGGCTTTCGCCAGAGCGGCCTGGTGCAGGCACTGGCCAGCGCCCGTGCCAGCCTGCTCGCGGCCGACGTGATCTTCGACGAGCGCGTCGAGCGCATCGACCTGGCGCCGGCGGCCGAACACGTGGTGGCGCTGGCCGTGCGCGAAGCGGTGACGAATATCGTGCGCCATGCCGGCGCGTCGCGCTGCACCCTGAGCCTGGTGCAAGAACAGCAGGGCGGCCAGGCCCACGCCGTGCTGCGCGTGCTCGACGACGGCAACCTGCGCAGCACCGACGGTCTGCAGTCCGGCAACGGCCTGGCGGGCATGCGCGAACGGGTGGCGGCGCTTGGCGGACGTCTGTCGCTGCAGGCCGGCGCCGGCCTGGCGCTCGAATTGCACGTGCCGTCGCGAGCGTCCGCATGATCCGCATCGTGATCGCCGAAGACCAGACATTGGTGCTGGGCGCGCTCAGCGCGCTGCTGCGGCTCGAGCCCGATTTCGAGGTGGTGGGCGGCGCTGCGGACGGGCGCGAGGCATTGGCGCTGTGCGAGCGCCTGACGCCCGACATCGTGCTGACCGATATCGAGATGCCGCACATGACCGGCCTCGAACTGGCGCAGGGCCTTGCCCAGCGCAAGCTGGCATGCCGCGTGGTGGTGGTGACGACCTTCGCGCGCAGCGGCTACCTGCGCCGCGCGATGGAAGCCGGCGTGCGCGGCTATCTGTTGAAGGACGCGCCGGTCGACGCGCTGGCCGCCGCGATCCGCGTCGTGCATGGGGGCGGGCGGGCGATCGCGCCCGAACTGGCGCTGGAAAGCTGGAGCAGCGGCAGCGATCCGCTGACCGAACGCGAGCGGCAGGTATTGCGGCTGGCCGGCGAAGGGCGCAGCAGCGGCGAGATCGCGCGCCAGGTGCATCTGTCGGAAGGCACGGTGCGCAACTACCTGTCCGAGGCGATCAGCAAGCTCGGGGCGGGCAACCGCGTCGAAGCCTACCGGTTGGCGCGCGATGCCGGCTGGCTGTAGATGTCGTCGTTCTGGCGCGGCCGGCGCAGCTGGTTCCAGGCGACGGTCTTGGCGGCGCGGCGGGGCGGCGTCTTTGACTGCGGCACGTGCATCAGCGGATAGATGAAACTGCAGTAGAGCAGGGTCGTGTGCATCAAAAAGAATGTGCACAGGTAGACCATCAGCATATTGCTGCCGTGCCAGATGACGATGCCGCTGGCGCCGAACGGCACCATCAGCAGCAGCGCCGCGAACGAGCGCAGCATGGCGTCGCGGCCCATGCGGTGGCCGGCCATCGCCACCAGGAAGAACCCGCCCGAGCCCAGCGCCACGCCCATCAGCACGATGTACGGCTCGATCCAGTCCGGGATGCCGTGCGCCGTCGACGCCAGCAGCGCGGCCGGCAGCAGGATGGCGAACACGCCCGCTGCCATGCTCAGCAGCCGCAGCACGCGCATCTCGCGCCCGCGAAAGACGGGGCGTGCGGTACGCGTGACGGGAGTGGAGTTCATGGCAGCAATGATCGGGATAGGTGGGAAGTAACGTCCGGCATCACGTCGCGGTTGACATGCTTCCGGACGATAGCACAGCCGACTTCCCGGGCAGCGCGCGCATCAGCGCATCAGTGGCCGACGCTCTTCGAAAACAGGTTGATGACCAGCACGCCGGCGACGATCAGCCCCAGGCCGGCAATGGCCGCCAGGTCGAGGCTTTGCTTGAAATACAACCAGCTCACGAGCGAGATCAGCACGATGCCCACGCCCGACCAGATCGCGTAGGCGATGCCCGTCGGCAGCACGCGCAGGCTGAAGGTCAGCAGGTAGAACGACAGCGCGTAGCAGCCGACCGTGATCAGGCTGGGGGCAGGGCGGGTAAAACTGTCGGACGCCTTGAGGGCGGTAGTGCCGATGACTTCGGCGACGATGGCAAAGCCCAGATAGAGGTAAGCGAGGTTCGGTGTCATGAAAAGTGAACACGGCCCGTCGCCGGGCCGTGGTAATGGTTACTGCTCGCGCTGCCAGGTCTGGGTGCGCCCGAACATCGGCGCGCCGATATAGCCGCGCACTTCGAGCTTGTTGCCGTTGTCGGCCAGGGTGGCCTTGCTTTTGTAGGTCTTGCCGGCGGCCGGGTCGAGGATCTCGCCGCCGGTGTAGTCGCCGCCTTCTTTTTTCAGGCCCGACAGGATGGTCATGCCGATGATCGGCTGGTCCTTGCGCGCGTCGCTGCATTTCGAGCACAGCGGATTCTGCTCTTCGGACGGCGCCCGGTACAGCTTTTCGATCTTGCCGCTCAGGACGCCGCCTTCTTCGGTGATCCGCACCAGCGCCTTCGGCTTGCCGGTCTTGTCATCGATGGTCTTCCAGGTGCCGACAGGCGAAGTGGCCTGCGCCCACGCGGCGGCGGGCAGGGCGAGGATGGCGGCGGCGATCAGGCTTGCTTGGATCAGGTGGCGCATGTGTTGTCTCCGGTATTGTTGTAGGTACGGCAGAGTGTAGCCTACCGCATCGCCGGTGTGACGGCGCAAAACCCGAGGATGGCTTCCAATCGCCTGGCGCGGTGCTTACGGCGCGTTGCGCACGTCGTCGGCCGTGACCTGGTGGCGCCGCTCGGCCGGGCGTGTCAAGACGCGCAGGCTCACCTCGATGGGCACGCCGAGCGTGGCCAGTTCGCGCGCCGCAGGGCGGGCCTCGATCGACACGTCGTGCAGCACGGCGTCGATGAGGAGGGAGGTCTTGTAATCGCTTCGTCGGTCCATGTTGCGATCGTACCATGTCCATCGCGCTTTAGATTGCCAGCTACTGGTGCGCAACGGAGCACCCGTGCACCGGCAGCACCCGTTTTCTGTCCATCTTGGCACAGTCGGAAAAGCACCACGGTGGGGCCGAAAAAACGATGGGAATTCCTCTTGGAATCATGTAACTTGTGCCACTTCTTGGCGGAAGACTGCCATTCAAATTTTTATTCTAGCCAACGCAGGAGAACCACCACCATGCTCGA
This sequence comes from Massilia aurea, assembly GCF_040790145.1. Taxonomy (GTDB): domain Bacteria; phylum Pseudomonadota; class Gammaproteobacteria; order Burkholderiales; family Burkholderiaceae_D; genus Telluria; species Telluria aurea_C. The sequence goes on from NZ_JBFMMP010000005.1 coordinate 41,399, forward strand.
CCTGGTCAACGCCGTCAACGGTGTCATCTGGAGCCCCATCATGATTGCCCTGTGCCTCGGGGCCGGTCTGTACTTCTCGATCCGCGGACGCTTCCTGCAGGTGCGGCACGTGCGCGAGATGCTGCGCCTGATGCGTGAAGGGAAGAGCTCGGAGCAGGGGGTGTCGTCGTTCCAGGCACTGGCGATGACGCTGGCCGGCCGGGTCGGCACCGGCAACATCGCCGGCGTGGCCACCGCCATCACCTTCGGCGGTCCGGGCGCGATTTTCTGGATGTGGATGATGGCCTTCCTGGGCGCCAGTTCGGCCTTCGTCGAGTCGACGCTGGGCCAGGTCTACAAGGAGCAGGTCGGCAACCAGTATCGCGGCGGCCCGGCCTTTTATATTGAAAAGGGCCTGGGCATGAAGTGGTATGCCTGGGCGTTCTCGATCGCCACGCTGTTCGCGACCGGCCTGCTGCTGCCGGGCGTGCAGTCGAACTCGATTGCCGAAGGCCTCAAGACCGCCGCCGGCATCGATCCGCTGTATACCGGCATCGGCCTGGCCGTGGTGCTGGCCGTGATCATCTTCGGCGGCGTCAAGCGCATCGCCAGCTTCGCCGAGGTCGTGGTGCCGTTCATGGCCGCCGCCTACATCCTGGTGGCGGTCGTCGTCGTGGCAATGCACATCGAGGCGCTGCCGGGCGTGCTGCGCCTGATCTTCAGCTCGGCCTTCGGCCTCGACGCCGGCTTCGGCGCGATGCTCGGCCTGGCGATCCAGTGGGGCGTCAAGCGCGGCATCTATTCGAACGAAGCCGGGCAGGGCACCGGCCCGCACGCCTCGTCGGCCGCCGAAGTAAGCCACCCGGCCAAACAGGGCCTGGTGCAGGGCTTCTCGGTCTACATCGACACCATCTTCGTGTGCTCGGCCACCGCCTTCATGCTGCTGGTGACGGGCCAGTACAACGTCGAGAATGCCGATGGCACGGCGCGCTTCATCGGCGTGCAGGGCGTCGCCTCCGGCCCCGGCTATGTGCAGACCGCGCTCGAGAACGTGATGCCGGGCTTCGGCGCGCTGTTCGTTGCGATCGCGCTGCTGTTCTTCGCCTTCACCACCATCGTGGCCTACTACTACATCGCCGAGACCAATATCGCCTGGATGGACCGCCATGGCCGCCATCCGTGGCTGGCCTTCGTGCTCAAGCTGTGCATCGTCTCGGCCACGATCTACGGCGCGGTCAAGACCGCCGACGTGGCCTGGGGCCTGGGTGACATCGGCGTCGGCCTGATGGCGTGGCTGAACATCATCGCGATCTTCCTGCTGCGCAACGATGCCTTCAAGTGCCTGCGCGATTACGAAGCGCAGAAGAAGGCCGGCAAGGAGCCCGAGTTCGACCCGGTCGCGCTCGGGATCAAGAATGCGCATTACTGGGAGCGGCGGGCTGATGCATTGCGGACGCAAGAAGTCGCCGTACGCCGTGACGAAGTAGTCAAGTAATCCGGTCAACGCCCTGCCGATGTACAGGCAGGGCCATACCTTCGGCGGCTGTCAGTCTTGCGCGAAGTACGACAGGAACATCGACACCGCCGCATCGATCACGCGCGCCTGCTCGGCGGCGTTCAACGGCGCCGCGCCCATCGCGATCTGCGGCCAGAACGCGAATGTCTTGATCTGCCCCTGCAGCACGGTCGCGGCAAACGACGGGTCGCCCGCCTTGAGCCTGCCATCGGCCTGCGCCGCACGGATCCAGGTCGTCACGCCTTCTTCGCGTTCGCCCAGGCGCGCGATCACCGGCAGCGTGCGTTCCGGCGCGTGGATCGCCTCGCCGATCGCCACCCGCGCCAGCGCCAGGAAATCCGGATCGGCCAGCGTGCGTATCTTCAGCGCCATCAATTCAAGCAACTGCTCGCGCAGGCTGCGCTCGCTCTGGTAGCCCAGCTCGAGCTGGCCCGCGCTGCTCTCGAACATCGTCATCACGGTTTCGCCGAACAGCGCTTCCTTGCTGGCGAAGTGGTTGTAGACGGTGCGCTTGGACACGCCGGCCAGCGCCGCGATGCCATCCATGCTGGCCGTCTCGTAGCCATGCACGCGAAACTGCTCGGCGGCGGCGACGAGGATGGCGCTGCGTTTTCGGTCGGTAAGGCGGGTAGGTCCGGTCATACGAGAATTCTACACTCGATAGTTTACTTTCTCAAAGTTCGATACTACACTGTGTAGTGTACTTTTAACGAATCGACCATCTATGCGCCTACTCATCGGCATCATTTTTCTGGGAGCCCTCGCCATGGCTATCTGCACCTCCGTATCGGCCACGACCACTGCGCCGGTATCGCCCCAATACCACGACGGCAAATTTCGCAATCCGGTGCCCATGCACAAGGCGAGCCTTGGCGACATGGCAAAGCTGTGGTGGATCTTCCTGTTCGATAAGCCTTCCGGCACCACGCCGCAGCAGGCCGTGCCCGTGCAGCCGCTGACCCGCGCCGCGCTGCTGGCCGCGCCCGACAACACGCTGTACCGCCTGGGCCACTCGACGATGCTGATCAAGCTCGCGGGCGCGTTCTACCTGACCGACCCGGTGTTCTCCGAACGCGCCTCACCCGTGCAGTGGTTCGGCCCGGCGCGCTTTCACGCGCCGCCGATTTCCATCGACGAGCTCCCGCCGATCAAGGCCGTGATCCTGTCGCATGACCACTACGACCATCTCGATCATGCGGCCGTGAAGGCGCTGGCCGCGAAGACAACGGTGTTCCTTGCGCCGCTGGGCGTGGGCGACCGGCTGATCGACTGGGGCATCGATGCCGCGAAGGTGCGCCAGTTCGACTGGTGGCAGAGCGCCGAGATCGACGGCGTGCGCTTCGTCGCGACGCCGGCCCAGCACTTCTCGGGCCGCGGACCGCACGACACCAACTCGACGCTGTGGGCATCGTGGGTGATCCAGCACGCCAACCTGCGCCTGTTCTTCAGCGGCGACACCGGCTACTTCAAGGGCTTCAAGGAGATCGGCGCCAAGTACGGGCCATTCGACGTGGCGCTGCTGGAAACCGGCGCCTACGACAAGCGCTGGCCCGACATCCACATGCAGCCCGAAGAGACGCTGCAGGCCTTCGTCGACCTGAACGCCGGCTGGCTGCTGCCGATGCATAACGGGACGTTCGACCTGGGCCTGCACCGCTGGCAGGAACCGTTCGACCGGATCGAGAAACTGGCCGACGAGCGCGGGATCAAGCTGGCGACGCCGGAGATGGGCGAGGCGCTGGACCTGACAGCGCCGCATGCGGGCGGGCGCTGGTGGCATGGCTTGAAGTGAGATTGCTACGCGCGCGCCGGTGCGCTGCGCTGCAAACCCAGGCGCATGGCGCCGCGTTCGAGCAGGTGCGCCAGCGCGTAGCAGCACCCCAGCACCGGCAGGTAGACGACAAAGGTCCAGGTCTGCACGTCGCCCAGCAATGACCTGTACAGCGACTCGGTACCGAGCACGATGAACATGTGGAACAGGTACAGCTCGTAGCTCAGGCTTCCCATGCGCGCGAGCCACCCGAGGCCACGGCGCGGCGCTGGCGGCTGCGCGTGAAAGGCGAGCAGCAGCAGGCCGGCGCCGATGCAGACGAGGTACAGGTTCGCCTTGAACAGGTGCCTGTAGACGATGTCGGACCAGCCCAGCACCAGCACGAGGCAGCCCGCACCGGCCAGGCCCAGGATGCGCGCAGCGCCCGCGCCTGGCCGCCAGCGGGCAGCCAGCAGCGCCGTGAGCACGCCCCAGGCCAGCGCCGCCATCCCGGGCAGGTACGCCTTTTCCCACCACACCTCGTCGCTCATCGGCACCAGCGCGCGCAGCGGTTGCAAGCCCAACGCCAGCAACAGCAGCATGCCGATCAGCACCCGGCGCGGCAGCCACAGGCACAGCAACGGAAAGCCGACGTAGAACACTTCCTCGATCGACAGCGACCACAGGACGTCCCAGCCCGCCGGCTCCCAGCCGGTACGGCCTTCGTACCAGTTGAAGGTAAACGTCAGCGCCGAACCGAGCAGGCCGGCCAGCGACTGCCGTTCGGTCTCGGGCGCGAAGCCCGGCACTTTGCACACGGCCAGCAGCGACAGCAGCGCCAGGGCCAGGCCGAGCAAGGGCAGGATGCGCCGCGCGCGGGCGCGGTAGAAGCGGCGCAGGTTGACGCGCTGGAGGTCGCCATCGCGCTCGACGATGCGCAGCGTGATCAGGAAGCCCGACAGCGTGAAGAAGATGAAGACCGCTTCGTAGCCATTGAAGCTGATGGCGTCGAGCAGGCGTTTGGGCAGCCACTCGCCCAGCAGGCTCGGCCCCAGCGGCAGGCGAAACGGCAGGGCGAGGTGGTGCACGATCACGAGCAGGATCGCCAGGCCGCGCAGGCAGTCGATGCCGACGTTGCGCGTTGCCGATAGCCGGTCGGGGCGGGGAGTCGTCATGTGGTGCTGTCCATGGTAATTGCTGCCATCTTCTACAGGGCCTGTTCCCAAACCAGGCGCCAGGTTGCGCGTACCCGATACGTCGTTGCGCGCACCAGCGGCGCGTTGCCCTCGAACGCGCGCCGTTCGAGCACATCCTGCTGCAGCAGGTCCGACACCGACAGCCGCAGCCGCGTCCTGGCATCGCGCTTCCACAGCGCGTACAGGTCGAGCTGGCGCTTTGCGCTTTCAGTATCGACGATCGATGCACTGCTGCGGTTGGCGATGCGACCTGTGAACGTATAGCTGCCGCCGACGTCGATCGCCCTGTTCGCCGCAGTGTAATCCAGCCCGACGTTGCCGCTGCCGAGCGGCTGCCCCGCGATGCGGTTATCTGGCCTGGGCACGCTGTCGATGCGCGACCAGTTGCGCGCCAGGTTGACGCGGACCGCCAGCCGGCCGATCGTGGCCTTGCCTTCGAATTCGATGCCGCGCACGGTCGCCTTGCCCGCATTGACCGGCGTCGCCGTCCACACGCCCAGACTCTGCGAGATGTCGGTGAGCGTGATGTCGCGGATGCGTTTGTGGAACGCGCTCACGCTGGTCAATCCGTTCTTGCCGAAAGTACGCTCCCAGGCCACGTCGACGCCGAGTGCGAGTTCTGGCCGCAGGCCCGGATTACCCTGCTGATCCGGATTGGTGGCGCTGTTGTTGTTGTCGACCGTGTAACGGCGCGGCATCAGCTGGACGATGTTCGGCGCCTTGTAGGTGCGGCTCACGGCGAGGCGGAAGCCGTCACGCGGCCCCGTGTCGCCATCCGGCTGCGCGGGCCGGTACAGGGTCTGGAAGACCGGGCTCCAGGCGCCAGCATCGACGTCCACCGGCGCCGCCGCATTGCCCTGGCCGGTCGTGCGCAGCGCTTCGCGGCGCAGGCCGAGATAGGCCGACCAGGCCGGGCCGATGTCCCATTCGTCCTGGATGAAGAGGGCGCTGCGGTCGACCCGTGCACGGTAATCCTCGTCGCTGGCCAGTAGCAGCAGGCCGCTGCCGTCGACCTGGCGTTCGCGCCGGTATTCATGGCGCGTCTTGCGGCCGGTTTCCCAGCCGGCGGCCAGCGTGTGGCTGCGCCACAGCGGGCGGCGCCAGCTGCCGTTGGCGGTCCACTCGCGCTCGAGCGGCCCGGAAGCGACCGTGTTCGTGCGCAGCAGCGTGTCTTGCAGCGTGCGGCCGCGATAGAAAAAGTCGGCTTCGCGCTGCGTGTAAAAGCCTGACACCTTGAGCGCCAGGCGCGCGCCGGCGTCGAGCTTGCGGTTCCATGCCAGGTCGGCGTAGACGTGGCGCGCGTCGGCCCGGTAACCCTGGTCAGCGCGCGGATAAGCGGTCGGGCTGCCGATGACGGTGGTCTCGATATCGCGCTTGGCGTTGTCGATGCGGCGCTGGCGCAGATAGCCTTGCGATGTGATGCTGTCGCGGTTGTTCGGCTGCCAGGTCAGGCGCGGCGCCAGTTCCAGCACGTCTTCGACCTGATTATCGAACCAGTCGGTGTGGCGCAGCAGGGCGGGGTAGAGGCCGTCCTCGCGCGAGGTTGCACGAATCGGGTTGCGGTTGCGCCGGAGCGTCGCAGTGAGCGAATACGCCAGCGGACCCTGGGCGCTGCTGTGCTGGGCCAGCAGTTGGGGCGCTGCATAACCGTCAATCAGCGCGCTGCCGGCCTTGATCTCGTTCGCACCCGGGCTGGCGCGGCGCAGGACAACGTTGATGGTGCCGGCGATTGCCTGGCTGCTGGTGTCGGCGGTGGCCACGCGCTTGACCTCGATGCGCTCGATCAGGTCGGGATCGAGCGACTCGAGCGAAAAGCCGCCTGGTGCCGGCACGCCGTCGAGCAGGATGGCGACATGGTCGCCGCCCATGCCGCGCATGCGGATGGTCGCTGGTCCACCGGGACTGCCGCCGAGCGTGATGCCGCTCTGACGCTTGAGCACATCGGCCAGGCTGGCGTCGCCATGGCGCGCGATCTCGTCGCGCCGGATCACGATCGCGGTGGTCGTGGCCTGCGTGCGCAAGGTGTCGGCGTCGGCCTTGATCGTCACCTGCTGCATGGGTTCAGGCGTGGTTTGGGCCTGCGCGCTGCCGCTTGAAGCGTGCGCCGCCAGCAGCAGCGCGCAGGCGCTGCCGTTTCGGATGATTCGCATGGATGTCTTACCGGTCGGTGGGGACGGGATTGCCTTGCGCCGCGCGGCGGGCGATGGCCTTCGTGGTGGCGTGCTGCAGCAGGTCGGGCAGCATTTTCACAGGATCGAGGCGCTGCCAGCCCTCCCAGTATTCCAGGTGCAGGTGCGGCCCGGTTGCCTTGCCGCTGGCGCCCGAGGCGCCGAGCAGCTCGCCGGCCTTCACGCGCTGGCCGGGCACCACGTCGATGCGGTCGAGGTGGATCAGCAGCGAGCTGGTATCGCCGCCATGATCGACGCGCACATAGTGGCCCCAGGCTGCATCGAACGCCGCTTCCAGCACGGTACCGGCGGCGACCGCCCGCACGGGCGTGCCGCGCGGCGCCGCCAGGTCGATGCCGTGGTGGCCCTTCGGCACGCTGCGACTGACGACGCCGTACAGGCTCGTGATGCGTGGCCGGTCCAGCGGATAGCGCCACTGTTCGGGCAACGCGCGTGGCGGCGCCGATGGCATTGCAGACAGCGACGGCACGCTCGACGAGAACGCCGGTTGCAGCGCCGCGCCGAGCAGCGCGCTGGCAGCGATCGCGGCGCCGGCGAGCAGGCGGCCTTGCCTTGACAGGCGCGGTGGCCGCGCGGCGCGCATCCGCTGCACGCGGGCGGCGACGCCCAGCTGGCCGAACGCGACGCCGTGCCGCGCGCCAGCCTGTATACGCAATTGCGCCACCAGCGCGCCGGCATAGCCCTGGCGCTCGCTACCTGACGCGCCGGCAAGCACGGCATCGTCGCAGCCCAGTTCCACCGCTTCGCGCAGCGCCCCATCCAGGCGCCCGTATGGCCGGTTGAACCAGAACAGCAGTGCGAGCACGCCGGAGAGCGTGAGCCACAGCGAATCGGCGCGGCGCCAGTGCGTCAGTTCATGTTCGACGATCAGCTGCTGCTGCCTGACGTCGAGCGTCATCATGTGTGCAGGCAGCAGAAGACATGGGCGCCGCAGGCCGTGCAGCATGGGCGAGACCGGCAGGTCGACCGTGCGCACCGTCAGGCGCCCTTCGATGCGGGCGCGCTGTGCCGGCGTCATGCCGGGCCAGGCGCGCAACGCGGCAGCATCGACGATGCGCGTCTGGCGCAGCAGCACCCGCCAGCGAGCGTGCGCGCGCAGGCGCCGCGCTACGTGCCAGCCCAGGCCGGCGAGGTAGGCCGCCAGCCAGGCGGCCGGCAACAAGGGCCACAGCGTATCGAACCGGTCATGCGCCTGCGCTGGCGCCAGCGCAGGGAGGCTCTGCGCCAGCGGCGCCAGCACGGCGGACTCGCCGACCGGTACGCTCTCGCCCGCCGGCGCAGGCAGCACGAGCGCCGGCGCAATGGCGCTGCGCGGCAGCGGCGCCACGGCGAGCGCAAACACCAGCACCACGCCCGCCTGCGCGCACAGCCACACGCTGCGGTGCGCCAGCAGCGCGGGCCAGCGCCGGGCGGCGCGCCGCAGCAGCAGCGACAGCGTCCACGCCAGCACCACGCTGCCCGCGCAGGCAGCGGCAAAGCGCGCCAGCAACCACGGTTCGGCCATCATGCCTCGTCGTCCGGCCAGTCTTGCAGCAGGCTGTCTAGACGCTCTAGTTCGGCCTCGTCGACCAATTTGCTGCCGGTGAACATCGACGCGGCCAGCGGTGTATCCATTTCCATCACGCGCCGGCTGAAGTCACGCGCGAACGCGGCCAGCGTGCCGACCTTTTCCAGTAGCGGGCGATAGACCTGCAGACCGCCATTGGCCTCCTGCGCGACCATGCCCTTGTCGACCATGCGTTCCAGCGTTTTGCGGGTCGATGAAAACGACCAAGCCAGTTCGTCCTCGATCTGCGCATGCAGGGCGCGCGCACTGAGCGGCGCGTCGCGCCAAAGCGCCTTGAGCAGGCATAGTTCAGTCGGTGATGGAATCGCTGCGGTCATAGTGCCTCCTTGTACGTGGAGGGGATTATGCGACACTTGTCACATGGTCGGCAAGCAGTTTATGTGACAAGTGTCGCGCAAGCTTGTGGCCCGCCATGTAAAACGTCGTTCCCGCGGAGGCGGGAACGACGTGCTTGGTGCAACTTTAATTGGTGGGAGAGCGGGCTGATCTACCCGCCAACCCTCGACAGCTTTATGCCGCCGCCAGCTTTTCCAACTGCTCCTGCATCTTGACCAACGTTGCCGAGAAGTTAGCGACACGTTCCTGCTCCTGCGCCACGACGGCGGCCGGTGCACGGGCCACGAAACTCTCGTTCGACAGCTTGCCGTTGGCCTTGGCGATTTCACCGGCCACGCGCGCGATCTCTTTCGACAGGCGTTCGCGTTCGGCGGCGACGTCGATCTCGACCTTGAGCATCAGCTTCGTGGTGCCCACGATCGACACGGCCGCTGGCGACTCCGGCAGCGCATCGACGATCTGCACTTCGGCCAGTTTGCCCAGCAACTGGATGTACGGTGCGAACACTGCCAGGCCGGCGCGCTCGCCGTCATTGCTTGGCTCGACGATCAGCGGCACGCGCAGCGACGGCGCCAGCGACATCTCGCCGCGCAGGTTGCGGGTGGCGTCGACCAGTGCTTTCAACTGCTCCATCCAGGCTTCGGCGCCTTCGTCGATCTGCGTTGCGTCGGCCTGCGGATACGGCTGCAGCATGATCGTCGCGCCGGTCTTGCCGGCCAGTGGCGCAATGCTCTGCCACAGCGCTTCGGTCACGAACGGGATGATCGGATGCGCCAGGCGCAGGATCACTTCCAGCACGCGCAGCAGCGTGTGGCGGGTGGCGCGTTGCTGCGCTTCTGTGCCTTGCTGGACCTGGACTTTCGATACTTCGAGGTACCAGTCGCAGTATTCGTCCCAGACGAACTTGTAGATGCTGTTGGCGATGTTGTCGAAGCGGTAGTCGGCAAAACCCTTGGCGACATCCTGTTCGACACGGTTCATCAGCGAGATGATCCAGCGGTCGGCCTGCGATAAATCCTCAGGCAATGGGGCGCTGCAATCCTTGCCTTCGGTGTTCATCATCACGAAGCGGGTCGCGTTCCACAGCTTGTTGCAGAAGTTGCGGTAGCCTTCGGCGCGGCCCAGGTCGAAGTTGATGTTGCGGCCCAGCGATGCGTAGCTCGCCATCGTGAAGCGCACCGCGTCGGTGCCGAACGCCGGGATCCCGTCCGGGAATTCGCGGCGCGTGGCCTTGCCGATTTTGTCAAGCGCGCGCGGGTCCATCAGGCCCGTGGTGCGCTTGGCCACCAGCGTGTCGACATCGATGCCGTCGATCAGGTCGATCGGGTCGAGCGTGTTGCCCTTCGACTTCGACATCTTCTGGCCCTGCGAGTCGCGCACCAGGCCGTGCACGTACACGGTCTCGAACGGCACCTTGCCGGTGAAGTGCGCGGTCATCATGACCATGCGCGCCACCCAGAAGAAGATGATGTCGAAGCCGGTCACCAGCACCGACGACGGCAGGAACATCTTCATGTCGGGCGTCTCTTCAGGCCAGCCCATGGTCGAGAAGGGCACCAGCGCCGATGAGAACCACGTATCGAGCACGTCGTCGTCGCGGCGCAGCGGGCCGGTGATGCCGGCGGCGGTGGCCTTGGCCTGCGCTTCTGCTTCATCGCGCGCGACGACGATCTGGCCGTCTTCGGCGAACCAGGCCGGGATGCGGTGGCCCCACCACAGCTGGCGCGAGATGCACCAGTCCTGGATATTGCCCAGCCACTGGTTGTAGGTCGTGCTCCAGTTCTCGGGCACGAACTTGATCTCGCCGCTGGCGACTTTTTCCAGCGCCACGTCGGTGATCGATTTGCCCGGATTGAACGTGCCTTCCGGCGCCGGCTTGGTCATCGCGACGAACCACTGGTCGGTGAGCATCGGCTCGATCACGACGTTGGTGCGGTCGCCGCGCGGGACCATCAGCTTGTGCGGCTTGATCTGTTCCATCAGGCCCAGTGCTTCGAGGTCGGCGACGATCTGCTTGCGCGCGGCGAAGCGGTCCAGGCCCTGGTATTTCTCGGGGCCGTTCTCGTTGATCTTCGCGTCGAGCGTGAAGATGCTGATCGGCGCGAGATTGGCGCGCTGGCCCACCGCGTAATCGTTGAAGTCGTGCGCCGGCGTGATCTTCACGCAGCCGGTGCCGAATTCTTTATCGACATAGCTGTCGGCGATGATCGGGATTTCGCGGCCGACCAGTGGCAGGGTGATCGTTTTGCCGTGCAGATGCAAATAACGCTCGTCGGTCGGATCGACCGCGACCGCGACGTCGCCCAGCATCGTTTCAGGGCGCGTGGTGGCGACCGTCAGGTGGCCGCTGCCGTCGGTGAGCGGGTACTGGATGTACCACATGAAGCCGTCTTCTTCCTGCGAGTCGACTTCGAGGTCGGACACGGCCGTGCCCAGCACCGGATCCCAGTTGACCAGGCGCTTGCCGCGATAGATCAGGCCCTGTTCGTACAGGCGAACGAACACTTCGACGACCGACTTCGAGCGCGGCTCGTCCATCGTGAAATATTCTCGCTGCCAGTCGGGCGACGTACCCAGGCGGCGCATCTGGCCGGTGATGGTGCTGCCCGATTTTTCCTTCCACTCCCAGACTTTTTCCAGAAAGGCGTCGCGGCCCAGGTCATGGCGCGAAATCTTTTGCGCATCGAGCTGGCGCTCGACGACGATCTGGGTGGCGATGCCGGCGTGGTCGGTGCCCGGGACCCAGGCGGTGTTGTAGCCGCGCATGCGGTAGTAGCGCGTCAGGCCATCCATGATCGTCTGGTTGAACGCATGGCCCATGTGCAGGGTGCCGGTGACGTTCGGCGGCGGCAGCTGGGTGCTGAAGGAGGGCTTGCCCTCGTCCATGGTCGCGGCAAAGTAGCCGCGCTGTTCCCACTCGGCGCGCCAGAACTGTTCAATATCGGCTGGCTCGAAAGACTTGGCTAATTCCATGATGTGGTCGTGTGTGAATTTTTCGAAAGAAACCATTATAGGTCACCTTTTACTGCCCACATATCAATCACAACCTTGATTTACCTCTAAGTGGACAAGCAATTGCAATGAATAACAGCGGCCTCGACGAATCGATCGGCATCGCCTTGTGGTCGAAGGAAGACACGCTTTTTTACAGAAGGAGAAAGCCATGTCACAACTTGACCCCACCGGGCTCGATAATTCCAGCGAGGACGTGTCCGGCGACACCGACGTCATGACGTACGAGGAAGTCACCGGGCTGTCCAACGGTGACCTCGGGCTCGGCGAACCGCATGACAACACGCCCACCGGCGCGCCGGGGGGTGCGGCCGATCTTGCGCCGCACCCCACCATCCCGCTGCCGCATCCACCGCTGCCAGTTCCCAGGTTTCCATTCCCCCCTATCCCTTCTATCCCGGTCATCAAGAAGGCGGTCAGCGGGTGTTACGCAGGTATTCTGGGCAACTTCCAGGTCGAATTGCGGGTCGACGTCGACCGCACCCGGCCCATGCGCCGCGTGAGCGGCGACTTTTACCAGACCGTCGGCAAGATCAAATCGTACTTTGGCTCGTTCGTCGTCGACAGCCCGACCGTCACCGTCACCACCTCGCGTGTCGTCGTCACGGGCTTAGGCCGCTACACGTTCTCGGCCGGCGCGCCGGTAGTGCAGGTGACGATTCCGCGCATGAGCCTCTTCCAGCCCCAGGCCGCAGCCACGATGCAGTTCTTCACGGTCAGCAATGCGCCGGGCGCGGCGTACCTGTGCCCGTTTGCAGCGCTGAATTTTCGCACCGTGCGCATCGAAACCGATCGCGTGAGCGACCTGACCACGACGCCGTTCGTCAACTACAACACTGGCGCGCTACCATCGGGTGGCGGCGCGCGCACGGTCAATGTGGTCAGCGCGTTTGGCGAAGCCGGCATCGGCCTGGTGCCCACCGCTGGCAACAACGTCATCGATGTCAGCAGCGCCGGCGCCAATGCCACCTGGAGCAATGCCGAGCTGCACGCCTCGATGCAACAGCATTTTTCGCTCTGGACCGATCTGCAGCAATGGTGCGTATGGCAGCTGGTGGCGCAACAGCACGACCTTGGCACCGGCCTGTACGGCATCATGTTCGACCAGCAGGGCTCGCAGCGCCAGGGCTGCGCCGTATTCCACGCCGGGATCGGCGGCACCAGTGCCGAGCAAACCCGTTTGCAGCTCTATACCTATGTGCATGAACTCGGCCACTGCTTCAACCTGCTGCACTCGTGGCAAAAATCGTACGCCACGCCGCCCAAGCCCGATCGTCCCGATTCCCTTTCCTGGATGAATTACCCGTGGTACTACCCGAACGGCGGGGCGGCCGGCTACTGGAGCAGTTTCGATTTCCGTTTCGACGACGAAGAACTGATCCACCTGCGCCACGGCTTCCGCAACGACGTCGTCATGGGCGGCAACGACTTCGCCGTTGGCTCGTCCATGGGGCGCGACGTGATGGCCGACCCGATCTCGGACGAATCCGGGCTGGTGTTGCAGATCTCGACCCACCAGCGCAACTTCGCGCTGGGCGAGCCGGTGGTGCTCGAACTCGCACTGCGCGCCACCGACACGCGCGGGCGCCGCGCCCACACCTGGCTGCATCCCAGCTATGGCCTGGTGAAGGTCATCATCGAACAACCCAGCGGCCGGGTCTGCGCCTACGAGCCGATGATCGACCATCTGGTGGGCGAGCGCCAGACGCTGCTCGGCGTCGACAGTCCGATCCGGGACAGCGCCTATATCGGTTACGGCAAGAATGGCCATTATTTCGACCAGCCGGGCCAGTACCGGGTCCGGGCCGCGTATGCGGCGCTCGATGGTTCGCAGGTGCTGTCGTCCATCCTCACGATCCGCGTGCGCTACCCGGTCAGTACCGACGAGAATACCCTGGCCGACCTGTTCCTGGGCGCCGACCAGGGCGCGCTGCTGTATCTGCAAGGGTCCGACAATGAAACCCTGCGTAACGGCAATGCCGCCTTCGACGAGGTGCTCGACCGTTTCGATGCGCATCCAATGGCCGCCTATGTGCGCATGGCCAAGGGCGTCAATGCGGGCCGTTGCTTCAAGACCGTGAATGCTGGTGACGGCAAGCCGATTACCGTGCGTGCCGCCAAACTCGATGAGAGCGCGGCGCTGCTCACGCGCGCGACCGAAGCGCAGGTGCTCGATCCGGTATCGCAAGGTGAAGTGCTAGCCTGCCTCGCGGCCGTGCAGAATATGAACGGTGGTGGCGATGCTGCCAGGCCGGGCGGACGCACGACCAGAAAATCCTGAGCCATGCGGTATCGGGCGTTTGGCATCGCGATCGTCGCGATGCTGTGTGCCAGGCAGGCCGGCATTCCAGCCGGCCTGCCTGGTGAATTTGTTGCATTGACTGGAAAGGCGAGGCAAGCGATGACCTTACGTGTGAGGCTGGGGGAGGGATTTCAAAACAATACCGTGAGCGTGCTGGTCGACGGCGCGAAGATCTACCAGCGTGCCGACGTCAGCACCGACCTGACCATTTCACGTGCCGATTCGGTGGACGTCGAGCTCGATGGGGCCAGCGTGCGGCTCGAAGTGTCTGTGCAAGACGGCCCCACGGAGCAGCGTACGATCGAGCTGGCGGAAACGCCGTTTGTCGAAGTGCGCCTGATGAACGGCCAGCTGCAAATGCTGCCGCTGCCGCAGGAGCCGCCGATGTTGTAACGATCATTTACTTATTCGAACTTCATTGGGCTATAATCGGCTCGCTGCCTTCCATGGCAGCAAACGCTAGGGGTCCTGCGCATCGTCTCAACGCTGCGCGGGTGAGAAATACCCTCCGAACCTGATCTGGATAATGCCAGCGAAGGGAAGCAGCCGATCCATGCGGCCGTGCGCAGTCTTGCGCCCGTCCTTGCCGCACCCGGCACCTCCTTTGCTGGCTCTCATGCACGCAAGGGAGCCACATGAACGCACCTACGAAGTCTTCGCAACTATTCGATGCCGCCACTGCCACGGTGGACCAGGCGGCCATCGCGCCATTACCCAATTCCCGCAAGGTGTATATCGAAGGCAGCCGGCCCGATCTGCGCGTGCCGATGCGCGCGATCAGCCAGTCGGCCACGTCCGACAGCTTCGGCGGCGAGGCCAATGCGCCGCTGTTCGTCTACGACACGTCGGGGCCGTACACCGAACCCGACACCGCCATCGATATCCGCAGTGGGTTGGCGCCGATGCGCGCGCTGTGGATCGCCGGGCGCGGCGACACCGAGCAGCTGGCCGGCCCGTCGTCGGCGTATGGCCAGCAGCGCCTGAACGATCCGGCTTTGACCGCGCTGCGCTTCAACCTGCAGCGCGCGCCGTGCCGTGCGCGCAGCGGCTTGAACGTCACGCAGATGCACTACGCGCGCCAGGGCATCATCACGCCCGAAATGGAATTCATCGCGCTGCGCGAAAACATGCAGCGCAAGGAGTACATCGCGTCGTTGCATGCGTCCGGCCCGATGGGCAAGCGCACCGCCGAGCTGCTGGGCCGCCAGCATCCGGGCCAGTCGTTCGGCGCCAGCATCCCGGCCGAGATCACGCCGGAATTCGTGCGCGCGGAAGTGGCGCGTGGCCGCGCAGTCATCCCGGCCAACATCAATCATCCGGAGCTCGAGCCGATGATCATCGGCCGTAATTTCCTGGTGAAGGTCAACGCGAATATCGGCAATTCGGCGGTGACCTCGTCGATCGGCGAGGAAGTGGAAAAGATGACCTGGGCGATCCGCTGGGGCGCCGACACGGTGATGGATCTGTCGACCGGCAAGCATATCCACGAAACGCGCGAGTGGATCCTGCGTAACAGCCCGGTCCCGATCGGCACCGTGCCGATCTACCAGGCGCTGGAAAAGGTCAATGGCAAGGCGGAAGACCTGACCTGGGAGATCTTTCGCGACACATTGATCGAACAGGCCGAGCAGGGCGTCGACTACTTCACGATCCACGCCGGCGTGCTGCTGCGCTATGTGCCGATGACGGCCAGTCGCCTGACGGGCATCGTCTCGCGCGGCGGTTCGATCATGGCCAAGTGGTGCCTGGCGCACCACCGCGAATCGTTCCTGTACACGCACTTCGAAGACATCTGCGCGATCATGAAAGCGTATGACGTCTCGTTCAGCCTGGGCGACGGCCTGCGCCCAGGCTCGATCTACGACGCCAACGACGAGGCCCAGCTCGCCGAGCTCAAAACGCTGGGCGAGCTCACGCAGATCGCGTGGAAGCACGACGTGCAGACAATCATCGAAGGTCCCGGCCACGTGCCGCTGCACCTGATCAAGGAAAACATGGACCTGCAGCTCGAGCAGTGCCATGAAGCGCCGTTCTACACCCTGGGGCCGCTCACGACCGATATCGCGCCCGGGTACGACCACATCACGTCCGGCATCGGCGCGGCCACCATCGGCTGGTACGGCACGGCGATGCTGTGCTACGTGACGCCCAAGGAGCACCTGGGCCTGCCCAATAAACAGGACGTCAAGGACGGCATCATCACGTACAAGATCGCCGCCCACGCGGCCGACCTGGCCAAGGGCCATCCGGGCGCGCAGCTGCGCGACAACGCGCTGTCGAAAGCGCGCTTCGAGTTCCGCTGGGACGACCAGTTCAACCTGGGCCTCGACCCCGACAAAGCGCGCGAATTCCACGACGAGACGCTGCCCAAGGAGTCAAGCAAGGTCGCCCACTTCTGCTCGATGTGCGGCCCGCATTTCTGTTCGATGAAGATCACGCAGGAAGTGCGCGCCTACGCCGCCGCCAACGGCGTACAGGGCGAGACTGCCCTGCAGCACGGCATGCAGGAAAAAGCGATCGAGTTCGTGCGCAGCGGCGCCCAGCTGTACCGGGAGGTGTGAATGACACCCATCGAAGTCAATGGCGCGCCGTGCAGCGTGCCGGCGGGCCAGACGCTGTGCGGCCTGCTCGTCCAGCTCGACCTGGACGGACAGGGCATGGCGCTGGCGGTGAACCGCGAGGTGGTGCCGCGCCAGCAGTGGTCGACGCGCCGCCTGCAGACGCAGGACCGCGTCGATATCGTGCGCGCCATCGGTGGCGGCTAAAGGAAAACAGGATGAATGCCATGAACGAAGACATGAAACAAGATATGACCCAGGACGTGCTCACCATCGCCGGGCGCGCCTACCGCTCGCGCCTTCTGGTCGGCAGCGGCAAATACCGCGACCTGGCCCAAACGCGCGAGGCGACGCTGGCCGCTGGCGCCGAGATCGTCACGGTGGCGATCCGCCGCGTGAACATCGGCCAGGACCCGCATGCACCGAGCCTGCTGGACGTGCTGCCGCCGGCCGATTTCACCATCCTGCCCAACACGGCCGGCTGCTTCAACGCGAAGGACGCGGTCTACACGCTGCAGATGGCGCGCGAGCTGCTGGGTGGGCGCAAGCTGGTCAAGCTCGAGGTTCTGGGCGACGCCACCACGCTGTTCCCGCACATGCCCGAAACATTGAAGGCCGCCGAGACGCTCGTGCGCGATGGCTTCGACGTCATGGTCTATTGCAGCGACGATCCCATCCAGGCGCGCATTTTGCAGGAGATCGGCTGCGTGGCGGTGATGCCGCTGGCGTCCCTGATCGGCTCGGGCATGGGCATCCTCAACCCGTGGAACCTGTCGCTGATCATCGAGCAGGCCACGGTGCCGGTACTGGTCGACGCCGGCGTTGGCACGGCGTCGGATGCGGCCATCGCGATGGAGCTCGGCTGCGACGGCGTGTTGATGAACACCGCCATTGCCGGCGCGCGCGACCCGGTGCGCATGGCGCGCGCGATGAAGCATGCGGTGCTGGCCGGGCGCGATGCGTATCTGGCCGGCCGCATGCCCAAGCGGTTTGCGGCCTCGCCCTCGTCGCCGGTGGATGGGAAAATCACGGCATGACGCCGTGCGTGCTGGTCTTCGCCGGGCTCGACCCCGGCGGCGGCGCGGGCCTGGCGGCCGACATCCTGGCGGTTGCCGCCCAGGGCGCCCACGCGCTGCCGGTGGCCACTGCGCTGACCTGCCAGGACAATAACCATGTGTTCGCGGCGCAGGCAGTCGACGCGGGCCTGGTCGCGCGCCAGGCCGCGCCGCTGATCGCCGCTTTCGATATCCGCGCGGTCAAGCTGGGCATCCCCGGCAATGCGGCCAATGCGGCGGCGATCGCGGCCATCATCCGCAGCCTGCGCGCACAGCAGCCCGCCTTGCCCGTGGTGCTCGACCCGGTGCTGGCCAGCGGCCATGGCGATGCGCTGGGGCAGGGCAGCGCCTTGGCGGCGCTGGGCGACTTGCTGGAACTGGCGACGATCGTGCTGCCCAACCTTCCGGAACGCGCCGCACTGGGCGAGTCGCGCATCAAGCAACTTCTCGTCACCGGCGGCCACGCGCCGGGCGACACCGTCGCCAACCGCTGGCTGCAGGATGGCCAGGAACTGCGCCGGTGGCACTGGCCACGCCTGCCGGCCACTTACCACGGCAGCGGCTGCACGCTGGCCGCCGCGCTGGCGGCGCGCCTGGCGCTGGGCGAGTCGATGGAGATTGCCCTCGAGCGCGCACAGGCCTACACCCACGCCACACTGGCGCAATCGTTCGCGATCGCGCCGGGCCAGCGCATCCCGCGCCGCCTGCTTCACCCACATTGAAGGAACGATCATGCAAGGCTTGTATCTCGTCACCCCGAACTGGCACGATACCGAGCGGCTGCTCGCCGCCACCGCCGCCGCGCTGACCGCCGGCGCCGCGCTGGTGCAGTACCGCCACAAGGACGCAAGCGCGCCGCTGCGGCTCGAGCAGGCGACGGCGCTGCTGGCGCTGTGCCGCCGCCACGGCTGCCCGCTCGTCATCAACGACCACCTCGACCTGTGCCAGGCCATCGACGCCGATGGCGTTCACCTGGGTCATACGGACGGGGATGTTGCCAGTGCGCGCGAACTGCTGGGCGCCGCCAAGATCGTCGGCGCCTCGTGCTACGGCGAACTGGCGCTGGCGCGCGCGGCGCGCGACGCCGGCGCCAGCTACCTGGCCTTTGGCGGCTTCTACCCGTCGCCGGTGAAGAAATACACGTTCGTGACGTCGCCGGAGATCCTGGACCAGGCGCGCGCAGAATTCACGTTGCCGCTCGTCGTCATCGGCGGCATGACGCCGGAAAACGCCGCGCCGCTGGTCGCGCGCGGCGCCGACATGGTCGCGGCGATCACGAGCGTGTACGGTGCAAACGACCCGCACGCGGCCGCACGCGCATTCAAGACACTGTTTTCGGCCGCCTGAACCTACAATGGCAGGACTGTCTACTTTGTCCCGCCACCATGCTCGCTCCGCGCCTGTTCATCCATACCCGCCGTCACCCGTCGGCCATCCTGCTGTTCGTGCAGCTGATCGGCATGCTGACGTATCCGTTTATCGAGGGTACGCCGGTCGGCCGGGTGGTCTTGAATTGCTTCGGCATCGTGGTGCTGGCCTTCGCCATCCGCATGGTGCGGCGCACGCCCGGCGAGGTGCGCGTGAGCTGGGCGCTGGCGGTGCCGATCATCTGCCTGCTGCTGGCGCAGATCCTGTTCGGGCTCGATCACCTGCTGGCCTGGTCGTCGGGCCTGGAAGCGCTGTTCTACTTCTATGCGGCAGGCAGCCTGATCGCCTACATGATGGACGACGAACTGGCCACGACCGACGAGCTGTTCGCGGCCGGCGCCACCTTCACGCTGCTGGCCTGGGCGTTCACCCACATGTACATCCTGCTGCAGGAAGTCCATCCCGGCACCTTCGCCGCCGCCATCAACGCCAGCGCGCCGCGCACCTGGACCGAACTCAATTACCTGAGCTTCGCGCTGCTCTCGAGCACCGGCATCGGCGACGTGATTCCCCTGACCGCACCGGCGCGGGCGCTGGCCAGCGTCGAGATGCTCGTCGGCCTGATGTACCTGGCGGTGGTCGTGGCGCGCCTGATCGCCTTTACCACGCGCAACCGGATCGCGGTCGGCCGCGCCCGCAAGCGCAAGCTGGAAGAGTGGGAGCACGATTAGTCACACGCTTCAAATTGCTTGCTAGAATCGTCCTCCGACCACCAACAGGAGCACGCGCATGGTGCACGACTTGTCTGCCTGCACGATCCGCAATTTCACGCCTGACGAATGGCCGTTCTACCGCGCGATCCGCCTGCGCGCGCTGGAAGACGCGCCCGATGCCTTTGGCAGCACCTTCGCCGCCGAGTCCGCTCTGCCCCCGGAGCAGTGGGCGGCGCGCATGGCCCGCTCGGCCACGTCCGGCATCGACCATGCACTGGCGGCCGAGATCGGTGGCCAACCCGTCGGGCTGGCCTGGGCCAAGGTGGATGCCGATGACCCGTCGCTCGTGAACCTGTTCCAGATGTGGGTGGCGCCCGAGGCGCGCGGGCAGGGCGTGGCTGCTGGCTTGTTGAGCGAGGCGGTGCGCTGGGCGCGTGCCCGCGGCGCGAGCGCCGTGCAGCTTGGTGTCAATTGCGCCAACGAGGCGGCGCTGGGTTTGTATGCGCGCGCCGGTTTCGTCGCCACGGGCTGGCGCGAGCCGATGCGCCCAGGGTCGGATCACGTCGAACAACGCATGCGGCTGGCCTTCGCACAAGGCGAATGATCCTACAGCGGCGGCTTACGTCGCCTGGCGCCGCAGCGTGATCCGGGTCAGCTCGGACGGCACGCCCAGCCGCAGCGCGAAGCCCGGCCACAGTGCCGTGCCATTGTTCAGGTACATCGTCATGCCATCGACCTCGTAACGTCCCGACACGAACCCGTTGTTGGCCCGCGCCACCACCTGATCAAGCCCGACGATCATGCCGCCGTGGGTGTGGCCGGACAGTTGCAGCGCAACGCCCCGGCTGGCCGACAAGCGCGCATTGCGCGGTTGGTGATCGAGCAGGATCACCGGCACGCCGGCCGGCGCGCCGCGCAAGGCCGCGTCGAGATCGGGCGGCGCGGCGCCCGTCTGCGGCGCCGTCACGTCGTTCACGCCGGCCAGCACCAGTTGCCCGGCGCCGCGCTTGAGAACGGTGTGGCTGTTATCGAGCGGCGTCATGTTCAGTCCGGCGAAATAGGCCATCCATTCCTTATGACCAAAAAAGTATTCGTGGTTGCCGGGAATGACCCAGACGCCATCGGGCGCGCGCAGGTCGCGCAGCGCCGCCACGTCGCGCTCGCGCTGCGCGATATTGCCGTCGATGAGGTCGCCGGTGATGACGATCAGGTCGGCGTCCAGCGCGTTGGCGTCGTCGACGACCTTGCGCGTCCAGGGCGCGTCGAACAGGCGGCTGATGTGCAGGTCGGTCAGGTGCACGACCTGGTAGCCGTCGAATTCTTGCGGCAGATTCTTCACCTCGATCAGCACGTCCTCGAGCGACGGCGACTTGATCGCCTGGTTCACACCCAGCGCTGCCAGCAGCGCGGCGGCAATCGCAATGCCGTAGCGCACGCGCGGGGCGATGGCCACGCGCCGGCGCCGGATCGCCATCACGATCAGGGTGCCGGCATCGACCAGCAACTGGAACACGGCCAGCAGCAAAATCGCGCCGAAGCCCCAGTTGAACAGGATGACCAGGCCTTTCGGGAATTCGGGCGAGAACACGCTGCCCGACGAGATGCGCGACCACAGGTGGTATTGCGAGAGCAGCACCAGCACGACGGCGCTGGCGACCTTCGATTTCGTGGACAACGGCAGCGGCCAGAGCCAGCGCACCAGGACCAGCAGGCAGGGAATACTGAACATCAGATGAAACATCAGGTGCGCTCCATTCGTGCCGGGAAGCGGCCTGCGATTGCTGGGGTGCTGCGCGGGCGTGTCGTGACGCTTGCAGAGAATAAAGAGTAAATACGCATGGTGCGGTGTGCCTGAACTGTCGAACAGGCAAGCATAGCGCAGATTGCCCAAAGGCACAGGCAGCCTCGCCAGTGTGGGGCGGTCGCGTTATAGTCGCTGCACCGACCCCGATCATCCTGGATGGCAATGCAGAAAATTGATTTCGCAACCTTGACGCGCCTGGCGCTGGCGTCTTCGGCAGTCACGACACCGTGCAGTTGTACGCAGGTATCCCTGCTTGCCTGGACCGCGCAACCGCTGACGCTGGAGCTCGACCGCCTTGACGACGTTGGCACCTTGCTGGACGATCCGTACGACGAGCCGACCTTCACCGAGTACCATCCGCTGGGCACGCGGTATGAAAGCGACGACGCTCCCATCGCACCGCGTTTTTATCCGTACAACCGCTGCACGGTTGCGCGCTGCACGCTGTGTGGGCGTCACTACCTGCGCTACAACGAAGCCGGCGGCTATTTTACGGAGTGGCGCATCCGCGCACTGCAGCCAGGACTGCTGGTGGACGCGCCGCTGTAGTACCGGCGGCGGCATACGCCTGAAGCCCGCCAGGCCGCGTTGCGCTTGGGTGGTGGGGCCGATTGATTTTTGCAGCGACGAGGCGCTCTTTCTGGCGCCGCGCCACGGCGGCGTGCTATATTTTTTGCATGGGTCCAGCCCCGGGCCCAAGCGTCCTGCCGGCCAGCAGGCGCCATATCCACTATGGAGCTTGCTGCATGGAGTTGCCCGCACCAACCCGCCGGCTGGTGCTGATCGTCGACGACGACAGCCTGCTGCGCGAATACCTGGCCGAAGTCGTGGGCCACGCTGGCCACGAGGTGCTGCAGGCCGCGTCGTCGGCGGCGGCGCTGCGCCTGATCGAGCAGCACGGCGCCGCGATTGCGCTGGCCTTGCTCGACATCGAGATGCCCGGCATGTCCGGCCTTGAACTGGCCTGCCTGCTGCGTCAGGAAACGACGGTGCCGTTCATGTTCCTGTCGGCCAGCGACGATGGCGCCACGGCGCGCGGGGCGGCCGAGGCGGGCGCGGTTGGGTATGTCGTCAAGCCGATCGACGCCGGGCCGCTGCTGGCGGCGTTCGAGGCGGCGCTGGCGCGGGCTGACGATATCCGCCAGTTGCGCCGCAGCGAAGCGAGCCTCTCGTCGGCGCTGGCGGCGGGGCGCGAGACCAGCATCGCGGTCGGGGTGTTGATGGCGCGCTTTCATATCGATCGGCATCAGGCGTTCGACGTGCTGCGCGAGCATGCACGCTCGCAGCGGCGCAAGCTCGGCGAGGTGGCCGAGCAGATCCTGGCGACCGAAGAAGGATTGGGCGGCCTGCACGGTGAGATCGGCGAACGCATCCGCAGCCGCGCGCGGCCGTGACGCCGCAAGCTTGTTATCATGACGTTTTTGCAGCGCGCGGGCGCGCGCGGCTCAATTCAGGCATCGGAAAGACAATATGAAAACCAAGGCAGCAATCGCGTGGAAGGCGGGCCATCCGCTGACGATCGAAGAAGTGGAACTCGAAGGCCCGAAGGCCGGCGAAGTGCTGGTTGAAATCAAGGCCACCGGCATCTGCCATACCGACTACTACACGCTGTCGGGCGCCGATCCGGAAGGCATCTTCCCGTCGATCCTGGGCCACGAAGGCGCCGGCGTGGTGGTCGATGTCGGCCCGGGCGTGACCAGCCTGCGCAAGGACGACCATGTGATTCCGCTGTACACGCCGGAATGCCGCCAGTGCAAGTTCTGCCTGTCGCAAAAGACCAATCTGTGCCAGGCGATCCGCTCGACGCAGGGCCGCGGCCTGATGCCCGACGCCACGTCGCGCTTCTCGATCGACGGCCAGCCGATCTATCACTACATGGGCACGTCGACCTTCTCGAACTACATCGTGGTGCCCGAGATCGCCCTGGCGAAGGTGCGCAATGACGCGCCGTTCGACAAGATCTGCTATATCGGTTGCGGCGTGACCACCGGCATCGGCGCCGTGATCTTCACGGCCAAGGTCGAGGCGGGCGCCAACGTGGTCGTGTTCGGCCTGGGCGGCATCGGCCTGAACGTGATCCAGGCAGCAAAAATGGTGGGCGCCGACAAGATCATCGGCGTCGACCTGAACCCGGAACGCGAAGCGATGGCGCGCAAGTTCGGCATGACCCATTTCATTAACCCGACCCAGGTCGAGAACGTGGTCGACGCCATCGTGCAACTGACCGATGGCGGCGCTGACTACAGCTTCGAGTGCATCGGCAACGTGAATACGATGCGCCAGGCGCTCGAGTGCTGCCACAAGGGCTGGGGCAAGTCGATCATCATCGGCGTGGCCGCTGCCGGCCAGGAAATCTCCACCCGGCCATTCCAGCTGGTGACCGGCCGTGAATGGAAAGGTTCGGCCTTCGGCGGCGCGCGCGGTCGCACCGACGTGCCAAAGATCGTCGACTGGTACATGGAAAAAAAGATCAATATCGACGACCTGATCACCCATCACCTGCCGCTCGATCGCATCAACGAAGGCTTCGACCTGATGAAGTCGGGCGAGTCGATCCGCTCGGTCGTCGTCTTTTAAGCCATGGCGGGCCTTGCGGCCTGCGCGGTATGCATGTGTGCGACGCGGCCTTCGGGCCGCGTTATCGTTCCAGGCAGCGAATGACGGTCTGTCCCGCGATTTCGACTGCCTGTCGCAGCGCGCTGGTCGGTCCTCGGGCGTTTCTCTAGAGTGGCTTCATCGCCGGCTGCGTCCGGCCCGTCGCCATTGTCCCTGGCCCAAGGAGATCCTCATGCCACATCCCGTACCGCTCAATCGCCGCCTGGCGCTTCCCTTCATCGGCCTGGTGCTGTGCGCCGCGGCGCATGCATTGACCGCACCGGCGCAGGCCGCCGCGCAGGAAACCACGCGCGCGGTGCGCGTGACACAGGGCGAGCCCTACGCGCTGGTGCGCGGCAAGGAAGGCAGTTTCAACATCAGCGGCAGCAGCGACGACTGGCCGGCCGTGAAAGCTGCGCAGCGTGCCATTCGTGGCGAGTTCATCTGGTTCCGGGAAGCCGGGCGTGATTATGTGATTCAAGACGCGGCGACCATGGCCAAGGTGCGCACGGCCTGGGCGCCGCTGGAGCGCCTGAGCGCGCGCATGGATGTGCACAGCAAGGAGATGGATGTTCACAGCAAAAAGATGGATGGGCTGAGCCGCGAGATGGATCGCATCGCCGTCAACAAGAAAAACTTGCCGAGCGAGCGCGACATGCGCGAAATCGATGGCGGCATGCAGGCGCTGAGCCAGCACATGGAACGCCTGAGCAACCAGATGGAAAGTGCGCGGGACCAGACCGAGCGTGAGCGTTTGAGCCGCGAGATGGCGGCCACTGGCGTGCGCATGAACAATGCCGGCAAGCAGATCGGTCAGGCCTACGATTCGCCACAGATGCGTCAATCGCACACGTCGATGGAAGCCATCGGCCGTCAGATGGAAGAGGCCGGCAAGCCGATGCACGCGCTCGGCGAAAAAATGGGCGTGCTGGGCCAGGAAATGGAGCGCGAGAGCAAGACGGCCGACAAGACCGTCCGCGCGTTGATCCGCGATGCGCGTGCGAAAGGATTGGCGCGCCCGGCGCCGACCGCGAGCTGATGACTTGGGTGGCGTGAACGGCTGAGGTAATATCTGGTCACAAAAAAACTGCTGAAAATGGGTGGATCGACGCGTAAGGGGCCGGCTGGCAAGTATATTAGTCAGCCAAGCTCGACTATTGCGCCGCCGGCGCACCGTTTGAAGCAGAACCAGAGACAGAACCACCTATTACGGAGCATTCCTTGGCCCGCCGGATCACCCACCGCAACCTCCCCCAGCTTTTTCTGAAAGCACGCGAATCGCTGTTGCTGCACTTTCGACCCATCCTCAACCATTTCGGCGTGACCGAGCAGCAATGGCGGATCCTGCGCGTGCTGGACGAGCACGAGCAACTGGAACCGCGCGAGATGTGCGATCTGTGCCAGATCCTGAGCCCCAGCATGACGGGCGTGCTGTCGCGCATGGAAGAGCTCGGCCTGATCGAGCGCCAGCGCGTGGCGGCCGACCAGCGCCGCATCTGGGTGCGCCTGGCGCCAAAAGGCGACAAGCTGATCGACGAGATCGCGCCGCTCATCGAGCGCCAGTACAAACTCATCGAAGCAGCCTACGGCACGCAGATCGTGGCCGACTTGTCGCTGGCCCTCGAAGGCTTCATCGCGGCCCAGACGACACCTGTGGAGCGTGTCGAATTGCCTGCTTACATCAAAGCGGTGAATAGCCGCCGGCCGTGAACCACGCGCGCGGGTCGGTCAATGCTGATCGACCTTGCCACGCCAGGCGCCGGTCTCGCCGCCACGCTGCTCGAGCAGTTCCTTGAAGTTGGCCAGGTTGGCGCGCGCTTCCATACGCACCGCGCCCAGCGCGTCGCCCAACGTTTCGAGTGCGCCTTCGGGCTCGTAATCCATTTGCAGCGCAATGCGCGTGACGGTGTCCGAAATCTTGTGGAAGGTGACGACGCCGCCATTCTTTACGCCCGTGAGGCTGCGCCATGCGATGCGGTCGTCAGGGATCTGCTCGGTGATCTCGGCATCCCATTCTTTCTCTTCGCCGGCGACGTTCGCACGCCAATGCAGGTGCTTGTCGTCGAGCTGACGTATTTCTTTCACGCTCTTCATGAATTGCGGGAAGTCTTCGAACTGGGTGAACTGGTTATACGCCGTGCGTACTGGCACATTGATTTCGATGGTTTCGACAATCGACGAGCTGGCGCCAAAGCCACGGTGGTGTTTCATTTTTTTCGACAGCATCACGCCGCCTACGGCCAGTGCGGCCACGGTCACTACGCGTCCTAGCATGATCATTCTCCTTGTTAAGATTTTCACGAGCTTGTCGCAACGCTGGTATTAACATAAGCTAAACGATCATCGTGGGGCGCGCGGTTGAGATACCCGTTTCAGGTAAATTACGAGACGTTCATCACATTTCCTCGATGAAATGTCCGAAGATAACGACAGGAGAGATAATGACTTTATCTGGTGGATGCTTCTGTGGCGCAGTACGGTTCGAGACCGACGGCGCGCCGTTCAACAGCACTTTGTGCCACTGCGCCGATTGTCGCAGGGTGTCCGGCGCGCCGGCCGTGGCGTGGTTCAGCGTACCGACGAATACGCTGCGCTGGCTCGCCGGCCAGATGCAGGTACGCCGCTCGAGCCCACAGGCCGTGCGCGGTTTTTGTGCGGCGTGCGGCACGACGCTGACCTACCAGAATGACAGTTGGCCCGACGAGATCGATATCGCCACCGCCAGCCTGGATGATCCGAACCTGGTGCCACCACTCGACCACACGTTCGTCCGCAGCCGCCTGGATTGGCTGAAGCTCGACGATGGCTTGCCGCAGTTCCAGACTACCCGTACGAACAGTTAAACGAATTCATACGTGCTGGATTGAAATTCTTTCAAGAAAGTGGGACCATGGTTTCATCCCGGCATCGCAGCGGGCGGCCTTCTTGATAAGGAATTCACCATGCCGATCTCATCCACCGCCAAACGGCGCCGCCTCTGCCTCGCCCTGCCAGCCGTCGTCCTTGCCAGCGCAACGAGCGCTGCCGCCCAGGCCCAGTCGCTGCTGGGTACCACCCCCGCTCGCATTCGCGGCATTGGCGGCTATGACGTGGCACTGAACCTGGATTTGTTCGGCGAGTCGAGCCAGTACGTGGTGCGGGCCTGGAACACCGAGCGCGTCATGGTCAATGGCAACCATGGCAATACGCCATGGCGCCTCGAATTCATCATCACGCGCTTGAACAGAGATGAGCAACTGCTCGTGAGTACCAAGTTGATGAGCGGGGACGACGTATTGGCTGCGCCGGTACGCACGATCAACCTCGGCCAGCGCGTGGTCGTGCGCGCCGACGATGCCATGAATGTGGCGCTGGTGATCAAAAACGTTTGACGCAAACGGTGGTGACGCGTACGCCACGAAACTGGATGGGCATACAGTATATCGCGGCGGTATAATGGCCGGATGCTGAAACTCGACACCCTGAATCCTGAACAATTTGCCGCCGTCACTTTGCCGGCGCAAAGCGCCCTGATCCTGGCCGGCGCCGGCTCGGGCAAGACGCGCGTGCTGACCACGCGCATTGCCTGGCTGATCCAGACCAACCAGGTCTCGCCGGCCGGCATCATGGCGGTGACGTTCACGAACAAGGCCGCCAAGGAAATGCTTACGCGCTTGTCGGCGATGCTGCCGATTAATACGCGCGGCATGTGGATCGGCACCTTCCACGGCCTGTGCAACCGGCTGCTGCGCACGCATTACCGCGACGCCGCGCTGCCGCAAACGTTCCAGATTCTCGACTCGCAAGACCAGCTCTCGCTCATCAAGCGCATGCTCAAGGCGCACAATGTTGACGATGAAAAGTACCCGGCCAAGGCGCTGATGTACTTCATCAACAACGCCAAGGACCAGGGTTTGCGCGCGGGGCAGGTCGAAGCGTACGACCCGATCGAGCGCCGCATGGTCGAGCTGTATGAGCTGTACGACCAGCAGTGCCAGCGCGAAGGCGTCGTCGATTTCGCCGAGCTGCTGCTGCGCTCGTACGAACTATTGTCGCGCAACACGCCCTTGCGCCACCACTACCAGATGCGTTTCCGCCACATCCTGGTCGACGAGTTTCAGGATACCAATGACCTGCAATACAACCTGCTGAAGTTGCTGGCAGGGCAGGGAGAATCGGGCGGCGGCGCCATCTTCGCCGTGGGCGACGATGACCAGAGCATCTACGCCTTCCGCGGCGCCAACGTGGGCAATATGTCGGCGTTTGAACGCGACTACCAGGTCAAGAACCTGATCAAGCTCGAGCAAAACTACCGCTCGCATGGCCACATCCTCGACAGCGCCAACTTCCTGATCGCCAACAATGCCAAGCGCCTGGGCAAGAACCTGCGCACGGATGCCGGGCAGGGCGAGCAGGTGCGGGTGTACGAAGCCTCGTCCGACCTCGAAGAAGCGCAGTGGATCATCGAAGAGTCCAAGAGCCTCATGAACGAGGGCATGGGCCGCAACGAAATCGCGATCCTGTACCGCAGCAATGCGCAAAGCCGCGTGATCGAGCATGCGCTGTTTGCGGCCGGCATTTCCTACACGGTGTATGGCGGCCTGCGCTACTTCCAGCGCGCCGAGGTCAAGCACGCCATCGCCTACCTGCAGCTGATGGACAATCCGCACAACGATTCGGCCTTCATGCGCGTGGTCAACTTCCCCACGCGCGGCATCGGCGCGCGCTCGATCGAGCAATTGCAGATGGCGGCCGACAGCTATGGCATCTCGCTGTATGCGGCCGTGCCGTACATGACGGGCAAGGCCGGCACGGTGCTGGGCAACTTCGTCAAGCTCATCGAAAGCGCCCGTTTCGAGACCCAGCAATTGCCGCTGCCAGAACTGGTGCGCGTGGTGCTCGAGCGCAGTACGCTGCTGACGCACTACGGCAACGAAAAAGAAGGCGCCGACCGCATCGAAAACCTGGAGCAAATGGTCAGCGCCGCGACCCAATTCGTGCAAGAAGAAGGCTTCGGCACGCAAGCGCCAGCCCACCTCGGTCCGCCGGCGCAGGCGCAGGCTGGCGAATCGGTCGTATATCAGGACGGCATCGAGATTTTAGACGCCGGCGCGCCGCTGCCGACCGTGATGTCGCCGCTGTCGGCGTTCTTGTCGCACGCGTCGCTCGAGGCGGGCGACGCCCAGGCGCAGGCCGGGCAAGAAGCGCTGCAACTGATGACGGTGCACTCGGCCAAGGGCCTGGAATTCGACGCCGTGTTCATCACGGGCCTCGAAGAAGGCTTGTTCCCGCATGAGAGCAGCGCGCGCGAAGCTGATGGTGTCGATGAAGAACGGCGTCTGATGTACGTGGCGATCACGCGTGCGCGCCGCCGCCTGTACATGAGCTTTACGCAGCAGCGCATGCTGCACGGCCAGACCCGCTTCAACATGAAGTCGCGCTTCTTCGACGAGTTGCCCGAAGAGTCGATCAAGTGGCTGTCGCCACGCGTGCAGGCAGCCTGGTTTGGCGGACGCAAATCCACCACCGCATGGGACGACGCCAAGTTCCGCGACGGCGGCAGCGACAACAAGATCGCGCAGCAGATTACGCAAAAGTCGGGCAACGGTACCGGCTGGCGGGTGGGCGAGAGCGTGGCCCACGCCAAGTTTGGTGAGGGTGTGATCGTCAATATCGAGGGCGGCGCCGGCGCGGCGCGGGCCCAGATCAACTTTGGTTCGGCGGGGGTAAAAGTGCTGGATCTGTCGATCGCGAAGCTGGAACGGCTGGGGCGCTAAGCGATATCGGTTTTTTCGATCGCGACACTGTGCGCCTGGGCCGGTAACCGATACGCAAACCTACCTGATCACAGCGCCATCACCGTCCAACGCGTTACCGCTGCTTGTCGAGGCTGACCTTGTCGCCGGCTGCGACTGGCGGGACGCCAAAAATCTCGCGATACCCCACGTACAGCGCGCACTGCAGCAGCAGGATGAATAAAAAGATCACCCACATGATCACCACGCGCGCGATGCTGTTACCACCCAGGATCACGGCGATCACCATGCACACGGCAAAGAAGATGCCGAACCATGCCAGCAGCATCACGACGAAAATCCCCGCGCTGCGCTTGACGGCAAAAAAGCTGTAGAACACGGCCTTGAAAGGCGGCATTTTCTGCCAGTACGTCAGCGGCGCGGCAAAGCACAGCGAGATCAGTGCCACCACGTCGAGCGCGAAAATGAGGAACATCGCCAGCACATCCTGCCCCGCCAGCACGGCCGGGGTGCCGCTTGCACCCTGAGCCCGTATCTGCTCCCAGAAATCAGGCTGCACGGCAAAGCGCGTGACCAGCGCCAGGATCAACGATACGCCCAGGTAGACGATGCCGACCTTGCACAACTCGCGCAGCACGGGTTTACGAAAACCGGTGAGCGCCACGGCCGGCGTGACGCGCTGGCCGTTCTCGATCATCGAGCACGCCATCATGAACGCCATCGAAAACGAGGGGATCAAGACCACCGCCACCATCGCGCCCAGCAGCGGCACGGCGCTGATCAGGATGCTGACCAGGATATTGGCGAACAGCAGCGTGGTGAGCGCTGCCGGTTGTTGACGAAACAGCAGGGCGCCGTTCTTGAGCCAGGTCCAGCCGGTAGTTGCAGGTAGTTTGTTCATGTAATGACAGTGGTGGGCAAGCCCGGCGCGGGGCGCGCAATGCGCTCGCGCAGAATACGTTCGAAATGGGTGGGATCGTGCGGCGTCAACAGCTCGGCCGCGCGTGGAAGGTGCAGATCATACAGGCGCGACAGCCAGAAGCGTAGTGCGCCTGCGCGCAACAGCGGTTGCCAGGCGGTTTGTTCGGCCGACGTGAACGGCCGCACCGCGTGATAGGCGTCGAGCAGGGCGCGCACGCGCGCTGCGTCGAGTCTGCCGGTGGCCAGGTCGATGCACCAGTCGTTGACGGTCACCGCCACGTCGTACAGCCAGGTGTCGACGCCGGCGAAATAAAAGTCGAAGCAGCCGCTCAGGCGCTCGCCCTCGAACATCACGTTATTGCGAAACAGGTCGGCATGCACCGGGCCGCGCGTCAATTGCGCGTAGGTGGCGCTGGCGGCAAATTCGGCCTGGTACGCGACTTCTTCGCGCAAGAGCGTCGCTTCGGCATCACTCAGCAGCGGGGCGACCTCGGGCGTGGTCGCCGTCCACCAGTCGATGCCGCGCAGGTTCGGCTGCTGCAGCGCGAAATCCTGCGCCGCCAGGTGCATACGCGCCAGCATGCGGCCCACTTCGGCGCAATGCACCGGCTGCGGATCGAGCTGCGAGCTGCCGTTGAGGCGGCTAACGATGATCGCCGGCTTGTCGTGCAGACTCACGAGCAGGTCGCCGTCATTGTTGGGCACCGGCGCGGGCACGGGAATGCCGCGCTCGGCCAGGTGGCGCATCAGGTTGACATAGAAGGGAAGCTGGTCGAAGCGCAGGTTCTCGAAAATCGTCAGAACGTAGTTGCCGCGCTCTGTATTCAAGAAGAAATTGCTGTTGTCGATGCCGGAGGAAATGCCTTCGAGCCCGACGGCCTGGCCGAGAGGGAACTGCTTGATCCACTGGTGAAGGTCATCCAGCGAGACCGCGGTAAAAACTGCCATGAGCTAGCAAGAAATAGAAGTGGACGATGGCCGCGAGACTGCCGCGTGACGTAGCACGCGGCAGGCGGGATCATTGTTTGGTGGTCGGTTCGAGCGCGGGTGGCGGCGGCACGTCGGCGCGCGCCGGGACGGTCCCGGCTGCACCGGCGCGGGCTGGCGCCGCAGCGGCCGGCTGCTCGTCGGTATTCTTCTTCTTGGGATTGCCAAAATCAAATTCCATCACCTGCCATTGTGGGGCGCGGATGCTGCTGCCCGAGATATCCCCTGGTTGGGCATTTCCCGGTGCAACGTTGGGCTTCATGGTGTAGCGGCTTGGGCCGGCTTGCACTTCGACTTCGGCGACCTTGCCGTCGTTGCCGCGCTTTTCGGTGATGCGGGTGCCCTCGCGCGGCGGAATCGTCGTGGCCGGCACATCGCTGCCCGGCTCGATGCGCTCGAGCTGCGGCGGCGCGTCGCTTGGACGTTGCTGCTGGGCTGGCGTAGTTGGGGGCGTGGCGCGCGGTGCCGGCTGGGTCTGCGTTTGCGGCGGCAGGTTTTGTGTCGACTGCGGCTGCGCCGATGCCAGGCCGGCGTGGGCAAACAGGCACAGCGTCAGGAGGGCAAAGCGGGGTGTCGAGCGCAGCATGATGGTCACCTAATGTCGTTTAGTCCATTGTAGCAAACAGTGCCGCTTCCCTGTGAAACGTGTGCCGAATCCCATGATAGCCGCAGGGAATCGGGACGCCGGAGCGGGCGCTGCTCATCATGCGGATTCTGCGATAATGGCGGCTACCCTGGCGCCACCTTCGGCGCCGCACGCTTACCTGATTTTCGCCCCCTATGGACAATACCCTCCTGCTCGTCGACGGTTCCAGCTATCTCTACCGCGCCTTCCACGCATTGCCCGACCTGCGCAGCCCCGATGGCTTCCCGACCGGCGCCATGCACGGCATGGTCAATATGCTGCGCCGCCTGCGCGCCGACTTCCCGGCCGCCTACATCGCCTGCGTGTTCGATGCCAAGGGCAAGACCTTCCGCGACGACCTGTATCCCGAATACAAGGCCACGCGCGCGTCGATGCCGGAAGACCTGGGCAAGCAGATCGAGCCGATCCACGAAGTGGTGCGCTATATGGGCTGGCCGATCCTGATGGTCGACGGCGTCGAAGCCGACGACGTGATCGGCACGCTGGCTGTGCAAGCCACCGCGCGCGGCATGAAGACGGTCGTGTCCACCGGCGACAAGGACCTGGCCCAACTGGTCAACGACAAGGTCATGCTCATCAACACGATGAGCAACGAGCGCCTGGACGACGCCGGCGTGCTGGCCAAGTTCGGCGTGCCGCCGAACCGCATCATCGATTACCTCACGCTGGTCGGCGACACTGTCGACAACGTGCCGGGCGTGGCCAAGTGCGGCCCGAAGACGGCCGTCAAGTGGCTCACGTTGCACGGCTCGCTCGACGGCGTGATCGAGAACGCGGCCAGCATCGGTGGCGCCGTGGGCGAAAACCTGCGCGCCGCGCTCGACTGGCTGCCAAAGGGCCGCGAACTGATCACCGTGAAGACCGACTGCGACCTGGTCAAGCACGTGGTGTCGTTCGAAGAAACGCTGGTGGGCCGGCCCGAGAACGCCGAGGCGCTGCGCGACTTCTTCAGCCGCTACGGCTTCAAGACGATGCTGCGCGACCTGGGCGGCGCCAAGGCCGGCGACGGCAGCGTGCGCCCTGCAGCGGGCAGCGCGCCGGGCGGCGGGCCACTGAATTCGCCGGAAGGCGCGCAGGCCACGCTGGACGGCATGCCGGTCATCAAGGGCGAGTACGAGACCATCCTCACCGACGCGCAGCTCGATGCCTGGCTGGCGCTGATCGACGCGGCGGCCCTGACGTCGGTCGATACCGAAACGACCTCGCTCGATCCACTGACGGCGCAGATGGTCGGCATCTCGCTGTCGGTCGAACCGGGCAAGGGCGCCTACATCCCGCTGGCGCACCGCTACGCCGGCGCGCCCGACCAGCTGGCGCGCGAACACGTGCTGGAAAAGATGCGCCCGTGGCTCGAGAACCCGGCCAAGCCAAAGCTGGGCCAGAACCTCAAGTACGACATGCACATCTTCGCCAACCATGGCGTGACGCTCAAAGGCATCGTGCACGACACGCTGCTGCAGTCGTACGTGTTCGAGTCGCACAAGCCGCACGATATGGACACGATGGCCATGCGCCACCTGGGCTACACGACGATCCCGTTCGTGGACGTGTGCGGCAAGGGCGTCAACCAGATCTGCTTCGACCAGGTCGAGCTGGCGCGCGCCACGGAGTATGCGGGCGAGGATTCCGACATCACGCTGCGCCTGCACCAGTCGATGCTGCCGCACGTCGAAGCCGACAAGGGGCTGACCTATATTTACCGTGACATCGAGATGCCGACGATGGAAGTGCTGCACAAGATCGAACGCAACGGCGTCTTGATCGACAGCGAGCTCCTTGGCGTGCAATCGAACGAGCTGGGCAAGCGCATGCTCGAACTCGAGCAGCAGGCGTATGAACTGGCCGGTGGCCCGTTCAACCTGGGTTCGCCCAAGCAGATTGGCGAAATCTTCTTCGTGAAGCTCGGCCTGCCGGTGATCAAGAAGACCGCCACCGGCGCGGCGTCGACCGACGAAGAAGTGCTGCAAAAGCTGGCCGAGGATTACCCGCTGCCGAAAATTCTGCTGGAACACCGCGGCATGTCGAAGCTCAAGTCAACCTACACCGACAAGCTGCCGAAGATGGTCAACGCGACCACGGGCCGCGTGCACACCAACTATGCGCAGGCCGTCGCCATCACGGGCCGCCTGTCGTCGAACGAGCCGAACCTGCAGAATATCCCGGTGCGCAATGCCGAAGGGCGCCGCATCCGCGAAGCGTTCATCGCGCCGCCGGGCAGCGTGATCGTCTCGGCCGACTATTCGCAGATCGAGCTGCGCATCATGGCGCATATCTCGGGCGACGCCGCGATGCTCAAGGCCTTTGCCGATGGCGAAGACATCCACCGCGCCACGGCGGCCGAGATCTTCGGCATCGCGCCGGGCGACGTGCAGAGCGAGCAGCGCCGCTACGCCAAGGTCATCAACTTTGGCCTGATCTACGGCATGAGCGCCTTCGGCCTGGCCGCCAACCTGGGCATCGAACGGGGCGCGGCTGCCAACTATATCGAACGCTACTTCGCGCGCTTCTCGGGCGTGAAGCAGTATATGGACGAGACGCGCCTGCAGGCCAAGGCGCGCGGCTACGTCGAAACGGTGTTCGGCCGCCGCCTGTGGCTGCCCGAGATCAATTCGCCAAACGGCCCGCGCCGCGCCGGCGCCGAACGGGCCGCGATCAATGCGCCGATGCAGGGCACGGCGGCCGATCTGATCAAGCTGGCGATGATCGCGGTGCAGGGGTGGATCGAAAGCGCGGGGCTGGCCACACGCATGATCATGCAGGTGCACGATGAACTGGTGCTCGAAGTGCCGCAGGCGGAACTGGAACTGGTGCGGGTGAAGCTGCCCGAGCTGATGGCGGGCGTGGCGACGCTGAAGGTGCCGCTGGTGGCCGAAACGGGTGTGGGGGAGAACTGGGAAAAGGCGCACTAAAAGTCAAGGCGCAGTAAAGGCGCGCGTTACCTGCCAACGTACTGGCAGATAACGGCGCCAGCTCGCATGCGACGACAGCATGCTTGCACACTACAAGTGAATCACGCCTCCTTGCCAGACCGTGCGTCGCCCAGGATGGAAGCGATGGTACGTTCCACCAGTGTCACCTTGAAACGGTTCTCGGGTGTCGTTGCGGCGCCAGCCAGCAACTGTGCCGTCACGGCGGCGGCGCCTTGCGGCAGCGCCTTCTCGGCGGCCGGAACGCGCCATGGCCGGTGCGCGACTCCGCCAACCGCAATGCGCCCGGCGTTGCCTGGCTGGATGACTGCCGCGACAGATACCAGCGCAAACGCATACGACGTCCTGTCCCTGACTTTGCGGTAGAAGTGCTGTCCCCCGAGCGGCGTTGGCAATGTCACCGATGTGATCAGTTCTCCGGGCATGAGATTGTGCTCGATATGCGGTGTTGTCTCGGGTAATCGATAGAAATCGGCAATACGAATGACGCGCGCGGTGCCGTCGGGCGACACGGTCTCGACCTGGGCGTCGAGCAGTTGCATGGCCACTGCCATATCGCTCGGGTGCGTGGCGATGCACAGTGCGCTTGCGCCGACGATGGCATGGTTGCGCGTGAATCCGCCGATGGCGGCGCACCCACTGCCGGGCACGCGCTTGTTGCACGCTTGATTGGTGTCGTAGAAATACGGGCAGCGCGTGCGCTGCAGCAGGTTGCCCGCAGTCGTGGCCTTGTTGCGCAGCTGGCCCGACGCGCCGGCCAGCAGTGCGCGGGCCAGCACGGCGTAGTCGCGGCGCACGCGGCCATCCGCCGCCAGGTCGGTGTTCCTGACGAGCGCGCCAATTCTCAGGCCCCCTTCGCTCGTTGCTTCGATGGTGTCGAGTTTGAGCGCGTTAACGTCGATCAGCAGCGTTGGCGTTTCGATCTCGAGCTTCATCAAGTCCAGCAGATTGGTGCCGCCGGCGATGAAGCGCGCGCCCGGCGTGCCGGCCACGGCGACGGCTGCTTGTGCGGGCGTGTGGGCGCGCTGGTAGGTAAATGCCCTCATGCCTGGCCTCCTGCTTCGGTGATGGCGTCGATGATGTTGGAATAGGCGCCGCAGCGGCAGATGTTGCCGCTCATGCGTTCGCGCAGCTCGGTTGCCGACAGGAGCGGTTTCACGTTCAGGTCGCCCGTCACATG
Organism: Massilia aurea; assembly: GCF_040790145.1. Taxonomy (GTDB): domain Bacteria; phylum Pseudomonadota; class Gammaproteobacteria; order Burkholderiales; family Burkholderiaceae_D; genus Telluria; species Telluria aurea_C. The sequence goes on from NZ_JBFMMP010000005.1 coordinate 77,735, forward strand.
GCTCGGTACTCCGCGCCTGATTTCATCGAGGACGCCCACCGACGAGCAGATCTGGCCCGGCGTGCAATAGCCGCACTGGTAGCCGTCATGCTTGATGAACGCCGCTTGCATCGGGTGCAGGCTGCCTGGCGTACCAAGCCCCTCGATGGTCGTGATGGCGTCGCCCTCGTGCATCACGGCCAGGCTCAGGCAGGAATTGATGCGGCGCCCGTTGACCAGCACGGTGCAAGCGCCGCACTGGCCCTGATCGCAGCCTTTCTTGGTGCCGGTCAGGTGCATGCTTTCACGCAAGGCGTCGAGCAAGGTCGTGCGCGCGTCGAGCGTGAGCTGGTGCTCCTTGCCGTTGACCTTGAGCGTGAACGCAGCGCCGGCTGGCGCGGCTTCGGGCGCATCCGCCTGGGTGGCTTGTGGTCCGACCGTTTGCGCGACTGCCGGCAGCATGGCGGCAGTGGCGGAGACGGCGCCGCCGATCATGAGGCCGCGGCGCTTTTCGTCGATGTCGTCCTGAAAAATCATGGTGTGTCCTTTACATGTGTACGCAGGCCGGTTCAGGCCAGGCTTGGCAAGTGGGGCAGCAGCTTGTCGAGTGTGACCGGATAGTCGCGCACCCGCACGCCGGTGGCGTTGTAGACGGCATTGGCGATCGCTGCCGGTACTCCGGCGATGCCGAGTTCGCCCAGGCCCTTGGCCTTGAGCGGGCCGATGGTCGGATCGACTTCATCGAGAAACACGACGTCGAGATGGGGAATGTCGGCATGCACCGGCACTTCGTAGCCGGCCATGTCATGGTTGACGAAAAAGCCGCCGCGCTTGTCGACCACCAGCTCTTCCATCAGTGCGCCGCCGACGCCCATCGTCATTGCGCCGATGATCTGGCTGCGCGCCATCAACGGGTTGATGATCCGCCCGGCGCCGCACACCGCGAGCATGCGGCGCACACGGATCTCGCCGGTGGCCGCGTGCACGCCCACTTCCGCGAAATGGGCAGCGAACGTCTCCTGTGCAAAACGCTGGGACAGAGTGCCGTATTCCATGGCGTCCTGCGCCGTCAAGTCACCGGCCGCGACCGCGTCGCGCAACGGCCGGCTGTTGCCGCCGGAACGCACGCGCCCGCCCACGAACTCGATGTCGACCGCATCCATCTTGAGACGCTCGGCAATCTGTGCGCGCAGCGCCATGCAGGCGGCGTACACGCCGGCCGTCGACGATGCGGCGCCGAACTGGCCGCCCGAACCGGATGCGACGGGAAACGTCGAGTCGCCCAGTTTCACCACCACCTGTTCGATCGGCACACCCAGCATCTCCGCGGCGGTCTGGGCCAGGATGGTGTAGCTGCCGGTGCCGAGGTCGGTCATGCCCGTCTCGACCGTGACGATGCCTGCCTTGTCCAGGCGCACGCGGGCTCCCGATCTGAGGGTGGGCGAACCGCGCACGCCCGCGGCCATGCCCATGCCGACCAGCCAGGCGCCATCGCGGACCGTGGCAGGCCGCGCAGCACGCTTGTCCCAACCGAAGCGCGCGGCGCCTGTGCGCAGGCATTCCACCAGCTGGCGCTTGGAAAACGGCCGCCCCGGCGCGCCGGGATCGACCTGCGTATCGTTCAAAACACGCAGCGCCACCGGGTCCATCCCCAGTTTTTCGGCCAGTTCGTCCATCGCGATCTCGAGCGCCATCAGGCCCGGCATTTCACCGGGGGCGCGCATCATGCCGTTCTCGGCAAGGTCGAGATGCGCACCGCTCGCGCGCATCATCCGGTGCCGGCCCGCATACAGCAGGCGCGTCGGCGCCGTCGCATCCTCGACACGATTGGCCAGGTCGCCCGACCAGCTTTCGTGCCCGACGCAGCTGAGCCGTCCGTCCTTGCCGGCGCCGAGGCGCACGTGCTGGATCGTGGCCGAGCGGTGGGTCGTGTTGTTGTACATGAGCGCGCGCTGCAGCACGACCTTGACCGGCCGGCCCACGCGCTTTGCGGCCAGGGCGGCCAGGACGGCGTCGGCGCCCGTCGTCGCCTTGCCGCCGAAGCCGCCGCCGATATAGGGCGAGACAACGCGGATGTCGTCCGCGGCGATATTGAATGTTCTTGCCAGGTCGCGCGCACCCCAGTGCACGATCTGGATCGCGGTCCAGACCGTGAGTTTGTCGCCTTCCCAGGCAGCGATGGTGGCATGCGGCTCCATCATGGCGTGCGCGTGATGCGGGGTCGTGTAATGCGCATCGACCTTGACCGGCGCGGCCGCGAACGCGGCATCGAATGCTTCCTCTGCATTGTCGCCTTCGGGGCGCACGTGCAGTCGCTGTTGCCTGGGCAGCTCGCCCATCGCCTCAGCCAGGTCGAATGCGCCTGCTTCGCGTTCATAGCGCACGTCGACCAGCGCCGCGGCGCAAGTCGCCTGCTCGAACGTTTCGGCCACGACGACGGCAACGGCCTGGTGGTAATGCTGGACTTCGGGGCCGGCCAGGGCGCGCGCCGCGTAGAAGGCGCCGGTGCCAAGCCTGCCCGTATCGTCATGCGCGAAGACGCCCAGCACGCCCGGGGCGGCCAGCGCACGGCGCTTGTCGATGGACAGGATGCGTCCCTTGGCAATGGCCGCGCCGACGATCACGCCGTAGACGGCATTCGGCGCGGCCTCGTTCTGTTCGTAGGCATACGTCGCACGCCCTGTCGTTTTCAGGGGACCGTCGATGCGTTCGACCGGTTTTCCGACGACCTTCAGGCGGTCGATGGGGTTTTGTCTGGCTGGAGAATCGAATTTCATGCGCGCTTTCCGATGACATCGATGCGCTGCCGGCGCGCGCCGGCCGGATGGCCAGGCGTACTGACGGCGTCACCACCGGGGGATACCTCCCCAAAAATCAGGCGGCAGGCATCCATGGCAATACCCGTGGATGCTGCCGACCTGTCCCTTGCTTACCGTTTGCCGTTCACTTTTGCGAAAAATTCCTTGTAGCTCGCCTGGCCTTTTTCAGCGGCAAAGCGCTGGGGGTGCACGCGTTGCACCAGGACTTCTTCCGCGTTTGGCTGGGTGTCCAGGATCTGGACGACCTCGTCGATGAACGCGGCGAGCGGCATCGCGTTCGGATCGGTGGCCTGGTGCGCACCCATCAACTCGGTTTGCACGTATGGCGGTGCGATCTCGACGACATCGACGGTGGTGTCTTTCAACTGGTGGCGCAGCGACTCGCTGAACGAGTGAATCGCCGCCTTGGTTGCGCAATACGTCGGCGTCACGGCCAGTGGCACGAACGCCAGTCCGGACGACACGGTGACGACGGTTGCCTGCTGCTGTTTGCGCAGCAAAGGCAGCAGCCCGGCCGTCAGCAGGATCGGGGCCACCAGATTCGTCGCGATGGTCGCGTGCGCCGTCGCGGTATCGACGTTCTCGGCCGCCCAGTTTTCTGCGCGCATGATGCCGGCGTTGTTGATGACGACATTCAGGCCCGGATGCGTACGCGCGATTTCCTGCGTGAAGCGGTCGATGTCGGCCACGTCCGTGACGTCCAGTACGGCCGTGGCAATGCCGGGATTCGCGGTGGCGACGTCATCGAGCGCTTCCTGGCGGCGGCCCGCGACGATGACCTGATTGCCGCGCTGATGGAATGCTTCGGCCAGCGCGCGCCCGATGCCGGAGCCGCCGCCGGTGATGAGGATGGTGTTTCCAGTGGTGTTCATGTGTGCTTTCCTTTCACTGACCAGAGTGGTGCTTCCAAAGACAATTCTCTGGAAACTTGTGATAGCCTAACGCCGTTACTCTCACTTAGGAAGTAGGCACTTTCATGGTGGGTACAAACACATCGGTAACTAATGGAGAATCTCTGGTGGCAATTGCAGAAAAACGACGCGTGATTTTTGAACCCGTGGACGCTCGAGAATCAGGCCGGGCATCCCGTCCTGAACTCGATACACTCGTGCTCGACGTGCTCGACCGTGTCGCGGACAAGTGGACGATGTGCGTATTGGAGGTCCTGCATCAAAAAGGCAGGCAGCGTTTCACGCGTGTCGGGGAGTTGGTTGGTTCCATCAGCCAGCGCATGTTGACCAAAACGCTCAGGCAACTGGAGTCCGATGGCCTGGTGTTGCGCACTGTCTATGCCGAAGTGCCGCCACGCGTGGAATACGAACTGACCGACATGGGCACCAGCCTGTGCGCAGCGTTTTGCAGCTTGTGGGTGTGGGCGGAGCAGCACGAGCCAGCGTTGCGCGCGCTGAATGCAACGCGAATCGCTGCCCGCAGCGAGTGACGCGAAACCCGCTGCCCCAGGACCAGCGGCTGTACAAATGGTACTGACAAGCGAGCGGCGCCCCTGTTGGCCGGCATCAAGTGCGCCCTGTCTGGCATGGCGTGCCCGTACGCCGGCGCGCAGGTTGACGCTCTCGTGCGCGATACCGTGCCGACGAGAAAAAGAACGGTAGGCAGCATTGGCATCGGTGACCAAGAGCGCTTGTCGGTCGAGCTTTGGCAGCAGGTGGTCTTCGAGCTGCGCCGCCGCCAGGGCGCCACGACCAACGACGGCATCGACCGTGCCGCCAGTGCGATCCCGGGTCACCAGGAGGCAATCGAGTTCATTCGACATGCCGCGCTTGCTGGCAACGCCGCCCCGCTTACGCGGCGCGCGCTCGAGCTTGCGCGAGCCTTTCTGCGATTCGAGCAGGAACATCTCGTCGGCCTCGACGATTCCGCCCAGCTGCGCCGGGCGATCCAGCTTGATCCAGTGCAGAAAGCGGTGACGCCAGCGAAAAGCCGTGTTGCGGTGCACGCCCACTTGACTGGCGGTGCGCCGCACGCTTGTCGCGTCGAGCAACGTTTGCAGGTAACTGAGCCATTTGCCGCGCAGCCGCAGGCGCGCCAGCGGCGTACCACTCAAGTCGTTGAACGTGCGCCCGCAGTCGCGACAGCGAAATTGCTGCAGGTCGTTGGCATGACCGTGCCGGTACCAGCAACGACTGCCGCAGCGCGGACAACTGCGCCCGGCCTCGCGGATCTGTCCGATCAACGCGATAACCTGCTCGAGGCCGGCGGCGGGGCATCGAGCACGCGCGGGCGCTGCGGTTCATTGAGCAACCGCAGTTTGTCGAACCAGCTGGTGAAGCGAGGCGCTTTCATGGACCGCTCCTGTCGATGGCAACAGGGGTTGGACCGCGCGTCAGCTCAGCGCTTCAGGTCTCATCACTATTTAACGATTACAGCGCCCTGGCAAAAGGCGCGCGCCGCGCGCTGCATCGTTGGGCGGGAACCGTACCGCGGAACGCCGGCCTTTCGATCATGCAGACAGCACGGCGGCGCCGGCTCCTCCACGGTGAACGGCCGCGAGTCAATCGTCACGGTCGGCATGTGTCGGATCGGCAACAGGTCGTCGGCTACCCCGCACATGATCCGATACCCGGCACGCATTTATCCCGCACTTGTATGTGAGAATAAGTGATGTTTACGCAACCCGACTATGCGGCGCTGTTCACGGCGTCGCCGTATCCTTACCTGCTCGTCAACCGGGACTTCACCATCATTGGCGCCAATCCCGCGTACCTGCAGTCGACCGGTCGGACCGCCGAGCAAATCGTGGGCCTGCATATCTTCGAAGCGTTTCCGGCCGATCCGGATGATCCCGAATCGACCAACCTCGACGAGGTGCGCATCTCGATCGAGCAAGTCTTCGCGACCAGGCAGCCCCACACCAGCGCGCTGCTGCGCTACGCGGTCCCGCGCGAGACGCCCGAAGGCCGCGTGTTCGACGAGCGTTACTGGAGCGCGATCCACACGCCGGTGTTCGACGCCGCCGGCGAGGTCGCCTTCGTGTCGCAAAACGCCATCGACGTGACGGACCTGTACCGCTTCGACGTCGACTCCCGCAAGTACTACCTCAAGCAGGGTGCGAATGCGGTGCCGGACATCCCGCAGATGAACCGGCCGCAAATGCACGAGGCGATGACGCGCATCCTGAGCCTCGAGCGCAGCCAGTTGCAGAAGATGTTCAACCAGGCCCCGAGCTTCATCGCGGTGCTCACTGGGCCCAACCACGTCTTCGAGATGGCCAACGAAGCGTATTACCAGCTGGTCGGCCACCGGGAACTGATCGGCAAGCCCCTGCTCGAAGCGATGCCCGAGGTGGTGGTGCAGGGCGTGCGCCGCGTGCTCGATGGCGTCTTCACGAGCGGCGAGCCGATCGTGCTGCGCGACTCGAAGATCTCGCTGCAGCGCCAGCCCGATGGTCCACTGGAAGACCGTTACATCGATCTGCTGTACCAGCCGATCGTCGACCAGGACGGACGCGTATCCGGGATCTTCGCCCAAGGCAGCGACGTCACGGCTGCGTACCAGGCGTCGCAGGCACTGTCCGAGAAGGTTGTGCAGCTCGAAGAGATCCGGGAAAGCCAGGCCTTCCAGCTCGCGCTGTCCGACCGCATTCGCCAGCTCGACGATCCCGACGACGTGACCGGGGCGGCCTGCGCGCTGCTGGGGCAGGCGCTGAACGCGGCGCGCGTGCTGTACGCGCAGATCGACGACGACAAAGGCACCGCCAGCATCCGCCGCGACTGGACCGCCCCCGGCAACGCCAGCCTGGCCGGCCGGGTCACGACCATGAACGACTTCGGCCCCGAGCTGATTGCCGCGCTGCGCGCCGGGCAGGCGATCGCCAACAACGATGTGGCGCTCGACCGCCTGACCCTGGGCTACGCCGATGCCTATGCCGGCATCGGCATTCGCGCCGACCTGCTGGTCCCGTACGTCAAGGCCGGCAAGCTGATCTTCGTGCTGACGGTGCAGGACGCGACGCCGCGCGCGTGGCGTGACGCCGAACTGCGGATGGTGCAGGAGACCGCCGAGCGCACCTGGTCGGCGGTGGAAGCGGCGCGCGCCCGCGCGGCGCTGCGCAGCGAACGCGATCAGAGCCAGAGCATCTTCGACAGCATGGGCGAAGGCTTCGCCGTGCTGGACAAGGACTGGACCATCCTGCGCATGAATGCCGAAGGGCTGCGCCTGACCCAGTGCCGCGCCGAAGACGTCATTGGCCATAACCACTGGGAGGTCTGGCCCGAACTGCGCGGGACACCTGCCGACACCGTGTTCCGGCGCGTGATGGCGACCGGTGCGACCGAGATTATCGAACTGGCCCACCGCATGCCGGACGGGCGCCGTGCGTGGATCGAGACCCGTACCCATCGCTCATTGGATGGCGGCATCGCATTCTTCTTCCGCGACGTCACCGAGCGCCGCGAAGCGCAAGAGCAGCTCACCGTGGCCGACCGCCGCAAGGATGAATTCCTGGCCATGCTGGCGCACGAGCTGCGCAACCCGCTTGCGCCCATCGGCGCGGCCGCCGACCTGCTGCAACGGGCACGGCTGGACGAAGCGCAGGTGCGCCAGACCAGCCAGATCATCGGGCGCCAGGTGCGCCACATGACGAGTCTCGTCGACGACCTGCTGGACGTGTCGCGCGTGACGCGCGGGCTGGTGGAGCTGCATACAGAGCGCCTGGATATCCGGGATATCGTGAACGACGCGATCGAGCAGGTCACGCCATTGATCCACGCCCGGCGCCACCACCTGGCGCCGGCGCTGCCGCCGCACGCGCCGCTGGTGATGGGCGACCGCAAGCGCCTGGTGCAGGTGCTGGCCAACCTGCTGAACAACGCGGCGAAGTACACGCCCGAAGGGGGGCACCTCACCATGGCCGCCGACGTGCGCGCCAGCCACGTGCTGCTGCATGTGACCGACGACGGCATCGGCATGGCGCCCGAACTGGTCATGCGCGCGTTCGAGCTGTTTTCGCAGGCCGAGCGTTCGTCGGACCGCTCGCTGGGCGGCCTTGGATTGGGGCTGGCGTTGGTGAAAAGCCTGGTCGACCTGCACCATGGCAGCGTTACTTGCGAGAGTCCCGGGCAGGGCAAGGGCAGCACCTTTACCGTGTGCCTGCCGCGCCTGGACGGTGACGCGCCGGCGCCGATGGCAACCCATTCAGCCGACAGCACCCCGCACACGCAGGCCGCACCCGGTCACCTGCGCATCATGGTCGTGGACGACAACGTGGACGCGGCGGCGATGCTGGCGCTGCTGCTCGAATCGAACGGGCACGAGGTGCACGTCGAACATGCGGCGCTGCCGGCGCTGGCCGCCTGCGAGCGCGATACGCCGGATGTGTTCCTGCTCGATATCGGCCTGCCCGACATCGACGGCGTCGAACTGGCCACGCGCCTGCGCGCCCGGCTGGACGCGCAGCAGGCGGTGCTGGTGGCCATCACCGGCTACGGTCAGGAGCAGGACCGCGCGCGCACTGCGGCCGCCGGCTTCAACCACCATCTGGTCAAGCCGGTCGACATGGCGAAGCTCTACGCGATCCTGGACGAGGTCAGGCCTGCGCGCCGTGCGAGCGGCGCCCGGAATGACGCTTAAAACGATGCGCGCAGCGTCGCCGACGCGGTGCGCGGCTCGGCGTAGTGCAGCCCGTTATAAAAGCCCACGCGGTTGTAGTAGATCTTGTTGAAGACGTTGTTCACGTTGACGCTGGCGGTCAGGTTCTTGTTGATGCGGTAGCTGGCCATCAGGTTCGCCAGCCACACCGACCCTTGTCCGATGCGCGACAGGCGCGTGACGGGCGCGCCGCTGGCGTTGTAGCTGCCGGTCGGCTGTTGCGCCGTGTTCCACAGATTGCTTTGCCAGTTCACGCCGCCGCCAAGCGCATACCGGCCGTCGGCGCCGAAGCGGTAGCTGGTGAATACCCGCAGCAGATTGCGCGGAATGACCGTGTTGATGGCCGCGCCCTGCGCGTTGCGCGAACGCGTGTGGCTGTAGCCGGCCGACAGATTCCATTGGCGCGCGATCTGGCCCGACGCTTCGACTTCGACGCCGTCGATCACGTTGCCCTTGCCGGTGGTGCGGTACGCCTGCACCGCGCCCGGCAGCGAATTGGGCGGCACGCTGTCGTCGATCTCGGCGACGTTGTCCTTCTTGCTGCGAAAGACCGCCGCCGAGAAGTTCATGCGGCGGTCGAACAGTTCGGCCTTCACGCCCGCCTCGATATTGTTGCCTTCGACCGGATCGAGGAATTCATTGTTCACGTCGCGGAAGTTCTGCGGCTGGAAGATGCTGGTGTAGGCGGTGTACGCCGTCCACTGCTGGTTCAGGTCGAACAGCAGGCCGACATACGGCGTGACGATATCGTCGTTGGTGAAACCGGTGGTGCTGGTGACGGGGCCGGCGGCGCTGAAGTTGCGGGTATTGGTCGTGTACTTGCCGTGCCGGACGCCGACGACGGCTTTCAATGGATCGGACAGATTCAGGCGCGTGGCCAGGAAAGCCGCCTTCTGGTCGACCCGGCCGATGCTGGTCGGCACCGCGCCAATGGTGGTCGGAAATTGCGCCACGTCGCCGGTCCAGGTGCGCCAGTCGGGAATCGCGCTGTAGCCGGGCGGCACCGCGCCAAGGGTGATGCGCGGCGAGACCGTTTCGCGCTCGGCCTTGCCCCAGCCGAAGACCAGGTCGTGCTGGCGGCCGAACAGCTTGAATTTGCCGTCGATATTCAATTCGAGGACGTCCATCGATTCATCGGCCGGGAAGCGGCCGTAGGCCACCGTGATGCCGCTGCCGTCCGGACGCGGATAGCCGCCATAGCCGAAGTACAGGCTGCCGTCCTGCTCGCGCTCGGCCGTGGTCCAGCCGGCGCGCAGGCGCCAGTTGCGGTTGAAGCGGTGTTCGAGCGTGGCGAAGGTTTTTTCTTCCAGCAGATTCCAGGAAGCCCACGGCGTGGACAGGTTCAGGTCATGCGGCATGTTCGCCAGCGAGCCGTCCGCGTTCCAGTAGGGGACCGTGCCCCAGGTCGAGCCGCGCGGGTCGGATTTCTGACGCTCGTGGCCGATCGCCAGCACGGTGGCCGGGCCCAGGTCGGCTTCGAGGATGCCGTACACGGCGCTCAGGTCCTGTTCGTACAGCGGCCGGAACGACTTGGCTTCTTGCCTGGCCGTGACGAAGCGGCCGCGCAGTTTGCCGTCGAAGGCGAGCGGACCACTCACATCGAGTTCGGCGCGGTGCAGGTCGTGCGTGCCGATGCGCAGCGCGGCATTGGCCTGGAAGGTCCTGGTCGGGCGCTTGCGCACCTGGTTGATCGTGGCCGACGGGTCGCCCGCGCCGGTGGTCAGGCCGGTAGCGCCGCGCACCACTTCGATGCGGTCGTAGACCACGTTGTCGCCATTGGCCTTGAGCGAACTACCGAACAGGTTCAGCATGCCGTCGACCTGGAAGTTGTTCACTGCGTAGCCGCGCGCGTTGTAGGTCACGCGCTCGGTGTCGTTGTAGTTGACGTAGATGCCGGTGACCTGCTGCATGGTTTCGGCCAGCGTCTGCAGGCCTTGCTCTTCCATGCGCTCGCGTGTCACGATCGACATTGACTGCGGGGTCTCGCGCGGCGTCAGGTTCAGGCGCGCACCGGTGGCCAGCGGCCCGGTCGTCGTGTACGACCCGCTGCCTTCGGTCGTCGCGTCGCGCGCGCCGGTGATGGTCACCGCCTGCAGCTCGGTCGGCACGGTTTCCGGCGCCTCTTCGGCCTGGACATGCCAGGCCGGCAGGATGCCGAGGATGGCGGCGGCGCAGGCGCGCAGGGTGAGGCAGGCGGGGGCGTGGCGCGAGAGCTGGGTCATGAGCGGGTCTTTCGATGTCAAGGAACGGGCGGTGATCGAACACCGCCATTGCATCGCTGAAGACGTCGCCCAATCATTATTTCTCAAATTATAATGCGAATCATTCTCATTTGGGAAATGTTATTACAGCATCAGTTGTGTGCACCGCGTGCCGGGCTGCACCGATGCTAAACTTGCAAGCCTGTCCATTACTGATCGAAGGGATGACCATGAAAGATCTCGTCAACGACGCCGGCAGCCTGCTTGGCGCGAGCGCATACACCGATGGCGTCGGGCGCCGCGACTTTATCCGGGCCGCCGTCGGCACCGGCTTTGCCGCCAGCGCGCTGCCGGTCATGGCGCAGACCCAGATCCAGACCGACACCGAAGGCCTGGACGCCGGCGACACCATCCTGGTTATCGATGGCCAGGACGTGCCGGTGTACCGCGCCCAGCCCAAGGGCAAGACGGGTGTGCCGGTCATCCTGGTGATCTCCGAGATCTTCGGCGTGCATGAACACATCAAGGACGTGGCGCGCCGTTTCGCCAAGCAGGGTTATATGGCGATCGCGCCCGACCTGTTCGTGCGCCAGGGCGACGCCACCAAGGCCCCGAGCACGGCCGAGCTGATGAAGAATATCGTGTCGAAGACGCCCGATGCACAAGTGATGTCGGATCTCGACCGCGTGGTCACCTGGGCCAAGCAGCGCGGCGGCGACACCGACAAACTGGGCATCACCGGTTTTTGCTGGGGCGGGCGCATCACCTGGCTGTACGCGGCGCACAACCTGAAGGTCAAGGCCGGCGTGGCCTGGTACGGCCGCCTGGTCGGCGAGGCCACGGCCACGTCGCCGAAGCACCCGATCGACTTCGCGCAAAATCTGAAAGTGCCGGTGCTGGGCCTGTACGGCGCAAAGGACACGGGCATCCCGGTCGAATCGGTCCAGCGCATGCAGGCCGCGCTCGACAAGGGCAACAGCCGCTCGACGATCCACGTGTACCCGGACTCGGGCCACGCCTTCCACGCCGACTACCGTCCGATGTACAACCCGGCCGACGCGAAGGATGGCTGGAACCGCGCGCTGGCGTGGTTCGCCAGGTACGGCGTCGCCTGATGTAACCAGGCGCCGCCTTGGACGAGGGCAGGCCGGGAGCGGTACAATGCCCGGTTTGCGGCTCGTCGCAAGCATACAACAAGAGGCTTTCAAATCGACCCGTTTTCAGCCCCATTCATCGACCCGACCCTGGGGTCCATCCTGCTGGCCACCGTAGTCGCCGGCGTCGTCAGCATCACCGGGGCTGCCGTTTTCTCGTTTGCGCTGCTGTCGAAGGTAGTGGAAAAGATGGTCAGCCTGTCGGTCGGCATCATGCTGGCGACGTCGCTGCTGCACGCGCTGCCGGAAGCATTCGATTCGGGCGCCGACACCAAGAGCCTGTTCGCCACGCTGCTGGGCGGCCTGCTCGCCTTCTTCTTGCTGGAGAAGGTAGCCCTGCTGCGCCATTCGCACCACCACGAAGGCGACGGCCACCACCACGCCCACGGCCACGACGCGCGCGAAGCCGGCAAGGCCGGCTGGATGATCCTGCTCGGCGACGGCATGCACAACTTCACCGACGGCATCCTGATCGCGGCAGCCTTCCTGGCCAATCCGGAGCTGGGCATCGTCACCGCGCTGGCAATCGTCGCGCATGAAATCCCGCAGGAGATCGGCGACTTCATCGTGCTGCTCAACGCCGGCTTCTCGCGCCTGCGCGCTTACGTGTTCAACCTGCTGTGCAGCCTGATGGCGGTGGTGGGGGGGCTGCTCGGGTATTACACGCTCGATCGCGCGAGCGGCTTGATTCCGTATGTGCTGGTGTTTGCGTCGTCAGGGTTCATCTACATCGCGGTGAGCGATCTGATGCCGCAGATGCAAAGGCGTTCGACCTTGAAGGAGTCGGTGCCGCAGGTGCTGTTGATCGGGCTCGGTGTGGGGCTGGTGGTGGCGCTGCACGCGTTTTGACGTGGTGGTGCGCTACGTACTGGGGTTCCCGCCTGCGCGGGAACGACGGTTTATAGGCTAGTAGCTAACGATGGCCTTGCATCACGCAGCTTAAGCACGTCGTTCCCGCGGAGGCGGGAACCCAAGTCAGCTGATTACCCCGCACCCTTCGCCACCGGCCGCGAACCATCCCCCACCCACTCGCTCCACGACCCCGGATACAACGCCGCCCCCGGCAACCCCGCCACTTCCAGCGCCAGCAGGTTATGGCAAGCCGTCACGCCCGACCCGCACTGCATGATCGCGGCCGCCGGATCGTCGATCAGCGCGCCGAATTCCTCGCGCAGCTGCGCCGCCTCCTTGAACCGCCCGTCCGCCCCCAGGTTATCCTTGAAGAACCGGTTCTTCGCCCCTGGGATATGCCCGCCCACCGGATCGATGGTCTCGTTCTCGCCCCGGTAACGATCGGCCGCGCGGGCGTCGATCACGATGCGCTGGCCACCCTGCAGATTGGCCAGCACCTCGCGCACCGTCACCGTCGGCACGAACGGGGCACGTACGCTCAATGCACCGCGCGGCTTGACGGGCGTCTCGGTGGTCAGCGACTGACCCGCCGCCGCCCACGCCGCCATCCCGCCATCGAGCACCGCCACCGCCTCGTGCCCCAGCCAGCGCAGCAACCACCACAGCCGCGCCGCGAACATGCCGCCGTGCGCGTCGTACGCCACCACTTGCGTGGTGTCGTCGATGCCAAACCCGCGCAGCGCTTGGGCCAGCGCTTCTTTTTCGGGCAGCGGATGGCGGCCCCGGAACACGCCCTCGTCGTCGGTCCTGGCGCCCGACAGCACCGTTTCGATATCGGCAAACACCGCGCCCGGCAAGTGGCCGGCCGCGTAGCCGTCACGCCCGGCGGCCAGGTTCATCAGGTCATGGCGGCAATCGACGATTACCCAGGCCGGGTCGTCGATGTGCGCGGCCAGGCCGGCGGCGGAGATCAGGGTCTGGTGCATGACGGTTCCTTTACGTTTCGCTGGCGATCGGGTCGGTGTCCTTGATGACGGCGCCGCGCGCCGTCCTGCGGGTATTGTAGAACGTCGCGGCCACGCCCGACACCAGGATCACGCCCACCCCCAGCCACACGTGCCAGTCGAAGGTGTCGCCCCACAGCAGCAGGCCCCACGCGCACGAGAACACGATGCCGGTGTACTGCAGATTGGCCACCACCAGCACCTTGCCGACGCGGTAGGCGCGGGTCATGGCCATCTGCGCCATCAGCGCCGCGCCGCCGATCCCGGCCAGCAGCAGCAGGCTGTATGGCGTGTGTTCGTGGAACACAGCGCCCTTGGGGCCATCGCCGGCCAGCGTGGCGACCAGGCCCACGACCGTGGTGGTCAGTGAAAAGAAGAACACGACGCGGTATTCGGGCTCGCCCAGCTGGCCCAGTTTGCGCACCTGCATATAGGCTGCGGCGGACACCACCGACGAGCAGACGCCGGCCAGCGCGCCGAGCCACTGCTGGCTTTCCACTGCCGGCTGCAGCACCATCGTCACGCCAAAAAAGCTCATGCCGATGGCGACCACCAGCGGCCATTCGGCGTGCTTGGTGCCGGTCCACCAGCCCAGCGCGAACATCCAGGCCGCAATCCAGATCGGCGCCATGTAATTCAGCGTCATGGCGGTGGCCAGCGGCAGGCGGCCGATGGCGAAGAACCACATCCACAGGGCGGTCACGCCGACGAAGCTGCGAATCAGGTGCGACCTGGCGAACGGCGTCCTGAAGGTGCCGCCGCGGTGGCGCACCATGGCCAAGAGGATGACGGTGCCGATCAGGCCCCGGTACATCAGCAGTTCGGACGTGGAGTAGAACTCGGAAGCGAGCTTGACGCCCGCGCCCATCGCGGCGAACGCGAAGCTCGCGAACAGCATCCAGAGTGAAGCCATTGAATTTCCAATAAAAAAGGAGGGGGCAGCCGACAGGCCACACCCTCCGCAGCGCGCTTTATGACAAGTTCAAAGCGCTATTTTGCTGCGATACCACTCATGGAAGTGCTGCATGCCGTCTTCCATGGGCGACTGATACGGACCGACTTCATTGACCCCGCGCGCCACCAGGATCTTGCGGCCGGCGTCCATGCGCAGGCCGATTTCATCGTCCTCGACCGCCGTTTCCATGTACGCGGCGCGTTCGGCCTCGACGAACTCGCGCTCGAACAGCACGATCTCTTCGGGGTAGTAGAACTCGACCACGTTGCGCGTCTTGTCCGGGCCATCGGGCCACAGCGTCGACACCACCAGCACGTGCGGATACCACTCGACCATGATGTTCGGGTACAGCGTGAGCCAGATCGCGCCGTACTTCGGCGGCGTGCCATTGTTGAACTTGAGGATCTGCTCCTGCCAGCGTTTGTAGGCAGGCGAACCGGCCTTTTGCAGCGCGCGGTTCACGCCCACGGTCTGCACGCTGTAGTCGGCGCCGAATTCCCATTTGAGGTCATCGCACGAGACGAAGTTGCCCAGGCCCGGGTGGAACGGTTCGACGTGGTAATCCTCGAGATAGACCTCGATGAAGGTCTTCCAGTTGTAGTCGCACTGGTGCACTTCGACGTGGTCGAGCATATAGCCCGAAAAATCGAGGTCTTTCGTTACCGACAGCTGGCCGAGTTTTTCCATCACGTTGTAGCCGTTCTGCTCGAACAGCAGCCCGTTCCAGGTCTGAAGCGGGGTCTTCGACAGGTTCAGGCACGGCGTATCGGCGAAATGCGGCGCGCCGATCAATTCGCCCTTGAGGTCATAGGTCCAGCGGTGCAGCGGGCAGACGATGTTCTTCGCATTGCCGCGCCCATTGAACATGAGCGCCTGGCGATGACGGCAGACGTTGGACAGCACCTCGATGCCGCTGGCGTTACGCACCAGCATACGACCCTCGTGCTCGGCCGCGAGCGTGGCGAAGTCGCCCGTTTCGGGCACCATCAATTCATGCCCGACATAACGCGGGCCATTGACGAACAGCTGCTGCAGCTCTTGCTCGAGCAGCGCTTCGTCAAAATAAACAGTTACCGGAAGCTGCGCGTTCGAGCGCGCCAGCTTGGCGTGGGTAGCCAGATCGGACATCCCAACCCCCCTTAAGTAAGCATCCAAAGAAGAGAAAGAATCCAAAGACCAGTATTTAAGTAAAGGAATACGGTATTTCGGACAGAACCGGCGATTATACTTCGGAACGAGCTCTACCGTCTCGGTCCGGCGCGCGGCTGTTGGGTACATTGCCGCAGAAATCGCCGCGCGGGCATGATTTTCATGATGAGGAAGGGCGTAGGCCGGTCTGTGGGCGAGGCTGCATGTTGCGAATGGTGCAATGTGCGCCCCCCATGGTGTGGGATTGATCTAAAATACGCGATTGGATTGACCCACGGCGCACAACTGGACGCCCTTACGATACCGACTTATGGCAAAGAATATGACAGCGGTGGGCGCGGCAGCAGCAGCGGCGCCACCCGAATCCTTCGAGGGGGCGATGGCCGAACTGGCCCAGCTCGTGACGCAGATGGAGTCCGGCGCCTTGCCGCTGGACGCTTCGGTCGCGGCGTACGCGCGCGGCTCCGAACTCGTCAAGTACTGCGCGGGGCAGCTCGAGAAAGTCGAGTCGCAGGTCAAGGTGCTCGAAGGCGACATGCTCAAGCCGTTCTCCGCCGACGACGAGGGTGCGCAATGAGCGCGCCGGCGTTCGCCGACTGGACGGGCCAGGTCCAGCAAGACGTTGAAGGTGCGCTCGACACGTATTTGCCGGCGGCCACCCAGGTGCCGCACAAGCTGCACGAAGCGATGCGCTACACGACGCTCGGCGGCGGCAAGCGCGTGCGCCCGCTGCTGGCGTACGCTGCCGGCGCGCTGTTCGACGCCGACCCGGCAGCGCTGGCGCGCGTGGCGAGTGCCGTCGAAATGATTCACGTGTATTCGCTCGTGCACGACGACATGCCGTGCATGGACGACGACGCCCTGCGCCGCGGCAAGCCGACGGTGCACGTGGCGTACGACGAAGCGACCGCGCTGCTGGTGGGCGACACGCTGCAGGCCCAGGCCTTTACCGTGCTGGCCGAATGCGCCACCGTGCCGCCGGCGCGCCTCTTGACGATGGTGCGCCTGCTGGCCCAGGCGGCCGGCTCGAACGGCATGTGTGGCGGCCAGGCGATCGACCTCGATAGCGTGGGCCTGGCCTTGACGCGCGACGAACTCGAACGCATGCACCAACTGAAAACCGGCGCCATGCTGCGCGTGTCGGTGCTGCTCGGCGCACTTGCCGGCCGCGACCTGACGCCGCTCGAAGTCGAGGCCCTGAACGCGTATTCGGCCGCGATCGGGCTCGCGTTCCAGGTGGTCGACGATGTGCTCGACGCGACCGCCGACTCGGCCACGCTGGGCAAGACCGCCGGCAAGGATGCGGCCGACAACAAGCCGACCTATGTGTCGATCCTTGGCCTGGCGCCTTCGCGCGCCCTGGCCGAGCAATTGCGGCGTAACGCGCATGATGCGCTGGCGCCATTCGGAGAACAAGCACAGCGGCTGCGTGAACTGGCAGACCTGATCGTGCAGCGGAAGGCCTAAATGAACCTGTTAGAGAACATCAACGACCCGTCCGACCTGCGCAAGCTGCCGCGCACCCAGCTCACGCCACTGGCCAAGGAGCTGCGCCAGTTCTTGCTCGAGTCGGTCTCGAAAACGGGCGGGCACCTGTCGTCCAACCTGGGCACGGTCGAACTGACCATCGCGCTGCACTACGTGTACGACACGCCGCGCGACCGCATCGTGTGGGACGTCGGCCACCAGACTTATTCGCACAAGATCCTCACCGGCCGCCGCGGGCGCATGCCGTCGCTGCGCCAGCTGGACGGCCTGTCGGGCTTCCCGAAGCGCGACGAAAGCGAGTACGACACGTTCGGCACGGCGCACTCGTCGACCTCGATCTCGGCGGCGCTGGGCATGGCCGCAGCAGCCAAGATCAAGGGTGAAGACCGCCACGCCATCGCCGTCATCGGCGACGGCTCCATGACCGCCGGCATGGCGTTCGAGGCGCTCAATAACGCGGGCGTCGAAGAAGACGTCAACCTGCTGGTCATCCTCAACGACAACGACATGTCGATCTCGCCGCCGGTCGGCGCGCTCAATCGCTACCTGGCGCGCCTGCTGTCGGGCCAGTTCTACGCCGCCGCCAAGAACGTCGGAAAAAGCGTGCTGCCCGCGCCCGTGCTGGATCTGGCGCGCAAGCTCGAAGAGCATGCCAAGGGCATGGTGGTGCCGGCCACGATGTTCGAGGAATTCGGTTTCAACTACATCGGCCCGATCGATGGGCACGATCTCGAATCGCTGATCCCGACGCTGGAAAACATCAAGAAGCTCAAGGGCCCGCAGTTCCTGCACGTGGTGACCAAGAAGGGCCAGGGCTACAAGCTGGCCGAGGCCGAGCCGATCCTGTACCACGGCACCGGCAAGTTCAATCACCTCGAGGGCATCAAGCCGGCCACCGCGCCGGGCAAGATCACCTACACCGAAGTGTTCGGCAACTGGCTGTGCGACATGGCATGCGCGGATAAACGCCTGGTCGGCATCACGCCGGCGATGCGTGAAGGCTCGGGCATGGTGCGTTTCCACAAGGAGTACCCGCAGCGCTACTTCGACGTCGGCATCGCCGAGCAGCATTCGGTGACGTTCGCGGCCGGCATGGCCACCGAAGGCGTCAAGCCCGTGCTGGCGATCTACTCGACCTTCCTGCAGCGCGGCTACGACCAGCTGATCCACGACGTGGCGCTGCAAAACCTCGACGTGACCTTCGCGCTCGACCGCGCGGGCCTGGTCGGCGCCGACGGCGCGACCCACGCCGGCAACTACGACCTGGCCTACCTGCGATGTATCCCGAACATGGTCGTCATGGCCGCGTCGGACGAAAACGAATGCCGCCAGATGCTGACCACGGCGTACCACTATCCCGGTCCGGCGGCGGTGCGCTACCCGCGCGGCGCCGGTGTCGGCACGCCGATCGTGGAAGCCCTGACGTCCATTGAGATCGGCAAGGGCGAAGTGCGCCGCACCGGCAAGGCCATCGCGATTCTCGCCTTTGGTTCGATGGTTTCGCACAGCATCAAGGCCGGCGACGAACTCGATGCGACGGTGGCGAACATGCGCTTCGTGAAGCCGCTCGACGTCGACCTGGTGGTGCGCCTGGCGCAGGAGCACGACCTGATCGTGACGGTGGAAGAGGGCTGCATCATGGGCGGCGCGGGCGCCGCCGTGATGGAAGCGCTGGCCGCCGCCGGCATCGCCAAGCCGGTGCTCAATCTGGGTCTGCCGGACACCTTCATCGACCAGGGCGATCCGGTGGCGCTGCTGTCGTCGGTGGGGCTCGACGCCAAGGGCATCGCGGCCTCGATCCGCGCGCGCCTGACGGCGGCGGGCGAGCCGCGGCTGGTGGTGAATAACGGCTGAAGCGTTGCGGCTTCATGAAAAGCGGCGCCGCGTGCGCCGCTTTTTCATGCCCGCCGCGTTCGTGTGCAGCAGCAGTTCGTGCTACCGGCTCCAGATGACGCAAGCCCGCTGTCGTGAGAGAGCGGGCTCGTGGTGCTTGCCTCGCGCAGAGCGAGGCAAGGCAAGGCAGGCGGATTCAGGTCATGTTGCCGTATAAGACGTTGCCCATAAAGTCTTCCGAAAAGTTGCTGTAGCCGATGACGGCGATGACGATATCCTGGTCATCGATGACGGTATCGCCGTTATTCACCACCAGCAGTTGGAAGTAGTCGATCGTGAAGATGACGGCGTCGGTGTTGGTGATTTTCGCTGCGTTGTAGCCCGTAGTGAGCGCCGCGTACAGTTCATCACCACTGAACGAACCCACGATCTCCGCCTTGGATTCGACGACATGCGCCACATCGGCGCCGAAGTTGAATAGCACGCTCGCGTTGTGATTGACCACCACGATATCGATCGATGTCGCCGACTGGCTGTTCGGGATGTACGTCGACAGGTTTGAATCGGTTGCGGCGCCGTAATACAGAGTATCGAAACCGCCAACGACGAAGATCTGGTCGCCATCCGCGCCGCCAATGATGATGTCGTTGCCGGCACCGCCGTGAAGAATATCGTGACCCTCACCGCCGTTCAGGTTGTCCACGTCTGCGCCGCCGAACAAGAAATCATCGGCATCGGTGCCGAACATGCTGTCTTTGCCGTCGAAGCCCCACGCAACACTCACGTTTTCAATGAAGTCGTCGCCGTTGGTGCCAAGCGTGTAGACGCCTTTTTCATTATCGAGTACCGGGCCATTCTGACCGAAGACTTCGAACGTGCCGGTGTACACATTGGATTGTGCGCCGATCTGAACCGTTCCGGCAATCGCTCTGCCGTCCATTTCCGTCGATCGCACGCCAGGACCGGATCCGTTGGTGACCATGAAAATATCGCCGGCGACACCGCTAGTGAGCGAGATGCCGATTTCGTCGAAGGATACTTCCACAGTGGTGCCGGCCTCGACCGTGAAACCGAGCGCGGTCGTTTCCTTGCCAATATTGCCGGCCAAATCGTACTGGCGCACCTGCACCATGTGCGCGCCAACTTCGGTCAGCTCGAGCGTCCCCGTGCCGCTGCCATCGTTGGTGTCGCCGTAGAGCCAGGTTTTGCCTTTGTCGAGGCTGTATTCCCAGGCCGTACCGGTATTCTGCTCCAGGCCGGTAATGTCGATCAGGCCGGAGGTGGTCGCGCCATTGCTCGCCGCAGTGTGCAACACGATGTCCGGCGTTTCCGGCGCTTTTGTGTCGAGCGTGAAGGTCAACTGGTCGTAGTTGCGGTTGCCTGCAGCGTCCGTGACACGTACCTCGACGACGTTCACACCTTCCACGAGTTGCGGGGTCGCCGTCCAGACCGGGGTAGCTAGCGGCGCGCCGTTGGTGGTGATGTTATCAGGCTGCTTCACCAGGTACTCGACCGTGGCGCCTTCTTCGACGGCCTCGCGGTTGAGCGTGCCATCGTTCGTCACCAGATCGCGATCGGTGCCGAACTTGCCGTAATGGCTGTCCGTGGCGAGTTCGATGTAGGGCGGCATCGTGTAGCCGTCATAGACGATCTTCTGCGTGACCGGCGTGGTGCTGGCGCCGCTGGCGTCGACGGCGCGCAGCGACACAGTGGTGATCTGCTCGAGCGGCAGCGTCATCGTGGTAATCACGTTCTCGTTGCCGAGCACATGCAAGGATGGGAACTGGTAACCCAGTTTCACGTCCTTGAGGACCACGGTATTGGTGTTTGCATCGACCTCGATGTTGGTGTCGATCCAGTGTTTGCCATCGATCGAGTACTCGAAGTGCTGCCCGCTGCGCAGGTCGCGGCCGGTGTAGCTGAAGGTGACGTCGGCGCTGCTCTTGTTGGTGACGTTGTCGTCCTTCTGGTCGAACTCGCCCTGGGCAACGTGGTCAAACGCCAGTGAGAGGCTGAACGTCGGCGCCGGCGTGGTCACGACCGGTGCGGTCGGATACACGACCTCGATGGCGGCCGGCAGGCCGCCTGCAGCCAGGGCGGCGACCACGTCCTTGAGCGACGCACTGTATGGCATCACCTTGAGCACCTGGTCCATGCCGCCGCCGCGTAGCAGCGACTCGAGCGTGACCGGGTTGCCGGCCGCTGCCTTGGCGGTGTCGGCCAGCGTCTGGGCCAGCGCGACCGGGTCGCCCTTGCCGCGCGCCGTGTCGAACAGGGCGAGCAGGGTGCTGCCGGTGGCGATCGCGTTTACCACTTGCGGCGTCTTGGTGGCGGTATCGGCGAACGACACGGCGGCCTTGACCAGCGCGTCAATGTCGCCGGTGGCGGTGTCGACGGTCACGGCGCGCACCAAGATCCGGGCCGCTTCGACCGAGGCGTAACCACTGTATTCGGTACCCGATGCTTCGACCTGGGCGGTGAAGGCGTCGACCGCCGATTGACGCAGCGCGGTCAGCGCCTTGTCGATGCCCTGGGCGCCGCCCATGATCGCGACGGCCACGTCGGCCACCGATGCATGACCCTGCTCCACCACGTTTGTCCAGTACGCCAGACCGGTCGCATCCGGTGCGCGGTTGAACAGTGCCTGGTAGATCTCGCCGATACGCTCATTCACGGTATCAGCGCCGTAGCGCACCTGCGCTTCTTCCGAGGTGGCAAATGCCTGCGTGATCGCAGAAAGGTTGCCATCATTGTCGGCGAGTTGCTTGGTCCAGAATGCCAGGCCTGCGGGATCGGCCGGACGACCGTAGAAGGCCAGGTAGAACGAGTTGACGGTGGAGGCGAGGGTGCTTGGCATGCTCATGATGTAAGAGAGTGATGGGCGGGAACGAAATGTTTCCACTAGTCATTATCTTAATCATCAAAACGGCAAAACGCGCAGTTATTTGAACATCATGTGGGAATAATCTGACAAAAGGTAATGAAACGACATGAAATTTCACCCCATTCCAATAGTGTTGATGATATAAAATTACGAAAATACGATATATTGTCAAAAATCAGTATTGACTGAAAAGATGTATAGTCAGCCAGCATTGCCAAACAATACCTCGGCCCGCTGATACAAAATCCACGACGTCGCGATGTATTTGTCGCCGCTGACCGCCACATTGCCCCGGTGCGTATGCGTAAAGCCCGCCGGTGCGATGACCAGCCGGCCTTGTCTGGGCGCGATCTGGCGGCCCTGGTACAGGAACTCGGTCTCGCCACCTTCGGTCACATCATTCAGGTACACCATCCACAGCAGCACCCGATGCAGTGATTCGCAACTGGCGTTTTGCGGATAAATCTCGGAATGCCAGTGGTGATAGCCGCCGCTGCCGCGCTGGTATTTCTGCAGATTGATCGTGCCGGGCCGGTACAGCACGCGTAGCAGCTCGTCGATATACGGCCGTCCGATTTCGTTGAAGTTGGCCATCGACAGCACGGTCGGCACGCCGGTGACGGGATGCTCGAGCGTCGGCGACAGTGAGCCCATCAGCAGCATGCGATAGCGCTCGACGTAATCGGCCAGGTGGCGCCCCATGGTGTCCACCAGCAGCTCGGTGACATCGGCCCATTCCGGATGCTGGTTGATCGTGATGTCGTAGCTGTCCTTCTTGGCGACATCGACGCCGTTGCCGGTCTGCCCGCGCACCACCTTGTCGCTGGCGTCGAAACGCTTCATCAGCGCATCGCACTGCTGCGCCGTGAGCGCGTCGTCGTATACGCCGATGAAGTCGTCCATGGTCTATTACCGCCGTGTGCGCTCGTGATTCCACAGCACGTCGCCCCCGCCCGCAAAACGGTTCAATACGCGCGCCAGTACGAACATCAGGTCGGACAGGCGATTGACGTACTGGCGCGGATGCGCGTGGATCTGCTCTTCTTTCGACAGCGCGACGATGGCGCGTTCGGCGCGCCGGCACACGGTGCGGCACAGGTGCGCGGTGGACGCCGCGCGCGAGCCGGCCGGCAGGATGAATTCTTTCAGCACCGGCAGGTCGGCGTTGTATTTTTCGAGCATGGCATCGAGGCGCAGCACGTGCTCTTCCTTGATCATCTGGTAGCCCGGGATGCATAGCTCGCCGCCCAGGTCGAACAGGTCGTGCTGGATCGCCACGAGCTCGTCGCGCAAATCCGCCGGCATGTCTTCGCACAGCAGCAGGCCGACGAAGGAATTGAGTTCGTCGACTTCGCCCAGCGCGTGGATGCGTGCGCTGTCCTTGCCGGTGCGGCTGCCGTCGCCCAGGCCGGTGCTGCCGTCGTCGCCGGTGCGGGTCGCGATTTTTGAGAGGCGATTGCCCATAATCTTCTCTTATCCGATAGTGTGAAAATACGATGGACCGAGGATACGACAAAACCTGTCGATTTGCTTACAATCGACCCATGTCGTCCTTGAAATCAGACCCGTCTGACCGCCGCGCGCAGGTAGCTGCCGCGCTGCGGGCGCGCGTGCCTGCGGCGTGCGTGTTGTCCGACCCGGAAGACACCCGGCCCTACGAGTGCGACGGCCTGGCCGCCTACCGCCAGCTGCCCATGGTCGTGACGCTGCCGACCGATGAAGACCAGGTGCTGACGATCCTGGCCGTGTGCCGCGAATTGAACGTGCCGGTGGTGCCCCGTGGCGCCGGCACCGGCTTGTCGGGCGGCGCGCTGCCGATCCATGATGGCGTCGTGCTCTCTACCGCGCGCATGAACGCGATCAGGCGCGTCGACCCTCTGGCCCGAACGGCCGTCGTGCAGCCGGGCGTGCGCAACCTGGCCATTTCCGAGGCGGCGGCCATCCACGGCCTGTATTATGCGCCCGACCCGTCGTCGCAGATCGCCTGCACCATCGGCGGCAACGTGGCCGAAAACGCAGGCGGCGTGCACTGCCTCAAATACGGCCTGACGATCCACAACGTGCTGCGCGTGCGCGTGGCCACGATCGAGGGCGACCTCGTCGAACTGGGCGGCGCCACGCTCGATGCGCCCGGCCTCGATCTGCTGGCCGTGTTCATCGGCTCCGAGGGCATGCTTGGCGTTGTTACCGAAGTGACCGTGAAACTGGTGCCGAAGCCGGCGCTGGCGCAGGTCATCATGGCCTCGTTCGCCGACGTGGTCACGGCCGGCAATGCGGTGGCCGACGTGATCGCCGCCGGCATCATCCCGGCGGGGCTCGAGATGATGGACCGCACCTCGGTGCGCATGGTTGAACCGTTCGTCAAGGCCGGCTACGACCTGGACGCCGCCGCGATCCTGCTGTGCGAAGCCGATGGCAGCGCGCTCGAAGTGGCCGAAGAGATCGAGCGCATGCGCGCAGTGCTCGAGCGCGCCGGCGCAACGGCCATCGCCGTGTCGCAGGACGAGGCAGAACGCGGCCGCTTCTGGTCCGGCCGCAAGAATGCCTTCCCGGCGGCGGGCCGCA
Source organism: Massilia aurea (assembly GCF_040790145.1). Classification (GTDB taxonomy): domain Bacteria; phylum Pseudomonadota; class Gammaproteobacteria; order Burkholderiales; family Burkholderiaceae_D; genus Telluria; species Telluria aurea_C. The sequence continues at coordinate 102,225 of NZ_JBFMMP010000005.1, forward strand.
TCTCGCCCGATTACTACTGCATGGACGGCACCATCCCGCGCAAGCAGCTCGCGCGCGTGCTGGCCGGGATCGCGGCGATGGAAGCCACCTACGGCCTGCGCTGCTCGAACGTGTTCCATGCGGGCGACGGCAATATGCATCCATTGATCCTGTTCGATGCGAGCGTGCCGGGCGAGTTCGATCGGGCCGAAGCGTTTGGCGCGGCGATCCTGGCGCTGTGCGTCGAAGTGGGCGGCACCATCACGGGCGAGCATGGCGTGGGCATGGAAAAGATCGGGTCGATGTGCGTGCAGTTCGGGCGCAAGGAGCTTGACGCCTTTTTCGCGGTCAAGCACGCGTTCGATCCGCTCTCGCTGCTCAATCCCGACAAGGCCATCCCCACGCCACACCGCTGCGCCGAATTCGGCAAGCTGCACGTGCACCACGGGCAGGTGCCGTTTCCCGAGCTGCCGCGCTTTTGATGGCCACCGTCGATTACTTCCAGCAGCAGGTGCGGGCGGCCGCCGCCAGCGGGCAGCCACTGCGCATCCGCGGCGGCGGCACCAAGGACTGGTATGGCGGTGCCCCGGCCGGCGCGATCCTCGACACGCGCGCCCATGCCGGCATCGTCGACTACGAGCCGACCGAGCTGGTGATCACGGCGCGCTGCGGCACGCCGCTGGCCGAGATCGAGGCCGCGCTGGCCGCCCATAACCAGATGCTGGCGTTCGAGCCGCCGCATTTCGGCCCGCACGCGACGCTGGGCGGCGTCATCGCCAGCGGCTTGTGCGGCCCGCGCCGCGCGACCAGCGGCGCCGCGCGCGACTTCGTGCTGGGCGCGACGCTGCTCGATGGGCGCGGCGACGTGCTGGCGTTCGGCGGGCGCGTGATGAAAAACGTGGCCGGCTACGATGTCTCGCGCATGCTGGCCGGCTCGCTCGGCACGCTGGGCGTGCTGCTGGAGGTGTCGGTCAAGGTGCTGCCACGGCCATTCGCCGAAACCACGCTGTGCTTCGCGTCGAGCGAGATCGAGGCGCTGCGGCGCCTGAACGAATGGGGAGGGCTGCCATTGCCCATCTCGGCCAGCGCGTGGGTCGATGGCATACTGGCGTTGCGGCTGTCGGGCGCCGAGGCGGCGGTGAATGCCGCAGTGCGCGATCTCGGCGGCGAAGCAATGCCGGCGGCCGATGCGTTCTGGCGCGCCGTGCGCGAACAACGCACGCCGTTCTTCGATGGCGACGGCGCGCTGTGGCGCCTGTCGGTGCCGTCGACCACCGGCGCGCTGGTGCTGGGCGGCGCGCAGATGATCGAATGGGGCGGCGCCCAGCGCTGGCTGCGCGCCGACGGCGACGCGCTCACGGCGCAGGCGATCCGGCGCACCGCGCAAGCCTGCGGCGGGCATGCGACGCTGTTCCGTGGCGGCGACAAGTCGGTGGGCGTGTTCCAGCCGCTGGCGCCGGCGCTGGCGCGCATCCACGCGCGCATGCAGGATGCGTTCGATCCGGCCCATATCTTCAACCCCGGCCGCATGTACCCGAAAGGCGCATAAAACATGCAGACGACTCTGGCTGACTTCATCAAGGGCACGCGCGACGGCAACGAGGCCGAGGCGATCCTGCGCGCCTGCGTGCACTGCGGCTTCTGCACCGCCACCTGTCCGACGTATCAGCTATTGGGCGATGAACTCGACGGCCCGCGCGGGCGCATCTACCTGATCAAGAACGTGCTCGAAGGCGCCGCGCCGACGCGCAAGACCCAGCTTCACCTCGACCGGTGCCTGACGTGCCTGAACTGCGAAACCACCTGTCCATCGGGCGTGAAGTACGGCCGCCTGCTCAACATCGGCCGCAAGCTGGTCGACGAGCGGGTGCCGCGCCCATTGGGCGAGCGACTCAGGCGCACGACGCTCAAGGCGTGCCTGCCGCGCGCCGGCTTGACCACGCCGGCGTTCAAGGTAGGGCGCTTGCTGCGGCCGCTGTTGTCGGCACCGCTGCAGGACAAACTGCAGCCGGCGCGCGCGGCGGGCCGCTTGCCGACGCGAGAGCACGCACGCAAGATGCTGGTGCTGGATGGCTGCGTGCAGCCGGGAATGGCGCCGAACATCAACGCCGCCGCGGCGCGCGTGCTCGATGCGCTTGGCGTGCAGCTGCTGGTGGCGCCAAAGGCCGGCTGCTGCGGCGCGCTGCGTCATCACCTGAACGATCAACAGGGCGGCCTGGACGACATGCGCCGCAATATCGACGCCTGGTGGCCGGGCGTGGCAAGCGGCGACGTCGAGGCGATCGTCATGACCGCCTCGGGCTGCGGCGTCACCGTCAAGGAATACGGCCATCTGCTGGCGCACGATCCCGCGTATGCCGCCAGGGCCCAGCAGGTCAGCGCGTTGACGCGCGACCTGTCCGAGATCCTGGCGTCATTCCAGGACCGGATCGCGGCCATGGCCAAGAGCCGGGGCGGCCCGCGCGTGGCGTATCACCCGCCATGCACGCTGCAGCACGGCCAGCAAATTCGGGGCACCGTCGAAGCCGTGCTGCAGGCGGCCGGCGTGGACGTGGTGCTGTGCGCCGACAACCACCTGTGCTGCGGCTCGGCCGGTACGTATTCGGTGCTCCAGCCCGAGATCGCCCACGCGCTGCGCGAGCGCAAGCTGGCCAGCCTGGCTGCGACCGGGGCCGAACACATCGTATCGGCCAATATCGGCTGCATCGCGCATTTGCAGTCGGGGACGGACACCCCCGTCGTGCACTGGATCGAATTGCTGGAGCGGGTCTGTGCAGCACACTCCGGGTGAGCGTGGTAGCATCGCCCCGACCCCAGTAACCTTTGCCGCAACCAGCAGGAACGATCTTGAGCTTTACCTTTCAACTCGTGCGCGAGGACGAAGACAGTCCGCGCGCCATCGTCTTCGAAGACAGCAGTACCCCCGGTCTGGTGCCGGTGTGGGAAGCAGCCGGCGTCTACGACGCGCTCTACAACAGTGATGGTCAGATGGCGCGCGACGTGTCGCGCCGGCTCGCGTATGGCGTCGATCGCTTGAACGACGACCCCGGGCTAGCCCGCCTGCTGCCGCCCGGCCTGTCGATGGACGTGGCGATCCGCTTCCTCGACAACGTCACCCGCGCCTGCATCACGCACGGCGCGGCTCGCATCCAGACCCGCTGAGATTGCCCTATGGTCATTCGGCGCGAGGCCTTGTACCATAGGCGCGTTATGCTCGCCAACTGAAAGAGTTCAATGACCTTGCCCATCCTCTCCCGTACCCTGTGCCTGACCCTGTTCGCCGCCGCCTGCACCGCGCCCGCGCAGGCCGATAGCTTCACGTCGTCCGCGTCCAGCGCCGGCTCGGCGTCGTCGGCAAGCATGTCGGATTCGGTCAGCAGTTCCAGCGACAGCTCGAGCGACGACCACAAGGTCGCCGCCGGCCAGTACCGCGTGATCAATATCGCGCAAGCCCCGAACAAACCCGACACCACCCGCCTGACCCTGCGCGCCGATGCCGCCGGCCAGGCCCGTTCGTTCGAACTCGATGTGCCCAATCGCGCACTGGCGGCGCGCACCGTGATCGCGGGCGACGTGGTGCAGGTCAACGAGCGCGCATACGGCTACGAATTCGCGTACGCCGACACCCAGCGCCCGTTCTTCCTGGCGCTGCAGGACGAGTGGTACCGCGAACTGGGCTCGCGCAAAGTCACGATCTGATGGTCGTGCGCCAGGCCGCGCGCTTGGCTGCTCACTTGTTGCTGTTGTGCGCAAGCGGCAGTGCCTGGGCGGGCTTTCCCACCTTTTGCGAGCGCTCGCGCGACATCGGCGCGCTTGAACAGGACCGCGTGCTGCGCTTTGCCGGCGTGGTCAAGCAGGAACTGGATCGAGCAGATGGCAAAGTCGCGCTGATCGCACGCGCCGGCACGGACCTGAGCCGCTTCAACCTGGTGTATTCACACGCCGGCGTCGCGCTGCGCGACCGGCCGGGCAGTCCGTGGGCGGTGCGCCAGCTGTACTACGCCTGCGACGAAGCGCGCCCTCATATCTTCGACCAGGGCATCGCCGGCTTCGCGCTCGGTGCCGACGCACCCGGCAAGGGGCATATTGCGCTGCTGTTCCTGCCCGAGCAAGACAGCGCATCGCTCGAGCGTGCCGCCCGCGACAAACCGTTGGCGCTGGCGCTGCTGGCCGGTAAATACAGTGCCAATGCCTATGCCTACGGCACCAAATACCAGAACTGCAATCAGTGGGTGGCCGAGCTGCTGGCCAGCGCCTGGGGCAGTCCCGCAGGACGCGAGGACGCAAGGAAGCACGCCCAGGATTGGCTGCGTGCGAACGATTACGTCCCCGGCCCGGTCAGGGTACCGTCACACTTCACGATGTTCGCCGGCCAGTTCGTGCCGCTCGTGCACGTGGACGACCATCCCGTGGAAGACCTGCACGCGCTGTCGCTGCAGGTGAGCGTGCCCGCGTCGATCGAGGCCTTCGTGCAGCGCCGCGCGCCCGCCACACAGCGCGTCGAAATCTGCCACGACGAACGCCGGATTGTCGTGCGGCGCGGCTGGGAGCCGCTGGGCGCCAGTTGCACGCCGGGACCGGGTGACGAGGTGCTTGCAATTGCGCCATAAACGGCGCTGATGTCCATCGGGAGAGCAGCATGCAGATGGTTCCACCAAAGACCGGACGGCTGGCCTGGCAGGGAGTGTTGCTGGCTGTCGCAGGATGCTGGCATGGCGTCGCCGGCGCCGGCGAGGCATTGCCGTCGCACCTGACCGGGACCTGGGGTACGGCCGAATCGCTGTACGTGGGCAACACCGGCCAGACTGACCTCCATCTTGCAGCCGACGGTGTGGGCATCATGGTGGGTTCGACGCCGCCCCCGCAGCGGATCAGCGGCGTGGACGACGGCACGCCGCCCCCCAGGGCACTTATCGGTTTTCCGGTGCGGGCGACGCTGGGTGGTACGGTGCTGACCGTCCGCCCCATGGCACTCGATCCGAAAGACGCTGCGAGGGCCGCGCGCAGTGTGGTCACCTGCAGCATCGATCTGGCCGGCCCAACCTTGACATGCGTGGGCCCGAAAGGCCCAGCCATGGTCATGCGGCGGCGCAGCGCGGTCATGTCCGGGGAAGAGGCGCGCATGCTCGCAGAACTGCGACCGCACTTTCCGCCGGCGGCGGCGGGCGACTAGCCGGGCCGTTTCAACCGGCCAGCACCTTCTCGATATCGCCGCCCAGATCTTCCGGCTTGGTGGTCGGCGCATAGCGCGTGACGACCGCGCCTTCGCGGTTGACGAGGAACTTGGTGAAGTTCCACTTGACCGCCTCGGTGCCCAGCACGCCCGGCGCCTCGCCCTTCAAAAAGCGAAACAGCGGATGCGCGTCATCGCCATTGACGTCGACCTTGGAAAACATCGGGAACGTCACGCCGTAGTTCTTTTCACAGAACGCGCCAATGGCCGCCTCGTCGCCCGGTTCCTGATGGCCGAACTGGTTGCACGGGAAGCCCAGCACCACGAGGCCCTGATCGGCGTAGCGGCGTTGCAGTTCTTCCAGGCCCTGGTATTGCGGCGTGAAGCCGCAGGCGCTGGCCGTATTGACGATCAGGAGCGCCTTGCCGCGGTAGCGCGCCAGGTCGACCGGCTGGCCGTCGAGGGCGGTGGCGTTGAAATCATAGGCAGTCATGGGGGTCTCCTTATTGTGAACCGGTGAGCTTACGCTACGCTGGGCGCGCACGCCAGGCCGCTGGCATAGGCATCAATATTGGGTTCGTCACAGCTGCAATCAGCACTGTGATCGACGCCGTGACATTTTTCCGCTCTTAGCATTTCTTAACAAATTCCGGTAACTGCCCGTGCGACAATCACGCTCGTTCACACATCCAGTCACCCAGATCTTCATGCCACGTCACCAATCTTCCGCCCTGTTGTTCGCGCTGCTCGCACCGTTTTACGCCATGGCACAGGAAACGTCCGTCCGCCCGGCGGAACCCGTCACCGGCGTCGTGACGCCGATCGCCACGGCGCCAACGCCGGCGCCGCAGACCGAAGTCCCGGTTGCCTCCACCGTCGCCGTCACCGCCGCGCGTTCATCGAACCGGATCGACCGCCAGGCGTATGACGTCAAGTCCGACCCTGCGTCGACCAACGACACCATCGCCGATACGCTCAACAAGGTGCCGTCGGTGGCCGTGGACACGGACGGCAATGTGACGCTGCGCGGGCGCAGCAATGTGCAGATCCTTGTCGACGGCAAGCCGTCGGCGATGATGCAGGGCGATAACCGCGCCGCGGCGCTGGGCGCGATCCCGGCGGCCGATCTCGATTCGGTGGAAGTGATCAACAATCCCGGCGCGCAGTTCGGCAACGAAGGCGGCGGCGGGCCGATCATCAACCTGGTGATGCGGCGCGACCGCACGCCGGGCGGCTTCGGCGCCGTCAATGCGAACGTCGGCCCGGAAGGGCGTGCCAACGCGTCGAGCTTCGGCAGCTACACGACCGGGCGCATGAGCGTGCAGGGCGGCGTGTTCGTGCGGCGCGACACGCGCGGCTCGGATGGCGAGACGAACCGCGACCGCATCGACCCGCGCACCGGCGCGGTGGCCAGCAGCACGCAGACATCGAACAGCGAGACCGATACCGAAGCCGTCGGCTTGAACAGCTCGATGACCTACAACCTGGGCGACAAGGACGTGCTGTCGGCCAAGGCCAGTTTCTCGGCCAACGGCAGCGACGGGCTGTCGCAGGAACGCTATCGCGGCGCCAACGCCGACGGCAGCATCGACGGCGACTACCTGCGTTCGAGCGTGCGCGATAACGACAACCGCAGTTACAGCCTGAGTGGCGGCCTGGATCACAAGGGCGAGCGCCCCGGCGAAATCGTCAAGTTCGACCTGCGCATCTCGGGCAACAAGGGCGAGGCCGATACGCGATTCGCCAGCGATTACACGGTGCGCCCGGCCAACTCCACCGAGCCCCGCACGCACCAGAACAACCTGACCGAAACGCGCGTGATCGACTTCACGGGCGACTATGAACTGCCGGGCGAGAAGGGCGTGTTCAAGGCCGGCTACAAGGTCGCCCAGACCAGCAATGTGTTCGACACGCGCTTCTACAACGTCAATGCAACGACACTGGCCGAGAGCCTGAGCACCCAGCGCACCAACCGCTTCGAGCTCGATGAAACGACGGTCGCCCTGTATGGCACCTACCAGCTGCGCCTGGCCGAAAAATGGGGTTTGCTGGGCGGCTTGCGCACCGAGTACACCGACCTCGATCTGAACCAGGTCACCACCAGCGTCAAGGCCAACAACAATTACTTCGACGCGATCCCGAGCGCGTTCCTGACCTATGACTGGTCGGACGACACGGCGCTGCGCCTGAGTTACGCGCACCGCATCCGCCGGCCCGGCGCGGGCGACCTGAATCCCTTCGTCGTCTACCGCGACGAGTTGAACGTCTCGTCGGGCAATCCCGACCTGATGCCGACCAAGACCGACTCGATCGAACTTGGCCTCGAGACCAAGTTGGGCAAGGTCGAGACCAATGTGCGCCTGTATGCGCGGCGCGACTCCGACCTGATCCAGGAACGCCGCACCTTCATCTCCGACACGGTGCTGTTGACCACGCGCGAGAACGCCGGCAGCAGCAATTCGGGCGGCCTCGAATTCACGTTCAGCGGGCGCGTGACGCCAAGCCTGTCACTGAACGCCAGCGGCAACCTCGGTTACTCCGAGCAGTCGGTGCTGGGCAGCAGCCAGGACGACAAGCGCAGCGCCACGTCGCTCAGCGGCCGCGCGCGCGTGAGCTATCAGTTCAACCCGACCAACAGCCTGCAGCTGGTGCTCAACGCGCAGGGCAAGACGCTGTTCGGCGAAGGCTACCGCCAGCCGACGCGCAGCGCCGACCTCAGTTACCGCCGCAACCTGAGCCAGGCCCTGAGCCTGGTAGTGAACGTCAACGACATTTTTGACTCGCAAAAGAGCGAGTCGATCACCGAGACCGACCGCCTGCGCGAATACAGCATCCGCCGCCAGGAAGGGCGTCTCGTGTATGTCGGCCTGTCGTACCGCTTCGGCAGCTTTGGCGGGGCGGGTCAGCGTCGGCCGGAAGGGCCGCGGGGCGGACCTGACGCCGGGCCAGGTTTCGGGCCACCGGGTGGCGGCATGGGGCCGGGTCGCTGATCCAGCCATGCAGCGTGGGTTAATTTGAACAATGCGCGTTGGCGTGGAGGGACGTGTGACAGAATACGGCACCTTCGTATTCGTGACTTCCCCTCCAGATGCTTCGCCCCACGCTCGTCGCGCTTTCCCTGATCGCTTTACCTGCCCACGCCCAGACCACAGCGGCGCCGATTTCACCGACGGACACCGTCCAGAAGGTCGAAGTCAAGGCCGCCGCCAATGCCTACGATCCGCGCCGCGACGACACCGCCAGCAAGATCGTGGTCTCGACCGAAGAGATCCGGCGCTACGGCGACACCTCGGTGCTCGACGTGTTCAAGCGCCTGCCGGGCATCACCGTTGCCGGCGGCGCCGGACGTGGCGGCGGCGAGATCCGCATGCGCGGCCTGGGCAGCGGCTACACGCAGATCCTGCTCGATGGCGAGCGCGCGCCGGCCGGTTTCGACATCGATAGTCTCTCGCCCGATTCGATCGAGCGCATTGAAATCCTGCGCGCGGCCAGCGCCGAATTTTCGACCCAGTCGATCGCCGGCACCATCAATATCGTCCTGAAACGTACGGTGCGAAAGGCCCAGCGCGAACTGCGCGTGGGCCATGGCCGCAGCAGTGAAGTGAGCAATCCTGCGGCGACGCTGAACCTGTCGGACCGCGCCGGCCAGATGTCGTACTCGCTCGCCGCGAGCGTCTGGCGCTATGCATTCGACCGGCCGTCGCCGTATGAAGAAGAGCAGACCGATCCGCTCGGGCGCCCGACGAACCTGCGCCGCACCGTGCAGAACGACACGGGCAGCCCGCAAGGCCTGAACCTCACGCCAAGGCTGAACTGGACGCTGGAGAACAACGACACGCTCAGCTGGCAGTCGCTGGTGACCTACCAGCGCAGCGATTACCAGGGCGGGGCCGTGACCGAGACCGTTCTTGGTCCGCGCCCGCTGTACGACGTGCGCGCCATGCGTAGCGATGGCGCCAGCACCGTGCTGCGTTCTGACCTGAACTGGATGCACAACCTGGACGAGGGCGCGAAGCTCGACCTGAAGTTTGGCGTGAACGGCATGCGCAGTGACGGCAACTGGCATGAAGACGACTACCGCACGCTGGACGGCGCGGACCGCCTCGCGCGTGACTCGACCGTGCTCAGTGCCACCGACGAATACGGCGTGACGACAATCGGCAAGTATTCGCGGCCGTGGAAAAAAGACCATGCACTGTCGATGGGCTGGGATGCCGGCTACGCGCTGCGCGACGATGCGCGCGGCGAGCTCGAACTGTTCCCGCTCGCGGGCACCGAGTTGCGCCGCAATGAACAGTATGAAGCGACACTCAAGCGCCTGGCGCTGTTCGTGCAGGACGAGTGGAACGTCACCAAGCAGTGGTCGATGTATCTTGGCCTGCGCTGGGAAGGGCTGGAGACGCAAAGCAGCGGCAATACCTTCGAGACCAGCACCAATCGAACCAGTGTCTGGAGCCCGCTCGCGCAGACGCTCTACAAGCTGCCCGACAGCCGCGACCAGGTACGCCTGGCGCTGACCCGCACCTTCAAGGCGCCGCTCACGGGCAACCTGATCCCGCGGCGCTTCACGACGCCGAACAACAGCCAGCTTGAGCCCGATTATCGTGGCAATCCTGACTTGAAGCCCGAACTGGCGACCGGCATCGACGCGTCGTATGAACATTACTGGGCCGAAAAGGCGCTGCTCAGCGCGAGCGTGTCGGTGCGCCGCATCGGCGACTACACGCGCCAGGGCTTGATCGTGGAAGACGGCCGCTGGATCCAGACGCCGGTCAACGACGGCGACGCGCTCACGCGCAGCCTGGAGCTGGAAGCGAAGTTTCCCCTATCGGCCTTGATGAACGATGTGCCGGAAGTCGACCTGCGCGCCAGCCTGGCGCGCAACTGGTCGCAGGTCGATGCAGTGCCGGGGCCGGATAACCGGCTCGATCAGCAGGTGCCGGTGTCGGGGACGGTCGGTGTGGACTACAAGACGCCCGGGGGCAAGCTGACGACGGGGGCGAGCTTCGCGTTCAAGAACGGCGGGCCTGTGCGGGTGAACGTGGAGCAGTCACGCTACCAGAGCGTGCGGCGCGAACTCGATGTGTATGCGTTGTGGAAGCTCAATCCGACGTACCAGCTGCGGCTGGCGGCGACCAATCTGCTGGCGCAGGATACGGTGGCCGAGTCGCGCTACGTGGATGACAATGGCGTGCAGCGCAGGACGACGTTTGCGGATGGGCAGGCGATGGCAAGGGTGACACTGGAGTCGCGGTTCTGATGGAACTGCGTTCTTCCGCTACGCGCAAAACCGTCGTACCCGCCACTGGCGGCTACGACTACCCGCGCAGGCGGGTACCCAAGTCTTTCGCGTAGCAGCTACAGCAGGCGTTAGTGGCGGAGCAAGCAGGCTTGGGTTCCCGCCTCCGCGGGAACGACGGTCTCCCGGCTAACAAATTCCGGGGCTGTTAACGTATTCCCGCGCCAATCACACCAACCCCAGCGCCTCGGTCCCGCTCGAAAAATCGCGATTCTTGGCGTGCTTGCTATTGAGCTTGATGTTCAGCCGCAGGTCATTGACCGAGTCCGCATTGCGCAGTGCGTCTTCATACGTGATCTTGTCCGCCTCATACAGATCGAACAGCGCCTGGTCGAACGTCTGCATCCCCAGTTCGCGCGACTTCTTCATGATCTCCTTGATTTCATGGACTTCGCCCTTGAAGATCAGATCCGATATCAGCGGTGAGTTCAGCAAAATCTCGATCGCCACCACGCGTCCCTTCGATTCCTTCTTCGGAATCAAACGCTGCGACACGAGCCCCTTCAAATTGAGCGACAAGTCCATCAGCAGTTGCTGGCGGCGCTCTTCGGGGAAGAAGTTGATGATGCGGTCGAGCGCCTGGTTGGCGCTGTTGGCGTGCAGCGTGGCCAGGCACAGGTGGCCCGTCTCCGCAAATGCAATGGCATGCTCCATGGTCTCGCGGTCGCGGATCTCGCCGATCTGGATCACGTCCGGCGCCTGGCGCAGCGAATTCTTCAACGCCGCTTCGAAGCTGTCGGTGTCCACGCCCACTTCGCGCTGCGTGATCACGCAGTTCCGGTGCGGGTGGACGAATTCGACCGGGTCTTCGACCGTGATGATGTGGCCATAGCTGTTCTCGTTGCGGTAGCCGACCATCGCGGCCAGCGTCGTCGATTTACCCGACCCCGTCGCGCCGACCATGATCACCAGGCCGCGCTTGGTCATCACGACATCCTTGAGCGTGTCGGGCAGGCTCAGGTCTTCGAACTTCGGGATGGCCGTGGTGATCACGCGCAGCACCATGCCCACGCAACCCATCTGCATGAAGGCCGACACGCGGAAGCGACCCAGGTCGCCCGGCGTGATCGCGAAATTGGCTTCGCGGGTAAGTTCAAACCCAGCGGCCTGCTTGTCGTTCATGATGGCGCGCGCCAGGTCGCCCGTGTGGCCGCTGGTGAGCGGCTGGCTCGACACCGGCGTCATGCGCCCGTCGATCTTGATCGCCGGCGGAAAGCCTGCCGTGATGAACAGGTCCGAGCCGCCCTTGGTCACCATCAGGCGCAGCAGGTCGAACATGAATTTGGTAGCCTGGTCGCGTTCCATCAATGGCCCTTAGCCGAGGAAGTTTTCGGGGATCTTGGCGGCGCCGCGCGCGGCCACCGACGAGATCATGTTGCGGCGTACCAGGTCGGTCAGGTTCTGGTCGAGTGTCTGCATGCCGACATTGCTGCCGGTCTGGATGGCCGAGTACATCTGGGCGATCTTCGCCTCGCGGATCAGGTTACGGATGGCCGGCGTGCCGATCATGATTTCGTGCGCCGCGACGCGGCCCGAGCCATCCTTGGTCTTGAGCAGCGTTTGCGAGATCACGGCCTGCAGCGACTCGGACAGCATCGCGCGCACCATCTCTTTTTCTTCGGCCGGGAACACGTCGACGATACGGTCGATCGTCTTGGCGGCCGACGACGTGTGCAGCGTACCGAACACCAGGTGACCCGTCTCGGCGGCCGACAGGGCCAGGCGAATGGTTTCCAAGTCGCGCAATTCGCCAACCAGGATGGCGTCGGGATCTTCGCGCAGCGCCGAGCGCAGCGCGTTGCTGAACGAGAGCGTGTGCGGGCCGACTTCGCGCTGGTTGATCAGGCATTTCTTTGAGTCGTGCACGAACTCGATCGGGTCTTCGATGGTCAGGATATGACCATACTCCTGCTCGTTGAGGTGGTTGACCATCGCCGCCAGCGTGGTCGACTTGCCCGAGCCGGTTGGCCCCGTGACCAGCACCAGGCCGCGCGGCTTGAGCGCCAGTTCGCCGAAGATCTTCGGTGCGTTCAGGTCTTCGAGCGACAGGATTTTTGAGGGAATCGTCCGCAGCACGGCGGCCGCGCCGCGCTCCTGGTTGAACGCATTGACACGAAAGCGCGCCAGGCCCGGAATCGCAAACGAGAAGTCGCACTCGAGCACTTCTTCGTACTGCTTGCGCTGGCCGTCGTTCATGATGTCATAGATCATGCCGTGCACATCCTTGTGCTCGAGCGGCGGCAGATTAATCCGGCGCACGTCGCCATGCACGCGGATCATCGGCGGCAGTCCGGCCGACAGGTGCAGGTCCGAGGCCTTGTTCTTGACCGAGAAGGCGAGTAATTCCGATATGTCCATTTATAATCCTTGTGCCGCAAGTAGCGCATTTGTCATGCTCGCTGCTCGCCTCGAAAATATTTCCTATAGAAAATCATTATGTCCATAATCGCCGGGAACATGCAAGCTGTCGAAGCGACAATCACCAGTGCCGTAAAGGCATCGGAACGGGCCCGCAGCGAGGTCCGATTGCTGGCGGTTTCCAAGACCTTCCCTGCGCAGGCGGTGCTCGATGCGATGGCAGCCGGCCAACTGGCGTTCGGCGAAAACTATCTGCAGGAAGCGCTCGACAAGATCGCAAGCGTCGCGCAGGCGCAACCGTCAGCGCCGGTCGAGTGGCATTTCATCGGCCCGATCCAGAGCAACAAGACGCGCCCCATCGCCGCCAGCTTCGCTTGGGTGCACACGGTCGAGCGGCTCAAGATTGCGCAGCGCCTGTCCGAACAGCGCCCGCCCGAACTGGGGCCGCTCAATATCTGCCTGCAGGTAAACATCAGCGGCGAGGCGAGCAAGAGTGGCGCGTCGCCCGACGACTTGCCGGCCCTGGCGCGCGACGTGGCGCTGCTGCCCAATCTGCGCCTGCGCGGCCTGATGGCGATCCCCGAACCCACCACCGATGAAGCGGAGCAGCGCGCGGCCTTTGCCCGCGTGCGTGCGCTGTTCGACGCGCTGCGCGCCGGCGGGTTGGAACTCGACACGCTCTCGATGGGCATGTCGGGCGACATGGGCGCGGCGATTGCCGAAGGCGCGACCATCGTGCGCATCGGCAGCGCCATCTTCGGCGCACGCAACTACAACAACCAGGATCACACATGAAGATTGTCTTTATCGGCGGCGGCAATATGGCGGCGGCCTTGATTTCGGGGCTGGTAAAAGTGGCAGGTTCGGGCGCGAACATCCACGTGGTGGACCGCAATCCGGAAGCCCTTGAACGCCTGGCGCGCGACTATGGCGTGGGTACCAGCACTGCCGTCGACGAGCAGATACAGTACAGCGAAGTCATCGTGCTGGCCGTCAAACCGCAGCAGATGCGCGACGTGGCCGCGGCGCTCGCGCCGCACCTGACGCGCCAGCTGGTGCTGTCGATCGCCGCCGGCATTCGCAGCAGTGACCTGGCGCGCTGGCTGGGCGGCTACGACGCCATTGTGCGCACGATGCCGAACACGCCGGCGCTGATCGGCATGGGTGTCACAGGCATGGCCGCGCAGCCGGGTGTGAGCGCAGCGCAGCGCGAGCAGGCCGACGCCGTCATGCGCGCAGTGGGCAAGACCGTGTGGCTGGACGACGAATCGCAGATCGATCCGGTCACGGCGGTGTCGGGCAGCGGCCCGGCGTATGTCTTCTATTTTTTGGAAGCCATGCAGGAAGCGGCGCGCGCGATGGGCTTGAATGCAGAGCAGGGCCGCGAGCTGGCGCTGGCCACGTTCACGGGCGCGGCGCAACTGGCGGCGCAGTCGGATGACGCAGTGGACGTGCTGCGCCAGCGCGTGACGTCCAAGGGCGGCACGACGCATGCGGCGATCGAGAGCATGGAAGCGGCGGGAGTGAAGGGTGCGATTGTCGCGGCGATGCAGGCGGCTGCGGCGAGGGGGAAGGAATTGGGGGAGGAGTTGGGGGAGGATTGAGTGTGCTGTGGGGGTAAAAAAACTTAGGTTCCCGCCTGCGCGGGAACGACGTGCTGGATTAGCGGGCTACGTTGGACAATGCGGCCTGCTACCTGGATACGTCGTTCCCGCGCAGGCGGGAACCCAAGTCAGTCAGCACACCGAACAGCGTTCAATGCACCTCGAACTTGCGCCACCCCAGCACCGGCAACACTTTCTGCGCCAGCTTGTAGACCGACAGCCCGGCCGTGATTGCGCCGACCACCCACGTCGGCTTGGTCACCAGGATGCCCAGCCCCACGCCGGCGGCAGTCAGGATGGCTTTCTTGTGCTGCACCACGTAGCCCGTGGTGCCGCCCATTGCCGATGGCGTGCGCAGCAGCGTCACGTCGGCCGACATTTGCGCGCGCTGTTCGGCGCACTGCGCGGCCAGCAAGCGGCGGCGCACGGCCAGTGGTTCAACGTTGGTAGTCATCGAGCGGCTCTCCTTTGACAGCTTGCGCATCCTTGCGCAGTTCGGCCAGCGTCGCGGCCATGATCGGGCCACGGCTCGTCAGGTCGCCACGGACCTTGAAGAACGCCAGCACGCTACCCAGTGCAAACAGCAGCGTCATGCCGCCAACGGCGAGCAGGCGGTGCGTGTCCCAGAACAGCACCAGCACGAACAGGATTGCCAGCAGCACCGCGACCACGCCGAAGAATGCGGCAGCAATGCCCCAGGCCACGTAGCCGAACAGGCGGTGCGTTTCTTCCTGCAGTTCGAGCGCTGCCAGCTCCAGCCGCGTGCGCAGCATGGCGAGCAGGTTGGACCCGATTCTCGCGACGGTCGCGGTGATCGTCATCTTATTTACGGACGATCAGCATGCCGATGACGACACCGATGGCAGCGCCCAGACCAACCGATTTCCATGGGTTGTCCTTGACGTATTCGTCGGTGGCCTTGGCGGCGACCTTGGTGCGCTCGACCACGGTTTCTTCAGCGTGGATCAGGCCGACCTTGGCCGAGGCCAGGGTCTGCTCGAACTTGGCCTTGGCCGATTTCAGTTCTTCGCCGGTCAGCTGGCTGCCGTTGCGCAGCCACGATTCCGCGTCGGTGATGACGGTCTTCAGGTCGCTGACGAGCTGGTCGCGAGTATTGGTCTGGGTCGGGATTTTTTCGATCATATCGGGCCTCTTGGTGTGATGGTCGGTCAAACTGCCTGAGCAGCAATGAATGCATTTCGGACAATATTAACCTAATGCATAATCTAGTGCGACACCAATGAACAGTGCGGCTCCCAGCCAGTTGTTATGGCGGAAGGCTTTGAAGCAGTTCATGCGGTCGCGATCGCGGATCAGGGTGTAGTGATACAGCGCGATGGCGCCCGCCACCGCCACGCCGGCCACGAACCACCCGCGCAGGCCCAGCGACCAGCCGCACAGCAAGAAGATCGCCAGCGACACGCCGTAGCACAGCATGATGGCGGCCACGTCGAAGCGCCCGAACGTGATCGCCGACGTGCGCATGCCCAGCTTGATGTCGTCGTCGCGGTCAACCATCGCGTACGCGGTGTCGTAGGCCACCGCCCAGAACACATTCGCCACCAGCAGCCACCAGGCCACGCCCGGCACCGCGCCTTGTACGGCGGCAAACGCCATCGGGATGCCGAAGCCGAAGGCGATGCCCAGGTAGGCTTGCGGGATCGCGAAGAAGCGCTTGAAGTACGGGTAGGTGCCGGCGACGATCACCGCCACCACCGACAACTGCCTGGTCAGCGCATTGAGCGGCAGGATCAGCAGGAATGACACGATCGCCAGCACCGCCGCCACCATCACCGCTTCCCAGCCCCGGATCTTGCCGCTCGTGAGCGGCCGGTCGACCGTGCGCTTGACGTGGCGGTCGAAATCGCGGTCGGCGTAGTCGTTGATGGCGCAGCCGGCGGAGCGCATCAGCGCCGTGCCGATCACGAAGATCGCCAGCACATCAAGCGGCGGCACGCCGCCGGCCGCCATCCACAGCGCCCACAGGGTCGGCCACAGCAACAGCAAAATCCCGATCGGCTTGTCGGCCCGGATCAGGCGGAAATAGAGCGCCAGTTTGTTCATCGTGTTCGCGTCCCGTGGTGCCAGAACTGTTGAGCTAAAGACAGCGATTCTAGCCGGTTTGCCGACGGCACGCGGCGCACCGCATCGTCGTTCGCACCGGCTGAAAGTTGTCGTTTTATTGTCATTACTTTGACATGTTCGTTTGTTTTAATGCATCGGTCCGAACCGGGGGTGGCAAGGACCTAAAAAAATGGAGAACTACAAATGAACAACCACAACACGTCGCCGTCGCGCCGCAATCTGCTCAAGGGCATCGCCGGCGCCAGCGCGCTGCCGTTCGTCGGCGCCTTCGCCGCGCTGCACGCACGCGAAGCCATGGCCGCCAATGGCGTCACCGCACTGGTCGACAGCCCGTATGGCCCGATCGCGCCGGTGGCCGACCTGAGCACCGGCCTGCCGCTGCTGCAACTGCCGCCGGGCTTTACCTATAAAAGCTATGGCTGGCGCGGCGACACGATGAGCGACGGCCGGCCATGCCCGGGTGGCCACGATGGCATGGGCGTGATTGTCACGCGCAAGGTCGGCCGCAGCACCGAGCAAGTGTTGGTGCGCAATCATGAAATCACCAGTGCAGCCGCTGGCAATTTCATCAACGCCTACAGCTTCTATGACGGCGGCACAATCAACGCCGGTACCACCAACCGCTCCTGCGGCGGCACGACCAACCTGGTGTTCCGTGACGGCGACTGGGTCAGCATGACGCCAAGCCTGGGCGGCACCCAGCAAAACTGCGCGGGCGGCATCACGCCGTGGGGCACCTGGCTTACCTGCGAAGAAATCGGCTCGGACGCGATCACCGCGGGCGGCAAGAAGCACGGTTATGTGTTCGAAGTGACGGCCGATCCGCGCCAGACAAGCGCCCAGCCGATCGTCAACATGGGTCGCTTCGCGCACGAGGCCGCCGCCGTCGATCCGACCAACTGCAATGTCTACCTGACCGAGGATTCGTCGGGCAAGTCGGGCTTCTATCGCTACGTGCCGGACATCAAGACCGGCGCGGTCGGCTCGCTGGCCCGTGGCGGCGTGCTGGAGATGGCCAAGGTCAAGGGCGTCGACAACGTCAACCTGGCCGTCGCCAGCGTCGACAATACCTATGAACTGGAATGGGTGTCGATCCCCAACCCGGACGCCAACCGCGGCAACAGCGTGGGCCTGAACGGCCAGAGCATCAGCAATGCCGCCGGCCCGTTCAACCAGGGCTGGGCCAAGGGCGCGCTGCGCATGAACCGCGGCGAAGGCATCTGGTACGCGCAAGGCAAGATGTACGTGATGGACACCTCGGGCGGCCCGGTCAATCGCGGCGCGATCTGGGAACTCGACCTAACCAGCCAGACGCTCAAGTGCATCTACTCGAGCCCGAGCCAGTTGATCGGCAATATGGGCGACAACCTGACGGTCAGCCCGCGCAACGCGATCCTGATCTGCGAAGACTCGTCCAGCGCCATCACCGACCACTTCGGTTTCGGCCAGCGCCTGATGGGCCTGACGGGGGCGGGCGATTCGTACATCTTCGCCAAGAACAACATCAACCTGACCAGCGCGCAATTGACTGGCGCCGGCAAGTCGACAGCGCTCGCGGGCGACGGCCGCGGCAATGAATTCGCCGGCGCCTGCTTTGATCCGACCGGCCGCTACCTGTTCGTCAATGTGCAAACGCCAGGCATCACGTTCGCGATCTCGGGGCCGTGGGCCAAGGGTCCGCTGTAATTCTCACCGTATTCATTCAAGGATCTTCATCATGACCATTACCAAATTCGTTGCCGCCACCTTCGCCGCGCTGGCGTTCTCGACCTCGGCCCACGCGGCGCTGCTGGTCAGCATGGACGCCGCGGCTGGCAATACCGCCACCGATTACAGCGATGCCGGCGTCGTCTCGTTCGACCTGGCGCTGGCCAACTTCACCGGCACGACGCTCAGCTTCGTGTTGCAGGAAGCCGATCTCGGCGGGCCGTTGAGCCTGAGCGCGATGGTGTTCAACCTGAGCGGCGTTTCGTTCCCGCAGTTTAATATTGGCTTGCAGGGCATCCGTTTCGCCGCGCCGGGCAGTGTGTCGGCATTCTCGCAAGCGGTCAGCGTAAACAACTCGTTCTACAACGCGGCGATCACGTTCGCCAATGGCGAGCCGGCCGAGTTCCAGTTCGGTAATCCGACGCTCGTCGATGGCCGCAGCGACTGGCTGCTCGACACGACCGGCATGCGCGCCGGCGACACGTTCTCCATCGTCGCCGAAGTGCCGGAACCGTCGACGGTTGCCTTGATGCTGCCGCTGCTGCTCGGCGGTTTGATGGTGGCGCGCCGTCGTCAGGGCTGATCGGCGGCGGCGCGCAGCGTCTTGGCAATTGCCATGACGGCTGCGGATGGGGGCTGCTTCACCAGAGCAACCAGAAGCAGCAGGCTGACGGTGAAAATGATGGCCGACTGCACCTTGCGGTCGATCCGCCATCGTTCTCCCGGCAGCATCAGCAAGGCGCCGATGGCGATCCCGGCAAGGGCGCCGCCGATGTGGGCGGCGTTATCGGTGCCGGTCATGAGGAATCCCATGCCGATATTGAGCGCGACCACCTGGAAGATCACCTTCAATTCGATCTTCGACGCGTCGCCGGCGCGTAGCGCATGCACCAGCAGGGCGCCCGATGCGCCGAGCAGCGCGCCGGACGCGCCGATGCTGACCGTGGTCGCAAAGTGCGGCGCAAAGCCGAGCGCCATGCGCAGCATATTGCCGTCCAGGCTGCGCACGGCCACGTTCGAATACCACCAGGCGCTGGCCAGCCCGCCAAACAGGCCCGACAGCAGATAAAGCAGCGTGAAGCGGGTGCGGCCCCAGACCGCCTCGGACAACGGCCCGATCTGCGACAGCATGAACATGTTCAGGCCCAGGTGCAGCGCGCCGCCATGCAGGAACATCGACGTAACCAGTCGCTGCCAGTCGCCGGTGAGGGTATAGGGGCCAAGATTGCCGCCCCAGGCGGTCAGGTCGGCCGGGCTGGGTGACATCCAGTCGACGCCCTGCAGACCGAGATACACCCAGGCGCCGATATTGATCACGATGAGCCACAGCGTGGGGGAGGTCAGAAGGCTCGCGCGCCTGCCGGTTGTTGTCAGCATGTTCGTTACCGATAGTAAATTATTGGTGAAAGTAGCACCTTTCAGAAAATCCGACGATTCGATATCGCCCCCTGGCGCTGCCAGCAACCGTGCGGGCGTCATACCGGCCGGATGCTAGACTTTGCTTGCCGGGCAGGACTATCCGGCCATCGAGACCGACCGCAACGCACGTCCGGGCCAGCGCTACGCCCCGGCACGGCATGCCGGTCGCTGCGTATTCGCAGGCCGCCATTACGCGAGTGCGCTCGTTTAAGTCGCGACGCACCGTCGCTTGCCATCTCGCCGTATCTTCGTGGTGACCGCACCGTCACTGCCGTCTGACTGGCGCCGTTCGCCGTGCGATCAAACAAGTGTAAGGAGTCGTTTTGAATAGAATTTTTTCGCTGAGATTACTGGTCTCGCTGTCCCTGGCCTTGCTGCTGGGACTGACCCAACCACCGGCGTTTGCCGCCGGCCAGGATGCCGAGGCGCCCGCTGCTGCCGCTGAGGTGGCGGTCCCCGATCCGCTCAAGCGCGAGACCCCGCGCTCGATGGTGTCCGGCCTGCTTGGCGCCCTCGGCGAGTCCGACTACGATCGCACGGCGCTGTACTTTGACTTGCCGCCAGCAACGACCTCGCGCCAGCGCACCAGCGCCGTGGCCCAGGCGCGCGCGTTCCACGCCGTGCTCGACGATGGCGGCACGCTCGACACATTCATTGCGTTGTCCAACGATGCCAACGGCAAGTTCAACGATGATCTGCCCGTGGAACAGGAGCGCGTGGGCGAGATCGTCATCCAGGACAAGAAGATCCCGGTGCTGCTCACCAAAGGGCAGGACGGCGAGCATCAGGTGTGGCGCGTCTCGCGCGAGACGCTGGCGCAGATTGCGGCAATCACCAAGCGCGCGCCGGTGGCCACCGAGCCGGTCGCCGATGAAGTGGTTGTGGCCGGCGCACCGCTGAAGGACTGGGCGCTGCTGCTGGGCCTGGGCGTGCTGGTGTTCGGCGGCCTGTGGATGCTGTCGGCGCTGATCGTGGTCTGCATGCGCAAGCTGGTGCCGGATCCGGAAGCCAATGGCCTGTACCGTTTCTTCGAGGCGGCCTTGCCCCCGGTGAGCCTGTTGATCGCCGTGTTCGTGTTTTACAACTGGGCCGAGCAGCTGCCGGTGTCGATCGTGGCGCGCCAGACCTTGCTGCGCTATACCGGCATCGTGTCCGTCATCGCGCTGGTCTGGTTCGGTTTGCGGCTGGTCGATGCGATCTCCGAACTGGCGATCGCGCGCATGCAGCGCAGTCAGCGGCGCCAGGTCATTTCGGTCATCACGCTGGCGCGCCGCGCCGCCAAGTTCATCTTGCTGGCGTTCTCGGCGATCGCGATCCTGAGCACCTTCGGCATCGACGTCACCACTGGTATCGCGGCCCTCGGTATCGGCGGTATCGCACTGGCGCTGGGCGCCCAGAAGACGGTGGAAAACCTGGTCGGCAGCGTCACCGTGATCGCCGATCGCCCGATGCAGGTGGGCGACTTCATCAAGGTGGGCGACGTGGTGGGCACGGTAGAAGACGTGGGCATCCGCTCGACCCGCATCCGCACCAACGACCGCACGGTGGTGACGATTCCCAATGGCGACCTGTCGGCGCGCCAGATCGAGAACTTCGCCACGCGCGACCGCTTCCTGTTCAATCCGGCGATCCTGGTGGACTTCGGCACGAGTTCGGCCAAGCTGCGCGAAGCGATCGGCATCGTCCAGCAGGTGCTGGCCGAGCAGAAGAACCTGGCCGAGGGCGCGCGCGCCAACCTGGCCAAGTTCACCGACCGCGCCTTTGTGATCGAGGTGTTCTCGTACATCGACGTGCACGAATTCGATACCAGCGTGCTGATTCGCGAAACGCTGCTGCTGACGATCTACGAAAGGCTGGAAGCGGCCGGCATCACGATGGCGTTCCCGGCCCAGACGATCATGTTCTCGCCCGAGCAGATGGACGCGCTGATGCAGGCCAAGCCGGGCGTCGACCTGGAGAAGGCCGAGCCGGTCGGCCCGCCGGCGCCGGCATCATTGCCTACGCCGCAGCCTCGAACGTGATCATTTCCACGCCAGGCAGCTGACATTCGCTCACCGCGCGCATCACCGCATCGATCGCGGCGCGGCGGGTGAAGCTCTTGCGCCAGGCGATCACCACGCGGCGCGAGGGCGTCGGCCTGGTGAACGGCACATACGCCAGCAAGCCGTTCGATTCGCTCAGGTCGGTCACCGACGCGCGCGGCAGTACCGTCAGGCCGATGCCGCTGGCGACCATGTGGCGGATCGTTTCCAGCGACGAGCCTTCGAAGGTGCGCTGCATGCCATTGCCATTGCCCGGCGCCGAGAAGCGTGCCATCTCCGGACACACTTCAAGTACCTGGTCGCGGAAGCAGTGGCCGGCGCCCAGCAGCAGCATCGTTTCGCTTTTCAGGTCTTCGGCCGAGATGGCCGCGCGTTTGGCCCATGGGTGGTTCTTCGGCATGGCCACGATGAACGGCTCGTCATATAGCGGCTGCACCGCCATGCCGTGGTCGGGCAGCGGCAGCGCCATGATGGCGGCGTCGAGTTCGCCCTGGCGCAGCAGTTCCAGCAGCTTGTGCGTGTAATTCTCTTGCAGCACCAGCGGCATCTGCGGCACGTTGTCGATCAGGTTTTTAACCAATGGGGGCAGCAGGTACGGGCCGATCGTGTAGATCACGCCAAGTCGCAGCGCGCCGGCCAGCGGGTCCTTGTTCTGCTTGGCCAGTTCCTTGATCGCGGCTGTCTGCTCCAGCACGCGCTCGGCCTGGGCCACGATCTGCGCGCCCAGCGGCGTGACGGACACCTCGGAGCCACCGCGCTCGAACAGCATCACGCCCAGCTCGTCTTCGAGCTTCTTGATGGCGACCGACAGGGTGGGTTGCGCGACGAAACAAGCTTCGGCCGCATGGCCGAAGTGTTTGGCGCGGGCGACGGCGACAATGTATTTCAGCTCGGTCAGGGTCATGGTAGGCGTCTCGAATTGGCGCGTTGCCGGCCCCTCGCGGAGAGCGGGCAGCCGGGTGCGGGCCATGAAATAATAGTTTAACGAGAATGATAGTCGATATAATCCCGCGATAGGCTTCGCCTATGCATCTTTTGTGAAAGGCCCGCATGTCCACCACGTTTGGCCCGGCGGAAGCCCAGGTCTATATCCACAAATTGCTCACGGTGATGCATCATCAGGGCGGTTCTGACCTGTTCATCTCGGCTGATTTTCCGCCGAGCATGAAATACCAGGGCGCCATGAAAGCCCTCAGCCAGCAGCGCCTGAGCGGCGAAGTCACGCGCGCGCTCGCGATGTCGCTGATGAACGACCGGCAGCGCGCCGAGTTCGAAAAAGAGATGGAGTGTAACTTTGCGATCTCGCTGCCGAACGTGTGCCGCTTCCGCGTGAATGTCTACGTGCAGCAGCAAAGCGTCGGCATGGTGGTGCGCACCATCTCGTCCGAGATCCCCAATTTCGAAAAGCTCGACCTGCCCGAGGTGCTCAAGGACGTCGTGATGACCAAACGCGGCCTGGTGCTGGTGGTGGGTGGCACGGGCTCGGGCAAGTCGACCACGCTGGCGGCGATGATCGACTATCGCAACAACAATTCGGCCGGTCACATCATCACGGTGGAAGACCCGGTGGAGTATGTCCACAAGAACAAGCAGTGCCTGATCACGCACCGCGAAGTCGGCGTCGACACGCTGTCGTGGCACAACGCGCTGAAGAACACGCTGCGCCAGGCGCCCGACGTGATCCTGATCGGCGAGATCCGCGACACCGAAACGATGGAGCACGCCATTGCCTTTGCCGAAACGGGCCACCTGTGCCTGGGCACGCTGCACGCGAACAATGCCAACCAGACGATGGACCGGATCATCAACTTCTTCCCTGAAGAACGGCGCAACCAGCTGTTGATGGATCTGTCGTCGAATTTGCGCGCCATCGTCTCGCAGCGCCTGGTGCGTACCGAGGACGGCAAGGGGCGCAAGGCGGCCATCGAAATCCTGCTCAACACGCCGACGATCGCCGAGATGATCCTGAAAGGGAACTTCCAGAGCATCAAGGAGATCATGCACAAGTCGCGCGAGCTGGGCATGTGCACGTTCGACCAGGCCTTGTTCGAGCTGTACAACAAGGGCTTCATCAGCTACGACGAAGCGATCCGCAATGCCGATTCGGCCAATGGCCTGCGCCTGCAGGTGAAATTGTCGGGCGAGCGCAAGGAGCCCGGGCAGCCTTCCGGCGCGGCGCGGCCATCGGAGTTGTCGATGGCGATCGAGGAAGAGCCTGACGACGAAACGCCCAAACATTGAACCTGATTATCCATGCCAACTTTTGAAAACAAACTTTGCTCGCGCGCCGACCTGGCTGCGCGGATTGCCGCCCTGCCGAAACCGGTGGTGCTCACCAACGGCGTGTTCGACATCCTGCACCGCGGCCACGTGACGTACCTGGCGCAGGCGCGCGAACTGGGCGCCTCGCTCGTGGTGGCGGTGAACACCGACGCCTCGGTCAAGCGGCTGGGCAAGGGCGACGATCGGCCGCACAACACGCTGGCCGATCGCATGGCGGTGCTGGGCGCGCTGGAATCGGTCAGCCTGGTGGTGGAATTCGACGAACAGACGGCGCTCGAAGTGGTCCAGGAAGGCCGGCCCGACATCTATGCCAAGGGCGGCGACTACGTGATGGACCAGATTCCCGAAGGGCAGGCCGTGCTGGCGTATGGCGGCCGCGCGGTGGCGATCGATTTCGAGCATGACCGCTCGACCACCAAGCTGGTGGCGCGGATCAGGGGCTGACCGGCATGGCGACGCTTCCTGCGATGCCGGCACTGGCCGGCCTGTATCCAAAGGCGCCGGACGGCATCGTCAATCTGGAGCACGGCTACTTTGGCGCGATGGCGCAGCCGGTGCAGGCGGCGCTGGTCGAGGCGATCGATTACCTCAATACGCACCTGAGCCCGTTTCTGCGGGGCGAGCTCGCGGTGCAGCATGGCGCGGTGTTGTGCGCCCGGCTGGCACAGCTGATCAACGCCGAGCCGCACGAGATATTGCTCACGCGCAGCGCGAGCGAATCGATGCAGGTCTTGATCGGCCAGTACCACCGGCTGGCGCCGGGTGACGGCGTCTTGTGGAGCAACCTGGATTATCCGGCGATGCGCTATGCGATGGCGTGGCTGGAGGCGCGGCGCGGCGTGGTGCCGACCGAACTGCAACTGAGCCTGCCCATATCCGGCGACGCGCTGCTGGAACAGTATGCGACGGCGATCCGCGATACGCCGGGTCTGAAGCTGATCCTGCTGTCGCAGGTGTTCCCGGCCAATGGCCAGTCGGTGCCTGTGCGCGAAATCGTCGCGCTGGCGCGGGCGCGCGGCGTTGACGTGCTGGTCGACAGTGCGCATGCGCTGGGCCAGCTGGACGTCGATGTGCAGGCGATGGGCATCGACTTCGCGGGCTTTAATCTGCACAAGTGGATCGGCGCGCCGCCCGGGCTGGGCTTTGCCTATATCCGGGCGTCGCGCCTGGACCGGATCGAGCCGCACTTTGGCGACCGCGATTATCCGGCCAACGATATTCGCGGGCGGCTGCATGCGGGCATGCCGCCGATGAGCGCCATCATGGCCGCGCCGGTGGCACTCGACGTGCACGCGCAACTGGGCGGCACGGCGGCCAAGGGCGCGCGGCTGGCATGGTTGCGCAATGACTGGGTGCGGCGCGTGGCGGCGTTGCCTGGCTTGCGCTTGATGAGTCCGCTGGTGGGCGACACGGCGCTGGCGGCGTTCACGATCGACGGCATGAGCGCGCGCGACGTGCAGGCGGCGCTGATGGAGCGCTTTGGCGTGTTCACGGTGGCGCGGGCCGTGGGCGATGTCAGCGTGGTGCGGGCGACGGTGGCGCTGACGACCGAACCCCATGAGCTCGATCGCCTGGTGGAGGGATTGACGGTGTTGACCGGCGAAGCGGCGCGTTCATGATGGCCGGGCTGTCCATGCACACGCTGTCACCGATTCCGGCAGACCTGATCCATGGCGCGGTCGAGATCGAACATACCGATGCCGGCCTGTTGCCGCAGCGTTTGCCCGCCAGGGCGCTTGCGCAGTGCCCGGATGTGCAACTGGCACTGGCCGCGGCCCAGCCATCCGGCGTGCGCGTGGCGTTCCGGACGGCGGCAACCAGCGTCGAGTTGCTGGTACTGCCGACCAAGCGCCGCTACGGCAAGATGGCGCCGCGGCCGGATGGCATCTACGACCTGCTCGTCGACGGGCGCCTGATCCGGCAGGCCAGCGCGCCGGGCGGCAAACTCCTCGATATCGACATGCTCAGCGGCGCCACCAGCGTGCGGCCGGGCGAACCGCAACTGCTGCGGTTTTCCGAACTGCCGGCAGGAGACAAGACCGTTGAAATCTGGCTGCCGCACGACGAGACAACCGAGCTGGTGAGCATGCGCGCGGATGCACCGCTGGCGCCGATCGCGGCGACCGGACAGCGCCGCTGGCTGCATCACGGCAGCTCGATCAGCCAGGGCTCGAACGCGGTCCATCCGACCGGCATCTGGCCTGCGGTGGCAGCCAGCCTGGCCGGCGTCGATCTGCTCAATCTGGGCTTTGGCGGCAATGCGTTGCTCGACCCGTTCACGGCGCGCACGATCCGCGATCTGCCGGCCGACCTGATCAGCCTGAAGCTGGGCATCAACCTGGTGAACACGGATCTGATGCGCGTGCGGGCGTTTGGTCCGGCGGTGCACGGTTTTCTCGACACGATCCGCGAAGGGCGGCATCGAACGACCCCATTGCTGGTGATCTCGCCGACGTGGTGCCCGATCCATGAAACGACGGCGGGGCCGACCATGTTCGATGGCAAGGCGATGGAGCAGGGCAGGCTGCTGTTTCGGGCGATGGGCAATGATGCCGAGCGCCGCCAGGGCAAGCTCACGCTGGGCGTCATTCGTGAGCAATTGCAGAAGATCGTCGCGCAGCGGGCGGGGGCGGATCCGAATATTTATTACCTGGACGGCCGCGCGTTGTATGGCGCGGACGACAATGCGCGGCTGCCGTTGCCGGATGGATTGCATCCCGATGCGGCGACGCACCGGTTGATTGGCGAGCGGTTTCAAGCGCATGCATTTGTCGATAGTTTTTTTGCCGCAACAACGCCGAATAACAGCCGGTGTCAGGTCTGACATTCGGACACAAGCTCTACGGTCAGCCTGTTTTTTGTTATCGGCATGGCTGCGGTTTCTGGGCCGGTCTGCCGCGTATATCCATTCGAGCAGTCGAGGCCGTGTCTGAATGTCAGACCTGACACTCGGTGTTCAGCAGTCGAGGCCGTGTCTGAATGTCAGACCTGACACTCGCTGTTCTTGCTATCAGGCGCCGCCGGCGTAACCGTTCTGGCGCCAGGCTTCGTAGACAACGACGGCCACCGTATTCGACAGGTTCAGGCTGCGGTTATCGGGCCGCATCGGCAGGCGGATGCGCTGCGCTGGCGGGAAGGTCTCGCGCAGGGCGGGAGCGAGCCCGCGCGATTCCGGCCCGAACACGAACACGTCGCCCGGCTGGAAACTGGCGTTCGCAAAAGGCGCCGAGCCGTGCGTGGTCAGCGCGAACATGCGCGCCGGGTCGGGCTGGGTGTTTGCCAGAAAGGCATCCCAGTTCTTGTGCACCTTCATCGTGGCGTAGTCGTGGTAATCGAGCCCGGCGCGGCGCATCTTGGCGTCGTCCAGCGGAAAGCCAAGCGGCTCGATCAGGTGCAGTTGCACGCCGGCGTTGGCGCATAAACGGATCACATTGCCGGTATTCGGCGGGATTTCTGGTTCGACCAGGACGACGTGGAACAACGTGCTTCTCCTTGATGATGCTCATGCATGTGGCGGGGTGCGCGCGAAGACGATGTTCGTCACGCGCGCGGCGCCCGCCTGTTTCAATACTGCGGCAATTTCTTCCAAGGTGTGGCCGCTCGACATGACATCGTCGACCACGCCGATATGTCGGCCACGTACGTCGAACGTACTATCCACGCCAAACGCGCCGCGCACATTCTTGCGCCGTTCGCCCGGCGCGGCGCCCGATTGCGGCGCCGTGTCGCGCAGCCGCTCCAGTAGTTGCGGCGCCACCGGCAGACCGAGCGCACGGGCCAGCGGGCGCGCGACTTCCAGCGCCTGGTTGTAGCCGCGCTCGATCAGGCGCGTCGGCCCCAGCGGCACCGGGCACAGCACGTCGGGCAAGGCCGACGCGTCTTGCGCGATGACCGTTTGCAGCACGCGCGCCATCCACGGCGCCAGCGCCAGTTGCGCGCCGAATTTCAGCTGCAGCACCAGGCCGTCGAGCGGCGCCGCGTAATCGCAGGCGACCCAGGTGGCATCAAAACCCGGTGCATGCGCAAGGCAGGCGCCGCAATGGCGCATGCTGTCGAGCGCGCCGGTGGGGTTGGCGCAGCAGGGGCAGCGCGGCGTTTGCAACACATACGCCCGTTCGCAATCGGCGCACACCGCCGCCTGTGCATGGCCGCCGCACAGCGCGCAGCAGGACGGCAGCAGCGCACCCAGCAGGGACTGCAAGATGCGCGTCGGCAGCGGGCGAAGGTCCAGCATCGGCTCGGCGTCCCACAAACGGTTAAACTGACCACATTATCTCATCACGCACTCGATCCCATGGCATCTCCTCAATCCCCGTCCAAGCTGAGCGCTCCTATCGACTTGTCGCGTGTGCGCAACCTGTTTGCGCGGCCCGAACGCATTGTCTCGTCGGATTTCCTGCGCCGCGAAATCGCCGCGCGCATGCATGAACGCCTGAGCCTGGTGAAGATCATCCCGAAGCAGGTGCTCGATGCCGGCTGCGGCCCCGGCGGCGACCTGGCGCTGCTGCAAAAGACGTATCCATCGGCCCAGATCCTCGGCCTGGACGGCGCCGGGGCCATGGCGCGCGCGGCGAAAAAGCCGGGCGCCTCGGGCTCGCTCAATCAATTACTGAGCCGGCTGATGCCGGCCAAGGCGGGCGTCGACATCCTGTGCGGTGACTATGGCAACCTGCCTCTGGGGCCGAACTCGGTCGACTTGCTGTGGTCGAACCTGGCGCTGCACTGGCATCCGCTGCCCGACCGTGTGTTCGCGGAATGGCGCCGCGTGCTGCGCGTTGAAGGTCTGCTGATGTTTTCCAGCTTCGGCCCCGACACGTTCACCGAATTGCGCACGGCATTCGCGGCGCTGGACACGTACCCGCACACGCTGCCGTTCGTCGACATGCACGATTTTGGCGACCAACTGGTTGAAGCGGGTTTTTCGACGCCGGTGATGGACATGGAGCGCATCACGGTCACCTACGACACGCCCCAGGCACTGCTGCGCGACGTGCGGGCGCTGGGCGGCAACCCACTTGAATCGCGCCGCCGTGGGCTGATCGGGCGTGCGGCCTGGGGGCGAATGCTCGATGCGCTCGAGGCGCAGCGCCTGCCCGATGGCAAGCTGGGTCTCACGTTCGAAGTGATCTACGGCCACGCGTTTCGCCCGGCGCCGCGCACGACGACCGCCGGCGAATCGATCGTCCGCTTCCAGCCGAGGAAGCCGTAAGCCAGGCAATGTGCATGGCGCGATTGCCGGCCCCCCGATATTCCTTGAATAAAAATTAGTGCTTTAGATATAATCAATTGCTATTTTTTACGTCTGACCGATAGAATCGCTTAAAAAAGCGGCATCGAGAAACGCGAAACAGAAAAAGAATTGCAGCAGTCGCAGAGATGCCCGGCCCGGCATCGGTTCTCTGCGGCCAGCACGGAGCGGCGTCGTTCGTTCGTGGAATGGCTGACCGTTTAAAAATAATTCTTATTTTTTGGGTGGTTGGGGACATACATGACATATGCAACGCGACTTCTGGCCGTGCTGTACGGCTGCGCCGCACTTGCCGGCGCCGCGCCGGCGTGGGCCCAGCAGCAGGCGCCGCAACTGACCGGCCGGCCTCTGGAACACCAGCTCAATATGCAGGCCCCGGTTACCGCCGTGGGCGCCGACATCTACGGCCTGCATACCTGGATGATGATCGTCTGCCTGGTCATCTTCGTGGCCGTGTTCGGCGTGATGTTCTATTCGGTCTTCAAGCACCGCAAATCGCTCGGCCACAAGCCGGCCACCTTCCACGAATCCACCGCCGTTGAAATCGCCTGGACGATCGTGCCGTTCCTGATCGTCATCGGCATGGCGCTGCCGGCCACCAAGACCGTCGTGGCCATGAAGGACACCTCGAATGCCGACCTGACCATCAAGGCCACTGGCATGCAGTGGAAGTGGGGCTACGATTACCTGAAAGGCGAGGGCGAGGGCATTGCGTTCCTGTCGAACCTGGCCACGCCGCGCTCGCAGATCGGCGCGCCCGGCGTGGCGCCGACCGAGGCGCGCACCGCCAATTACCTGCTCGAAGTCGATAACGAGATGGTGGTCCCGGTCAACAAGAAAATCCGCATGGTGTTCACCGCCAACGACGTGATCCACGCCTGGACGGTGCCGGCGTTCGCGATCAAGCAGGATGCGATTCCCGGCTTCGTGCGCGACGGCTGGTTCAGGGCCGAACAGATCGGCGTGTATCGCGGGAACTGCGTCGAGCTGTGCGGCAAGGACCATGCGTTCATGCCGATCGTGGTGCGCGTGGTGTCCGATGCCGACTACACGGCCTGGGTCGCGGGCAAGAAGAAAGAAATGGCCGCGCTGGCCGACGATCCGACCAAGGTCTGGACCATCGACGAACTGAAAACCCGTGGCGAAGCGGTGTACACCGCCAACTGCGTGGCCTGCCACCAGGTCAATGGCAAGGGCATCCCGGCGGCGTTCGCGGCGCTGGACGGCTCGCCGAATGTCCTGGGCAACAAGGCGCACCAGATCGACATCCTGCTGCACGGCCAGAAGAGCGGCAGGTTCCCGACCGCGATGCCGCCCTGGCCGCAATTGTCCGACACCGAGATCGCCGCCGTGATCACCTATACCCGCAATTCCTGGTCGAACAAGGCTGCGGAAAATATCGTCCAGCCGGCCGAAGTGTTGGCCGCACGCAAATAACGCACGCAAATAACGCACGCACAGAGTCAGGGGTAACGCCATGAGCACCACGACGATCGACCACACCGGGCACGGCAATGAGCAGGGCAATGAGCACGGCCACGCGCACGATGAACACCATGAACATCCGCACGGCTGGCGCCGCTGGGTGTACGCCACCAACCACAAGGACATCGGCAGCCTGTACCTGTGGTTCTCGTTCATCATGCTGCTCTCGGGCGGCGTGCTGGCGCTGATGATCCGCGCCGAGCTGTTCCAGCCGGGCCTGCAGTTCACCGAGCCGCAATTCTTCAACCAGCTCACGACCATGCACGGCCTGATCATGGTGTTCGGCGCGATCATGCCGGCCTTTGTGGGCTTCGCCAACTGGATGCTGCCGCTGCAGGTCGGGGCGTCGGACATGGCCTTTGCGCGCATGAACAACTTCTCGTTCTGGCTGCTGCCGCCGGCCGCGCTTTTGCTTGCAACGTCATTTTTGGTGCCTGGCGGCGCCACCGCAGCCGGCTGGACGCTGTACGCGCCGCTGTCGACGCAGATGGGCCTGGGCATGGATATGGCGATTTTCGCGATGCACATCATGGGCGCCTCGTCGATCATGGGGTCGATCAACATCATCGTCACCATCCTCAATATGCGCGCGCCCGGCATGACGTTGATGAAGATGCCGATGTTCTGCTGGACCTGGCTGATCACCGCATATTTGCTCATCGCCGTGATGCCGGTGCTGGCCGGGGCCATCACCATGACGCTGACCGACCGCCACTTCGGCACCTCGTTCTTCAACGCCGCCGGCGGGGGCGATCCGGTGATGTACCAGCACATCTTCTGGTTCTTCGGCCATCCCGAGGTCTACATCATGATTCTGCCGGCATTCGGCATCGTCTCGCAGATCATTCCGGCATTTGCGCGCAAGCCGTTGTTTGGTTACGCGTCGATGGTCTACGCCACGGCGTCGATCGCCATCCTGTCGTTCGTCGTCTGGGCCCACCACATGTTCACCACCGGCATGCCGGTGACGTCGCAGCTGTTCTTCATGTACGCGACGATGCTCATTTCCGTGCCCACCGGCGTGAAGGTGTTCAACTGGGTCGCCACCATGTGGAAGGGCTCGATGACGTTCGAGACGCCGATGCTGTTTGCGGTCGGCTTCATCTTTGTGTTCACCATCGGCGGCTTCACCGGCCTGATCCTGGCGGTGACGCCGATCGACATCCAGGTGCACGACACGTATTACGTGGTTGCCCACTTCCATTACGTGCTGGTGGCCGGCTCGCTGTTCGCGCTGTTCGCCGGCTTCTATTACTGGGCGCCGAAGTGGACCGGGCATATGTATCCCGAAACACGCGGCAAGATCCACTTCTGGCTCTCGCTCATCACCTTCAACGTCACGTTCTTCCCGATGCACTTTTTGGGCCTGGCCGGCATGCCGCGCCGCTATGCCGATTACGCAGTGCAGTTCACCGACTTCAATATGATCGTCTCCATTGGCGCGTTCGGGTTCGGGTTCAGCCAGGTGTACTTCCTGTTCGCGGTGGTGCTGCCGACGATCCGCGGCGGCGTCAAGGCGCCCGCGAAACCGTGGGAAGGCGCCGAGGGCCTGGAGTGGACCGTGCCGAGCCCGGCGCCGTTCCACACCTTCGAAACGCCGCCGCTGGTGAAATAAGGTGAACGACATGACGCAGCCGCGCAAACCCAATAACCTGAGAACCGCGCTGTGGCTGGCCGGCCTGGCGCTATTCTTCTTCATCAGCGTGTTCGTCAAGTTCACGCTATTGCGCTGATATGGCCACCAGCGTCAAACTGCTGCGCCTGAACCGCCGCACCCTTGGCAAGCTGGTGGTGGTGGCGATCATGATGTTCGGCTTCGGTTACGCGCTGGTGCCCGTGTACCGGCAGATTTGCGAAGTCCTGGGCATCAATGTGCTCACGCAGAAGGATGGTTTTGTCGCGGCGCCGACCAATACCCAGGTGGACAAGTCGCGCACGATCACCATCGAGCTCGATGGCAATTCGCAAGGCCCGTGGCGCTTCCGGCCGACCACGCGCAGCATCGACGTGCATCCGGGCGAACTGGCCACCGTCATGTACGAGGTGGTCAACACGCAGGGCAGGGCGGTGAAAGCGCAGGCGATTCCCAGTTATGCGCCGCAATCGGCCACGCCGCATTTCATGAAGGTGGAGTGCTTCTGTTTCCAGGAGCAGACGCTTGCCGCGAATGAAGCGCGCCAGATGCCGGTGGTGTTCTTCATCGACCCCAAATTGCCGCGCGAAGTAAAGAACATCACGCTGTCGTACACGTTCTTTGAAATCGGCGGGGCGTTCAAGGCCGCGGCGGGGCCGAAAGCAGGCGATGGAACCGGATAAACCCTACCTGCGCAAAGGAAGTTTTTTGGCCACCATGAAGGCGGTACTGTGGTCGTTCTTCGGGGTGCGCAAGCGCGCCGATTACGAGAACGATGCGGCCAGTCTCAATCCGGTCTACGTGATCGTCGCCGGCTTGATCGGGGGCGCGGTGTTCATCGGCCTGATCATGGTGGCAGTGAGTTTCGCGGTGTCTTAGCAGGATGAATCGAGGTGGCGTCGATCAAGGCTTGCGCCCCCTGCACGTCGTTCCCGCGGAGGCGGGAACCCAAGCTTGCACGCGTACCACCAACGTTTAGCCCTGTGGCTGTGCAACCTACTTGGGTTCCCGCCTCCGTGGGAACGACGGTGCGAAGTAAGCAGTACTTTCCCCAGCGGCTCAGTGCAGGGAAGGACAGGACTAGTTCGACGCAATAATCATCAGCATCGAGGAGATAAATATGAGTTCGTCACAACCAGCGTCGTCCCAATCGGCCGCGCCGTATTACTTCGTTCCCGGCCCCTCACGCTGGCCTTTGCTGGCTGGCCTGTCGATGCTGGTGACGATGGCCGGCGCGTCCGGCTGGGTCAACGGCATGTCGTTCGGGGCGCCCGTGTGCCTCACCGGCATTGTCGCCATGCTGGTCGTGCTGTACTTCTGGTTCGGCGAGGCGATCGGCGAATCCGAAGCGGGGCTGTACGGCAAGCGCATCGACCTGTCGTTCCGCTGGTCGATGGGCTGGTTTATTTTCTCTGAGGTGATGTTCTTCGGCGCCTTCTTTGGCGCGCTGTTCTATGCGCGCGTGATTTCGATGCCATGGCTGGGCGACCTCGACCACCAGATCCTGTGGCCCGATTTTTCGGCGCATTGGGGCAATACCGGCCCGGCCGGCATCGTCGAGGGTTTCCGCACCATGGGCCCTTTCCCGATCCCGACCGTCAACACCGCGCTGCTGCTCACGTCGGGCGTGACGCTGACGATTTCACACCACGCGCTGCGCGCCGGGCATCGCGCCAAGACGGCGTTCTGGCTGGCCGCGACGATTTTGCTGGGCGCCGTGTTCATGGGCTTCCAGGTGTACGAGTACATGCACGCGTACCAGGACCTGAACCTCAAGCTCACGTCGGGCATCTACGGTTCGACCTTCTTCATGCTGACGGGGTTCCACGGTTTTCACGTGACGATGGGGGCGATCATGTTGTCGGTAATCCTGTACCGCGTGCTGCGCGGGCATTTCACGGCGGATCACCATTTCGGGTTCGAAGGCGCCGCGTGGTACTGGCACTTCGTCGACGTGGTGTGGCTGGGCCTGTACGTGGTGGTGTACTGGTTGTGACGGTCAGCGCAGGCCGGTGGGTGCAATCCACCCCAGTTGATGCGCTGCCAGCAAACACAGGAACAGCGCGATCGACAAGCCCACCCGCAGCGCCAGCGCATTGACGGTGCGGTTGGTGCGCCCCTTGTCGCGCATCATGAAGAACAGGGCCGACGCCAGGCTGGCCAGGATCAGGACGAAGGCGATGGCAACGAAGATTTTCATGATGGACCCGCGAAAGGTTGAGAATTCATTGTAATGCGCTTCGCCTTCCGATTTCGCCCCATCGCCCTGATTGCAGCGCTGATTGTGGCCCTCGTCGGCATCTTGCTCGGCAACTGGCAGCAAGACCGCGCCGCGTACAAGATTGCGCTGCAGGCGCGCCAGCTGGCCCGCGCAGCCGCGCCGCCGTTCGCCCTGAACCCCACCACCGCCACCACGCCAGACCTTGAATTTCGCCGCGTGCACGTGCAGGGTGAGTTCGTCGCGAGCTGGCCCGTCCTGCTCGCCAATCGCCCGCGCGGAAGCCAGTCCGGGTTCTATCTTGCAATGCCGTTTAAAATAGCGGGTTCCGACAGGCACGTGCTGGTGCTGCGCGGCTGGTTGCCGCGTGATGCCCAGTTCGACAAGCTGCCGGCGTTTGCCACGCCAGCCGGGCCGGTGACGCTCGAAGGACGCATCATCCTGTCCGCCGGCAAGGTGATGGAACTGGGCGACGGCCCGCCGCTGGCACCGGGCGTGGCGTTGCAGAACGTGACGCCCCAAGCCCTGGCGCAGGCGAGCGGCTTGCCGCTGCTGCCGTTCCTGGTGCAGCAGACGCTGCCGGCCACGCCGGCCGATGTCATGGCGCGCGACTGGCCGGCGCCCGAGGCAGGCATCGACAAACACCGCGGCTACGCCTTCCAGTGGTATGCACTGGCGGCACTGGCCCTTCTTTTTTATGTGATGACGGGATTTCGACGTGGCTCAAGAACAAATCGCTGACCCTGACACCGCGCGCCGCCGCGGCCGTATGAAGCTGCTGCTGGTGCTGCTGATCTGCGCCGCGCCGCTGATCGTGTCGTACATAACCTTCTACATCGTCAAGCCGACCGACCGCACCAATTACGGCACCATCCTCGATGCGCGCACGCTGCCGATCCCGCAGATGGCCACGACCACGCTCGATGGCCAGCCGCGCACGCTGGACGATTTGAAGGGCAAGTGGGTCATGCTGCGCACCGGCGGCGGCCAGTGCGGGGACGAATGCCTGCGCCAGCTGTACGCGATGCGCCAGTGGCGCACGATGCAGGGCAAGAACATGGACCGCATGGAACGCGTGTGGCTGATCACGGATGCCGAGCCGCTCGACACCGTCACCATGCGCGAATACGACGGCATGGAATTGTTGCGCGCGCCGGCCGCAACGGTGACCAAGTGGCTGCCGACCGAGCCGGGCCGCGCCCCGAGCGACCACATCTACCTGATCGACCCGCTGGGCAACCTCATGATGCGCTTCCCGTACCAGCCCGAACCGGGCCGCGTTTATAAAGACATTGCCAAGCTGCTCAAGGCCTCGGCCATCGGCTAAATCAAGTCACTCGTAAAGAATCGCATGGATCTGTCTTCACTGATACACCTTGGCCTGATGGGCCTGCTCGTAGCCAGCCTGCCGCTGGCAATCGTCTGGATGTCGTCCGACGCCAATAAATACCGCAAGCTGGTATGGGTGATGGTGTTTCTCACGTTCGACCTGATCGTGTTCGGCGGCTTCACGCGCCTGACCGATTCGGGCCTGGGGTGCCCGGACTGGCCGGGCTGCTACGGCGAAGCCAATCCGTTCCTGGCGCACGAGCAGATCGCCGCCGCCGAAGCGGCCATGCCCACCGGCCCGGTCACGGTGGCCAAGGCCTGGATCGAGATGATCCACCGCTACCTGGCGATGGGCATCGGCGCGCTGATCCTGGCGCTGCTATTTACGTCCATAAAACAATGGCGCCGCACGCACGATGCCGTGTTCCAGCCGGCCATGCCGATTGCCTTGCTGGCGTCCGTGCTGGTACAGGGCGCGTTCGGCGCCTGGACCGTCACACTCAAGCTGCAACCGGTGATCGTCACCATCCACCTGTTGCTGGGCATGATGCTGCTGGCGATGCTGGCCTGGATGGGCTCGCGCGAAGACGCGCTGCTCAAGCCGCCGGCGCCGCTGCACAGGGTGGCAACTGGGCCGGGCCTGGTGGCGCGCCTGCGCGGCTTGCGCTGGTTGTCGTTGATCGCTGCCGTCGTGCTCACCGTGCAGATCGCGCTTGGTGGGTGGGTAAGCACTAACTACGCAACCATGGCCTGCGATACCTTCCCGCTGTGCCAGGGCGCGCTGGTGCCCGAACTGGACTTCGAGCATGGTTTCCACCTGTGGCGCGAGCTGGGCAAGACGATGGAAGGGCACTATTTACCGTTCTCGGCGCTGGTGGCGATCCACTGGGTGCACCGCGCCTTCGCCCTGGCCGTCGTGCTGGTGCTGGGCCTGGCGATCTGGCGCGCCTGGCGCCTGCCCGAGCTGGGCAAGACCGCCCGCCTGCTGGCACTGGTGATGACGACGCAGCTGTTCACCGGCATCGCGACCGTGTATTTCAGCTTCCCGCTGGCGATTGCCGTCATGCATAACGCCGGGGCGGCGCTGCTGGTGTTGTTGGTGACCATGTTAAACTACCGGGTGAAGTTCCAACTCGACGCGGCCCGCGCACTCCCAGCGCCTGAACCCGCCGCGTCCGCAAGCACCCATTGATGACAACCCAGACAGCCATCCCCAAGCCCCAAAGCCGGTTCTCGCAATACTGGACCCTGACCAAGCCGCGCGTGACGAAGCTGGCCGTGTTCTGCGCCGTGATCGGGATGTTCCTTGCCACCGACGGTTTTCCCGGCTGGCAAACGCTGATCGCCGGCACGGTCGGCATCTGGCTGCTGGCTGCCGCCGCATTCGCCGTCAATTGCCTGGTCGAGGCGCGCGTCGACGCGCGCATGACCCGCACCGCGCGCCGCGCCACTGCCTCGGGCGAGCTGAGCACGACGCAGACCGTGGTCTTCTCGTCGGTCATCGGCGGCCTGGGCATGCTGGTGCTGTACACGCTCGTCAATCCGCTGACCATGTGGCTCACCTTCGTCACGTTCGTCGGCTACGCCTTCATCTATACGCTGCTGCTCAAGCCGAACACGTCGCAGAACATCGTCATCGGCGGCCTGTCGGGCGCGATGCCGCCGGCGCTGGGCTGGGCGGCGGTGGCGAATGACGTGCCGATGGAAGCCTGGCTGCTGGTGTTGATCATCTTCATGTGGACCCCGCCGCATTTCTGGGTACTGGCCATGTACCGCCGCGAAGACTACGCGCGCTCGGGCCTGCCGATGCTGCCGATCACGCACGGCATGAAGTTCACCGGCCTGCAGGTCTGGCTGTACACGATTGGCCTGGCCGCGACCACCTTGCTGCCGTTCGCGGTCGGCATGAGCGGCCTGATCTACCTGGCGGCGGCGGTGCCGCTCAACGCGGTCTTCCTGCGTCACTCGTGGCGCGTGCACCGCAACTACAGCGACGCGCAGGCGCGCAAGACGTTCACCTGGTCGATCGTCTACCTGTCGCTGCTGTTCGCGGCGCTGCTGGTCGACCATTACTTCAAATTCTGATGACGGGTTCCGACATGAAACGACTGCTGACCATAGCGGCGTTCTCGGCCGTGGCGTTGCTCGCCACCGGCTGCGACAAGCTGCGCGATAAAACGCCTGCCTTCCACAATACCGATGTGACGGGCGTCGACTACGCCAAGGGTTTCACCCTGACCGACCACACCGGCAAGGTGCGCACGCTGGCAGACTTCCGCGGCAAGATCGTCGTGATGTTCTTCGGCTATACGCAATGCCCGGACGTGTGCCCGACCACGATGGCCGAGATGGCGACCGTGCTCAAGGAGATGGGCCCGTCGGCCGATGAAGTGCAGGTGCTGTTCGTGACGGTCGACCCCGAGCGCGACACGCAGGAACTGCTGTCGCACTACGTGCCGGCATTCGACAAGCGCTTCATCGGCCTGTATGGTGACGCCGCCGCCACCGCCAAAGTGGCCAAGGAATTCAAGGTGTTCTACGCCAAGGCGCCGGGCGCCGACCCAGGCAGTTACACGGTCGACCATACGGCCGGCAGCTTCGTGTTCGACAAGCAGGGCCAGCTGCGCCTGTTCGTGCGCCACGGCCAGGGGCCGGGCCTGATCGCCCACGACCTGCGCCAACTGCTATGATGGTGTAAACACCACTTACCCGAGGCAG
Organism: Massilia aurea; assembly: GCF_040790145.1. Taxonomy (GTDB): domain Bacteria; phylum Pseudomonadota; class Gammaproteobacteria; order Burkholderiales; family Burkholderiaceae_D; genus Telluria; species Telluria aurea_C. The sequence continues at coordinate 140,805 of NZ_JBFMMP010000005.1, forward strand.
CATGGAGCAACGACCCGGCAGGAACTACACCCGTATCGCCATGGTCATCCTGCTCACGCTGGGCTGCCTGTATGTGCTGCGGCCCTTCCTGCCGGCGATCCTGTTTGCCGCCGCCGTCGCCATCTCGAGCTGGCCGCTGTACCTGCGGCTGCTCACGCGCCTGAATGGCCAGCGCACGATCGCGGCGCTGACCATGACGCTCACGCTCACGCTGCTGTTCATCATTCCGCTGTCGATGGTTGCCTACAACCTGGGCGACGACGTCGCGCGCGGCTTCGGCGAACTGCGCGTGCTGATCGAGCACCGCGAACTGGCGCCGCCCACCTGGTTGCGCGAGATCCCGCTGGTCGGGCCGTCCATTGAAACCTATCTGAACGACCTGATCGCCAGCCGCGAGCAGATGCTGGCGCTCGCGCAACGCATGCTGGAACCGGCACGCCACTGGCTCGTGAAAGGCGGGCTGATGCTTGGCACCGGCGTCGTGCAGATGAGCCTGGCCGCGTTCGTCAGCTTCTTCCTGTACCGCGACGGCAATGGCCTGCTGTCGATCATCGAGGTCACGATCCGCAAGGTGATGGGCGCGGGCGCCGAGTCGATCCAGGCCACCGTCAGCCAGACCGTGCGCGGCGTGATGTATGGCTTGCTGGGCACCGCGTTGGCGCAGGCCATCGTCGCCGCCATCGGCTTTGCCATTGCCGGCGTGCCGGCCGTGCCGCTGTTGTCGGTGCTGATTTTCCTGACGTCCTTGATTCCGTTCGGGCCGCCGCTGGTCTGGGGCGGGGCGGCGATCTGGTTGTTCGCCCATGGCGAGACCGGCTGGTCAATCTTCATGGCGATCTGGGGCGCGCTGTTGATCAGCGGGGTGGATAACGTGGTGCGGCCGATGCTGATCAGCCGCGGCAGCAGCCTGCCGTTCTTGCTCACGCTGCTGGGCGTGCTGGGCGGGCTGATCGCATTCGGGTTCATCGGGATGTTCATCGGGCCGGTGCTGCTGGCGGTGGGATATTCGCTAATGAGCGAGTGGACGGGCACCGAGGATCCGATCGTCAAGCATGACGAGGAACGTGTGATCGAGTAGGTTCAACGGATTTTTCCAGCTGGAACCGTAAGAGGGGGTCTCGACCTGCTGTGCTATCGTCGACAGCACATTCTCGTGAACCAACAAGGCGTCCTTTGAAGGCGCGTTTGCCGTGCGCAATCGCGCTGCGTTCGCCTGCTCGAAAGGAACCCAATGAACCGTTTTACCGATAAAACCATCCTCGTCACCGGTGCTGCCTCCGGCATCGGCCTGTCTGCCGCCCGCCGCTTTCTCGATGAAGGCGCCCGCGTGGTGATGCTCGATATCGACGAAGACAGCCTCAACGCAGTCGCCGCCAGTCTCCCCCAGGATCGCGTGCTGGTGCAGGTCGGCGACACCGCCGACAAGGCCACCGCCACCGCCGCAGTGAAGGCGGCCGTCGAGCGCTTCGGCGGACTCGATATCCTGATCAACAATGCCGGCATGGCGACCGAAGGCGACATCATGGCCACGAGCGAGCAAGACTTTGAACGCGTCATGGCCGTCAATGTCACCGGCTACTATCACATGGCCAAGGCGGCCATGCCTGAACTGGTGAAATCGCGCGGGTCGATCGTCATGACGTCGTCGGTGTCAGGCCTTGGCGGCGACTGGGAAATGTTCGCCTATAACACGTCCAAAGGCGCGGTCAGCAATATGGTGCGCGCGATGGCGATGGATGCGGCCAAGGATGGCGTGCGGGTGAATGCGGTCAATCCAAGCTTTACCAGGACCGGCATGACCGAAGACATGGTGGGCAATCCCGAACTGGTCGCCAAGTTCAACGAGCGCATGCCGCTGGGCGCGCCTGAAGATCCGGATGGCATTGCCGCCGCGATGGCATTTTTGGCGAGCGACGATGCGCGCCTGATCACGGGCGTGAATTTGCCGGTGGACGCCGGGTTAATGGCGTCCAACGGCCAGCCGCCGCAGTAGCATGGTGTCAGCCTGAAGCAGGCCAGCCGTGCGGCAAGTCGCGCCTAGCCGCCGCCGATACCGGCAATGACGTGGCCGGTGCCGCCGCACTGCTGACACTCCTTGCCATCGGCCAGCGTTCCACGCCCGGCGCAGGCATCGCAGATGGCGTCGCCGGTGCCGGGCGTGCCAGGCTCGGCATCGTCGCCTGGATTGAGGTCGTGCTCGGGATGTACGCTCATGATGGTCCCCTCATTAGTCAGTCGGTCGAATCGATTCTAGTGAGGTTTGCCGGCAGGTGGCGCGAGCCTGACGAGCGGCGGCGGGCGCCTCTCATGCATGGTTCAGCACGTCCCCAGCTGCCACACCAGCTTGTCCCGGTCTTTTTCCAACAGCTGCACTTCTACACCCTTGCTCGCCGAGCGGGTGATCACGACCGTCTTGTGGAAGTACGTGTACTGGACACTGACCGCGCCGCTGCTCTCGGTCCGCTTGACCTCGGCCCGGTCCAGATTGAGCTTCAGATTCTGCAGGATCTTCTGGTCAGTCCAGCCGGCGGACAGGCGGACATGGCGCGTGCGGTCGTCGCCATTGGCCTGCGGGTACATGCGTTCGCATGCCTGGGCGGTTGCGCTCGCCGACAGTGCGGCAAGCGTGAGCAGTCCTGCAGCGAGAAGGTTCACGGTATATGAGCGGGTCATGGCGAGGCGTCGATAAGGAACAAGCGCTCACTGTAGCAGCAAGCGTAGCTGCTCGGCATCAATCGCCTTGGTCAGACGACGGTCGAACCCCGCATCGATTGCCATCTGCCGATTTTTCAGCCGCTTCAGTCGCGCACAGCAGCGCGTTTTCGTAGGCGTGGCGCCCGGCCGAGCGAAACAGCGCCCAATGGTCGATGTCGGCGTCTCCTTCGCGCCGGCGCACGATGCTGAGCAGCACCGGCAGCCGCGTGCCGCCTGGCGTCAGCAGTTCGGTCTGGATGTCATGGATGGCGCCCTCGAGCTGCAGGCGCGGCGCGCAGCACGTGTGGTGGAACAGGCGCGCGCCGGCGGGCAGCAGCTCATTCACGGGCCGGCCTGCCAGGGCCCCGGGCGCCAGGCCCAGCCACGCGTGCAGGCTGGCGTTGGCGCTGACGATCATGCCGTTGGCATGGATTGCCATCAGGCCGCAGGCGGCCTGGTCGAAGAACAGGTCGGGTGCGGATAAGGCGTTCATGACGGATAACGTAGTGATTGGTGAAGGAACGCGTCGATGGCGTTCACGCTGGCAGTTGGCGCGCTCATGTGAGGGCAGTGGCCGACGTTCTCCACCAGCGCCAGGGTGCTGGCTGGCAGGTTCTGGTGCAGCCATTGCCCGACGGTGCGCGGGGCAATCAGGTCGTCGCTGCATTGCAGGATCAGGGCTGGCACCGTGGATTTCGGCACGTCGGCGCGGTGATCCGAGTGAAACGTGACGCCGGCAAAGTGGTGGGCGATCTCGGGATCGTTGCGGCAAAAGCTGGCGGTCAGCTCGGTAGACAGCTCGGGTTGGTTGGGTGCGCCCATGATGGCGGGCGCCAGGTTGTACGACCAGGCGATGAAGTTCGTCTCCATCGTCTCGAGTAGCTCGTCGATGTCGTCGCGCGTGAATCCACCGCTGTAGCCGCCGTCGTTGATGTAGCAGGGCGATGGGCTGACCATGACCTGGGCCATGAAGCGCTCGGGCGCCGCGATCGTGGCCAGCATGCCGATCGTGGCGCCGACCGAGTGGCCGACAAACAGGACGGGTCCGTCGGCGTACTCGTCGATGATGGCCAGCAGGTCGTCGGCGTGGCCTTGCAGCGTGGCGTGGCGGTCGCGGTCATACGCGGCCAGGTCCGAGCCGCCAGAGCCTGCCAGATCATAGGTAAGAACGCGGAACCGGTCCTGGTAGGCGGGCGCGAGATAGCGCCACATCGTCTGGTCGCAGCCGAAGCCATGGGCAAATACCATCGTGGCAGTGCCCTGGCCGGCAAGGTGAACGTTATGGCGGAGCTGGGCGGACATTGAATGCCTTCTTATCAATTCACGCTGATATACGCAAAAAATAACACCATTTTTGCGTAATGTCAGCAACTGGGAATGCAAAAGGCGTTAGTCGTGGTCGTCGTTCTCGCCGGCACGTGTTAATTGCGGGATCACCTTGACCAGCAGGATGCGTGGGCCGTTCATCTTCTTGACCACGACATCGAACTGCGGGAAGCCGATGCGCTGGCCCTGCTTGGGGATGTCGCCCAGCTTGGCCATCAACAGGCCGCCGACCGATTCCACGTCGTCCAGGCCCATCTGCTCGTTGTCGATGTCGATCCCCAGCAGGCGCTCGAGCGAGAAGATCGGCAGGCTGGCCTTGCCGATCCAGGTGCCGTCGGCCTGCTTGAGCCAATCGTTTTCGTTCATGCGGAATTCGTCGCGGATTTCGCCGACCATCGCGCCCAGCAGATTGTCGAGCGTGACGAAGCCGACCGGGCGCTTGCCCTTTTCGCCGATCAGGGCGAAGTGGGGGGCGCCGCCGCGAAAGCGCCGGAAGATATCCTGCGCCGGCGTGCGCGCCGAGATCGATTCGACGGGCCGCAGGAACTGGGTCAGGTCGCCGATCGGGCGGCCCGACTGCAGCGCGAAATACAGGTCCTTCAGGTGGACGATGCCGATGACTTCTTCGCCGTCCTTGTCAAAATAGGGATAGCGCGAAAACCGGTTGCGGCGCACCGTTTCCAGGTTCTGCTCGAGCGTGCGGCTGGCGTACAGTGCGCTGACCTCGTTGATCGGGCGCATCAGCTCGGACACGGCCAGCTGGCTGAAGTCGAGCGACTGGGCCAGGATGTTGCGGTCGTCCTGCGTGATTTTTTCGGCCGGGTTGCTGGTGCGCAGGATGAGTTTCAGTTCATCGAGCGAGTAGTGGTGGTCATGGCCGCCCGCGCCGGCCAGGCCCGCCACGCGCAGCAGGGTGTTGGCGCTGGCATTGAGCACGGCGATGGCCGGGTACATCGCCCAGTAGAAGGCGTACAGCGGCATGGCGCACCACAGCGCCACCGATTCCGGCAGGCGGATGGCCAGCGTTTTTGGCGCCAGTTCGCCAACCACGATGTGCAGGAACGAGATCACCGAGAACGCGACCACGAACGAAATGCTGTGGATCAGCTCTTCGGACGTCACGCCGGCAAAGGCGAACACCGGTTCGAGCAGGCTGGCAAAGGCCGGTTCGCCCACCCAGCCCAGGCCCAGCGAGGCCAGCGTGATGCCGAGCTGGCAGGCCGAGAGGTAGGCGTCGAGCTTGCCGTGCACCTTTTCCAGGATGCGGCCACGCAGGCCGCTCGTCTTGGCGATGGCGCGCACGCGGGTCTTGCGCAGGGTGACGATGCTGAATTCCGCCGCCACGAACAAGCCGTTCAGCGCGACCAGGAATAACGCGAGAACGAGGAAGAGAATATTTTCCATGCTGGAGATGTATTAACAAAAGGCAAAGCCAAGAGGGCATTGTACAGCCCAAACCGGTCTTATCCGTCTGCCAACGCGCCTTTGTGCACTGCCGACAGGATCGCTTCCACAGCCGGATGCTTGATCTTGCGTTCATTCGAGATCGCATAGAAGTGCTCGCGCACTTCCGGCACCCGCCCGACCAGCTCGGCGCCGAGTTGATAATCGATGTCCGCCGCCGGCGCGGCCGGCGTGAAAAACAGGCCCAGCCCGCGCCGCCCGAACGTGTTCAATAGCGCGTTGTCTTCGAATTCGCCGACCACGTCGGGCCGGATCGCGTGGCGCTCGAACCAGTCGTCGATTTTGCCGCGCAGGGCGTTGTTGCGCGTCGGGAGCAGGAACGGCGCATTGTGCAGCGAGGCAGGAAAGTCGGCGCGATAGTCGCGCGCCAGGGCCGGGGCGCCGACGACGAACATCTCGCTCTCGGACAGAAGATGGCTGAACACACGCAGCGTGGTGCCGGTGGGCACGGCGCGGTCGGTCAGCACGACGTCGAGCTTGTGCAGCGCCAGGTCGCCCAGCAGCGCTTCGTACTGGTCTTCATGGCACACCAGGCGCACCGGCGTGGCCAGCTGGGTGGTCACTTCCAACAGGCGGTAGGCAGTGAACTTGGGCAGCGAGTCGGAAATGCCCACCGCCAGGCGGATGCGCGCGCTGTCGGACGCATCGAGCGCCTCCTGCATCTGCTCGCCCAGCAGGAAGATCTGGTCGGCGTACGACAGCGCCAGGCGCCCGGCTTCGGTGAGGTTCAGGCGCCGGCCCTGCTGGGTGAACAGGGCCTTGCCGAACGCCTGTTCAAGTAAGGTAAGCTGCGTGCTGACGGTCTGGATGGCCAGGCCAAGGCGGTCGGCAGCGCGGGTAATGCTGCCTTCCTTGGCAACCACCCAGAAATAGTACAGGTGGCGAAAATTGGGGAGTGCGTGGCTCATGGCTTCTGTTTTTCGGAAGTAATCCTTCAATTATCTTCGCTTTTTCAAAAGCATGACAAGCTTTACAATGTAACGCGCAACACCGTTTTTCAACATAAATAATAGGGGAATTCCAATGAAGTACTTTACCTGGTCATTCATCGTGACCGCGGTCTGCCTGGCCCTCGCGGCCTGGTGGGGATTCGAGCACGGCGGCGTGTCGGGCCTGGTCACCGCGCTGGGCGTGGCGACCATTCTGGCCGTCATGGAAGTGTCACTGTCGTTCGATAACGCAGTGGTCAACGCCTCGGTGCTCAAGACCTGGGACGAGTTCTGGATCAAGCTGTTCCTGGGCGTCGGCATCATCATCGCCGTGTTCGGCATGCGTTTGGTGTTCCCGCTGGTTATCGTGGCCGTGGCGGCCGACCTGGGCGCGATGGAAGTCTGGGACCTGGCGTTGTCGGATCCAAAAGCCTTCTCGATGCACCTGACCAATCACCATGCTGAAGTGGCGGCATTCGGCGGCATGTTCCTGCTGCTGGTGTTCCTCAACTTCATGCTGGACGATGAAAAAGAAACCCACTGGCTGGGCAACTTCGAAGCAAAACTGGGTTCGCTCGGCAAGGTGTCGTCGATCGCTGTCATGGTCGCCATCGCCGCGCTGCTGTTCAGCCTGACGTATGTTGATGAAGCGCAGAAGATGGTCGTTGCCATTGCTGGTATGTGGGGCATCCTGGTCTACGTTGCAGTCGATATGCTCAGCAGCCTGCTGGAAAAGAGCGAGTCGGGCGGCGGCGCCGTCGGTGACGCGGTCAAGAAGGGCGGTATCGGCGGTTTCCTGTATCTGGAAGTGCTCGATGCATCGTTCTCGTTCGACGGCGTGATCGGCGCGTTCGCCATCACCAGCGACGTCGTGATCATCATGCTGGGCCTGGCAATTGGCGCGATGTTCGTGCGTTCGATGACCGTGTTCCTGGTGCGCAAGGGCACGCTCGATGAATACGTCTACCTCGAGCACGGCGCGCATTACGCGATCGGTATCCTGGCCGTGATCATGCTGGCCAGTATGAAATGGCACGTGCCAGAGCTGATCACCGGCGGTGTGGGCGTGGCCTTCATCCTGGCGTCGCTGTGGAGCTCGATTCAGTACAAGAAGAAGCACGCCGCATTGGGCGAGGCTTAACGTAGGGTCGGCGGGTCACCCGCCGACGCGTTCAAATCACGCGTGAATGTTCACGTGAGGCGATTGGACGCGTCGGCGGCGAAGCCGCCAACCCTGCAGGTGCAGCAGCCATACCGCACCAACAAGCACGACAGAATTCGCGGCGAGTGGCAGAACACCAGCTCGCGGCGCTTGCAACCCGGTGTTCATATTTAGGAGATTCTCACCATGGCAATCAGTCTGCAAAAAGGCGGCAACGTCAACCTGTCCAAAGAAGCGCCAGGCCTGACGTCGCTGAAAGTCGCACTCGGCTGGGACATCCGCGCCACCGACGGCGCAGCCTTCGACCTCGACGGCGCTGTGTTCTTGCTCAATTCGTCCGGCAAAGTCCGTTCGGATGGCGACTTCATCTTCTACAACAACCTGAAATCCGCCGATGGTTCGATCGTCCACTCGGGCGACAACACCACCGGCGCCGGCGACGGCGACGATGAATTCGTCACCATCGACCTGACCAAAGTGCCGGCCGACGTCGACAAGGTCGTGCTGGGCGTGACCATTCACGATGCCGAAACCCGTCGTCAGAACTTCGGCATGGTCGGCAAGGCGTTCATCCGCTGCGTCAACAACGCCACCAACGCCGAAGTGGCGCGCTACGACCTGTCGGAAGATGGTTCGACCGAAGCGGCCATGATCTTCGGTGAGGTCTACCGCAATGGCGCGGACTGGAAATTCCGCGCGATCGGCCAGGGCTTTGCCGGCGGCCTGGGCCCTCTGGCCCGCAACTACGGCGTCAACGTTTAATCAGTCTAGTCGTGGCGGTCCACGTCATCGTGGACCGCCTCATGAAAGGAAGCCAAATGCCAGTATTTACCGTGACCGGGGATATCGATCCTTTCCTTCATGTGTCGATGAAGCAGGGCGAGACCATCTATTGCGAATCCGACGCGATGGTGATGATGGAATCGACCCTCGACCTCAAAGGCAAGATGAAGGGCGGACTCGGTAGTGCGCTGATGCGCACCTTTGCCAACGGCGAGTCGTTCTTCCAGCAGCACATCGAAGCCACGCGCGGCGATGGCGACTGCCTGCTCTCGCCAACCCTGCCGGGTGCGATGCAGGCCGTCGATGTCGGCCCGAACCACTACATCATCAGCGATGGCGCGTTCGTCGCGGCCACGTCCGGCGTCGACCTCAAGGTGCGCACGCAAAGCCTCGGCAATGCGCTGTTCGCCAACAGTGGCGGCTTTTTCGTCACCGAGACGGGCGGCCAGGGCCAGGTGGTGGTGTCGGGGTTCGGGTCGATGTCGGTGCTCGATGTCGAGCCGGGCAAGGACGCGATCATCGACAACTCGCACGTGGTCTGCTGGGACAGCACGCTGCGCTACGAGATTTCGATCACCACCGGCACCAGCGGCGGCTTCCTGGGTAACCTGATCAATAGCCAGACCAGCGGCGAGGGCATGGTCCTGCGCTTCTCGGGTCGTGGCAAGGTCTATGTATGTTCGCGCAACCGGGCTGCATTCAAAGCCTGGATGCAGCAACCAGCGAAATAACGGAGGAACACAATGTCAGTCAATCTGCAAAAGGGCCAGAAGATCTCCCTGGACAAGGAAGCCGGTGGCGGCCTGTCCCGCGTGACCATGGGTCTGGGCTGGGATGCCATCAAGTCGAAGGGTTTCTTCGGCTTCGGCGGCGGCAAGTCCGAAGCAGTCGACCTGGACGCATCGGTCGTCATGTTCGACGAGTCGAACAAGCCGATCGACGTGATCTGGTTCCGCCAGCTCAAGAGCAAGGACGGCAGCATCGTGCACACGGGCGACAACCGCACCGGCGCCGGTGATGGCGACGACGAGCAGATCACCGTCGACCTGACCGCCGTGCCGGCATCGGTCAAGGCGCTGGTCTTCACGGTCAACAGCTTCACCGGGCAAACCTTCGCCACGGTCGAAAACGCCTACTGCCGCCTGATCAATGCGGGCAACCAGCAGGAAGTCGCCCGCTTCAACCTGTCGGTGACGGGTTCGCACTCGGCGCAGATCATGGCCAAGCTGTACCGCCATGGCGGCGAGTGGAAGATGCATGCGATCGGCGAGAACGGCAATGGCCGTACGTTCGATGATCTGATGCCGCAGATTTCAGTGCACCTGTAATTTGGGGGTATTGCTTGAATGAAGAACCGGGGCCGCGTGCCCCGGTTTTTTTTGCCTGTCGTGATTGTTACTGGTAATCCTGGCACATTTCCGTGCACACGTTTTCGACTGCATCCTCGAAGTCCGCGGTCAGGTCTGCCTTTTCTTCTTCCAGTTGCTTGAGTTTCTGCAGATCGGTTTCCCGGCTCTGCTTTTGTGCATGCTCGGCCAGCGCTTTCCGGTAGCGCTCCATCTTTGGCGCATCCTGTACTACCAGGGTGCAGCGACGCTCGCACTCCTGTTTTGCAGGCGAGGCCATCATGGCGACGGCGCTCGTTGAAAACATACCTGCCAGCAGGCACAAGGCGACGATTTTTTTCATGAACTTCCTTCCAGATTTTAAAGTTGGGTATTGAATCGAATGATGAAGCGCGGGTCATTCGATGACCTGGTGGCGCGCCGTACCAGGCCGGCGCCTTCCAGGTAGTCGTCGATCCGCGTTTTGTCCTGCGGCAGCAGATTGTCGAGATTGAACCGCAAGGTCGTGGTCTTGCTGATGGTCCAGCTCGCGTTGAGATTCAGGGTGCGCTTGCTCGATTCGAAGACGCGCTGGTTGACGCTGTGACGTACCCAGTCGTCCGGCAAATAACTGGCGTCGACGCCGAGCGTAACCGGCCACGCCTTGAGTGCATAGCTGCCGCCGATCTTGACGCTCCACGGCGATTGGTCGGCGATCTGGTTGTCAGGGCCGGGCAGGTCGTTGAGCGTCGAGTCGGCCACGCCGATACTGCCGCTTAGTTCCAGACTGGCGAACCTGGCCGCGAGGTCCTTGCCCGCCAGCCGCGCTTCCAGGCTCAGCCCGCGCACTTTCGCCTGCCCCAGGTTCGCCTGGCGAATCACGTAGCGCGGCGTAGCGGCCCAGGGCACGTCGGCCAGCGCGACTTCAGTGCCGGTCTTGTTGCTGATATCGCGGGCGTAAAATTCCAGCTGCACTTCGCTGTCCCGTCCGAAGCCATGCGCGTACGAGAGGTTCAGACCCAGCGCGCGCTCGGGTTGCAGGAACGGGTTGCCACTGTAGTCGGCCGTATCGACCGTGTTGGCGCCGCATAGCTGCCAGTTCGGGCACGGGGCGAACGTATTGATCGTGGGACGCAACTGCAATTCATCCTCGAACGGCGGGCGGAAGCTGCGCGCGAGCGACATGCGCAGCTGACGCTTGCGGTTGCCGCCGATGCGCTGCGATACGTGGGCCGAGGGTGACCACATGGTGAAGCCACTGCGGTTGCTGGCAGCGCCTTCGTACAGCCTGAAATTGCGCCGTTCGACCGACGTGCCCAGGTTCAATGCCCAGATGCGATTGATGCGCCACTCGTCCTGCACGAACAGCCGTGCGCTCTTGGTGCGGCTCGCGCTTCGTGGACCCAGCACCGACAGGCTGTAGTCCGGCTGGCCGTCGATCCGGTCGTCGTACAGGGTATCGGACTCGTTGCGTGCAAGCTTGGCCCCGGCCGTGATGGCGTGGCCCTTCTTGCGCTTGGTATCGATAGTCAGATCGAGGAAATCGTTTTTCGTATCCACGTCGCGGCGATAGTCACGCCGGAGGACGCCGCTATCGGACCAGTTTTCCAGACGCGTTGTGCGCTCATCCCCCCGGCCGCCAGTCGTTTTCAGTTCGACGGCAAGGCTGCTGTCGGCATCGATCTGCCAGTTCCAGCGCAGGGGCAGGTAATAGTAGCGCGTCGGTGCATTGCCGTTCTGGTCGGCAAACAGCGTCGTGTTGTCCTGCCAGAAGCGTCGTTCGCGGCTGCTGCCCGAATTGTCCAGCCAACTGAGGTTCGGACTGACGACGAGCGTGTGGTCGGGCTGGAATTTCCAGCTCACTTCGCCACTCGCACTGAGCATGCGCGGCTGGTCCAGCCTGGACAGCGCACCGTCGAAGTCGCGCACCAGCCGCTCGCCGACCGTCTGCGTGTAGTCACTCCGTGATGATGAGCGCGTATGCCGGGCCGACAGGTTCACGAGGTAAGAAAATCTGCTGTCGGCAACTTGCCCGCCGGTCGACCAGGCCGCATCCCCACCCAACCTGCCGTCTCGTGAAACGAGGCTGGTACGCAGCTGACTGGTTGCCTTGCGCACGGCCTTGCGCCGGATGATATTGATCGTGCCGGCGATGCCGAACGGTCCGGTCGCCGCCGTCGTGGTCTTGATGATTTCCATGCCATCGACCTGCGTCAGATCGATTTCCATCGGATTGCCCTGATAAGGCATGCCGTCCACCAGAATCTGCGTATAGCCGGGCAAGCCAAGCAGGCCGATGCGGCCATCCTTGCCGACAGTGACGGCCGGCTCGCGCGCCAGCAGCTCGCCCGTGTTTTGCAGGCCGCTTGCGGCGATGCGCGCCTTGCCGACGATGATTTTACCGGCCACGAAATCCTGGCCCGCTTCGAGGTCGGTTTGGCTGCCATTGACGACAACTTGGTGGGGCGGGGCGGCGATCGGTGGTTCAGCCCGGGCCAGGGCTGGCAGGCAAACGGCGAAACAGGTCAGTGCCCAACGCATCCGGGCAGCGCCAGCCTGCGAGGCGACGCATGCCAATGCCAATACAGCAAGTAATTTGTTCATCGCTTTTGCTGTTGTTAAAGTCTGGTTTCCAGCCGAAGCGCGATGCGCGAATGGTTGGACGTCGCCGTCGTGCGCCGTACGACATCGGCCACGCCCAGATACTCATCGATACGCGACCGGTTGTGCGACAGCAGATTGTCGAGATTGAGCACCAGCCTGGTCTGCTTGCTGACGGTCCAGCTTGCGTTCATGCCCAGCACGAGCTTGCTGGACTCATACACGCGCTGGCGCACGCTGTCGCGCACCCACTCGTCCGGCAGATAACTGGCGTCGACGCCCAGTTTGACCGGCACGGCCTGCAGCGTGTAACTGCCGCCGATCTTGGCGCGCCACGGCGACTGGCCGGAGATATGGTTGTCAGGGCCGGGCAGGTCGCTCAGCGCGGAATCGGCCAGGCCCACGCTGCCGTGCAGATCCAGGCGCGCCAGCTGTTTGCCCAGGTCCTTGCCCGAGAGTCGCGCTTCGATGTTCAGGCCGCGAATCCTGGCCGTGCCCAGATTGGCCTGGCGGCCGATATAGCGGGGCGTCCCCGCCCACGGCACATCGGCCAGCACAATCTCGTAGCCGGTCTTGTTGCTGATGTCGCGCGAGTACGCCTCGAGCGTGACGTCGCTGTCCTTGCCGATGCCGTGGCTGTACGACAGGTTCACGCCCAGCGCCCGCTCGGGCTGCAAGGCAGGATTGCCGGCGGTGTCGGCGGTGTCGAGCGTGTTGGCGCCGCACAGCACTTGAGCACGGCACGGTGCGAATGTATTGATCACGGGGCGCCACAGCAGCTCGTCAAAGAACGGCGCCCGATAACTGCGCGCGACCGACAGCCGAAGCTGGCGTTTGCGGTCGGCGCCGATCTTGCGCGACACATGCAGCGACGGCGCCCACATCGTGAAGCGGGGCCTGCTGCTGGCCGTGCCTTCGCGCAGCCGGTAGGCGCGCCGCTCGACCGAACTGCCGAGGTTCATGGCCCAGGTGCGGTTGATGCGCCATTCGTCCTGGAAAAACAGCTGGCTGCTCGTCAAGCGTGCCGTGTCGTTCTGGCCCAGGACCGACAGGCTGTAATCGGGCAGGCCATTGAAGAAGTCGGCGTAGGTATTGTTTGCCCGGTTGTGCGCGAACTTGGCGCCCGCCGTCAGCGCATGCCCGTTCTCGAACTCGGTCGCGTAATCCACGTGCAGGAAGGTATTGGTGTTGACGGACGTCGGGGTTGAGGCCAGCTCGTCCACGGTGGCGACGTTGCGTGGATCGTTGCTGGTATCGACGCGCAAGGCGTCGCTGTCAACGTGGACACGGTTCACGTTCAGCTTCACGCTCAGGGTGCTGTCCGGATCGATGCGCCAATCCCAGCGCAGGGGAATGCCGAACGTCGCCATCGCGCTGTTGCCATCCTGGCGGGTGAGCAGGGCGCTGCCGTCGCGCCAGAAGCGCTGTTGGCGGCTGCGTCGAGGCCCGCCGAAATAACCGGCTTCAGGACTGAACGTCAGTGTGTGTGCGCTGTCGATGTTCCAGGTGAGTTCGCCTGAAGCATTGACGATGTTCGATGCATTGCGGTTGCGCGCCTGCCCGCTATAGTCCAGAGCGGGCGCTGCGAAGGCGCTCTCGCGGGTCGCCATGTAATCCATGCGACTGGACACCGGCTTGTGCATGGCCGACAGCCGCACGCTGTAGATGAGCGGCTTGCCCTCGAGCGGGCCGCCCGTCGACCACGCCAGGTCGGCGCCCGGCAGCCCGGCCGCCGTCGAGACCCCGGCATTGACTTGCGCGAGCCGTGTTTTCTGCGCCTTGCGGCGGATGATATTGATCGTGCCGGCGATGCCGATCGGCCCGGTTGCAGCGGTGCTGGATTTGATGATCTCGATGCGCTCGACATGCACCAGGTCGAGCGTGAACGTGTCGCCCTGGGGCGGCATGCCGTCGACCAGAATCTGCGTATAGCCGGGCAAGCCAAGCAGGCCGATGCGGCCATCCTTGCCGACGCTGACAGACGGCTCACGGCCCAGCAGCTCGCCCACATTCTGCAGGCCGCTCGCGGCGATGCGCGCCTTGCCGATCACGATCTTGCCGGCCACGAAGTCGCGGCCTGCTTCGACGTCGCCCTGGCTGCCATTGACGACAACTTGCTGGGGCGGGGCGGTAATTGTCGGTTCAGCCCGGGCCAGGGCTGTCAGGCAGACGGCAAGACAGGTCAGTACAAAACGCATCCGGTGACATCTCGTGAGAAAACCGCAACAATCTTAGCAGCCGGACCGTCGCGAATTCTCAAACAATGTCACGCTGGTAAAAAAGCCGCCGGTTGGCGGCCCTGGTGTCAGTGCGTATGGGGCGCCGCCTCGCCAAGCGGGCTCATGTAATCATCGTCCGCGACTTTTTCGAGCCACGTGACGGCCACGCCATCGAGCGCCTCCTGCACTGCGATGTGGGTCATCGACGTCGTCGCCGACGCGCCGTGCCAGTGCTTGTGGCCCGGCGGGCACCAGATGGTGTCGCCAGCGCGAATCTCGACCTTGGCCTCGCCCTCGCACTGGGTCCAGCCGCAGCCGGCGGTCACGATCAGGATTTGTCCCAGCGGATGGGTGTGCCAGGCCGAGCGTGCTCCCGGCTCGAAGGTCACGCTCGCGGCCGAGACGCGCGCCGGCGCCGTGCCGGTGGCGAGCGGGTCGATGCGGACAGTGCCGGTGAAATAGTCGTCGGGGCCTTTGGCCGATGGTTGCGAGCCTGCGCGTTTGAGGATCATGTCGATTCCTTTTCGGTGGTGTGATGTGTGGTTGTCGAAGGTTGTGCGGCTGTCTTGCGGCGCGCCGGCACGATGAACGCGACGACCAGCGCCAGCGCCAGCGCCAGCATGATCGTCGAGGCGGTGAACGCATAGGTGACCCGGTGCGCCGTCAGGGCGTCGCCCTGCAACACGTCGGCGCCGATCGCGCCAATGGCAATCAGCACCGCCAGCCCGAGCGCGCTGCCGATCTGGTGCACCACATTGACCACGCCCGATGCGGCGCCCGCATCGGCCCGCGCGACGCCCTTGATGCCCGACACCGTCAGCGGCCCGAGCGTCAAGCCCTGGCCGGCGCCGATCAGTATCATCGGCAGCGCCACCGCCGTGAGATAGACGCTGTCGGGCGTCGCCCGGCTCAGCCAGGCCAGGCCGGCCACGCACAGCGCGAGGCCGACGGCCAGGATCAGCGCGTTATCGAGGCGGCGCGTCAGGCGCGGCAGCAGCATGGCGAAGATGAAATTGACGATCGTCGCCGGCAGGAAGGCCAGGCCCGTCACGGTCGCGCCATAGTGCAGCTCGTCCTGCAGATACAAGGTCGTGAAAAAGAAGAACCCGATCATGCCGCCCATGAACAGCAGGCGCGCCGCGTAGGCGGCCGTGCGCTCGCTGCTGGCGAACAGGCGTGGCGGCATGATCGGCTGCGCCGCCCGGCGTTCGATGGCGACGAAGGCGCACAGCAAGGCCAGCGCGCCAAAGATCGCGGCCAGCGTGATGGTGTCGCTCCAGCCCGCTTCGGACGAACGGATGAAGCTGTACACGAGCGCGCCCACGCCGAGCGTCGAGGCCAGCGCCCCGGGCACATCGAACCGTCCGCCGCCACGCCCTGTTTCGCCGATGTAGTGCCACGCCGCCAGCATCATGGCCAGGCCGATGGGCAGGTTGACGAAAAAGCCGACGCGCCACGACAGCGACTGCGCAAGGATCCCGCCCAGCACCAGCCCGACACTGGCAGCCACGCCAGCCACCGCGCTGTACCACGACACGGCGCGGGTGCGTTCGGGGCCTTCGGCAAACGTGGTTTGCAACAGCGCCAGCGTCGACGGCGCCAGGATGGCCGAGCCGAGGCCCTGGACGGCGCGCGCGGCAATCATCAGCGCGGGCGACGCCGCCATGCCGATGGCCACCGAGGCGATCGTAAACACGGCCAGGCCGGCGATGAGCATGCGCCGCCGTCCGAAGATGTCGCCGGCGCGCGCCGACAGCAGCAAGAAGCCGCCGAAGGTCAGCGTGTAGGCGCTTTGCACCCAGGCCAGGGCGCTGTCGGAAAAGCCCAGGTCGCGCTGGATATGCGGCAAGCCGGTGAGCACGATGGACGTGTCGAGGATGATCATCACGTAACTGACGAGGATGATCGCGAGGATCGCCATCTTGTTGGGCGCTGCGGGAGAGTGGGTGGTCACGATGGGAAAGCCTGGCAAAGGAGTTACTGTACGGACCGCCACGGCCACTGACTAGCCACCCTGGACCGCATGCGCTTATTAACTCAGGTAATGAATCGCAGCGATTGACATCACGGATATTCACGTTTACTGTATCAGCCAACTAATACACTAATACACTAATACGCAATGGCCCATTCACTGTTCTCGATCATCCCCGGGTCTTCCGAGCCGATTTACCGGCAGTTGGTGGATCAGGTGCGGCGCCTGGTCGCCGGCGGCCAGCTGGCGCCGGGCGCGGCGCTGCCGTCGGTGCGCGAAGTGGCCCAGCAATTGACCGTCAATCCGATGACGGTCTCCAAGGCCTACGGCCTGCTCGAACTCGAAGGCGTGCTCGACCGCCGGCGCGGCGTCGGCATGGTGGTGGCCGATCGCGTCGCCGGCGCGGACGCCATGGTTGACGCCGCCGATCGCGCCGCGCTGCTGCGGCCGACACTGGAGCGCGCCGCGCGCGAGGCGCGCGAACTCGAACTCGACCCGGCCACCGCGCTCGCTCTTTTCACACTCATCCTCAAGGAATCACCGTGACACCATCCCCCATCCAGATGCGCGGCGTGGCCAAGCACTTCGGCAGCAAGGCCATTCTCGACAACCTCGACTGGGAAGTGCGGCCGGGGCAGGTGATCGGCCTGCTCGGGCGCAATGGCGCCGGCAAGTCGACGCTGATGGAATGCCTGCTGGGCCTGCGCGAAATCGATGGCGGCAGCGTCACGCTGTTCGGCGAACCGCTGAACGCGCTGACGGATGCGACGCGCGCCCGCATCGGCTACGTCCCGCAGAAATCGGGCCTGTTCGAGTGGATGACGGCGCTGCAGATGCTCGACTACTTCAAGGCCATGTACCCGCGCTGGAACGACGCGAAGGTCGACCTGCTGCTGGACCGCTGGGGCTTCGATGGCCTCATGCGCAACAAGCCGATCCGCAGGCTGTCGGGCGGCGAGCAGCAGCGCCTGTCGATCATCCGCGCGCTGGCCCACGATCCCGACCTGCTGGTGCTCGACGAGCCGGCCTCGGCGCTCGACCCGGCGGGCCGCCGCAGCTTTCTGGCCGAGCTGGTCGACGGGGTGATCGAGCAGGGCACCACGGTGGTGTTCTCGACGCACATCCTGACCGACCTCGAACGCGTGGCGCCGGACGTCGCGTTTCTGAAGGATGGCCGGATCGCGCTGCAGGGCGAGCTCGACACGCTACTCGATGGCGCGCGCCGCGTGATCGGCCCGGCCAGCCTGCTGGGCGCGGCCTTGCCGGGCGAGTTGCGCCGCAGCCAGGCGGGCGACGGTTCGGTCTGCGTGATCGTGCAGGGCGGGGCGCCGCCCGCCGCCGCGCCGGGCGTGCGCATCGAGCCACTCGGGCTGGAAGACCTGTTCATCGAGGTCACGCGGTGAGCGCGCGGTTAGTTCAGTACCGCCTGCTGTGGCAAGCCGCGCATGCGCAAGCCCATCCGCGCGCGCAAGCGATCCTGTGGTCCGTCACCGTGATCCTGACCGTGGCCGTGACGGCGCTCATGGGGGCGGTGTATGGGGCGCAAGTCGCGGCCGGCTGGGCCTTGGCCACGCCGGCCGGGGTGCTGCTGTTCACCTGGACCATGGCGTTCATCCCGAGCGCCCTTGGTCTGAACCATCCCGCCAATGCACAACTGGTGCCGGGCATGCGCCGGCGCCTGATCGAACTGGCGCTGCTGGTCTGGTTTGCCGCGATTGGCCTGCTGGCCGCAGGAATGCTATTGATCCCTGACGCGTCCCCCTTGGTACTGCCGTTCGCCATGGCTGGCACGCTGGGCGTCGCCACCCTCATGGCGGGCGTGGGCGCCGGCGTGGTGCTGATGCTGCCGTTCTTCTTTTCATTCCTGAGCGCCGGATGGCAGGCGTGGTTGCGCGACGCCGCCGCGCAACCGGGCGTCATGTCGCTGGTGGCGACGGGCATGGCCGTCCTTGCCGTGCCAGTCGTGTGGACATTGTTTCCCCGTGGCGGCGAACGCCACTGGGCCATGCTCGAACATCGCGCGCTCATGATGGACGGCAGCGGCAAAGGCGTTTTTCTCGCTGGCCTGAAGCCGTACGTGCCGCAACGGCTGCGCCAGCGTCGCCTGAGCGCGCAGGGCACGCCGGGCGCGCTGCTGCTGCGGGCGCTGGGCCCCGACCTGTTCGCCTTGACGGCGTGGGGCTCTTTGGGCGCCGCACTGGCCTTTACGGGCATCACGTGGCACTTGCGCGGCACCTCTGCGGCCGGCGATCCGGCCCCCATATGGTTGCTCTCCGGCAGCTTCATATTGTGCGTCCCGCTGATGGCCGCCTCGGTGCCGGCCCTGCTGCCGCTCACCCGCGGCGAGCAGGCGCTGGTGCGGCTGGCCCCGGTGTCGCCCAACGATCCGGCCCGCTTCAACGCGCTGCTGGCCCGGACCATGCTGCGCCAGGGCCTGGCGATCTGGGCGTGGATATCGGTTGTCACGCTGTTGCTGGCCCTTGCCGGTGGCATACGCGGCATGGTGCTGGTGGGGCAGGCCTGCGTGTGCTGCATGACATTGCCGACCCTGGCCATCGTACTGCGCGACCATGCATGCATGCCGCGCTGGAGCGCGCTGTTCTACGGACTCGCGGCAGTTGGACTCGGCTGCATCGGCCCGATCGTTGGGGTCATCGGTTTCAAATGGCTGGGCTTGCCAGGCTGGCCCGTCGCGACGGTCACGGCGCTCGTGCTTGCCGTGGTTCTCGTGCGCGGGCGTTGGCGCCGGATGTGCGCCGCGCCGATCGCGTTCCCGGCCGGCCGTCTCGATTAGCAGCTTGGCATTGTTCCGTTTCTAGTGGGCAACACTTGCTTGTCAGGCTGCCTACGAACCATCGGTTTTTGCTGAAAAATGGCCGTATCCGGGCTAAGGTTTTCGTGTCGTATCCATTGCCCCGCGCACGAAACCTTCTCCAGGATGTCCATGCTTTCCAAACTTACACTGCGTTTTCGCCTGATCGCCACGCTGGCGCTGCTGGGCCTGCTGATCGCGGCCGTCGGCCTGCTCGGCCTGTACGGCATGCGTTCGAACCATGCTGCGCTCGAAGAAGTCTATTCGAACCAGCTCGCCTCGAGCATCGCGATCAATCACTCGAAGAACTTCCTGAACCGCGCCCGTTTCGGGCTGGACCGTGGGGTGTTCCAGCCGGACGCGCCCGATATCGCCAAGACGCTCGAGCGCGCCAAAGGCTTCATCGACGACGCCAACAAGGCCTGGCAACACTACCTGGCGATGCCGCGCGATACCGAGGAAGATGCGCTCGCCAAGGCCCTGGAAACCGAGCGCACCCGTTACATCAACGACGGCATGCTGGCCCTGGCCAGCGCCATCGAGCAGCGCAACGCCGAGCGTATCGAAACATTGTCGATGACGGACATGACGGCGCTGTACGGCACCTTCGACAAGGCCTCGGTGGCGCTCGACGACTACCAGCTCGGCGCCGCCCGCCATGCGTTTGAATCCAGCTCGACGCTGTTCAAGCTGCTGATGTGGATCGCTGGCCTGAGCGTGGTGGTTGGCCTCGTGCTGGCGACCGTGTCGTCGGTGCTGCTGCTGCGCGCGATCATGCGCCCGCTCGAGCATGCCATCGGCCACTTCGATGCGATGGCCCATGGCGACCTGTCGACGACGGTCGTGGTTGACCGACAGGATGAGATGGGCGCGCTGCTCAAAGGCCTGGCCACGATGCAGCAGCAACTGGCCGGCACCGTGCGCGGCGTGCGCGACAGCAGCATGTCGATCGCCACCGCCAGCGCCGAAATCGCCGCGGGCAATATGAACCTGTCTGGCCGCACCGAACAACAGGCCGGCAGCCTGGAAGAAACCGCATCCTCGCTCGAAGAACTGACCAGCACCGTGCAGCACAATGCCGACAACGTGCGCCAGGCCAACAACGTGGCGCGCTCGGCGTCCGAAGTGGCGCTCCGCGGCGGCAAGCTGGTGGCGGAAGTGGTCGAGACCATGGGCGCGATCGACGCCTCGTCCAAGCGCATCGTGGACATCATTTCGGTCATCGACGGCATTGCGTTCCAGACCAATATCCTGGCGCTCAATGCGGCCGTGGAAGCGGCGCGCGCGGGCGAGCAGGGCCGGGGTTTTGCGGTCGTGGCCGGCGAAGTGCGCAACCTGGCGCAACGCTCGGCGGCGGCGGCGAAAGAAATCAAGGAGCTGATCAGTACCTCGGTCGCCAATGTCGAGGCCGGCACGGCCCTGGTCGACAGCACCGGCACCACGATGCACGAGATCGTCTCGAGCGTGACGCGCGTGTCCGACATCATGGCCGAGATCCTGGCCGCCGGCGAAGAGCAGACGTCCGGCATCGGGCAGATCAACGAAGCGGTCAGCCTGATGGACCAGGCAACCCAGCAGAACGCGGCGCTGGTCGAGGAAGCGGCGGCGGCCACCGGCGCGCTGCAAGAGCAGGCCCAGGCGCTGCAGCAGATGGTGAGCGTGTTCAAGGTCGATGCGCAGGCGGGCGGGCAAGCGCAGCACCGCGCACCGCACGCGCTCCTTGCCATGGCAGCGTAGAGCGTCGGGGCGCGCGGCCCATGCCATAATGCCGGGATCATGAGCGTGCGCCCCCCACTTCCGCTGACAGCCGGCCCGGCAGTCTTTCAATCCCATGCGTGATTCCAGCGCATTTCCGATGGACGGCGGCGCGCTCGGCGCAGCGATTCGCGACCATGACTGGGCCGCCACGCCCCTTGGCCCCATCGAGGATTGGCCGGCCACGCTGCGCACCGGCGTGAGCATCGTGCTCGGTTCGGCGTTCCCGAGTTTTCTCGTGTGGGGTGTCGGGCAAACGCTGCTGTACAACGATTCCTACGCCGAGATCCTGTGCGCCAAGCACCCGCGCGCGCTGGGCGGCAGTTTCCAGGCCGCCTGGCCAGAGATCTGGGATGTCCTCGCGCCGCTGGTCGACCGCACGCTGGTGGGCGGCGAATCGTACAAGATGCACGACCTGCCGCTGGTCATGCAGCGCAAGGGCTACGCCGAGCACACCTGGTTCACGTTCTCGTACGGCCCGGTGCGCGGCGACGGTGGCGAGATCCTCGGCCTGTTATGCACGTGTATCGAGACCACCGACACGATTCTCTCCCGGCGCCGCCAGGCGGCCGACGAAGCCGTATTGCGCGAGAATGAAAGCAACTCGCGCATCGACGCCGAACGGGTGCAGCTGGCACTGTCTGCCGGCGCCATCATCGGCACCTGGTTCTGGCATTTGCCGACCGACCGCTTCACGGTCGACGAAGCGTTCGCGCGCGCCTTCGGGCTCGACCCCGCGCTCGGCCGCGAGGGCCTGAGCCTGGCCCAGATCGTCGCCACCGTGCACCCGGACGACCAGGCCGGGCTGGCGCAGGCGATCAATACCGTTATCGCGCGCGGCGGCCACTACGCCCACCAGTACCGGGTAAAACGCACCGACGGGCGCTACTACTGGATCGAAGCCAACGGCCGGGTCGACCTGGCGCCGGACGGTACGGGATTGCTGTTCCCCGGCGTGCTCATTGACGTCGAGGGCAGGCGGGCGGTGGAGGCCGAGCGCGACCAGGCGATCCTGAAACTGCGCGCACTGAACGAACAGCTCGAGCAAAAAGTGATCGCACAGGCACTGGCGCGCGGGCGCACCTGGCAGGTCAGCCCGGACATCCTGGGCGTGCTCAATGCCGATGGTTTCATTGAAACGTCGAACCCCGCCTGGGAAGCCAGCCTCGGCTGGACCGAGGACGAGCTCGCCAGCACGCACTTCATGGAATTCATCCATCCGGACGACCGGGCGGCCACCCAGGCGGTCTGGCGCGATGCCCTCGAGCGCGACATCCCGGCGCTGCGCTTCGAGAACCGCTATCGTCACAAGGCCGGCGGCTGGCGCTGGCTGTCGTGGGTCGCGGTGCCCGATAGCGGCAAGATATATTGCTCGGCGCGTGACGTGACGCTCGAGAAAGAAGCCCAGGCCGAGCGCGACCGCATGTGGGACACGTCGCCCGACCTGCTGCTGACGATCGATTTCAAGGGCGTGTTCCGGCGCGTCAATCCAGCCTGGACGCGTCTGCTTGGCTATGCACCCGACGAACTCGTCGGGCATCACACCAATGAATTCGTGTTGCCCGAAGACCACGCCGGGACGGTCGATGCCTACGTTGCGGCAGCCGAAGGCGGTCAGCCGCGCCTGGTCAACCGCTATCGCCACAAGGATGGCTCGACGCGCTGGATATCGTGGGTGGCAGCGCCGGCCGGCAGCGTTACCTATGCGACCGGTCGCGACATCACGCTCGAGCGCGAGCGCCAGGCCGAGCTCGAGCGCGCCCAGGAACAGCTGCGCCATTCGCAGAAGATGGAAGCGGTCGGCCAGCTCACGGGCGGGCTGGCGCACGACTTCAACAATCTGCTGGCAGGCATCACGGGCAGTCTCGATCTGGTGAAGATCCGCATCGGGCAGGGCCGCGTGGGCGAGATCGACCGCTACATCGGCGTGGCCCAGGGCGCCACACGGCGTGCGGCGGCGCTGACGCACCGCCTGCTGGCTTTTTCGCGCCGCCAGACGCTCGCCCCAAAGGCGATCTGCGTCAACACCATGGTCGACGGCATGCTCGACATGATCCGGCGCACCGTGGGCCCGAGCGTGCAGGTCGAGCCGCACACCGAGCGCCACCTGTGGACCGCGCTGGTAGATCAGTCCCAGCTCGAGAACGCGCTGCTCAACCTGTGTATCAACGCGCGCGACGCCATGCCGGCCGGCGGCTGCATCGTCGTCAGGACGGCCAACTGCCAGGTCGATGTCGATGCCGCCCGCACGCTCGAACTGCCGCCCGGCGACTACCTGACGCTGTCGGTGTCGGACGCCGGCACCGGCATGGCGCCGGAAGTGGTGGCCAAGGCGTTCGACCCGTTCTTCACGACCAAGCCGATCGGGCAGGGCACGGGACTGGGGCTGTCGATGATCTACGGTTTCGCCCAGCAGTCCGGCGGCCAGGTGCGCATCGATTCGGCGGTGGGGCGCGGCACCACGGTCAGCATCTATCTGCCGCGGCATCGTGGTCAGACCGAAAGCGGCGATGCCGCGCCAACGGCGACACTGGCGTCGCCCGACGGCCGGGGCGAGACGGTCCTGGTGGTCGATGACGAACCGAGCGTACGCATGCTGCTGGTCGATTTGCTGGAAGATCTCGGTTATGTGGTGCTGGATGCCGAAGATGGCGCCAGCGGGCTGGCGCTGTTGCAGTCCGATGCGCGCATCGACTTGCTGATCACCGATGTCGGATTGCCGGGCATGATGAACGGGCGCCAGATGGCCGATGCTGCGCGCGTCGCACGGCCGGCGCTGAAGGTGCTGTTCATTACCGGCTATGCCGAAACAGCGTTGCTCGACAATGGCCAGCTGGGGCCGGACATGGCGATCCTGACGAAGCCATTTTCAATCGAGACGATGGCGGCGCGCGTGCGCGCGATGGTGGCACGACAGGATTGACACCATTCGCGGATTTATATATGGAAATTTAAATTTACTGAAAGAATATTCCGACCGGTATTGCAGTACGGTTAGCGTATTCCCAAGCAGATTCATCGAATATCGTCCCTCATTTGTCCCGATGGCGCGGTCGGACTGGCGCGCATCAAGGAGAAGGGCGGCCTGGCCCTGGTGCAGGCGCCCGACGACGCCGAATACGAGGGCATGCCGCAGGCTGCGGTTCGCACGACGGCCGTCGATTTCGTCTTGCCCGTGGTCGATATTCCGCAGAAGCTCATCGAGCTCTGGGACAACGCGCGCATCATCGAGCTGCCCTTGGCGGGGGACGGCGAGGGGCCGATCGCCCGCCTTCCCGGCCCGGCCGAGGCTGCGGTCGCCGAAGAGGCTTTGCAGCAGATCATCGGGCAACTGTTCAGCCATACCGGTCACGATTTCCGCCACTACAAGCGCGCCACGGTACTGCGCCGCATCGAGCGGCGCCTGCAGGTGCGCGCGGTGCATTCGCTGCCGGAATACAGCGAAGTGCTCGAGGCCGATCCGGGCGAATACAAGGCCTTGCTTGACGACATGCTTATCGGGGTGACCAATTTCTTCCGCGACCGCGAGGCCTTCGAAGCGCTCGAACGCGATGTCATTCCCGATCTGTTCAAGGACAAGGGCCCAGGCGATGAAGTGCGGGCCTGGGTCGCGGCCTGCGCCAGTGGTGAAGAAGCCTATTCGCTGGCCATCATGCTGACCGAGCAGGCAGCCCTGAATGACGCAGCGCCGCCGTTCCAGGTATTCGCGTCGGACATTGACGAGCATGCCATCAACACGGCGCGCGCCGGCATCTACCCTGGCGCGATCATCACCGACGTCGCTCCGGCGCGGTTGCGGCAATATTTCACGAAAGAAGACGAGCGCTACCGTATTCGAAAGGCGGTGCGCGACCGGGTACTGTTTGCATCGCACAACCTGCTGCGCGATCCGCCGTTCTCGCGGCTCGACCTGGTCACCTGCCGCAACCTGCTGATTTACCTGAACCGCGATGTGCAGTCGAAGGTACTGCAAATGTTTCATTTCGCGCTCAAACCCGGTGGCTACCTGTTCCTGGGCAGCTCTGAATCGGCCGACGCGGTCGCTGAATACTTCATCCCGGTCGACAAAAAAAAACGGATCTACCGCGCGCGCTCCGGCATACCCCAGGTGCAGTATCAAAGCCCCGGCAGGGCCGGCTTCGGCGCTCGCGCACTGGAGAACGCACGCAGCAAAACCCCGCTGAAGCGCGCGTTTTCCTATGCTGCCCTGCACCAGCGCGCGCTGGCGCAGGTCGCCCCGCCGTCGGCGGTGATCGACCGCGAAGGCAATATCGTCCACATGTCCGAGCAGGCCGGGCAATTCTTGCGCATGATCGGCGGTGAGCCGTCGCGCAACCTGCTGCAGTTGATCCTGCCCGAACTGCGTCTTGAACTGCGCTCGGCGCTGTTCCAGGTGACCCAGGGCGATGCACCAGTCACGTGCCGCCCGATCGCGCTGGCCAGCGAGTCTGCGCCCGGTCCGATCGCGATGCTGCTGCAACCGTTCCGCGACGAAGAAGCCGAAAGCGATTTTGTGCTGGTGCTGTTCAAACGCGCCGAGGAGCCGGCCGGGCCCGCTGGCGAAGCGCGCCCGGGCGGAAGCCACGAGGTAGTGCTGGCCCAGCTCGAAGCCGAACTCCAGCGCAGGCGTGAACAACTGCAAGAGACGATCGAAAATTCGGAGGTCTCGACCGAAGAGCTGCGCGCATCGAATGAAGAGCTGCAGGCGATCAACGAAGAACTGCGCTCGGCGACGGAAGAACTGGAAACCAGCAAGGAAGAGCTGCAATCGGTCAATGAAGAACTGATCACCGTCAATTACGAGCTGAAGGTGAAGGTCGAAGAGACAGGCAAGGCCAACGATGACCTGAACAACCTGATCGCGTCGACCGACATCGCCACCATCTTCGTCGACAGCGGCTTGCGCATCAAGCGCTTCACGCCGCGCGCGGCGGACCTGTTTTCGATCATCGCGTCCGACGTCGGCCGCTCGCTGCTCGACCTGACCCACAAGCTCGAGTATGAGCACTTGCCCGAAGACGTGAACGCCACTTTCGAGACGCTGCGTCTGGTGGAACGCGAAGTGCGCACGATTGACGGGCGTTGCTACATCGTGCGCCTGCTGCCATATCGCACCAACGAGGATCGTATCGAAGGCGCGGTGATGACATTTTTCGACATCACGCTGCGGCGTCAGGCGCAGGAGCAGGCGCGCGCCAGCGAAGCGCGCATGCGCCTCGTGGCCGAGAGCGCCAGCGACTACGCGATCATCACGCTCGACGCCGAGGGACGGGTAACGAGCTGGAACAAGGGGGCAGAATACCTGTTTGGCTATAGCCCACAAGAAATGGCTGATCAGACACTGGAGCGACTGTTCGTTCCGGAAGACATCGCCAGCGGCGTGCCGGCCAACGAGCTGCGCTGCGCCCGTGCCGATGGCCGGGCCGAGGATGAGCGGTGGCATGTGCGCAAGGACGGCTCGCGTTTCTTCTGCAGCGGGGTCACGACGCCGTTGTTCGACGATGCATTCTACGGTTACGCCAAGATTGCGCGCGATGCCACGGCGCGCCTGCGCCACGAAACCGAACGCGAGCAGGCACTGGGCCGAGAGCAGACCATCCGTACGGAAGCGCAGCAAGATTCGGCGATGAGGGAAGAGTTTCTGTCCGTGATGGCGCACGAATTGCGCAATCCGCTGAACATGATCAACATCAATGTCGAGCTGCTGTCACGCATGCCTGCGGTGCGCGAGGCGCCGGGCTTCCCGCGCATCGCCACGGGGATTCGCAATGCGGTGACGAGCCAGGCAAAGATCATCGATGACCTGATGGACATGTCGCGTATCCGCACGGGCAAGCTGTCGCTGACGAAGGTACCGCTCGACATCGGCCGGGTCGTGCGCGAACTCATCGACACCGCGCGCGACGGCGACGGCGCCAGCGAGGTGGCAATCGGCTTCACTGACAACAGCGACGGTGCAGTGGTACTGGCCGACAAGGTGCGCATCGAGCAGGTCGTGATGAATTTGCTGAGCAATGCGATGAAATTCACGCCGGCGGGCGGCGCGGTCGAGGTCTCGATCGCGCGCGAGGATGCCTCGGTGCGGCTGGATGTGACCGATAACGGGCAAGGCATCGCGCCGGAGTTCCTCTCCCAGGTGTTCAATATGTATGGCCAGAGCACCGCCGTGACACACCGTGCGAAAGGCGGCCTCGGTATCGGCCTGGCGCTGGTGTGCGACATCATGAAGCTGCACAACGGTCGCGTCGAAGCGTTTTCGGATGGCGTAGGCAAGGGTGCACGCTTCAGCGTCTGGCTGCCTGTGGCCGAGCCTGCCGAGTCGTCACCACAGCAGCATCAGCGCAGCATGGACGAAGCGCTGGCAGGGCGCCGCATCCTGGTGATCGACCCCGTGCATGACATGCTCGAGATATTCACATCGCTGCTTGAACTGAGTGGGGCCACGGTCTTCGCCGCCGTCAGCGCCGACGAGGGGCTGCGCATCCTCGGGCAGGAAAGCGTGGACCTCTTGATTGCCGATATATCGACAAAGACCGCCGACGGGCTTGATCTCATGCGGCGAGTACGTGCCCAGGAACAGTTTGCAGCGTTGCCGGCCATCGCCTTGAGCAGCATGCAACGCGAGGACGATGTCGCGGCAGTCATCGCTGCCGGCTTTTCAGTACAACTCGGCAAACCGATTTCAGTGGAAGCGCTGAGCGCGACAGTACGCCAGTTATTGCCGGAATAAGTGGCTGGCACAGGCAGTACACATGCAGGATAGATTACGCCTTGGGGGTCATATGAGTGTCCTTGCACGCCGCAATACACTGATTTCGCAACACGCCGACGTTGCGCTGGTGTACAGGAGCATGCTCGGGATGGAAGAAGCCCGGGCGTATCTTGCGCGGGAAAATGTCCCTGAATCGATCGCGCAGCGCATACTCGAACAAGGGCATGCGCGCAATTATGTGGTGACACCTGCCGCGCGCGCTGGCGCCACAGGCCCGCAGTTCGAATTCTGCCGGCGTCATAATCAATTGCACGATGCGATCGTCGAAGCAGCATTGAAAATCGAAAAAAAGCTGGGGCGCGAATGGGCGCTGGCGCTGCTTCGCAACGAGAATGTTCCCGATGACGTTGCACTCCGCATTCTGGCCCAGGGACCGCGTCAACTGCGCTGCAAGAGTGCGGCGACAATCTGACAGTCGAACTCATCCGACAAGCCGGTGTCACAAGCCGATGTCAGGTCTCGACAAGCCGGTGTCACACAAGCCGGTGTCACACAAGCCGGTGTCAGGTCTGACATTCGGACACGATCACATCAGTAGTCATGGTGCGGCAAACAGCCTTGAAAGTCGCAGCGAGGCGAGGGAAAAACTAATGTAGAGTTCGTGTCCGAATGTCAGACCTGACACCGGCTTTTTGAATGTAGAGTTCGTGTCCGAATGTCAGACCTGACACCGGCTTTTTGATACCGGCTTTTTGACACTGGTTTTTGCGTTAATGGCCGCGCTGCTGCACCAGCGCCGTGCCGACGCCATGGCGTTTGCCTTCGCTGACCGCAGTCACCGTGCCATCGGCATTGAATACCAGCGCGTTGGCGGCGCCGATTTCTTCGGCGTGTGATTCCCAGCGCTGACCGAATCCCGCCAGCGCCCGTGCCTGCGTACTGCCGGCAAAGCCCGGTTCGATCGAGGTCTCGGGCGCATTGCGCTGACTGATCCTTGGCGCATTGACCGCCTTGTCCATCGGCATGCCGAAATCGACGTAGTTGACGATCGTTTGCAGCACGGTCGTGATGATGGTCGAGCCGCCCGGGCTGCCCACTGAAAACGCCGGCTTGCCATCCTTGAGCGCGATCGTCGGCGCCATGCTCGAACGCGGACGCTTGCCGGCTTCCGGGATGTTCGGATGCGGGCTGGTGACGTCGAAATCGGTCAGCTCGTTGTTGAGCAGGAAGCCGTAGCCGGGCACCACGATGCCGCTGCCGCCCCACGATTCGATGGTGAACGTATAGGCCACGACATTGCCATCCTTGTCCGACACGGTCAGGTGCGTCGTGTGCGCGTTTTCGGGCGCCATCTTGATGCTCGCCCGTACCGGTGGGCGCAGCGGCACGCTCGGATCATCCTGGAACGCATACGGGTCGCCCGCCGCCACCGCACCCGGCGCCGCCGTCTTCATCGGGATCAGCGCGCGACGCGTGGCGGCGAAGTCCTTCGACAGCAAGCCCGCCAGAGGCGCATCGATGTACTCGGGATCGGCCAGATAAGCGTTGCGGTCGGCAAAAGCAAGCCGGCTCGCTTCGATATACAGGTGCTCGGCCCGCGCGCGTGGCATTGATTTGAGGTCATAGCCTTCGAGGATGTTGAGCGCATGCGCGACTGTCGCGCCGCCACTGCTCGGCAGCGGCATGCCATACAGTTCATAACCACGATAGGTGCTGCGCAGGGCAGGGCGGATGCGCGCTTCGTAGTTGGCCAGGTCGGCGGACGTCATCGCGCCGGCGCGCACATTGAATCCCTTGGCCACGGGCGGGCGGTTGACGGCATCGACGATCGCGCGCGCCATCGGGCCTTCATAGAACGCCTTTACGCCACCGCTCGCGATCTCGCGATAGGCGCGCGCCATGCCGGGATTGCGCAGCAGCGTGCCGGTGGGGATCGCTTTGCCGTCGTGCAGATACAGTTCGCTGGTCGGCGTGAACTGGCGGAACTTGGCGACATTCTGTTCGATCAGCCCATTGAACGTGGCGTTGACCTTGAAACCCTTGTCGGCCACGGCGATCGCCGGCGCCAGCACTTGCGCGAAGCGCATGCTGCCGTAGCGCTCCAGCGCCTCATGCCAGCCGCGCACCGTGCCCGGCACGCCGACGGCCGCGCCGCTGGCCACCGCGGTCTCGAAATCGAGCGGCTTGCCGGCCTGCTGGAACAGCGTGGGGCCGGCCTTGCCTGGCGCCGTCTCGCGGTGGTCGATCGTGATGACCCGCCCATCCCTGGCCAGGTAAATCACCATGAACCCGCCGCCGCCGATGCCGCAGCTGAACGGATCGGTCACGCCCAGCGTGGCCGCTGCGGCGACGGCCGCATCGATCGCATTGCCGCCCCCGTTCAGGATGGCCAGCGCCGATTGCGATGCCTGTTCGCTGATGGTGGCGACGGCGCCGCCGTGGCCGGTGGCAACGGGGGCTGCGGCAACCGGCGCAACGACGATCGACAGGACCAGGCCGCACGCCAGTGCGACGGTTGCAGGCGAGCGGCTCCGCACCTTAGGTACCGTACATATTGAGCACGACCGGATACGACGCCGGCTTCGCCTCGATCATGCCGCGCGCCGGCGCATCGAATGAGCGGTCGAGCTCGACGCGCGCGCCGCGCAGCGCCGGCGACGTGAAGCCCGGCTTGCCCGGCACCAGCCAGAACGCCTGCGCCACATTCTGGATGCGCAGCGTGAAGCGGTAGGCGACGCGGCCCGGCGCCATGCAGCGCGCGTTGTCCGGGCAGCGCGTGTCGTCGGCGCCCTCATAAGTCAGGCTCAGGCGCTGTTCGGGCGCCAGCAGCAGGCTCTGGCGCTCGCTCAGCGTGTACTGGGCGTCCGGCAGGCGCTCGGGGGCGGCGCAGGCGGACAACAGGCCGGCGCCGAGGCACACGGCGGCGATGGAGACAGGGCGAAACGGGGAGCCAATCGGGGAGCGCATGGGTGTCATCCAGGTATTGACAGGAAAACCCATGATAGCAAAACCGCAAGCGCAGCGGCGCGCCACGTCGCTCTTCCACGTCATGAACCCGCGATTTTTGAAGTCATAAACAGGTCATATTCGCGCGCTATTCTTTGTCCTGTAGTGCAAAACATATCCCTCAACTAAGGAATAACAATGTTCAAAAAGATCCTCGCCGGCGCTGCAGCCGCACTCGTGATGACGACCTCGTTTGCCGCCGACATGACCGGTGCAGGCGCTACCTTCCCGTACCCGATCTACGCCAAGTGGGCCGAGGGCTACAAGGCAGCGACCGGCAATGGCCTGAACTACCAATCGGTCGGTTCGGGCGCCGGTATCAAGCAGATCAAGGCCAAGACCGTCGACTTCGGCGCGTCGGACATGCCTTTGAAAGCAGACGAGCTGGAAAAAGAAGGTCTGATGCAGTTCCCGGCCATCATGGGCGGCGTGGTTGCCGTGGTCAACGTCGACGGCGTGACCCCAGGCCAGCTGAAAATGACCGGTCCGGTCCTGGCTGACATCTACATGGGCAAGATCACCAAGTGGAACGCGGCGCCGATCGCCGCGCTGAACCCGGGCGTCAAGCTGCCGGATACCGACATCACCGTCGTGCACCGCGCCGACAGCTCGGGCACCTCGTTCCTGTGGACCGACTTCCTGGCCAAGACCAGCCCGGCCTGGAAAGAAAGCATCGGTTCGGGCACCACCGTC
The DNA here is from genome assembly GCF_040790145.1 of Massilia aurea. GTDB lineage: Bacteria > Pseudomonadota > Gammaproteobacteria > Burkholderiales > Burkholderiaceae_D > Telluria > Telluria aurea_C. The sequence goes on from NZ_JBFMMP010000005.1 coordinate 172,261, forward strand.
AAGTGGGCCGTGGGCGTGGGCGGCAAGGGCAACGAAGGCGTCGCCGCCAACGTGCAGCGTATCAAGGGTTCGATCGGCTACGTCGAGTGGGCTTACGCGAAAAAGAACAAGCTGTCGCACACCCAGCTGCGCAACAAGGAAGGCGTCGATCTGCAGCCAAGCGACGACGTGTTCAAGGCAGCTGCCGCGAACGCCGAATGGACCAAGGCGCCAGGCTTCGGCGTGGTCCTGACCGACGGCGCCGGCAAGCAGAGCTGGCCGATCACCGGCGTGTCGTACATCCTGATGCACAAGGCACAGGCTGACGTCAACAAGGGCAAGGAAGTCGTCAAGTTCTTCGACTGGGCCTTCAAGAACGGCGCACCTGCTGCAGCCGAACTGGACTATGTGCCAATGCCGGCAACCGTCGTCAAGCAAGTGCAGGACGCATGGAAAGCCAACCTGAAAGACGCTTCGGGCAAGGCCATCATGTAATTCGCAGGGTCGGCAGCTCTGCTGCCGACGCGTCGATTGGTTCCGGTGCGGTCATCGCACCGGATGATCTTGCGGCCAACCCTACGGTACCTCATCTATCAGGCATCCCATGACAACGGCGAACACGATCGTCCTGGTGATTGACGACAAGCCGGCCATCGCCGAGCTGCTCAAATTTTCGCTGCACGAGGACGAATGGGTCTGGCATAACGTGCCGAGCCTGGCACAAGCCTGGGATTTCATCGGGCGCGAACGGCCCGAGCTCTTGCTGCAGGAATCGATGCTGCGCAACGAAGGCGGCATGCGCCTGCTGGCGCGCCTGCGCGGCGACCGTCGCCTGCGCGATCAACCTGTCATCCTGCTGGCGGCCGAATGTGCCGAAGGCGAGCGTCCGCTTGCGTTGCCGGCAGCTGTGTCCCATCCCGAATTCATCCCGCAAGCGCCGCTCGACGAGGCGCGCGATCTGTCGCCCGAATCGCGTTTGCTGCGCTCGGGCCGCCTGGTGCTCGATCCGCTCAGCTGCAGCGTCAAGGTCGGCAACAGCCGGGTCGAAGTGCGGCATGCCGAATACCGCCTGCTGCGTTTCCTGCTGTGCCATCCGGGCCAGGTCTTCTCGCGCTCGCAGTTGCTGGAGCAACTCTGGGACGCGCACCAGTCGCTCGACCAGCGCACCGTCGACGTCCACGTGCTGCGCCTGCGCAAGGCGCTGGGCCGCGCCAAGTCGCTGATCAAGACCGTGCGCGGCGCCGGCTACATGCTCTCGCCGGCCTGAGATGCAGTGCCCGGTCGCAGCATGAGCAAACACCCCCGCATCGCCCCGTCCGCCACGCCATACCGAAGCAAGCGTTTCCTGGTGCTGGTCTGGCCGCTGCTCGCCCTCCTGGTCTGCATCGCGCTGTGGGGTGCGACGCTGGTGCGCGTGGACGCCGAGCAGACGCGCGTCGCCGGCCAGACGCGCAAGGACGCCGCCGCCTACGCCGAAGCCTACGAGCAGTACATCACGCGCTCGGTGGCGCAGATGGACCAGATCACGATGCAGCTCAAGTTCAGCTGGGAGAACTCGCGCAAGCCGCAACTGCTCGATGACATGCGGCGCGACGGCATGTTCACCGACAGCGCCTTCCACCTGGTCGCGGTGCTCGACAGCCGCGGCGTCGTGCGCGCCAGCACGCGCCCCGGCCTGGTCGGCGTCGACCTGGCGGACGGGCCCTCCTTCATCCATCACCGCGACAACAACTCGACCGCGCTGCGGGTGGGCGCCACGCCGGTGCAGGTCGGCGCGGCCGACGACGTGGTGCTGTTTACGCGCCGCCTCGACGATCGCGAAGATGAATTCGACGGCCTGGTGATGATGGCGGTCGACGCGCGCTACTTCACCTCGTTCGTCAGCCCGGCCACGCTCGGCGCCGGCGGCATCGTGGCGCTGGCCAGCAGCGAAGGGCGCCTGCGCGTCGAACAGCGTAGCGACGGCGCAGCGTTCTTCGACGCGGCCACGCTGCCGCGCCGCGGCGCCGCCTGGTCGGGCGAGCAGGGCGTGCGCGACATCGACGGCGCCGGCGGCGCGGATGATTTCTCCGATGGCCAGGCGCGCGTGCTCGGCTGGCGCCAGTCGCCCGTCTATCCGCTGGTGGCGCTGGTGGGCTTGCCGCGCGTCGATGCGCTGGCTACAGGCAATGCGTACTGGGCCGAGAGCCGCGACCGCGCCATCGCCGCCACGCTGTGCCTGATGCTGCTGGGCGCAGTTGGCGCCGTTCTGGCGCAGCGCGCGCTGCAGCGCGACAAGGAACAGGACGATGTGCGGCGCGCCTACCGCACCGCTACCGAGAGCGGCAACGACGGCTTCTACATGGCCGCCGCCGTGCGCGGGCGCGACGGTCAGATCGTCGATTTCCGCATTGTCGACTGTAATGAACGGGGCGCCTTCTTCTATGGCATGAAGCGCGAAGAGCTGGTCGGCTCGAGCCTGAGCCAGATCGATGCCGGCCTGTTCGGCGAAGAGCTGCTGGCCACCTACCGCAAGGCGATGGAGGCGGGCTTTCATGAAGACGACCGCAAGATGCCGAGTGACAATCGCCTGAACATTAGCTGGGGCCGCCGGCGCCTGGTGCGGGTCGGCCATGGCCTGGCCGTCACGCTGCAAGACATCAGCGAGCGCAAGGCCCACGAATCGCAACTCGAGCGCCTGGCCAACGAGGATACGCTGACCGGCCTGGCCACCCGCCACGCCTTTCTGGAGCGCATGCCAGCCATGCTGGCGCAGGCGCAGAACGCCAGCACGGGCGCGGCGCTGCTGTTCATCGACCTCGACGAATTCAAGCACGTCAACGATTCGCACGGTCATGCCACCGGCGACCAGCTGCTCAAGTGCGCCGCCCAGCGCCTGCTGTCGCTGCTGCGCCCGTCCGACCAGGTGGCGCGCTTCGGCGGCGACGAGTTCGTCGTGCTGCTTACCCCGTGCGACGGCGAGCGCCAGGCGGCATCGGTCGCGGCGCGCATCGTCGACGCATTCGGGGTGCCGTTTTTGCTGGGTGACGAGCTGCACGCGGTGGGCTCGTCGATCGGCATCAGCATGTACCCGCGCGACGGCATCGACGCCGAAACGCTGGTGCGCCACAGCGATATCGCGATGTATGTCGGCAAGAACGAGGGCAAGGGGCAATACCGCTTCTTCGACCCGTCGCTGTCGACGACGCTCAATTCGCGCGCGCGCCTGAAACAACACATCCTCGAGGCGCTGGCGGGCGACCAGTTCGTGCTGCACTACCAGCCGCGCGTCGATGTCCACAGCGGCGAGTTGCTGAGCATGGAGGCACTGGTGCGCTGGCGCCATCCGACGCTGGGCATGGTCGCGCCCAGTGACTTCATCCCGCTGGCCGAAGCGACGGGCCTGATCGTCCGCATCGGCGAGGTCGTGATCGAGAAGGCGTGCGCGCAACTGGCCGCCTGGCGCGATGCCGGCGTGGGGCTGGTGCCGGTGTCGATCAATGTATCGCCAAAACAATTTTTGCGCGGCGGCGTGCAGCGGCAACTGAGCGCGGCGCTGGCGCGCCACCGCGTGCCGGCCAGCCTGATCGAAGTGGAGATCACCGAGTCGGCGATGATGGGCGACCAGGACGACATCCTGGCTGAACTGGCGGCGCTGCGCGCGCTGGGCGTGAAGCTGCACGTGGATGATTTCGGCACCGGCTACTCGTCGCTGTCGCAATTGCAGCGCCTGAAGATGGACGTGCTGAAAGTCGACCGCGCATTCACCACCGAGCTGGCCAACTCGAAAGAGGGCAAGGTGTTTTTCCAGGCGATCGTGTCGATGGCGCACGCGCTGGGCATGTCGGTGGTGGCCGAAGGCGTGGAGACCGCCGAGCAACTGGCGATCCTGCGCGGCCTGGATTGCAATGAAGTACAGGGCTACTTCATCGCGCGCCCGATGCCGGCGCACGAGATGGCGCTGGTGATGGCGCAGCGTTACCTGCTCGGTGTGCCGGCGGCGCTGGTCTGAGCGCCGCCGATACGATCAGTCCAGGTCGGCCGCCGCATGGCGCTCGGGCACCTGGTCTTCCGGCGGTCCGAACGCGCGGTTGACCTTGCGCCCGCGCACCACGGCCGGGCGCGCGGCGATGGCGTCGGCCCAGCGTTTCACATGCTTGTACTCGTGCACCGACAAAAATTCGGCCGCGTCGTACAACTGGCCGAGCACCATGCCGCCATACCATGGCCAGGCAGCCATGTCGGCGATGGTGTATTCGTCGCCGGCCAGGTAGCGGTTATCGGCCAGGTGGCGGTCGAGCACGTCGAGCTGGCGCTTGGTTTCCATCGCGTAGCGGTCGATCGGGTATTGCAGTTTTTCCGGCGCATACGCGTAGAAGTGGCCGAAGCCGCCGCCCATGAACGGGGCCGAACCCATCTGCCAGAACAGCCAGTTCATCGTCTCGGTACGCGCCACGCCATCCTTGGGCAGGAAGGCGCCGAATTTCTCGGCCAGATACACGAGGATCGAACCGGACTCGAACACGCGCACCGGCTCGGCGCCGCTGCGGTCGACCAGGGCCGGGATCTTCGAATTGGGGTTGGCGTCGACGAAACCGCTCGAGAACTGCATGCCTTCGTTAATGCGGATCAGCCAGGCGTCGTACTCGGCGCCGGCGTGGCCGGCGGCCAGTAGTTCTTCAAGCAGGATCGAGACCTTCACGCCGTTGGGCGTGGCCAGCGAATACAGTTGCAGTGGGTGCTCGCCAACCGGCAGCGCCTGGTCGTGCGTTGGTCCGGCGATTGGACGGTTGATGTTGGCGAACGCGCCGCCCGGGGTGGCGGGCGGCGTCCAGACTGCTGGGGGGACGTACGGCGTTGAATCCGGCATGGTTTTTCCTTGAGCTGGCGTGTCAGAAGAACCATTCTAGCCAATGGACGCCAAACGTGTTGGCGGCGGCTGCAATGGGTGGTTCGGCTAACAATCGCGGCAGAAAAACTGCAACTATCCGCATGGCGCGGCTTTCACTTCCGATGGCACTCGCCAGGCCCGGGAACGCTTCGTATGCTGTGGCATGCACCGATCGCCCTTGAGCGCGACGGCTCTTTTTTTGCCGATCAGGATACCGAACCATGACCAGCCACTCCCGCCGCTACGCCGTCAAGACCTTGCTCGCCGGCGCCAGCCTTCCACTTGTTCCCGCCGCCAGCCAGGCAGCGCCAGCGCCAGCGCCAGTGCAAAGCTGGCGGCGCGGCGTCGAAGGCCAGCGCCAGGCCGACCAGGGTGACGGCACCTTTCGCAATCCGGTCATCGCCGGCGACCATCCCGACCCGACCGTACTCAAGGACGGCAAGGATTATTACCTCACGTATTCATCGTTCTATTCGTATCCGGGCCTGGTGATCTGGCATTCCACCGACCTGGTCAACTGGCGCCCGCTCGCGCCGGCGCTGTCCAAACCATTGGGGACGGTGTGGGCAGTCGACCTGTGCAAGCACGACGGGCGTTATTTCATCTATATTCCGGCCGCGCCGGACGGCAAGCCATGGTCGATCTACGTGATCTGGGCCGACCGCATCGAGGGACCATGGAGCGAGCCGGTCGACCTGAAGATCGCCGACTGCATCGATCCCGGCCACATCGTCGGCGAGGACGGCAAGCGCTACCTGTTCGTCAACGGCATCCGCAAGATCCGGCTCACCGACGACGGCCTGGCCACGGATGGCGCGCTGGAACAGGCCTATCAGCCGTGGCGTTATCCGCCAGACTGGATCGTCGAGAACTTCGCGCCCGAAGGCCCGAAACTGCTGCGGCGCGGCACATGGTTTTATCTGGTGACGGCGGTGGGCGGCACGGCTGGCCCCGTGACCGGGCACATGGTGATCGCGGCGCGCTCGACCTCGGTCCACGGCCCGTGGGAACACTGCCCGCACAATCCGCTGGTGCGCTCGCTGAGCACCGACGAACCGTGGTGGTCGCGCGGGCACGCAACGCTCATCGAAGGGCCAGCGGGCGACTGGTGGATGATTTATCACGGCTACGAGAACGGCTACCGCACGCTGGGCCGGCAAACCCTGCTCGAACCGATGGAATGGACGAGCGACGGCTGGTTTCGCGCGCTCGGCGGCGACTTGTCGCGGCCGCTGCCCAAGCCGAAGGGCGGCAAGCCGGGGCCGGCCGGGTTCGCGCTGTCGGATGACTTCAGCCGTAACCGGTTCGGGCGCCAGTGGACCTTCCACGATCCGGCGCCGGACGAGATGAGCCGTGCCCGCTTTGGCGCGAAGCAGCTGCAGATCGCCGGGCGAGGCACGTCGCCGGCCGACAGCCGTCCGTTGACCTGCACGGTGGGCGACCGCGCCTACGAAGTCGAGGTCACGATGACGCTAAGCGGCGAAGGCGAGGGCGGCCTGCTGCTGTTCTACAGCCAGAAAGCGTTCGTGGGGCTCGGTTTCTCGCGCGACGACATCAAGACGTTCCAGTACGCAGAAGAGCAACCGTGGGCGCGCGTCAAGCGGCCAACGTCAAGTGTCCGGATTCGGCTGACAAACGACGAGCACGTCGTCACGCTACGCTATTCGCACGACGGCGGTGCTACCTGGACGCTGCATGGCACCCGCATGGAAGTCTCGGGCATTCATCACAATGTCTTTGGCGGGTTCCTGAGCCTGAAGGTTGCCTTGTACAGCGCCGGCGAGGGCGCGGCAACGTTCAGCGATTTTACGTATCGGGCGCTGGCAACCTGGGTCGCCAAAAACAAAACTCCGCCGAGGCGGTAATGCGGTTCAGTTAAGCGTAATTCTTCTTTCCCTGGCTCAAAAAAACGTCATCCCCGCGAAGGCGGGGATCCAAGTTTTAAGCACGCCACAAGTGCATATCGAAGTGGCAGTGCAACTGACCTGGATCCCCGCCTACGCGGGGATGACGGTTTTTAGACTAACTGAAGTACATCCCCGCCGAGGCGGGGTTGGTGGGGTAGCAGAGCAGCTTAGACAAACGCCGTCAACGCACCCTTCATCTTCTTCAGCGCAGCCGATTCGATCTGGCGAATCCGCTCGGCCGACACGCTGAATTCTTCGGCCAGCGTGTGCAGCGTGGCGCCCGAACCGTCGTCGTTGGCCAGCCAGCGCGCTTCGATGATGCGGCGCGAACGCGGGTCGAGCTTGCCCAGCGCCGATTCGAGGCCTTCGGACTGCAGGCGCGTGACTTGCTGCGCTTCGAGAACCTTGGTCGGCTCTTGCTGCTCCGACGACAGGTAGGCAATCGGCGAGAACTTGTCGTCTTCGTCGTCGGTTGGCGACTCGAGCGCGATGTCGCGGCCCGACAGACGGGTTTCCATCTCGATCACTTCTTCGCGCTTGACGCCCAGCAGCTTGGCCAGATCGTCGACCTGGCCCGGCGACATCGCGTCCAGGCCGGTCTTGTTGCTGCGCAGGTTGAAGAACAGCTTGCGCTGCGCCTTGGTCGTCGCGACTTTCACCAGGCGCCAGTTCTTGAGAATGTACTCATGCATCTCGGCCTTGATCCAGTGCATCGCGTACGACACCAGGCGCACGCCCTGGTTCGGGTCGAAACGCTTGACGGCCTTCATCAGGCCGATATTGCCTTCCTGGATCAGGTCGGCGTGCGGCAGGCCGTAGCCCAGATAGCCGCGCGCGATCGATACCACCAGGCGCAGGTGCGACAGCACCATTTTTTGCGCTGCGTCGAGATCGTTGTCATCGCGCAGCCGCTTTGCCAGCGACATCTCTTCTTCGTGCGTGAGCATCGGCAGGCGGTTCACCGCCGAGATGTACGCATCGATATTGCCGAGATTGCCGGTAAAACCTAGTCCCAGAGCACGATTGCCGGTCGGGACCAATGCGGATTGTGCGGACATGTTTATTTCCCTTTTAGTAATCTTGCTGCATCCCGATGGGCCTCGGCCTCATGCCGGTGACGCCATCGTGAAGCGGATGTCACTTCGTGGTACCCGGATGCCTTGCTTGAAATTCGATTGCCTTGGACCATATATTAGCACTCCCCCAAAGAGAGTGCCAGAAGCTGCCCAGAGCTTAAGATTGCCCAAAGTATTGCTCGCAGGAATTAAACCGATGACGGTTTCACTGTAGAGCAGTACCCGGGTGTTCGTTTGATGCAGCTCAAAGGTGAGCCGATAAACACTGGAAATCGCGTACAGGTTCAGAGTAAGGCGCGAGAAACATTATCTCTGTTGAATAGCGCACGTACCGCAGGCGCAGCCTGTAGGAGTTCTACGCGCGATAGCGTAGGGAAGCGCGAACTGACCGTAGGAGAAGCCACGCACGGCGGCGCGCTCCGACGGTCCGGTAATGAGGGAGGCAGCACAACGGTCGCCTCGCCTTGCTCTGGAAGTGGTGACACTTTGAGCAATTTCAACACCCCGGATCAATCTTTTTTATTCAGCAATATTGTAGGAGTGCCGCGCGCGGCACGCCTATGGCCCTTCAGCGCGAGCGCGCCAGGTGACGTCGCACCGACAGCAGGGCGCCGATCAGGCCGAGCCCGGCACTGACTGCCAGCAAGCCGGCAATCTCCAGTCCGCCCAGCGGCATCAACTGAAATTGTGAGCCGTACAGCCGCGCGAATTCGGCGATGGCGCCGTTCAGCGGTTGCAGCGCCAGCAGCACCACGCCCAGCGCCACGCCGCCGGCGCACAGGCCGAGCAGGGCGCCAGTGTAGAAGAACGGGCGGTGGATGAAGTCATTGGTCGCGCCCAGCAGTTGCGAGACCGAGATTTCTTCTTTCTGCGTCAGCACTTGCAGGCGAATGGTATTGAACACCACGGCGATGACGACGATGCCAAGGGTGCCGGCCAGCAGCAGCAGGGCCAGGCGCAGGATGCCCAGCAGCGCGGCCAGGCGTTTGACCCAGGCCGAGTCCACCTGCACCGTCTCGACGCCCGGCAATGCACGCAGATCCTCGGTGATGGCGTCGACCTGCGCGGCGGCGCCGGCGCTGGCGAAGCCGCCGAGCTTCATCACGTAACTGTCGGGCAGCGGATTTTCACCCAGTGTTTCCAGCACGCCGCCCAGGCTGCTGCGCGCCTTGAGCGACTCCAGCGCTTCTTCGCGTGGCACGAACGTCACGTCGCCCTTGCCCTGCGCGACGATCTGGCGGATCTGCGGCAGCAGGGCTTCTGCATCGGGACGGCTGACATCGGCGCGCATGAACAGGCTGATCTCGGGATCGACCGACAATTGCTCGGACAGGGGCCGCACATTGTCGAGCAGGGTCAGGCCGGCAAACGGCAGCGTCAGCGCCAGCGCGACGACGAGCACATTGAACAGGAAGCTGCCGGGCGACTTGCGCACGGTCGACAGCGCGGCAAGCAGGGCGAATCGGTGCTGGCGCAACCACGGGCTCATGCTGCACCTCCGACCAGTTGGCCGTTTTCCAGCCGGATGACGCGCTCGGCGCGTTCCAGCACGTAATCGTCGTGCGTGGAGATCACGCACGTCACGCCCACCGCGTGGAAGGCGCGCAGGGCATCGAGCACCTTGTCGGCCGCGACACGGTCGAGGTTGGCGGTGGGTTCGTCGGCCAGGATGATCTGCGGCCGGTTGACGATCGCACGGGCCACGGCCACGCGCTGCTGTTCGCCGCCGGACAGCTCGAGCGGCATGGCCCTGGCGCGGTCGAGCAGGCCGACCTTGTCGAGCGCGGCGCGGGCGCGCTGTTCGGCTTCCGCCGTGCGCGCGCCGGTCACCAGCATCGGCAGCATGGTATTGGCCAGGATGTTGCGGTCGTTGAGCAGGCGCTGCTGCTGGAAGATGATGCCGATATTGCGTCGCAAAAAGGGAATCCCGGCCGGCTTGATGCGGCCGACGTCATGCCCGCTGACGATCACCTTGCCGCTGGTGGGGCGTTCCACGCCGGCCACCATTTTCATCAGGGTCGACTTGCCCGCGCCCGATGGGCCGGCCAGGTAGACCAGCTCGCCCTTGGCGATGTCGAGCGTGACGTCGTGCAGCGCATAGCTGCCTTGCGCGTCGCCGTGGGTGTACTGCTTCGATACCGACTGGAATGCAATCATGGGGTCCTTGTACGCTCGGCCGATCAGCCGAGTAAAGCGTCGACGAATTCTTCCGCATTGAATGGCTGCAGGTCTTCCAGCTTTTCGCCCACGCCGATGAAGTACACGGGAATCGGGCGGTTCTGCGCAATGGCGGCCAGCACGCCGCCCTTGGCGGTGCCGTCGAGCTTGGTGACGACCAGGCCCGTCAGGCCCAGCGCATCGTCGAACGCCTTCACTTGCGCCAGCGCGTTCTGGCCGGTATTGCCATCGATGACGAGCAGGATTTCATGGGGCGCATCCGCCATGCCCTTGCCCAGCACGCGCTTGATCTTTTTCAGCTCTTCCATCAGGTGCAGCTGGGTCGGTAGGCGGCCGGCCGTGTCGATCATGACCACGTCGGTGCCGCGCGCCTTGCCCGACTGGACCGCATCGAACGCGACGGCAGCCGGGTCGCCCGACTGCTGCGAAATCACGGTGACGTTGTTGCGCTGGCCCCAGACCATCAACTGCTCGCGTGCGGCGGCGCGGAACGTGTCGCCCGCCGCGAGCAGCACCGACTGGTCGAAGCTCTGCATGTGCTTGGCCAGCTTGCCGATGGTGGTGGTCTTGCCGGCGCCGTTGACGCCCGCGATCATCATCACCAGCGGATCGTGGCGGCCCAGCTCGAGCGGCTTTTGCAACGGCAGCAGCATGTCGATCATCAGGCTCTTCAAAGCCGCCTTGACGGCAGCGGCGTCGAGCAGCTTGTCTTCCTTGACCTTGCGGCGCAGTTCGGTCAGCAGGTGTTCGGTGGCGGCGATGCCGGCGTCGGACATCAAGAGCGCCGCTTCGAGTTCTTCGTACAGGTTGTCGTCGATGCGCGCGCCGACGAACAGCAGCGACAGGTTGCTCGAGGTCTTGGACAGGCCGGCCTTCAGGCGCGCCATCCACGAGTTTTTCTTTTCCAGCTCGGTGGTGGGGCGCTCGGCGGTTTCGGGGAACAGGTTGCCGCCTTCGTGCAGCACGCTGACCTCGGTCTTGAGCTCGGTCTTGGGCTCGGTCTTGACCTCAGGCTTGATCTCGGGCTTGGCGCCAGGCGTGGGTGCGACTGGCGCGACCGGTGCAGCAGGTGCAACAGGCGCAATGGGCTCGTGCGGCGCCGGCGTATCGGGCGCTTTCTTTCTTTTGAAGAAGCTGAACATAGTGTCTGGTGGGGGACTTCGTGCGAACGCCGGCGGGGCCGGCGATGAAAAAACGTGCGAATATTTTACCAGAGCAGCAATACGTTCCCGCTTTGCGCGTTAGCGCGGGGCCTTTGCCGCCTCGGCCTGCGCCCGCAGCATCGCCAAAGTGGCGTTCGGCGTGATCAGATTGCCATCGTAGCGCAACTCGATCACGGCCGGCAGATGTTCTTCTTCCGTGTAAGCCAGCGCGCGCGCCAGGGCCGGCGCGAAGTCGGCGGTCTGGTCGACCACCTCGCCATGCCCGCCATAGGCGCGCGCCAGCGCCGCGAAATCCGGATTGTGCAGGTTGGTGCCCGACACGCGGCCCGGATAGGTGCGCTCCTGGTGCATGCGGATCGTGCCGAACATATTGTTGTTGAACACCAGGATGACAACGCCGGCGCCATATTGCACGGCGGTGGCCAGTTCCTGGCCCGTCATCATGAATTCGCCGTCGCCGGCGAAGGTCACCACCGCGCGTTCGGGATGCAAGATTTTTGCGGCGACGCCGCTCGGCACCGCATAGCCCATCGCGCCATTGGTCGGCGCGAGCTGGGTGCGCATGCCGCCATACCGGTAGAAGCGGTGTGCCCACGACGCGTAATTGCCGGCGCCGTTGGTGATGATGGCGTCCGCCGGCAGCGCGCCTTGCAGGTCCTGCACCACTTGCCACAGGTCGAGCGGGACGCCGTCGCGCAGCAGGGCAGGTTGCGCCTGCCACGCGGCCAGTTCAGCCCTGGCCTGCGCGATACTGTCTTTCCATGGCGCGTCCACCGGTTCCATCGCGGCGAGCATGGCGCAGGCTTGCGGCATGCCGGCGGCGATCATCAGTTCGCCCTGGTACACGCTGCCCAGTTCTTCCGGGTCGGGGTGGATGTGCACCAGGCGCTGGCTCGGCACGGGCGAAGCCAGCAGGGTGTAGCCGCCAGTCGTCATCTCGCCCAGGCGCGGGCCGATGGCGACGACCAGGTCGGCGTCCTTCACGCGCGCGGCCAGTGCCGGATTGATGCCGATGCCCACGTCGCCGATGTAGTTCGGGTGCGCGTTATCGAGCAGGTCCTGGAAGCGGAAGGTGCAGCCCACCGGCAGGTGATTGCGCTCGGCGAATTGCGCCAGGTCGGCGCAGGCTTGCGCGGTCCAGGTGCCCCCGCCCAGCAGCACGACCGGGCGCTGCGCCTCGGCCAGCATCGTGCGCAATTGCGCGATCTGGTCACTCGACGGCGCGCCGTGCGCGGGCACGTAGGCGCGCGTGTCGGCCACTTCGGCCAGCGAGACCAGCATGTCTTCGGGCAGCGCCAGCACCACCGGGCCGGGGCGGCCGCTGGTGGCGACCTGGAACGCGCGCGCCATGTATTCGGGGATGCGGTCGGCGCGGTCGATCTGCGCCACCCACTTGGCCATCTGGCCGTACATCCGGCGGTAGTCGATTTCCTGGAACGCTTCGCGGTCGACGAAGTCGTTGCCGACCTGGCCGATGAACAGGATCATCGGCGTGGAATCCTGGTACGCCGTATGCACGCCGATCGAGGCGTTGGTGGCGCCGGGCCCGCGCGTGACGAAGCAGATGCCCGGCTTGCCGGTGAGCTTACCGTAGGCCTCGGCCATGAATGCCGCGCCCCCTTCCTGGCGGTTGATCACGAACCGTATATTCGAATCGTGCAGCGCATCGAGCACGTCCAGGTAGCTTTCGCCGGGGACACCGAAGGCGGTGTCGACGCCGTGGACGGAGAGAGCATCGACCAGGATCTGGCCGCCGGTGCGGGAAGGGTGGGTCATGGGGAGTCGTCCTTGTCAGAGAGGCATGCGGGCATTCTATGCGCGCGGCCCGGGGACGGCTTTTCAAATGGCGACATCAAATTTCAGAAATCGCAACGGCGGTGCGTTGCGGCGATGGTGCGTATCGACGGTGCCGATGTCGGTCAATCATCAATCTGTTCAGACCAAGGCAATATGGGTGCGCGCTATCAGGACATGTTTTAATATGTGCACAGGCCGATCAATCTTTATTATTCGGTGCAAGCCATCACCGGAAATTGGAATGCTATCCAATTTCCGGTATCGCCTGGTAATGGTCGGGTAGCGATAACCGGGTAATGATTCAGTCCGGCGCCCGACCACAGCGATTAATACATGCGTTATTAATGTACGCTTTTATTGCGACGACGGCCGGTACAGCGCATCGTGGCAAGGCCGGCGGCGAGCAGCAGGATGCTGGCCGGTTCCGGCACTGGCGATGGATCCACGACATCGACCGTGTCATAGCCGAACGTGAAGAAGCCGGTTTCCCAAATGCCGTCCCATTCGCCGAAATAGTCGTCAAAGCCTTCGAAGAATTCCAGGCGCAGAATGCCGTCGGCGCCGACCTGGAAATCCAGGCCCAGATCGGTCAGGTTGGCGGAGCCCGAGTACGAGGCAGTGCCGGGGAAGTCGTCGCCCAGTCCTGGCGTGAAGAACACGCCGTCGCTCTGATCGCTATTTTCGAACGCGATCATCATTTCGGACAGGTAGCTTGGTTCGTCGGCATACAGGGTGAACGCGTAGCTGACGCTGGTGATGGTCGAATTGGCGCCGACTTGCAAGCCCAGCACGGTATTTAACGGGCTTGCGTACTCGTCGATGCTTTCGATGCCGCCGACATCGACGGTAATCGACATCGGCGCGGCGAATGCCGACGAACAAGCGATAAACGAGAGACCCACGAGCAGTTTATTAAAAGCTTTGCGCAACATGATTTAACCTCCCCAGTTATTGGAAATTTACTAGTAAGCAATTAGCGTGCCATATTATCAAAGGGATTTATATCGTTGATCTGTATTGGGAAATTCCGAATGCATGAAATGTGCATGACAGCGCTGTAAAGTTTTCCGACGGAATCAATTTCCAAAACGATATATTGGCGGCACGTGATATTTCTGAAAGGAAAAGGAGTGTCGGTCAATCGGTCCTGGGCTGCGGCTACGGCAGCGGTAACGCCCGGCTTGCTCGCCGGGCACACCCGGCATCGGTTACAATAGGCGCGTGAAGCAGGCCAGGCAGTCGCTGGTCCACGCCGCAAGGTCGTGGACGGGAGGAAGGTCCGGACTCCATAGAGCAGGGTGACGGTTAACGGCCGTCCGCCGAAATCCGCTGGCGCAAGCCAGTGGTACAAGGCGAGGAACAGGGCCACAGAGACGAGCGTATTCAGTTACGGTGAAACGCGGTAACCTCCACTCGGAGCAATTCCAAATAGGCACGCGTTGATGTTGCTCGCGGAGCGTGCGGGTAGGAAGCTTGAGCGCTGGAGTAATTCAGCGCCTAGAGGAATGATTGTCCAAGTGTCGCCGCAAGGTGGCGCTACACAGAATCCGGCCTATCGGCCTGCTTTACACTTAATTCAGGCGTGCGCCAGTAGCTGGTGCGCGTCGTCGATGGTCGTCCGGAAGACGCCAGTGACCCACTACATCCTCGCCCTCGACCAGGGCACCACCAGCTCGCGCGCCATCGTCTTCGACGATGCCGGCGTGGCCGTTGCCAGCTTTCATCGCGAATTTCCCCAGCATTTTCCCCAGCCCGGCTGGGTCGAGCACGACCCGCACGACATCTGGAACAGCCAGCTTGCCTGCGCGCGCGAAGCGCTCATGCAAAGCGGCATCGACCCTTCGCGCATCGCCGCCATCGGCATCGCCAACCAACGCGAAACGACGATCCTGTGGGACCGCGCCACTGGCGAACCTGTCGCCAACGCCATCGTCTGGCAAGACCGGCGCACTGCCGGCGCCTGCGACCGGCTGCGCGAGGCTGGCCAGGCGGCCATGATCGCCGAGCGCACCGGCCTGGAACTGGACGCCTATTTTTCGGCGACCAAATTGCAATGGCTGCTCGACCATGTGCCCGGCGCGCGCAAGCGGGCCGGGCAGGGCGAGCTGGCCTTCGGCACTGTCGACAGCTACCTGGTGTACCGCTTGTGCGGGCGCCACGTGACCGACTCCAGCAACGCCGCGCGCACGATGCTGTTCAACATCCACACGCTGGCCTGGGACGAGGAATTGCTGGCGCTGTTCGACATCCCGCGTAGTCTGCTGCCCGAGGTCGTGCCGAGTAGCGGCCTCGTGGGGCATGCCGGCGCAGAGTGGTTTGGCCACCCGATCCCGATTGCCGGCATCGCCGGCGACCAGCAAGCCGCCACCTTCGGCCAGGCGTGCCATCGCAAGGGGCTGGTGAAAAATACCTACGGCACCGGCTGCTTCATGCTGATGCATGCCGGCGACGTGGCCCCGGTATCGCATCACCGTCTGTTGTCCACCGTCGGCTGGACGATCGACGGGCGCCATGAATACCTGCTCGAAGGCAGTGTGTTCATGGGCGGCGCCACGGTGCAGTGGTTGCGCGACGGTCTGGGCATCATTCGCCAGTCGCGCGAGATCGAGGCGTTGTCAGCCAGCGTACCCGACAGCGGCGGCGTGATGCTGGTGCCGGCATTTACCGGCCTGGGCGCGCCGCACTGGGATCCGTACGCCCGCGCCGCCATCCTGGGCATGACGCGCGGCACCACCGCCGCCCACATCGCGCGCGCCGCGCTCGAGGCCATCGCCTACCAGAGCGCGGAACTGCTCATCGCGATGCAGAAGGACGCCGCCTGCGCCGTTACTGAACTGCGCGTCGATGGCGGCGCCGCGCGCAACGACCTGTTGATGCAGTTCCAGGCCGACCTGCTCGGCATTCCGGTGGTGCGCCCGCGCGTCACCGAAACGACTGCATTGGGCGCCGCGTGGCTGGCCGGCCTGGCGTGCGGCGTCTGGGAATCGCGTGAAGCACTGGCCAGCGAATGGCAGGTCGATACGTGTTTTGCGCCGCAAATCGACGCCGATCGGCGCGCGGCGTTGATGGCGCGCTGGGAGCGGGCCGTCGCACACGCCCGCTCGTGGGCCGAACCGGACGGCTGAACTGCGTCGCTTCTTAATAATAATGCAATGAGTGTTGCAAAAAACCAGCAAATTGCGCAGATTCGATAGAAACGACAAAACTCCTTTGATTCCATGTGGAAACAAAGGTATCATATTTTCTGAGTTGAGCAAGATGATGCGCTTCACGGTGACAGCGCCCTTGAATCTGGAGAATATGATGATGACGACCTCGAAACGTGCCCGCGTAATGGCTGCTGTCCTGGCTGCTGTGATGCCTTTCAGCACGAATGCTGCCGTGTACGCCAAAAGCAAGACGGCCACCTTCGACGTTATCATGCGCGTCGTGGCCGATTGCACCATCGCTGCCAACGGCATCAACTTCGGCGAGACCGGCGTGATCACGTCGGCGATCACCGGCACGTCGAACATTAACGTGACTTGCACCAACACAACCCCATACAATGTGGGTCTGGACGCCGGCACCGGCGCCGGTTCGACCGGTACCACCCGCTTCCTGAGCGGCACCGGCGCGAACGCCGACACCGTCGCGGTCAACCTGTACCGCACCGCTGGCTCGGGCCTGTGGGGCAATACCCAGGGCACCGACACGCTGGCCGGCACCGGCAACGGCAATGCGCAAGTGCTGACTGTGTACGGTGAAATCCCGGTCCAGAAAGCGCCGACGCCAGACAACTACAAATCGACGATTACTGCGACCATCTACTTCTGATCGGAGTTCTGCATGCGGGGTTTCTTCTGCGTCGCGCTGGCGGCGGCACTGTTGTTCGGTACGGCGGCGCACGGCGCCAACCTGCAGATTTCACCGGTGTCGATCAGCTTCCAGCCCGGCCAGAATTCGGCCGGCATCCAGTTGCAGAACAATGGCGACACGCCGCTCTACGGCCAGGTCCGGGTGTATGCCTGGGACCAGCGTGACGGCGTCGATGCCTTGACTCCGACCACGCAACTCGTGGCCAGCCCGCCGATCATCGAGATCGCGGGCAAGAGCGCACAGACCATCCGTCTCGTGCGCCGCGGCGCGGCCACCCCCGGCGGCGCCGAACAAACCTACCGCATCCTGATCGACGAACTGCCGCGCGGCGACACCCAGCAGGGCAATGTCGCGATCCGCCTGCAATACTCGGTGCCGGCGTTTGTGCTGCCGGTGGACACCCAGGCCGCCCCGAAACTCGAATGGAGCACTTTCCAGCGCGCTGGCGCCTGGCACCTGCGCGCCCGCAACACCGGCGCGCTGCACGCGCAGATCGGCGCCACCAGCGTGACCGTCGGCAGCCGCGATGTGGTCCTCAGCAAAGGCTTGCTGGGCTATGCGTTGCCGGGTCGCACGCGCGAATGGCCTTTGCCTGCCGACGTCGCCGGCGCACTGCCGGCAGCCCTGGCCATCGACACCACCGTCAACGCCAAGTCGCAGTCCGCCAAGGCGGCCGTCGCGCCCGACTGACGGCCGGGGGCAGCCATGCACACGCGCCACCGGGCGTGGCGGGCCCTGAGGTCGTCGTCCCTGTCCACCTGCCTGCTGGCATTGAGCCTCACGCCGATCGCGGCAGCGGCCGCCGAAGTCGCGGCGGCGGCGGCGCCAGCATCGGCGTCGCTGGCCGCGCTCGAAGCGCAGGCCGACCTGGTCGCCGCCCAACCCACCGAACTGTACCTGGACGTGTCGATCGACGGCCAGGCCACCGGCCTGCTCGTCGCCGTAATGCAGCAAGGCGCCAGCCTGCGCATGACGGTCGAGAGCTTGCGCGAACTGGGCCTGGACCCGGCGCGCTTCGGGGTTGCCGACCGCACCGATTTTTTGCTCGACGAAATCGACGGCATGACCTGGCGCTACGACAGCGCCGCCCAGACCCTGGCGCTGACGCTGTCGGACCGGTTGCGCGTGGCGCGCGTGATCAGCGCGCGCTCGGTGCGCGCCAGCGGTGCCGGACAGGCCAGCCGCGGCGTGCTGCTGAACTACAACGTGTTCGCCCAGAGCAGCGGGGGCTCGGTGGCCAGCAATCTCGACCTGCGTTATTTCGATCCGCGTGGCAGCCTGACCAGCACCGGCGCGGCCATCCTGCGCGGCGAAGAGCGCGGCTACACGCGCTACGACACCACCTGGATCCAGGCCGACCAGGACCGCCTGAGCACCGTGCAACTGGGCGACACCGTCACGCCGGCCTTGAGCTGGTCGCGCGCGCTGCGCCTGGGCGGCGTCGAGTGGCGCCGCAACTTCGAGTTGCGCCCGGATCTGGTGACCTATCCGGTGGCCTCGATCGCCGGCTCGGCCGTCGTGCCCACCAGCGTCGATCTGTTCGTCAACAATGTGCGCCAGTTCAGCACGAACGTGCCCACCGGCCCGTTCGTGGTTGACCAGGTGGCGGGCCTGAACGGCGCCGGCCAGGCCACCGTGATCACGCGCGATGCACTGGGCCGCGAAGTCGCCACGACGCTGCCGCTGTACGTCGACACTCGCCTGCTGGCGCGCGGCCTGACCGATTTCGCCGTCTCGCTCGGCGCGCTGCGGCGCGACTACGGCGTGCACTCGTTCCGTTACGGCGGCCCGGCGGCGGTCGGCTCGATCCGCCACGGCTGGACCGACCGCCTGACGCTCGAGGCCCACGCGGAAGCCGGCAGCGGCCAGGCGCTGCTCGGCGGCGGCGTGCTGGCGCGCGTGCCGGGCGCCGGCGTGGCAAGCGGCGCGCTGGCGGCCAGCGCCGGCCAGCACCGCGGCTGGCAAGCCACGCTCGGCTACCAATACGTGTCGCCGCGCTTTGCGCTCGACCTGCAATCGACCCGCGCCAGCGCCGGCTTCGGCGACCTTGGCACGCTGGAAGGCACGCCGGTCCCGCGCGCGCTCGACCGTGCCAGCATCAGCACCTCGTTCGCGGGAAACAGCCTGAGCATGAACCTGATCCAGCTGCGCACGCCGCTGCTGGCGAGCGTCGTGCCGGTGCTCGATCCGTTCGGTGGCCAGGTGCGTACGCTGACCGTGCCGGTCGAACAGGCCCCGGCCCAGCTGACGCGCACCGTGTCGCTGGCCTGGTCGCGCAGCGTCGGCCTGCGCGGCTACTTCAGCCTGGGCGCATTCCAGGATCTCGAGCGGCGCGCCGAGCGGGGGATCACTGCCTCGTTCAGCATGGCCTTCGATTCGCGCGTGGCCGTCAACACCAATGCCGGCCGCCAGCGCGGCGAAAAGGTGGCGTCGGTGTCGATGGGACGTGCGCCGGACTTCGATGGCGGCCTTGGCTGGGCCTTGCAGGCCGGCAAGAACGGGCCGCAACGTTATGACCAGGCCCAGGTGCAGTACCTGGGCTCGCACGGTCGCGCGATCGTCTCGACCCAGCGCGTGGGCGAGAACCGCAACACGAGCCTGGACGTGAGCGGCGCCATCGTCGCGATGGACGGCACGGTGATCACGGCGCGCAATGTCGGACGCGGCTTCGCGCTGGTCTCGGCCGGCGCGCCCGACCTGCCGGTGCTGCAAGACAATCGCCCGATCGGCCGCACCGACCGCAACGGGCGCCTGCTGGTGCCTGACCTGCAACCGTACGCAGCCAGCCGGATCGCGATCGACCCGTCGTCGTTGCCGTCCGATATCCGCATCCCGCAGACAAACCTCGAGATCGTGCCGCGCCAGAACGCCGGCGTGGTCGCGCGCTTCGAGATCGAACGCTACGCGGCGGCGACCCTGACGCTGGTGCGCGCCGATGGCCGCGTGCCCGACGTCGGCACGCAGGCGCGCCTGGACGGCAGTGAGCTGACGGCGATGGTCGGTTACGATGGCGTGCTGTTCGTGGAAGGTTTGCGCGCGCAGAACCGGGTACGCGTCGGCAGCGGCAAGGATGCGTGCGAAGTACGGTTTGACTACAAGCCGGTGGCGGGCGAACTGCCCACCATCGGACCGCTGGTTTGCCAGCCCCTGCAAGGAGAATGACCATGATCCGCCTGTTCCTGATGACAGTCCTGCTGTGCGTGCTGAGTGTGCTGGGTTGTTCGACGGCCCGCGCCGATACCTGCACCGCGACCATGACCGACATCGATTTCGGCACGGTCAGCCCGATCGCCGGCAGCGACGTCACGGCCAGCGGCACGCTGACCGTGACTTGCGTCTGGACCCTGGGCAGCAATCCGCTGCTGCTGCCGGCGGCCAATGTGTGCGCCAACCTGGGCGTGGGCCCGGGCGGCGGCACCGGTGCGCCGCGCTACCTGCTCAATGGCGGCAACCGCCTCGGCTTCAACCTGTACACCGACAGCTCGTACACGGCGGCCAAGATATGGGGCGGCTATGACAGCACGATCGGCGCCAAGCCGATCACCGGCACGCTGGTCGGCCTGCTGGGCCTGGGCGGCGTAACGGTGACGACGACGGTCTACGGCAAGATCCCGGCGTCGAGCCTGATCGGCGTGCCCACGGTCGGCAATGCCGACACGGTGTACGCGGCCAGCTTCGCCGGCCACGGCACGCTGCAGTACGGCTTCGGCAGCGTGCCGTGCACGGCCGGCGCCAGCTCGGCGTTCTCGTTCCAGGTGCGCGCCACGGCGGTGAACAATTGCCTGATCAGCACCAGCAACCTGGCCTTCGCCACCGGCAGCCCGATCACCGACCAGCGCATCAGCGCGCCGCTGAGCGTGTCTTGCACGGCCAACAGCACGTATCAGATCTCGCTCAACGCCGGCAGTTCGGGCAACGCGGGTGCGCGCACGATGAAGAACGTGGTCACGGGTGAGGCGCTTGGGTACCGCATCTCTTCCACACCCGATGGCGCGGCCTGGGGCGACGGCTCGGCCGGCACCACCGTCTACAGCGGCACCGGCAGCGGCAGTGCGCAGAACGTCATGATGTACGGGATCGTGCCGAAGCAGCGGGCGCCGACGCCGGGGGATTATCGGGATACGGTGACGGTGCTGTTGATGTTCTAGTCGTTGCGTGGCCGGGCCCCAGGCCGGGAGATGGCCTGTGGTCACGTTGCGGCCTGGCTCAATCGGCGCTGTCCGGCTCTGGTCCACGCGTCTTGCCCGCCGGCGCCTTGAGCTTGACGACCCTGCCGCTACGCGCAGATTCGTAGATCGCCTCCATGATGCGCCCGTCCTGCAGCCCTTCTTCGCCCGGTGTGTGCACATCCCTGTCTTGCTGGATGCGGCTGGCAAAGTGGTCGATCATCAGGGTGAACTGGTTCTTCTTGTCGGCCGGGATTTCGCTGGTCTGGTCCTTGCCATCGACCACGCGCGTGATCCGCAACTTGTTGCCGTGGTAAGCGTAGCCGGGATCCATCTCGGCCCAGGCTTCAAAACCATTGATGCGGAACATCTGCGACTTGTGCGCCGAGTAACTGGTGCTGCAGGTGGCCGCAAAGCCGCTCGGAAAGCGCAGTACGAACTGACATGATTCCTCGACTTCGCGAAAGCGCGCATCACCTGGTGTCGACCAGATGCTGCCGAATACCTCGCTTGGTTCTTCGCCGCTGAGAAACCGTGCGGCATTGATGCAGTAGATGCCGATATCGGGCAGCGCGCCGCCGCCGGCCATCGCTTTCTTGAGGCGCCAGTGTTGCGGATCGCCCATATTCTGCGAGTTGACCGCGTTGAATTCTTTCAGCGCGCCCAGCTTTTTCTCGCGGATCATTTTCAGCAAGGTGCGATCGAGGGCCTCGTACTGGCTGCGGTAGGCGATCATCAACTGGCGCCCGGCCTTGCGGCAAGCGTCGATCATCTGCCGGCATTCGGCCACGCTATTGGCCATCGGCTTTTCGCACAGCACGTGTTTGCCGGCACGCGCCGCGCGCACGGTGTACTCGACGTGCAGATTGTTGGGCAGCGCGATATACACGCTGCGCACGTCCGCCATCTGCGCCAGCTTGTCGTAATCCTGGTAACCCAGCACTGCGCTTTCAGGGATGTTGTACTGGCGCGCCACCCTGAGTCCCTTGTCGCGGTCACCCGTGACCAGCGCCACGACCTTGGCATGCTTGCTTTGCTGGAAGGCCGGCAGCATCTCGTCGATGGCGATGCGGCCCAGCCCGACCACGGCGACGCCGACCCGTTCATCCCACGAGTCGCCCGGCGGCTCTGTCTTCTCGGGCTTTTCGGATTTGTCGAAGATCGGCGGGAAGCTGACCCGGTTCTTTTCGCTGGCGGCCGTGTGCAGTGCGGGCGCGGACAGGGCGGCCATGGTGCCGACATAGCGCAGAAAATCGCGGCGAGGGGGCTGATCGTGCGTCATGAGGACTCCTTTCGCATGTGGAAGTCGATCCTCGCATGCGATCTTGAACGGCAGCGCCACTTTGCCGCGCCTCAACTCACAGCGGCGCTGCGGCCAACGTCAACCGCGCCGCGCCGCCTCGATCGCTGCAATGTCGATCTTTACCATCTGCATCATGGCCTCGAACGCGCGCTTGGCCGCGGCCGGATCGGGGTCGCTGATCGCCTCGGTGAGCGCGCGCGGCGTGATCTGCCACGATAGCCCCCATTTGTCCCTGCACCAGCCGCATGCGCTTTCGGCGCCGCCGTTGCCAACGATCGCCTGCCACAGGCGGTCGGTCTCCGCCTGGTCGTCGGTCGCGACCTGGAACGAGAACGCTTCGCTGTGCTGGCATGCCGGCCCGCCGTTCAGGCCCAGGCAGGCGATGCCCATCACGGTGAACTCGACCGTCAGGACATCGCCCTCTTTGCCGGCAGGGTAGTCACCGGGCGCGCGATGAACCGCCTGCACCGCGCTGTCGGGAAAGGTCGCCGCGTAGAACTGCGCTGCATCGAGTGCGGTGCCGTCGAACCAGAGACAAATCGTATTCTTGCTGACCATTTCTTCCTCCGTGAGTGGAAAGTAGCGGCAGCCGCAGACGGCGCCTGCAATCAACGCCGCTTCAATTGCCCGATGATGCTCGCTACCTTGGTGGTGATCATGTCGACTGCAGGACCATTCGCGCCGTGCGGCAAGATGATGTCGGCGTGGCGCTTCGTGGGTTCGATGAATTGCTTGTGCATGGGCCGCACCGTGTCCAGGTACTGGCCGACGATGCTCTCGACCGAGCGCGCGCGCTCGGTGATGTCGCGCTGCATGCGGCGGATAAAGCGCACGTCGGAGGCGGTATCGACATAGATTTTCAGTGACATCATGTCGCGCAAGGCCTCGTCATACAAGGCAAACAGGCCTTCGATCACGATGACCGGGGCCGGTTTGACGGCGATGGTCTTGCTTGAACGGTTGTCGAGCGTGAAGTCGTACTCCGGCATGGCGATCGAGTCGCCACTGCGCAGTGCCTGGACGTGCTCGATCAGCAGCGGCCAGTCGAACGCGTGCGGATGGTCGTAGTTCTGCTTGCGGCGCACGTCAGGGGGAAGGTCGGACTGGTCGTTGTAATAGTCGTCCTGCATCACGACCGAGACCATGTCGGCGCCGAACGACGCCAACACTTGCTGGGATACCGTGGACTTGCCACTGCCGCTGCCGCCGGCAACACCGATCACAAACGGCGTACACGACGGCGTCAAAGTCGACGTAGAAGAAATGGGGTTCATTCCCGCATGATACCGGAGTGCCGATCCGGCCGACAGGGCCGCCCCGGGAATGGCCCAGGCGTCAGAAGTAGACGGTCACGCGGCCGGCATCGGGGCCGGCGGTGCGCAGCGATGGTGCGCTCGGGACATGCAGGAGATACGGCGTGGCCGGGCTGGCGCAATCGACCTGCACCGCGGCGTCGACGCTGACCGAGCAGGTCGCCACCACCGTGAAGCGCGCTTCGAAGCTGGCCGACACCGTGCGCGCGTCCGCACCGACCGACAGGGTCAGGGTGGCGGTGGCCAGGAGAGCAGCGAAGAAACGGGATGTACGCAACATGCTTTGTGTTCGGGGCAGATAGCCTGAAGATCGTCGATAAAGTCCATGATAGCGGCTTTAGCGATTGCACGGGCGAACACGTCGCAGGGCGGCGCCAGGGGGGGCAGGCAGCGGTATTTCGGGTTTGACGGGATTGAATTGCCGGTTCGACGTGATGCGATTGGCAAGCCGGTTCAATGGCATCAAAACGTTAACACCAGATAAAGTCTTGATATTGGTTTTACGGATTTACGGCGAATTAGAGAATAATCTCTAAAGGCAACATTTGTTGTATATCTGCAATATCAGGAGGCGTGATCGGGCAGCGTGGCGATCAAGCCGGTCACCGCATCGATCAGTTCAATCGGGCTGAACGGTTTGACGATATACAGGTCGGCGCCCGCGTCCATGCCGGCCGCGATATCGCTTTGCTGGCCGCAGGCCGATAACAGCACCACCTTGATGCCGACGTTGGCGGGGTCTTGCCGCAGCCGGGCGCAGACCTCGAGGCCGCTGGCGCCGGGGCCGAGCCAGATGTCGAGCACGACCACGTCGGGGCGTTCGGCGGCAAACAGGGCCAGCGCCTGCTCGGCGTTGCCGGCCTCGACAATGCGGCCCAGCGACTGCAGGCTCAGGGAAATCAAGAGCCGCAGTTCGTCCTGGTCATCGACGACAAGAATGGTTTTTTCGGTCATCGGCTATAGGGGCAGGGGCGAACATGGCGGCGTTGACATGGCAAGGCGCGTGAATGCGGCCAAGCATAGCAGTTCAAGCTGCGATCAAGCGCGCGCCAGACCGTGTTCGACAGCCACCCGCAGTTCGCCGAATGGCACCGGCTTGGGGAAGACCGGGATGTCGGCCGGCAAGCCCATGGCCTTGATCGTTGCGCGGTCCAGGCCGCTCACCACGATCATGCTCATGCCGGCGCTGCCGCTGTCTTCGCGCAGCGTGCGGATCATGCGAAAGCCATCCATTCCGGGCATGTTCAAGTCGCTCACCAGCAGGTCGGGACGCTCTTCGCCGATACGGATCAGGGCTTCAAAGCCGTTGTTGGCCTTGACGACATCCAGGTCCAGGCCCCAGCCGGCCATCTCGAGTTCGTACAGGCGCAGCATCAGGGGATCGTCGTCGACGACCAGCACGCGCCGGGTCGTGGACACGGGCGCGCTCGGTGCAGGCGGGGGCGGGGCATGGGCGGCAATGGCGATCCGGCGCCCGTCGACCAGACGGTTGACCGATTCGAGGGTGATGCGGCGATGGCCGCCTGCCGTGCGCCACGCCTGCAGCGTGCCGCTCTCTACCCACAGCTGCACCGTGCGGTGCGACACGCCAAGGACTGCTGCCGCCTCCTTGGTGGAGCAATAGTCGGCGGCGTTGTAGGGTGCGGCCGGCTGCAGGTCAAGTGAATTTTTCATATTTACCGATGTTACGTTTTAAGTTTCCCAAAGTCAAAACAGAAAATCGGGAAAATCACTGATTCGTGAAAACCAAAAGTCGCTATCTGCGCGCGTCGGATCGGAGCATAGCGCATTGACAAGTTCTCGGGGTGCACGCGAGTGCTGGATGCCCGTACAGTAGTCCAAAATCCGCATCAGTTGTTACTTTGCGTCAATATTTTTCTTTGCCTTGAGATTGCGCAAACGTAAACATTCGGTTTCCGAATGAGGCCTGACCTTCACTGTTACTGCTAAGTCCCTAATTTAAAGGGAGATTTTGAATTGTCGAGTGCGCCTGACATGCGCCTAAGTCATTGGTTTCATTGGCAAAATTAGGAAAGCACGGTTGGGAATTCGCTTGACCGTCAACATTGCTTCCACTAAAGTGGGAAACAGTGTGAAAAAGTGTCGATTTGTGGGAAGAAATTCCGATCCCGGCGCCCGACAACAACGACCAACCGAATTCTCCAAGCTAGGCATACACGTGTTCCAGGGCGCGTCAGCGATCAATCTCGATGCAAAAGGCCGGATGTCCATCCCGGCCAAGCATCGTGACGCCCTGACACTTCAGTGCGAGGGTCGCCTGACGCTGACCAAGCACCCACAGGGCTGCCTGCTGCTCTTCCCGCGCCCGGTGTGGGAAGAACATCGCAAGCAGATCGCTGCCTGGCCAATGTCGGCCCGCTCGTGGCAGCGCATTTTCCTCGGCAATGCCGTCGATGTCGAGCTCGACAGCGCCGGCCGTATCCTGATCTCGCCCGAGCTGCGCGCTGCGGTCGGGCTCGAGAAGGAAGTGATGATGCTCGGCATGGGCAGCCACTTCGAAATCTGGCATGCCGCCAAGCTGGCCGAGGACGAGGCCGCAGCCGTGGCTGGTGGCATGCCGGATGTACTTTCCAATTTCTCTTTCTGAGGCGCCGATGACGGATTCTTTGACGGTGCCTGATTATCAGCATCGCACGGTGCTACTTGACGAAGCGGTCGATGCGCTCAACCTCGCGGGCGCACGTGCTTCCGGTACGTATATAGATGGAACTTTCGGCCGGGGCGGTCACAGCCGCCTGCTGCTGTCGCGACTGGCGCCGGAAGGGCGCTTGATCGCGTTCGACAAGGACCCACAAGCCATTGCCACCGCGGAGCAAATCGACGATCCGCGCTTCAGCATTGTCCACGACAGCTTTGCAACGATGGCCGACGCGCTTGCCGCGCGCGGCATCCATCAGGTCGACGGCATCCTGCTCGACCTGGGCATCTCGTCGCCCCAGGTCGACGACGCCAGCCGCGGCTTCAGCTTCCGCCAGGACGGCCCTCTCGACATGCGCATGGACACCACGCGCGGCATGTCGGCGGCCGAATGGGTGGCGACCGCAGAGCAAAACCATTTGGAAAAGGTGATACGCAATTATGGAGAAGAGCGGTTTGCTTTTCAGATTGCAAAGGCGATTGTTGCTCGCCGCGCAGTCGAGCCAATTTCAAGCACACGACAGCTTGCCGCAATCGTGGCAGACACGGTCAAAAGCCGGGAAAAAGGCAAGGATCCGGCAACCAGGACCTTTCAGGCTATCCGGATTTTCATCAATCAAGAGCTTGAAGACCTCGAAGCGGGATTGACCGCTGCCTACAGCATGCTCGCGCCCGGTGCGCGCATGTCG
Organism: Massilia aurea; assembly: GCF_040790145.1. Lineage (GTDB taxonomy): Bacteria > Pseudomonadota > Gammaproteobacteria > Burkholderiales > Burkholderiaceae_D > Telluria > Telluria aurea_C. The sequence continues at coordinate 199,218 of NZ_JBFMMP010000005.1, forward strand.
GTGATCAGCTTTCACTCGCTGGAAGACCGCATGGTCAAGCAGTTCCTCGCGTCCAAAGCCAATGTCGAGCAACCGGACCGGCGCCTGCCGATCCGCGCGGTGGACCTGCCGCAGCCGCTGATGAAGCTGATCGAAAAGATCAAGCCGTCCGAGAGCGAAGTGAGCGACAACCCGCGCTCGCGCTCGGCTGTGCTGCGCGTGGCCGAACGTCTGGGAACGCCGGCATGAGCGTGAAGGTCAACGTGCTCCTCACCACGCTGCTGGTCGGCTGCGCGCTGTCGGTCGTGAACGCCCGTTACCAGGCGCGTCATCTGCTGATCGAACTGGAACGCCTGCAACAGCATGCGCGCCAGCTCGACGTCGACTGGGACCAGCTCCAGCTCGACCAGTCGCGCCTGGCCAAGAACGAGCGCATCGAGCAGATCGCCCGTTCCGAACTGAACATGGCGCCGCTCACGCCGGCCCGTACCCAATACCTCACCGAAGGCGCCCCATGACGCGCGGCGCATCCAAATCCGGCGCCCGCGTGGCGGCCTCGAAGGGCGTCGCGTTCACCAAGAGCCCCGTGCTCGCGGTGCGCCTGCCCGACTGGCGTTCGCGCCTGGTGCTGTTCGTCCTGTTCGCGTCGTTCGCCGCGCTGGGCGTGCGCGCCGTCTGGCTGCAGGGCGTGTCGAACCAGTTCCTGCAAAGCCAGGGCAAGAGCCGCTACGAGCGCACGCTCGAACTGCCGGCCACGCGCGGCCGCATCCTCGATCGCAACGGCGCCGTGCTGGCCACGTCGCTGCCGGTGCGCGCCGTGTGGGCGATCCCCGAAGACGTGCTGGCCTCGCCACCGGAGAAAATCACGGCACTTGCCCGGTTGTTGGAGATGCCCGAAGCCGAAATCCGCAAGAAGCTCGACTCGGACCGCACCTTCGTCTACCTGAAACGCCAGGTAGAAATGCCGGTGATCGCCGAAATCGAGAAGCTCAAGATCGAAGGCCTCGACACGCGCAAGGAATACAAGCGCTTCTACCCGCAGGGCGAAGTGGTGACCCACCTGGTCGGCTTCACGAACGTGGAAGACAAGGGCCAGGAAGGCATGGAGCTGCAACACCAGAAAACGCTGATGGGCGTGCCGGGCAGCCGCCGCGTGATCAAGGACCGCCTGGGCCACATCGCCGAGGATCTCGGCATGTTCCGCGAGCCGCACCAGGGCCGCGACCTGACCCTGTCGGTCGACAGCAAGCTGCAGTACATCGCGTTCACCAGCATCAAGAACGCGGTCGAGAAGTTCAACGCCAAGGCCGGCGCCGCCGTGGTGCTCGACGTCCATACTGGTGAGGTTCTCGCTCTGGCGAACTACCCGACCTATAACCCGAACGACCGCTCCAAGCTCACCGGCGAGCAGCTGCGCAACCGCGTCATCACCGACACGTTCGAGCCGGGTTCGACGATCAAGCCAATCACCATCGGCCTGGGCCTGGATACGGGCCGCATCACGCCGGACACGGTGTTCGACAACAACCCGGGCTGGATGACCATCACCGGCAAGCGCATTCGCGACACCCACAACTACGGCGTGCAGACCGTCAGCGGCATCATCCAGAAGTCGTCGAACATCGGCGCCGTCAAGGTCTCGCAACTGATCCCGGCGCAGGAAATGTGGGAGATGTATACCAAGGTCGGCTTCGGCCAGGCGCCGCGCTTCGGCTTCCCCGGCGCCACCGCCGGCCGCGTGCGGCCCTGGAAATCGTGGCGCCCGATCGAATACGCGAACATGGCGTTCGGCCACGGCCTGTCGGTGTCGCTGTTGCAGATGGCCCGTTCGTACATGATCTTCGCGCGCAACGGCGACATCATTCCGCTGTCGTTCGTGAAGGTGAACGAAGAGCCGGTCGGCCAGCAGGTGATTTCGCCCAAGACTGCGGCGCAAGTGCGCACGATGCTCGAATCGGTGGTCGGCCCGCAAGGCACGGCCTCGAAAGCGCAGGTGGCCGGCTACCGCATCGGCGGCAAGACCGGCACGGCCGAGAAGATCGTCAACGGCCGCTACTCGCGCACCAACAATATCGGTTACTTCGCCGGCATCGGGCCGATGTCCAAGCCCCGCTTCATCATCGCGGTGATGGTCGACGATCCGAGCGGCGCCCTGCGCACCGGCGGCAGCGTCGCCGCGCCGACGGCCGCCGACCTGTTCTCGAGCGCGCTGCGCGCGGCCAACGTGCCGCCCGATTCGTCCATCACGGACATCATCATTCCGGAAATCCCACTAGAGGAGAGCATGTGATGAGCCCAGGCTTGACCGACATCGTTCAATGGATTGCCGCCGCCGCACCGGGTGGCCGTCTCGTTTCCGACTCGCGCCGCGTGCAGGCGGGCGACGTGTTCTTCGCCTATCCGGGCGACGCGCAGGATGGCCGCCGCTATATCCAGGCCGCCATCGATGCCGGCGCCGCCGCCATCGTGTACGACGACCAGGATTTCACCTGGACTGAAGCCATCGCCACGCCGCACCTGGCCGTGGCAGGCCTCAAGGCAGTAGCCGGCCCGATCGCGCATGCCGTGCTCGGCCAGCCCGACCGCGCCATGTTCACCGTCGCCGTCACCGGCACCAACGGCAAGACCTCGTGCGCGCTGTGGACGGCGCAAGCGCTGGCGCGCCTGGGTGAGACGGCCGGCGTGATCGGCACGCTGGGCGTGGGCGTCATCGCGCCCAAGGCGAAAACCGAAGCGCAGTTCGACGTCACCGGCTACACGACGCCGGACGCCGTGCTGCTGGCGCAAACGCTGGCGGAACTGAACGACAAGGGTGTCACCGCGCTGGCGATTGAAGCGTCGTCGATCGGCCTGGTGCAGGAGCGCACGGCCGGCATGCACGTTGACGTGGCGATCTTCACGAACCTCACGCGCGACCACCTCGACTTCCATGGCGACATGGCCAGCTACGAGGCGGCCAAGGTCAAGCTGTTCGAGTGGCCCGGTTTGCAGCACGCAGTCGTGAATCTCGACGACGCGGCCGGACAGCGCCTGGTGGCGCATCTGCGCATGAACTTCCCGGTGTTGGCGGTCACGGGCTATACGCTGGATGCGGAAGCGATAGTGCCGGACGGCGTGGCCGTGCTGCGCGCGAGCGGCATGCGCAGCAAGAACGCCGGCACCGAATGCCAGGTCGAGACGCCGGCGGGCAATGCGACAATCCGCAGCCGGCTGGTGGGCAACTACAACGTGAGCAATACGCTGGCGGTGCTGGGCGCGTTACTGGCGCGCGGTGTCACGTTGAAGAGCGCGGTCGAGGCGATCGAATCGCTGGTGCCGGCGCCGGGCCGCATGCAGCAGATGGGCGGGCAGGATGCGCCGATGGTCGTGATCGACTACGCGCACACGCCGGACGCCCTCGAGAAAACACTGCAAGCGCTGCGCCAGGTCGCGACCGATCGTGGTGGCCAGCTGTGGTGCGTGTTCGGCTGCGGCGGTGACCGCGACCCGGGCAAGCGCCCGCAAATGGGCCACATCGCGCAAAGCGCCGACCAGGTGCTGGTCACCAGCGACAACCCGCGCAGCGAAGAGCCGGCCGCCATCATTGCCCAGATCGTGGCGGGGATGGATGCGCATCACCCGGCCTCGCGCCTGCAAACCGTGGAAGACCGTGCGTCGGCCATTCTGCTGGCGGTGAAACAGGCCGGCAAGCAGGACGTGATCCTGCTGGCCGGCAAGGGCCACGAGCCCTATCAGGAAATCAAGGGACGCAAGATGCCGTTCTCGGATACGGACCACGCTTCGCTGGCATTGACGGCGCGGCTTACCATGTTGAGGACGCATTGATGCAAGGTACTCTCGCCCAACTCGTGGCGGCCATCCCCGGCGCACGCCTGGTCGGCGCGGATGTCGCCTTTGGCGGCGTGTCGACGGACAGCCGCAAGGTCGACGCCGGCGCGCTGTTTGTCGCGCTGCGTGGCGAGACATTCGACGCCCACGATTTCCTCGACCAGGTCGCGGCGCGCGACGTGGCGGCGGTGGTCGTGTCTTCATTGCCGGATGGCTGGACGCTGCCGGCGATCGTGGTGCCCGATACCCTGGTCGCTCTGGGCCGTATCGCGCATGCCTGGCGCTCGCAGTGTGCGATTCCGCTGATCGGCGTCACCGGCAGCAATGGCAAGACGACGGTCAAGGAAATGATCGCGGCGATCCTGGCGGCGGCGGTGGGCGACGACGCCCGCCTGGCGACGCAGGGCAATCTGAATAACGAGATCGGCGTGCCATTGACGCTGTTCCGCCTGACGCCATCCCATCGCGCGGCGGTGGTGGAACTGGGCATGAACCATCCCGGTGAGATCGGCCGCCTGGCGGCCATCGCCACGCCGACGGTCGCTCTGGTGAACAATGCCCAGCGCGAGCACCAGGAATTCATGCACACGGTGGAAGCGGTGGCGCGTGAAAACGGCGCCGTGCTTCAGTCGCTGCCGGCGGACGGCGTGGCGGTGTTCCCGGGTGATGATGTGTACACGGATCTGTGGCGCGGGATGACGCGGTGCGACGTGCTGACGTTTGGCCTTAGCGACGCGTGCGACGTGCGCGCGAGCTATACCAGCAACGGTTTTGGCAGCCACCTTACTGTAACAACGTCGCTGACGCACGACATACTGCTTGCTTCCCCAACGTCGTTCCCGCGCAGGCGGGAACCCAAGTTCGACGAGCAGTCGGCGGCGCAACACTTGGATTCCTCGCGGGGGCGCCTAGCCCTGCGCGGGAATGACGGTCTTGAGGGTGCGGGAGAGAGCAGCGCTACCTTTACGATCAATCTGCAAGCCGCTGGCGAACACAACGTCCGCAACGCGCTGGCCGCGATTGCCTGCGCACTCGGCGCCGGTATCGACCAGGCCGCGATCATCCGCGGCCTCGAAGCCTTCGCCCCGGTCGGCGGCCGCCTCCAGCAAAAACGGGCGACGAATGGCGCGACCGTCATCGACGACACCTATAACGCCAACCCCGATTCCATGCGCGCGGCCATCGACGTGCTGGCCGCGTATCCCGCGCCGCGCATCCTGGTCGTCGGCGACATGGGCGAAGTTGGCGCGCAGGGAAAAGAATTTCACGAAGAAATCGGTGCCTACGCGAACGCGCGCGGCATCGACACCGTGCTCGCGACGGGAGAGCTGGCGCGCCACCTGGCCGCGTCGGGAGCACAGCACTACGAGCAGTTCGACGAGTTATTGGCAGCACTGGATGAAAAACTGGGCAGCAATATGCAAGCGACTGTGCTGGTGAAGGGCTCGCGTTTCATGAAGATGGAACGCGTGGTCCAGCACCTGACCGGATCAACCCCCCTTGGCAAGGACGCCCACTAATATGCTTCTCTGGCTCGCACAATACTTCCAGGACTATCTCGGTCCGCTGCGCGTGTTCAACTACCTCACGTTCCGCGCGGTGTTCGCCACCATCACGGCCATCACGATCGGTCTGGTCGCCGGCCCGATCGTGATCCGCAAACTGACCGAACTGAAAGTCGGCCAGGCGGTGCGCACCTATGGGCCGCAAAGCCACCTGACCAAGCACGGCACCCCGACGATGGGTGGCGTGCTGGTGCTGATCTCGATCGGCATCTCGACGCTGCTGTGGTGCGACCTGTCGAACCGCCTGATCTGGCCGGTACTGGTCGTGACGATGGGCTTTGGCGCCGTCGGCTGGGTCGACGATTACCGCAAGGTGGTCTACAAGGACCCGGAAGGCATGCGCTCGCGCGAAAAATACTTCTGGATGTCGTTGATCGGCATCGCATCGGCGTTGTACCTGGCGTTCTCGGTCTCGGCCGCGAACCCGTGGGAAGTCGCGCAACTGTTCTACGCCTGGGTGCAGTCGGGCTTTTCAATGAGCTTGCCGCCAAAGGCCGACCTGATCGTCCCGTTCTTCAAGACCATCAGCTATCCGCTGGGCGTGTGGGGCTTCATCGCGCTGACCTATTGCGTGATCGTGGGCGCCTCCAACGCCGTGAACTTCACCGACGGCCTCGATGGCCTGGCGATCATGCCGACCGTGATGGTCGGCTCGGCCCTGGGCCTGTTCGCCTACCTCACCGGCAGCGTGACGTTCTCGAAATACCTGCTGATCCCGTATATCCCGGGCGCCGGCGAATTGCTGATCTTCTGCGGCGCGATGGCCGGCGCGGGCCTGGCCTTCTTGTGGTTCAACGCGCACCCGGCCCAGATGTTCATGGGCGACGTCGGCGCGCTGGCCCTGGGCGGCGCACTGGGCACCATCGCCGTCATCGTGCGCCAGGAAATCGTCCTGTTCATCATGGGCGGCGTGTTCGTGGCCGAAACGCTGTCGGTGATCATCCAGGTGACCTGGTTCAAGTACACCAAGAAGCGGTATGGCACCGGCCGCCGCGTGTTCCTCATGGCGCCGCTGCACCACCACTTCGAGCAAAAAGGCTGGAACGAAACCAAGGTCGTGGTCCGCTTCTGGATCGTGACCATCGTGCTGATCCTGGTCGGTCTCTCCACCTTGAAACTTCGTTGAAACTGCGCTGATGATCTACGACGGCAAACTCGCATTGGTACTGGGCCTCGGTGAATCGGGGCTGGCGATGGCGCACTGGCTCGCGCGGGGCGGCGCACGCGTGCGCGTGGCCGATACGCGCCTCGAGCCGCAACGCCTGCCGGCGCTGCAGCAAGCCGCGCCCCACGCCGAATTCGTCGGCGGCGAATTTGACGTGGCGCTGCTCGAGGGCGTCGACTTCGTCGCCGTCAGCCCGGGCCTGGCGCCAGGCCGCGAGCTGGCCGCCATCCTCCCCGGCGCGAACGAACGCGCCATTCCCGTCTGGGGCGAGATCGAATTGTTCGCCCAGGCGCTGGCGCAGTTGCGCGAGTCAACCGGCTACGCGCCGAAAGTCATTGCGATTACCGGCACTAACGGCAAGACCACGGTGACGAGCCTGACCGGCCTGCTGTGCCGCCGCGCGGGATTGAGCACGCGGGTGGCCGGCAATATCAGCCCGGCGGCGTTGGACGTGCTGCGCGAGTCGATCGACGCGAACGAACTGCCGCAGGCCTGGGTGCTCGAATTGTCCAGCTTCCAGCTGCACACCACGTTCAGCCTGCAGGCCGACGCCGCCACGGTGCTGAACCTGACCCAGGACCATCTCGACTGGCACGGCACGATGGACGCCTACGCGGCGGACAAGGCGCGCATCTTCGGCCCTGACACCGTGCGCGTATTGAATCGCGACGATGCGCGCGTGATGCGCATGGCGACGGACGCTCCGCTGTTCACCTTCGGCACCGACGAGCCGGTCGACGCCGACAGCTTCGGCCTGGTCGACGAGCGCGGCGTGCTGTGGCTGGCCAATGCGGTCGCGGGCGAAGAAAGCGACAGGAAGCTCAAACGGGGCGAGGTCCGCGAGAAGGTCGACGCCATCGTCAACCGGTTGATGCCGGCCGATGCCCTGAAAATTCGCGGCCTGCACAATGCCGCCAACGCGCTCGCGGCGCTGGCCCTGTGCCGCGCCTGCGACCTGCCGCTCGCGCCGCTGCTGCACGGCCTGCGCGAATACGCGGGCGAACCGCACCGCGTCGAACTGGTCGCGACCATCGACGGCGTGGACTATTACGACGACAGCAAGGGCACCAATGTCGGCGCCACCGTGGCCGCGCTGCAGGGCCTGGGCAAAGCCTTCACCGGCGCCGACCAGCAGATCCTCCTGATCGCCGGCGGTGACGGCAAGGGGCAGGACTTTTCACCGCTGGCCCAGCCGGTGGCCGCGTATGCGCGCGCCGTGCTCTTGATCGGCCGCGACGCACCTGGCGTGCGCGCTGCAATCGACGCCACCGGCGTGCCGGCGTTCGACCTCGACGACTTGCCGCAGGCGGTGCGCCGCGCGGCCGGGCTGGCGCGCTCCGGCGACGTAGTGCTGCTGTCGCCTGCCTGCGCGAGCCTGGACATGTTCACCAACTACGCGCACCGCGCGCAGGTGTTCGTCGAGACCGTGCGCGATATCGCGCTCGACAAAGGCCAGGAGATCTGATGGCCTTCCAACTGCCTTTCAAGTTTTCCGGCAACGCGGTCGACGCCACCGTCGACGGGCGCAGCCGGCCATCGAAAATGATGGACTACGACCAGCCGCTGGTCTGGGTCACGCTGCTGTTGATGCTGTTCGGGATGGTGATGGTGTATTCGGCGTCGATTGCGCTGCCCGATTCGCCGAAGTTCCGTTACCTGCAAGACCGCAACGAATACTTCCTGTACCGCCAGGCGGTCTACATCCTGGTGTCGATGGTGGCCGCCGCCGTCGTGTTCCGCATCCCGATCGCGATCTGGCAGCGCCATGCGCCGATGATCTTCATCGGCACGCTGGTGCTGCTGGTGCTGGTGTTGATTCCCGGCCTGGGCGTATCGGTCAATGGTGCGCGCCGCTGGCTGTCGCTCAAGGTGTTCATGGTGCAGCCATCCGAAATCATGAAGATCGCCGTGGTGCTGTACGCGGCCGATTTCACGGTGCGCAAGCAAGAATACATGCACAAGCTGACCAAGGGCTTCGTGCCGATGGTCGTGGCCATCGGCCTGGTGGGCGGTCTCTTGCTGATGGAGCCGGATCTGGGCGCCTTTGGCGTGATCGTCTGCATCGCCATGGGCATCCTGTTCCTGGGCGGGATCAACATCATCTGGTTCGGCGGCATCGGCGCGCTACTGGTGGTGATCTTCAGTGCGATCATCGCGCTCTCGCCGTTTCGCCGGGCGCGCATGTTCGCCTACCTGAACCCGTGGGAAGAGGGCAATGCGCTGGACAAGGCGTATCAGCTGACGCACTCGCTGATCGCATTCGGGCGCGGCGAATTCTTCGGCGTGGGCCTGGGCGGCTCCGTTGAAAAACTGTTCTACCTGCCCGAAGCGCATACCGACTTCATCATGGCCGTGATCGGCGAAGAACTGGGCCTGGTCGGCGTGCTGGTCGTGGTGGCGATGTTCTACTGGCTCGTCAAGCGCGCCTTCGACATCGGCCGCCAGGCGATCGCGCTGGAGCAGGTGTTCGCCGGCCTGGCCGCGAAAGGCATCGGCATCTGGATCGGCGTGCAGACGTTCATCAATATGGGCGTGAACCTGGGCCTGCTGCCAACCAAAGGCTTGACCTTGCCTTTGATGAGCTTTGGCGGTTCGGGCGTGCTGTTCAACTGCGTGGGCCTGGCGATCCTGCTGCGCATCGATTACGAAAATCGCGTGCGCATGCGCGGAGGCCGCACATGATGACGACAACCCGCAAAAAACTCATGATCATGGCCGCCGGCACCGGTGGTCACATCTTCCCCGGCATCGCCATCGCGCAAACGATGCGCGCGCGCGGCTGGGAAGTGAGCTGGCTGGGCACCGCCCACGGCATGGAAACGGATCTGGTGCCAAAAGCCGGCATCGCCATGGACACGATCGACTTCGCCGGCCTGCGGGGCAAGGGCCTGGCGCACACGATCAAGGGCGCCTTCAAGATGGTGGGCGCGTTTGCCACGTGCCGGCGCTACCTGGCCGCGCGCCGGCCCGACGTGGTGCTGGGCATGGGCGGCTACGTCACGGTGCCGGGCGGTATGATGGCGCGCGCGGCCGGCGTGCCGCTGGCCCTGATCAATGCCGACGCCGCGCTGCTGTTGTCGAACAAGACCTTGACGCCAATGGCGCAGCGCGTGCTGTTCGGGTTCCCGGCCGATTTCGGCAAGGCAGCCGGCAAGGCAGTCGTCACCGGCAATCCGGTGCGCCAGCAGATCCTCGACTTGCCGGCGCCCGCCGAACGGTTCGCCGCGCGCAGCGGCGTGCTGCGCGTGCTGGTCGTGGGCGGCAGCCTGGGCGCGAAGGTGCTCAACGACAGCGTGCCGGCGGCCCTGGCCCTGATCGACGCGGCTGCGAGGCCGATCGTGACGCACCAGTCGGGCAAGAAGAATATCGATGCACTGCGCGCCGCGTACCAACAAGTCGGCGTGGAGGCCAATGTGGTCGACTTCATCGACGATATGGCGACGGCCTACGCCGAGGCAGACCTCGTGATCTGCCGCGCCGGTGCGATCACGGTGTCCGAACTGACGGCGGCCGGCGTGGCCAGCGTGCTGGTGCCGTTCGTGGCCAGCACCACCAGCCACCAGCGCGACAATGCGGTGTGGATGGACGCGCAGGGCGCGGCCGTGCACCTGCCGCAGGGTGAACTCAATCCAGGTCGGATCAAAAGCCTCGTGCAAATGACGCGCGAAGAATGCCTGGCCATGGCGCAGGCGGCAGCGCGCGTTGGCCAGCGCGACGCCAACGAAGCGATCGCGCGCGAACTCGAACAACTGGCAGCAGCAAGGACAAAAGCAGCATGAAACACAAGATCAAGAACATCCACTTCGTGGGCATCGGCGGCAGCGGCATGAGCGGCATCGCCGAAGTGCTGCTCAATCTCGGCTACAAGGTGTCGGGCTCGGACCTCGGCAGCAATGCCGCCAGCCAGCGCCTGGCCAGCCTGGGCGCCAAGGTGTACCTGGGCCACCACGAAGACCACGTGACGGGCGCCGACGTGGTCGTGACCTCGACCGCCGTGAATGAAGCCAATCCCGAAGTGGTCGCTGCGCGCGCCCACAAGGTGCCGGTCGTGCCGCGCGCGATCATGCTTGGCGAGTTGATGCGCCTGAAACGCGGCATCGCGATTGCGGGCACGCATGGCAAGACCACCACCACCAGCCTGGTCGCCTCGGTCCTGGCGCAGGGCGGGCTCGATCCGACCTTCGTCATCGGTGGCCGCCTGACCGCCGCCGGCGCCAACGCGGCGCTGGGCAGCGGCGACTACATCGTGGCCGAAGCCGACGAATCGGACGCCTCGTTCCTGAACCTGTCGCCGATGATCGAAGTGATCACGAATATCGACGCCGATCACATGGAAACCTACGAGCACGATTTCGAGAAATTGAAGGCCGCGTTCGTGCATTTCACGCACCGCCTGCCGTTCTACGGCCGCGTGATGTTATGCATCGACGACAAGCACGTGCGCGACATCCTGCCGCAGGTGACGAAACCTGTCACCACCTACGGTTTTTCGGAAGAAGCCGAAGTGCGCGCCTTCGACGCCTATGCCGACGGCACGCACATGCACTTTTCCGTGCGCCAGGAAGGCTATCCGGACACCAAATTCGTCCTGAACCAGCCCGGCATGCATAACGTGTTGAACGCCTGCTCGGCGATCGCCATCGCGCGCGAGATCGGTATCGACGACGCTGCCACTGCCCAGGGCTTGCTGGAATTTCGCGGCGTGGGCCGCCGCTTCACGCGCTACGGCGACGTGCCACTGGCCGACGGCGGCAGCTTCACGCTGGTCGACGACTTCGGCCACCACCCGGTGGAAACCGAAGTGACGCTGGCCGCCGCGCGCGCCGCGTATCCGGGCCGCCGCCTCGTGCTGGCGTTCCAGCCGCACCGTTACAGCCGCACGCGCGACCTGTTCGAAGACTTCGTGAAAGTGCTGGCCACGCCGGACGTACTGCTGCTGGCCGACGTCTACCCGGCCGGCGAAGCGCCGATCGTGGCCGCTGACGGCCGCGCCCTGGCGCGCGCACTGCGCACATCCAGCAAGCTCGAACCGATTTTTGTGGAGTCGATCGCCGACATGCCGGCCGCGATCCTGAACGCGGTGCGCGACGGCGACGTCGTGCTGACCATGGGCGCCGGTTCGATCAGCGGCATTCCGCAACAACTGACCACAGCGAAAGGCTGAACATGACCACGACCATTCAACTTCTCGACGCCACCGTGTTTGGCAAGGTCGGCGTGCTGTTTGGCGGCCGCTCGGCCGAGCGCGAGATTTCCCTTATTTCGGGCAACGGCGTGCTGCAGGCGTTGAAGAGCCGCGGCATCGATGCGCATCCGTTCGATCCGGGCACGCACAGCCTGGCCGACCTGGCCGCGCAGAACTTCGACCGCGTCTTCATCGCGCTGCACGGCCGCTACGGCGAAGACGGCAGCCTGCAGGGCGCCCTCGAACAGCTTGGCATTCCGTACACCGGCAGCGGTGTGATGGCGTCGAGCGTCGGCATGGACAAGATCACCACCAAGAAGCTGTGGCTGATGGAGGGTGTGCCCACGCCAAAATACGCGACGGTCGATGCCGACACCGATCTCGATGCGCTGGTCCAGGAACTGGGCTTGCCGCTGATCGTCAAGCCGCCGCTCGAAGGCTCGAGCATCGGCATCACCAAGGTGACCGAAGCGGGCCAGCTGGCCGATGCGATCGCGCTCGTGGCCAGCATGGACGACGCGGTGCTGGCCGAGCAGTTCGTCACCGGCCGCGAGTTCACGGTGGCCGTGCTGGGGCAGGGCGCCGCCGCTCGCGCGCTGCCGATCGTCGAGATCGTTGCGCCCGAAGGCAAGTACGACTACCAGAACAAGTACTTCACCGACGACACGCAATACCACTGCCCGGCGCCGCTGCCCGAAGAGCTGACGCAGGAGATCCAGCGCCACGCCGTGAACGCCTACCGCGCGCTCGGTTGCGAAGGCTGGGGACGCGTGGACGTGCTGGTGCGCGACAGCGATATGCGCCCGTTCCTGCTCGAGGTGAACACGTCCCCCGGCATGACGACGCACTCGCTGGTGCCGATGGCGGCGCGCGCGGTGGGCATCGGCTACGAAGACCTGTGCATCGAGATCCTGCGTTCGGCGCGGCTCAAGATGGGCAACCTGAAGAACAAAGGCTAGAGACGATGTGGCATGACGTCCGCTCCCTCAACGCGACCGCCAGCTTCCTGACGGCGCTGACGGTGCTCGCCTCGCTGGTGTCCGGCGTCTGGTGGCTGTCGCAGCGCCCGATGTTCGCACTGGGCTCGGTGACGGTGGAGAGCATGTACGACATCGACCTGAAACACGTGAACGAGCTGACCGTGCGTAACGGCGTGGTCGGCAAAATTCGCGGCAACTTCTTCACCGCCGACCTGGAACAGGTGCGCGCCACCTTCGAGACCGTGCCGTGGGTGCGCCGCGCAACGGTGCGCCGCGAGTGGCCCAACGCGCTGGTGGTTGAAGTGGAAGAACACGAGGCGCTCGGCACCTGGGGCGACGAGGGCCGGCTGTTGTCGGTCAAGGGCGATGTGTTCACCGCCAATATCGCCGAAGCCGACGATGAACAGGCGCTGCCGGCCTTTGATGGTCCGGTGGGCAGCGAGAAGGACGTGCTGGCGCGTTTTAACGAATTGCGCACGTCGTTCGCGAAGGTAGCGCTGGTGCCGCAGGCGCTGTCGCTGTCGAACCGCTATGCGTGGACGGTGAAACTCGATAACGGCATGAGCGTCGAACTCGGACGCGAACAGGATCGCAACACGTTGAACAAGCGCGTGGCGCGCCTGGTCGGTGTGTATCCGCAGCTGGTGGCCCGGCTGCAGGAAGGCCGTATCGATACGATCGATATGCGCTATCCGAACGGATTGGCCTTGTCGTCGGCGGCGCTTACGGTGCCGCTGGACGCGACGAAGCCGGTCAAGGCGGCCAAGAAACCCAAAGCAGTACCGCATCCAAGAACCAAACCAACAACCAAGCAAATCTGAGCAGGCTACAGCAATGACAAAAGACGCGAAAAACCTGATCGTCGGCCTCGACATCGGCACCAGTAAAGTGGTGGCCGTGGTCGCCGAAGTGATGTCCGACGGACGCCACGAGGTGATCGGGCTGGGCCAGCACGAGTCCAAGGGATTGAAGAAGGGGGTGGTCGTCAACATCGAGGCCACCGTCGAATCGATCCAGCGCGCGCTGGAAGAGGCCGAGCTGATGGCGGACTGCAAGATCCGCAACGTCTACGCCGGCATCGCCGGCAGCCATATCCGCTCGTTCAATTCGAGCGGCATGGTGGCGATCAAGGATAAAGAGGTCACGGCCACCGACGTGGCGCGCGTGATCGAGACCGCCAAGGCGGTCAACATCCCGACCGACCAGCAATTGCTGCACACGGTGCCGCAGGAATTCATCGTCGACAACCAGGAAGACGTGCGCGAGCCGATCGGCATGAGCGGCATCCGCCTGGAAGTGCGCGTGCACATTGTCACCGGTGCGGTCTCCGCAGTGCAAAACATTGTAAAGTGCGTGCGCCGCTGCGGTCTCGAGGTCTCCGACCTGATCCTGCAGCCGATGGCGTCCGCCGACGCGGTGCTGACGGTCGACGAAAAGGAACTGGGCGTGGTCCTGATCGACATCGGCGGCGGCACCACCGACATCGCGGTGTTCTCGGACGGCGCGATCCGCCACACGGCCGTGATCCCGATCGCGGGCGACCAGATCACCAGCGACATCGCGATGGCGTTGCGCACGCCAACCGGCGAAGCCGAAGATATCAAGATCCGCTACGGGGTGGCCAAGCAGGTATTGGCCGATCCGGGCGAGACACTCGAAGTGCCAGGTCTCGGTGACCGCGGCCCGCGCGCTTTGTCGCGTCAGGCGCTGGCGGCCGTGATCGAGCCCCGGGTGGAGGAGCTGTTCGCGATGGTGCACCAGGCGGTGCGCGAATCGGGCTACGAAGGCGTGCTGTCGTCCGGCATCGTCCTGACTGGCGGCAGCGCGATCATGCCCGGCATGATCGAAATGGCGGAAGACATCTTCCTCAAACCGGCACGCCTCGGCACGCCGGACTACCGCGGGCAATTGGCCGATGTGGTGCGCAGCCCACGCTACGCAACCGTCCTTGGCTTGCTGCTCGAAGCGAAGAAGCAGTACCTGCGCGGACATATCGTCACGCGTCAGGACGGTTCGGTGAAGGCAGTCTGGCAGCGCATGAAGGAGTGGATCGCGGGGAACTTCTGACTCACCAGCAAATGCACTAGCACTTGGTAACAAATTAGGTAGCGAAATTTCATCACGGATTACAGTTTTTTACATACAATCGCAGATACCGGTTTGAGGCAGCGAACCAGATACGCAAAGGCCTCGTTCCAGGAACTGCACTTTGAAAATTAGGGAGCACATCATGGAGTTCGATATGGTCGATAACGCAGCACTGGGGACCGTGATCAAGGTCGTGGGCGTCGGTGGCGCCGGCGGCAACGCGGTTCAGCACATGATCAATAAAGGTGTATCCGGTGTCGAGTTCATCGCCGCAAACACGGACGCGCAGGCGCTGGCCGTTTCGGGCGCCAACAACATCATCCAGATCGGTGACTCGGGCCTGGGCGCAGGGATGCGTCCTGAAGTCGGTCGCCAGCTCGCCGAGCAATCGCGCTCGCGCATCGAAGACGCACTGCGCGGCGCGCACATGGTCTTCATCGCGGCCGGCATGGGCGGCGGCACCGGCACCGGCGCTGCACCGATCGTGGCCGAAGTGGCCAAGTCGATGGGCGCACTGACCGTGGCTGTCGTCTCCAAGCCGTTCTCGTACGAAGGCCAGAAGTGCATGGACGTGGCCGAAGCGGGCCTGGAAGAACTGACCAAGCACGTCGACTCCCTGATCGTCATCCTGAACGAAAAACTCGAAGACATCTACGAAGACGAGAGCATGCTCGACTGGATGCAGCACGCCGACGACGTGCTTAACAACGCCGTCGCCGGTATCGCCGAGATCATCAACGTGCCGGGCCACATCAACGTCGACTTCAACGACGTCAAGACGATCATGGGCGAGCAGGGCAAGGCCATGATGGGCACTGCCACCGCGTCGGGCGTCGACCGCGCGCGCATCGCCGCCGAACAGGCAGTCGCCTCGCCGCTGCTCGACGGTATCGACCTGTCGGGCGCCAAGGGCGTGCTGGTCAACGTGACCGCAAGCCGTGGCCTGAAAGGTAAAGAGATCAAGGAAGTCATGGCCGCCGTGCGCGCCTTCGCCGCGCCGGACGCGTCGATCGCACAGGGTATCGCCTACGACGACGCCATGGGCGACGAAATCCGCGTGACCGTGGTCGCCACGGGCCTGGGCAAGAACAAGAAGTCGATCCAGCTGGTCCAGCCGCAGCAAGTCATGCGCACCGGTACCTACGACGCGCCAGTGATGCAGGGCGCGGCAGCAGTGGCCGGCGGCCTGACCGCCGGCAAGGCCAGCGCCGACGCGCTGGGCGGCATGAAGCAGCCAGCCGTGTGGCGCCGCGAGCAGGCGTCCGAGCAAGTGCAGGCGATGCAGCGCAATGGCGTCGAGACGTACGATATTCCAGCGTTCCTGCGCAAGCAGGCCGACTGAGTCGTTTGCGTGATGGCCGGCGCGAGCCGGCTTGTTGAAAGGGCCAGCGCAAGCTGGCCTTTTTGTTTGCGTGCCGCGTGCAGGTGTTCAAGCCCGCAGCGGTCATACGTCGTTCCCGCGGAGGCGGGAACCCAAGTCCTCAGCGCTGCTGCTACGCGTGATGATGAAGGCTGCGTTTGCAAACTTGGATTCCCGCCAAGGCGCCCGGCGAGGGCGGGAATGACGGTTTTGGGGGCGGGGGTGTTCTCGAAAGCTGGCGATTGGCGAAGACCTGCACACCGATCCCGGATCGGCGATAATGACAAGATTCACAAAACATCAACAGGAGCGAACATGAGCATTCAGATTGGCGAACGCCTGCCGGAAGGCACCCTGGCAGAATTCATCGAGAACGAAACCGAAGGCTGCAGCCTGGGCCCGAACACCTTCCAGATCGCCGATCTGGTCAAGGGCAAGAAAATCGTCATCTTCGGCCTGCCGGGCGCCTTCACGCCGGGTTGCTCGGTGCAGCACGTGCCGGGTTACGTCAAGCACGCCGACGACCTCAAAGCCAAGGGCGTCGATGAGATCTGGTGCATCTCGGTCAACGATGCGTTCGTGATGGGCGCCTGGGGCCGCGACCAGAAGGCCACCGGCATCGTGCGCATGATGGCCGACGGTAACGCCACGTTCACCAAGGCCCTGGGCCTGGACAACGACTTTTCGGCACACGGCATGGGCGTGCGCTCGAAGCGCTACTCGATGCTTGTCGAAGACGGCATCGTCAAGACGCTGGACCTCGACGCCAAGGGCGTCGAAGCCTCGAGCGCCGAAGCGATGCTGCAAAAGCTGGGCTGATCCCCGCCGCACGACCGCATGACCAACGGCGCCGCGGCGCCGTTTTTTTCACCCCATCTCGTTGAAAGCCGCCTCATGAAGCGCCCATCCGGAAACCTGTACAGCATCTACGCGATGCTGCTCGCCGTCTTCATGTTCGCCCTGATGGACACGGCGATGAAGCTGCTGTCGGCGCGCTATCCGGCGCTGCAGGTCGCGGCGCTGCGCGCCATCTGCTCGCTGCCCTTGATTACTGCCTACGTGGCCTGGCGCGGGGCGTTTGCCGGCATCTTCCAGGTTCGCTGGCCGATGCACCTGCTGCGCGGGGTGCTGGGCATCCTGATGCTGGCGCTGTTCGCCTTTGGACTACAACAACTGTCGTTGGCCGAAGCGTATTCGATCTTCTTCATCGCGCCGGCCCTGATCACCGCACTGTCGGTGCTGCTGCTGCGCGAGCGCGTGAACCTGGCGCGCTGGGTCGCCATCGGCGTCGGCCTGCTCGGCGTGCTGGTGGTGCTGCGTCCCAGCGGTGCGGGCTTCCTGACAGTGGGCGGGCTGGCGGTCCTGGGGTCGGCCGCGTGCTACGCCGTCTCGGCCATTACGGTGCGGGTGCTGGCACGGACCGATCGCAGCGAGCATACGGTGTTCTGGCTGATCGTCCTGATTTCGATCGGGGCCGGCCTGCTGGCGGCGCCCGGCTGGGTCCCGATCCCGGCGCGCGAAATCCCGCTGCTGTGCGGCCTGGCCGTGTCGGGCTTCATCGGTCAACTGGCGATCACCGAGGCGTTTTCGCGCGGCGAGGCGTCGAGCGTGGCGCCGTTCGAATACTCGGCCCTGGCCTGGGGCGTGGGCCTCGACTGGCTGCTGTGGCGCGCGCTGCCCGACGGCTACACGCTGCTGGGCGCGGCAATCATCATCGGCAGCGGGCTGTATCTGATCCGCCACGAGAAAGAGCACGTCGAAGCCGAACATCCCTGAAGCCAGGCAGGGCGCAGCAGCGTGAAACACGCTGGGCTATAATCGATCCATGCTGAAACAACGAACCATCAAGGAACTGGTCCGCGCCACAGGTGTCGGGCTGCACTCGGGCCGCAAGGTCGAACTCACCCTGCGCCCGGCCGGGCCGGACACGGGCATCGTGTTCCGCCGGGTCGATCTCGACCCGATCGTGTCCATTCCCAGCTCGGCGCACGTGGTGGGCGACACGCGCATGGCGTCGGTGCTGATCAAGGACGATGCGCGCGTCTCGACCGTCGAACACGTGATGTCGGCCTGCGCCGGCCTCGGAATCGACAACCTCGTCATCGACGTGACGGCCGAGGAAATCCCGATCATGGACGGTTCGGCCTCGTCGTTCGTGTTCCTGCTGCAGCAGGCCGGCGTCGAAGAACAACCGTCGGCGCGCAAATTCATCCGCGTGCTGAAAGACGTCGAAGTGCGCCAGGGTAGCGGCGCGAACGAGAAATGGGCGCGCCTGTCGCCGCACAACGGCTACAAGCTCGACTTCTTCATCGAATTCAATCACCCGGCGGTCGATGGCACGATGCAGCGCGCGAGCGTGGACTTCGGCGACATCACCTATGTGCGCGACGTGGCGCGTGCACGCACGTTCGGCTTCATGCAGGACGTGGAAAGCCTGCGCGGCATGGGCCTGGCGCGCGGCGGCTCGTTCGAGAACGCGATCGTGATGGACGAGTACCGCATCCTCAATGCCGATGGCCTGCGCTACGAGGATGAATTCGTGCGCCACAAGATCCTCGATGCGATCGGTGATTTGTACCTGGTCGGTCATCCGCTGCTGGCCAGCTACACGGCGCACAAGTCGGGCCACGCGCTCAATAACGACCTGCTGCGCGCTTTGCTGGCGCAGCCGGATTCGTACGAGATCGTCAGCTTCGATGCGCTGGAGACGGCGCCGCCGTCGTATGTGAAGCAGATGACGCGCGAGTGGGCGCAGAGCTGAAACGCTCTTATCTTCTCTTTGCCGCCAGCGCCCTGAGCGCCGCCACCAGGTCGTGATTCTGCTTGTCGTCCGGTAGCGACGCGGCCAGTTCCTCGAACGCGCGCACCGCCGTCGGCGGCAGCTCCAGCGTACGCATCTCGGGTTTGTCGGGCAGCGCACGCGTGACCTGCACCTTGATGCGGGTCGATTCCACCTGCCAGCCGCGCCCGATCAGCGTCGTCTGCAACTTCGGCAGCATCTGCTTGAGCCGCGCCGCCAGCGCCGAGCTGGGCACGGCCAGGATCAGGACGCCTTCCTGGAACGACAGCACATCGCAGTTGTGAAACACGGCCGGCAGCGCCGCCGCGCAATCGTTCTGCAGGCGCGCCATGCGTGTGATGGCCGGCATCAGGCTGGCCAGGCGATCGTTCGAGCGCAGGAAGTCGGTCGCGGCGTGCGAAGTCTGCCGGTTCTTGGTGCCGAAGATGTGGACCGGACGCTTGGGGGGAGATTGCTGCATGCTCGGAACATACCACAGCGCGCCGCAAGTTGGGAAACCCCGGGAAGCGTGCCGGGAGGGCGGAATTGCGCGCGGCACGAGGCAGTCTGATAACGTTTCTGTCCATGCAGGACTTGTTATCCTGCCTACGATCCCCAAGTGTGGCCGAATCGCATGATAAAATCAGTGGTTATTTGCCTAACGCGGTCTTTGGTGAAATCTGTTTGATATCATCTTGGCTCCCTCATTGGCGTCTATTGCGGCGTATTTAATACTAGAAACCAAGCATGTCATTCCTGACCCAGATTTTCGGCAGTCGCAATCAGCGACTGCTCAAGCAATATCAAAAGACCGTGCGTGTCATCAACGCGCTCGAGCCACAGATGGAGCAGCTCTCGGACGCGGAACTGCAAGCCAAGACGCCTGAATTCAAGGACCGGCTGGCCAAGGGCGCGACCCTCGACGAGATCCTGCCGGAAGCGTTTGCCGTCTGCCGCGAAGCTGCCAAGCGCGTGATGAAGATGCGCCACTTCGACGTGCAGCTGATCGGCGGCATGGTCCTGCACCAGGGCAAAATCGCCGAGATGGGCACGGGCGAGGGCAAGACCCTCATGGCAACGCTGCCGGTCTACCTGAACGGCCTGTCGGGCAAGGGCGTGCACGTCATTACCGTCAACGATTACCTGGCCCAGCGCGATGCCGACCAGATGGGCCAGCTGTACGGCTGGCTGGGCCTCACGACCGGTGTCAACCTGTCGCAGCTCGATCACGACAGCAAGCAAAAAGCCTACAGCTCGGACATCACCTACGGTACCAACAACGAATTCGGCTTCGACTACCTGCGCGACAATATGGTCTACGACCTGCGCGAGCGTGTCCAGCGTGGCCTGAATTTCTCGGTGGTCGATGAAGTCGACTCGATCCTGATCGATGAAGCGCGTACGCCGTTGATCATTTCGGGCCAGGCCGAGAACCACACCGACCTGTACATCCGCCTGAACGCGGTGCCGCCGCAGCTGGTGCAGCAGATCGGCGAAGAAACCCCGGACGGCAAGGGCAAGATCGAAGTCCCGGGCGACTACCTGAAGGATGAGAAAGCGCACACCGTGTTGCTGACCGAAGCGGGCCACGAGCACGCCGAAGCGATCCTGACCGAGATGGGCCTGCTGCCAGAAGGCGCGTCGCTGTACGACGCCGGCAACATCACCCTGATCCACCACCTGTACGCTGCGCTGCGCGCGCACGTCCTGTACCACAAGGACCAGCACTACGTGGTGCAGAACAATGAAGTGGTGATCGTCGATGAATTCACCGGCCGCCTGATGACGGGCCGCCGCTGGTCCGATGGCCTGCACCAGGCTGTCGAAGCCAAAGAAGGCGTGCGCATCCAGAACGAGAACCAGACGCTGGCCTCGATCACGTTCCAGAACTACTTCCGCATGTACGGCAAGCTGGCCGGCATGACCGGTACCGCCGACACCGAAGCGTTCGAATTCCAGGAAATCTACGGCCTCGAGACCGTCGTCGTGCCGCCGAACCGGCCGTCGCAGCGCAAGGATCGCCAGGACCAGGTCTACAAGACGTCCGACGAGAAGTACAACGCGATGGTCATGGACATCCGTGACTGCTACGAGCGCGGCCAGCCAGTCCTGGTGGGCACCACCTCGATCGAGAACTCCGAGCTGTTGTCGGGCATTCTGACCAAGGCGAACCTGCCGCACAACGTCCTGAACGCGAAGCAGCACGCGCGCGAAGCGGAAATCGTGGCGCAGGCGGGCCGGCCGAAGATGATCACCATCGCCACCAATATGGCCGGCCGCGGTACCGACATCGTCCTGGGCGGCAATATGGGCAAGCAGATTCAGCTGATCGAAGCCGATGGCAACCTCACGCCGGAACAGAAAGCCGCCCAGTCGCAGACGCTGCGCGACGAGTGGCAATCGCTGCACGATCACGTGGTGAATGCCGGCGGCCTGCACATCATCGGCACCGAGCGCCACGAATCGCGCCGCGTCGACAACCAGCTGCGCGGCCGTTCGGGCCGCCAGGGCGATCCGGGTTCGTCCCGCTTCTACCTGTGCCTGGACGACGCGCTGCTGCGCATCTTCGCGGGCGACCGCGTGCGCGCCATCATGGACCGCCTCAAGATGCCGGAAGGCGAACCGATCGAAGCGGGCATCGTCTCGCGTTCGATCGAGTCGGCCCAGCGCAAGGTCGAGGCCCGCAACTTCGACGTGCGCAAGCAACTGCTCGAGTACGACGACGTCGCCAACGACCAGCGCAAGGTGATCTACACCCAGCGTAACGAACTGCTCGAAGCGACCGACATCAGCGACATGATCAATTCGCTGCGCGTGGGCGTCTTCACCGACCAGGTGCGCACCCATGTGCCGGCCGAATCGGTCGAAGAACAGTGGGACATCAAGGCGCTGGAAACGACGCTGGCAGCCGACTGGAGCCTGAACGTCCCGCTGCAGCAGATGCTGCAGGACGAGCCGAACCTGAACGACGACGACCTGCTCGAGCGCGTGCTGGCTGCGGCCGAGACCTCGTACAGCAGCAAGGTCGGCGTCGTGGGCCGCGAATCGTTCGGCGGCTTCGAGCGCAACGTCATGCTGCAAAGCGTGGACACCCACTGGCGCGAACACCTCGCGGCGCTGGACCACCTGCGCCAGGGTATCCACCTGCGCGGCTACGCGCAAAAGAACCCGAAGCAGGAATACAAGCGCGAAGCGTTCGAACTGTTTTCCAATATGCTGGACCTGATCAAGAACGAAGTGATCCGCACCGTCATGACCGTGCATATCCAGTCGCGCGAAGAAGTCGATGCGGCCGAAGCGGCGATGGCGGCGCAGGCGGCCCAGCTCGAGAACGTCAACTACCAGCACGCCGACTACAACCCGTCGGCCGCGCCGGAAGAACTGTTCAATCCGAACCCGAACACCGGCGGTGCAGGCGACGCCGTGTCGGCGGAAGACCACAGCAGCTATATGGGCGTTAAGGTCGGCCGCAACGATCCATGCCCTTGCGGCAGCGGCAAGAAGTTCAAGCAGTGCCACGGCAAGCTGGCATAAGCTTCAGCGCAGACTGCAGGTAGCATGAAAAAACGGCCGGGGAAACCCGGCCTTTTTTATTGCTGCCTGCAGTTTGAACATCATGTACTGGCGCGCTCGATGAACTCGAATCCGACATCGACCACGCGCGTGGCAACGTCGGCCTTTTCGATACGCTGGATCAGCATCGACGCCGCCAGTTCGCCGATCCGGCTGCCGTTGACACGGATCGTCGTCAGCGCCGGCGTGGTGTGGGCGGCGAAGTTGACGTCGCCGTAGCCGAGCACCTTGAGCTGCTGCGGCACCGTGATGCCGCGCGCGCCGGCTTCCATCAGCACGCCCAGCGCCAGGCTGTCGGCGCCGCAGAAGATGCTGTCGGTATCGGGATGCTTGCCCAGCACGCGCGCCAGCGCCTCGCGCCCGTGGCCGAGGTGGGTGGGCGAGGGCGCCGGGTACACCGGCACCGCGCGCCCGGTGAGCGCCGCCATGGTGTCGACAAAGGCCGCGCTGCGCGCTAGCGCGCGCCGGTCGTTCGGCGTGATAACGGCCGCGCGCCGGCCGCCGCGCGCATGCAGGTGGCGCGCCGCGGCGGCGCCCACCTGGGCGTGCGAAAACCCCACCAGCATGTCGATCGGCGCCTCGGTCAGGTCCCACGTCTCGACGATCGGCACGCCGGCCCCGGCCAGCCGCTTGCGCGATGCCGGCGAATGCACCACGCCGGTCAGGACGATGCCCGCCGGGCGCCGGCCGATCACTGCGTCGAGCAGTGCATCTTCACGCGATTCGTCGTAGCCGCTCTGTCCGATCAGGAACTGGTAGCCGGCCGCGGCCAGTGCGATCGTCATCGCTTCGGTCGTTTCCTGGAACACGGAACCGGACAGCGACGGGATCAGCGCCACGATCAGCTTGCTGCGATTGGAGGCAAGGGCGCCGGCCAACAGGTTCGGCACATACCCGGTGTCGCGGATGGCCTCCTGCACCCGGCGCAGCGTCTCGGGAGAGACCTGGTCGGGCGTGTTGAGCGCGCGTGAAATCGTGACCTTGGTGACCCCGACGATCCCGGCCAGATCCTTCAACGTGACGCCCTGGCCGGTGTTGCGGCGTGCGCGTCGTGGCGCCGCGGGTGGCGTCGTGCCCGGGCCTGGTATCAGGTCATTGTCCAAGGTATTCCCAAAAATTTTGTGTGCGTCATTGTAGCAATTACCGCTCAAATGGTTTAGGATTAACGCATGTTACCGGTTACATTAACCGGTAACAGTGACCGGTTACATCGAATAATAATAATTTCCGGATAACCACGGGCGCCGTTTTCAGGGCCGACGCTGTAGAGGAGACACGATGCGCACCATCTGCCATTGCCCAGCGCTAGCCGCCATTGCCGGCGCACGCACCCGAGCCGCCACGTCCGCCCCGGCGACGGCGCCGCGCTCCATCCAGGCCGCCGCCGCGTCTGACCTTCCCCTTTCCCATTTCATCCGATGACAACCATGACCAACGAGCAGCAGAGCTCCCCCCTGATCCGGCTGCATGAGGCCGACAACGTGCTGATCGCCCGCAGCCAGCTGGCGCTGGGCCAGCAGATCGAAGCCGGCGGCGTCGCGGTGCGCATGCGCGCGCAGGTGCCGGCCGGCCACAAGGTCGCGGCCCGCCGCATCGCCCTCGGCGAGCCGATCAGGAAATACGACACCGTGATCGGCTTTGCCGCGCGCGACATCGAACCGGGCGACCACGTCCACTCGCACAATATCGAACTGCGCGAATACGACCGCGATCCCGGTTTCGGCCAGGACGTGCGCCCCGTCGATTACCTGCCGGAAGACCAGCGCGCCCGGTTCATGGGCATCGTGCGCCCCGACGGCCAGGTCGGCACCCGCAACTTCATAGGCATCTTCTCGTCGGTGAACTGCTCGGCCACGGCCATCAACAAGATCGCCGAATGGTTTACGCCGGAGCGCCTGGCCGATTATCCGAACGTCGACGGCGTGGTCGCCTTTGCCCACACCAGCGGCTGCGGCATGTCGTCGCCGAGCTACCACTTCGAGGTCCTGCAACGCACCATCGCCGGCTATGTGCGCCATCCGAACCTCGCCGGCGCCCTGATCGTGGGCCTGGGCTGCGAGCGCAACCAGGTTGCCAGCCTGGTCAGCGCGCAAGACCTGCAAGAGAGCGGCCAGCTGCGCACGATGGTGATGCAGGACGCCGGCGGTACGCGCCAGACGATCGCCGACGGCATCGCTATGGTCCAGCAGATGCTGCCGGCGGCCAATGCCGTCACGCGCCAGCCGGTCTCGGCCAGCCACATCAAGATCGGCCTGGAATGCGGCGGCTCGGACGGTTTTTCGGGGATCACCGCCAACCCGGCCCTGGGCGCGGCGATGGACATCCTGGTGCGCCACGGCGGCACCGCGATCCTGTCCGAAACGCCTGAAATCCACGGCGTGGAAAACATGCTCACGCGCCGCGCCGTCACGCCTGCCGTCGGCCAAAAGCTGCTCGACCGCCTCGAGTGGTGGAAGGAATACACGAAGGGCCAGAACGCCCAGTTCAACGGCGTCGTCGGACACGGCAACCAGCAGGGCGGGCTGGCCAATATCTTCGAAAAGTCGCTCGGCTCGGCCATGAAGGCCGGCACCACGCCGCTGCAGGCGGTCTACGAATACGCCGAACCGATCGACCGCACTGGCTTCGTGTTCATGGATTCGCCGGGCTACGATCCAGTGGCCGTCACCGGCCAGATCGCCAGCGGCGCCAACCTGATCTGCTTTACCACGGGCCGCGGCTCGATGTTCGGCTCTAAGCCGGCGCCGACGCTCAAGCTGGCCAGCAACACAGCGATGTACAAGCGCCTCGAGGAAGACATGGACATCAACTGCGGCCTGGTGCTCGACGGAGAGGCCAGCATCGAGCAGATGGGCCAGATCATCTTCGACGAGATCCTTCGCGCCGCCTCGGGCGAGCGCACCAAGAGCGAACTGCTGGGCCTGGGCGACCACGAATTCATCCCGTGGCACCTTGGCGTGGTCAGCTGAATTCCTGCGCCTTCCTGAACCTCTTTCTGTCTGCACCTATGAATCCAAACCTGACACTGACCCGCAACAACCTGATCCGCCAGCAAAGCTTCGTCGATGGCCAGTGGGTCGACGCCGCCGACGGCCGCCGCATGGCCGTCATCGATCCCGCCACCGGCGCCACCATCGGCGAGGTGCCCGACAGCGGCGCGGACGATGCGCGCGCTGCCGTCGACGCAGCCCAGCGCGCCTTTGAATCGTACCGCCACACGGTGGCGCGCGAGCGCGCCGCGCTGCTCAAGCGCTGGCACGGCCTGATCATGGCCAACCAGGAAGACCTGGCGCGCCTGATCTCGCGCGAGCAGGGCAAGCCGCTGATGGAAAGCCGCACAGAAGTCGCCTACGGCGCCTCGTATGTCGAATGGTTCGCCGAAGAAGCCAAGCGCGGCGGCGGCGACGTGATCCCCGAGCAGCACCCGGGCCACCGTATGCTGGTGGTCAAGCAGCCGGTGGGCGTGGTGGCGGCGATCACGCCGTGGAACTTCCCGCTGGCCATGCTCGCTCGCAAGATCGCACCGGCCCTGGCCGCCGGTTGCGCGGTCGTGTGCAAGCCGGCCGAAGACACGCCGCTGACCGCGCTGGCCATGGCCGCGCTGCTGGAAGAAGCGGGCGCGCCGGCCGGCCTGGTCAATATCCTGACGAGCTCGCGCGAACGCGCCGCGCCGCTGGGCGACGCCTGGCTGGCCGACCCACGCGTGCGCAAGATCTCGTTTACCGGCTCGACCCCGGTCGGCAAGCACCTGGCGCGCCACAGCGCCGACACGCTCAAGCGCCTGTCGCTCGAACTGGGCGGCAATGCGCCGTTCATCGTGTTCGAGGATGCCGACCTGGTCGCCGCCGTCGATGGCCTGATGGTGGCCAAGTTCCGCAATGCCGGCCAGACCTGCATCTGCCCGAACCGCGTGTACGTGCAGCAGTCGGTGTACGCAACATTCATCGAGATGCTGGCCGCGCGCGTGGGCGCCCTGACGATCGGCCCGGCCGGCGGCAGCGCCGAGATCGGCCCGCTGATCAACCTGCGCGCCATCGAGAAGGCCGAAGCGCACCTGGCCGACGCCGTGGCGCATGGCGCACGCCTGGTTGTGGGCGGCGCCCGCCACGCCTGCCCGGATGCCCCGGACGGCCACTTCTTCACGCCGACCGTGGTGGCCGACGTCGATGCGCGCATGCGCATGTCGCACGAGGAAACCTTCGGCCCGGTGGTGCCGGTCACGCCTTTTGCCACCGAGGACGAAGTGGTCGCGCTGGCCAACGACACCCCGTACGGCCTGGCCGCCTACTTCTATTCGCGCGATATCGACCGCGTGTGGCAGGTCGCCGAAAGCATCGAGGCCGGCATGGTCGCCGTCAACGACGGCGTGCTCTCGACCGAGGTGGCGCCGTTCGGCGGCATCAAGGAATCGGGCTACGGCCGTGAAGGCTCGCAGTACGGCCTGGACGAATACCTCAACATCAAATACATCCGGCACGGCAACCTCCCGGTCCGCAAGCAGGCCTGAACACTGTCGATACGAAAGCACATCATGTACGAAAACACATTCAAGGCCGCGCTCGCGGCGCGCCGCCAGCAGATCGGCCTGTGGCTGTCGCTGGCCAATGCCTATAGCGCAGAACTGTGCGCGACGGCCGATTTCGACTGGCTTCTGCTCGACGGCGAACACGCCCCGAACGACCTGCGCGGCACGCTCGAGCAGTTGCAGGCGGTGGCGCCATACCGCTCGCACCCGATCGTGCGTCCGGTGACGGGCGACCCGGCGCTGATCAAGCAGCTGCTCGACATCGGCGCCCAGACCATCCTGGTGCCGATGGTCGAGGATGCCGAGCAGGCGCGCCGCATGGTCGCGGCCATGCGCTACCCGCCGCAGGGCATGCGCGGCGTGGGCAGCGGCGTGGCGCGGGTGTCGCGCTGGGGCCAGCGCGCCGACTACCTCGACGTCGCCAACGACGAAGTGTGCCTGCTGGTGCAGGTCGAGAGCCGCACCGCGCTCGACAACATCGAGGCGATCTGCGCGGTCGACGGCATCGACGGCGTGTTCATCGGCCCGGCCGACCTGTCTGCCTCGCTCGGTCACCGCGGCAACCCGGGCCACCCCGAGGTTCAGGCGGCGATCGAGGATGCGATTCGCCGCATCGTCGCCAGCGGCAAGGCCGCCGGTTCGCTGGTGGCGGACAACGCACTGGCGCGCCGCTATCTGGCGCTGGGCTGCACCTTCCTGGCCGTGGGCCTGGACGTGCGCGTTTTGGCCAGCGGCGTACGCGCCCTGCGCGCCGAATTCCGCGACGACGGGTCTGCCGCCGCAGCCGCCCCGGCCGCCCTGGCCAGCGGCCCTTACTGAGCGCCCGACAGGAGTCCATCGTGAGTGCTTTTGAACAAACCAATCTGCTCGACCGGCATGCCTTGTCGGTCGATGCGGACAAGCTGGCCGCCGAACTGTCGGCCGCCCTGGCTGGCGAAGTGCGCTTCGATGGCGGCAGCCGCGCGCTGTACGCCACCGACGCGTCGAACTACCGCCAGGTGCCGATCGGCGTGGTCATTCCGCGCACGATCGACGACCTGGTCAAGACCCTGGAAATCTGCCGCCGCTACCAGGCGCCGATCCTGGCGCGCGGCGCCGGAACCTCGCTGTGCGGCCAGACCTGCAATGTGGCGGTCGTGGTCGACACCTCGAAGTACCTGAACCGGGTGCTGGCGGTGGACCCGATCACGCGCCTGGCGCGGGTCGAGCCGGGCGTCGTGTGCGACAGCCTGCGCCACGCGGCCGAGGCCCACAAGCTGACCTTCGGCCCCGATCCGGCCACTCACAGCCGATGTACGCTGGGCGGGATGATCGGGAATAATTCGTGCGGCGCCCACTCGGTCATGGCCGGCAAGACGGTCGACAATATCGAGCGGCTTGAAATCATCACCTACGACGGCCTGCGCATGTGGGTCGGCCCGACCCCCGAGCCGGAACTCGAGCGCATCATCGCCGAGGGCGGCCGGCGCGGTGAAATCTATGCCGGTCTGAAGGCGCTGCGCGACCGTCACGCGGCCCAGGTGCGCAGCAAGTTCCCGAACATCAAGCGGCGCGTGTCCGGCTACAACCTGGACGAACTGCTGCCCGAGAACGGCTTCAACGTGGCGCGCGCGCTGGTCGGCAGCGAAGGCACCTGCGCCATGGTGCTGCAGGCCGAAACGCGCCTGGTCGACAGCCCGCCGGTGCGCGTGCTGGCCGTGCTCGGCTACCCGGACATCTATTGCGCGGCCGACCAGACGCCGGCGATTCTCCCGTACGGCAATATTTGTCTCGAAGGCCTCGACAAGAGCATGATCGACGACATGCGCCGCAAGAACGAGGCGCTGGGCGGGCAGATGAACGATATCGCGCTGCTCCCCGAAGGCAATGCCTGGCTGGTGGTCGAATTCGGCGGCGCGACGCTGGCCGAGGCCGAAGCCAG
This sequence comes from Massilia aurea, assembly GCF_040790145.1. Taxonomy (GTDB): domain Bacteria; phylum Pseudomonadota; class Gammaproteobacteria; order Burkholderiales; family Burkholderiaceae_D; genus Telluria; species Telluria aurea_C. The sequence goes on from NZ_JBFMMP010000005.1 coordinate 228,166, forward strand.
GACGCGCGCCTTGATGACGGCCCAGGCGCCGCACACGGTGGCCCAGCAGATCTACCTCGACAAGGCGGTGCAGAACCGCGTGTGGGCGATCCGCGAAGCCGGCTCTTCGGCCCGCAATGCGGTGCCCGGCCAGCCCGAGACCTACGCCGGCTGGGAAGATGCGGCGGTCGACCCGAACCGGCTGGGCGACTACCTGCGCGCCTACCGTAAGTTGCTCGACAAGTACGACTACGACGCGTCGCTGTACGGTCACTTCGGCGACGGCTGCATCCACGGCCGCGTCACGTTCGACCTGTCCACCGACGCCTCGGTGGCGCACTGGCGCTGCTTCATGGTCGAAGCGGCCGAACTGGTGGTGGCCTACGGCGGCTCGCTGTCGGGCGAACACGGCGACGGCCAGGCGCGCGCCGAACTGCTGCCGATCATGTTCGGCGAAGAGATGATGGACGCGTTCCGCCAGTTCAAGCGCATCTGGGACCCGCAAAACCGCATGAATCCGGGCAAGCTGATCGACGCCTATCCGCTGCACGCCAACCTGCGCACCGGCCCGGCCTACCGCGCGATCGCGCTCAAGCCGGTGCACTTCTCGTTCGCGCGCGACAACGGCAGCCTGCTGCAGGCGTCGCAGCGCTGCGTCGGCGCCGGCAAGTGCCGCCGCATTGAGGGCGGGGCGATGTGTCCGAGTTTCCGCGCCACCGGCGAAGAGAAGGATTCGACCCGCGGGCGCGCGCGCCTGCTGTTCGAGATGATGAACGCCGACTCGCCGATGGCGCACGACGCCGGCAACGAGCACGTCAAGGAAGCGCTCGAGACCTGCCTGTCGTGCAAGAGCTGCAAGAGCGAATGTCCGGTGTCGGTCGACATGGCCACCTACAAGGCCGAGTTCATGGCCCAGTATTACCAGGGCCGGCGGCGTCCGCGCCGCGCCTACACGGTCGGCCTGATCGACCGCTGGGCGCGGGTCGGCTCGCTGATGCCGGGCCTGGTCAACTTCATTACCCAGACCCCGGGCGTGAGCGGCCTGGTCAAGCAGCTCGCCGGCATCGCACCCGAGCGCCAGGTGCCGGTGTTCGCCGGTCAGACCTTCCGCACCTGGTTCCAGAAGCGCAGCCGGCGTAACGCCGCCGCCGCTGCCGCCGCGGCGCCGACCCGGCCGAAGGTGCTGCTGTGGCCCGATACCTTCAACAACCACTTCCATCCCGAGGTGGCGCAGGCGGCCGTCGCGGTGCTCGAACACGCCGGCTTCGACGTGACGATCCCGAAACGCCACCTGTGCTGCGGCCGGCCGCTGTACGACTTCGGCATGCTCGACCAGGCCAGGAAGCAGTTCGTCGACATCCTCGATGCGCTGCGCGAAGACATCCTGGCCGGCGTGCCGCTGGTGGGCCTGGAGCCGGGCTGCCTGTCGACCTTCCGCGACGAGCTGGTGAGCCTGTTCCCGGACGATGCGCTGGCCAAAAAGCTCAGCAGCCAATCGTTCATGCTCAGCGAATTTCTCGAGCAGTCGGGCTACGTGCCCGCGCAGACCGATGGCGAAGCGATCGTGCACGCGCACTGCCACCACCGCGCCGTGATCGGCATGGCGGCCGAGCGCAGCATCCTCGACAAGACCGGCATGAAGATTACCGTGCTCGATTCGGGCTGCTGCGGCATGGCCGGCTCGTACGGCTTCGCGCCGGAGCACGTCGAGGCCTCGATGGCGATCGGCGAGAAGGTCTTGCTGCCGGCCATGCGCGCGGCCGCGCCCGACACCCGCCTCGTGCTCAACGGTTTCAGCTGCCGGGAGCAGGTGCACCAGGGCGCCGGCCGGCGCACGCTGCACCTGGCCGAGGTGCTGGCCGCGGCCATCGCGCCGGGCGGCGCACAGAACACGACGAACAACTAGAACAAACGTCGGCAATACACCCGGGCGCGGCCGCCGCGCCGTACCCGGGCGAAAAGAAGGGCGGGGCCGCTGGCCAGTCCCGCTTTACCATCGCGAATCAGGAGACAAGATGAATCAAAGCAAGCGCACCAATGTCCGTTGGTACGTCGCCGCCATGATGTGGGCGGCGATCGCCATCAACTATATCGACCGTACCGTGCTGTCGGCGGCCTCACCCCAGATCCAGTCGGAATTCGGCCTGACCCCGATGCAAATGGGCATCGTGATGTCGGCCTTCTTCTGGTCGTACGCCGCGCTGCAACTGCCGGCCGGCTACCTGGCCGACCGCTTCGGCCAGAAGAAAACGCTGGGCCTGGCCGTGGTGTGGTGGTCGGTGGCCACCGCCGTCACCGGCATCGCCACCGGCTTCAAGTCGCTGGTGGCCCTGCGCGTGGCGCTGGGCGTCGGCGAAGCGGCCGCCTACCCGAGCAATGCCGGCATCGCCGCCAAGTGGTTCCCACGCAGCGAGCGCGCCACCGTGGCCGGCATCTTCGACAGCGGCTCGAAATTTGGCGGCGCTCTGGCGCTGCCGATGATCGTCTGGCTCATTTCGCTGTATGGCTGGAAAGAGACGTTTGTCATCGTCGGTGCGCTCGGCATCGTCTGGGGCCTGGTGTGGTGGCGCATGTTCAAGGATTCGCCGGCCAAGCACCCCGGCGTGAACCAGGCTGAACTAGATCACATCCTCGATGGCCAGACCCAGGAGCAGGTCACCGACAAAACCATGCCGCTCAAGTGGTACCAGCTGTTCCGCTACCGGAATATCTGGGCGATGTGCATCGGCTTTTTCATGATCAACTACAACTCGTACTTCTTCATCACCTGGCTGCCGACCTACCTGGTCAAGGAACGCCAGATGGGCCTGCTCGAAATGGGGTTCATGGCTTCGCTCCCGCTGGTGGTGGCGATGTTCGTCGAAGTGCTGGCCGGCTGGCTGTCCGACAAGGTCTATAAATCGGGCAAGTATTCGCTGACGGCGATCCGCAAGACCTTCCTGATCGTGGGCTTGGTCATGGCTTCGAGCATCGGCTTTGCCGCCTTCGCCGAGTCGGCCGTGATGGCCGTCGTGCTGCTGTGCATCGCCAAGTCGGGCACCACTATCGCCGCCTCGCAGGTGTGGGCGCTGCCGGCCGACGTTGCGCCGCGCAATATGACGTCGATGGTCGCGGGCGTGCAGAACAGCGTGTCGAACCTGGGCGGCGTGGTCGGTCCGATCATCACCGGCGCCATCGTCGGCGCCACCGGCTCGTTCGAGTACGCGCTGGTGTTCTCGGCGGCCCTGATCGTGATCGCCATCCTCAATTACCTGTTCTTGCTCGGCAAGGTCGAGCGGATCGAACCGGAACAGGACCTGGCGCTGGCGAAGTAACACCCGCACGTTTTTTCGCACCCACCGCACCACCCGTAGTCATTAGCCCGGCCGCAGTGCGCGGCCGGCGCTCGTCCAGAAGAGACCGAGGAGACCATGAAAACAAGCACCAACACCATCATTTTGCTGGGCCTGCTGGCTGGCAGCGTACAGGCCCAGACCACGCTGGGCCTGTACGGCATCGTCGATGCCGGCATCGTCGGCGAGCGCGGCGGCACCGCGAGCACGACCAAGGTCACGAGCGGCGCGGCGGCCGCGTCGCGCATCGGCATCAAGGGCAACGAGGAACTGGGCGACGGCATGGCCGCGTTCTTCATCCTGGAATCGGGCGTGCGCATTGATACCGGCGAACTCGACGCCCAGAACACGCTGTTCAACCGCCAGGCCCTGGTGGGCCTGAAAACGCGGGTGGGTAGCGTTACGGTCGGGCGCCAGTATACGCCTTGGCACGCGACGCTGGCGGCGGTGGCCGACCCGTTCGCCACCGGATACGCGGGTACGTCGAAGAACCTGTTTCCCGATTCAGGCAGCAACGTCCGCACCAGCAATACGGTGATGGTCGCCTCGCCCGTGATCGGCGGCGTGAGCGCCGACCTGGCCTACAGCGCGGGCGAGCGCAGCATCGACAGCGCGGCCGGGCGCCAGTACGGCGGCTCGGTCGGCTACGCCGCCGGCCCGCTGGTAGTGCGCCTTGCCTACAACAACCGCAACACCGACCTGCCGGCGGTGGCCGGCGAGGCGGCCGCCTGGGCGACGGGCCGCAACACGCTGCTGGCCGCGACCTATGTCGTCAAGGGCGTCAAGCTGCATGCCGGCTACGGCATCGACAAGGGCTACAACGCCGCGCCGATACCGAACGCCAACAATCCGTTCGGCGGCGTCAAGCCGACCGCATCGACCGACGGCCGCTCGGCGCTGCTGGGCGCGACGGCGCCGCTGGGCGGGGGCACGCTGCTGTTCTCGGTCATGCACAAGGACGACAAGACCGCCTTCAATCAGGACGCCAGCGCCTGGGGCGTGGGCTACCTATATCACCTGTCGCGCCGCACCGGCCTGTACGCGGCCTACGCCCACGTCAACAACAAGAACGGCGCCGGCTACACGGTCAACAACAACAGCGAAACGGGCAGCGGTGACACGGGCTATAACCTGGGCCTGCGTCACACGTTCTGAGTGGTGCTCGTACCCAGCAGGTAGTTGTCCTTCACGCGCACATAGTGCTCCGCCGAATAGCGCAGATTGGCCAGTTCCTGCGCGGAGAGGGCGCGCACGCGCAGCGCGGGCCGACCGATATACAGGTAGCCGCTATCGAGCACCTTGCCCGGCGCGACCAGGCTGCCGGCGCCGACCATCACGCGCGGCTGGACGACGACATCGTCCATCAGGATCGCGCCCATGCCGATCAGGCATTCGTCGCCGACGGTGCAGCCGTGCAGGATCACGTTATGGCCGATGGTGACGTAGTCGCCGATCGTCAACGGTGAGCCGAGCGGCTTGTGCTCGTTCTTGTGCGCCACGTGGCCCATCGTGAAATCCTGGATGTTCGAGGCGCGCCCGATGCGGATCGTGTTGACGTCGCCGCGCAGCACGGCGTTGCACCACACCGAGCTGTCGTCGCCGATGTGAACGTCGCCGATGAGTTGGGCCGACGGGTTGATGTAGACGCGTGCGCCAAGAGTGGGGGACAGATCGAGGTAGTTGGAAACAGGCATGGGACAGGTGTGCGCCAAGGGCGGATGGTTGTGCGTGCCTGACGATAGTCGGGGCCCACGGGAGTGTCAACCCGGCCTGAGGCGCGCCAACCCCGATCTCACGTTGATGAGTGGCAGCAACCTTGCAGCATGGCCCGTACGCTGGCGTTACAATAAGAGATTCGCAATTTTTCCAACGAGATCACCATGGCCGTCAATTCCCCCCTGCCAGTCGCAGCCGACCTGAAACCCGTCAACGGCATCGAGATCGGTTTCGCCGAAGCGGGCATCAAGAAGCCCAACCGCAAGGACATCCTCGTCATGCGCCTGGCCGAAGGCGCGACCGTGTCCGGCGTGTTCACACTCAACCGCTTCTGCGCCGCGCCGGTGCAGGTCAGCAAGGCCAACCTGGAAGCCGTGAAAAATGGCGCCGCGCCGATCCGCGCGCTGGTCGTCAACACCGGCAACGCCAACGCGGGCACGGGAGAGCAAGGCCTGCAAAGCGCACAAGCCACCTGCGCCGAACTGGCCAAGCTGCTTGACATCGAGCCAGGCCAGGTGCTGCCGTTTTCAACCGGCGTGATCCTCGAGCAGCTGCCGCTGGCGAAGGTCGTTGCCGGCCTGCCGGCCGCAGTGTCGAATCTGAAGGCGGACAATTGGTACAACGCCGCCGAGGCGATCATGACCACCGACACCCAGCCGAAAGCGGCCTCGCGCACCGTCACGATCGGCGGGCACACCGTGACGATGAGCGGCATCAGCAAGGGCGCCGGCATGATCAAGCCGAACATGGCCACGATGCTGGGCTACCTGGCGTTCGACGCCAAGGTTGCGCAGCCGGTGCTCGATCAACTGGTGAAGCATGCGGCCGACCATTCGTTCAACGCGATCACCATTGACGGCGACACGTCGACCAATGACTCGTTCATCATCGTCGCTACCGGCACTGGTGGTCTGGTGATCGACAAGGCCGAAGGCGCCGATTACGAAGCCTTGAAGGAAGCCGTCACCGACATTTCGCGCAACCTGGCGCAGCAGATCATCCGCGATGGCGAGGGCGCGACCAAGTTCATGACCATCACGGTCGACGAAGGCGTCGACGTGGCCGAGTGCCGCAAGATCGCCTACGCGATCGCGCACTCGCCGCTGGTGAAAACCGCGTTCTTCGCGTCCGACCCGAACCTGGGCCGCATCCTGGCCGCCGTCGGCTACGCCGGCGTGGATGACCTCGATGTGACGAAGCTCGACCTGTACCTGGACGATGTCTGGGTCGCGAAAGCAGGTGGGCGCAATCCCGACTACAAGGAAGAGGACGGCCAGCGCATCATGCAGCAGTCCGAGATCACGGTGCGCGTCAAGCTCGCGCGCGGCGACGCCACCGCCACGGTCTGGACCTGCGACCTGTCGCACGACTACGTCTCGATCAACGCCGACTACCGGTCCTGATCTTGACGTCGCCACTGGATCAGTTCCTGCGCCGCGCCGAGGGGCTGCTCGAGCGCCTCGAGGCGGTGCTGCCGGCCGCGCACGCCCGTGAGCCGGACTGGAAGCGCAGCTATGCCTTTCGCTGGCGCCGGCGCACGGGCGGTAGCGGCAACTACCTGCAACCGGTGCTGCACGCGTCCACCATCAACCTGGACGACCTGCACCACGTGGCCGCGCAAAAGCGCCAGATCGAGCAGAACACGCGCCAGTTCGTCGCGCGCCGCCCGGCCAACAACGTGCTGCTCACCGGCGCGCGCGGCACCGGCAAATCGTCGTTGATCAAGGCGTGCCTGAACGGCTACGCCGACCAGGGCCTGCGCCTGATCGAAGTCGACAAGGCCGACCTGGCCGACCTGCCCGACATCGTCGACCTGGTCGCGGGCCGGCCCGAGCGCTTCGTGATCTTTTGCGACGACCTGTCGTTCGAAGAGGGCGAGGCCGGCTACAAGGCATTGAAGGTGGCGCTCGATGGCAGCATCTCGGCGCAGTCCGACAATGTGCTGATCTATGCGACCTCGAACCGGCGTCACCTGATGCCCGAGAAAATGTCGGACAACGCCAGTTACCAGCATGGCGCCGATGGCGACCTGCATCCGGGCGAGACGGTCGAAGAAAAAATCTCGCTGTCCGAGCGCTTCGGCCTGTGGCTGTCGTTCTACCCGTTCCGCCAGGACGACTATCTCGAGATCGTCGGGCACTGGCTACGCAGCTTCGGCTGCACGCCGGAACAGGTCGCGGCCGCGCGGCCCGAGGCCTTGCAATGGGCGCTGCAGCGCGGCTCGCGCTCGGGCCGCGTGGCGTGGCAGTTCGCCAAAGATTATGCGGGCAAGCTGCCGGATGACGCCGGCCATGAGTGAAGTGAAAACCAGGCCAGTGGACGTCGCCGTGGGCGTGTTGATGCGCCCCGATGGCGACGTGCTGCTCGGCCAGCGGCCCGATGGCAAGCCATATGCCGGCTACTGGGAATTCCCGGGCGGGAAAGTGGAAGCGGGCGAAGACATCTTCGCGGCGCTGCAGCGCGAGTTCATGGAAGAACTCGGGGTGCAGGTCGTGAGCGGCGAAGCCTGGTGCTGCGTCGAACACGTCTACGAGCACGCGCACGTGCGCCTGTATTTCTATATCTGCCGCGAGTGGCTCGGCGAGCCGCAAAGCCTGGAAGGGCAGGCCTTTGCCTGGCAGGGCGCGTACGGCGTCAGCCCGCTGCTGCCGGCCACGATCCCGCTGCTCGAGTGGCTCGATCGCGTGCGGTTTGCGGATCACTCGTCGGATCGTCCAATATAAGGTTAGTCCCATGAAGATCATCATCCTCGGCAGTGGCGTCATCGGAACCGCATCGGCGTATTTCCTGGCCCAGGCCGGGCATGATGTGACCGTGATCGACCGTCAACCGGGCGCGGGTCTGGAAACGAGCTTCGGCAATGCCGGCGAAATCTCGCCCGGCTACGCCACGCCGTGGGCCGGGCCGGGCGTACCGGCCAAGGCGGTCAAATGGCTGACGATGCAGCACAGTCCCCTGGTCATCCGCCCCAGACTGGATGTGCACCAATGGCGCTGGATCCTGCAGATGCTCGCCAACTGCAATACCCACAGCTACCAGCTCAACAAGACGCGCATGGTGCGCCTGGCCGAGTACAGCCGCGATGTGCTGGTGCAGCTGCGGCGTGACACCGGCATCGCCTACGACGAACGCAGCCAGGGCACGCTGCAGCTGTTTCGCACGCAGAAGCAGCTCGATGGCGCGCACACGGATACCGAGGTGCTGCGCCAGTCGGGCGTGGCGTATGAACTGCTGGATCCGGCCGGGTGCACGCGCTACGAGCCGGCCCTGGCGCGCGTGCCGGGCAAGTATGTCGGGGGCCTGCTGCTGCCGAACGACGAGACGGGCGACTGTTTTAAATTCACGCAGGCGCTGGCCGAACTGGCCAAGGGCCTGGGCGTCAAATTCCGCTACGGCGTGAAGATCGCGCGCCTGAATATCGACACTGATCGTGTGACCGGCGTCGTCACCGACAAGGGCGAACTCAAGGCCGATACGTTCGTGATGGCGCTGGGCAGCTACTCGCCGCAGCTGCTGCGCCAGATCGGCATCCATATTCCCGTGTATCCGGTGAAGGGCTACTCGATCACGGTGCCCATCACCGATGCCTCGGGCGCGCCGGAATCGACCGTGATGGACGAGACCTACAAGGTGGCGATCACGCGCCTGGGTGACCGCATCCGCGTGGGCGGCACGGCCGAAATCGCCGGCTACGACCTGCGCCTGCACCAGGCACGGCGCGACACGCTCGAATACTCGGTGACGAATCTGTTCCCGGATGGCGGCGATGTCGCCCAGGCCTCGTTCTGGTGCGGCCTGCGGCCGATGACGCCGGACGGCACGCCGGTGGTGGGGCCCACGCCTTACCGCAACCTGTTCCTCAATACGGGCCACGGCACGCTGGGCTGGACGATGGCGTGCGGTTCGGGGCGCGTGCTGGCCGATATGCTCTCTGGCCGCCAGCCCGAGATCGGCCTGGAAGGCTTGTTCATGGACCGCTACGGGCGGCGTAACAAGCCGGTGGTGATGCCGGCGGGGATCGTAGTCGCTTAGCGCTCCGGCGGCGGTTCGTCAAACGGGTCGAGCGGATCGGCCGGCACGGCGCCGGGTATCACGAACTTCTCTTCGGCCCAGGCGCCCAGGTCGATTTGCTTGCAGCGCTCGGAGCAGAACGGGCGGTACTTGTTCGCCTCGATCCATTCGACTTTCTTGCTGCAGGTAGGGCAGGAAACAACGGTCATCGTACGGTCAATCAGGAATCAATCAAAAATTACAGAGCGTCAGGTCGAACGGCACGTCGGCTTCGAGCGGCTTGGGCTTGCAGTCGCCGTCCTGGCTGGTGAAGCGTACCCACAGCATATACTTGTTGGCCGAGATCTCGGGAATCGCCCCGCTTGTTTCGTCCAGCGTCAGGCGCAGCATCTGGTAGATTTTACCTTGCAACATCTGCTGGTAGCTGCCGGCGGCGGCGAACATCTTGACCGGCGCGCCCGAATTGCGCAGCAGGCGCAGGATCAGCGACAGCGCTTCGAGCAGCGGCGAGAGGGGGCCGAACCAGCCCATGATGTCCTCGAACCGTTTCTCGGCAGGCCGCTTTTGCCAAGCGAAGTACGACGGCAGGTCGAACTCGCAGGCGCCGCCGGGAATGATGGTGCGCCCGCGAATGCTCATGAGCCACTCGTTCTCGCGCACGTTCTGCCCGGTCTTGCCCTGGCTGGATACCAGCGCGCTGCTGGCCGCTTCGAGTTCGGCCAGCACGGCGTCGAGCGTTTCGGCGACAACGGCCGGATTGCTGCGGTAAGCGAGCAGCGACTGCTTCTGGCGTTCGAGTTCCTGCAGCAGGTCGGATTTCAGGTCGGCGCGACCGGCCACTTCCAGCATGTCGAAGATCGTCGCGAGCGCGACATGGTGCTGCATCGGGTGTTCCTGGTGCACGAAAAACTTGAATTTCTCGTACAGGTCTTCCAGCCGCAACAACGTGCGAATCCGCTCGTTGAAAGGGTATTCGTAGACGATCAAAATGACATTCCTCTGAATGTAGGCTGGCAGGCAACTTCGTGATTCTGAACCATGCGAAGCAAAATTACAAACACTGCATCACTCTTGTTACACTCTTAACGCCAGATACCGCTGATGCAAGGCTTCCACCTGCATTCGCAGGGCTTCCAGGCCGGCCTCATTGTCGACGACGTCGTCGGCCGCGGCCAGGCGCCGGGCGCGCGTGACCTGGGTCGCCATGATCGCGCGCACCTCGTCGACGCTCAACCGGCTGCGCTGCATGACACGCGCGACCTGGGTATCTTCCGAGCAGTCGACCGCCAGCACGCGGGTGACGCGCTCGCGCCAGCTACCCGATTCGATCAGGAGCGGCACCACATAGATCACGTAGGCGCCGGTGGCGGCCTGGCCGGCCGCCGCAGTCGCGGCGCGGATGCGCGGATGCAGGATCGCTTCGAGCCGCGCGCGCGCCGTGGCGTCCGCAAACACGAGGGTGCGCATGCGGGCCCGATCGAGCGCGCCGTCCGGCTGCGCGAAGTCCGGGCCGAATTCGGCCACGATGGCCGGCATCGCCGCGCCCTGCGGCGCCGTCAATGCATGGGCGATCACGTCGGTGTCGACGATGGTCGCGCCCAACGCGGCGAACAGGTCGGCCACGGTGCTCTTGCCACAGCCGATGCCACCGGTCAGGCCCACAGAAAACGCTGTCGTCATCCCAGCAGGCCCGCCGTGAATCCGCCCAGCTGCGCGCCGTACAGCATCGTGAGCAGGCCCGCCGCCGCCAGATACGGGCCGAACGGGATCGCCTTGTCGCGCGCACGCTTGGCGAACACGATCAGGCTGATGCCCACAATCGCGCCGACGACCGACGACAGCAGGATGATGGTCGGCAGCGCGGTCCAGCCCAGCCAGGCGCCCAGGGCAGCGAGCAGCTTGAAGTCGCCGTAGCCCATGCCTTCCTTGCCGGTGGCGAGCTTGAACAGCCAATACACGGACCACAGCACCAGATAGCCGGCAGCGGCGCCGATAACGGCGTCCTGCAGCGGCACGAAGGTGCCATTCAGGTTGATGAGGAGGCCACCCCACAACAGCGGATAGGTCAGGTCGTCCGGCAGCAGTTGGGTGTCGAAGTCGATGAAGGTCATGGCGATCAGCAGCCATGCGAAGACCACGCTGGCCATGCCCATCGCGCCGCTGCCGAAGGTCCAGACCAGCAGGCCGGAGATGATGGCGGTGAACAGTTCGACGGCCGGATAGCGCGGCGAGATGCGCGTCTTGCACTTGCGGCACTTGCCGCCGAGGGCCAGGTAACTGATGACCGGGATGTTTTCCATGGCCGTGATCTGGTGCCCGCAACACGGGCAGGCGGAGCGGGGCACCGTCAGGTTGAAGCGGTCGGTGTGCGGCGGCGGCTTGCCGCTTTCCTGCGCCACGTAGTTGTCGGACTCGCGCTGCATCATCTTGGGGATGCGGTAGATGACCACGTTCAGGAAGCTGCCGACCAGCAGGCCCAGTAAGGCTGCCACCAGTGTGGGTGCGAGCTGTGCAGGGAGCGCGAACAAAAGTGATTCCAGGGGCATGGCGGTCGTTCCGGGTCGGGTGGCGTGCAGTACGGAGAAACTGCACAGTAGATTCTCTACAACAACCTTATTGTAGGGCGTTTCCCCACTTTGGCGAAGCGCTTTGCCGGTTCCCGCGCACGATTGCGACGCCTCACGCGCGCTGCGTCGCCACGCACTAGGCTCGATCCAATCGACTCTTACCCGTGCCGCCGCGCCCATGCCAAGTCCGACTTTCACATTCCTGAACCACGCCAGCTTCCTGGTGCGCACCGACAGCGCGCTGTTGCTGGTCGATCCCTGGCTCGAAGGCACGGTGCACAACGACGCCTGCAGCCTGCTCGACGGCGCCACCGGCAGCGCACGCCTGATTGCCGAACTCAACGCCAGCGGCTTGCCGGTCTTTGTCTGGTGTTCGAGCGCCCGGCCCGATCGCCTGTCGCGCCAGTTCCTGCAGCGCTTTCGCGCGCAATTTCGCGGCATCGCCACGTTTTTGTATCGCCAGGGCCACGACTGGCGCCTGATCGGCGAACTACGGCGCCACCGCCTGGCCATTGCCGAATGCCCCGCCGGGCAGCTGCGCACGCTGGCGCGCGACCTGCGACTGACGGCGTACGCCAGCGGCGAGGGCGAATCATATTGCCTGATCGCGTGCGGGCGCCGCACGCTGCTGCACCTGGGCGAGCGCGCGCTGGCCACCGGCCCGGCGTGCCGCAGCGCCGCCGCGCAACTGCGGGCGGCCCATCAGCGGGTCGATGTGCTTCTCACCGGCTTCGCCACGCTGGCCTGGTGCGGTAACCCGGCCGATGCCGCCCGGCGCGAGGCGGCCGCCGAACGCGGCATCGAGCGCATGGCGTTGCAGGCCGAAGCATTCCGGCCGCGCCTGATCGTGCCGGTTGCCTCGTTCGCGCGCTTCAGTCGCGTCGACAATGCCTGGCTCAACCACGGGCGCCGCACGCCGCTGGGCGTGCTTGCAGCGCCGCGACTGGCCGCGCAGCGCGGCATCATCCGCTTCTTGCGGCCTGGGGCGCAGATCGACCTGGCATTCGATACCCTGGCTACCCTTGGCGCGCAGCACGAAGACGCGCTGGCCTACTGGATGGCGCTCTGGCGCGAGCGGCCCGAACCGTTGCGGCTTCCGGCTCAGGCCGCGCTCGCCGAGCTCAAGGAAGCATTCGGCAGCTACCGCGCGCGCGCCAACACACGCCTGCATGCGCTGCCGCGCCTGCTCGAACTGCTCGGCGTGCTGCGCCCGCTGTTGCTGAGCTTGCCCGACCTGCGCCAGACGGTCGAGCTGTCGTACCGGCGCGGCCTGCGCCAGTTGGCGCGCGATGCCCAGGCCGACATCACGATGTGTTCTGGTACGGCGCTGTACCTGCTGCGCGCCGAGGATGGGTTCGACACGACGCTCGCTGGCGGCTGTTTCTGGGCCATGCGCGAGCGTGGCTTGTCGACCTTCGGGCGATTCTTCCTGCCCCAGCGGATGGGCCGGCGTGGTCTGGACCGGCAACGGCCATGGGCCATGGGCGCTGCGCTGCTGCGTGCAGCATTGGCTCGGGCGCGGCGTGGCATGCACGCCGCAGAGCGATAATCGCCACAGGCAAAATACTGTCGCGCTGCCATCTAATTCTTGTGCGCTGATTCACAGCAGGCGCGATTGGCGATATTCCCGCATTGGGCGCGATGATTCCATTCTTCTCGGTAATAATTCCCAAATCCGTTATTAACAAGCAGTATCGGAATGGCCAAATGGCAGCGCCGTTACGACGATATCGAAACATTGATATATCGATATTTCGCTCAGCATGCTCTTGATATTGTTCCATTTGCGCAACAAGTCACGGTGACGTCAGCCATGCGCGAAGTTGGCGCCGGCATGCGCGCATCGCGCCGCAGCAGAACGCGACACAGTTGCCAGGCCGGCCGCACTGCGTTGTTCGCCTGGCGTCGCACCCGGCCGGAACGCGATCGGCTGGCCTGATCGGATACATTCGTAACGACAATTCTGCGAATTGCATCAATGCCGGTTGTCCCTCCGACGCCATGTTATCGACGTTCTGCTAACGGTCTGTTCCAATTATTTAAAACAATCGAATTTTCAGAATAGTCGAATGTTTCAATTGTCAATATAAGGTTTTCTATTTCAGCGATGGGAATATGCACCAGCGAATTGGCGAGCCAGCGCGGCGATGCGTGCGACGCGCCGGCTAATGCCGTCTTTATTGTGGTCATTTCCAATGGCGCGTCAGTGTCAGCATTGTTATCATGCGAGACGCATTCATATTCAACGTCAACATGGAGCAGAAATATTATGTCCGACGACCAGCAATCTCCTTCCCGGCGCCGCGCTCTCATCAAGACCCTCGTCTTCGTGCCGATGGGCGCGGGTGCCGCGGCTGCGCTTCACCAGAACTTGCCGAACGCGACGGCCGCTGCGCCGGCCGAAGGCAAGCCCGATGCCTACACCCCAAAATTCTTCACCGCGAGCGAATGGAAATTCGTCATCGCCGCTGTCGATCGCCTGATTCCGCATGACCAGCACGGCCCCGGCGCCGTCGAACTCGGCGTGCCGGAATTCCTCGACCGCCACATGCAGACGCCCTACGCCGCCGGCGCCATCTGGTATATGCAGGGCCCGTTCCTCGAAGCGACGTCCGAATTCGGCTACCAGGGCAAGCTGGCGCTGAAAGACATCATCCGCGTGGGCATCAAGGCCGTCGATGCGCACTGCGCCAGCAGCTTCTCGGGCAAGGCGTTCGCCGACCTCGACGTGCGCATGCAAGAGACGGTGTTGAAGGATCTCGAAGAAGGCAAGATCAAGCTGGCCGACATCTCGTCGAAGCTGTTCTTCGCCGACTTCCTGGCCGAAGTGCGGGCCGGCTACTTCGCCGATCCAAGCCATGGCGGCAATAAAAACATGGGCGCATGGAAGATGATCGGTTACCCCGGGATGCGGGGCGATTATCTCGAGTGGGTCAAAATTCGCGACAAGCCGTACCCGCTGGGTCCGGTGGATCTGGCAGGACGAAGGGGATAACAATGGCAATCGTAAAACCAAAAACAGATGCAGTCATCGTGGGCATGGGCTGGGTTGGCGCCATCATCGCCAAGGAACTGACTGACGCCGGCCTGAATGTCGTCGTGCTCGAGCGCGGTCCCGACCGCGACACGCAACCCGACTTCGCCTATCCGCGCGTGATCGACGAGCTCGAAGGCTCGGTGCACCGCAAGTACCTGCAATCGCTGGCGCAAGAAACCATCGCCATCCGCCACAACGGCACCACCCAGGCCGTGCCGATGCGCCGCATGGGCTCGTTCAAGCCGGGCACCGGTGTCGGCGGCGCCGGTTCGCACTGGTCGGGCTGCCACTTCCGCGCCTTGCCTGAGGATTTCAAGATCCGCAGCATCATGGAGCAAAAGTACGGCAAGAAGATCCTGCCGGCTGGCATGTCGATCCAGGATTTCCCGATCACCTATGAAGACCTGGAGCCGCACTTCGATCACTTCGAATACGTGTGCGGCACCTCCGGCAAGGGCGGCATCATCAATGGCCAGCAGGTTGCCGGCGGCAACCCGTTCGAAGGCTCGCGCTCGCGCGAATTCCCGCTCGGGCCGAACCCGGATTATCTCGGCGCCGAATACTTCTACAAGGCCGCGACCGCAATGGGTTACCACCCGTACCCGATCCCGGCCTCGAACGCCTCGGGCACCTACGTCAATCCATACGGCTGCCAGATGGGCCCATGTAATTTCTGCGGCTTTTGCTCCGACTATGGCTGCCTGAATTACTCGAAGGCGAGCCCGAACGCGAACATTCTGCCGGTGCTGCGCGGCCGCAAGGGCTTCGACATGCGCACGATGGCGCAAGTGATGAAGGTCAACCTGACCCCGGACGGCAAGATGGCCACCGGCGTGAATTACCTCGACGCCCAGGGCCGCGAAACCGAGCAGCCGGCGGACATCGTCGTGCTGGCCGCATTTGCGCTGTACAACGTGCACTTGATGCTGTTGTCCGGCATTGGCCCGGCCTACGATCCTGTCACCAAAACCGGCACCGTCGGCAAGAACTACTCGTACCAGAACCTGAACCGGGTCTCGCTGTTCTTCGACGAAACCGTGCACGCCAACCAGTTCATGGGCATCGGCGGCGGCGGCGCCACGTTCGATGACCTGAACGGCAACCGCAACGATCCGACCAAGACCGGCTTCATCGGCGGCGGCATCATCTGGGCGCGCCAGCCGGGCGGCGGTCCGGTGCGCGGCATCGCGACGGCGCCGGGCGTGCCGGGCTGGGGCAGCGACTGGAAGAAGGGCGCCAAGGACGCCATGCGCCATTCGTTCTACTACGAAGTGCAGGGCTCCTGCATGTCGTACGACGACGCCTACCTCGACCTCGATCCGAACTACAAGGATGGCTTCGGCCGCCCGCTGCTGCGCATGACGTTCGACTGGCACGACAACGAAATCATCGCGTCGCAATACCTGGTCGGCAAGGCGCAGGAAATGTGTCAGGTGCTTAATCCATTGGCCACCAAGGGCGATGCGAAAAAGCCGGGCACGCACTACAACATCAACCAGTACCAGAGCACGCACACGGTGGGCGGCGCGATCATGGGCGACAACCCGAAGACGTCGGCCCTGAACAAGTACCTGCAGTCGTGGGACGTGCCGAACGTGTTCGCGCCGGGCGCCAATGCCTTCCCGCAGAACAATGGCTACAACCCGACCGGCATGGTCGGCGCGCTGGCCTACTGGTGTGCCAAGGCGATCCGGGAGCAATACGTCAAGAACCCAGGTCCCCTGGTCCAAGCTTAAGAGGACGATCACATGACGAAGAAAAAATCGGGGAAAAAAGTCCTCCTGACCCTTGGCATCGTTGGCGCGCTGGTGTTTGCCGGCGTGTACGGCTACGCCGTCGCGCCGACCGAGACGCGCAAGATCGAACCTGGTCCGCTGCTGGCTGCCGGCGCCACGCCTGATGCGGGCCTGATCGAGAAGGGGCGCTATGTCGCCACCGCCTCGGACTGTATCGCCTGCCACACCGCGCCCGCCGGCAAGGCGTTCGCGGGCGGCCGCGTGATCCAGTCGCCGATCGGCAATATGTACTCGACGAACATCACGCCCGACAAGGCGACCGGCATCGGCAACTACACGCTGGACGACTTCGACCGCGCGATCCGCCACGGCATCACGCCAACGGGCGGCACGCTGTACCCGGCGATGCCGTTCCCGTCGTATGCCCGCATGAGCGACGACGACCTGCGCGCGCTGTACGCCTACTTCATGCACGGCGTGGCGCCGGAAAGTGCCGCGAATCGCCCGGCCGATATCCGCTGGCCGCTGTCGATCCGCTGGCCACTGGGTATCTGGCGCAAGACCTTCGTGCCGGTGCAAGGCCCGATGGACCTGTCGAAGTACGCCGACCAGCGCATCGCGCGTGGCGCCTACCTGGTGCAGAGCCTGGGGCACTGCGGCACCTGCCACACCCCGCGCGCCGCCACGCTCAACGAGCTGGCGCTGGACGAGTCCGGTCCCGAGTACCTGGCCGGCGGTCCGCTGATCGACGGCTGGCTCGCGGTCAACCTGCGTGGCGACAATGTCGATGGCCTGGGCAACTGGAGCGAGAAGGATATCGTCGATACCCTGAAAACCGGTCGCAACAGCCATTCTGGCGTGCTCGGCGAGCCGATGCAGGATGTCGTCCTGCACAGCACGCAGAACATGACGGATGCCGACCTGAGCGCGATGGCGGGCTACCTGAAAACGCTGCCGCCGAGCGGCGACAAGAAAGCCAGCTTCGCGGCCAGCACGGCGACGGTCCAGGCGATCATGAGCGGCGACGACAGCCAGCGCGGTGTCCAGGTGTATCTGGACAATTGCTCGGCGTGTCACCGGGTTGACGGCAAGGCCTCGGGCAATGTGTTCCCTGCGCTGCCGGGCAATCCGACCGTGCTGCAGGAAGACCCAACGTCGCTGATCCGCGTGATCCTGGCCGGGGCGCGCCTGCCATCGACCCACACGGCGCCATCGGAGCTGGGCATGCCGGGCTTCGCGTGGCGCCTGTCGGACGACGAGACGGCGCACCTGGCCACCTTCGTGCGTACGGCCTGGGGCAACAAGGCTTCGCCAGTCGGCGCGGCCGATGTCGCCAAGGTGCGCAAGGCGCTCAAGGACCATGAAATCCATGAGCTCGACAAGGGCGATACGAAGCACTGAGTTTTTTGGTAGCATGACGGCGGCGCCGCCAGTACAAGGTCATTCACGTGACCGGGTACTGGCGGCGCCGCTTTTTTTTTGCCGACCGAACGACCGAATTCCCATGACGATCAAACTTATCCTGGCAGCAGCCAACCGCTTTGTTCCAGCCACTCGCACATCGTCGATGACGTTCTTCGCCACCACGCCGGCGCGCATGGCGCTTTCACTATACGGTTGCATCTGGTGCAGCGTTGCGGCCGCCCAGGATTCCCCAGGCATCGACCTTTATGGCTCGCTGCGCTCGCAACTCGAGACGGTCAGTCCCGATCACGACCGTGCGTACACGGGCATGCGCGATGCCTATTCGCGGGTGGGCATCAACGCGCGCTATCCGGTCGATGCCAACCTGGCGCTCACCGCGCAACTCGAACTACCGGTCGATGTCGCGAATACGCGGCTGCGCGATCCCTACGATCAGGACGAGCCGATTCGCCTTGCCACCATCGGCGTGCAGGGCAAGTTTGGCGCCATCACCTACGGCCAGCAGTGGATGCCGTTCTACAATGCGGTGGCGGCGCCGGTGGACATGTTCAGCAGTTATTACAGCGGTTATGCGACCTATACCGTGTTCCGGGTTGCCAAGACGCTGGCCTATTCGACGCCGGATTATCAAGGCTTGTCGTTTGGCGCGGCGTATTCCGGCAGCAGCGGCAATCGGCGCTCGACGTCCCGCATCGACGACCGGCGATGGCAGGCGGCGGCGACCTATACGCGTGGCGACACCCGGCTGGCTGCCGGGATCGATGACCGTGGCGACGCCGGGTATGGCAGGAACCGCCTGTACGGGATCGCGCTGAGCCATCAGGTCGATGACTTGTATCTGGCGATCAAGTACGAGGCCTTCGAATCAGGAAATCGCCAGGCGGACAGCTTCTCGACGAACGGCAACCGCGCCGTCAATTTCTATGGCCACTACGTCATGGGCAAGAGCACGGTCAAGCTGATGCTGGCGAAGGTCGACAACTATGGTGACGAGATCGTCCATGTCGGCATCGACCATGCCTTGTCGAGCCAGTCCAGGGTATTCGCCGAGGTCTATCACGAAGCCGCCACCGCGGCGCTGACTGCGCGCCGCGGTGGCCTGGATGACGGTGGCGCCATCGTCCACGGCGGCCGTGCGATCGCGGTCGGCCTGCGCCACGATTTTTGAGGCCGCTGCTTACACCACCGAACCGAGCTTGAAGATCGGCAAATACATCGCCACCACCAGCCCGCCAATCAGCACACCCAGAATCACCATGATGAGTGGCTCCATCAGCGACGACAACGCCGCCACCGCCTCGTCGACCTCGTCCTCGAAGAAGTCCGCCACCTTGCCCAGCATGGCGTCGAGCGAGCCGGATTCTTCGCCGATCTGCACCATCTGGATCACCATATTGGGAAACACGTCCGCATTCTGCATCGACGCCGTCAGGCTGGTGCCGGTGCTGACTTCATTCTGGATCTTGCGCGTCGCTTCCAGATAGACGGCGTTGCCCGACGCCCCGCCGACCGAATCGAGCGCTTCCACCAGCGGCACGCCGGCGGCGAACATGGTCGCCAGCGTGCGCGTCCAGCGCGCGATGGTGGCTTTGCGGATCACGCTGCCGAAGATCGGCAGGCGCAGCAGCAGGCGGTCCATCGCCTGCTGCATCTTGAGCGAGCGGCGCCAGGCCTGGAAGAAGAAGTAGCCGGCGGCGAACATCGAGCCGAAGATCAAATACCACCAGGTGACGAAGAAGTCCGAGATCGCCATCACGACCAGGGTTGGCGTGGGCAGGTCGGCGCCGAAGCTTTCGAACACCTGTTTAAAAGCCGGCACCACCCAGATCATGATCACCGCAGTGACGATGAACGCCACCGCCAGGATGGCGATCGGGTAGGTCAGCGCCGACTTGATCTTGGCCTTCAACGCCAGCGTCTTTTCCTTGTAGATTGCCAGGCGCGTGAGCAGGTCTTCCAGGATACCGGCCTGTTCGCCGGCCCCGACCAGGTTGCAGAACAGCGGATCGAAATACAGCGGAAATTTGCGGAACGCGCGGTTCAGGCTGGTGCCGGTCTCGACGTCGTTGCGCAGGTCCTGGATCAGCTTGGCCATCGACGGGTTGCCGTGGCCCTTGCCGACGATGTCGAACGATTGCAGCAGCGGCACGCCGGCCTTCATCATGGTCGCGAGCTGGCGCGTGAACATGGTCAGGTCCTTGTCGGTGATTTTCTTGCCGCTGCGGTAGACCTTCTTCTTGACCTTGGTGACCATGATGCCCTGGCGACGCAGGGTCACGTTGACGATTGCTTCGCCGCCGGCGCGCACTTCGCCGCGTACGGTCCGTCCGGTCTTGTCCTTGCCCTCCCACGCGTACACGTTTTCCTTGATCTGCGCGCCGCGGCTTTTGGGGGATAGGGAAGTTGCCATAGGGGTTCCTGTTCAGGTCTTATTCGTTGGTGCAGCCGAGTACTTCTTCAACACTGGTCAGACCTTGCTTGACTTTCATGAGGCCCGAGCGGCGCAGTGAATTGATGCCTTCCTTCTCGGCCTGGGCCGCGATTTCCATCGCATTGCCG
Organism: Massilia aurea; assembly: GCF_040790145.1. GTDB lineage: Bacteria > Pseudomonadota > Gammaproteobacteria > Burkholderiales > Burkholderiaceae_D > Telluria > Telluria aurea_C. Next base: position 248,528 of record NZ_JBFMMP010000005.1, read on the forward strand.
TTGGTCAGGATCAGCGCCTCGATCGCCGGCGAGATCGGCATGATCTGGTAGATGCCGACCCGGCCCTTGTAGCCGGAGCCCAGGCAACGATCGCAGCCGACCGGGCCGTAAGGCTTCCAGGTGCCGTCGATATCGGTTTCGCGGTAACCGGCGGCGAGCAGCGCTTCATCGCTCGTCTCGAGCGGCTGCTTGCAGGTGCACAGGCGTCGCGCGAGGCGCTGGGCCGTGATCAGGATGACCGACGAGGCGATGTTGAACGGCGCCACGCCCATGTTCATCAGGCGCGTCAGCGTCGACGGTGCATCGTTCGTGTGCAGCGTGGAGAACACCATGTGGCCGGTCTGGGCGGCCTTGATCGCGATGTCGGCCGTTTCCAGATCGCGGATCTCGCCGACCATGATGATGTCGGGATCCTGGCGCAGGAACGACTTCAAGGCAACAGGGAAGGTCAGGCCGGCCTTTTCGTTGACGTTGACCTGGTTCACGCCGGGCAGGTTGATCTCGGCCGGGTCTTCCGCTGTCGAGATATTGATGCCCGGTTTGTTCAGCAGGTTCAGGCAGCTGTACAGCGAGACGGTCTTGCCGGAGCCGGTCGGGCCGGTCACGAGCACCATGCCGTAGGGGCGGGCGATGGCGTCGAGCAGCAGCGCCTTCTGGTCCGGGTCGTAGCCGAGCGCGTCGATGCCCATCTGGGCCTGGGTCGCGTCCAGGATACGCATGACGGTCTTCTCGCCGAACAGCGTGGGCAGCGTGCTGACACGAAAATCGATGGTGCGCGTGGCCGACATGATCAGGCGCATGCGGCCATCTTGCGGCACACGCTTTTCGGCGATGTCCAGGCGCGCCAGCACCTTGATGCGCGAGACCAGCTTTTCGCGGATCGCCAACGGCGGCGAGGCATGGTCGCGCAGCACGCCGTCCACGCGCAGGCGAATGCGGTAGAACTTTTCAAATGGCTCGAAGTGGATGTCGGACGCGCCCATGGTCACGGCGTCGATCAGGATCTTGTTCAGGAAGCGCACGATCGGCGCGTCTTCGACATCGTTGGCCGCTTCGACGGGCGCAACGTCCTTGTCGTCGTCGGCGAACTCGATCGCCGCTTCTTCGCCGGCCAGGTCGCTCAGGTCTTGCTCGGCGCCCTTGGCGATCGCCGCCAGCAGGGCCAGCAAGGCGTCGTGCGGAACGATGACCGGTTCCACCGTCGCTTCGCTCTGGAACTTGATCTGGTCGAGCGCCTGGCTATTGGTAGGGTCGGACAGCGCGACCGACAGCTTGTTGCCACGCTTGGCGAGCGCGATCACGCGCTGGGCCTGCATCAGCTTGGCGTCGATGGCGCTGGCGGGCAGCACATTGACCGAAAACGCCGACAGGTCGAGCAGCGGATAGCCGAACGTTTCGGCGCAAAACGCGGCCAGCGCGCGCGACTCGATCGCGCCGCTGGCCAGCAGGGCATCGATGAACGCGACTTTTTCCTGCGCGGCTTTCTTGTGCAGCATGTCCGCCTGCACGGCGCTCAGGCGGTTGGCCTGTACGAGCGCGCGCGCCAGGCCCGACAACGGTGTGCCGGTGGTCGGATGAGGGAGGACTGCTGCCATATGAGCCGGGTGTGGGTACCTCAGGAATGCGACTAGGGCGCCAGAGTCGCCGGCGGGTCAGGGGATGATGCCTACGGGCACTACTTTTGTAAAGTATTTGGTGTGGGTAGCGGCTTTGTTACCACGTGGACGATTTGGCATGCGATGCCGAATCGTCCACGAAGATCCCGCCCCGGTCTGACGCCCACAGAGTGAGCCGCATTGACCGCGATGAAATACTCTTGGTAAAGCAATTACGGTTGTGGTCGCATTGTAAAGCTGGGTTTTTGCAACAGTACCGACACGGCATTATGCCTGCTGTGCCGGCCTTCGCCATGCGTCAGCGCGCGAGCGCCAGGCGCGTTGCCGGTGCGGCGCCGCCCTGTGCGAGCTTGAACACCGCCAGCGCATCGGTCAGGTGGCCGGTCTGGCCTGTCAGCGATTCGGCCGCTGCCGATGCTTCTTCGACCAGCGCCGCATTTTGCTGCGTCATGGCGTCGATGCTGTCGATGGCCAGGCCGATGTCTTCGATACCGGCGTTCTGGCGCGCGCCGGCGTCGCGGATCTCGAGCATGATGGTCTGCACCTTGCGCACCGCGTCGACGATCTGCGCCATCGTGGTGCCGGCTTCGTCCACCAGCGCGCTGCCGGCATCGACCTTGGCCACCGAGTCGCCGATCAGGCCCTTGATTTCCTTGGCTGCCGCCGCCGAGCGGTGCGCCAGCGTGCGCACTTCGCTGGCCACGACGGCAAAGCCGCGCCCTTGCTCGCCGGCGCGCGCCGCTTCCACGGCCGCGTTCAGCGCCAGGATATTGGTCTGGAAGGCGATGCCGTCGATGGTGGCGATGATGTCGACGATCTTCTTCGACGAGGCGCTGATGTCGCCCATCGTCGTGACCACGCCGTCGACGACGTCGCCGCCGCGTGTGGCGATGTCGTTGGCCGTTGCCACCAGTGCGCTCGCTTCGCTGGCGTTGGCCGCGTTCTGGCGCACTTCATCGGTCAGTTCGGCCATCGCGCGCGTGGTGCGGTCGACGTTCGATGCCTGCGATTCGGTGCGGCTGGCCAGGTCGGCGTTGCCGCTGGCGATTTCGCTGCTGGCGCTGGCGATGGCGTCGGCCGACACCTTGATGTCGCCCATCAGCGTGGCCAGGCGCGTGCGCATCTCTTTCAGCGCCGCCAGCAAGCTGCTGCTGTCACCGGCGTCGGTGTGGATCTCCATCGACAGGTCGCCGGCGGCCACGGCCTGCGCGATCGTGCGTGCATACGCCGGCTCGCCGCCGAGCTGCTGCCAGATCGTGCGCACCATGAACCACGAGATCGCGACCAGCACGGCGATCACGATCAGGGCCGACAGTACCATCGCGAAGACGGTCCGGCGCACGCTGTCCTGGCTGGCCTCGATGCCGGCGGCGAACTGGCGTTGGGCACTCTCGGCCGTCTTGGCCAGGTCGGCGTTCAGCGTGGCCAGCGCCTTTTGCATCGCGCCGACGGTGGCTTGCGGGTCGCCTTGCTCCATGTCGAGCATGATGCGGGCCGAGGCCAGCGCCGGCGTGTAGTACGCATTGAATTCGGTAGTGAGGCGCGCGCCGGTGGCTTGCTGGCCGGGGATCTGACCGAGCTGGCCGAGCGCGGTGCGTACCTTGGCGGCCTGGCCATTGGCCTGGTCGACGAGCGCCTTGTCGTTTTCGGTGACGGCATCGGTCAGCGTGACCGTGACGGCGGCGATGTCGAGCGACAGGACCTTGACGGCGTCCATCAGCGGATAGTCTACCGTCTCGGTGGTGGTGATCGAGTTCAGGGCGCCGTTCGCGATGCCCGCGGCAATGCCGGCGCCCAGGCCGAAGATGATGGCCGAAATGATGGGCAGTGCCCAGATCCTGCGCTTGATGCTCATGCTTGTCTCCAGAAACAAAGCCCGCCACGCGGCGTGCAGCCGGTGGCGGGCAATGTCATTACGTGCTTATGGGGTCAGGACAACCTTGACGCTCGCATCGACGGCGCTCTTGTCGATGTAGCCGATGGCCTTCGGGTTGCCGGCGACGGCAGCCTTGACGGCGGCATTGTCGGCCACTTCCTTCGGCATCGTGGCCTTGCCGGTAAATACCAGCTTGGACCACAGGGCCTTGGCCTGGGCCGCGTCCTTGTCCGCGACTTTTTTATAGAACTCGGCGCGCACCGGGGCGTTGTCCGGCTGGTCGATCGGCGTCATTGCCGTCGATTTACCCAAGAAGAACTGGGCCACCTGGTCCTTGGACAGCGTGCTCTCGGCTGCTTTCGGGTTGACGACGACGACCACCTCGGCCAGTGCCGGCAGGGCGAAGCTGGAAGCCAGGCAGGCGGCGATAATGCATTTTTTCATGGCCGCTCCTTAGAACACGAAGTCGAGGGCGACGGCGCCCACGGTCACCGGACCGGAGAAACCCGGCTGGGCGTTGATGAACAGGCCGTTGCCGGTTGGCTTGATGCGGTCGATCTGCAGCTTCAGCGCGGCCGACTGGTGGAAGTCCCAGCGTACGCCGATGGTGTCGGTGGTCTGTTCGCCCTGGCCGACGCCCGAGACGGCGATGCGGCTCACGCCGGCGCGCAGTTGCTGCACGGTCGGGGTGCAGGCGGCCGGGTAGCCGGCGGGGCAGGCGGTCGGCACGGTGTTGGCGATGGTGCTGTCGATCTTCAGTTCCGAGCGCGTGTAATACGGCAGGAACTTGCCGATGCGGTAGCCGCCCATCACGTACCACGACGTCGTGTCGTTGATGTACGTTTCGGTCTTGCGCTTGGCAAATTCGCTTTGCAGCACGAAGTTGTTCCAGTCGGCGGTCAGGCCGATCGAGTTGAACGTGCCCTTGTCGCCCTTGGCTTCGACCTGGTCGGCCAGCGTGACCAGCTGTGGCAGGCGATAACCGGCGCCGGCGGCGCGCAGCGAGCCGACCAGCGTATTGAGCGATGGCAGGTCGTCGAGCGTGATCTTGGTGCGGGCATGGCCCACGCGCAGCGTGAACGGGCCGTTTTCGGCTACCACGTTCAGGGCCAGGATGTCCTTGCCGCGCACGTGGAAACTCGTCACCGGGGTCTTGGTGGTGCCGGCAGCGAACTGCGTCGTGAAGCTGGTGTTACCGAAGTCGCGGCGCCAGGTGATGTCGGCGCCATCGACGCTGTTGAACGGCACTTGCGAATACAGTTCCGACGGCGGACGCAGCATCGTGTTGGCGTAGCCGACGTTGCGGTAATCCGAGATCATGAAGATCGGCAGGCCGACACGGCCCACGCGCACGCTCAGTTCGTCCGAGATGCGGAACTTGGCGAAAGCCCAGCTCAGTTCGGCGCCATAGTGTTCTTCGGCGTCCTTGCGCACCAGGCCCTGGGCGGTGAGCGAGAGCCACTCGTTGACGGCGTAGTCGGCTTGCAGGCCGAGGTTCGAATCGATGCCGGTATTAAAGTCGCCGGCACTGCCGCTGGCCTGGTTCGGGCGGGCGAATTCAGCGCGGCTGTCGTCAGAGTAGGTTGCGGCGGCGGTGCCGAAGCCGCTGATTTTGACGGCATTCTCCTGTGCCTGTGCGAGTGGCGCACACAGGGGCAGCGCCAGCAAGCTGGCGATGATTGTTTTTTTCATAAAAGGGACGTGGTGCTGAAACGTAAGCTGCTAGGAAAGAGGCGCTGTCCAGGGCAGCAGGCAGGAGCGCCGGTACATACTGGAATTAATTCTATCCACCGGGCAATAATGGCGGCAACAGGTTTATGACAATCCGTGACAATTCGAGATGATTCGCCAACTACTGTGGCACAACTGACACAAACTCTGGTCAGATTTCTTTCATTATTGGCAAGTGACGGGTGCGCCGTCCGCCCTGCCTAACTGCCGCGATACGTGGAATACGACCAGGGCGTCATCACCAGCGGCACGTGGTAATTCTGGCTGACGTCGGCGATGCCGAAACCAAGCGCGATGCGGTCGAGAAAGCGGGGTGAAGGCAGGGCCACGCCACGCGCCGCATAGTAGTCGCCCGCATGAAACACCAGTTCGTACTGGCCCGGCGCGATGGCCGCGCCGTCAAGCAGCGGCGCCGAGCAGCGGCCATCCTCATTTGTCACGTCGGCCCTGACCAGCCTGCGGCCGGCAGCGTCGATCGCATACAGTTCGACGACGATGCCGGCGCCGGGGCAGCCGTGCGCGGTGTCGAGTACGTGGGTAGTGAGTTTGCCCATCCGGTGTCCCATATGTGGTTGATGCGTTGCGGTATGCGTCGCATCTTATACCGCCGTGCGCGCGGCGCTATATGATCAGGCTTATACCACTCCTCGGACCGCTGCCATGCACAATCCCTACCCGCGCGACCTGGCCGGCTACGGCCGCACGCCGCCCCATCCCCGCTGGCCGGGCGCGGCGCGCGTCGCGCTGCAGTTCGTGCTCAATTACGAAGAGGGCGCCGAGAACAGCGTGCTGCACGGCGACGCCGCCTCCGAAACCTTCTTGTCCGAGATCGTCGGCGCCAGCGCCTTCCCCGCGCGCCACATGAGCATGGAATCGCTCTACGAATACGGCTCGCGCGCCGGCCTGTGGCGCCTGCTGCGCCTGTTCGAAGAGCGCAAGCTGCCGCTGACCGTGTTCGGCGTGGCGCAGGCGCTCGCGCGCCATCCCGAGGCCGTGGCCGCATTCCGCGAACTGGGCCACGAAATCGCCTGCCACGGCCTGCGCTGGATCTCGTACCAGAACATCGACGAAGCCACCGAGCGCGCCCACCTGCACGAAGCGGTGGCCATTTTCCGCGAGCTGACGGGGGCGCCGCCGCAGGGCTGGTACACGGGCCGCGATTCGCCCAACACGCGCCGCCTCGTGGTCGAGCATGGCGGCTTCGCGTATGACGCCGACCATTACGGCGACGACCTGCCGTTCTGGCAGCAGGTCCAGACCACCGCGGCCGATGGCTCGGCGCGCCTCACGCCGCACCTGGTCGTGCCGTACACGCTCGACACCAATGACATGCGCTTCGCCTCGGCCGGCGGCTTCAATTCGGGCACCCAGTTCTTCGACTACCTCAAGGATGCCTTCGACGTGCTGTACGCCGAGGGCGATCCACAAGGCTTGAACCAGCCGAAGATGCTGTCGGTCGGCCTGCATTGCCGCCTCGCGGGCCGCCCGGGCCGCACGGCGGCGCTGGCGCGCTTCCTCGATTATGTCGGCCAGCACGACCACGTCTGGGTCACCCGGCGCATCGATATCGCCAATCACTGGAAAACAGTGCATCCCTGGGTGGCGTGAAGCATGTCGGAGATATATATTTATTGATATAACAAATATCTACTTGGTCTTATAAGTTGGTGGGCGGCGAATGGTAGCCTTCCGCCTTTGGCGTCCAGCTAATTACCCAGCAAAGACAGGCATGTCAGAACCGATCCGATTCTTTTACCAGGGCCAGGTGCGCGAACTGCGCGACGTGAAGCCCACGCAAACCATCCTGCAGCACCTGCGGGAGGACTTGCGCTGCACCGGCACCAAGGAAGGCTGTGCCGAAGGCGATTGCGGCGCCTGCACGGTGGTGATCGGCTCGCTGGAAGACGGCGAACTGGCGCTGCGTTCGGTGAACGCCTGCATCCAGTTCACGCCGACGCTCGACGGCAAGGCGCTGTTGACGGTTGAAGACCTGGCGCAACCCGATGGCGCGCCGCATCCCGTGCAGCAGGCGCTGGTGGAATGCCATGGCTCGCAATGCGGCTTTTGCACGCCGGGCTTTGCGATGTCGCTGTTTGGCATGTACCTGAAACAGGAAGGGCGCACGCCGTCGCGCTGCCAGATCAACGATGCGCTGTCGGGCAATCTGTGCCGCTGCACCGGCTACCGCCCGATCATCGACGCGGCGCGCCGCATGGTCGAACTGCCGCCGGTGGCATTCGATCGCGCTGCGCTGGCCGAGCGCCTGCGCACGCTGCAGCGCAGCCACGGTTTTACGTATGCCGCGCACGGCCAGCAGTTTCACGTGCCGCGCACGCTGGCTGAACTGACCGCGCTGCGCGCCGGGCACCCGGCGGCCGTGCTACTGGCCGGGTCCACCGACGTCGGGCTGTGGGTCACCAAGCAGCTGCGCGAACTGGCCGACGTGATCTGGCTCGGCCAGGTCGCCGAACTGAAAACGCTGCGCGAATTCGATAGCATGCTCGAGATCGGCGCCGGCGTGTCGCTGCAAGATGCGTATGCGGCGCTGTGCCAACACTATCCAGACGAACTCACCGAACTCTGGCAGCGCTTCGCGTCGCTGCCCATCCGCCATGCCGGCACGCTCGGCGGCAACGTCGCCAACGGCTCGCCCATCGGCGACTCGATGCCGTGGCTGATCGCGCTGGGCAGCCAGGTGGTGTTGGCCAGCAGCGCCGGCACGCGCGTGCTGGCGCTGGACGATTTTTACCTGGGCTACCAGAAGAAGGATCTGCGGCCCGGTGAATTCGTCCAGGCCGTGCGCGTGCCGCTGCCGCAGTCGCGGTCCGGGCTGCGCTTTCGCACCTATAAACTGGCCAAGCGCTTCGACCAGGATATCTCGGCCGTGTGCGCGGCGTTTGCCGTCAGGCTGGACGGAGAGACAGTTGTCGAGGCGCGCATCGCGTTCGGCGGCATGGCCGCCATCCCGCAGCGCGCGCGCGAAGCCGAGGCGGCGCTGCTCGGCCAGCCGTGGAGCGAAGCTGTGTTGAAGACTGCAATGGCCGCGCTGGCCCGCGACTATGCGCCACTGTCCGACGCCCGCGCGTCGAGCAACTACCGCATGCGCACCGCGCAGAACCTGCTGCGCCGCTTCTGGTTAGAGACGCGCGTGACCGATCCGCTGCCGGCGCACGCCGTCAATGCCTTTGCCGGCGCCTGAGGAGCTATTCATGAACGACGGCGGCATCAAGAACACCGGCGCCTGGGCCGAAGTCGGCCAGGCGCGCAAGCACGAGTCGAGCGAACTGCACGTGCGCGGCGGCGCGACCTTCACCGACGATATCGCGGAATTGTCCGGCACGCTGCATGCGGCGCTGGGGCTGTCGAGCCGCGCGCATGCGCGCATCGCCGGCATCGATCTGGCGCCCGTCGCCGCCAGCGCCGGTGTGGTCGCCGTGCTCACCGTGGCCGACATCCCGGGGCTGAACGATTGCGGCCCGATCATCCACGACGATCCGATCCTGGCCGATGGCCTGGTCCAGTACGTGGGCCAGCCGGTCTTCATCGTCGTGGCCGATACGCACGACAACGCCCGCCGCGCAGCGCGCCTGGCGCAAGTCACCTACGAGGACCTGCCCGCGATCCTGACGCCGCAGGCGGCGCGCGCCGCGCAATCGTATGTGCTCCCGCCCATGCGCCTGACGCGCGGGGACGCCGCAGCCGCCTTCGCGCGCGCGCCGCACACCGTCAAGGGCGAGTTGTACGTCGGTGGGCAAGAGCAGTTCTACCTCGAAGGCCAGATCGCGTACGCGATTCCCGGCGAAGACCGCGGCATGCACGTGTACTCGTCAACCCAGCACCCGAGCGAGATGCAGCACGTGATCGCCCATGCGCTGGGCCTGCACTCCCACCACGTGACGGTCGAGTGCCGCCGCATGGGCGGGGGCTTTGGCGGCAAGGAATCGCAGTCGGCGCTGTGGGCGGCGGCGGCGGCCATCGCCGCGGTGGCTACCTCCCGCCCGGTCAAGCTGCGCGCCGACCGCGACGACGACATGCTCGTCACCGGCAAGCGCCACTGCTTTCATTACGAGTACGACGTCGGTTACGACGACGACGGCCGCATCCTGGCCGCGCGGGTCGACATGGTCACGCGCGCCGGTTATTCGGCCGACCTGTCCGGCCCCGTGGCGACGCGCGCCGTCTGCCACTTCGACAATGCCTACTACCTTTCAGATGTCGACATCCGCGCCGCCTGCGGCAAGACCAATACGCAGTCGAACACCGCGTTTCGCGGCTTTGGCGGGCCGCAGGGCGCGATCGCCATCGAGTACGTGCTCGACGAAATCGCGCGCAACCTGGGGCGCGACGCGCTCGATATCCGGTGCCTGAATTTCTACGGCAAGGTTGACCGCAACGTGACGCCGTTCGGCCAGACGATCGTCGACAACGTGATCCCCGAACTGGTGGCCGAGCTGGAGGCGGGCAGCGATTACCGCGCGCGCCGCGCGGCGGTCGAAGACTACAACCGTACCAGCCCCGTGCTCAAGAAGGGGCTGGCGCTCACGCCGCTCAAGTTCGGCATCGCGTTCAATGTCACGCACCTGAACCAGGCCGGCGCGCTGGTGCACGTGTACGTGGACGGCTCGATCCTCGTCAACCACGGCGGCACCGAGATGGGGCAGGGCATCAACACCAAGGTGATGCAGGTGGTGGCGCATGAGTTGGGTGTGGGGCTCGAGCGCGTGCGCGCCACTGCCACCAACACCAGCAAGGTCTCGAACACGTCGGCCACTGCCGCCTCGACCGGCGCTGACTTGAACGGCAAGGCGGCGCAGGATGCAGCCGGCAAAATCCGCGCGCGCCTTAGCGACTTCGCGGCGCGCCAGTATGGGGGCGAGGCCAGCGAAGTGCGCTTTGCCGCCGGCACCGTGTTTGTCGCCGGCCTGGCACTGCCGTTTGAGGAAGTGGTCGCCAAGGCCTACCTGGCGCGCGTGCAGCTGTGGTCCGACGGTTTCTATGCCACGCCCGGCCTGCACTGGGATCCCAAGACAATGAACGGCCGTCCGTTCTCGTACTTCGCCTACGGCGCGGCCGTGTCGGAAGTGGTCATCGACACGCTCACCGGCGAATGGAAGCTGCTGCGCGTGGATGCGCTGTACGATGCCGGCCGCTCGCTCAATCCGGCGATCGACATTGGCCAGGTCGAGGGCGCCTTCATCCAGGGCATGGGGTGGCTCACGACCGAAGAGCTGTGGTGGAACCCGGCCGGCGAGCTGATGACGCATGCGCCGTCGACCTACAAGATTCCCGCAGTGTCGGACTGCCCCGAGGATTTTCGCGTCACCTTGTTCGACAATGCGAACGTCGAAGACAGCATTCACCGCTCGAAGGCCGTGGGCGAGCCGCCGCTGCTGCTGCCGTTCTCGGTGTTCTTCGCGATCCGCGACGCCATCTCGAGCGTGGGCGGGCATCGTGTCAACCCACCGCTCAATGCGCCGGCGACGAGCGAAGCCATCCTGGATGCGATCGGCTTCGTGGAAGCGCGCGCCTGATGAACGACTGGCTGCGCGCGCAAGGCATCGAGCCGTCCGTGCTGGTCACGGTGGCGGCCGTGAAAGGCTCCGTGCCGCGCGAGCCGGGCGCGAAGATGCGCGTGCGCGCGCTTGCATTCGACGACACCATCGGCGGCGGCCACCTCGAACACCGCGCGCTCGAAATTGCGCGCGCGATGCTGCACGCTGGCGAGGCGCGCCGCTTCGAGCGTTTTGCGCTGGGCCCGAGCCTGGGGCAGTGCTGCGGTGGCGTGGCGTGGCTCGCGTTCGAACGCGTGGATGCCGATCAACTGGCGCTGTTGCAGGCACGCCGATACATCGACACCTGGCGCCTCGTCGCCCTTGACGGGCCAGCCGAATCGACCGTGCTCGATGCGCCACCGTTCCCGGGCGACACCGGCACGCGTGTCGTGGTTGACCCAGAAGGCGAGGGCGGCCGGCGCTGGCTGGTCGATGCGATCCGCGCCCCGCGCGCGCACCTGATGCTGTTCGGCGCTGGCCATGTGGGCGCGGCGATCGTGCGCGCCCTGGCCGACCTGCCGTGCCGCGTGACGTGGGTCGACGAACGCGACGCCATGTTCCCCGCATCCATCCCCGACAACGTCACCACCGAAGCGACCGACACGCCCGAGGCGCTGGTGCAGCGCGCCGCGCCCGGCACGAGCTTTCTCGTCATGACCCACAGCCATGCGCTCGACCTGCAGTTGTGCCACGCGATCCTGTCGCGCCCCGTGCGTGAATCCGCAGCAGACTGGTTTGGCCTGATCGGCTCCGCCACCAAACGCAGCCAGTTCGAAGCGCGCCTGCGCGAACGCGGCGTCGACGATGCGCGCCTGGCCGCGATGGTCTGCCCGATCGGCATGCCCGGCATCGCCGGCAAGGCCCCGGCCGTGATTGCCGCGTCGAGTGTGGCGCAATTGCTGACGGTGTGGGAAGCTGCACACCACCCAGAACACCAACCGGAATCCACGTAATGCCCACCGTATCACCCACTATCCAGGCGTACCGCGCCAGCCTGCTGCACTTTCGCGCCGATCCGGCCTATGACGACGGCGCCGCGCTGTACCATGAAGACGGCCTGCTGGTCGTCGAGGATGGCCGCATCAAGGCCGCCGGCGACTACGCCGCGCTCGCGACCACGCTGCCGGATGGCCTCGAACCCGTCGACTACCGTGGCAAGTTGATCGTCCCGGGCTTCATCGACACGCACCTGCACTATCCGCAGACCGACATGATCGCGTCCCCGGCCCCGGGCCTGCTGCCGTGGCTCGAGACCTATACCTTCCCGACCGAGCGCCGCTACGAGGATGCCGAGGATGGCCGGAGTACCGCCGACTTCTTCCTCGACGAGCTGCTGCGCTGCGGGACCACGACGGCCATGGTCTACTGCACCGTGCACCCGCAATCGGTCGACGCGTTCTTTGCCGCGAGCGAAGCGCGCAACCTGCGCATGGTCGCCGGCAAGGTGCTCATGGACCGCAACTGCCCGGACTTTTTGCGCGATCTCGAAGGCGAGTTGGGCGAGAGCGAAGCGCTGATCGAGCGCTGGCACAAACGCGGCCGCGCGCTGTACGCGATCACGCCGCGCTTCGCGCCGACGTCGACCGAGGCGCAGCTGCGCCTGACGGGCGAGCTGGCGGCCCGGTACCCCGACACCTTCATCCAGACCCACGTGGCCGAGAACCAGGATGAATGCACCTGGGTCGGCGAGCTGTTTCCGCAGGCGCGCAGCTACCTTGATGTGTATGACAGCTATGGCTTGATGCGCCCGCGCGCGATGTTCGGCCACTGCATCTGGCTCGACGACGAGGACATGGCGCGCATGGCGGCCACCGGCTCGGCCGCCGCCGTATGCCCGACATCGAACCTGTTCCTGGGCAGCGGCCTGTTCGACTTCGAGCGTGCCGACAAGGCGGGCATGCTGCTCTCGCTCGGCACCGACGTGGGCGCCGGCACCTCGTTCTCGCTGCTGCAGACGATGAACGAAGCCTACAAGGTCGCGCGCATGAAGGGCAGCTACCTGACGGCGCTGCGCATGTTTTACCTCGCCACGCTGGGCGCGGCGCGCGCGATGGATCTGGCCGACACGATCGGCAGCTTTGCGCCCGGCCTGGAGGCCGACTTCGTGGTGCTCGACCGCGCGGCAACGCCGTTGATGGCGCGCCGGACCAGCCACAGCCACTCGCTCGAAGAGCTGCTGTTCGCGCTGGCGCTGCTGGGCGACGACCGCACGGTGGCCGCGACGTATTCATACGGCCGCCAGGTCCACCAGAAGTAGGGCAGGGTTGCCAATATTGCCAACCGCGAACGAAGGCGTTAGAGTTGGCGGTTGAAATTCCTCTGAAAGTACACCATGCACACCTTCTTGTCCGGCAGCGCGCTGCTGGCACTGGCCGTCGTCGCCTCGCCTGTCCTGGCCAAGGGCCCATCGGTCGCCGCCAACGAGGCCGCGACCGCGCGCCACTACGCCAGCCTGATTGCCGGTAGTACCCCGCGCCTGTCAGAGCTGACGATGTTCTTCACCCAGATGCCCAAGGGCGGCGATCTGCACCACCATTATTCGGGCGCGATCTATGCCGAGACCTATGTCGACTTCGTCGACAAGCAGGGCTTCTGCATCGACAAGAACACCTACCGCATCGAGACCGACAAGGCGACCGTCGCCGCCCAGCGCGCCAAGCCGGCCGCCCAGCGCACCTGCCTGTCGGGCGCTGAAGTCAATGCCGACGAAAACACCTGGCGCGAGATCGTCAAGCGCTGGTCGAACAAGGACTTCAGCAACCACGTCGCCATTCAGCCGGCGCCGGATCGCCTGTTCTTCGGCACCTTCGGCTACTTCGGCCCGGTGGCCAACGACAATCTGCGCGAAGGCCTGCAAGAGATCAAGGCACGCGCGATCGCCGAGAATGTCAGCTACATCGAAACGATGTTTTTGCTCTCGCCGTTCGTGGCCAACGGCGCGTTCGATACGCAAACGCGCGCCAGCGTGAACGACGACGCGGCGCTGACCGCGCAACTACGCGCCGAACTGACGGCGCTGGATGCCAATGCGGCCTACAACAAGTCGATCGATGGTTTTGTCGACCAGATCAACGCCGCATCAGAGGGCATCGACGACGAGCGCTTCACGATGCGGTACCAGAACTACACGCTGCGCCTGCTCGCGCCATCGCAGGTGTTTTCGGCGATGGTCTCGAGTTTCAAGGCCGCCGCCAAGGGTGGCCGTATCGTCGGCGTGAATATCGTCGGCCAGGAAAGCCTGCACGTGTCGATGCGCGACTACCTGCTGCACATGAAGATGTTCCGCTTCTTGAAGACGGTGTACCCGGACGTCAAGGTGGCGATGCATGCCGGCGAACTGGCGCTGGGCGACGTGCCGCCCGAAGGCCTGAAGTTCCACATCGACAGCGCCCTGGCCATTGCCGGCGCCGACCGCATCGGCCATGGCCTCGACCTTGCGCATGAAGCCAATGCGCCGGCCATCATCAAGACGATGCGCGAGAAGGATATCCCGGTCGAGATCAACCTGACCTCGAACGCGTTCATCAGCGGCGTGGCGGGCGCGGATCACCCGATCCACCTGTACCGCACATATGGCGTGCCGTATGTGATCTCGACGGACGATGCCGGGGTGACCCGCCATACGCTGTCGCACGAGTATGTGCAATTTGCCAGCCAGTTCAAGCCGGGTTACGCCGAAATCAAGAAGGCGTCGTACAACAGCATTCGCTACGCATTCTTGTCCGTGGCAGAAAAGCAACGCTTAACGACGCAGCTCGATGGGCGCTACGCGCAATTCGAAGCGCAAGTCGCTGCAATGGAGGCCCAGGCAGCGCGCGTGAAATAAAGTGTGTCATCCCCGATCCGGCGTTCGCCGGATCGCCTCCCTGTCATAAACGCCTTACGACTTTCTGGTAATAAGTTAATCCAGAAGTAACGTTTGTCGTCTTCTTGCTACACAATTCTTCCCCGCGTGTCTGCTTTTACTGATTTTTCACGGAAAAAATTTCACCGTGGAATGCCACGCATATAATTCGGCCATGTCATAAAGCGATCCAAATGACACGATTTATGTCTCGTAAAGACAACAGGTATGCGGTGATTTATATGAGAAAGCTCTGAATAGCCAAGCCAAATTGAATTTGTCGGCCTGAAAACGCTGATGCATATTGGCTCAATTCTGCTGTAAATCAAACCATACATCGTGTCATTTTGTTGAAACATTGTATCGATACAATCGCAGCCGCTTGTCGGCTGAATCGCTGGTTCGACACTACGCATAAAAACAAGCAGTAAAAAGCAGGGGAGGACGTCCGTCGGGCGTCCAACAACAACTTTGAAGTTCTTTTTGGGGTACTCAATGATCACTCAACAGCAGATCCGGCTCACCAAGTTGGCGCTGGCTTTGTCAGTTGCGCTGGCGGCGTCGCCGTCGTTCGCACAGAACACCACTTCGGCCGTCGGCGGCCGTATCTCGAACGTCTCGGGTCAGCCGGCAGCTGGCGCTCAGGTGCAGATCCTGCACACCGAGTCGGGTTCTGTCAGCAATGTCGTGACCGACGCTGAAGGCCGCTACGTTGCACGTGGCCTGCGCGTGGGTGGTCCGTACACGATCACCATCACCAAGGATGGCATCACCGAGACCCGCCGCGACGTCTTCCTGGATCTGGCGCAGACCGCCGAAGTCGACGCCACCCTGGGCGTGCAGACCGTGACCATCGCCGGTACCGCAACGCGCTCGGAGATCTTCTCGGGCAACAACATGGGTGCGGGCACCGCCATCAGCAACACCCAGCTGCTGACCCAGGCATCGATCAGCCGCAGCCTGCAGGACTACGCCCGTGCCGACCCGCGCGTGTCGCAGACCGACAAGGACCGCGGCGAAATCTCGGTCGCCGGCCAGAACTCGCGCTACAACTCGATGACCATCGACGGCGTCGCGATCAACGACACGTTCGGCCTCGAATCGAACGGCAGCCCAACGGCCCGCCAGCCGATCTCGATCGAAGCGATCCAGTCGGTGCAGGTCAACGTCGCCAACTACGACGTCACCCAAAAAGGCTATACCGGCGCGAACATCAACGCCGTCACCAAATCGGGTACCAACACCTACAAGGGTGGCGTGTACTACGTGTTCCGCAACGACACCATGTCGGGCGACCGTTACAACCCGATCACCGACGTCTACACCGACGCGCCGAAGTCGAAGGAAACCACCAAGGGCATCTGGGCTTCGGGTCCGCTGATCGAAGACAAGCTGTTCATCTACGCACTGGCTGAAAACTTCGAGAGCTCGCGTTCGAGCCCGGAATTTGGCGCCATCGGCAGCGGCGCCGGCACCACCGTCGGCATCAGCCAGTCGGCCATCGCCGAAGCCCAGCGTATCGCCCAGCAAACCTACGGCGTCGACATCGGCAGCCCGGCAGTGCCAACCGGCTCCATGCTGACCTCGAAAGAGCGCATGGTGAAGTTCGACTGGAACATCACCGACGAGCACCGTGCCAGCCTGCGCTACGCCAAGACCGAACAGGGTGAGCCGTTCTACCCGGGCTTCTCGGCATCCGGCGTCGGCCTGTCGTCGAGCTTCTACAATCAGGGCAAGTCGATCGAGACCGCCGTCGCCCAGGTGTTCTCGGACTGGACCCCGAACTTCTCGACCGAGTTCAAGTTCTCGACCCGCGACTACGATTCGATCCCGGTCAATGCGACCCGCACGCCATCGATGGCCCTGCAATTCACCGGCGCGCTGCCGGCTGACGCACCGGCCGGCCTGTCGACCGCCAACCGCTTCATCAACTTCGGGACCGAGTTCAGCCGTCACAACAACGTGCTGCGCAACAAGACCAAGGACCTGTATGCGGGCGCCAACTGGATCGTGGGCGACCATGAGCTGAAGTTCGGCGTCGACCAGACCAAGAACGATGTCTACAACGCGTTCCTGCAAGGTATCAACGGTTCGTACACCTTCGCCTGCCTGGAGTCGACCGACACGAGCTTCTACAGCTTCGGCGCACTGCCAAGCTGCGCCCGCGCCACCAATGCACAGGTGCAGCAAGCCGTTCTGGAGAACTTCCAGAAGGGTCGTCCACTGAATTACAGCGTCCAGCGCCCACTGGCAGGCGCGACGCTCGACGATGCAGTCGCCAAGTTCGACACCAAGAACACTGGCCTGTTCCTGCAAGACACGTGGAACGTCAACGACCAGCTGACCCTGACCTACGGCGTGCGTTACGACCGTAACGATGTCGGCGGCCGTCCACTGGCCAACACCGCAGCTGCCCAGGCAATGGTTGCCGGTAACCCGGTCACCGGCGTGCGCCAGTCCGGCGGTTTCGGTCTGGACAACACCCGCACCATCGACGGTACCGACCTGATCCAGCCGCGCTTCGGCTTCAACTACCGCTTCGACAAGTCGGAGCGTCCGACCCAGATTCGCGGCGGCTTCGGCCTGTTCCAGGGCGCGGCAGCCACGGTGTGGATGTCGAACCCGTTCTCGGGCACCGGCGTGGCAACGGCCACCATCAGCTGCGCAGGCACTGCTGCAACCCGCTGCCCGACCACGGGCGGCCTGACCAGCTTCAATCCGGATGGCCAGCCAGCCATCGCCGGCGCGATCCCGGCCGCAGACGTGAACTTCCTGGACCCGAACTTCCGTCAGCCGTCGATCTGGAAAGCCAACGTGGCGTTCGACACCGAACTGCCATGGTACGGCCTGGTCTTCGGCGCCGAAGCGCTGTACACCAAGAACAAGAACGGCATCTACTACGAACACCTGAACCTGGGCGCGGCAACCCGCACCGGCTCGGATGGTCGTCAGCTGTTCTGGAACGCACAGGGCCTGAACCCGGCGTGCTACGGCGTGGCAAACAATGTGGCAACCGTCATCAGCAGCTGCGGCGCGGTCAACCGCTCGCTGAACAACCGCAGCTTCGGCAACGTGCTGGTAGCGCGTGATACCGACAAGGGCGACGCGAAAGTGCTGACCATGTCGCTGTCGCAACCGCTGACCAAGGGCTTTGGCTGGTCGCTGGCATACACCTACACCGATGCGACCGAAGTTTCGCCGCTGACGTCGTCGGTTGCCAACTCGAACTTCAACGGCCGCTCGTCGTTCAACCCGAACGAAGAAGTCGCCGCGACCTCGAGCTACGCGATCAAGAACCGTGTCAACGCGCTGATGAACTTCCAGAAGAAATTCTTCACGGGCTACAACACCCGTCTGGGCGTCTTCTACGAAGGTCGTGAAGGCCGTCCGTACAGCTGGACGTTCAACAACGACATGAACGGTGACAATCTGGCCGGTAACGACCTGATGTACATCCCGACCGCGTTCGGTTCGAACGAAGTCGTGTTCTCGGGTGATACCGCGACCAGCCGTGCCAACGAGCAGCGCTTCTGGGACGTCGTCAATGCCAACAAGGGCCTGAGCAAAGCAGCCGGTGGCGTCGTCAGCCGCAACAACTCGACCGCCGAATGGGTCAATACCTTCGACGTGCGTATCAGCCAGGAAATCCCGGGCATCTTCGCACGCAACAAGGCGACCTTCACGCTCGACTTCATGAACTTCGGCAACCTGCTGAACAAGAAATGGGGCCGTACCGAAGAGATCAGCTTCCAGTCGGCTGGTGGCCAGGCACGTAGCTTCGTGGACGTCGCCGGTATCGATGCGCAAGGTCGTTACATCTACGTCGTGCGTAACGACGTCGAGCGTCAAGACCTGAAGCAAGCCAAGGGCGAGTCGCAGTGGGCAATCCAGGCAACCCTGCGTTACGAATTCTAAGCAGCGCCAATTCGTAGCATGAGGTAAGCAAAAACGGCCGGTGGAAACACCGGCCGTTTTGTCGTTCTAACGTTTCAACGAATGCGTTGGCAGGTCGTCAGTGCCTCAGCCCGGCAGTGTGCCTGGGCAGCACGCCAAAGCGCTGGCGGTAGTACTGCGAGAACCGGCCCAGGTGGCCGAAGCCGAATTCGAGCGCCGTCTTCGTCACGCTGGCGTCGGGCTGCGCCTGCAGCATGGCTTGCGCCGCATCGAGCCGCATATTGCGCAGCAAATCCATCGGCGGCACGCCATGATGGCGGTGGCACAGCATATTGAGGCTGCGCACCGAGACACCTGCCGCCAGGGCCAGGTCGACCAGCGACACCGGCGCACCGAGCTTGGCGCGCATGTACCGCTCGAGCGCGTCCATGCGTTCGCAGGCCGATGGAGCCACCAGGCCCAGGCCGGCATCGATGGCGGCGCGCGTACCCGGCGACGGCAGCGGCTGTTCACCGGGCGCGCCTTGCTGGTGCATCAGGAACATCGTGATATTGCGTTCGAAGTGATCGATCCAGGCCTGGTGCGGACGGTCTTCGTCCGGTTGCGCCAGGATCTGCAGCAGCGACTGCAGCAGCAGGTGCCAATGGGTATCGGGCCGGCTCGAGGGGATGAGCCCCGATTGCAGGCCGGCGCGTGGGTTGCGGCCGGCGGAAGGCCCCTGGAGCTCGCGCACGAGCCCGTTCGGCACTTTTAGAATCAATTGTTCCGAACCTTCTTCCCACCACAGCCGAATGCTTTTCCTGGGCGCGACGATCGCCGCCTGGCCTTCGGGCAGCGATACCCGCTGGCCGTCGCATTCGAACTCCGCCGTCCCCTTGAGCGACATGTGCACCAGCGCGAAATCGTTGAAGCCGCTTGGCGTGATCTGTACCTGCGCGCCGTAGCGCAGCACGAACAGCTGCAGGCGATTCACGCGCGCGGTGAACAGCGCCGCGTCCGGCGCGCCATGTTGCCAGTGCACGTCGTGGTCGGCCAGCGCTTCGGCCACATGGCGATGCGACGCCACTTTTTCGTTGCTGTGAAAAACGCAGTGCCGGTATAGCTGCGCATGTTCGATCGATTCGCTCAGCGTGTGCATGGGAGTTTCCCGTCCTGGAGGATGACATGGGATGTTGCAAGTAGCGTGCCAGCGCCTTCAAGGCAGGGCGCCTTGCAAGATTCGGATAATGCACGTGCAATGTGCAAAAAATTGCAGGATTTGGACAGTGTTACTGCACAGCGTGCACCGTGACGGCGCGCAGAGGGCGAGGAGGGAGCCGCTGCGTGGTTGCCGAAAACGGATAGCGCAGGCCCGACGTTTGCCGATTTCGGCTAGAGGCGCCGTGTGCCGGTAGCTAGACTGGAATCCATCCACCGCAACGAAAGAAGATCCCATGTCGATCGAACACGAGCAAGCCACCGCGCCGGCCACCCAGGGCACGGTCCACCCCCTGGTGCAATTCCCCCGCACCGACGGCTCGCGCACGCCCTATAAAGTCTTCAGCTCGCAGGAAGTCTACGAGCGCGAACAGGAGCGCATCTTCCGCGGTCCGGTCTGGAGCTTCCTGGCCCTCGAGGCCGAAATCATCAACCCGGGCGACTTCAAGAGCACCTTTGTCGGCGACACCCCGGTCGTGGTCACCCGCACCGAGGATGGCGGCCTGGCGGCCTGGGTCAACAAGTGCTCGCACCGCGGCGCCATGGTGTGCCGCACCCCGCGCGGCAATGCCAGCTCGCACAGCTGCGCCTATCACCAGTGGAGTTTTGATTTGCGCGGCAACCTGCTGGGCGTGCCGTTCAAGCGCGGCCAGAACGGCATGGCCGGCATGCCGAAGGACTTCGATCCGAAGTGCCACGGCCTGCGCCAGTTGCGCGTCGAGAGCTACAAGGGCCTCGTGTTCGCCACCTTCAGCGAGACCGTCGAACCGCTGGCCGACTACATCGGCGCCGAGATGCGTCCGTGGATCGACCGCATCTTCCACAAGCCGATCGTGTACCTGGGCTGCACCCGCCAGTACTCGAAATCGAACTGGAAGCTGTACCTGGAAAACGTGAAGGACCCGTACCACGCCAGCCTGCTGCACCTGTTCCACACGACCTTCAACATCTTCCGGGTCGGGATGAAGGCGCGCTCGATGGCCGACAAGCGCCACGGCCTGCACAGCATCATCACCGCCACCAAGAACCAGGAAGAGACGTCCGACGCGTATAAACAGCAGGCGATCCGCTCGTTCGACGAAGGCTTCTCGCTGGAAGACCCGTCGGTGCTGGGCCAGATCCAGGAATTCGATGAGATGACGACGAACCACATCCAGCCGATCTTCCCGCAACTGGTGGTGCAGCAGATCCACAACACGCTGGTGGCGCGCCAGCTGCTGCCGAAAGGTCCGGACAACTTCGAGCTGATCTTCCACTTCTTCGGCTACGAGGACGACACGCCCGAGATGCGCGCGCTGCGCATCAAGCAGGCCAACCTGGTGGGGCCGGCCGGCTACATCTCGATGGAAGACACCGAGGCGACGGAGCTGGTGCAGAACGGCACCCGGCGCGATCCGGATGCCTGCTCGGTGATCGACATGGCCAAGGACAAGCCGGACCAGGAAGACACGCTGATCACCGAAAGCCTGATCCGCAAGTTCTGGCAGGGTTACCAGAAACTGATGGCGTTCTGACTGGAGTACTGAGATGACAACGATGGAACAGCAAATGGAACAACTGGCCTTGTGGTTCGGCGTGTATCAGCTGCAGCAGCAGTATGTCGCTGCGCTCGATAACGATCGCCTGGAAGAATGGGCCACGTTCTTCACCGAAGACTGCCTGTACGAGATCGTCCCGCGCGAAAATGCCGATGCCGGCCTGCCGATCGGGATCATCTATTGCGACAGCCAGCGCATGCTGCGCGATCGCGTCGTGGCCCTGCGCCACGCCAACATCTTCGAGGCGCACAGCTATCGCCACATGACATCGGGCCTGACGATCCGCCCGATCGATGCCGATACCGTGGAGAGCGAATCGAGCTATGTCGTGGTGCAGACGCTGCAGAATGGCGACTCCACCGTGTACCAGGCTGGCCGCTACATCGACCGCGTCGTGCGCACCGATGCCGGCTGGCGCTACGCCAGCAAGCGCGTGATCTACGACACGTCGCGCGTGCAGACCTTGCTGGCCACGCCGATCTGAGGTCGCCATGGATACCTGGTTCGATGTCGGCGCGGCCGATGGCGTGGGCGAAGGTGAAGTGGCCGCAGTGGTGGCCGGCGGGCAGTCGCTGGCACTGTTCAAGCTCGATGGCGAACTGTTTGCCCTGCGCGACAAGTGCAGCCATGGCAATGCTCGCCTGTCCGACGGCTATATCGAGGACAACTGCGTCGAGTGCCCGCTGCACCAGGGCCTGATCGACATCCGCAGCGGCGCGCCGAAAAGCGCGCCGATCACGGAACCCGTGCGCAGCTTCCCGGTGCGCGTGGTGGCCGGGCGGGTCGAGGTCGACGTGGCCGATGTGGCTGCGGGCGGCGCAGTCAACGGCGCAAGCTGCGGCCCGGCCTGCGCATCCGCCAAGCGCGAGCTGGCCGCCGTGATCGACAGCATCGAGAAACTCGGCCACGATGTGGCGGTGCTTCGCTTGCGCCTGGAAGACGGCGCGCCACTGGCCTATGTCGCCGGGCAGTATCTCGATGTGGTGCTCGAAGACGGCAGCCGGCGCAGTTACTCGATGGCTGCACCGGGCGGCGCCAACGTGCTCGAACTGCATATTCGCCATATGCCGGGCGGCGTGTTCACCGACCGCGTGTTCGGCAGCCTGGCCACGGGCCAGCGCCTGCAGCTCGATGGCCCGGCCGGCGACTTTTATTTGCGGCCGACGACGGCGCCCGTGCTGCTGCTGGCCAGCGGTACCGGCTTCGCACCGGTCAAGGCGCTGGTCGAGCACGCGATCGCCAGCGGCAATACGCGCCCGATGCGCCTGTACTGGGGCGGGCGCCAGCCGGCCGACCTGTACCACGACGCCTTGTGCCGCGGCTGGGCCGCCAGCCTGGCGTGGTTCGAGTACGTGCCGGTGGTGTCCGAACCGGCGCAAGATAGCGGCTGGAGCGGCCGTACGGGCCTGGTGCACCTGGCGGTGCTGGACGACCATGCCGACTTGTCGGCACACGAAGTGTATGCCTGCGGCGCGCCGCAGATGGTGGCAGCGGCGCAGCGCGATTTCAATACGCTGCGCGCACTGCCGGCAACGAACTTTTTTGCCGACGCCTTCCTGTCGCAGGCCGACTTGCGACAGCGGGCCTGAGGCTCTCACGAATTCAAGGAGTATCACGCATGGCGTATTACATCGACATTCCAGCCCGCGACGGCGCGGGCAGCTTCAAGGGTTACCTGGCGATTCCGGGCAGCGGCGCCGGCCCTGGCCTGGTGGTGGGACAGGAAATCTTTGGCGTGAACCAGAACATGCGCGAGGTCGCCGACATGTATGCCGAAGAAGGCTATGTGGCGCTGGTGCCCGACCTGTTCTGGCGCATGCAGCCGGGCGTGGAGCTGGGCTATACCGAGGACGACTTCAAGCGCGCCTTCGGCTTCTTCTCCGAACTGAACGTCGACGCGGCGGTAGACGACATCGGCGCGGCCATCGACCTGCTGCGCACCTTGCCGCAGGTGGCCGGCCCGGACATCGGCTACGTCGGCTTTTGCCTGGGCGGCAAGCTGGCCTACCTGACGGCGGCGCGGACAAGCGTGGCCTGCGCCGTGGGCTACTACGGCATGGGCATCGAGAACATGCTGGACGAAGCGGCCAACATTCGCGGCAAGCTGGTGCTGCACTTCGCCGAGAACGACGCCTACTGCGACGCTGCGGCGCGCGAGAAGATCATTCCCGTATTGTCTGCGCTGCCGAAGGCCGAGATGTACGTGTATCCGGGCGCCGACCATGCGTTTGCCCGCGTGGGCGGCATGCACTTCGATAAGTCGTCGGCCCTGATGGCGCATGGCCGTACCATTGCCGCGCTCAAGTCGCAGATCGGCCCGCACTTCAACCTGTCGTACCTGTGGGACCAGCACGTGTACCACGAGTTCGCGACGCGCGACGTGCCATCGACGATGGCGACCATGGTGGCCGAGCCATACGTGAACCACATCCCGACGCTGACCGGCGGCGTGGGCGCCAAGCAGCTGGCGCGCTTCTACCAGCACCACTTCGTGCAGGCCAATCCGTCCGACATGCGCATGATCCCGGTCTCGCGCACGGTCGGCGCGCTGCAGGTGGTCGATGAATTCATCATGTGCTTCACGCACGATCGCGAGATCGACTGGATGCTGCCGGGCGTGGCGCCCACTGGCAAATACGTCGAGATCGCGATGGTCGGCATCATCAGCTTCCGCGGCGACAAGCTGTATCACGAGCATATTTACTGGGACCAGGCCAGCGTGCTGGTGCAGATCGGCCTGCTCGATCCGGCGCTGCTGCCGGTGGCTGGTATCGAATCGGCGCGCAAGCTGCTCGACGAGACTATCCCGTCGAATGACTTGATGAAGCGCTGGAGCGGCAGCGAAGGGTTGTAGTCACCATTCCCGCAAACGCCAGTACCGCTCGTTCGTCGTCTCCGCGGAGGCGGGGACCCAAGTCCGCCGCGGGCCGATATCTGGTTTTCGTCTGAGACGCTGAACTTGGGTTCCAGCCTCCGCTGGAGCGACGTAGTGGTCACAGTGTCACGACAGCTGTTAAAACCGCGCTGTAGGGATTTCCCACGCCTTAACCTCATGCAATAATGCGCACCGACGCCGTTTTTTTGTCGCTGTTTTGCATTGATAAAGGTAATCCCATGATCGTCTCGCGTCGCGCAAGCGCCAGCCTTTCCACACTGAGCATCACACTGACCTCTGCGCTGCTTCTGGCAGGCTGCGTGACCGCCCCCCAGGGCCCGGTGACCATCAACCTGGTGTCGCTGAACGACTTCCACGGTAATCTCGAACCGAGCCGCTACGTGCTCAAGGGCGCCGATGGCAAGGACCAGGTCATGCGCGCCGGTGGCGCCGAAGCGGTGGCGGCCGCCCTGCAGGCGTGGCGCAAGGAAGACAAGGATCTGCTGCTGGTCTCGACCGGCGACATCGTCGGCGCCAGCCCGGCGCTGTCGTCGCTGTGGGCCGACGAGCCGACCATCGAAGTGATGAACATGCTGAACCTGCGCGCCAGCGCGGTGGGCAACCATGAATTCGATGGCGGGCGCAAGGAACTGCTGCGCCAGCAGAACGGCGGCTGCGATTCGCCGCATCCAACCAAGGCCTGCAAGCTCACGCCTACTTTCGGCGGGGCCAAGTTCACGTACCTCGGTGCGAACGTGATCGACAAGGTCACCGGCAAGCCGATCATCCCGGGCTTTACCATCGAATCGGTCAAGGGCATCAAGGTCGGCCTGGTCGGCGTGGTGCTGCGCGATACGCCGAACATGGTGGTGGCGTCGGGCATCGCCGGCTTGACCTTCGGCGACGAAGCTGAAGCGATCAACAATGCGCTGCCGGCCATGCGCGCGGCCGGCGCCCAGGTCATCGTGGCGCTGGTGCACCAGGGCGGCCGCACGGTGGAGTCGCCGCTGCAAGCCGGTTGCAGCCAGCTGACGGGCGACATCGTCCCCGTCGTCAAGAAGATCGACCCGTCGGTCAAGCTGGTGCTTACTGGGCACTCGCACCAGGGTTATCTGTGCGACGTCGATGGCCGCACGGTGACCCAGGCCGACACCGCCGGCCACCTGCTCACGCGCGTGTCGATGCAGGTCGAGCCGAAGACGTTTGCGGTGTCGAACCTGAAGGTCGCCAACGTCGTGATGAAGCCGGGCGACTACCCGGCCGACCCGAACATGGTCGCCTTTGTCGCGCAGGTGAAGGAGCGCAGCCAGGCCGCACTCACGCGCCCGGTCGCGAAGATCGCCGTCGCACCGCTGCTGCGCAAGAATAACGAGGCCGGCGAATCGGCACTGGGCAACCTGATCGCCGACGCGGCGCTGGCGTCGGCCCGCACGCTGGGCGCGCAGTTTGCGTTCATGAACAACGGCGGCATCCGGCGCGACCTGGAAGCGGGCGCCGACAAGACGGTCAACTTTGGCCAGGCCCAGGCCGTGCTCCCGTTCGGGAACACGACGGTCGTGATGAACCTGACCGGTGCGCAGATCCGCAACCTGCTCGAGCGCCAGTGGCCCGACGGCGCAAACGTGACGTCCGCCGTGCTGCAGGTTTCGCAAGGCTTTACCTATACCTGGGACGCCAAGCGCCCGGCGGGCAGCCGCCTGGTGCCGGGCAGCGTCAAGCTCGATGGCAAGGCGCTCGAAGACGGCGCGACCTATCGCCTGGCCGTGAATAACTTCCTCGCCGAAGGCAGCGACGGCTATCCGGAATTCGCACTGGGCACGCAGCGAATCGACACTGGCCTGCGCGACCTCGATGGCTTTATCGCCTACCTGAAACAACTCGAAGAGCAGGGCGCCGCGCGGGCCCCGGCTACCCCGCGCATCCAGCGCCTCAATTAAGCTCTCAGGAACAACCATGAAAAAACTCGCATGCGTGCTGGCGCTCACCGGCGCCTTTGCCTCGATGGCGGCGCCCGATGCAGCCGCCTGGGGCCGCGATGGCCACCGCGCCGTCGGCTCCATCGCCGACAAGCTGCTCAAGGGAACCAATGCGCAAAAGCAGATCGCGTTGCTGCTGCAGCCGGGCGAATCGCTGGCGTCGGTCGCCAACTGGGCCGACTGCGTCAAGGGTACTTACTGCGGCCCGCAGACGGCCGAGATGGTCGAATACGTCGAAGGCAACCCGCGCCACAGCGAATACCACTACACCAACGTACCGTTCCAGCTCGATCACTATCACGAGCACGGCGTGGGCACGAGCGACGTCGACATCGTGCAGACGCTGGAGCAGTGCATCGCTGTCCTGCAGGGTAAAACCGACCCAGGCCTGAACCCGCACAAGTTCACCAAGCGCCAGGCCTTGATTCTGCTGACGCACTTCGCCGGCGACATCCACCAGCCGCTGCACGTCGGCTCCGCGTTCGTGAGCAAGGACGGCCAGTTCGTCGTGCCGAAGACGCGCGCTGAAATCGACGATGCGCTGGTATTCGATTCGCGCGGCGGCAACAACCTGCTGCTCGACGATGACAAGCTGGCGGCATTGTCGAAGGGCGTGATCCCGCCTGGCGAGCCGGTGATGATCAAGGAAGGCGTGCCGAAGGCGCTGACCAAGCCGTTCCACTCGTACTGGGACAGCACGACGGTCGACTACGCATTCCGCCGCATCCAGACGCGCACGCCCGAGCAGTTCGCGGACGTGGCAATCGCCAGTGCGCCGCTGGTCGCGAAAGCCAGGGGCGACGTGGCCACCTGGCCGGTGCAGTGGGTGGAAGACGGCCTGAAGTCGGCCAAGCTGGCCTATGCCAACGTGGTGCCGGGCAAGCTGACGCCGCAGACCAGCAAGAAGGGCGAAACCTATTACACCTTCGCGCTCGAAGTGCCGGCCAACTACCCGGTGCCGAGTTCGGAAATCGCCAAGACGCAGCTGATCAAGGGCGGGTACAACCTGGCCGCGATGCTGCAGGCTATCTGGCCGTAAGTCGTCAGTCGCAATACCGTCGTCGTCGCCGCTGGCGGCGGCGACTTCCCGCCCTTGCTTCTATCAGCCGTTTCACGCGGCGTACATCGCGCGCACACGCTGCAGCGCTTCGAATGCGATACGAACCTGACAACGATCATGCCATTCGTGTGTCATGTCGTTTGGATCTAGCTTATCGAACAAGTAGTCAATTTAATCGGGATGCTGTATTGACGCTTGCCGTTCGAAGCATCCGACCTACACTCAATTTCAGCTCACGACAGTTCTCGGACCTCGTCAGTGTTACCCCCGACGGCAAGGCACCAGCCCTTCTTGCGCAACGCCATCACCGGCGGCTCTTCCTATGCTTCATAAAGGAAATATCATGCGTATCTCATCTGTTTTGCTTCCCGCAGCACTCCTTCTTTTCGCGTCCACTTCGGGCGCGCAGACGATGCCCTACCCGCAAGCCGACACGGTGCCAGTGACCACCGTGGTTGTCAGCGCAACAGCAACGCCGTATCGGATCAAACAAGAACAATCCCGGCATATTGCCGGCACCTACGAATTGACGAATGGTTGGCGCATGAAAGTGCGGACAGGCACCCGCACGATCGATACGACAATCGACAAGCAAAAACCGATGCGTCTTCTTGCTGTCGCGCCCTATAAATTCGCGTCGGGCGATGGTCGGGTCACCATGGAATTCAATCGTGGCGATGTCGGCGATGACATGATCATGACTTATGCGCCAGACCCGCGCTTCGCGGATATGGTGGTGATCTCGTCTTCTGTTGCACAGCGCTAGTCGCAGTCACTGCCGTTAGGTGCACAAGCAGCGCCTGTCATGGGGAGAGCAAGTCCCATTCGTTCCCAACCGGAAGGCTTGCTTCCCACCTTTTTTCTTCGATGCTCGTGATGTCGAAAAAGGTGGACAGGCATGGTCATCCAGGTAGCGTCTTCGCAGACTCGTTGGTGGGAGAACCTGAATCGTCCGTCGTTTGATGGGCAGTTTTTGCGTGTGACGTTATCGCATACGCCCCGGCGCCATGTGCGCCGCGCCCTGCGAGGGGCGCGGTATGATCCAGTCCCGCGCGTTACCGTGCCGCCGAGGAAGTTACATGCCACTGATCGTTGTCTGCGTTGTCGCCCTGATTTTTTGGGCCGGTGTCTCGGTATTCACCGGGGAGAGAGAGCCATGGGACCACGCGGGTTACCTGACCATCATTTATCCCGCCGGGCTCGCTTTGTCAGCGGCCAGTGGGGCGATGCTGCAACGCGCCCAATGGGCCGCTGGCGCCATTGTCATGTTCGCGCAGATCCCCGTCATGCTGGTCACCGCTGAAGCGTCTGCATTGTTGGCCGTGGGGATCTTGTATGCCGCGCTTCTCTCCATTCCCGCGATGGCGTTGGCCTGGCTCGCCGGCAGATGGCGCCAGGCCCACCGCCGTCAATGACGGACCGGTAGGGCGAGTGCAGGGCGGCGTCGATAACGTGTGGCCCACCCCTGCTTCTTCTCGGCTAGAATCCGGTCATCCATCGACCAGACTCCCGAGGCCCCATGCATTCCACGTTCAAGGCCGCCATCGCGGCAGCCTGCCTGTTTCCCGCTCTTCACGCCAGCGCCCAGTCGACCGCCCCGGCCAATCTGCCGCTGTGGGAATTCGGCCTCGGCGCCGCCGCCCTGAGCACGCCGGCCTATCCCGGCGCCGATGACCGCACCACGCGCGTACTGCCCGTACCGTTCCTGCTCTATCGCGGTAAAGTGCTGCGCGCCGACCAGTCCGGCATTGGTGCGCGCCTGTTCCAGTCGGACCGCCTTGAATTCGACGTCGGCCTGTCGGGCGCCTTGCCGTCCGACTCCGACGACGTCGAGGCGCGCGCCGGCATGCCAGACCTGGGCGCGCTGTTCGAATTCGGCCCGCGCCTGAAAATCCGCGTGGCCGATCTTGACGCCACGAGCCGCCTGCGCGCCGAACTGCCGCTGCGCGCGGTGATCGAAGCGCGCGGCGGCTTGCGCCGTCAGGGCTGGACCTTCGAGCCGAAGCTGGCCTATGAAACACGCGGTGAACGCGGCCTGTGGTCGTTCGAGGCCAATACATCCGTGGTGTTCGGCGACAAGCGCATCAACCGCTATTTCTATGAAGTCGCGCCGCAGTACGCGACCGCGACCCGCGACGCCTACAGCGCCGACGCCGGCCTGGTGCTCGCGCGCGTGGGCCTGTTCGCCACGCGCCAACTCAATCCCGATGTGCGCCTGTTCGGCTACGTGCGCTACGAGTCGTACGCCGACAGTGCCAACCGCGACAGCCCGCTGCACCTGAAAAATGCGGGCGCCTCGGCCGGCATCGGCTTCGCCTGGACGCTGGCGCGCTCGAGCCGGCGCGCGGCGGGCTTCGAGCCTGTCGATCCAGTCACGCCATAAAAAAAAGCGCTGTCACCGTTATCTGTAGATCAGACTGACTGCGATACGTAGCAATTGTTCGGCGGTCATTATCCGGCCGCCGTCTAGTGCCCACCACCAACCCAGATAGTTCGGCAGGTAACGCGACGCCACGCCAT